>NZ_BAAAWT010000001.1:2615000-3922500 GCF_039535215.1 Streptomyces racemochromogenes
TCCGGGGCCATCCAGGGCTGTCCGGGGGCGGGCCCGGTCCGTCAGATGGCGGTGGGGGTGCGGTGGCGTCCGGCGGCCGCGGCGGCCAGCCGGCCGAGGGCTTCGTCGCGGGCGCAGGCGTGGGCGCCGAGGGCGACGTGGCGGGCGACGATGCCTCGTTCGGCGCGCATGAGGCGGTAGCCGCGGCGCAGCAGGAAGGGCACGGACTTGCGGCCTTCGCGCAGGTCGCGCAGGAAGCGGCGGCGGAAGGTGGTGGAGGGGCGGCCGCGCAGGCAGATGGCGTCGGCGAGCAGGCCCAGTTCCTGGCAGCGGGCCGCGATGTCGGCGGCGAAGATGCCCTCGGCGATGAACAGCGGGGTGCGGTCGATGTCGAGGGTCTCGGTGCCGGTCCGGGAGGACGAGGCGATGGAGTAGACGGGGACCTCGGTGCGGCCGGCGGCGCAGAGTTCCGCGATGGCGGCGACGGCGGTGTCGGCGTCCCAGGAGAGCGGGGAGTCCCAGTCGATGTCGGAGCTGCCCTCGACCAGGGGGAGGGTGGGGTCCGTCGCCTCTTTGTAGAAGTCGTCCAGGCGCAGTACGGGGAGGCCCGACCGGGCCGCGAGCGAGGACTTGCCGGAACCCGAGGGACCGGTCAGCAGCACGACGCGCGTGGGAAGGGGAGATGAACAGCTCACGGGAGACCAGTGTGAGGCATGACCCGGCGTATCAACACACTGCGGACATGCCCTGCGACCGGTCTCACACGGCGGGTTGGAATCGGGGGCGCCCCCTCCACTACTCTGTGTGCGCACGCGACTACGACCACAGGCGGGAACCATGGCACGTCACGCAGCATCCGAACCCTCTCCGCACCGGCTCCGCGCCGCCGGCCTGAGCCTGTCCATGGCCGGGGCGGCCCTGGCGATGGCGGCGGGCGGGGCCCAGGCCTCGGAGACCCACCTCCAGGCGGCCGAGACCGATCTGAACGCGGCGGTGGCCGGGATCGCGAACCCGCTCGGGGACCTGAAGGTGAACCCGCTGGCCCACACCGGGGTGGATCCGCTGGACAACGGGGTGGGGACGAAGGTCGCGGACTTCCCGGCGGTGGGCACGACGATGGTGACGGGGATCCTGACGCAGGGGCCGTCGGTGAAGGAGCTGCCGACGGCGGCGGTCACCTCGCTGCTGGGGCCGGTCCTGCCGAAGCAGTAGGGGGCACACGTGAAGGCCCTGGCAGCACGGGGGTTGGCTGCCAGGGCCGGTCTCACGGGGCGGTTGCCGTAGGCCTAGTAGGAGGAGCCGCCCGAGCCCAGGGAGCCCGTCGGGTGCCAGACGGTCTTGGTCTCCAGGAAGGCCGTCATGCGGTGGGTGCCCGGGTCGGCGCTCCAGTCGTCCACAGGCTGTGGACGCAGGACGCGCTTGAGGTTGTCCGCCGCGGCGATCTCCAGGTCCTTGGCGAGGGCCGCGTCGGCGCCCGCCAGGTCGATGGCGTTGACGTCCTGGTGGGCCGCCAGGTGGGGGCCCATCTCGGCGGCCTTGCCGGAGAGGATGTTGACGACGCCGCCGGGCAGGTCGGAGGTGGCCAGTACCTCGCCCAGGGAGAGGGCGGGGAGCGGGGCCTTCTCGCTGGCGATGACGACAGCCGTGTTGCCCGTCGCGATGACCGGGGCGATCACCGAGACGAGGCCCAGGAACGACGACTGCTGCGGGGCGACGACGGTGACGACGCCGGTCGGCTCCGGGGTGGAGAGGTTGAAGAACGGGCCCGCGACGGGGTTGGCCCCGCCCACGACCTGGCCGATCTTGTCGGTCCAGCCCGCGTACCAGACCCAGCGGTCGATGGCCGCGTCGACGACGGCGGCCGCCTTCGACTTGGACAGGCCCTCGGCCTCGCCGACCTCGCGGACGAACTGCTCGCGGCGGCCCTCGAGCATCTCGGCGATGCGGTAGAGGATCTGGCCGCGGTTGTAGGCGGTGGCGCCGGCCCAGCCGCCGAAGGCCTTGCGGGCCGCGACGACCGCGTCACGGGCGTCCTTGCGGGAGGACAGCGGGGCGTTGGCCAGCCAGTTGCCCTTGGAGTCGCTCACCTCGTACACCCGGCCGCTCTCGGAGCGGGGGAACTTGCCCCCGACGTACAGCTTGTAGGTCTTGAAGACGCCCAGACGGGTCGCAGAAGACTCAGACATCGAGGTAGCCCTCCAGGCCGTGGCGGCCGCCCTCGCGGCCGAAGCCCGACTCCTTGTAGCCGCCGAAGGGCGAGGTCGGGTCGAACTTGTTGAACGTGTTGGCCCACACCACACCCGCGCGGAGCTTGCCCGCGACCGCGAGGATGCGGGAGCCCTTCTCCGTCCAGATGCCGGCGGACAGGCCGTACTGGCTGTTGTTGGCCTTGGCGACGGCCTCGTCGGGGGTGCGGAACGTCAGCACGGACAGGACCGGGCCGAAGATCTCGTCGCGGGCGACGGTGTGCGCCTGGGTGACGTTCGTGAAGAGCGTCGGGGCGAACCAGTAGCCGGCGGACGGCAGCTCGCAGGCCGGGGACCAGCGCTCGGCGCCCTCGGCCTCGCCGGTGTCGGCGAGGGCGGTGATCCGGGCGAGCTGCTCGGCGGAGTTGATCGCGCCGATGTCGGTGTTCTTGTCGAGCGGGTCGCCCAGGCGCAGCGTGGAGAGGCGGCGCTTGAGGGAGTCGAGGAGCTCGTCGTGGATCGACTCCTGGACCAGGAGGCGGGAGCCCGCGCAGCAGACCTGGCCCTGGTTGAAGAAGATGCCGTTGACGATGCCCTCGACGGCCTGGTCGATGGGGGCGTCGTCGAAGACGATGTTGGCGCCCTTGCCGCCGAGCTCCAGGGTGACCTTCTTGTCGGTGCCGGCGATCTGGCGGGCGATGGCCTTGCCGACGGCGGTGGAGCCGGTGAAGGCGACCTTGTTGACGTCGGGGTGGGCGACGAGTTCGGCGCCGGCGTCCCCGTAGCCGGGGATGATGTTGACGACGCCCTTGGGCAGGCCGGCCTGGCGGCAGATGTCCGCGAAGAACAGCGCCGACAGGGGGGTGGTCTCGGCCGGCTTGAGGACGACGGTGTTGCCGGTGGCGAGCGCCGGGGCGATCTTCCACGCGAGCATCAGCAGCGGGAAGTTCCAGGGGATGACCTGGCCGGCCACGCCGAGCGGGCGCGGGTTCGCACCGAAGCCGGCGTGGTCGAGCTTGTCGGCCCAGCCCGCGTAGTAGAAGAAGTGCGCGGCGACCAGGGGGAGGTCCGCGTCGCGGGTCTCCTTGATCGGCTTGCCGTTGTCCAGGGTCTCCAGGACGGCGAGCTCGCGGCTGCGCTCCTGGATGATCCGGGCGATGCGGAAGAGGTACTTGGCGCGCTCGGAGCCGGGCAGCGCGGACCACTTCTCGAAGGCGCGGCGGGCGGCCTTGACGGCGCGGTCGACGTCGGCGGCACCGGCCTGGGCGACCTCGGCCAGGACTTCCTCGCTGGAGGGGCTGACGGTCTTGAAGACCTTGCCGTCGGCGGCGTCGGTGAACTCGCCGTCGATGAAGAGCCCGTAGGAGGGGGCGATGTCGACGACCGAGCGGGACTCGGGGGCCGGTGCGTACTCGAAGAGGGATGCCATGGTGATCAGTCCACCGTCACGTAGTCGGGACCGGAGTAACGCCCGGTGCTCAGCTTCTGGCGCTGCATGAGCAGGTCGTTCAGCAGGCTGGAGGCGCCGAAGCGGAACCACTCGTTGGTCAGCCAGTCCTCGCCCGCGGTCTCGTTGACCAGGACCAGGAACTTGAGGGCGTCCTTGGTGGTGCGGATGCCGCCGGCCGGCTTCACGCCGATCTGGATTCCAGTCTGCGCCTTGAAGTCGCGTACGGCTTCGAGCATGAGCAGGGTGTTGGCGGGGGTGGCGTTGACGCCGACCTTGCCGGTGGAGGTCTTGATGAAGTCGGCGCCGGCGATCATGCCGATCCAGGAGGCGCGGCGGATGTTGTCGTACGTCGACAGCTCGCCGGTCTCGAAGATGACCTTGAGGCGGGCGGCGGTGCCGTCGGGGCGGACGCACGCCTCCTTCACGGCCTTGATCAGCTCGTACGTCTCCAGGTAGCGGCCGGCGAGGAAGGCGCCACGGTCGATGACCATGTCGATCTCGTCGGCGCCGGCGGCCACGGCGTCCCGGGTGTCGGCCAGCTTGACCGGCAGGGCGGCGCGCCCGGCGGGGAAGGCGGTGGCGACGGAGGCGACCTTGACGTCGGCGCCGTTCAGCGCGGCCTTGGCGGTGGCCACCATGTCGGGGTAGACGCAGACCGCGGCGGTCATGGGCGTGCTGCGGTCGGTCGGGTCGGGGTTGACGGCCTTGGCGGAGAGCGCCCGGACCTTGCCCGGGGTGTCCGCACCCTCAAGCGTGGTCAGGTCGATCATCGAGATGGCCAGGTCGATGGCGTACGCCTTGGCCGTCGTCTTGATCGAGCGGGTGCCGAGCGAGGCCGCGCGGGCCTCCAGGCCGACTGCGTCTACGCCGGGCAGCCCGTGCAGGAAGCGGCGCAGCGCGCTGTCGGACGTCGTCACGTCAGCGAATGCGGTGAGGGTGGTGGGCATGGTCACCAGATGAGCATATCTACGCGCGTAGCGCCTGTCACCCCCCTCGGTGCACATATGGGCGTGAGATCCGTCATCGGAGCTTGCGGCCCCGCTCGCCCGTACCTCCCGGCGGGCCATGGGGCAGAATCGGCCGCATGACTACGCCCTCCCCCCACGAGCCGGTCTACGCCGACCGCGTCTACCGCTCCCCCATGGCCGTCGTCTCCGGGGTGCTGCTGCTCGCGCTCGTCGCCTGGCTGTGCGGGGACGCCGTCGTACGGGGCTCGGCGGACGCGCGGTGGACGGGCGTCGCGGTCGCGCTGGCCGCCGTCCCGCTGATCGTGGCGTTCACCCTGCGCCCGGCCGTCTTCGCCAACGACGACCGGATGCGGATCCGCAACCCCTTCCGGAGCATCGAGCTGCCCTGGGCCGCGGTGGACGCGGTGCGTGCCGGCTACTCGGCGGAGGTGCTGGCCCAGGGGTCGAAGTACCAGCTGTGGTCGGTGCCGGTGTCGCTGCGCGAACGGAAGAAGGCCGGCCGGCAGTTCAGCCGCCGGGAGGCGCTGCGCGGCAAGGGCGTGGCGGCCGAGGACGCCGGGGCGGATCCGGCCGCGCCGCCGCGGGCCGCCGCCGACCGCACCATCGACGAGCTGCGCGAGCTCGCCGAGCGCGGGGCCGGGCGGCCGGGCGCGCAGGGCGGGGTCCGCGTGCGGTGGGCGTACGAGATCATCGCGCCGGCGGTGGCGGGCGCGGTCCTGCTGGCCGTGCTGCTGGCGACGGGCTGACGGGGCCCGCGGCCGCAGGGGCGTCCGTCCGATGATCGGGGCATCCGCTGAGCTGCCGTAACCGCTGCGTAACGGACACGAGTACCGGAACCGGTGCCGCCGGGGGGTGCGTCCTCGCAGGTGTGCACCGTCATGAGGGCAGCGGCAGCGCCGCCACCGACACGAAGCTCCCGGTCCGGTCCCGGCTCCTGAGCGGGGCCCTGCTGGCCGCGCATCTGCTGCTCGTCGGATGGCTGACGCTGAGCCCCCTGGACGTCCCCTGGGCGGCGGCCGCGAACCTGACCCCGCTGGAGGGGATCCGGGCGGACCTCGCCTTCGGCCCGCTGGAGGCCGCGCGGCGGATCGGCGAGGGGCTGGCGCTGCTGGCCCCGCTGGGGGTGCTGCTGCCGCTGGCCGGGGGCCGGCTGGCGGCGGGGCCGCTGGCGGCCTGGTCCTCGCTGGTCCGGACGGCGGCCGCGGCCGTACTGATCTCGCTCGGCATCGAGATGCTGCAGACCGCGATCCCCGGCCGGGTGCTGGACGTGGACGCGCTGCTGCTGAACACCGCCGGAGTGGTCGTCGTCCACCTGGCCGTCGTGCCGGTGCTGCGCAGGCGGCTGCGCCGGACGCACGCGTCTCAGGGGCCCACCCCGAGAATTACCAGGGTCGGCATCGGACCCTGGACCGAGGTCCTTTCGGCGGTACCGCGCGAGTATTGAGGCATCGCGGAAGGGAAAGGTCCCGGAGCGCGATCCCCATACGAAGGAGAAGAAAATGAGCGCGATTACCCGCCCCCGTGACGGACGGATGATCGGCGGCGTCTGCGCCGGGCTCGCACGGCGTTTCGGCATCAAGGCCCGCACGATGCGGATCATCTTCGTGGCCTCGTGCCTGCTGCCCGGACCGCAGTTCCTCATCTACCTGGCGCTGTGGCTGCTGCTCCCGAACGAGAAGGCCGGCGCGGGCGCGGCGCGGACCGCCTGGTAGGTCCCCCGGTCTCCGGCGGTCCTCCGGCGGGTCTCCGGCAGGTCTCCGGCAGGTCTCCGGCGCGGGTCCGTCCGGGCTCGGCCCGGGCTCAGCCCGCCTTCTTGACCTTCTCCAGCTGCTTGTCCGCGATCTCCTGCGGGACCAGCGCCTTCTGGTCCGCGGCGGCCACGTTCAGGGCCATCAGCCGCACGACCCGGTCGCCCCGGCGTACGACGACCAGGTGGACCGGCGCCGAGACTCCCTCGGCGGTGGCGGTCGTGGTCCAGCTGACCGTCTCGTCGCCCGCCGTCCTGTACGGGACGGCCTTCACGTCCCGGTAGCGGCCGGTCTGCTTCTCCACGGTGGCGGTGAAACCCGTGCCGCAGGCCGCGACGGCCTCGCGCAGCCGGGCGACGACCCGCTTGGCCTCGGCCTCCGCGTAGGAGCTGACGGAGGCGGAGACCGCGAGGCCCACCTGCTTCTGGGAGCCGATGCCGCGGTTGACCGTCTCGTGGGCGGCCGGGTCGGGCTTGTCCCCCATGATGTCGGCCAGCGGCTGGCAGGCCTTCCTGTCGGCCTGCGGCTGCCCGTCGGGGGCGTTCGGGTTCTTGCCCTGCGCGGAGATCTGGTAGCCGGCGAGGTCGCCCTGGACGAGGGCGGCCCGTTCCAGGCTCGCGTCCTTGGCCTTGGGTGCGGCGGGAGCCGCCGGCGCGCCGGGCGCGCCCGAGGGGCGGGCGGCCGCGGAGCCCTTGGGGTCGGGGGTCTTCCCGGGCGCGGGGGTGTCCGTACCGCTGCCGCAGGCGACCGCTCCGAGGAGCAGTGCGGGGAGCAGCGCGAACCTCGTCGCGGGCGCCGTGAAACGTGCCGTGATGCGCATGACCGGACCTCATACCCCGTGCGTCGGCGGGCAGTTGGTGGTGATCGTGGCACACCGCGCGACGCGGCGCACACCTCCTCGAAGGGGCGTGCGCCGCGTGCGCGTGCGTGCGATTTCGCGGGGCTGGGGTCAGCCGAGGGCGCCGAGCGGGGCGGCCACCGGGGCGAGGCCGCCGAGCAGGCCGGTGACGGGGGCGGCGGCGTCGGAGGCCTCGCTCTCCTGCGCACCCTGCTGCTGCGTCTGGTCGGTGAGGGAGCTGGTGGCGCTGGTCAGGGAGCCGAGGGTGTCCGTCAGGCTCGCGGCGGGGAGCGCCGAGGCGGAGGCGGTGCCGGCGGCGCCCGCGGCGAGGGCGGCACCAATCACAGCGACACCGAGGGACTTGGCAGCAGACTGCTTCATGAAAAATCGTCCTTGCGACGGGGAAACTGAGCGGCTCCGCAAACTAGCCACTTCAAACCCGGTCCCGCAAACATCCTTAAATACGAGAAAGCGTCCGGGAGTTGAGTCTCCCGGACGCTTTCAGCGGGTCATTCCGTGGCCTAGGCCGAGACAGTTCCGCTGGTGGAAGCGGTCTGCCGGAACAGCCATTCGGACTTCAGCTCCGCATAGCCCGGCTTGATCACGTCGTTGATCATCGCGAGTCGTTCATCGAAAGGAATGAACGCGGACTTCATCGCATTGACGGTGAACCACTGCATGTCGTCGAGCGAGTAGCCGAAGGCGTCGACCAGGTGCTCGAACTCGCGGCTCATGCTGGTGCCGCTCATCAGGCGGTTGTCCGTGTTGACCGTCAGCCGGAAGTGCAGCTTGCGCAGCAGGCCGATCGGGTGTTCGGCGTACGAGGCGGCCGCGGCGGTCTGGAGGTTCGAGGTCGGGCACATCTCCAGGGGGATGCGCTTGTCCCGGACGTACGAGGCCAGGCGGCCCAGCTTGACGGAACCGTCCTCGGCGACCTCGATGTCGTCGATGATCTTCACGCCGTGGCCGAGGCGGTCCGCGCCGCACCACTGCAGGGCCTGCCAGATCGAGGGGAGGCCGAAGGCCTCGCCCGCGTGGATGGTGAAGTGGTTGTTCTCGCGCTTGAGGTACTCGAAGGCGTCGAGGTGGCGGGTGGGGGGGAACCCGGCCTCGGCGCCGGCGATGTCGAAGCCGACCACGCCGTTGTCCCGGTAGCGGTTGGCCAGCTCGGCGATCTCCAGCGCGCGGGCCGCGTGGCGCATGGCGGTCAGCAGGGCGCCGACGCGGATGCGGTGGCCGTTGGCCTTGGCGCGGCGCTCGCCCTCGCGGAAGCCGTCGTTGACGGCCTCGACGACCTCTTCGAGGGTCAGGCCGGCTACGAGGTGCTGCTCGGGGGCGTAGCGGATCTCGGCGTACACGACGCCGTCCTCGGCCAGGTCCTCGGCGCACTCGGCGGCGACCCGGAAGAGGGCCTCCTTCGTCTGCATGACGGCGCAGGTGTGCGCGAACGTCTCCAGGTAGCGCGGGAGGGAGCCGGAGTCGGCGGCGTCGCGGAACCAGACGCCCAGCTTGTCGGCGTCGGTCTCGGGGAGCTTGTCGTAGCCGACCTCGGCCGCCAGCTCGATGATGGTCCCGGGGCGCAGCCCTCCGTCGAGGTGGTCGTGCAGCAGCACCTTCGGGGAGCGGCGGATCTGGTCCGGGGTGGGCAGGTTGGGGGTCTCGCTCGTCATCCCGGCACTCTACTCCTACGCGCGTAGAGCAGCGCGTCGGCCGCAGGGGTCGATATGTAACAGAGACCGTACGGACGGGTGGCGTACACCTGTCAGTCTGAGACTGTTCCGCCATGGCACAGCATGCGCCGCCGGCGCGCGGGGCCCGCCTGGGGCGGGCGGCCGGCGCGAACGGCTCGGTCTCGACGGTCAGTGGTGTGGTGCTCCTGCTTCCCGGAGCCTCCAGACTCGCCCCCGGTCCGGTACGCCCGCTCGCGCGGGCGCTGGCCCGGGCGGGCGGGGCGCAGGGGCTGGTGGCGCACCCGGTGGCGCACGGGGCCGGACCCCGGGAGGAGGCCGCCGCGTGGGCGGCGCAGGAGGTGGTCAGGCTGTACGGGGACGTCCCGGTCTGCCTGGCCGGCTTCGGCGCGGGCGGCAGGGCGGCGCTGCTGGCGGCGGGGCACGAGGCCGTCAACTCGGTGGTGGCGCTGGCCCCTTGCTTAACGGAGGGCTCGGACGCGGGCTCCCCTGAACCGGTGAAACAGCTCGCCGGGCGGCAGGTGCTGATCGTGCACGGCACGAACGACGCGCGCAGCGACCCGGAGTCCTCCTTCCGGCTGGCGGCCCGCGCGAAGAAGGCGAATCGTTCTACCTGCCGGTTCGAGGTGCACTCGGACGGCCACGGGCTGCGGGAGCACCGCTCGGAAGTGGTGGCGCTGGCGGTGGACTTCGTCCTCGGCGCGATGCTCGCGGGCCGGTACTCGCGGCCGGTCGTGGACGCGCTGGCGGCGCCTCCGCCGCTGGGCCTGCGGATGCCGCTGGCCTCGGGTTTCGGGCGGTCCCTGAGGGGCTGAGCGGGGGCGGGTGCGGGCGTAGAGTGAGAAATGGACTCGGGGTCTGCTCGGGGTGCTCTCCGGAAGGCGGTCCGCCATGGCCGGGATGGTGCGCAGGAACTTCGACAACGCGGACGAGACGCGGCCCTTCGCCGACGGCAAGGGCAGGCTGGACCTGATCCAGACGGACGGCGGGCCGGTCGGGCGCGCGGTGTTCGAGCCGGGCTGGAAGTGGTCGGAGCACATCAAGCCGCTGGCGGGCACGGACAGCTGCCAGTCGGCGCACACCGGTTACGTGGTCAGCGGCCGGATGCAGGTCGTGATGGACGACGGCGAGGGCGCCGAGTACGGCCCGGGGGACTTCATGCAGGTCGCCCCGGGGCACGACGCGTGGGTGCTCGGCGACGAGCCGTGCGTGGCGGTGGACTGGACGGGCTTCGGCACCTACGCGCAGCCGGCCTGACCGCGGGCCGCGCCGGAACGCCGGGACCTCCCGTTCCGTCCCCTCTCGGTCGGACGGCCCCGGTGTTCCGGCGCGGCCGCGGGTCGTGGGTCCACTGTGCCGGTTCGGCATATGCCGGAAGCGGTCGTTCAGGCGTCGGCTTGTCGCCTTGCGGGAACCGGAGGGGTTTACGAAGGGGCACAGGCAGGGACGAATGTGCATATGCCAGCCCCCGCCGATGACCGCGCCGACGCCGGTTCCGAAGACCCCGAAGACCTGAGCCCCACGGCCCGGCGCCTGTACGCGTACGCCGTCGACCGGCACGCCTTCACCGTCGCCGAGGCCACCACCGCCCTCGGGGCCCGCGCGGGCGCGGCCGTCACCGAGCTGGCCGCCGCACACCTGCTCCAGCGGGTCCCCGACGGCGACGGACCCGAGCGCTGGTGCGCGGTCGCGCCCCGCGCGGCGGCGGCCCGGGCGCTGGCCCCGCTGGCACTCCGCGTACGGGAGACCCACGACGAGATGGACCGGCTGCGCGGGCGGCTGGAGGCTCTGGTCCCCGCGTACGAGGCGGGGGCCGCGCACCGGGACCTGAGCGGGTCGGGACGCCTGGAACTGGTCACCGACCTCGGAGCCGTCCGCGGACTGATCACCGAACTGGCCGCGGCCTGCGAACGGGAACTGCTGACCTCCCAGCCCGGCGGCGGCCGGCCCCAGGAAAGCCTGGAGGAAGCGGTCGGACGGGACGAGTCCCTGCTGACCCGCGGCGTCCGCATGCGCACCATCTACCAGCACACCGCCCGCTACTCCCGCCCCACCGCCGCCTACGTCGAACGCATCACGGCACTCGGCGCCCAGGTCCGCACCCTCGGCGACGGCCTCATGCGCATGCTGATCTTCGACGCCCACACCGGCCTCATGGCCGTCCCCGACCGCCAGGGCGCCGCCCTGGTCGTCCGCGAACCGAGCGTCGTCCACTTCATGACGGCCACCTTCGAACGCTCCTGGCTCGGCGCCGAACCCTTCCCCACAAGCGTCGGCCCGGACGCCGCCCGCGCCGTCTCCGACGAACTCCGCCAGACCATCGTCCGCCTCCTCTCCGACGGCCTGGAAGACAAGGTCATCGCCCGCCGCCTCGGCATGTCCGAACGCACCTGCCAACGCCACATCGCCGAGATCATGCGCGCCATCGGCGCCAAATCCCGCTTCCAGGCCGGCTACTTGCTCTCCACGGCGAACAGACCACACTGCCCGGACGGGGACCCCGGAACCGGTGCACCGGCCTAGCCTCAGACCAGGGAGGGCAGAACGCCGCGCGCCCACCGGCCGAGCCAGAACGCTGCCGCCGAGCGATGCTCCTGGCCTTCGGTGGATCCGTCGTGCACCAGGTACTCGGTCGGGGCCAGGTAGCCCTCGCCGGGCTCCAGGCGTATGCGGGTGAGGCGAAGAACCCCTCCGCCGGCGGGCCGACCCCGTGGTGCGCCTCCTCCCTCCGGCCCCACCTCGCCAACGCGCACGCCCGAGAAACGTACGAGCGGGGCAGGACGCTGCTCCGTACGGGCTGACGTTCGCCGGGGCGACGGCTTCCGGCCCTCGGCAGGCCCCGCCGATCGTCATTCCCTCCACCGGCGCCGGGCGACGACGGGCCGCCGACCGGCAGGCCGACGGACGGAGTCCGGCGCAGCGGCGCGAAGCCGGGGAGGCCGTCCGCGGCCGAGCCGCGCGAGCGGCGCGTCAAGAAGGAGAACCGGCCCTCGGGCCCCGGGGAGGGCTAGGACGGGGGTTCCAGTTCGGGGATGAGGCGGCCGCGGCGGGAGAGGAGGAAGCGTTTGAAGGCGGCCACCGGAGGGGTGTCCGGGTGGCCGTCCAGCCAGGCCACGCCGATCTCGCGGGCCGCGCGCGGCGCCGTCACCGTCAGCTCGACCACCCCCGGGCGGGCCACGGGCGGCGGGGGGAGGAGGGCCACGCCCAGGCCCGCCGCCACCAGGCCGCGCAGGGTTTCCGCCTCTTCGCCCTCGAAGGCGACCTTCGGGGTGAACCCGGCCTCCGCGCACAGGTTGTCGGTGATGCGGCGCAGGCCGTAGCCGGGCTCCAGGGTGACGAAGGTTTCCTCGGCGGCCTCCGCGAGGCGGATGCGCTTGCGGCCCGCGAGGCGGTGGTCGTCCGGGACCACCAGCCGCAGCCGCTGCTCGTCGAGGCGGCGGGCGACCAGGTCGGGGGCGTCGGGGACGGGCGAGGTCAGGCAGAGGTCGAGTTCGCCGGCGCGGAGCTTCTCCAGCATGGCCTCGCCGTAGTTCTGGACCAGGGCGAAGCGGACCCCGGGGTGGTCGGTGCGGAAGGCGCGGATCAGGCCGGGCACCGTCTCGGGGCCCAGGGTGTGCAGGAAGCCGAACGCGACCTTGCCGAAGGACGGGTCGGCGTCCTGCTGGACGGACCCGGCGGCGCGGGCGATGCCCTCGAGGGCCTGCTCGGCGGAGGCGAGGAAGGTGCGGCCCGCCGTGGTGAGGGCGACGGTGCGGCCCTTGCGGGCGAACAGCGAGACGCCCAGGTCCTGTTCGAGGCGGACCATCGCCCGGGACAGGGTGGACTGCGGTACGCCCAGCTCGTGGGCGGCGCGGGTGACGTGCTCGTGCCGGGCGACCGCGACGAACTGGGCCAGGCGCGGGGCCAGCCCTTGTGTCACAGCCATGTCTTCTTCGTAACGGTTCATTGATATCCGAGGCCCTGGAGTGCGGTGATGCGCTGGTGGATTGATTATCCCGGGTTTGTGCATTGGACGCATGAAAAAGGGTGGGCGTAGGTTCGAGGCATGCCTCCCGCTCATACCGGGGCGCCCGTCATCACGGGCGCCTCCACCCCGTCGTCCCCCGAGCCCCGCTCCCCCGGCCGCCCCGGCTACCGCCGGATGAGCCTCGCGCTCTTCGCCGCGGGCCTGGCGACCTTCGCCCTCCTCTACTCCACCCAGGCCCTGCTGCCCGCGGTCTCCGCCGGTTTCGGCGTGACGGCCGGTCAGGCCAGCTGGACGGTCTCCGCGGCCACCGGCGCCCTCGCCCTGTTCGTCCTGCCGCTCAGCGCGCTGTCCGAGCGGTTCGGCCGGACCCGGATGATGACCTGCTCGATGGTGGTCGCCGTCGGCATCGGCCTGCTGGTGCCGTTCGCGCCGAGCCTGGAGTGGCTGGTGGCGCTGCGCGCGGTGCAGGGCGCGGCCATCGCCGGGATCCCCGCCTCCGCGATGGCGTACCTCGCGGAGGAGGTCAAGCCGAAGGCGCTGGTCGGGGCCATCGGCCTGTTCGTGGCCGGCAACTCCATCGGCGGCATGAGCGGCCGCATCGTCACCGGCTGGGGCGCGCAGCTGTGGGGCTGGCGCGGCGGGCTGCTGGCCGTCGGCGTGATGGCGCTGGTCTGCGCGGCGGCCTTCCTGGTGCTGCTGCCCAGGGCGCGGTTCTTCCGGCCGGCGTCGCTGAACCCGCGCGCGGTGGGACGTACCGTCGCCGGGCACCTGCGGGATCCGCTGCTGCTGCGGCTGTACGGGATCGGCGCGCTGTTCATGACCGTGTTCGGGGCCGTGTACACGGTCATCGGGTACCGGCTGGTGGAGGCGCCGTTCTCGCTGGGCCAGGGCGTCGTCGGGTCGGTCTTCCTGGTGTACCTGGTGGGTACGGTCTCCTCGGCGGCGGCCGGTCAGCTGGTGGCCCGTGCGGGCCGGCGCGGGGCGCTGTACCTGGCGGTGACCACGACCGCCCTGGGGCTGCTGCTGTCGCTCGGCGACTCGCTGTGGCTGATCCTGCCGGGGCTGGTGCTGATCACGGCCGGCTTCTTCGCGGGGCACGCGGTGGCGTCGGCGGCGGTGAGCCGGACGGCGAAGACGGGCCGGGCGCAGGCCTCGGCGCTGTACCAGTCCGCGTACTACCTCGGCTCCAGCGCGGGCGGCACCCTGGGCGCGCTGGCGTACCACGCCTCGGGGTGGGCGGCCACGGTCGGGATCGCGCTGCTGGCGGTGCTGGGCGTCGTCTCGATCACCCTGTACGGATCCCACGCGGCCCGCGCCGAACGCCGCCGGATGCTCGCCCCGGGCGCTCGCGGTCCCCGCGCCGCGGCGGCCCGCTGACCCCGCGCCGAACGTCCCGGCACCGGTCCGCCGGCGGACCGGTGCGGACCGGCGGCGGACCTGTGGCGGACCCGTGGCGGCCAACTCCGTTCAAGGTCTGTGCGCCGTGCGCAACTCGCTCTAGCTTGGGAGGCATTGCGCCCCACAGTGCGGGCGAGGCAGGGGAGGACCAGATGGCGGCGATACGCGTGCGCGCGCGGCGGCGGGCTGCGGTGGTGTTCGGCGGGGCTCTGGCGCTTGCGGCGCCCCTGGTGGTCGTGGGGGGCGGGACGGCCCAGGCCGCCGGCTGCAACGTGACCACCGGACCCTACCAGCGGCAGGTCGAGCAGTTCCTCGGGCGGCCGGTGGACGGGGTGCAGTCGGCGGCCGACTGCACGGCGATCCAGTCGTTCCAGGCCACCCACGGGATCACCCCGACCATGGGGTACGCCGGGCCGCTGACCTGGCAGACGATGAGCACGATGCTGGCGCAGCGGGCGGCGGGCAAGAATCCGAACGCCGAGGGGAAGTGCCCCGTCAACCTGGGGCGGATCGCGTGCGTCGACCTGACCCGGCAGCTCAGCTGGATCCAGGACGGGGCGGCGCTGAAGTACGGTCCGGTGCCGGTGCGCACCGGCAAGGCGGAGACGCCGACGCGGACGGGCCTGAAGAAGATCTACTACCGGTCCATCGACCACTGGTCGACGATCTACAACGTGTCCATGCCCTACTCGCAGTTCTTCGACGGGGGCATCGCCTTCCACTCGGTCACCAAGAGCATGTGGAACCCGCCCGGTTCGGGCGGCTGCGTGAACATGACGACGACGGACGCGAAGGCCTACTGGAGCATGCTGACCAACGGCGAGGACGTCTTCGTGTACGGGCGCAAGCCCGGGACCTGACGGTTTCCCCCGCTCCGGCTGCCGTTGTCAGACCCCTCGGGTAGTTTCCGAAGGGACGGCAAACCACCTGGGGGACGGCGGCCATGAGCGACCTTGCTACCTCGTCACCGGAACTCGACGCGGCGATGGACCGCTACCGCGTCGAGCTGACCGGCTACTGCTACCGGATGCTCGGCTCGTCCTTCGACGCCGAGGACGCGGTGCAGGACACGTACGTCCGTGCCTGGCGGGCCCACGCGAAGTTCGAGGGGCGGTCGTCGCTGCGGTCGTGGCTGTACCGGATCGCCACCAACGTGTGCCTGGACCTGCTGAAGGCGGGGAACAGGCGGGCCCGGCCGATGGACCTGTCCGCACCGCAGCACCAGGCCTCCGCCGTGCTCAACGAGCGGCCCGAGGTGACCTGGCTGGAGCCGGTCCCGGACGGGCGGGTGCTCCCGCAGACCGCCGACCCGGCGGAGCTGGCGCTGGCGAAGGAGTCCGTGCGGCTGGCCTTCGTGGCGGCCCTCCAGCACCTGCCGGCGAAGCAGCGGGCCGTGCTGATCCTGCGGGAGGTGCTGGCCTGGAAGGCGGACGAGGTCGCGCGGCTCCTGGAGACCTCGGTGGCGTCGGTGAACAGCGCGCTCCAGCGGGCGCGGGCGACGCTGTCGGGGCAGGAGCTGCGGCCGAGCGAGCCGAAGGACCCGCTGGACGCGGAGCAGTCGAAGCTGCTGGAGCAGTACCTGTCGGCCTTCGAGGCGTACGACATCTCGCGGCTCACGGAGCTGCTGCACGAGGACGCGGTGCTGTCGATGCCGCCGTTCGACCTGTGGCTGCGGGGGCCGGCGGACATCGCCGCGTGGCACCTGGAGCAGGGCATCGGCTGCAAGGGCTCGCGGCTGGTCCCGACCACGGCGAACGGGCTGCCGGCCTTCGGGCAGTACCGTCCGCGGGAGGACGGCCTGCCCGGGCACGTGCCGTGGGCGCTCCAGGTGCTGGAGGTGTCACGGGGGCGGATCGTCGGGCTCAACGCATTCCTGGACACGGCGCGGTGGTTCCCGCTGTTCGGGCTGCCGCAGGAGCTCTCCGAGTCCGACGAGGTGAAGCAGGGCCTCTAGCCGGGGGGCCGCTCCGGTGACCCGGAAGGGGGTGCCGTGGCCCTTGGCCGTGAGGGCCAGGCGGGCGAGGGCGTCGACGGTGGCGAGGGTGGGGGTACCGACTCCCCGGACGTCGCAGGTCACCGGCCGGACCGGGCCGTCCCGGCAGAGCTTGCCGAGGCGGGCGCAGAGGGCGGGGACGTCCGGCTGGGGCCCTTCCAGGGCCAGGGTGATCTCCACGGGGGGATGACCGTCCGCGGCCGCGGAACTCATCGGTGCCGCTGCGCTGCCGCGCGGGATCGGTGCCGTGGGCGCTGCCGCGCGGGGCCGGTGCCGTGGGCGCTGCCGCGCGGGGCCGGTGCGGTGGGGCGGGGGTGCCGCTGCGCGGGGCGGAGTCCCCTACCCGCCCTTCGCCCGTTCCCCGGGCTGCGCCCGGACCCCTTCTGGGGGCTCCGCCCCCAGACCCCCGCGCCTCAAACGCCGACGGGGCTGGATTCGCGCAGCGAATTTCCAGCCCGCGCGGCGTTTGAGCGCAGGGGGTCCAAGGGCGGGGAGGGGCTAGGCGATGCGGTCCAGGACGATCGGGTTCGCCGAGAACTCCGTGCCCGACGGGGAGACGTCGTAGCAGCCCTCCAGGGAGGACAGGGCGTACTCGAACTTCTCCGGGGTGTCCGTGTGCAGGGTCATCAGCGGCTGGCCCGCCGTGACCGTGTCGCCCGGCTTCGCGTGGAGCTCGATGCCCGCGCCCGCCTGGACCGGGTCCTCCTTGCGGGCGCGGCCCGCGCCCAGGCGCCAGGCGCCGACGCCGACCGCGTACGCGTCGAGGCGGGTCAGGACGCCGGAGGCGGAGGCGGTGACGACGTGCTGCTCGCGGGCGACCGGGAGGGCCGCGTCCGGGTCGCCGCCCTGGGCGGAGATCATCCGGCGCCACACGTCCATCGCGGAGCCGTCGGCGAGGGCCTTCGCCGGGTCGGCGTCCTTGATGCCGGCGGCCGTCAGCATCTCCTGCGCGAGGGCGATGGTCAGCTCGACCACGTCGGCGGGGCCGCCGCCGGCGAGGACCTCGACGGACTCGCGGACCTCGAGGGCGTTGCCCGCGGTCAGGCCGAGCGGGGTGGACATGTCGGTGAGCAGGGCGATCGTCTTGACGCCGCTGTCGGTGCCCAGGGCCACCATCGTGGAGGCCAGCTCGCGGGCGTCCTCGATGTTCTTCATGAAGGCGCCGGAGCCGACCTTCACGTCGAGGACGAGGGAGCCGGTGCCCTCGGCGATCTTCTTGGACATGATCGAGGAGGCGATCAGCGGGATGGCCTCGACGGTTCCGGTGACGTCGCGGAGGGCGTAGAGCTTCTTGTCGGCGGGGGCCAGGCCGTCGCCGGCGGCGCAGATGACGGCGCCGGTGGTGTCGAGGACGTTCAGCATCTCCTCGTTGGAGAGCAGGGCCCGCCAGCCGGGGATGGACTCCAGCTTGTCGAGGGTGCCGCCGGTGTGGCCGAGGCCGCGGCCGGACAGCTGCGGGACGGCCGCGCCGCAGGCGGCGACGAGCGGGGCGAGCGGGAGGGTGATCTTGTCGCCGACGCCGCCGGTGGAGTGCTTGTCGGCGGTGGGGCGGGAGAGGGAGTCGAAGTTCATCCGCTCGCCGGAGGCGATCATCGCGGCGGTCCAGCGGGCGATCTCGGACCGGTTCATGCCGTTGAGCAGGATGGCCATGGCGAGCGCCGACATCTGCTCGTCGGCGACGACGCCGCGGGTGTAGGCGTCGATGACCCAGTCGATCTGCTCGGGGCTCAGCTCACCGCGGTCCCGCTTGGTCCGGATGACGGAGATGACGTCCATGAGGTGACTTCCTTCTACGCGCATAGAGATGAGGGAGGGAGGAGCGGCGACGGCCCTCCGCCCGGCGGGGCGGAGGGCCGTCGTACGGCTATCTCAGGTGGTCGGGGCCGAAGGCCTGCGGCAGCATCGCGCTCAGCGGCAGGATCCCGTCCGGCGTCTCCACCAGGAGCTCCGGGCCGCCGAACTCGTAGAGCAGCTGGCGGCAGCGCCCGCACGGGACGAGGATGGCGCCCTTGCCGTCCACGCACGTGAAGTGCGTGAGCCGGCCGCCGCCGGTGGCCTGGAGGGAGGAGACCAGGCCGCACTCGGCGCACAGGCCGAGCCCGTAGCTCGCGTTCTCGACGTTGCAGCCGGTGACGGTCCGCCCGTCGTCGACCAGCGCCGCGACCCCGACCGGGAAGCCCGAGTAGGGGGCGTACGCGCGGGTCATCGCGGACCGGGCGGCGGTCCGCAGGGCTTCCCAGTCCACCGCCGGGGCCGGGGTCACTTGCCCTGGCCCTTGCGGTACGGCATGCCGTCCGCCTTGGGCATCCGCAGGCGCTGCGCCGACAGGGCGAGCACCAGCAGCGTGGTGACGTACGGGGCGGCGTCGACGAACTGGCTGGGCACCTGGTCGGTGGCCGCGTACCAGGCGAAGAGCCCGGCGGCGCAGACGGCGGCGATGCCGGCCTGGAGGTACTTCTTCTTGTACAGCTGCCAGCCGACGGCGAGCACCAGCAGGATGGCGATCAGCAGCAGCATCGCGTGGACGTTCTCGGCGCCGCCGCGCAGCTTGAGGCTGTCGGTGAAGCCGAAGAGGCCCGCGCCGAGCGCCATGCCGCCCGGCATCCAGTTGCCGAAGATCATCGCGGCGAGACCGATGTAGCCGCGGCCGCCGGTCTGGCCCTCCTGGTAGATGCCGGTGGAGACGATCGCGAGGAACGCGCCGCCGAGGCCGGCCAGGCCGCCCGAGACGATCACAGCAATGTACTTGTACTTGTAGACGTTGACGCCGAGGGACTCCGCCGCGACCGGGTTCTCACCGCAGGAGCGCAGGCGCAGGCCGAAGGCGGTGCGCCAGAGCACCCACCAGGTGGCGGGGATCAGCAGCACGGCGACGACGGTCAGCAGCGACAGGTGGGTGACCAGGCCGCCGAGGACGCCGGCGATGTCCGAGACGAGGAACCAGTGCTTGGCCTGGAGGGTGTCCAGTCCGCTGGAGAGTCCCGGGATGGTGATCTCGGTGATGGGCTCGATGCGCGGGGACTGCTTGGAGGAGCCGCCCTCGGCCTTGTCGAAGGTGAAGTTCGACAGGTACTGGGTGAAGCCCGTCGCCAGGATGGTGACCGCCACACCGGAGACGATGTGGTTGACGTTGAAGGTGACGGTGATGATCGCGTGCAGCAGGCCGCCGAGGGCGCCGCCGACGATGCCCAGCAGGACGCCCGTCCAGGGGCCCCACTGGTAACCGGCCCAGGCACCGAACCAGGTGCCGAGGATCATCATGCCCTCGAGGCCGATGTTGACCACGCCGGCCCGCTCGGCCCAGAGGCCGCCGAGGCCCGCGAGGCCGATCGGCACGGCGAGCTGGAGGGCGCCGGAGACCTGGCCGACGGAGGTCAGGTCGTTCGCGCCGGAGATGACCCGGACCAGCGAGACCAGCGCGAGGCCGCCCGCGATGATCAGCAGGATCCAGGGCAGGGTGAGCTTGCGGCGGCCGCCCGGCTTGGGCGCGGCTTTCGTCGTGGGAACGGTGCTGGCGCTCACGCCGCGACCTCCTTCTCGGTCTTGATGGCGTGGCCGGCGGCCAGCTCCTCGCCGACCTTCTGCTGCTGGCGGCGGATGCCGTAGCGGCGGACGAGCTCGTAGCTGACGACCACGGCGACCACGATCAGGCCCTTCATGATCGTGCCGATTTCCTTGGCGTAGCCGGCCGTGTCGAGGCCGGCGGACGCCTTGTCGATGAAGGCGATCAGCAGCGCCGCGAAGAAGATGCCGACCGGGTTGTTGCGGCCGAGCAGCGCGATGGTGATGCCGGTGAAGCCGATGCCCGCCGGGAAGGACAGGTTGTACGTGTGGGACTCGCCCAGCAGGAGCGGCATGCTGACCAGACCGGCGACGGCGCCCGAGATGAGCATCGAGGTCATGATCATCTTCTTGGCGTCCACGCCGGAGGCCTGGGCGGCGGACTCGCTGGCGCCGGTGGCGCGCAGGTCGAAGCCGAACCGGGTGCGGTTGAGCACGAACCAGTAGACGACGCCCAGCGCGAAGGCGATGAAGGTGAAGCCGTAGATCTCCATGCCGTCACCGAGCTCGACGCCCGGGAACCAGCCCGACTCCGGGATGTCACCGGTGGTCAGGTCGTTGGAGCCGACGGGCTGCACGCCGAGGTTCTTGGGCAGGATCAGCCAGGCGATCAGCGAGGTCGCGATGGCGTTGAGCATGATCGTCGAGACGACCTCGCTCACGCCGCGCTTGGCCTTGAGGATGCCCGCGATGCCGGACCAGAAGGCGCCGACGAGCATGGCGACGAGCACGATCACCAGGATGTGCAGCGGGCCGGGCAGCGTGACCGCCGCGCCGACCAGGGCGCTGACCATCGCGGCGAGGCGGTACTGGCCGTCGACGCCGATGTTGAAGAGGTTCATCCGGAAGCCGATGGCGACGGCCAGGGCTGCCAGGTAGTACGTGCCGGCCTGGTTCACGATGAGGACCTGCACGTCCTCGTAGCCGGACTGCTCGATCATGATGCGCAGCGGCTCGATCGGGTCGACGCCCGACGCGGCCAGCACGATCATGCTCAGTACGAAGGCGCTGACCAGTGCCAGCGCGGGTCCGGCGAAGCCGAGAAGCAGCCGGTCCTTGTCGAATTTCTTCATCGGGCCTCGTCCTCCGTCGTGTCGCCGTCGACCTCGGCGGAGTGGTCGTCAGTGGCTTCCAGGTGCCCGGTCGCGGCGCCGGTCATGGCGGTGCCGAGCTCCTCGGGGGTGATCGTCGCCGGGTCGGCGTCCGCGACCAGGCGGCCGCGGTAGATGACGCGGAGCGTGTCGGACAGGCCGATCAGCTCGTCCAGGTCGGCGGAGATCAGCAGGACGGCGAGGCCCTCGCGCCGGGCTTCGCGGATCGCGTCCCAGATCTGCGCCTGCGCGCCGACGTCCACGCCGCGCGTGGGGTGGGCGGCGATGAGGAACTTGGGGTTGTGGCTCATCTCGCGGCCGACGATCAGCTTCTGCTGGTTGCCGCCGGAGAGGGAGGCCGCGGTGACGTCGATGCCGGGCGTGCGGACGTCGTACTCGCGCACGATCCGCTCGGTGTCCTTGCGGGCGGCCTTCGGGTCGAGGACGCCGCGCTTGGAGTTGGGCGCCTCGGTGACGTGGCCGAGGATGCGGTTCTCCCAGAGCGGGGACTCCAGCAGCAGGCCGTGGCGGTGGCGGTCCTCGGGGATGTAGCCGATGCCGCCCTCGCGGCGCTTGCGGACCGGCATCTTGGTGATGTCGCTGCCGTCGAGGGTGATGGCGCCCGCGTCGGGGCTGATCATGCCCATGAGGGCCTCGATCAGCTCCGTCTGGCCGTTGCCCTCGACGCCGGCGATGCCGAGGACCTCGCCCTTGTGGATCGTGAAGGTGATCCCGTCGAGCAGCAGGCGGCCGGCGACGGCGGGCTCGCGCAGGTCGGTGTCGGAGTCGCCGAGGGCGTTCACGGAGGTCTCGGGGGTGACGATGGTGCCCGCGTCGGCGACGGTCAGGCCGTCGACCTGAAGCATGGGGGTCGTGGTGACCGTGGACTCGCGGGTCTCCGGCGAGGGCAGCTCGCTGCCGACCATCAGCTCGGCGAGCTGCTTGGTCGTCGCGGTCTTCGGGTCGGCGGTGCCCACCGTGGTGCCGCGGCGGATGACGGTGATGTCGTCGGCGACCTTCAGGATCTCGCCCAGCTTGTGCGAGATGAAGATGACCGTGAGGCCCTCGGCCTTGAGCTCGCGCAGGTTGTCGAAGAGCGCGTCCACTTCCTGCGGCACGAGCACGGCGGTCGGCTCGTCGAGGATGAGGGTCTTGGCGCCGCGGTAGAGGACCTTGAGGATCTCCACGCGCTGGCGGTCGGCGACACCGAGGTCCTCGATCAGGGCGTCGGGGCGCACGCCGAGGCCGTACGCGTCCGAGATCTCCTGGATCTTCTTGCGGGCCTTGGAGCCGATGCCGTAGAGCTTCTCGCCGCCGAGGACGACGTTCTCCAGGACGGTGAGGTTGTCGGCGAGCATGAAGTGCTGGTGCACCATGCCGATGCCGCGTGCGATGGCCTCACCGGGGTTGTTGAAGGAGACCTGCTCCCCGTCGATGGCGATGGTGCCCTCGTCCGGCTTCTGCATGCCGTAGAGGATCTTCATCAGGGTCGACTTGCCGGCACCGTTCTCGCCGATCAGGGCGTGGACCGTGCCCTTGCGGACGGAGATGGCGATGTCCTTGTTGGCGACGACGCCGGGGAAACGCTTGGTGATGCCGTGCAGTTCTACGGCGAGAGGGGGGCTGGACGCGTTGATGACGCACTCTCCTTGGCGCGGAAGGAGCTGGAAAGCCGTTTGGCTCGGCAGGAGGACAGGGCAGGGGTCGGCCGGGCGGGTGGGCGGGAATGGGACGGTATCGCGTCCACGATGCCTCTACGCGCGTAGCACTGTCGGAAGTGAAAACTTGCGGCCAACTGGCCACAAGTGGTCACGGACCGGGGGCGAAGACGCGGTCCGGGGTCCGGAGCGGTAGAGACCGCATCCGGACCCCGGAAACCGCGACGAGTCGTCAGACAGCCGTTACGGCGTGGTCTTGACGGTGATCTTCTTCGCGATGATGTCGGCCTTCGCCTTCTCCACCGCGGCGATGAGCTCGGCCATGTTCTTGTACTCGGGGTTGGAGTCGGCCAGGCCGACGCCGTCCTTGTCCAGGCCGTAGCGGACCTCGCCGGACTCCGGCTTGCCGTCCTTGACCGACTTGATCAGGTTGTAGACCGCGTCGGACACGTCCTTGGTGACCGAGGTCAGGATCTTGTCCTTGTACTTCGACAGACCGGCCTGGTTGTACTGGTCGGAGTCGACGCCGATGGCCCACTTGCCGGAGGTCGCGGCGGCCTCGATGGCGCCCGAGCCGGCGAGGCCGGCGGCGGCGTAGACCACGTCGGCGCCACCGTCGATCTGGCCCTTGGCGGCGGCCTTGCCCAGGTCGGGCTTGGCGAAGCCACCGAAGTCCGGCGGCTGGGAGAGGTACTTGGTCAGTACCTTGGCGTTGGGGTTGGTGTCCTTGACGCCCTGGGTGAAGCCCGCCTCGAACTTCTTGATCAGCGGAACCTCGACACCGCCGATGAAGCCGACCGTGCCGCTCTTCGACGCCTTGGCGGCGGCGACGCCGGCCAGGTAGGAGCCCTGCTCCTCGTTGAAGACCAGGTTGGCGATGTTCTTGTCGGTCACCGAGGTGTCGTCGATGATGCCGAAGGTGGTCTTCGGGAACTTCGCGGCGACCTTCTTGATGGCCGGCGCGTAGGCGAAGCCGACGCCGATGACCGGGTTGTTGCCCTTGCGCGCCAGCTCGGTGAGGCGCTGGACCTTGTCGGCCTCGCTCTCGCCCTCGGTCGGCTCCGCCTCGGCGGTCTTGATCTTGAGGTCCTTCTCGGCCTTCTCCAGGCCCGCGAACGCGGCGTCGTTGAACGACTGGTCGCCACGGCCGCCGATGTCGTACGCGATGGCCGCGCCCGCGGAGGAGGTGGGCGCGCTGCCGTCGGAGGAGGGGCTGTCCGAGGACTTCTTTCCGCCACAGGCGGTGGCCGAGAGGGCCAGCGCCGCGGACGCGATGCCCACGGTGGCGATCCTGGTGATCCGGCGCAAGGGGAGGCTCCTTCAAAACCTGACCGAAGCGCCACGACCGGCGCTGGTTTAGCGGCGATCGTAACGCGCGTAGATGTCAGTTAAAGGCCCGTTCATGAGTCGTTATCGGATCGTCGCGAACCGGACAGTGACCGATTGGTAACGGGACGGGCGTCCAGCCCTTGCGTACCAAGGGCTGGACACCGCCGACAGGAGACCCGCCGGTGCTGTATGGAGCTTTACCCGATCTTTGATGTGACGGGACCGTTGCGGCGGCCGTCGAGGAGTGCGGCGGCCGTGAAGAACTCGACGCCGTAGCCGATCGAGGTCTCGTCGACGTCGAAATCGCCGCGGTGCAGGTCCCGCTTGGCGGTGTCGCCCGGGCGGCGGACGCCGAGCCGGGCCATGGCGCCGGGGACGTGCTCCAGGTACCAGGAGAAGTCCTCGCCGCCGAGGCTCTGCTCGGTGTCCTCCACCGACTCGGGGCCGCGCCGGGCGCCCATGGCCTCCCGGAGCAGCTCGGTGACCACCGGGTCGTTGACGACCGGCGGCACGCCGCGCACGTGGTTGATCTCGAACTTGGCCCCGTGCATCGTGGCGACCTCGTCGATCGCCGCGTGGATCATGTCGGGGGCCTCGTACCAGGCGTTCAGGTCGAGGCAGCGGACCGTGCCGGAGAGCTCGGCGTGCATCGGGACGACGTTGCAGGCGTGCCCGGACTCGATCCGGCCCCAGGTGACGGACATGCCCGCGCGGGCGTCCATCCGGCGGGCCAGCAGCGCCGGCACGTCGATGGCGACGCGGGCGGCGGCCGTCACCATGTCGGTGGTGAGGTGCGGGCGGGCGGTGTGGCCGCCGGGGCCGTCGAGGGTGACCTCCAGGCGGTCGCAGGCCGAGGTGATGGGGCCGGGCCGCAGGCCGATCCTGCCCGCGTCGACCCGCGGGTCGCAGTGCACGGCGATGATCTTTCCGACGCCGTCCAGCACCCCGGACTCGATGGCCTCGGTCGCGCCGCCCGGCAGCACCTCCTCGGCCGGCTGGAACAGCAGCCGCACCGGCCGGGGCAGCAGGCCCTGCCGGTCGAGCTCGGCGAGGACCAGGCCGGCGCCGAGGACGACGGTGGTGTGGACGTCGTGGCCGCAGGCGTGGGCCCGGTCCGGGTAGGTGGAGCGGTACGAGACGTGGGTCTTGGCGTCCGGGATGGGCAGGGCGTCGATGTCCGCGCGCAGGGCCAGCATCGGCCGTCCCCCGTCCCAGGTGCCGACGTCACAGATGAGCCCGGTGCCGGACTTCAGGACGCGTGGTCGCAGGCCTGCCTTCTCCAGCCGGGCCTTGATCGCCGCGGTGGTGCGGAACTCCTGGTGTCCTAGCTCGGGGTGCATGTGCAAGTCCCGGCGGAAGGCGATCAGTTCGGCACGGAGCCCGTCCGGCAGCTTGCCGGGCAGCTCGGGCCGGACAGGCTTGCCGGGCAGGGCGGTCTGGGGCTCGCGGGACATCAACTGGTTCACCCGTTGAAGGGTAGGCCCACGGATGGGTCAACTGTCCGGAGATCACGAAAAGTTCATGCCCTTAGGGGAAAGAAAAGCGACCTCTGGACGCATGACCGGTTGCGGCCGGGGGTAAACTCGCGCGCTCATCCGGCAGCAGTGGTACTCCGTGCGGGGAGTCTGCGCACATCACGAGCGGTCTCGGTGACGCCCGCGAGGAAGCCGCCGGCCCTGGGCGAGGCCCCGGGGGCGAGCCAGGCGGGGTCGATACCGCATACGGCCACGGTCACGCCAGTGCCGGTGAGCGCGTACGGCAGCGTGTGGACGACCGTGGACGGAAAACTGACGATCGTACGTCCCACCGGTCCCCGGCGCGCGACCAGTTCCAGCGGCAGGTCCGGCCGTACGATCTCCAGCCCGGTCGCCGCGCGCAGCGCCCGCAGCTTCTGCGGCGTCTCGCGGCGGTGCGCGAAGTACCGGGTCACCCCGTGCTCCCGGGCGAGGGCGCGGACGGCCTCCAGGTAGCGGGCCGGGTCGACGACGCCGGTCTCCACGAGGGAGGTGCCGACGAGGTCGGTGCCCTTGGTGAGGCGGGGCGGGCCGAAGCGGGCGCGGGTCCAGGCGAAGTCGTTGACGCGCAGTTCGGTCCCGGGCAGCGGGGTGACGGGCATCGAGGTGAACAGTTCGACGCGGCGCCCCCGCCCCGGCCGCAGGCGGCGCCGGGCCGCGCCGGAGACGGGTGCGTAGGCGAGTTCCCGCGCGCGGGACAGGGGGCCGTCGCCGGTGCGGTGCCAGCGGCGCAGGCGCTCGCCGCGGCCGAGCTGGGCGACGAACTCCAGGGTGGCGGTGCCGTCGTCGACGACGACCAGCTCGGCGGCCCGGGACGGGGCCAGCAGCAGCTGGACGAAGCGGGAGAAGGGGTCGCCGACCACGATCCGTTCGGCGTGGCGCACGGCCGGGCCGAGTGCGGCCAGGGCCCGCAGGGGGGCGCCGGAGCCGCCCCGGGCCTCCTGCCACTGGACGGCGTACCCCTCGTCGCGGGCGATGCCGGCGACGCGGCGCAGCTGGCCTCGGGACAGGGGGTCGGTGGGCGGCAGGACGACGATCCGCAGCCGGGTGGCGACGGTGCGTGGGTCGGGGCGGCAGCGCTCGGCGAGCGGGCCGGGCTGGGCCGGGACGGCGGTCAGCAGGGGCTCGCGCCCGCGCCGGGTGTGTGCCCACTCCAGCACGTTGAGGAGCTGGACCGGGCTTTCCACGAGGGCCAGGGTGGGGCCGGGAGGGTTCACCGCGTACTCCGCTCGGGGGGAGGGGTGGGGTGGGGGCGGGACGGGTCAGATCGCGGCCGGGGCGGGGAGGGTGCCCTGGATGCGGCGGAGCTTCTTCATGGGGCCGAGTTCGGAGGGGTAGACGCGCTTGACGCCGTCGCCGAGGGCGGTCTCGATGGTGCGGATGTCGCGGACCAGGCGGGCCAGGCCCCCCGGCTCGACGGAGGCGGCCTGGTCGGAGCCCCACATGGCGCGGTCGAGGGTGATGTGCCGCTCGACGAAGGCCGCGCCGAGGGCGACGGCGGCCAGGGTGGTCTGCAGGCCGGTCTCGTGGCCGGAGTAGCCGATGGGGACGTTGGGGTACTCCTCCTGGAGGGTGTTGATGACGCGGAGGTTGAGCTCCTCGGCCTTGGCCGGGTACGTCGAGGTGGCGTGGCAGAGCAGGATGCTGTCGCTGCCGAGCACCTCGACGGCGTGCCGGATCTGCCGGGGGGTGGACATGCCGGTGGAGAGGACGACGGTGCGGCCGGTGGCGCGCAGGGTGCGCAGCAGTTCGTCGTCGGTGAGGCAGGCGGAGGCCACCTTGTGGGCGGGCGGGTCGAACTTCTCCAGGAAGGCGACGGCCTCGGTGTCCCAGGGGGAGGCGAACCAGGCGATGCCGCGCTTGGCGCAGTGCTCGTCGATGGCGAGGTAGTCGGCCTCGCCGAACTCGACGCGGTGGCGGTAGTCGATGTACGTCATACGGCCCCAGGGGGTGTCGCGTTCGACGTCCCACTGGTCGCGGGGGGTGCAGATCTCGGGGGTGCGCTTCTGGAACTTGACGGCGTCGCATCCGGCTTCGACGGCGGCGTCGATCAGGGCGAAGGCGGTGCCGAGGTCGCCGTTGTGGTTGATGCCGATCTCGCCGACCACGTAGACGGGGCGGCCGGGGCCGGCGACGCGGGGGCCGAAGGTGCGCAGGCGGGGTTCGGTGGTGGCGACCGTCATGGCGGGTGGTGTCCTTCGCTCGGTGCGTGGGGTGTGGTGCGGGGTGCGTTGCCGGGTGGTTTGGGGCGTGTCGAACAGGGGCGCGAGGAGGCGGGCCCGGGCGAGGTCGTGCGGGTCGTCGATCTCCAGGACCCGCGCCGGGTCGGCGGGGACGGGGAGGGTGCGTCCGAAGAAGCGGTGCCGGGCGGCCCGGAAGCCGGCGGCGGTCATGGCGTAGGCCGCGCCGGTCTCCAGCAGTTCCTCGGGGCGGTCCTGGCGGCGGGGGCGGTACGTGGCCTCGTGGTTGACCCCGCTGCCGCGGCCGTCGGCGGCTCGGCGCCAGAGGAAGCCGTGGAAGGGGGCGGCGGTGAGGGCGGAGTCGGCGGCGCCGCAGGCCACGGCGGCGGCGACGGACTCGACGTCCTCGGCGGTGACGAAGGGGCTGGTGCACTGGACCAGGAGGACCACGTCCACGGTGAGGGAGTGCAGCTCCTCGAAGGCGTCCAGGGCGTGCAGGACGGCGGCCTCGCTGCTCGCGGTGTCTCCGGAGAGGGCGGCGGGCCGGGAGATGACGTGGGCCCCGGCGGCGCGGGCGGCGGCGGCCACGGAGCCGGAGTCGGTGGAGACGGCCACGTCGGTGACGGCGGGCGCGTCCCGGCAGGCCCGCACGGCGCGGGCGACGAGCGGGGTCCCGCCGACGGGAGCGGTGTTCTTGCCGGGCACCCCCTTGGACCCGCCCCGGGCCGGAATCACGGCCAGCACCCGGCGCCGGGCTCCCCCGGCGGGGCCGGGGGCCGGGGGGTGGTCGGCGGGGGGCCGGGGGGTCACAGCTCCCCCAGCCTGCGGATGGCCGGGGCCACGCGCTGGACCCCGTGCCGGTAGGCCCCCCGGGCCGCCTCGCGCAGGTGCGCCCGCAGCCAGCGGCGGGCGGCCGACCCGCCGGGCCGGACGGCGCCGGGGAGCGGGGTCCCGTCGGGGGCGAGGTGCTGGCGGGCCAGGATCCCGGGCAGGTACCCGGGGGCGGTGCGGAGCGTGTAGTAGGGGTCCACGGGCGGCAGCCGGTCGGCCGCGAGCAGCCCGGCCAGACGCTGCCGCGCGGCGGCGTACGGGTCGGCGGGGTTCCCGGTGTCCGGCGCCTGGGCGTCGGGGGCGGGGGCCCCCGGGTTTCCGCGCGCGCCCGGCGCCCGGGCGGTGTCCGCCGGCCGGCCGGTGGCGGGGTCCGGCCCGGGGGCGGGGATCCCGGGTTCGCGGCCGACGGGGGCGGGGATCCCGGGTTCGCGGGCGACGGGGGCGGGGATCCCGGGTTCGCGGGCGACGGGGGCGGGGATCCCGGGTTCGCGGGCGACGGGGGCGGGGATCCCGGGTTCGCGGTCGGCGGGGGCGGGGATCCCGGGTTCGCGGTCGGCGGGCTCCCCGGGTTTCCGCGGGGCGGGGTGGTGGGGGGCCGGGACGCCGTGGGTGGTTGTCCAGGCGGGGGTGGCCTTCGGTAGCAGGCCGGCGTCCAGTTCGTCCCACGAGGTGAGGCAGCCCGAGCCGAGGAAGTGCTGGTTGCCCAGGGCCTCGCGGATGCCGAGGTCGGTCAGGACGGCCGTCGGGATGCCCCGGTGCATCGACTCCAGGGCGGCCGTGGAGGAGACGGTGACCAGCAGGTCGGTGGTGTCCAGCACCTCGCCCATGTGCCCGTAGACCAGCCGGCAGTTGGGCGGGAGGCCGCCCGGGAGCCGCTCGGCGAGGCGCTGGTAGGGGTGTTCCTCCAGGTGGGTGGTGTGCTCCCCCGGCCGGCTGCGCAGTTTGACCAGCACCTCCCGGTCGGGGTGCAGCCGTGCGTGGCCGGCGGCGCGGCCCAGCAGGTAGGCGCGGTCGGCGCGGCTCTCCGGTACGGAGGGCTGCACCGCGAAGACCACCCGGTGGGTGCGGTTCCCGGCCGGTGCGTACGGCGCCCCGTCGAGGAAGGGCAGGGCCGTCTCGGTGACGGCGTCCGGGTCGGCGCCCGCCCCCTCGTACACGGCGCGGAAGCGGGCGGCGTCGTGGCGGGAGTTGGCGAGGACCAGGTCGGCGCCGTGCCGCAGCAGCAGTCCGTCGGCGAGCTTCTCGTAGACGACGCCGACGTAGCCGGTGACGAACACCGGCCGGGCCGCGGGCTCCGGCCACAGGGCGCGGGCCCCGTGCAGTACGGCCTGGACGGCGCCGCCGACGAGGGCCAGCACGACCACGTCGTGGCGTTCGCGTCCGCCGGCGAGCTCCGCGAGGAACTCGGCGCAGGTCACCTCCGCGGGCGCGGCGTCCGCCGCGACGCCGGCCTCGCCGAGCTGGCGTGCGGTGGGGGTGGCCCGGCCGCGCAGCAGGTAGCCGGTGACGCGGTGGTCCCCGGGGGCGAGGCGGCGGGCGGTGAGGGCGCCCCATTTCCAGCGTGTGTCGGAGTCGGCGAGTACGGCGACGCGTGGTCCGGCCGGGCTGCTTCTGAATGGCACTGGCACCCGGCAGAAGTTATTCCGCATTTCCGGTGTCCGGCCCAACGAGCGCGCAACGGCGGGTTAACAACCCGTCGACGAAATGCGAAAGCGGGCGGGTTAACGCGCCCGCCCCGTTTCGTTCACATGGAATCCGCGTCCGGGCCACGGCGAATGCCGGGGTGCGTCCTATTGTCTCGCGGGTGCTCAAGCTCTCTGTTGTCGTGCCGTTCCACAACGTGCAGGCATACGCGCCGGACGCCCTGAAGAGCCTCGAACTGAACGCCCGCGGGGATTTCGAGTTCCTGCTGGTCGACGACCGTTCCACGGACGGGACGCCGGCGCTGCTGGAGCGCGCGGCGGCCGGCGGGGTGCCGGGGGCGGTGCACCTCAGACGGGACCGCAACGGCGGGCTGGCCACGGCCCGCAACACGGGGCTGGACGCGGCGCGCGGGGAGTACGTCGCATTCCTGGACGGTGACGACTGGCTGGCTCCGGGGCACCTGGCCCGCACCCTGGCCGCCATCGAGGCCCTGGGCTGCGATTTCGTCCGGACCGACCACGTGCAGGTGACGGGCCGGTCCCGGGTGGTGCAGCGGGTGCCGTACGGGCCGGAGATGGTGGTGGGGGATCCGCGGTGCGGGATCCTGCCGGCCTCGCGGGCCACCGCGGTGGACTATCCGTACGCCTGGGCGGGGATGTACCACCGGCGGCTGCTGGACCGGGGGCTGCTGCACTTCACCGACGGGCTGCGGACGGCGGAGGACCGGCCGTGGATCTGGCGGCTGCACCGGGAGGCCGCCTCCTTCGCCGCGGTGGGCCTGCCCGGGGTGTTCTACCGGCGGGGAATTCCCACCTCGTTGACGCAGATCGGTGACGAACGCCAACTCGATTTCATTCGCGCATTCGACCAGGTCCTCGCGGACGTGGCGACCGACCGGGAATACGAACTGTTGATCCCCAAGGCCGTTCGAACATATTGCGCGATCATCGCGCACCACCTCGGTTCCAGCGAGAGGTTCGAACCGGCCGTGGCGAAAAAACTCCGTTTCATGAGCGCGGCCGCGCTCGGCCGCATGCCAGCGCCGGTATTGGACCGGGTCATCGCCTCGATGGACGCCGAACGCTCCGCGCTGCTGCGGGGGCTGCGCCGGCGGCGGCGGGCCGCGGGGGCGCACGCGGCGGGGCAGGCGGCGGGGTACGCGGCGGGGGCGGCCTCGTGAACGTCACCCAGGTCTTCCTCGCCTCCACCCTCTACGGGACGGCCACCCTGGCCGCCGCCCTCGACTCGGGCGCCTTCCCGCCGGCCGGCCGGCGGATCCTGCTGACCAGCAACCACTCGCTCTCCCCCGAGGTCACCCCCGGGCTCGACGCCGCGCCCGGGTTCGGCGCGCTGCGCACCCGCTTCGACGAGGTGCTCGACTGGAACGCGGTGGTCGCCCCGCAGCACCCGAGCAGCTGGGCCCCGCGCCCGGAGGACGTGCCGATGTGGGAGCGGCAGCTGCGCGCGCTGTGGGGGCTGGGCGGGGACCGGGTCGAACTGGTCGTGGAGTCGCTCCAGGTGCCGCCCGCGCAGAGCCTGTGCCGGCTGTTCCCGGGGGCCGCGGTCGATGTCTACGCCGACGGGCTGATGTCGTACGGGCCCACCCGCTTCCGGCTCGACCCGCAGATCGGCATGCGGGTGCGCCGGGTGCTGCACCCGGACCTGGTCCCGGGGCTGGAGCCGCTGCTGCTGACGGAGTTCGGGGTGCGGGGCGAGGTGGTCCCGGCGCCCGCGCTGCTGAAGGTCCTGGCGGAGCTCGCGGACCTGCCCGAGGCGTCGGACCTCGGCTACGAGCCCCGCGAGGAGGAACCGCCGGCGCTGCTGCTGGGCCAGTACCTGTCGGCGCTGGAGCTGATGTCCCCCGACGAGGAGGAGGAGCTGCACGCCGACATGGTGCGCGGCGCCTTCGAGTGGGGCCACCGGGAGCTGGTGTTCAAGCCGCACCCGAGCGCCCCGGCGGCGTACTGGCGGCGGGCGCGGGCCGAGGCCGAACGGCTCGGGGCGCGGCTGACGGTGCTGGACGGGCCGCTGCCGGCCGAGATCCTGTACCAGCGGCTGCGCCCGGCGCTGGTGGCGGGCTGCTTCTCGACCGGGCTGCTGACGGCCCGGGCGCTGTACGGGATCCCGGTGGCGCGTACCGGGACGGGGGCGCTGCTGGCGCGCCTGGCCCCGTATCAGAACAGCAACCGGATCCCGCTGACGCTGGTGGACGCGCTGGTCCCGGACCTGCACGGGCCGGCGCAGGACCCGCCGGCGGACCTGGCCGGGCTGGTCGCGGCGGTGGGGTTCACGATGCAGCCGAAGGTGCTGGCCGGGCGCCGGGCGGAGGCGGAGGCCCACCTCGCCCGGCACCTGACCCCGTACGCCCGGCGCTACTTCGGCCGCCGCCGGCTGACCACCCTGGGGCTGCCGGGCGGGATCCCCGCGCAGTTGTCGTTCCTGCCGCGGAGCCCGGCCGTCCGGCGGACGGTGCACCGCCTGCGCAGGAGGCTGGGCGGACGTCTGGGCGGACGGCCGGGCGGGGTCAGCTGACGGCGAGCTTCGCGGCGAAGCCGAGGAAGATCACCCCGGCCGCCGAGGTCGCCCCGGCCGACAGCCGCTTGCGGCGGCGGAAGGCGGCGGACAGGCGGGTGCCCGCGAATATCAGGGTGGACAGGTACAGGAAGCTGACCAGCTGTGAGACCACGCCGAGCAGCAGGAACGACAGCGCCGGGTAGGCGTACCCGGGGTCGACGAACTGCACGAAGAAGGACAGCAGGAAGAGGATGGCCTTCGGGTTGAGCAGGCTGACCAGCAGCGCCCGCCGGTAGGGGCGCTCGGCCGCGCCGGCCGGCTCCTCGCCGGTGACGAGCTCCTCGTGCCGGGCCCGGCGGGTGCGCCACATGCCCCAGGCGGCCCGCATCATGCCGACGGCCAGCCAGCCGAGGTAGCCGGCGCCGAGCACCTTGACCACGGTGAACAGCACCGGACTGGCCTGGAGCAGCGCGCCCGCGCCGACCGCCGCGAGCACCATGAGCACGGTGTCCCCGGTGAACACCCCGCAGGCGGCCTTGTAGCCCTCCTTGATCCCGCGCCGTGAGGCCACGGAGAGCACGTACAGCGAGTTGGGCCCCGGCAGCAGCACGATCAGCACGACGGCGGCGAGATAAGTAGGAAGATCTGTCACACCCAGCATGGGCAGGAGTGTCCCATGAGGACACGCCTGTCGCGCCAGTCCATTTCAGTGGGCGGAACGGGACGGTTCGTAACTGCCCCACACCTCCCGCAGCACCCCGCACACCTCCCCCACCGTGGCCCGCGCCCGCAGGGCCTCCTTCATCGGCGGCAGGACGTTCTCCCGCGTCCCGGCCGCCGCCGCCCGCAGCGCCGCGAGCGCCGCCGAGACCGCGCCGGCGTCCCGCTCGGCCCGCAGCCGGGCCAGGGCCGCGCACTGGCGGGCCTCGATCGCCGGGTCGACCCGCAGCGGCTCGTACGGTTCCTCCCGCTCCAGCGCGAACCGGTTGACGCCGACCACGATCCGCTCCCCGCTCTCCTGCTCGCGGGCGATCCGGTAGGCGCTGGCCTCGATCTCGTCCTTCTGGAACCCGGCCTCGATCGCGGCGACCGCCCCGCCCATGTCCTCGATCCGCCGCATCAGCGCGAGCACGGCCGCCTCCACCTCGTCCGTCATCCGCTCCACCGCGTACGACCCGGCGAAGGGGTCGACGGTCAGCGGCACGTCCGTCTCGTACGCCAGCACCTGCTGGGTGCGCAGCGCGAGGCGGGCCGCCTTCTCGGTGGGCAGGGCGATGGCCTCGTCGAAGGAGTTGGTGTGCAGCGACTGGGTGCCGCCCAGTACGGCGGCCAGCGCCTGCACGCCCACGCGTACGAGGTTCAGCTCGGGCTGCTGCGCCGTCAGCTGCACCCCGGCGGTCTGGGTGTGGAAGCGCAGCATCAGCGACCTGGGGTCGCGGGCCCCGAACTCCTCGCGCATCACGCGGGCCCAGATGCGCCGGGCGGCCCGGAACTTGGCCACCTCCTCCAGCAGGGTGGTCCGGGCGACGAAGAAGAAGGAGAGCCGGGGGGCGAACTCGTCGACGGCCATCCCGGCGGCGAGCGCGGTACGGACGTACGCGACCGCGTCGGCGAGGGTGAAGGCGATCTCCTGCACGGGCGAGGCCCCGGCTTCGGCCATGTGGTAGCCGGAGACGGAGATGGTGTTCCACCTGGGGATCTGCTCGCGGCAGTAGCGGAAGGTGTCGGCGGTCAGCCGCAGGGAGGGGCCGGGCGGGAAGATGTACGTGCCGCGCGCGATGTACTCCTTCAGAACATCGTTCTGTACGGTGCCCGTCAGCTGCCGGCCCGCGATGCCCTGCTCCTCGGCGACGAGCTGGTACATCAGGAGCAGCAGGGCGGCCGGGGCGTTGATGGTCATCGAGGTGGACACCCGGTCGAGGGGGATCCCGGCGAGGAGCGCCCGCATGTCCTCGACCGAGTCGACCGCGACGCCGACCTTGCCGACCTCGCCGTGCGCGAGCGGGGCGTCGGAGTCGTGTCCCATCTGTGTGGGCAGGTCGAAGGCCACGGACAGGCCGGTCCCGCCGCCCGCGATGAGGGCCCGGTAGCGGGCGTTGGACTCGGCGGCCGTGCCGAAGCCGGCGTACTGGCGCATGGTCCAGGGCCGTCCGGTGTACATCGTGGGGTGGATCCCCCGGGTGTAGGGGTACTCGCCGGGACTGCCGAGACGGGCCCGCGGGTCCCATCCCGTCAGGTCCTCGGGGCCGTAGACCGGTGCGACGGGGATTCCGCTCTCGGTGCGCGGCGTGGGACGGGCCATGGGTGGAGCCTCCGTGTCCGTGGAGCCGACGGGCCGGGGGCTGGTAGAACCGCACCGAACCCGCGACGGCCTGGTCACAAGGAGGCAACATCGCGCGTTCGTCCGCAACTGTCCACGCCCGTGAGGCATCACCTAGATACACGACCTTGAACTCGGGGGAACCGCCATGCACCGAAAGAAAGCATTCATCCGTACGCTCGGCCTGGCCGCGGCCGTGGCGTTCGCCGCGACCGCGTGCGGTCCGCAGGGTGCCGGTGCGGGCCCGGCCGCCCCCTCGGCGCCGGCCGGCTCCCCCTCGGCCTCCCCGTCCAAGCAGGACGACAAGCCCGCCTCGCCCTCGCCGTCCGCGCCGGCGTCCTCGTCCGCGCCGTCGGCGCCGGGCACTCCCGGTGCGAAGGCGCTCATGGCCAACGGCGACGAGAGCGAGCAGGTCCGCGAACTCCAGGCGCGGCTGCGCCAGCTCAAGCTGGTGTCGACGGCGCCCACCGCGTTCTACGGCTCGAAGACGACCGCCGCGGTCAAGACCTTCCAGTCGCAGCACGGGCTGCCCGCGACCGGTTCGGTGGACGAGGCCACCTGGCAGAAGGTGCAGGGCCTGACGAAGAAGCCGACCGATGACGAGCTGCGCCCGCCGACCACCAACGAGGTGGACGCCCCGGACCCGCGCTGCATGCAGGGCCGGGTGATGTGCATCAGCAAGGAGAGCCGCACCCTGGCCTGGATGATCGACGGCAAGGTCGTCTCCACGATGGACGTGCGCTTCGGCTCGGAGAACACGCCGACCCGCGAGGGACTGTTCCAGGTGGAGTGGAAGGCGAAGGAGTGGACGTCGACGCTCTACCACACGTCGATGCCGTACTCGATGTTCTTCAGCCAGGGCCAGGCGGTGCACTACTCGTCCGACTTCGCGGCCCGCGGTTACGACGGCGCCTCGCACGGCTGCGTGAACGTCCGGGACAAGAAGAAGCTGTCGGAGCTGTTCGACCAGGTGAAGGTGGGCGACAAGGTCGTCGTCTACTGGTGATCCCGAAGGGGAGAGGGGGCGCGGGCAGGGCCGGGGGAACGTGCCCCGCCCGCGCCGGGTGCGCCGAGCCCAGGGGTACGGGGGGAACCCCGGCTCGTGCGCGGCCGATGACCAGTCGGCTCGATACGTACTGCGCCGGCGGTTCGAAAAGTGTTACAGCCCCCGCACGCGAACCTGAAAAAAGGTTTCAGCGGGTGCGGAAGCCCAGCCCGCCGCTGGTCACCGGGGTCATCGACGGCAGCGGCAGCGGGGCGCTGCCCTGGTCGGCGCCACTGCGCGGGACCGTGCCCTTCGTCGCCCCGTCCAGCAGGGTCGCGCAGAAGCGCTGGACCTTCTCGGCCCCGCCGGCGAGCTTGGAGAGGTACTCGCGCCGGTCGTCGGCGAGCTTCTTCGCCTTGTTGGCGCGGCACAGGTCCTCGGGGCGCGGCTTCTCCGCCTCGATGCCCTGGTTCTTGCCGCTGTCGGCGGTGGCGCCGCCGCCGGCGAACGAGTCGCGGGTGCCGTCGGTGCCCGCCGCTCCGCCGCCGCCACCGCCGCCGCCCGAGGCGGCCGTGCCGGGCGGTACGGGGAGGCTCGGCGCGACGTCGGGGAGCGTACGCGTCTCCGTGCCCGGCGTCCGCGAGGCGTCCGGGCCGCGCGAGAAGCCGTCGACGCCCAGGGAGGGGGTCGGCCGCAGCTGCGGTACGAGGGTGGCGCCGGCGGTGTCCCCGGCGGGCGCCGGGTCCGAGTCGGCGCTGACCGAGACCGCCGGGGCGGGGCCGGCCGTCAGGTGCGCGGCACGGTCCAGCAGGCCGGTGCCGGCGACGGCGGCGATCCCGCCGACGGCGACCGAGGCCAGCGCGGCCGCCAGCCCGAAGCGGGCGGCCGTGACGGGACGCCGCTGCGCGGGTATGCGTACGGGGGGTATCGGCGCGAGGTCGACCACGGGTTCGCGGTCCGCCCCGGGCACGCCGGGGCCGGCCGGGGCGGCAGCCGCCGCCGAGGCCACCGTCGGCGCGGGAGCCTCGGCGCGGGCCGCGCGGAACGCGGCCAGGGCGGCTTCCTCACCGGGCAGTTCTCCCCCTGCTGTGCGGGGGGTCAGGGCGTCGAGGGCGGCGCGCATCCGGGCCGCCTCCGCCCGGGCGCGCGGGTCGGCGCCGGATCCGGCCGGGCCGGGTGTTCCTCCGCGCAGCAGCTCGTCCGCCGTGGCCCTGTCCAGCCACGCGTTGTGCTCGTCGGCCATCACATGTCCTTCTGCGTCCGCCAACGTGAATGCGTCACACCGGTTCGCTCCACCAGGTCCCCCGCCCGCGCGCGCTGCGCGGGCACCGCGTCGAGGTCGCGCTCCCGTGCCTGGTCCCCGGCATTATGGCCGACCCGGGCGCGGGGTTCCGCTTCGTTTTCCGTCCCGCCCGCCGCACCGGCGGGGCCGAGCTCCGCGCTGAGGAGTTCCGCGAGCTTCTTCAGCCCCCGGTGCGCGGCCGTGCGGACCGCGCCGGGGCGCTTGCCGAGGGTCTCGGCGGCGCTCTTGGCGTCGAGGCCGACGACCACGCGCAGGACGACGGCCTCGGCCTGGTCCTGCGGCAGCTGGGCTATCAGCTTCATGGTGCGTCCGGTGGACAGGGCCTCCATGGCCTCGCCGTACGTGTCGGAGTCCGCGGCCCGGCCCGTCAGCTCGGTCTCGTCACCGCCGACGGCGGGACGGCGGCCGCGCATGCGGATATGGTCGAGGGCCCGGTTGCGGGCGATGCGGGCGGCCCAGCCGCGGAAGCGGTCGGCATCGCCGGTGAAGGAGGCGAGGTCGCGGGCGATCTGCAGCCAGGCCTCGGAGGTCACGTCCTCGGCGTCGCCGTCGCCGACGAGCGTGCGTACGTATCCGAGCAGGCGTGGGTGCACGGTGCGGTACACAGTCCGGAACGCGCTCTCGTCGCCGTCCTGTGCCGCGAGCACCGCGGCGGTCAGCTCCGCGTCGTCCCCCAGCAAAGTCCCCAACCCGTTCAACGTCCTGTACGTGTGGCGCAAATCCGCACGTTACGGCTTTCACGTACCTCTCGTCCACGAGTTGTACAACCAGCAACCAAGCCTGCGCGGAGCGGGGTGTGACAGAAAACGCACTCCATACGCTGACATGAATACGGGCTTGTCGCACGAGTCCGTGACGGATGGCGACCGGGGCCTCTCCTGTGGGGGGTGGCGGCCTCGGTCGTCCTCCCCCCTTCCGGGCCCCCGCGGCCCTCCCCAGCCGGGTCAAACCTCCCCGGCCTCATCCTTTCGGCTCACTTCCGGGTGAAATCCCCGTTCCGGCAGGGCACGGCCACCACGAGATCGCTAGCGTGGCGGTACACCCGCGCCCCGCCCCGAGGAGTACTCCGCTGTCCAGCCACCTTCCGGCGCAGGTCCGCGGTCCGGCCTCCGCCCCCGGCGCCGGACTGGCGCGATTCAACTCCCTGCCGCCCGAGACCGCCCGCACCCTCCTGCTGCGCTGCTGCGGCAGCGGGCGCTGGGCCCACCGGGTGGCCGCCCACCGCCCCTACCCGGACACCGCCGCGCTGCAGGCGGCCTGCGAGGAGGCCTCGTACGACCTCTCCCAGGGCGACCTCTCCGAGGCGCTGGCCCGGGAGGCCTCGGCGGAGCTGGGCCAGGGCGCCCCGTACGCCGCGCTCCTCGCGCTCGACGCGGCCCGCGCGGAGTACGAGCGGACCTTCGGGCACGCCTTCGTGATCTGCCTGGACGGGCACCCGCCGGAGGAGCAAGTGGACCAGCTGCTGGCCGCGATCCGCCGGAGGATGGCTCACGAGATCGACGAGGAGCGCTCGATCGCCGCCGAGGAACTGCGCCTGGTGGCCCGCTCCCGGGCCGTCCGGCTGCTGGACCGACTCGCCGGTGCGCGGCCCGGGGACCCGGACGACGGTCTGTCTGCTGCCGATTTCGGGCTATTCGCCCCTGTGGGATAGCCCGTCCGTGCCTGTTTGATCACACCGGCGGACCCCGGGCGAGGGAACCGACAAAGCGTCGCTACGATGTCCGGGGCCGGTGGACCGTACCCGGCCGGGCCCGACCGACAAAGAAGCCGGCTGGCCCCCGCCCCGCTTCCGGAGGGTTTTCCGTGCCGGCTGGAACGTTGTACCGCGGCCGGGAAGGAATGTGGTCCTGGGTGGCTCATCGAGTCACCGGCGTCCTCATTTTCTTCTTCCTGTTCGTACACGTCCTCGACACCGCTCTCGTCCGCGTCTCCCCCGAGGCGTACGACGATGTCGTGGCTACCTACAAGACTCCGATCGTCGCGCTGCTGGAGTACGGCCTCGTCGCCGCAATCCTGTTCCACGCGCTCAACGGTCTCCGTGTCATCGCCGTGGACTTCTGGTCCAAGGGCCCGCGCCACCAGAAGTCGATGCTCTGGTGGGTCGTGGGTATCTGGGTCGTCCTGATGATCGGGGCCCTGTACCCCGTACTGGGCCACGCCTACCTCGAACTGTTCGGGAAGTGACACGCATGTCTTCTGACACTTCTTCCGCCAAGGCGATCGGTGACGTGGAGGGCGTTTCCCTCTACGACACCGACAACCCGGCGCCCTACATCGAGGCCCCGCGCAAGCGCACGGGCAAGACCCCGCGCTCCACCCGCGGCAACTTCGAGATGGCCGCGTGGCTCTTCATGCGCCTCTCGGGCATCGTGCTCGTCGTCCTCGTCATCGGCCACCTCGTCATCCAGCTGGTGCTGGACGGCGGCGTCTCCAAGATCGGCTTCGCCTTCGTGGCCGGCCGCTGGGCGTCCCCGTTCTGGCAGGTCTGGGACCTGCTGATGCTGTGGCTGGCCATGCTGCACGGCTCCAACGGCCTGCGTACCGTCATCAACGACTACGCGGAGCGCGCCAACACGCGGCTGTGGCTGAAGGGCCTGCTCTACACCGCCACGGTGTTCACCATCCTTCTGGGCACGCTGGTGATCTTCACCTTCGACCCGAACATCCGCTAGGCAACGGGGCTGAGGCGAAACCAATGAAGATCCACAAGTACGACACCGTCATCGTCGGTGCAGGTGGCGCCGGCATGCGCGCCGCCATCGAGGCGACGAAGCGCAGCCGCACCGCCGTGCTGACGAAGCTCTACCCCACCCGCTCCCACACGGGCGCCGCGCAGGGCGGCATGGCCGCCGCGCTGGCCAACGTGGAGGACGACAACTGGGAGTGGCACACCTTCGACACGGTCAAGGGCGGTGACTACCTGGTCGACCAGGACGCCGCCGAGATCCTGGCGAAGGAGGCCATCGACGCGGTCCTCGACCTGGAGAAGATGGGCCTGCCGTTCAACCGCACCCCGGACGGCACCATCGACCAGCGCCGCTTCGGCGGCCACTCCCGCAACCACGGCGAGGCGCCGGTCCGCCGGTCCTGCTACGCCGCGGACCGCACGGGCCACATGATCCTCCAGACGCTGTACCAGAACTGCGTCAAGGAGGGCGTGGAGTTCTTCAACGAGTTCTACGTCCTGGACCAGCTCCTGGTCGAGGAGGACGGCGTCAAGAAGTCGGCCGGTGTGGTCGCGTACGAGCTCGCCACCGGCGAGATCCACGTGTTCCAGGCCAAGGCCGTCATCTACGCCTCCGGCGGCACCGGCAAGTTCTTCAAGGTGACCTCCAACGCGCACACCCTCACGGGTGACGGCCAGGCGGCCTGCTACCGCCGCGGCCTGCCGCTGGAGGACATGGAGTTCTTCCAGTTCCACCCGACGGGCATCTGGCGCATGGGCATCCTGCTGACGGAGGGCGCCCGCGGTGAGGGCGGCATCCTCCGCAACAAGGACGGCGAGCGCTTCATGGAGAAGTACGCGCCGGTCATGAAGGACCTCGCGTCCCGTGACGTCGTCTCGCGCTCCATCTACACGGAGATCCGCGAGGGCCGCGGCTGCGGCCCCGCCGGCGACCACGTGTACCTGGACCTGACCCACCTCCCGCCGGAGCAGCTCGACGCGAAGCTCCCGGACATCACGGAGTTCGCGCGCACCTACCTCGGCATCGAGCCCTACACGGACCCGATCCCGATCCAGCCCACCGCGCACTACGCCATGGGCGGCATCCCGACCAACGTCGAGGGTGAGGTCCTGGCGGACAACACCACCGTCGTCCCCGGCCTGTACGCGGCCGGCGAGGTCGCGTGCGTGTCGGTGCACGGCGCCAACCGCCTGGGCACCAACTCGCTGCTCGACATCAACGTCTTCGGCAAGCGCTCCGGCATCGCCGCGGCCAAGTACGCCGCCGAGAACGACTACGTCGAGCTGCCGGAGAACCCGGCGCAGCAGGTCGCCGAGCTGGTCGAGCAGCTGCGCAACTCCACGGGCAACGAGCGGGTCGCCGACCTGCGCCTGGAGCTCCAGGAGACGATGGACGCGAACGTGATGGTGTTCCGCACGGAGCAGACCATCAAGACCGCGGTCGAGAAGATCGCGGAGCTGCGCGCGCGCTACAAGAACGTGTCCGTCCAGGACAAGGGCAAGCGCTTCAACACGGACCTGCTGGAGGCCATCGAGCTGGGCAACCTGCTCGACCTGGCCGAGGTCATGGCCGTGTCCGCGCTGGCGCGCAAGGAGTCCCGCGGCGGTCACTACCGCGAGGACTACCCGAACCGCGACGACGTCAACTTCATGCGCCACACCATGGCGTACCGCGAGGTCGGCGCCGACGGCCAGGACTCCGTCCGTCTGGACTACAAGCCCGTCGTCGTCACCCGCTACCAGCCGATGGAGCGTAAGTACTGATGGCCACCCCCACCCTGGACAAGATGGAGGCGGCGGCCGCCGCCTCGCCGTACATCACGGTCACGTTCCGGATCCGCCGCTTCAACCCCGAGGTCTCGGCCGAGGCGGAGTGGCAGGACTTCCAGATCGAGATCGACCCGAAGGAGCGCGTGCTCGACGGTCTCCACAAGATCAAGTGGGACCTGGACGGCACGCTGACCTTCCGCCGCTCGTGCGCGCACGGCATCTGCGGCTCCGACGCGATGCGGATCAACGGCAAGAACAGGCTCGCCTGCAAGACGCTGATCAAGGACATCAACCCGGAGAAGCCGATCACCGTCGAGGCCATCAAGGGCCTCACGGTGATGAAGGACCTCGTGGTCGACATGGAGCCCTTCTTCCAGGCGTACCGCGACGTCATGCCGTTCCTGGTCACCAAGGGCAACGAGCCGACGCGTGAGCGCCTGCAGTCCGCCGAGGACCGCGAGCGCTTCGACGACACCACCAAGTGCATCCTGTGCGCCGCGTGCACGTCCTCGTGCCCGGTGTTCTGGAACGACGGCCAGTACTTCGGCCCGGCGGCGATCGTCAACGCCCACCGCTTCATCTTCGACTCGCGCGACGAGGCCGGCGAGCAGCGGCTGGAGATCCTGAACGACAAGGACGGCGTGTGGCGTTGCCGCACGACGTTCAACTGCACCGACGCGTGCCCGCGTGGCATCGAGGTCACCAAGGCGATCCAGGAAGTCAAGCGCGCGCTGATCACGCGCCGCTTCTGATCGCTTCCGGCCGAGCCCGGACCCGAGGCCCGCACCCCTTCCGGGGGTGCGGGCCTCGGGCGTGTTCGGGGCGGGCCCCGGAGGGCCGCGGTCCGGACCAATTCCGAAGCGGAGTCCGGAGAACCGGCCTGTGACGACCGCTGTTCCGGGCCCCGATAAAGTCGGACACCGTGACAGATCAGAAGGCGCCCAAGAGCGAGCAGACCCGCACGCTGATCCTCGAAACCGCGCTCCGGCTCTTCCAGGAGCGCGGGTTCGACAAGACGACCATGCGGGGCATCGCCAAGGAGGCGGGGGTCTCGGTCGGCAACGCGTACTACTACTTCGAGTCGAAGGAGCACCTCGTCCAGGGCTTCTACGACCGGATCGGGGCGGCTCACCAGGCGGCGGTGCGGTCGATCCTGGAGCAGGAGACCGATCTCCAGAAGCGGCTCGCCGGAGTGCTGACGAGCTGGCTGGACATCGCGGAGCCCTACCACGAGTTCGCCTCGCAGTTCTTCAAGAACGCGGCGGATCCGGAGAGTCCGCTCAGCCCCTTCTCGGCGGAGTCGGAGCCGGCCCGCAAGGCGGCCATCGACATCCACCGCGAGGTGCTGGCCGGGGCGAAGACGAAGGTGCCGGCCGAACTGGCGGACGTACTGCCGGAGCTGATGTGGCTTTCGCAGATGGGCCTGGTCCTGTACTGGGTCTTCGACCGCTCGCCCGGCAGCGAGAAGACGCGCCGGCTCGCCGAGCGCGGTGCGCAGCTGACCACGCGGGGCATCGTGCTGGCCCGGTTCCGGGTACTGCGGCCGCTGGTGCGCGAGTTGCACGAGCTGTTCGCGGACTTCCTTCCGGGGATGGCCCAGACGGCGGCGGCGCGCGGCGGCAAGCGCGCCTCGGACCCCCACCCCGGCGAGGGGTGAGGGCCCGGGAACCGGGACCGGGGGCTGCTCAGCCCAGGACCAGCAGGGTGGCCACGGCCGGGCCGAAGGCGCCGCCGAGCTGGTAGCAGAGGGTGAACAGGCCGATGGCGCTGGGCCGGTGGGCCTCGTCGGGGGCGGCGGCGACGGCGTGGGTCGACAGGACCGCGTTCGCGGCGCTGGCGGTGAACACGCCCACCCCGGTGGCGACGACCAGCAGCGGGCCGGAGTCGGCGAAGACCCCGAGGAGCGCGGCGGCGGCGCCGGCCGTGACCAGGACCGTACGGACGGCCGCGCGGCCCGTCCGGGCCGAGGCGGCGGCGAGCAGCCAGGACAGGGCGGCCCCGGCCAGCAGGGCGAAGAGCTGCCCGGTGCCCGCGGAGGCCGCGTCCCAGCCGGCCCGGTCGGCGAGCAGCCGGGGCGCCGAGAAGAGCAGGGTGAAGTAGGAGGTCGACAGCACCAGCGCGAGCAGTGCCGAGACCACGAACACGGGCCGGCGCAGCAGCGCGGCGGGCACGAACCCGTCGGGGCGGCGGCGTACGTGCAGGACGAGCAGCACGGCGGCGACGAGGGCGCCGGCGACGGCGGCGAGGGGCTGGGTCGGCAGCAGCACCAGGGCGGTGGCGAGAGCGGTCAACAGGGCGGCGCCGCGCCCGTCGAAGCGGCCCGCGGGGACCGGGGCCGGCCCGCGTCCGGCGTGCCGCAGCACCGCGGGCACCGCCAGCAGGGCGGCGGCCTGGACGGCGAGGGCGAGCCGCCAGGAGGCGCCGTCCGCGAGGGTCCGGCCGAGCAGGGGTCCGGCCGCGCCGAGCATGCCGAAGCCGGCGCTGATGACGCCCATCCGGCGGGCGGTCCCGGCGAGGCTCATCGCCGCGGCCACGAGCCCGGCGCCGCCGGCGGCCTGGGCGCAGCGGCCGAGGAGGGTGAGCGGGAGCCAGGGGGAGGCGGCGACCAGCAGGGTGCCGCCCGTCACGAGGGCGGCGGCCAGGCGGAGCACCGCGGCCAGGCCCCGGCGGCGCAGGAGTCCGGCCATCAGGGGGGTGCCGGTGGCCATGGCCCAGCCGAAGGCGGTGAGCAGCCAGGCGGCGGTGGCGTCGGCGACGCCGAGCGCGCGGGCCATGTCCGGGAGGATCAGTACCGGCGCGTTGGCTCCGGCGGCGATGGGGGTGGCCAGCAGGGCGAGCCAGAAGACCGGGACGGGCGCCCGGGTGGCGGCGGCTGGTGCCCGGTTCCTGCCGGTGGTGGCGGTGACCGTCATGGGTGACCCACTCCCCTTCACATCTCAACCTTGACAATCTCAACGTTGAGATAAAAACAGAGAGACTGCCTCAACGTCAAGTGTCTTAACGTTGAGCTATTCTTGGGGCATGGAAAAGGACGGCAACGACCAGGACATGGTGGCCTCGCTCGTCGGCCAGTGGCAGAAGGAGCGCCCCGACCTCACGGAGGCGCTGTGGCCCGTCGAGGTGCTGGCCCGGATCCAGCGCGTGAACCGGCTCATCGACAAGTACCTCAAGGCCTTCACCGCCGAACACGGCCTGGAAGTGGGCGAGTTCGACGTACTGTCCACCCTGCGCCGGTCGGGTCCGCCGTACGCGCTGACCGCCGGCGCGCTGATCCCCGCCGCCATGGTGACCTCGGGCGCGATCACCAACCGGATCGACCGGCTGGAGGCCAAGGGCCTGGTCGAGCGGGTCCGCGACGGGGCCGACCGCCGCTCGGTGCGCATCCGGCTCACCGACGCGGGCCGCACCCTGATCGACACGGTCATCGAGGCGCACCTGCGGCACTACGCGAGCCTGCTGGCCCCCCTGGACCGCGACACCTGCGAAGCGCTGGCCGGCTCCCTGGGCGCCCTGCTGCTGGCGCACGGGGACACCCTCGCGCCACCCGCAGCCGGTTGAGCCCATCCCGAGGGCGCCGGGCCCCCGCCCCCGTCGGAGCGCGGTCGGGAGCCCGGTCGGCGACGGGTCAGGCCTGGTACGAGGCGAGTTCGACGACGGTGATGTCGGAGGGCGCCCCGACCCGGACGGGCGGCCCCCACGCACCCGCCCCGCGGGACACGTACAGCTGGGTGTCGCCGTAGCGCTCCAGGCCCGCGACGGTCGGGTTCGCCAGCTCGGCGAGGTACTCGCCGGGCCACAGCTGGCCGCCGTGGGTGTGCCCGGAGAGCTGGAGGTCCACCCCGTGGCGGACGGCCTCGTCGATCACGATCGGCTGGTGGGCGAGGAGCACGGAGGCCCGGGCGCGGTCGCGGTCGCCGAGGGCCGCCCGGAAGTCGGGCCCCTTGCCCTCCTTCTCCCCCTGGACGTCGTTGACCCCGGCGAGGTCGAAGTGGGGCAGCTCGCGGCGGGCGTTCTCCAGGGGGGTGAGGCCGAGTTCGCGGACGTGGTCCACCCACTGCTGGGCGCCGGAGAAGTACTCGTGGTTGCCGGTGACGAAGAAGCTGCCGAGGCGGGCACGGAGCTCGCGCAGCGGCTCGGCGGCGGGCCCGAGGTCGCCGACGTCGCCGTCCACGAGGTCGCCCACGATGGCGATGAGGTCGGGCTGGGTGCGGTTGACGGTGTCGACGATGCGGCGGGTGTGGGCGCGGCCGAGCACCGGGCCGAGGTGGACGTCGCTGACCACGGCGATCCGGAACCCGTGCGCGGCGCGGGGCAGCCGGGCGAGGGGCACCTGCACGCGCTTCACGCGGGGGCCGCGGAGCACGCCGTAGGTCCCGTTGCCGACGACCCCCGCGGCGGCGGCGACCGCCGCCCCACCGAGCACCCGCGCCACGAACACCCGCCGCCCGACCCCGGCGGGGGGCTCGGTGGCGGTGGGTTCCTGCGGGACCGCTCCCCCGCCCGGCCCTTCCCGCACCAGGGACTCCGCCCCGCCCGGCTCCACCGGGGGCCGGGGCTGCGCCCCCGGAGCGGCGGGCTCCAGCTCAAGCCCCTCCGACGGCCGGGGAGCCGGGGGCGCGGGCAGCCTGCGGAGCCACAGGCGGCGGACCGGCTCCGCCACGGCCATCGCCATCGCGAGGTACAGCAGCACGGCCAGCCACATGTACCCCGGCCACGCCACCAGCCGCTCCAGCCAGAACGGCGCGCCCGCCCGGCCCGCCGTCAGAGCGGCCAGCGCGAGCAGCGGCAGGGCGAAGGCCAGCACCGTGCCCGCCCTCCGCGCCGCCCCGCCCGCACGGGTCGTGTCGCGGACCAGCCGGACCCACAGCCACCGGTGGACCAACCCAAGGAGCGCCAGGACCGCGACCACCGCCACAATCACCACAAACACGGTCATCGTGATTCCCGTCGCAGGGCCAGGACACCGCGCAACCCGATCACACCAACGGCGGTCCCCAGGAGGAAAGACGTGACCGCCAGGAGGAGGTGGACCCAGAAGTAGGCCGTGGGCTCACCGTCATCGAATGCCAGACCGCTGGCGTCATTGAAGAGGTTCTTGACGAACGTGGACCAGATCACCCAGGACCAAGCTCCGAACGCTGCGAGGAACCAGGACGCGGTGCGGCTGAGTTTCATGTCCCCAGTATCGGATTCGTCCCCAGGACGGACGCGCCGGGGTGGGCCGTACCGGGGGTGGTTGAGCCCCGTTGGCCGGTCCCGGACGCCAGTCAGTCCATCGGGATGTACGTTCACCTGCGTGTCTGCCAAGAAGACCGCGCTGACGGTCCTTTCCGCCGCGCTGCTGGCTCCAGCCGTGCTCATGGCGTCCGGGAGCGCGTCCGTACACGCCGCGCCCACGCCGCCCCCGGCGGCCGACGGGAAGGGGCAGCCCCCGAAGGCACCGGACGCCCTCGCGCCGCCCCCCTCCATGTCCACCGTCGGCGGCGCCCGCCTCGGCCAGCCCGGGACGCAGGTCAACCCGATGCCCGGCGCGCCCGCCCTGCCCGCCAACCTCAGCGGAAGGTCCTGGATCGTCGCGGACGCCGAGACCGGCGAGGTGCTCGCCGCGCACAACGCCCACTGGCGGCTGCCCCCGGCCTCCACCATGAAGATGCTCTTCGCCGACACGGTCCTGCCGGGCCTCCCCAAGGACCAGGTGCACCACGTCACCGACCAGGACATGGACGGCGTCGGCCCCGGCAGCAGCCTGGTGGGGGTCAAGGAGGACCACGACTACTCCGTCCACGACCTGTGGCTCGGCGTGTTCCTGCGCTCCGGGAACGACGCGGTGCACGTCCTGTCGGCCATGAACGGCGGCATCGACAAGACCGTCAAGGACATGCAGGCCCACGCCGAGGAGCTCCAGGCCCTGGACACCCATGTCGTGTCCCCGGACGGCTACGACGCCCCCGAGCAGGTGTCGAGCGCGTACGACCTCACCCTCATCGCCCGCTCCGGGCTGCAGAAGCAGGACTTCCGCGAGTACTGCGGCACGGCGGAGGCGAAGTTCCCCGGCCGACAGGAGGCGGGCAGGCCGCGCGAGTACTTCGAGATCCAGAACACCAACCGGCTGATGACCGGCGCCGGCGGCATCACCCCGTACAAGGGCATCGCCGGGGTGAAGAACGGCAACACCACCATGGCCGGCTCCACCTTCACCGGCGCCGCCCAGCGGGGCGACAAGAAGCTGCTGGTGACCGTGATGAACCCGGACAACGGCGGGATCAACGAGGTCTACGAGGAGACGGCCGCGCTCTTCGACTGGGGCTTCGCCGCGGCCGGCAAGGTCAAGCCGGTGGGCGAGCTGGTGCCCCCGAAGAGCGCGGACGCCACCCCGCTCGGCTCGCCCGCCACCACGCACGAGAAGGGCGGCCCCGCGGCGGGCGCCGAAGGCTCCGGCGGCGGCGGGCTCGGCACCGCCCTCGGCATCACGGGCGGGGCGCTGGTGCTCCTGGCCGGCGGGGCCTTCGTGGTCAACCGCCGCTGGCCGCACGGCCGCCGCGGCCCGGGGGGCGGCACCGACGCCTAGGCGGCCTGCTGCTCCTGCTTCTCGTCCCGCGGCTCCTCGTCGTCGCGGGTCGCCGTCCAGGCCGCGCAGAAGAGCAGCAGCTTCGCCGTGAAGTTGATCCACAGCAGCAGGGCGATCGGCACGCCGAAGGCCCCGTACATGCTCTTGGCCGCGACCTCCCGCATGTAGCCGCTGAGCAGCAGCTTCAGCAGTTCGAAGCCCGCCGCGCCGATGAGGGCCGCCTGGACCAGGCGGCCGCGCGGCGGCTCGACCCCGGGCAGCAGGGTCAGCAGGTAGAGCAGCAGCAGGAAGGCCGCCACCACGCCGACGCCGAAGGCCGCGCCGCGCAGCAGCGCCCCGCCCGCGCCCTCGCGCGGGATGCCCAGGAGCTCGGCGGACTTGCCGACCGCGCTGGCCCCGACGACCGAGGCGGCGGCCGAGGCGAGGGCCGCGCCGCCGAGGCCGAGGAGGACCAGGCCGTCCTTGCCCTTGCGCAGGACCGGGTTGCCCTCGTCCTCGTCGTCCTTCTCCCAGACGGCGCGCAGGCAGTCGCGCATCGATCCGATCCAGCCGATGCCGGTGAAGAGGAGGAGGGCGCCGGCGACGAGGCCGACGGTGCCGGCGTTGGCGACGAGCCCTTCCAGGTTGAGCTGGTCGGAGATGCCGGGGACCTGTTCGGCGAGGCTCTTCTGGAGCTGGTCCAGCTGTTCCTGGCTGAGCAGGGCGGCGCCGACCGCGGCGGCGACGGTGATCAGCGGGAAGAGCGCGAGGAAGCTGATGAAGGTGATCGCGGCGGCCAGCCGGGTCCAGTGCACGCGGTCGAGGCGCTCGTAGGAACGCCAGGCGTGGGTGCGCATGACGGCGGAGGCCGCCGGGCCGACCACCGGGAGTTTCTTCAGCCAGTCCATGGGGGCCACCGTAAATGAGCTGAGTGAAATAGCAGGGATTGCCGGTTTTGGGCGCTACGGTCGTCGATTGTGACTTTTCGCCCTACGGATCGTCCCCCGACCAGCCCGTTCCATGCGCTGCTCCTGCGGAGTTTCCGCTTCCACGCGCACCGGGCCGCCCAGCGGCTCCTGCGTCAGGGGCGCGGCACGGCCGCGTCGCCCCGTGGAGCGGGCTGCGCGGGAACGCCGACGGCCCCGGTGCCGAAGGGGTACTCGCGCAGCTTGCGCCAGACCCCGTCCGAGCCCTGCTCGTAGAGCGCGAAGCCCTCGCACCGCCAGCCGGCCCGGTAGTCGGCGAGCTCGCCGAAGGCCCGGTCCATCGCCTCCTCGGAGATCCCGTGGGCGACCGTGACGTGCGGGTGGTACGGGAAGGCCAGCTCGCGGGCGAGCGGCCCCTGGGGGTCGCGGACCTCCGCCTGGAGGCGGGTGCAGCCCGGGGCGCCCTCGGCGAGCCGGACGAAGACGACCGGCGAGAGGGGGCGGAAGGTCCCCGTCCCCTCCAGCCGCATCGGGAAGGCCTCGAAGGCCCGCGCGACCTCGGTCAGGTGGGCGCGGATCGCGGGCAGCCGGTCCGTCTCCACCTCGGTGGGCGGTACGAGGGTGATGTGCGTGGGGATGCCGTGCGCGGCGGCGTCCCCGAAGCCGGCGCGCAGCTCCTGGAGCTGGCTGCCGTACGGCTCCGGGACCGCGATCGAAACGCCGAGCGTTACGGTCCCCACGTGTGTCTCCTTGGTGTGTGTACGAGGTGCTGCCGCTCAGTGTGGCGGCAGCACCCCCTTTGCCGCCAGGGGCCCGAAGTCCGTCAGTGCTTGGCGGGCAGGAAACCGAGGTGGTCGTAGGCCTGCGCGAGGGTCTCGGCGGCGACCGCCCGGGCCTTCTCCGCACCCTTGGCCAGCAGGGAGTCCAGGGTCTCCGGGTCGTCCAGGAACTCCTGGGTGCGCTGCCGGAAGGGTGTGACGAAATCGACCATCACGCCGGCGAGGTCGGTCTTGAGCGCACCGTAACCCTTGCCCTCGTACGAGGCCTCCAGGGCGGGGACGGACTCGCCCGTGAGGGTGGACAGGATGGTGAGCAGGTTGCTGACGCCCGGCTTGTTCTCGGTGTCGAACCGGATCACGGTGTCCGTGTCGGTGACCGCGCTCTTGATCTTCTTCTCGGTGACCTTGGGCTCGTCGAGGAGGTTGATCAGACCCTTGGGGGACGACGCGGACTTCGACATCTTGATCGCCGGGTCCTGGAGGTCGTAGATCTTCGCGACCTCCTTGACGATGTGCGCGGCGGGGAGGGTGAAGGTCCGGCCGAAGCGCTGGTTGAAGCGCTCGGCCAGGTCGCGGGTCAGCTCGATGTGCTGGCGCTGGTCCTCGCCGACCGGGACGGCGTTCGCCTGGTAGAGGAGGATGTCGGCGACCTGGAGGATCGGGTACGTGAACAGGCCGACGCTGGCGCTGTTGACCCCGCCCTTGGCGGACTTGTCCTTGAACTGGGTCATCCGGCTGGCCTCGCCGAAGCCGGTGATGCAGTTCATGACCCAGCCGAGCTGCGCGTGCTCCGGGACGTGGCTCTGGATGAAGAGCGTGCACCGCTCGGGGTCCAGGCCGGCCGCGAGGAGCTGCGCGGCGGACAGGCGGGTGTTCGCGCGGAGGTCCTTCGGATCCTGCGGCATGGTGATCGCGTGGAGGTCGACGACCATGTAGAAGGCGTCGTGCGTCTCCTGGAGGGCGACGTACTGGCGGATCGCTCCGAGGTAGTTCCCGAGGTGGAACGAGCCGGAGGTGGGCTGGATGCCGGAGAGCGCGCGAGGACGGTCAGAAGCCATGCCCCCATTCTTCCACCTGCGCGGGCCGCCTCCGTGCGGCGGGCCGGTGCCGTGGGCCTGGGCGATGGGCCGGGTGCGGGTGCGTTGCCGCTGCGCGGGGCCGGTTCCCCTACCCGCCCTTCGCCCGTTCCCCGGGGCTGCGCCCCGGACCCCCTGGGGGCTCCGCCCCCAGACCCCCGCGCCTCAAACGCCGGCGGGGCTGGATTCTCCAGCCCGCGCGACGTTTGAGCGCACCGGGCGCGGAGCCCCGGTGGCCCCGCCCCGCACCCGCCGGACGGACTCCGGCGCAGCGGCGCGAAGCCGGGGAGGCCCGCCAGGGCCGAGCCGTGCGAGCGGCGCGTCAAAGATCAGAGCGGGAGCCCCGGGGCCGGGAAGGCGGCCATGAGGTCCGCGACCTCGGAGCGGATCGCGGCGAGGGCCGGCTCGTCGGCCTTGGCGGCGGCGTCCACCGCGCGGGAGATCCAGTCCGCCACCACCGGCATGTGGGCGACGGTAAGACCCCGCGAGGTCAGCGACGGCGTGCCGATGCGGATGCCCGACGGGTCGAACGGCTTGCGCGGGTCGAACGGCACCGTGTTGTAGTTGACCACGATCCCCGCCCGGTCCAGCGCCTTCGCCGCGACCTTGCCGGGGACGTCCTTGCCGGTGAGGTCGATCAGGATCAGGTGGTTGTCCGTGCCGCCCGAGACCAGGTCGAAGCCCCGCTCCAGCAGCGCCGCGGCCAGCGCCTTCGCGTTGGCCACGACCGCGTGCGCGTACGAGACGAAGGACGGCTGCGCGGCCTCGTGCAGGGCCACCGCGATGCCCGCCGTCGTCTGGTTGTGCGGGCCGCCCTGGAGGCCCGGGAAGACCGCCTTGTCGATGGCCTTCGCGTGCTCCTCCCTGCACATCAGCATCGCGCCGCGCGGGCCGCGCAGGGTCTTGTGGGTGGTCGTGGAGATCACGTCGACGTGGCCCGCCGGGGAGGGGTGGGCTCCGCCCGCGATCAGGCCGGCGATGTGGGCCACGTCCGCGACGAGGACCGAGCCGGCCTCCTCGGCGATGGAGGCGAAGGCCTCGAAGTCGATGGTGCGGGGCAGCGCCGTACCGCCACAGAAGATGATCTTCGGGCGTTCGGCCAGGGCCAGCGCCCGCACCGCGTCGTAGTCGACGAGGCCGGTGTCGGCGCTCACGCCGTACTGGACGCCGCGGAACCAGGAGCCCGTCGCCGAGACGCCCCAGCCGTGCGTCAGGTGCCCGCCCATCGGCAGGGCCATGCCCATCACCGTGTCGCCGGGCTTCGCGAAGGCCAGGTAGACGGCCAGGTTGGCCGGGGAGCCGGAGTACGGCTGGACGTTGGCGTGGTCCACCCCGAACAGGCCCTTGGCCCGCTCGATGGCGAGGGCCTCGACGCGGTCGATGTTCTGCTGGCCCTCGTAGTAGCGGCGGCCCGGGTAGCCCTCGCTGTACTTGTTCTGCAGGACGGTGCCGGAGGCCTCCAGCACGGCCGCGGAGACGTAGTTCTCGCTGGGGATCAGCCGTAGGGTCTCCGCCTGGAGGGTCTCCTCGGCGGACACGAGCGCGGCGAGCTCGGGGTCGGTGGCGAACAGGGCGGGCTGGCGGTGCGCGGTCATCGCGGCTCCTCCGGGGTCGATGTCGAGTCTCGTCCCCGCGAGGCCCAGGCGAGCGGCCCTGTGTGCGGTCGTGCGCGCACGACTCCCCCGGAGTCGGTTCTCCGTGCGCCAGTCGCCGTGCGTACCGAACACCATAGCGGGCGCGGCACCGGGGAGGTTTCCGGTTCCACGATCCGAGCGACGATACAAAGGACGTCACCCACGTCACCCGCGCCACCAGTCAGACGGACGATCGGAGACCCCGTGTCGAGAACTGCTGATGCCATCCGCTCCGCCGACGAGCACAGCGCGCACAACTACCACCCCCTGCCGATCGTCGTCGCGTCGGCGGAGGGGGCGTGGATGACCGACGTGGAGGGCCGCCGCTACCTCGACATGCTCGCCGGGTACTCGGCGCTCAACTTCGGGCACGGCAACCGCAGGCTCATCGACGCCGCCCGCGCCCAGCTGGAGCGGGTCACCCTCACCTCCCGCGCCTTCCACCACGACCGCTTCGCCGACTTCTGCGCCGAACTCGCCGCGCTCTGCGGCAAGGAGATGGTGCTGCCCATGAACACGGGCGCGGAGGCGGTGGAGACGGCGGTCAAGACGGCCCGCAAGTGGGGCTACGAGGTCAAGGGCGTCCCCGACGGCCAGGCCAAGATCGTCGTCGCGGCGAACAACTTCCACGGCCGTACGACGACCATCGTGTCCTTCTCCACCGACCACGAGGCCCGCGACCACTACGGCCCCTACACGCCCGGCTTCGAGATCGTCCCGTACGGCGACCTGACCGCGCTCGACGCCGCCGTCACCGCCAACACCGTGGCCGTGCTGCTGGAGCCGGTGCAGGGCGAGGCCGGGGTGCTCGTCCCGCCGGCCGGATACCTGGCGGGCGTACGGGAACTGACGCGCCGGCGGAACGTGCTCTTCATGGCGGACGAGATCCAGTCGGGCCTGGGCCGCACCGGCCGGACCTTCGCGTGCGAGCACGAGGGCGTGGTGCCCGACGTGTACGTCCTCGGCAAGGCGCTCGGCGGCGGGGTCGTGCCCGTGTCGGCCGTGGTCGCCGACCGGGACGTGCTCGGCGTGTTCCGCCCCGGCGAGCACGGCTCCACCTTCGGCGGGAACCCGCTCGCCTGCGCCGTCGCGCTGGAGGTGATCGCGATGCTGCGTACCGGCGAGTACCAGCAGCGGGCCGCGGAACTCGGCGACCACCTGCACCGGGAGCTGAACCTGCTGGCCGGCGGCAGCGCGGTGACCGCCGTACGCGGACGCGGGCTGTGGGCGGGCGTGGACGTCGACCCGGCGCTCGGGACGGGCCGCGAGGTCTCCGAGAAGCTGATGGGGCTCGGCGTGCTGGTGAAGGACACCCACGGTTCGACGATCCGGATCGCGCCGCCGCTGGTGATCTCCAAGGAGGACCTGGACTGGGGGCTCGACCAGCTGCGGTCGGTCCTGGCCGCGTAGCGGTCCCGGCGGCGGGTGCGGCCGCTCCCCGGCCGTGCCCGCCGCTGCGGTGGACACGCGGAGCGGCCCGTCGGACGATGGAGGGACCCGTACGGGTGCGCGTCCCCGGCTTGCGCCGGGCCGACCCTCCGATGGGAGTCACCCCATGCACCGACGCAACCGACACACCCTGCTGTGCGCCGCACTGGCGTCCGCCGTCGCCCTCGGCGGCGCCGCGGCCCTCGCGACGCCGGCCTCCGCGGCGCCGACGGCGGTCCCCGCCGCCAGCTGCACGGTCACCCCCGACCCGTCGGGGAACTTCGTGGTCATCACCGGCGAGGGGTTCACCGCCCCGCGCAACCTCAACGACGGCGAGAGCACCGAGCCGCTGAACATCGACGCCAACGGCAACTTCCGGGTCCAGCGGTTCCAGAAGAACGTCGACTACACCGTCCTCGCGGTGAACGAGGACCAGAACTTCGTCTTCGTGAACTGCCAGGTCAAGCAGCCCACGTCCCCGACGAGCCCGTCCACCACCGCCCCGTCGCACTCGCGGGAGTACAAGCACGGTTACGCGGACGGGTTCACGGCGGGCACGAAGGCCGCGTCCCGGTCGGACTGCACCGTCCCGCCCCAGCCCGACAAGAGCCGGGACCACTCCAAGTCGTACTGGGAGGGCTGGAAGGCGGGCGCCGAGGCGTCCTACGACCAGCGGTGCGACACCGGCTCCGACGGCGGCCCGGCCGGCCAGTAGAGCGCTTCAGAGGATGACGTGCGGCAGGAAGCGCGCGTACTCGTCCGTGACCGGTCCCGCCGACTCCCGGATGCCCAGCCCCGCTGCCTCCTCCTCGACGACCCACGCCCCGAGCACCACGCGGTTGCCGTCGAAGTCGGGCAGCGGGGCGAGCGCCTGGAAGACGTACGTCTCCCCCTCGGCCGGGACGAACGGCTCGCCGCCCTCGCCCGCCTCGTGCAGGGTGACCCCGGCGCCCTCCCGGCCCAGCAGCGGCTTGGCGGCGTACCCGCAGGTGTCGGCCAGCTCGCGGGGGCCGTCGAGGTAGGCGGGCAGCAGGTTGGGGTGCTCGGGGAAGAGCTCCCACAGGATCGCCAGCAGCGCCTTGTTGGCGAGCAGCATCTTCCACAGCGGCTCGATCCAGGCGGTGGTGCCCGAGCCGCCGCCGTGGTCGTAGGTGCCGAGCACCTGCGGGCCGAACTCGTCGGTGGCCAGCCACTCCCACGGGTAGAGCTTGAAGCAGCTGCGGATGAAGCGGAGCTTCTCGTCCACGAACCGGCCCGAGAGGCCGTCCCAGCCGATCGTCTCCACCGACAGCGCGTGCGTCTCCAGTCCGGCCTGCTCGGCGGTCTCCTGGAGGTAGGCGACCGTCATCAGGTCCTCGCCCAGCTCGTCGGTCTCGGAGTGCGCGAAGTGGACGGGGCCGGGCGGCAGCAGCTCGGCCTGGCGGCGCCAGGCCTCGACGAGCCGCTCGTGGAGGGAGTTCCACTGGTCGGCGCCGGGGAAGCGCTCCTCCATCCAGAACCACTGCGGGCTCGCGGCCTCCACCAGGGAGGTGGGCGTGTCGGCGTTGTACTCCAGCAGCTTGGCGGGCTCGCCGGCCCCGTCGTAGCGCAGGTCGAACCGGCCGTACAGGGAAGGCTGTTCGGCGCGCCGACGCCAGGACTCGGCGATCCGCGCGGCCAGCTTCGCGTCGGTGATGCCGAGGTCCGCGAAGCGGTCGTTGTCGACGATGTGCGCGGCCGCGGCCAGGCACATGGCGTGCAGCTCCTCGACGACCTCCTCCAGAGCCTCGACCTCCGGGAGCGAGAAGGAGTAGTACGCGCTCTCGTCCCAGTAGGGGCGCAGGGAGTCGTCGGGGAAGCGGGTGAGGGGGTAGATCAGCCCCTGCTCCTCGACGGTCTTCTGCCAGTCGGGGCGCGGTTCGATGGTGTGCCGCTTCATGTGCGCTCAGCCGCCGGAGGAGCCGGAGCTGCTGTGGCCGCCGATGCCGCCGCGGGTGACGGCCGACTTGTCGAAGCTGCCGCCGGTCACCTTGCCGCCGCTGACCCTGCCGCCGTAGTAGTACGAGCCGCTGCCGCCGCTCTTGCACTCCTTGGAGTTCAGGTGGTCCAGCGTCTTGCGGGAGGCGCACCGCTTGTCGGGCTCGTCGCTGCTCCCGCACGCCACGAGGGTGGCGGCGAGCAGGCCCATGCCGCCGAGTGCGACCGCGCCGGAGCGCATGCGTCGTCTGGTCGTGTTGCCGGTATCCATGGCCTGCACCCTAGAGCGGGGGTGCGGGGGGATGGAATCCGGCCGCCGTCACACCCTTGTCACGACGGGTGACTTACAGTCTGTTCGTGCTGATTGGGATGGTTTGCGCGCTGGGTGCGGCGGTCTGTTTCGGTACGGCGACCGTGCTCCAGGCCGTGGCGGCCCGGGCCGCGGCGGCGGGCGGGGCTACCGGTACGGGGACGCTGTTCCTGAGGGCCGTGCGGCAGTGGCGGTACCTGGCGGGGCTCGGGCTGGACGCGGTCGGTTTCGTGCTCCAGGTCATCGCGCTGCGGCACGTCCCGATCTACGCGGTGGGGGCCGCGCTGGCCGCGAGCCTGGCGGTGACGGCGGTGGTCGCGGCCCGGCTGCTGCGGGTGCGGCTGTCGCGGCTGGAGTGGGGCGCGGTGGGGGTGGTGTGCGCGGGGCTGCTGATGCTCGGGCTGGCCTCGGGTGAGGAGGGCTCGGGGACGGGGACGCTCGCGCTGGCATGGGGCCTGCTCGCGGTGGCGGGGCTGGTGCTGCTCGTCGGCGCGGCGGCGGGACGGCTGCCGGATCGCTCGCGCGCGCTGGTGCTCGGCCTGGCGGCGGGGACGGGCTTCGGGGTGGTGGAGGTGGCCGTCCGCCTCATCGACACCCTGTCCCTGCGGGAGCTGCGCAACCCGGCGCTGTACGCGCTGCTGCTGGGCGGGGCGGCGGGGTTCCTGCTGCTCACCTCCGCCCTGGAACGCGGCTCCGTCACGGCGGCCACGGCCGGCCTGGTCCTCGGCGAGACGGTCGGACCGGCGCTGGTGGGCGTGGCCTGGCTCGGCGACCGCCCCCGCGAGGGCCTGGCCTGGCTGGCCGTGACGGGCTTCGCGGTTGCGGTGGCCGGCTCCCTGGCGCTGTCGCGGTTCGGCGAGCCTACGGAGTCCTGACCCCGGCCAGGAACGCCGCGAACGCCGCCGCGCGGAAGGTCAGCATCGGGCCGCCGGGGGTCTTGGAGTCCCGGACCGGGACGGTGCCGGGGAGGTTGAGGGCGACCTCGACGCACTGGCCGCCGTTGTTGCTGTAGGAGGACTTGCGCCAGCGCGGGGTCGTCGTCATGGGGCCTTGATGCCCGCGACGAACGCCGCGAACGCCTCCGCCCCGAAGTTCAGCACCGGCCCGCCGGGGGTCTTGGAGTCCCGGACGGGGACGATGCCGGGCAGGTTGACGGCTACCTCGACGCAGTTGCCGCCGTTGTTGCTGTAGGAGGACTTGAACCAACGGGGGGAATCGGACCTGGTCGTCACGGGGTGCCCTTTCGTACCTCATTGATCATGGCCACTGATGCCGCCTGGGACAGGGCTTCGGCCTGAAGTTGATGGTAGGCCGTCAGCATGGGGAGCACCGAGACGGTTTCACGGTCCAAGTGGCCCTGTGACTGGGACTCGGCGTAGGCGACCACCGACCGGTCGGCGAGCGTCAGCAGATTGACCGGGAGGTCGAACGGCCGCCGTTCCCCGATCTCGTAGGGCGCGACCTGGAGCATCGTGTGCGGCCGAGCAGCGAACTCGACCAGGCGCTCCAGTTGTGCACCCATCACCTCCGGGCCGCCGACGGGCCTCCGGATGCAGCTCTCGTCCATCACCACGAACACCATGGGCGGTCGTACGCGCTCCAGCGCCTCCTGCCTCTCAGCGAGGAACGCGACCCGCTCGGCCGCGAACTCTGGCGAGATGGCCCCTCGTTGCACGGCACTGTCCGCCAGGACCCGCGCATACTCCGGCGTCTGCAACAGCCCGGGGATGATCCCGATCTCGAAGAGGCGGAGTTCCACCGCTCGGCCCTCGTAGCCGACGTACTCCGGGAAGCCCTCCAGCAGCGCGCCGTGACGGACTTCGAGCGACAGGCGCTCGAACGTGTCTCCGCCCCCGAGAGCCGCGTCCAGACTGCGCGAAAAGCGCAAGGTCGGAACTTTGCGACCGGTTTCCACGGCCGAGATGTGGGTGCTCGAATACCCCATCCGCTCGCCCAGTTCCTCCTGCAGCCAGCCACGCGCCACCCGCATAGCGCGCAGACGTGCACCGTACGCGGCCTGCGGCGAGCTGTCCGGGTTCAACTCCTTGATGTTCACAGGGCTCCCACCAACCTTTCGTCCTCCCCTGACACGTTGAATGCTTCCCGGCAACCGACCACTCTGAACCCGCTTGGTAGTGATCCGACTACGGAGAGGAGCGGCGGCATGCCCAACCCAGGGAACGAATGGCGGCAGCGGTTCAGCAGCACACGACGAGGCGCACGCCTCGCCCGGCATCTGGCGGAGCTCGAACTCTGCCGGTGGGACTTCCCGCTCGGCGGGGAGGAGTCCGAGCGGGTCGCGCAGGTCGTCGCCGAGCTGGCGGCCAACGCCGTGACCCACGGCTGCGTGCCGGGGCGGGACTTCGAGCTCCGGCTCCGCGAGCTGGACGGGGTGCTGCGGGTGGAGGTGTCCGACGCGCACGCCGGGAAGCGGCCCGACCTCCGGCCCCCCGGGGACGGCCACGGCTACGGGCTGCGGATCGTCGAGGAACTCTCCGACGCCTGGGGCGTCACCGGCCGGGTGGTCGGCAAGACCGTCTGGGCCGAGGTGGCCAAGCGGCGGCGGCCGGCCGCTACGGCAGGGCGGCCGTGAGGGCCGCCAGGGTCGGGGCCCAGGCGCTCGTCGCAGGGGTGCCGTAGCCGACCACCAGCGCCTCACGCGCCGGCATCGGCGAATCCGGGTGGCGGAAGCGGGCCAGGCCCTCCAGGGCGAGGTCCTGCCAGGCGGCGGCCTGGACGAGGGACCGCTCCGTGCCCGGCGGGAGGTCCAGCACGGCGTGCAGGCCCGCCGCGATCCCGGACACCGGGACCCGCCCCGCCACGGCGGCGACGAGCTCGTCCCGGCGGCGCCGGTACCGCAGGCGCATGCCGCGCACGTGGCGGTCGTACGCCCCGGAGGTGATGAACTCCGCCAGGGTCAGCTGGTCCAGCGCGCTGGACGTCCAGTCGACCGCGCCCTTCGCGGAGAGGACCTCCTCCAGCAGGTCCGGCGGGAGGACCATCCAGCCCATCCGCAGCCCCGGCGCCAGGGACTTGCTGGCCGTGCCGAGGTAGACCACCCGGTCGGGGTCCAGGCCCTGGAGCGCGCCGACGGGCTGGCGGTCGTAGCGGAATTCCCCGTCGTAGTCGTCCTCCAGGATCAGCCCGCCGGTGCTCCGCGCCCAGTCCACGGCCGCCGCCCGCCGCTCGGGGGTGAGGGCCGCGCCCGTGGGGAACTGGTGCGCCGGGGTCAGCAGCACCGCGCCCGCGCGGGGGCCGAGCCCGGCCAGGTCCGTGGTGCGGGCCCCGGCCTCGTCCACCCACAGCGGGCGGGTCGTCATCCCGGCGCCGGCCAGCAGGTCCCGGTGCACGTCGAGGCTGTACCCCTCCACCGCCACCTCCCGCACCCGCCGCCCGCGCAGCGCCCGGCCCAGGAGTTGCAGCGCGTGCGCGAAGCCGGCGCACAGCACGATCCGGTCCGGGTCCGCGTACACCCCCCGGGCCCGCGCCAGGTACCCGGCGAGCGCCTCCCGCAGCTCCGGCCGGCCGCGCACGTCCGCCGCGTACCCGAAGGCCTCGTTCGGGGCGGCGGTCAGGGCCCGCCGCGCGGCCGCCAGCCAGGCCGCGCGCGGGAAGGCGCCCAGGTCCGGGGTGCCGGGGACCAGGCTGTACGCGGGCCCCCGCCGCGCGGGGCGGCGTACGGCCTGCCGCCCGTCGGCGGGCCGGCGCACCGCGGCCCGCTCCGCGACCCGGGTGCCGGAGCCCTGGCGGGCCGTCAGCCAGCCCTCGGCGACGAGCTCCGCGTACGCCTCCGCGACGGTGTTGCGGGCGATCCCCAGGTCGGCGGCGAAGGAACGGGAGGACGGCAGCCGGGTGCCGGGCGCGAGCCGCCCGCTGCGGGCGGCCTCCCGCAGCGCTTCCGTCAGCGCGGCCCGCAGGCCCCGGCCGCCGGCCGCCGAGGCGAGGTCCACGTGCAGGTCGGCTCCGAAAGTGGCCCATGAACCGGTCATGAGAATGGACCATATACGCGGGCCGCCCCGCCCCTACGTTGGGCACATGAGCACCCAGACCAGCACCCACGCCCACACCGCCGAGCTCGCCGCCGAACACGCCCCGCGCATGCAGTACGCGAAGGTCGCCCCCGAGGTCTACAAGGCCGTCATCGGCCTGGAGATCGCGGCGAAGAAGGGCCTGGACCCGCGCCTCGTCGAGCTCGTCAAGCTCCGCGCCTCGCAGATCAACCACTGCGCCTTCTGCCTGGACATGCACAGCAAGGACGCGCTCGCCGCCGGCGAGAGCGTCGAGCGCGTCATGCTGCTCGCCGCCTGGGAGGAGTCGCGGCACTTCTACACCGAGAAGGAGCTCGCCGCGATCGAGCTGACCGAGGCCGTCACCGTCCTGACGGACGGCTTCGTGCCGGACGAGGTGTACGCGCGGGCCGCGAAGCACTTCGAGGAGGCCGAGCTGGCCCAGCTGATCGCCGTCATCGCGACGATCAACGTCTGGAACCGGATCGGCGTCACCACCCGCATGGTCCCGGGCCACTACACCCCGCCGGCGGCCAAGAAGGCCTGATCCCGATCAGTCCGGGCGGAAGGACTCCAGGGCCGCCGTCAGGTTCGCGCGCGTCGTCGCGGCGTCGGCGGCCGGTCCGGCCGCCAGCAGCGCCCAGCGCCCGCCGCCCGGGGTGGTGACGATCCGCTCCATGCCCCGGCGGCGGCCGTTGGACTCCGAGCTGTCGTACTCGTAGACCAGCTCGCAGCCGGTCCCCGCGGTCGGCTCGATGGACACCTGCCGGTAGCCGGGGTTGGCCTTCAGCTGGTCCGAGGAGATCTGGAGCAGCGTGCACGAGCCCATGGCGCTGCTCTCCGTGATCCGGAAGACCTGGAGCAGGGCGCTGCGGTCCCCGGGCCGGCGGTAGAAGGAGCCGCTGCCCGTCTCGTCGGTGCTGGGTTCCCAGCCCTTGGGGACCGCGACCGAGAAGCCGTTGTCGTTGTGCACCACGGTGTGGTCGCCGCCGGTGCTCGGCGACGGGCTCGGCGTCGTCGGTGACGGGCTCGTCGGCCCGGGCGAGGAGGGGCCGGGCTCCGGGGCCGTCCACTGCCCCGACGGGGACGCGGGCGGCCGCGCGTCCCCGCCCGCGCCGTCCTCGGGGCCCAGCAGCATCCACGCCGCGACGGCGGCGCCGCCCACGACGGCCGCCGCCAGCCCGACCAGCACCGGGGTGCGCCACTGCTGCCCGCCGCCCGGCGGGGGTGGCGGCGGGGGCAGGGGCGCGGTCGGCACCGGGGGCCACGCCTCGTGGTACCCGGGGGCGGTCGGCGGGGGCGTCGCGGGCAGCGCGGTCGGCCCGCCCGGCGGCTGCTGCGGGGAGGCCGGGGGCGGGGAGGCCGGCTGCGGCGAGCCCGGGGGCGCCCCGGGCGGCGGGGCCGGCTGCCCCGCCCCCCGCGCCGGAGCCGGCCCCCACTCCCACCGCTGCGACTGCGGGTCCCAGCGGGCGCCGTCGGACGAGGACACCGGTCAGCCTCCCAGCGAGGCGAGCAGCCCGCCCAGCGCGGTGGCCGCGCTCAGCGTCTCCACCAGCGGCGCCCACCGCTCCAGTGCCCCGCGCAGCCGCGCGGGCAGGCCGGGCCGGATCTCCTCGGCCCCCTCCAGCTCACCGGCCGCCTCGTCGAGTTCGGCGTCGAGCTGGGCGCGCTCGGCGCTGCGGGGCAGCCGTACGAGGGCTGCGCGCAGTTCGCGTACGCCCTCCAGCAGTTCCTCGGCGCCGGGCGCCCGGTCCTGCGCACCGCCGACGTGGTGGTGGACGGTGTTGGTGTTGTTGCCGCCGCCGATGCTGAAGGCGCTGCCGTGGACGTCGCCGATCCGGATCCCGTGCGCGTCGTCGCTACTTCCCACCGCTGCTCCCCTTGCCGCTCGTACCGATGGTGTTGGTGTTGTCGCCGCCGCCGAAGCTGGCCGCGCTGTTGTTCATCGACTGGATGTAGACCCCGCCTTCGGCGACGGTGACCGCCCGCCGCGCGAACTCCTCGGTGTGCCAGCCCGCTTCGTGCAGGGCGACGGTAACCCCGCCGACCACCCGGTCCTGAATCGTTTTCAGGTACCGGTCGAGGTCCATGAGGTGGAAGAGGGAGCCGTCGTCCATCGCGGCGATCTCCCGCACCGACAGCCGCGGCCCCTCGGGGCGGGCGCCGCCGTGGCCGCCGGTGGCGATCCGGCTCCAGCTGAGGTATCCGCGGCCCAGGGTGGCGACGGACGCGGCGAACGAGCGGGGGGTGGCGGTGAGCGCGTCGGAGGCCTTGCCGAGCCAGTTGTTGTTCAGCAGCCGCTGGGCGGCCGCGTCGGCGTTCTGGAACCCGGTGCGTACCGGGAGCAGCACGTGCGGGGCCACTTCCAGCATCAGCATGCCGCCCTGGGTGTGGACCCGTACGAAGACGGTGACCACGAGGTTCTCGTCCCAGCCGCCGACCCGGACGCGCAGGAAGTGCCGGCGCCGCTCGCCGCCCTCCTCCATGGCTCCCAAGCGGTGCTCGGCGAACTGCTCGGGGGAGAGCGGGGCCGCGTCGCGGTGCGGGAGGCCGACGGCCGGCAGGAAGACGCACTCGTCGACGGCCAGCTCGCGCAGCCGGTCCAGTACCGCTTCCTGGGCCTCCCGCGAGCCGTGCGGGGAGGGCACGCGCAGGGCCTGGAGCAGGGGGGTGATCCGGCCGACGATGTGCGCGTTGGTGACGGGCTGCGGCTTGCGGCCGGGGCCGAGGTCTTCGCGGGGGCGCAGTTCCACGGAGAGCTGCCAGGGCCGGAAGGCCTCCCCGGCGCCGGTGAAGGGGGCGTTGATGTCGTACATGACCAGCGGGGCGTGCTGTTCGCGCCGGATCCGGGCGCGGACCCGGGCGAAGCGGGGGCTCTGCGAGGCCTCGGCGGGGTCGCCCGCGAGGTCGGCGTACCGGGACGGGGAGAGTTCCCGCAGGACGATCCGGGCGGCGTGGCCGCGCTGGAGGCCGACGACGGTGACGAGGGCCGCGAAGACGAGGGGCATCAGCCACGCGCTCAGGGAGCCGCCGGTGCCGGGCCGCGCCAGGTCGGCGGCGGCGTAGGCGGCGTCGTCGGAGAAGAAGGAGAAGACGTCGAGGAGCGCGGCGATGGCGGTGAAGCTGCCGGTCAGGGCCGTCCAGACCGCCAGGACGATGAAGAGCAGCCACACCCAGGCGTAGACGCGCAGGACCAGGCCCAGGGCGCGCACGACGCGGTTGCGGCGGGAGCCCAGCCAGTCGGCGAGGCTCAGCTGGAGGAAGGGGACGAGCATCAGGGTGAGCTGCCAGCCGGTCAGCAGCGACCCCGCGAACCAGGCGCCGATGACCCCGGCGGCCCAGCCGAGCTCGATGCGGCGGGCGCGCAGCGCGTGGGCGAGGACGCGGGCGGCGTCGAAGCCGTAGGAGGGGGCGGCGATGCGCTCCTCGTGGACGAACAGTTCGTCGATCACCCGATCGCGGTACACGGCGTCGAGGTAGGTTCCCGCGCACAGGAGGCGGCCGGCCTCGCTGACGGAGGGGTGTACCGGCGGGCGGCCGCCGTGCGGGTCCGCTCCACGGTCACCGCCGCCGGACTGAGGGGGAATCAGGTGGTCGGTCACCGGGCGACCTTATTTTCCACCTACATGCTTGGACAGCTTCTTTCACGCCAAAGCGCCCCGGCCGGGTTTGGACGGGGCGCTCCGGAATTCGTACCGGTCAGGCCTTCGGAGGAACGGAGGGCCTGATCAGGACGGGTGGATCAGATCAGACCGAGGGCGCGGACCGCGTCGCGCTCCTCGACGAGCTCCGCCACGGACGCGTCGATGCGCTTGCGGGAGAACTCGTTGATGTCCAGGCCCTGGACGATCTCGTACTTGCCGTCCTTGGTGGTGACGGGGAAGGAGGAGATGATGCCCTCCGGGACGCCGTAGGAGCCGTCCGACGGGATGCCCATCGAGGTCCAGTCGCCCGCGGCGGTGCCGTTGACCCAGGTGTGCACGTGGTCGATGGCGGCGTTGGCGGCCGAGGCGGCCGAGGAGGCGCCACGGGCCTCGATGATCGCGGCGCCGCGCTTGGCGACGGTCGGGATGAAGGTGTCGGCCAGCCACTCCTGGTCGTTCACGACCTCGGCGGCGTTCTTGCCGGCGATCTCCGCGTGGAAGATGTCCGGGTACTGGGTCGCCGAGTGGTTGCCCCAGATGGTGAGGCGCTTGATGTCGGTGACGTCCGAGCCGGTCTTCTGGGCCAGCTGCGTGATCGCGCGGTTGTGGTCCAGGCGGGTCATCGCGGTGAAGCGCTCGGCCGGTACGTCCGGGGCGGCGGCCTGCGCGATGAGCGCGTTGGTGTTGGCCGGGTTGCCCACGACGAGGACCTTGATGTCGTCCGCGGCGTGCGCGTTGATCGCGGCGCCCTGCGGCTTGAAGATGCCGCCGTTGGCGGAGAGCAGGTCACCGCGCTCCATGCCGGCGGTGCGGGGGCGGGCGCCCACGAGCAGCGCGACGTTGGCGCCGTCGAAGCCCTGGTTCGGGTCGTCGAAGATGTCGATGCCCTTGAGCAGCGGGAAGGCGCAGTCGTCGAGCTCCATGGCGGTGCCCTGGGCGGCCTTCATGCCCTGGGGGATCTCCAGGAGGCGGAGCTTGACCGGCACGTCCGCGCCGAGCAGGTGGCCGGACGCGATGCGGAAGAGCAGCGCGTAGCCGATCTGGCCGGCGGCGCCGGTGACAGTGACATTCACGGGAGTGCGGGTCATGGCCTTCTCCGTTAGACAGCTGGCGGTGGGGCGTCCCCGCCCCATGTGCTGGACCCCAATGGCTGGGGAGGACGCCGCTTCCCTGTCCTTACGAATCTTGACGTGAAGAGACATCCGCGGTCAGGCTATCCGACCCGCGGGGCCCCCAATCCCCCGGACCCTGTGGTCCACGGCACACGGGCGCCCGGGGGCGGTGGTTTCGAAGGTCCGGACGGGTGTACGCCCCCGTTCCCGGCCGTCACTCCACGCGGAAGACCTCGCCGGTCCGGTGTCCTTCGACGGACTTGACGTAGGCGTTCGCGGCACGGGCGACCGGTACCGGGTCGAAGCCGGCGAAGGCGTCCCCGTACGCGTCGAGGGACTCGGTGAAGACGGTCGGGCTGACGGCGTTGATCCGCTGGCGGCCCGGGAGTTCGATGGCGGCGGCCCGTACGAAGGCCTCGACGGCGCCGTTGACGAGGGAGGCGACCGAGCCGGTGAGCAGCGGTTCGCGCGCGAGGATCCCGGTGACCAGGGTGAAGGAGGCGTGCGCGGGGAGCCGGGGTGCGCCCTGGCGGACCAGCTCGACCTGGCTGACGGCCTTGCCCTCCAGGCCCTCGCGGACGTCGGCGGTGCTCAGCTCGGACAGGGGGCGCCACGGGACGCTGCCGGCGGCGCTCGCCACCGCGTCGACGGGGCCGACCGCGTCGTACATCGCCCGGACGGACTCGGGGTCGGTGATGTCGACGTACACGTCGGCGTCCTTGCGGGAGGCGGTGACCACGTCGTGGCCGCGCTCGCGCAGGGCCGTGCGGACCGCGCTGCCGAGGGTTCCGTTGGCTCCGACCAGGAGCACCTTGAGGGGAGCGTTCATACGACGAGCATCCGCCCCCTCCCATCGTGAAGTCCAGCTACTTCGTCTACACCCTTGGTTAAGCTGAACTCATGCTTGACGTGAAGCGGATGGTCATCCTGCGGGACCTCGCCGAGCACGGGAAGGTCACCGTGGTCGCCGAGCTGCACCGGGTGACCCCCTCCGCGGTCTCCCAGCAACTGCGCGCCCTGGAAGCCGAGGCCGGGGCCGTCCTCGTCGAACGGGAGGGGCGCGGCCTGCGGCTCACCCCGGCCGGCGCGGCCCTGGCGGCCGCCTGCGCACCGGTGCTGGCCGCGCTGGAACGGGCCGAGGGGGCGGTTCGGGCCCTGGACGCCGGCCCGGCCGGCGAGCTGTACGTGGGCTGCGCCCCGAGCGCCCTGGCGACGGTGGCCGCGCCGCTCGTCGCCCTGCTGGCCCGGCGCCATCCCGGGCTGCGGCCGCGCGTGGTCCAGGCCGACCCCGAGGAGGCCGTGCCGCGGCTGCGCGGGCGCCGCCTGGACCTGGCGGTGACGTACGCGTACCCGCTGCTCGGCGCCGCGCCCGCGAGCGGGACCACCGCCGTCCCGCTGTTCGACGACCCGCTGTGCCTGGCGCTGCCCGAGGCGCTGCTGCCGGCCTACGAACGGGAGGGGCCGGCGGCGCTGCGCGACGCCGACTGGGTCTCGGCGCCCGCCCCGAGCAGCTGCCGGGAGATGCTCGTGCACACCTGCCGCAACGCCGGGTTCACCCCGCGCATCGCGCACGAGTGCTCCGACCTGCGGGCCGGGCTGTGGCTGGTCGCCGCCGGGCGGGCCGCGTCGGTGCTGCCGAAGCTGCTGTGCGACGCGCCGCCGCCCGGCACGGCGGTGGTGGAGCTGCCGGGCCGGGGGCGGACCCTCCAGGCGCTGGTCCGGGCCGGCACGGAGAGCCGCCCGGCGGTGGCCGCGGCCCTGGGCGCCCTGAGGGAGGTCGTCAGCGGACGGTGAAGCGGACCGCGCTCTCCAGGAAGGGGAGGTGCAGCCACGGCCCGGGTTCCATGACCAGCGCGAGCAGCGTGATGGCCACGCCGAGGACCCCGTACGTGATCATGTCCGTGAAGCGGGAACGCACCGCGAGCATGCCCACCGAGGGCAGGACGCGCCGCATCACCGCCGCCGCGATCAGCGCGACGCCGATCACCAGGCAGCCGACCCGTGCCTGTCCCACCGCCGTGGTCAGCAGCCCCACCGCGGTGGCGGCGAGGACGCTGAGCATCGGCCACTGACGGGCCGGCGTGGACACCGCTCCCGGGATCGCGCGGCCGCCGCCCTCGGGGCGGGCCGTGTCCTGGGTGACGGTGGGGAACCGCCGCGACCGCGCGGCCGGCTGCCCGGGACCGGACGCCTCGCCGGGACCGGGCGCCTTGCCGGGACCCGGCGCCTTGCCGGGACCCGGGTCTGCGGCCGCCCGCGTCCCGTTCTCCGGGCGGGGCGCCCCGCCGGGCACCCCGCCCGTACCGCTCGCGTCGTGCTCAGCCCGCACTGGTGGTCCGCTCCGCCGCCTCGACGACGTTCACCAGCAGCTGCGCCCGCGTCATCGGGCCGACACCGCCCGGGTTCGGGGAGAGCCAGCCCGCCACCTCGGCGACGCCCGGGTGGACGTCCCCGACGATCTTGCCGTTCTCGTCGCGGCTGACGCCGACGTCGAGCACCGCCGCGCCCGGCTTCACGTCCTCCGGCTTCACCAGGTGCGGAACGCCCGCCGCCGCGACGACGATGTCCGCCTGGCGCAGCAGCCCCGCCAGGTCGCGCGTACCGGTGTGGCACAGCGTCACGGTGGCGTTCTCGGACTTGCGGGTCAGCAGCAGCCCGATGGAGCGGCCGACGGTGATGCCCCGTCCGAGTACCACGACGTGCGCGCCGTTGATCTCGACCCCGTGGTGGCGCAGCAGCTCGACGATCCCGTACGGGGTACAGGGCAGCGGGCCCCGCTCGTTCAGGACCAGCCGGCCCAGCGACATCGGGTGCAGCCCGTCGGCGTCCTTGGCCGGATCCATCAGCTCCAGCACGCGGTTGGTGTCGATCCCCTTCGGGAGCGGGAGTTGGACGATGTAGCCCGTGCAGGCCGGATCGTCGTTCAGCTCGCGCACGACCGCCTCGATGTCCTCCTGGGAGGCCGTCGCGGGCAGTTCGCGCTGGATGGAGGCGATGCCGACCTCGGCGCAGTCCTTGTGCTTGCCGTTGACGTACCAGCGGCTGCCCGGGTCGTCACCGACCAGGAGGGTGCCGAGGCCGGGGGTGACGCCCCGTGCCTTCAGCTGCGCCACACGGGCCTTCAGTTCGGATTTGATCGCGGCCGCGGTGGCCTTGCCATCGAGAATCTGGGCGGTCATGGGGGCATCCTCCCGGATGGGGCGGCCCGGCTTCCACTCGGACGTCGGCCGGATCGCGCTCTTGATTGCACTTGCACAACAAGTCTGGCGCGCCCCGGCAACCGGCTGGACAAGCCAGGTGCGGGCCCACCACGATGACGGGCAGCAAGACGATCGGAAAGAGTGCCGCGGGCAGTGCCGGGGGGCGTACCGCAGAAGCAAGTGTCCTCCAGCGTGCCGTGCGTCCCCGCACTTCACGGAGGAAAGACCCAGATGAGCTTCGGCGACCCGAACAACCCCTACGGGCAGCAGCCTCAGCAGCCGCCGCAGGGCCAGCCCGGCTACGGCTACCCGCAGCAGGCCCCCCAGGGCGTCCCGCCGCAGGGCCAGCCCGGCTACGGCTACCCGCAGCAGGGCCAGCAGCCCTACGGTGTCCCGCCCCAGGCGCCGGGTACCCTCCAGGCCAACAACGGCTACATCAACGTCGCGGGCCTCGGCACCGTCCAGGTCGCCACGATGGGCCGCCGCTTCGGCGCCCGCCTGATCGACGGCCTGATCATCGGTGTCCTGTACTTCATCCTGAGCTCCGTCGTGTTCGCCGGCGCCTTCGGTGCGGCCAGCGACATCAAGGACTGCTCGGGCATCGACCCGCTGTCCCCCGAGTACAGCACCTGCCTCAACGAGGCGTCGGCGCAGGCCGGCGAGGCCGCGGGCGGCATCTTCGCCGCCTTCTTCGGCGGTCTGCTGATCCTCGGTCTCGCCACCCTGCTCTACGAATGGCTGATGATCGCCTTCGTCGGCGCCACCGTCGGCAAGATGGCCCTCGGCCTGAAGGTCGTCAAGGAGAACACGGGCCAGGTCCCCGGCATCGGCGGCGGCTTCATCCGCTGGATCATCCCGATGGTCGGCTCGGTCCTCTGCGGCATCGGCCAGGTCCTGGTCTACCTCTCCCCCTTCTTCGACAACTCGGGCAAGCTCCAGGGCTGGCACGACCGTGCCGCCGGCACGATCGTCGTCAAGAAGTAAGCAGCAGGCAGTACGGGCAGTACACACCGCTCACGGCGAAGGCCGCGTCCCGCAGTGCGGGACGCGGCCTTCGCCGTTGCTGCGCTACCGGGCCGCTCAGTGGAAGAAGTGGCGGGTACCGGTGAAGTACATCGTCACGCCGGCCTTCTTCGCGGCCTCGACGACCTGCTCGTCGCGGACCGAACCACCCGGCTGGACGACGGCCTTGACACCGGCGGCGGTCAGGATCTCCAGACCGTCGGGGAAGGGGAAGAAGGCGTCGGAGGCCGCGTACGAGCCCTGCGCGCGCTCGGCGCCCGCCCGCTCCACGGCGAGCTTCGCCGAGTCGACGCGGTTGACCTGGCCCATGCCGACGCCGACCGAGGCGCCGTCCTTCGCGAGCAGGATCGCGTTGGACTTGACGGCCCGGCAGGCCTTCCACGCGAAGGCGAGCTCGGCCAGCTCCCCGGCGGACAGCGCCTCGCCGGTGGCCAGCGTCCAGTTCGCCGGGTCGTCGCCCTCGGCCTGGAGGCGGTCGGTGACCTGGAGCAGCGCACCGCCGTCGATCGGCTTGACCTCGACCGGGTTGGCCGGGGCGCCCTCGGCGCGCAGCACGCGGATGTTCTTCTTGCGGGCCAGCACCTCGACGGCGCCGTCCTCGTACGCCGGGGCCACGATGACCTCGGTGAAGATCTCCGCGACCTGCTCGGCCAGCTCCACCGTCACCGGGCGGTTGACGGCGATGACGCCGCCGAACGCGGAGAGCGGGTCGCAGGCGTGCGCCTTGCGGTGCGCCTCGGCGACGTCCGCACCGGTCGCGATGCCGCACGGGTTGGCGTGCTTGATGATCGCGACGCAGGGGTCGGCGTGGTCGTACGCGGCCCGGCGCGCGGCGTCGGTGTCCGTGTAGTTGTTGTACGACATCTCCTTGCCGTGCAGCTGCTCCGCCTCGGCCAGGCCGCCGGTGCCGTCGACGTAGAGCGCGGCGCCCTGGTGCGGGTTCTCGCCGTAGCGCAGCACGTTGCCCCGCGCGTACGTCGCGCCGAGGAAGTCGGGGAAGCCGGAGTCGTCAGCGGCGGCGTAGTCGTCGGCGAACCAGGAGGCCACGGCCACGTCGTAGGCGGCGGTGTGCTGGAAGGCCTCGGCCGCGAGCCGCTTGCGGGCGGCCAGGTCGAAGCCGCCGCCCTGGGCGGCCGCGAGGACGTCGGCGTAGCGGGCGGGGCTGGTGACGACCGCGACCGAGGGGTGGTTCTTGGCGGCGGCGCGGACCATCGAAGGGCCGCCGATGTCGATCTGCTCGACGCACTCGTCCGGGGTGGCGCCCGAGGCGACGGTCTCCCGGAAGGGGTACAGGTTCACGATCACCAGGTCGAAGGGCTCCACGCCCAGCTCGGCGAGCTGGTTGCGGTGGTCCTCCAGGCGCAGGTCGGCGAGGATGCCGGCGTGCACGCGGGGGTGGAGGGTCTTGACGCGGCCGTCGAGGCACTCGGGGAAGCCGGTGAGCTCCTCGACCTTGGTGACGGGGACCCCGGCGGCGGCGATCTTCGACGCGGTGGAGCCCGTGGAGACGAGCGCGACGCCCGCCTCGTGCAGGCCGCGGGCCAGCTCTTCCAGTCCCGTCTTGTCGTAGACACTCACGAGCGCGCGGCGGATCGGCCGCTGGGTCGTAGCCGTCGTCGTTTCGTTGGCGGTCACTGGATTGTTACCTTTCGTCCCTCAATGCGGTAGCCGTGCCGGGCCAGGCGCCCCACGACGTCGACGAGCAGCTGGCGCTCGACTTCCTTGATGCGCTCATGGAGCGCGGCTTCGTCCTCCCCGTCCCGGATCTCCACGACACCCTGGGCGATGATCGGACCGGTGTCCACGCCGCTGTCCACGAAGTGGACCGTGCAGCCGGTGACCTTCGCCCCGTACGCGAGGGCGTCGCGCACCCCGTGCGCTCCGGGGAAGGCCGGGAGGAGGGCGGGGTGGGTGTTGACGAACCGGCCGCCGAAGCGGTCGATGAAGCTCTTCCCGACGATCTTCATGAAGCCGGCGGAGACGACCAGGTCCGGCGCGTGGGCGTCGGTCGCCTCGGTGAGCGCCGCGTCCCACTCCTCGCGGCTGGCGTAGGCCTTCACCGGACACACGAAGGTGGGGATCCCCGCCTTCTCGGCCCGCTCCAGACCGGCGATGCCGTCGCGGTCGGCGCCGACGGCGACGACTTCGGCCCCGAAACCCTCGGCTCCGCCGGGGTGGGCCTCGATGGCGTCGAGCAGGGCCTGGAGGTTGGTGCCGGAGCCGGAAACCAGCACGACCAGGCGGGAGGCGGCCATGTGAGGCCCTTTCTCACAGGATTTGCGACATTCGTCTTGTGCGGTCATACGAAACTTCGGGGTACCGATATACGGGGAACCATACGAAGCCACCGACCGCCTGCAACGATACCGGCACACCGGACCGCCCCCGAGGGACGGGGGGACGGCCGGGCGGTAGCGTCTGGCGTACAAGCCGCGAACGCCGCGGAACGCGCCCTCGTACGCGGGGCGCGCCCGCGCACGACTCAGGGGAAGTCACACTCTCGATGCCGGACCGCCGCCAGCCCGACCCCTCGACCGACGACAACCCCTTCGCGGCGCCCCCGGAGGGCCGGCCCGACCAGCCGTGGGAGCCCCGGCAGCCGCAGCGGCCGCAGGACGGCGGCGGTTCGGGCGGCGGCCCGGGCGATCCCGGCGAGGGCGGCGGTCCGGCCAGGTGGGACCCCATGGACCCGGTCCAGCGGCGCGCCCGCTACGCGCTCCTGGCGGGCATGTGGGGCTTCTTCTTCGGCATCTTCGGCATCCCGTCGGTCGGGCTGCTGCTGGGCGCGCTGGCCCTGTACTGGGGCATCAGCGCCCTCCGCGGCCGCCCGGCGACCGACGCGGACCCCGGCGGCCTGTCCGCCCTCGGCCCGGCGGCCCGGCCGCAGCGCGCGGCGGCGGTGAGCGGGCTGGTCACGGCGACGCTGGCGCTGCTGCTGGCGGCGGGGTCGTACGCGCTGCAGCTGGCGTACAAGGACTTCTACGTCTGCCGCGACGACGCGCTGACCCGCACGGCGGAACTGAAGTGCAACACCCTCCTCCCGGACAACACCCTGGGCAAGATCCTCCGAGTCCAACGCTGACCCCTCGGGGGGCGCAGACCCCTCCGCTGCGCGGGGCCGTCCCCTACCCACCCTTCACCCGTTCTCGCCCTCAGCCGCCGGGCGCGGCTCAAAGGCCCCGGGGCTCCGCCCCGGACCCCGATACCGGGCGCTGCGCGCCCGGTGCGCTCAAACGCCGCGCGGGCTGGAATTCGCGCAGCGAATTTCCAGCCCCGCCGGCGTTTGAGGCGCGGGGTCCGGGGGCGGAGCCCCGGGTCCTTTCAGCCCCGCCGGCGTTTGAGGCGCGGGGGCTGGGGCGGAGCCCCAGGGAACGGGCGAAGGGCGGGTAGGGGATCCGGCCCGCGCAGCGGCTCCTTCAGGACTCCGGCCGGCGCCGCGCGAGCACCCGCGCTCCCGTCACCGCCACGGGCAGCACGGGCTCCGCCACCGGCACCGGATCCGGCACCCGCTGCGGGATCGGCTCCGGCACCGGATCCGGCACCGGCTGCGGGATCGGCTCCACCGGAGCCACCACCACCGGCGGAGCCACCGGCGGAGACACCGCCGCGGGAGCGACCAGCGGGTCCGCCGCCCTCCGCAACGCCTCCCACCGAAGCTCCCGCACCCCCGGGTCGTGCCACGCGTCCCCCTCCGCGGAGCGGACCGGCCGGGTCCGCCACGCCTGCACCCCCACCGCCAACGGCACCGCCAGCACCAGCGTCCACACCGCCGCCGCGCCGCCCACCGCCCACCACACCGGCCCGACGCCCGCCAGCATCCGCGACCCCAGCGGCCCCGCCGAAGCGGCCGCGAGACCGGCCATCGCCAGCCCGCACACCAGCGCGCCCAGCGCCGCCGTCAGCGCGGTCTCCCCGTACGAGACCTCCCGCGCCCGCCGCACCGCGAACCACCCCACCGTCAGCCCCGCCGCCACCGGCAGCCCCAGCGCCGCCCACGTCAGCGGGCTCCCCGGCCCCGGCGCCGGCAGCGCCGCCAGCAGCGGGAACCTCGGCAGCGCCGCGGCCCGGTCCAGCCCGAGCGGGGTCGCCACCACCCCGGCGCCGAGCGCGAACCCGGGGCCGAGCCCGTACGCCGCGCCCCACACCATCGCGTTCGGGATCAGCGCCACCGCGACGAGCAGCACCGCGAACCGCCCCGACCACACCCCGGTCAGCGCCAGGAACGAGTTCTGCACCTCCGGCCCGTGCCAGGCCAGCGAGATCCCGACGAGCAGGGCCCCGCCGCCCAGCAGGACGAGCACCCCGGCCGCGCCGGAGCGCAGCGCCAGCGCGTAACGGGGGCGTGCCACGGCCCGGCGTACGCTCCCCGGCACCCACTCCGGCAGCGGCCCCGACGGCTTGCCCTTGGCCGCCCACACCCCGCCGGCGGCGGCGAGCACGGCCACCAGCGGCACGTGCCAGGCGGCACTGAGCGGGTCCGCCGGCATCGGCCCGCCCGCCGCGTACACGGTGGCGAACGCACCGACCGTCAGGTAGCCGCAGGTCACGGCGGAGAACACGGCGGCGGCCGGCAGCACCTCGTCCCCCTCGGCCCCGGCGGCGTCCCCCGAGGCACTGCCCAGCCGGGCCGCGCGCCGCATGAGCAGCACGGGCAGCGCCACGAGCAGCAGCGGGACCAGGCCGACGGGTGCGGGCACCCCGGAGAGGGTCTCGTAGCGGACGAGTTCGGTGCCGTGGGCCATCAGCCACAGCCCGGCGGCGAGGTGCAGCGCGCCGCCGGGTCCGCTGTCCGGGTAGGGGGAACTGATCCACAGCACGATCACGAGCACGGCGAGGAAGCCGAGCCCCAGTCCGGCGGCCACGGCGCCGCCCAGCACACAGGCGGCGGCCGCCGGTGAACGGCGCCGCGCGGCCGCGTGCCGTGGGGCCTCCTGCAACGGCGTCCCGCGTTCGGTCACTTGGGTCACGTGGCCATGGTGCCCTCGACACGCGCTATGCCCTGGTAACGACCGATTGTCCGTTGTGTCGTCCAAGATACGTTTATGTACTTTATTGCCCAGAGCAGCCGTGTCGCGGGGAGAGTGGCATGACACAAGACGTCGAAGCGTCCTCCGGTTCGGAGCTGGGCCTCCCGTCCCCCAAGGAGCGCCGGTGGCTGCGCGAGTCGGGCGGGCTGACGTACGAGGAGGTCGCGGCGGAGGTCGGCGTGACCGCGACCACCGTCCGCTCCTGGGAGTGCGGCCGCACCGAGCCCCGCGGGCGCACGCGCGAGGCGTACGCGGGGCTCCTGGACCGGCTCGCGGCCGCCGGGTCCAAGGCGCCGGTACGGCCCGTGGCCGCGGGCCCGCCCACCCACCGGCCCCGGACCGCCGGCAAGCGCTCCGCGAAGCCGGCGCCGCACCGCGACCGCCCGGCCCCGCGCGAGGCCGCCCCGGGCGACCCGGCCCCGCAGGGCGCCCCCGCCGAGACCGCCGCCGGTCCGGCCCCGGGCGGACCGGCGGGCGGCGGCGACGGCACCGCCGCGGCCCGGATGCCCGGGCGGCCCGTCACGGACGCCGCCGCCCACGGCGACCCCCACCGGGCCCCCGGCAGCGACGCCGAAGCCCCGGCAGCAGCCACCCCCGGCACCCCCGCGGGCCCCAGCACCCCGGCCACTCCCGCGGACGCCGGAGCCCCTGCCACTCCCGGCGCCCCCGCGGGCCCCGCCGCCCCGACCCCACCCGCCCCGGCCGCGCCCCGCACCACCGGGCCCGCCTCCCCGACGGAGCCGGCCCCGCCCCCCGGCGCGCCCACGGACCCCCGCGGCACCACCGCCCCGGCCGGGCCCCGCCCGCACCCGGCCGCCCCCGCCGCCACCGGGCCCGCCCCCCAGGACCCGGCCGACGCCCAGCCGGCCCCGGCCCCCGGCGCGCCCACGCACCCTGGCGCCCCGGCCGCCCCCGCCGCCACCGGGCCCGCCCGCCAGGACCCCGCACCGGCCCACACCCCTGAGGAACCGTTTCCGCAGATCGGTCCCGCCCCGGAGCAGGACCCCGCCCCGCCGGGCCCGCCGTACGGGCCCCGCCCGAGACCCCCGCGGGACGCCGTCGAGGCCTTCGACGCCCTCTACGACCACGCCGCGGCCGCGCTCGTCCGCCAGACCTACCTGCTCACCGGCCGCCGCTCCCTCGCCCTGCACGCCGTCGAGGTGGCGTTCCGTCAGGCCTGGGGCCGCTGGCCCGAGGTGGCCACCGACCGGGACCCCGTCGGCTGGGTGCGCTCGGCGGCCCACGAGTACGCCCTCTCCCCCTGGCACCGGTTCCGCCGGGCCCACCGCCGCCCCGACAAGCCCCCGGCCGACACCGCCGACCGGATCCTGCTGGAGGCCCTCCTCGCGCTGCCGCCGGTACACCGCCGCACGGTGCTGCTCTACGACGGCGTCGGCCTCGACCTGCCCGACACCGCCGCCGAGACCGAGGCCAGCACCCCGGCCACCGGGCACCGCCTGCTGCGCGCGCACGCCGAACTGGCCCGCCGGATCCCCCTGCCGGCCGGGGCGACGCCCGAGCGACGGTCGGCCATGCTGCGCGAGCGGCTCGGCGCGGTACGGCCCGCCGTGTCCCTGGAGCCGCGCCCCGCGGCCACGGTCCGCGCCGTCAGCGAGCACCGGGCCCGGCGGCTGTCGCGGGCCGCGCTCGTCCTGACGGCGGTCATCGCCGCCTCGACGGGGTACACCACCGTCACCGCCCCGGACCACTACGAGCCGCCCGTCGCCCCCGGCGCCAGCGTCTCCGGCGTCCCGCCGCTGAGCGGCCCCCCGAGGCTCACCGAGACGAGCCGGTACCTCCAGGACAAGCTCCGCGCCGACCCGGCCGCCGGCCCCCACCGGCTCCACCCCCGGCTCGAATGAAAAAAGGGCGTGGCCCGCACCCCGAAGGGTGCGGGCCACGCCCTCACGACCGTCCTGCCGACGCCTACTTGGCGCCTTCGAGGATCTCGCGCGCCAGCTTGGCCGTCTCGGTCGGCGTCTTGCCGACCTTGACGCCGGCGGCCTCGAGGGCCTCCTTCTTGGCCTGCGCGGTGCCGGAGGAGCCGGAGACGATGGCGCCCGCGTGGCCCATGGTCTTGCCCTCGGGGGCGGTGAAGCCCGCGACGTAACCGACGACCGGCTTGGTGACGTTCTTCGCGATGAAGTCCGCCGCACGCTCCTCGGCGTCGCCGCCGATCTCGCCGATCATGACGATGAGCTCGGTCTCCGGGTCGGCCTCGAAGGCCTCCAGGGCGTCGATGTGCGTGGTGCCGATGACCGGGTCGCCACCGATGCCGACGGCGGAGGTGAAGCCGATGTCGCGCAGCTCGTACATCATCTGGTAGGTCAGCGTGCCGGACTTGGACACGAGACCGATCTTGCCGGGCTTGGTGATGTCGCCCGGGATGATGCCGGCGTTGGACTGGCCGGGGGTGATCAGACCCGGGCAGTTCGGGCCGATGATGCGGGTCTTGTTGCCCTTGGCGGTCGCGTACGCCCAGAAGGCGGCGGAGTCGTGCACCGCGATGCCCTCGGTGATGACGACGGCCAGCGGGATCTCGGCGTCGATGGCCTCGACGACGGCGGCCTTGGCGAAGGCCGGCGGGACGAAGAGGACGGAGACGTTGGCGCCCGTCTTCTCCATCGCCTCGGCGACGGAGCCGAAGACCGGGACCTCGGTGCCGTCGAAGTCGACGGTCGTGCCGGCCTTGCGCGGGTTCACGCCACCGACGATGTTGGTGCCGTCAGCCAGCATCAGCTTGGTGTGCTTCATGCCCGTGGCACCGGTCATGCCCTGGACGATGACCTTGCTGTCCTTGTTGAGGAAGATAGCCATGTGAGTCTGTGACCTCTGCCCTTACTTCGCAGCCGCGAGCTCGGCGGCCTTGTCGGCCGCACCGTCCATGGTGTCCACGCGCTGCACCAGCGGGTGGTTGGCGTCCGAGAGGATCTTGCGACCCAGCTCGGCGTTGTTGCCGTCGAGGCGGACGACCAGCGGCTTGGTGACCGCCTCGCCCCGGTCCTCGAGCAGCTTCAGCGCCTGGACGATGCCGTTGGCGACCTCGTCACAAGCGGTGATGCCACCGAAGACGTTGACGAACACGGACTTGACGTCCGGGTCGCCGAGGATGATCTCGAGGCCGTTGGCCATGACGGCGGCGGAGGCGCCACCGCCGATGTCGAGGAAGTTGGCGGGCTTGACGCCACCGTGGTTCTCACCGGCGTACGCGACGACGTCCAGGGTGCTCATGACGAGACCCGCGCCGTTGCCGATGATGCCGACCTCGCCGTCGAGCTTGACGTAGTTGAGGCCCTTCTCCTTGGCGGCGGCCTCGAGCGGGTTCGCGGCCGCGTGGTCCACGAACTCCTCGTGGGACGGCTGGCGGAACTCGGCGTTCTCGTCGAGCGAGACCTTGCCGTCGAGCGCGATGACGTCACCGGAGGCGACCTTCGCGAGCGGGTTGACCTCGACGAGGAGCGCGTCCTCGGCGATGAAGGTCTTCCACAGGGTCACGAGGACCTCGGCGACCTTCTCGGCGACCTCGGCCGGGAACTTCGCCAGCTCGACGATCTCGCGGGCCTTCTCGATGGTCACGCCCTCGTTGGCGTTCACCGGGACCTTGGCGAGCTTCTCCGGGGTCTCCTCGGCGACCTGCTCGATGTCCATGCCGCCGGCGACCGAGGCCATGGCCAGGAAGGTGCGGTTGGTGCGGTCCAGGAGGTAGGAGACGTAGTACTCCTCCAGGATCTCCGGCGCGGTCTCGGCGATCATCACCTTGTGGACCGTGTGGCCCTTGATGTCCATACCGAGGATGTCCGTCGCGCGGGCGACGGCCTCGTCGGGGGTGGCGGCGAGCTTCACGCCACCGGCCTTGCCACGGCCGCCGACCTTCACCTGGGCCTTGACGACCGACTTGCCGCCCAGCTTCTCGGTGGCCTCGCGAGCCGCCTCAGGCGTGTCGATGACTTCACCGGCCAGCACCGGTACACCGTGCTTGGCGAAGAGGTCCCTCGCCTGGTACTCGAACAGGTCCACGCGCGTCCGTCCCTTGTCTTCAAAGATTCGCAGTGATTCGCGGTTGTCTGCTATCTGCGTGGGCGTGCCGCGGAGGGCAACGTGACGGCGCTGTCACTAGGAAGGCGCACACGGTGACCGTGGACGCGGCATGTCCGTCTCGCAGGTTATCCCCGTGGGACGTGGGTCCCTAAATCAGGGATCACACCTGAGCGGTGATACCTGTCACAGATCGCCTCACGGTTGAACTGCGTCTTCGTGCGATCCGCCGAGGGCGTGACCTTCAGGTGACCGGGAGGGGGCGCTTCTCCAGCGCGGCCGCCATCACCTCCGGGAACAGGCCGGGGGTGCAGGCGAAGGCGGGCGCGCCCAGTGCCGCCAGGGCCGCGGCGTGCTCGCGGTCGTAGGCGGGAGCCCCCTCGTCGGACAGGGCCAGCAGGGTCACGAACTCCACCCCGGCCGCCTTCATCGCGGCCACCCGCCCCAGCATCTCGTCGCGGATCCCGCCCTCGTAGAGATCGCTGATCAGGACGACGACCGTGTCGGCCGGTCGGGTGATCTTGGACTGGCAGTAGGCGAGGGCGCGGTTGATGTCGGTGCCGCCGCCCAGCTGGGTGCCGAACAGGACGTCCACCGGATCGTCGAGCTGGTCCGTCAGGTCGACCACGGCCGTGTCGAAGACGACCAGGCGGGTGGCGATGGACCGCATGGAGGCGAGGACGGCCCCGAAGACGGAGGCGTAGACGACCGAGGCCGCCATCGAGCCCGACTGGTCGACGCAGAGGACCACCTCCTTCCTGACCGCCCGCGAGGCCCGGCCGTAGCCGACGAGCCGCTCGGGGACGACGGTCCGGTGCTCCGGCAGGTAGTTCTTCAGGTTCGCCCGGATGGTCCGGCCCCAGTCGATGTCGTGGTGGCGGGGACGGCTGACCCGCGCGGAGCGGTCCAGCGCGCCCGTCAGGGTGGCCCGGGTGCGCGCCGCGAGCCGCTCCTCCAGCCGCTCGACCACCTTGCGGACCACGGCCCGCGCCGTCTCCCTGGTGGTGTCGGGCATGGCCTTGTTCAGCGACAGCAGGGTGCCGACGAGGTGGACGTCCGGCTCGACGGCCTCCAGCATCTCCGGCTCCAGCAGCAGCGTGGACAGGCCGAGCCGCTCGATGGCGTCCCGCTGCATGACCTGGACCACCGGGCTCGGGAAGTACGTACGGATGTCCCCGAGCCAGCGCGCGACGCGCGGGGCGGAGCCCCCGAGCCCGGCGGACCGCTCCCCCTGTCCCTGCCCCTGCCCCTGCCCCTGCGCGCGGCCGCCGCCGTAGAGCGCCCCGAGCGCCCCGTCCATCGCCGCGTCCCGCCCGCCGAGGGCGAGGCCGGTCCCGTCGTCCTCCCCGCCGAGCACCAGCCGCCACCGCCGCAGCCGCTCGTCTCCGGCGGCTCCGGTGCCGATCTCCGTCATCTCCCGATCCCCTCTCGTTCCGCGTGTGCCCCGGCCGCCCCCAGGAGCAGCCGGGCCAGGTCCGCCACCGCGTCCGCGCGGACCGGGTCCAGGTCCGGAGCGAAGCCGGCCGGGGCGGCGGTGGACGCCGTGCGGGCGCCCGGGACGCGGCGGGCCAGCTCGCCCAGGGTCCGCCTCACACCCGGCTCGTACGCCCCGAACGTGCGCCGCAGCAGCGGCAGTACGTCGATGAAGGCGCCCTCGGGCACCGACACCAGCCAGGCGTCGATCAACCCCAGCAGCCGCTCGTCGTGGACCAGCAGCGTCCCGCCGCCGGCACCCCCGGCGAACCCCTCGATCCAGCCCGCCGCGTCGGCCGGGGACGCCGCCGGGGACAGGGCGAGCCCCATCAGCCGGGCCGTCTCACCGGCCGGGAGCCGCCCGTCGTCCAGCAGCAGCCGCGCGGCCCGCCCGCGGAGCGCGCCCGGTACGGTCTCCCGCCCGGCCAGCGTCCGCAGCACGGCCGACCAGCGCTCCCTCAGCCCCGGGTCCGCGTCGGCCAGCAGGCCGACCGCCCCGTGCACCCCGTCGAGGTGGCCCCGCAGCTCCGCCGCCCCGTCGGCGTCGAGCCCGGCCGCGCAGGCCGGCGGCAGGGCCACGCAGATCCGCTCCGCGAGCCCGGCCGCGACCGTGCCGAGCGCGGCCGCGTCCGTGCCCCGTACGTCCCCGTACCGCAGCGCGCGGGCCAGCGCGGGCAGTGCCCCGGCCAGCCGGGCCACGTCCGTGTCCAGCGCCGCCCGGTCGGCGAGCGCCCGCAGCACGGCCGGCAGGGCCTGCGACAGCCCGGCCAGCAGGCACCGCTCGGCCAGCGCGGTGACCTCCCCCAGCTCCCGGGCGGCCGCCGCGTCGGCCTCCGCCCTGGCGGTGGCGGCCCCCGGCACGGTGGTGCCCCAGATGCCGGCCTCGGCGACCCGCACCGACAGCTCCGGCTCCCAGCACAGCCGCCAGGTCTCCCGGAAGGTGCCCGTACCGCTCCGGGAGGCCGTCGGGGTCCCCCAGTCGATACCGAGCAGCCGCAGCCGGTGCAGCAGCAGGGACTTGGCCGCGTCGGACTCCTTGCGCAGGTCCAGCTCCAGGTCGCGCCGCTGCGCCTCGGGCTTGAGCCGCAGCGTGCGCTGCCGGCGGGTGAGGTCCCGCTGGAGCGGTACGACGGGCGCCGCGTCCGGGACCTCGCCGAGCACGTCGCCGACGACGAGCCGGTCCTCGACCAGCGCGAGCGGTACGTCGGAGCCGTCGCACATCACGGCCCGCACCGCCTCCAGGGTCTCCGTGAGGCCGGGCAGCGGGCGGCCGCGCACGGCGGCCAGGGTTTCCGCCAGCCGGACCGCCTCGATCACGTGGGCGGAGGAGACCTGCCGGTCCTCCTCGCGCAGCAGCCCGGCGACCTTGGTCAGCCAGCGCTCGACGGGCCGGTCGGGGGCCGCGAACAGGTGCGCGTACCAGCCGGGCGAGGCGACGCCCGCGCCGTATCCGCCGGCCCTGGCGAGCCTGCGGTGGCTCCACGGCACCCACGTGGTCTCCACCTTGACCTTGGGCAGTCCGGTGAGCAGTGCCCGGTCCGCCGCCACCGTGGACCGGGCCCGCAGCGCCGGGACGTGCCAGGCCCCGCACACCACGGCGTAGTCGTCGCCGAACTCCCTGCGGGCCGCCCGCATCCGCTGCCGCATGTGCGCCTCGCGGACGAGGTCGCGGCCTCGGCCGCCGTCGCCGTAGGTCTCGCGCAGGGCGCCCATGGCCTCCGCCAGGGCCTCGAAGACGGCCAGCGGGTCCCGCGCCTCCCCGGTGCCCCGGTGTTCGACGACGTCCTCCCACCAGTGCTCGGGGTCCTCGTACCCGGCGGTCTCGGCGAGCACGGCGAGCGGATCGACGGCGACCGGGCCGGCGGCGTGCTCCCCGGTGGCGCCCGGCTCCTCCTCCCGCGCGGCCAGCGCATGGGCGGCGGGCAGGTCGATGAAGCGCACCGGCACGTCCCGGGCCTGGGCCCAGCGGAGGGCGGCCCACTCCGGGGAGAAGGCGGCCAGCGGCCAGAACGCGGCCCGGGCGGGGTCGTCCGCGGCGTGCGCGAGGAGGGCGACGGGCGGGCGCATCCCGGGCTCGGCGGCCAGGGGCAGCAGGGCGTCCCCCTCGGGCGGGCCCTCGATCAGCACGGCCTTCGGGCGCGCGCGGTCCAGGGCGGCCCGGACCGCGCGTGCGGAGCCGGGTCCGTGGTGGCGGACGCCCAGCAGCAGCGGTCCGGCGGCCGGCGGGCTCATGCCGTCACCTCGCGGCAGGCGCGGTAGAAGTCCTTCCAGCCGTCCCGCTCGCGGACGACCGCTTCCAGGTACTCCTGCCAGACGACGCGGTCGGCGGCCGGGTCGCGGACGACGGCCCCGAGGATCCCGGCGGCCACGTCGCCGGGGCGCAGGACGCCGTCGCCGAAGTGGGCGGCGAGGGCCAGTCCGCCGGTGACGACGGATATGGCCTCGGCGGTGGACAGGGTGCCGCTGGGCGTCTTGACCTTGGTGCGTCCGTCGTCGGTGACGCCTTCGCGGAGTTCCCGGAAGACGGTGACGACGCGGCGGATCTCCTCCAGTCCCTCGGGCGCGGCGGGCAGGTCCAGGGCGCGGCCCATCTGGTCGACGCGGCGGGCGACGATGTCGACCTCGGCGTCGGCGGTGGCGGGCAGCGGGAGGACGACGGTGTTGAAGCGGCGGCGCAGCGCGCTGGAGAGCTCGTTGACCCCGCGGTCGCGGTCGTTGGCGGTGGCGATGAGGTTGAAGCCGCGGACGGCCTGCACCTCCTCGCCGAGCTCCGGTACGGGCAGGGTCTTCTCGGACAGGACGGTGATGAGGCTGTCCTGTACGTCGGCCGGGATGCGGGTGAGTTCCTCGACGCGGGCGGTCGTTCCCTCGGCCATGGCCCGCATGACGGGGCTGGGCACGAGGGCTTCGCGGCTGGGGCCGTGGGCGAGGAGGCGGGCGTAGTTCCAGCCGTAGCGGATGGCCTCCTCGGGGGTGCCGGCGGTGCCCTGGACGAGGAGGGTGGAGTCGCCGCTGACGGCGGCGGCGAGGTGCTCGGAGACCCAGGTCTTGGCGGTGCCGGGAACGCCGAGCAGGAGGAGGGCGCGGTCGGTGGCGAGGGTGGTGACGGCGACCTCGACGATCCGGCGCGGTCCGACGTACTTGGGCGTGACGACGGTGCCGTCGGCGAGGGTGCCGCCCTGGAGGTAGGTGGCCACGGCCCACGGGGAGAGCTTCCAGCGGGCCGGGCGGGGGCGGTCGTCCTGGGCGGCGAGGGCTTTCAGTTCGTGCGCGAAGGCGTCCTCGGCGTGCGGTCGCAGTGCCTCGGTGCCGGTGCTGTTCCCGGGCGTGGTCATGGTCCCCCTCCAGTGCTCGGCAGCCGCTCCCGGCTGCTGGAACCACCGTGCACCATGCCACTGACAACCCCCCTCGTTCCGGGCGTCGTTGCTGGTCAGGGCGATTGTCAGTGGGGGTCTCTACGGTGGTTCACATGACTGAGCAGGGGGTCCGCTGGACGGCGGAACAGGTACTGGCTCTGGCTCCTGACGACGCGTCGCGCAAGGCGGGGGGCAGGCTGGGCGCGGCGGGTCCGTGGTCACAGACCGGAGGTTCCGCTTCCGGTTCGGTGTGGGGGTCGTGCAAGGGCAGCGGCAGTACGCCGTACCGGACGGTCGTCGACCTGTCGGGGCCCGCGTACACGTGCTCCTGCCCCAGCCGGAAGTTCCCGTGCAAGCACGCCCTGGGGCTGTTGCTGCTCTGGGCGGCGCAGGGGTTCGGCGATCCGGCCGAGCCGCCGGACTGGGCGGGGGAATGGCTCGCGGGGCGCGCCGCGAGGGCGGCGCGGCCGGCGGCCGGTCCGGTGGACGCCGGGGCGGCCCGCAGGCGGGCGGAGCGGCGGGCCGAGCGGATCGGCGCGGGCGTCACGGAGCTGGAGCAGCGGCTGGTGGACCTGCTGCACGGCGGGATAGCCGGGCAGCAGCAGGCCGGTTACGCCCCGTGGGAGGAGGTCGCGGCCCGGATGGTCGACGCCCAGGCGCCCGGACTGGCCGCGCGGGCACGGGAGTTGGGGGCAATACCCGGTTGCGGCCCCGGCTGGCCCGCCCGGATGCTTGAGGAGTTCGCGCTGCTGCACCTGCTGGGCAGGGCCTGGCTGGGGGTGTCCGGGCTGCCGGAGCCGCTGGCCGCGACCGTCCGGAGCCGGGTGGGGCTGCCGTCCGCGGCGGAGGGGGAGACCGTCCGGGACCGCTGGCTCGTACTGGCCCAGTACGACTCGGTGTCCCCGGACGGCCGGCTCACCACCCGCCGGATATGGCTGCGCGGGCTGGAGGGCGGACGCCCGGCGCTGGTCCTGGACTTCGGTCCGCCCGGACGGCCGCCGGGGCTGGCACTGCCCGTCGGGCTGGTGCTGGAGGCGGAGGCCCGCTTCCGGCCCGGGTCGGCGGGGCTGCGGGCGGAGCTGGGGGACCGTACCGCGGCCGCGGCGCCGGCCGCCGTCGCTCCGCCCGGGGTGGGCACCGGCGAGGCACTGGAAGCCTACGGGGCCGCGCTGCGGGAGGACCCGTGGCTGGAGTCCTGGCCGGTGGTCCTGGGCCCCGTGGTGCCGGTGCCGGGCGACGGGGCGGAGGCGGCCTGGCAGCTGGCGGACGCGCAGGGGACGTCCGCACTGCCGGTGTCGCCGCCGCAGGGCCGTTCGCGGTCCGGGCTGTGGCGGCTGGCCGCCCTCTCGGGCGGCGGGCCCGTCACGGTCTTCGGGGAGTGCGGCCACCGCGGCTTCACCCCGCTGACGGCCTGGCAGCCCGGCTCGCCCGAGCCGGTACCACTGGTCTGACCGGGGGCGGGCTGGGCCGGACGGACCATCGACAACGCAGGGGGCCTGGGGGGATCCATGCCGTCTCGCGGACCGACATGGAGGACGCGCGGGCGCGGGGGCGCCGGCGCGGACACGAGGAGCCGGGGGGCTTTCATGAACGACAACCACGCCAGCTGAACACGGTCGTACGGCCGTTCCGGTGCCGCGGCCCCGCAGAGGGGACGGGGCCGCGGCACCGGGCCGCACGACGCACGACGCACGACCGACCGCGCACGACACCGACGGGGACTGGAGAGGGAGGGGCTCCGATGGGCCAGGGTGACGGAGGGACAGGCACGGACCGGGACGGGGACCGGGACGGGGACCGGGATTGGGAGGAGCTGGTCACCGCCGCGCTGCTGGGCACCGAGCGGCGCGGTGGCTCGCCGCGGGCGCTGCTCGACGCGGCGGCCGTGCAGACGCTGCGCCGCCGCGCCGGGCTGCGGCCCGCCGCGGCGGCCGCGTTGCCGCGGCCCGCGGCGCCCGATCCGCGCCCGGAGCCCCCGCCGGCCGCCGGGCGGCGGCTCGCGCAGCTGCTGGCCGGCCGGACCGCGGCGGCGGGCGGCGGCGGACGCCGCGGGGCCGCCCCGGATCTGACGGAGCTGTTGCCGCAGTGGCTGGCCGCCGCCGCGCGGCACGGGTACCGGGCGCCGGCGGCCCTGGTCCCGGCGCTGCTGGACGCGGCCCGGGCGCGGACGGACCTGCGCCCCCAGGCGCTGGCCCTGGCCGGGGCGCGGGGGCTGTGGCTGGCCCGGCTGAACCCGGAGTGGCGCTTCGCGCTGCGCGGCGCGGCCGGGGGCGGCGGGGAACTGCCCGACCCGGCCGACGGGGAGGCGGTGGCCCGGCTCTGGGAGGAGGGGCTGTTCGCGGAGCGGGTCGCCCTGCTCGGCGCCGTCCGGGCGCACGACCCGGCGGCGGCGCCCCGGCTGCTGGCCACGACCTGGGCGACGGAGCGGGCCGAGGACCGGCTGATGTTCCTCGACTCCCTGCGGTCCGGGCTGTCCGACGGGGACGAGCCGTTCCTGGAGGCGGCGCTGGGCGACCGCAGCCGCAACGTCCGGGCGACCGCCGCCGAACTGCTGTCCGCGCTGCCGGCCTCGGCGCTGGCCGGGCGGATGGCGGAGCGGGCGCTGGCCTGCGTCGGCCCGGAGGCGGTGGTGCCGCCCGCGGAATGCGATGCGGGCATGCTGCGCGACGGGGTGGTCAAGCGGCCGCCCGCCGGGCGCGGGGAGCGGGCCTGGTGGCTCGGCCAACTGGTGGAGTCGGCCCCGCTGTCCTGCTGGCGGGACCGCTTCGGCGGCCTGTCCCCGGCGCGGATCGTGGCGCTTCCGGTGGCCGAGGGCTGGGCGGAGGAGATCCACGCCGCCTGGTGCCGGGCGGCGGTGCGCCAGCGCGACCCGCTCTGGTCCAAGGCCCTGCTGGGCCCGGCGTCCGCACCGCCCGCGGCGGGCCCGGGCACGGCGTCGCTGGCGGAGCGGGCGAAGCTGCTGGAGACGCTGACGGAGCGGGAGCGAGCCGCGTGGGTCGCGGAGTTCGTACGCGCCCACGGCCTGTCGGAGGCCTTCCAGCTGCTCGGCGTCTGCCGGGTGCCCTGGGCGGGCGAGCTGGGCCGGGCGGTGGTGGACGCCCTGGACGCGGCGCGCGAGGCGGGCAGTTACCCGTGGAGCTTCAGCGGGGTGATGGGCCTGGCGGAGCGCTGCCTGGATCCCGCGGAGGCGGACCGCCTGGAGGCCATGACGGCCGCCGCCCAGGACCCGCCGGAGGCGTCACCGGGGGCCGCGGCCTACTGGGCGGAGGCGTTCCAGCGCCTGGTGGCCACCCTGCGCCTGCGCGGGGCGATGCTCGCGGAACTGGCCCCGCCCGCCTGAACGGGCGGCGGGGCCGGGGCTCCGGAGGGGCGGTTCAGCCCTGGCGGACGTGGGCGTTGACCCAGTCCACGATGGCGGTGGTGGTGGCGCCGGGGGTGAAGATCTCGGCGACGCCCTTCTCCTTGAGCGGGGCGATGTCGTCCTCCGGGATGATCCCGCCGCCGAAGACCTTGATGTCCTCCGCGTCGCGCTCCTTGAGGAGCTCGATGACACGAACGAAGAGCGTGTTGTGCGCCCCGGAGAGGATGGAGAGGCCGATGGCGTCCGCGTCCTCCTGGATGGCGGTGTCCACGATCTGCTCGGGGGTCTGGTGGAGGCCGGTGTAGATGACCTCCATGCCGGCGTCGCGCAGCGCCCGCGCGATCACCTTGGCGCCGCGGTCGTGGCCGTCGAGACCCGGCTTGGCCACCACCACACGGATCGGACCGGTCACACCCATCGCACTGCCTCCCGAGTGAACGAACGTTAAGTACAGCATTGCGCACGGCGCCGTTTCACGGTCAACGGGGAGGGGGAAATCACACGTGGGACGCCGTTGATTCACCACCGCCCCGTCGCCCCGCCACCGCGCCGACAGCCGCCCGGCACGGTGGCGGGGCCGCGCCGGCCCCACGGCCCCGTACCCGAATGGTCCAGGGGGAGGCCGTCCATGGGGCTGACGATCGCACCGCTGCCCGTGCCGCGCACGGGCGCCGCCCTGCGGGCGGCGGTCCTGGAGGCGGCGGTCCTCGCCGGACACCTCCTCCTGTACCCCACCGGGATGCGCGAGGAGCGGCCTCCGGACCTGCCCGCCGCCCGGACGCCCGGGCAGCCGCCGCCGGTGCTGCTCCTGCACGGCTTCACCGACAACCGCTCGGTCTTCGTCCTGCTGCGCCGCGCGCTCGGCGCGGGCGGCCGGCGGCGCGTGGAGACGTACAACCACTCCCCCTTCACCCGGGACCTGCGCCGGACGGCCCGCCACCTCGCCCGGCGCGTCGAGGAGCTGTGCGAGCGCGGCGGCCAGGAGCGGGTGGACCTCGTCGGGCACAGCCTGGGCGGGCTGGTCGCGCGGTACTACGTCCAGCGGCTCGGCGGCGACGCGCGCGTGCGGACGCTGGTCACCCTGGGGACCCCGCACGGCGGCACCCGGATCGCGCCCTTCATGGACGCGCACCCCCTGGTCCGCCAGATGCGCCCGGGCTCCGAGGTGATGGCCGAGCTGGGGGCGCCCGCGCCCGGCTGCCGGACCCGGTTCGTGGCGTTCTGGAGCGAGTTCGACGCGCTGATGGCACCCACCGGGACGGCCCGCATCGAGCACCCGGACCTGGACGCGACGAACGTGCAGGTCACCGGTATCGGACATCTGGCCCTCCCGGTCCATCCGACGGTCGTCACCGCCGTCCGGCGCACCCTCGACGGCCCGCTCCGGGCCGCGGACGGCACGCCCCGCCCGGCGGACTCCGCCGCCCGCGCCGCGGGAACCGGGGGCCGGAGCCTGGTCGTCTGACGACCCCGCGCGCCCGCAACACCGGTCGACCATCAGTCGAACGAATTTCGAACTCAAGGCCAAGGCTCGGTCTCCAGAAGGCCGAAAGGCGGCCGAATGCCCGGTTCCGCTAAGGACGAAACACTCGGAAGATTGTCGAGGCGAGTAACCGCCGGGTACAGTCACGCCACTGCTCTCCTCCGGTGAACCTTGAGTTCCCCGGCCACCCAGGCCCCACTGCCGAGGCGAAAGAGAAGTTGGTGAACGACCGCCCGACGTCGGGCCAGTACCCCGATTTCGGGTACGACGGCCTTTCCACCACCACTTTCGCTGGTGACCAGGCATATGCGTCCTATGAAACGCAGGGCCAGGGGTACCAGTTCGTCACGGACTACGCCGCTCCCGGCAGTTACGGAACGTACGACGCGTACGGGACGTACCCGGCCGCGGGCGACACCGGCTCGTACGACACCACCGGGTGGTCCGCTCCGGAGAGTTACCTCTCGAGCGTCCCGGCCCAGACCGTCCCCGAGGACACCACGGGCCAGTACGACGCGAGCGCCTGGAACACCGCGACCGCCGAGTACCAGCCGGCCCCCCTCGGCTACGACTCCGCCGGCACGGAGCAGACCGGGCACTGGACCCTCCCCGGCTACGGCCAGGACACCGGCACCTACGACGCCACCGCCTGGAACGGCGGCGCGGCCGCGGGTCCCGGTTACGAGGCCACGACCGTCGTCCCCGTGTTCACAGAGACCGCCGCGGCCGGGGACCCCCACGAGTCCGACGCCTTCGCGGACGCCGGCCCGTACGCGGACGCCGACCCGTACGCCGACGAGGAGACCTCCGTCTTCGAGCCCGTGGCCGTCGCGGCCGACGAGCAGCCGGAACTCATCGCCGGCCCCGTGCACGACATGCCCACGCAGGCCATGCCCGTCACCCCGGCCGCCGCCGGACCCCGCGCCGGCCGCCGGGCCACCGGCAAGAGCGGCTCGGGCCGGAACGCCGCGGCCAAGGGCGGCGGCAGCGCCACCGCCGGCAGCCGCCGCCGCACCCCGGCCAAACGGTCCGCCCTGCTGACGGTGGCCGTGCCCTCCGCGTGCGTGATGGGCGTCGCGGGCGTCGCCGCCGCCTCCGTCGGCGGACTCACCGGCTCCGACAAGCCGGCCGGGGAAACGACCACGATGGCCGCCCCCGACCCGTCCTCGGTGAAGCCGGTCGAGGCGAACAACAAGCTCGACACGCAGCTGGCGGCGCTCAGCGCCGACGCGGGCGACTTCGCGGACCGCGCGAGCCGCACGCAGGAGCGCATCGACCTCAAGCAGCGCCAGGAAGAAGAGAAGAAGAAGCGGGCCGAGGAGGCGGCGGCCAAGGAGGCGGCCCGCCCCAAGTTCGCGGTGCCCGTCGCCCAGCACGGCCTGAGCGCCATGTTCGGCCAGGCCGGCGGCATGTGGATGTCCGTGCACACCGGCATCGACTTCCCCGTCGGCTACGGCACCCCCGTCATGGCCGCCACCGACGGCACCATGCGCACCCAGTGGAACAGCGCCTACGGCAACATGGCCATCCTGACCTCCCCCGACGGCACCGAGACCTGGTACTGCCACCTGAGCAGCACCAAGATCCGGTCCGGGCAGGTCAAGGCCGGCGACGTCATCGCGTACTCCGGCAACTCCGGCAACTCCACCGGCCCGCACCTGCACTTCGAGGTACGGCCCGGCGGCGGCTCCGCCGTCGACCCCCTGGCCTGGCTGCGCAGCCACGGCCTGGACCCGAGCTGAACCGACGGCGACCGACGGCCGGGGCACCGAGGCCCCGGCCCCGCGGCTCCTACAGCTTCTGCACCGGCGCGTAGCGCAGCAGCAGCCGCTTCGGCTTGGCGTCCCCGAAGTCGATGGTGGCCTGCGCGTCCGCGCCGGCCCCCCGGACCTCCATGACGGTGCCCAGACCGAACTGGTCGTGGGTGACCCGGTCCCCGACGGCCAGCGCGATGACCGGCTTGTCGGCGGCCCGGCGCGTGGCGAAGCCGGACGGACCCGACTTGGTGCGCGAGGAGGACAGGAACGACTCGGGCGAGGTCCCGAAGGAGGCCTTCCCGGAGGACGATCCGTACCCGGAACCGCGCACCGGCCCCGCCGGCTTCTGCGCGGCGCCCGTGCGCTTCCACTGGAGGTACTCGGCCGGGATCTCCTCCAGGAACCGCGAGGGCGGGTTGTACGAGGGCGTCCCCCACGCGCTGCGCATGCTGGATCGGGTCAGGTACAACCGCTCGCGGGCCCGGGTGATGCCCACGTAGGCGAGGCGGCGTTCCTCCTCCAGCTCCTTGGTCTGGCCGAGGGCGCGCATGTGCGGGAAGACGCCGTCCTCCATGCCGGTCAGGAAGACGACCGGGAACTCCAGGCCCTTGGCGGTGTGCAGGGTCATCAGCGTGATGACGCCCGAGCCCTCGGTGTCCTCGTCCGGGATCTGGTCGGAGTCGGCGACGAGCGCGACCTGCTCCAGGAACTCGGCCAGCGTTCCCGGGTTCTCCTCGTCCCGCGCCTGCTCGAACTCCAGGGCCACGGCCGCGAGCTCCTGGAGGTTCTCGATCCGGGTCTCGTCCTGCGGGTCGGTCGACGCCTGGAGCTCGGCGAGGTACCCGGTGCGCTCCAGTACGGCCTCCAGCACCACGGCCGGGCCGGCGCCGGAGTCGGCGATCGTGCGCAGCTCCTCCATCAGCACGTTGAACCGCTTGACGGCGTTGGTGGAGCGGGCGGCCATGCCGAAGGCCTCGTCGACGCGGCGCAGCGCCTGCGGGAAGGTGATCTTCTCGCGCATGGCGAGCGCGTCGATCATCGCCTCGGCGCGCTCGCCGATGCCGCGCTTGGGGACGTTCAGGATGCGGCGGAGCGGGACGTTGTCCTCGGGGTTGGCGAGGACGCGCAGGTAGGCCAGGATGTCCCGGACCTCCTTGCGCTCGTAGAAGCGGACGCCGCCGACGACCTTGTACGGGAGCCCGACGCGGATGAAGATCTCCTCGAACACGCGCGACTGGGCGTTGGTCCGGTAGAAGATCGCGACGTCGCCGGCCTTGGCGTCGCCGGCGTCGGTGAGCCGGTCGATCTCGTCGGCGACGAACTGGGCCTCGTCGTGCTCGGTGTCGGCGACGTAGCCGGTGATGACGGCGCCGGTGCCGGCCTGGGTCCACAGGTTCTTGGCGCGGCGGTTCTCGTTGCGCTCGATGACCGCGTTGGCCGCGGAGAGGATCGTCTGCGTGGAGCGGTAGTTCTGTTCCAGCAGGATCGTCGTCGCGTCCTTGTAGTCCTCCTCGAACTGGAGGATGTTGCGGATCGTCGCGCCGCGGAAGGCGTAGATCGACTGGTCGGCGTCACCCACCACGCACAGCTCGGCGGGCGGCAGGTCCGGGTAGCCGGGGCCGACCAGCTCGCGCACCAGCGTGTACTGGGCGTGGTTGGTGTCCTGGTACTCGTCGACCAGCACGTGCCGGAAGCGGCGCCGGTAGTGCTCGGCGACGTCCGGGAAGGCCTGGAGGAGGTGGACCGTGGTCATGATGATGTCGTCGAAGTCGAGCGCGTTGGCCTCGCGCAGCCGCCCCTGGTACATCGCGTACGCCTGGGCGAGCGTCTTCTCGAAGCCGTCGGCCGCCTGCGCGGCGAAGGCGTCCTCGTCGATCAGCTCGTTCTTCAGGTTCGAGATCTTGGCGTTGAAGGACTTGGGCGGGAACTTCTTCGGGTCCAGGTCCAGGTCCCGGCAGACGAGCGCCATCAGGCGCTTGGAGTCGGCCGCGTCGTAGATCGAGAACGAGGAGGTGAAGCCGAGCCGCTTCGACTCGCGGCGCAGGATGCGCACGCAGGCGCTGTGGAAGGTGGACACCCACATGGCGTTCGCGCGGGGGCCGACGAGGCCCTCGACGCGTTCCTTCATCTCGCCGGCGGCCTTGTTGGTGAAGGTGATCGCCAGGATCTGGCCGGGGTGGACGTTCCGCGCGGACAGCAGGTGGCCGATGCGGTGGGTGAGCACCCGGGTCTTGCCGGAGCCGGCGCCGGCCACGATGAGCAGCGGCGAGCCGGCGTGCACCACGGCGGCGGCCTGCTGCTCGTTCAGCCCGTCCAGGAGCGTCGCCGGGTCGATGACGGGGCGCGGGGCGCCGTCCCGGTAGTACGCGTCCCCGCTCATGGGCACGTCGAAGGCGCCCCCGAAGAGGTCGTCCGCGCCGTGCTCGGGCTCGGGGTGCTCCTCGGGCGGCGGAGGGACCTCGTCGGAGGGGGTGAGGTCGGCCAGGAAGCTGTCGTCAAAGAGGCTGCTCATCGCCTTCCGAGTTTAGGGGCCCGGACCGACAGCCGGTCCCGCCCCCGGAGAAATCACGGAAACCGGCGCGCTACCCGGGGTAATGTGCCGGTCACCCGGCGGCCTGCCGGCCCCGGCCCCCCACCCCGGAGGGGGTGGCCGCACACCGCCGTCGGGGGCCCCGGAGCCGCCCCGTACGCTCGGGCGCATGACTGTCCTCACCAACGTCTTCGTCGGCCTGCACATCATCGGCATCGCCTCGCTCCTCGGCGGGTTCCTGACCCAGATGAAGGCGATGGGCGCCGGCACGGCGCGTTTCGTGCCCGCGATGCTGCACGGCGCGCTGACCATGCTCGTCACCGGTGTGCTGCTGGTGGGCTTCCGCGAGATGGGCGACGGCGCGCCGCTCAACCACGTCAAGATCGGCGTGAAGCTGGCGGTCCTGTTCGTGATCCTCGCCCTCGTGTACGTCAAGCGGGACGAGGAGCACGTGGAGAAGGGTCTCTTCGCGGCGGTCGGCGGCCTGACCGTGGCCAACATCTTTATCGCCGTCCTCTGGCACTGACCGGTCCGGCTCGGTCCGGTCCCGGTCGGAGGAAGCCACTTCCGATCATCTCGTCATCTGCCCGTGACCTTCGGGTTTAGCGTCCTCCCCCGAGACCTCCCCCAGACCTGCGGGACGAGCGGAAGGACGTGAGGCCCCCGTGGCCAGTCATCGAAAGCCCAGGCAGCGCCCGTTCTCCGGCGGCACGGCACGGACCGCCGCCACCCTCGCCCTCGCGGGCGCTGCCACCGCCACCGCCTTCGAAGGCACCTCGCACGCCGAGCCGCAGCTCAGCCCCGCCCAGGTCAGGGCGGAGGTCGACCGGCTCTACGGGGAGGCCGAGGCGGCGACGGAGAAGTACAACGGGGCGAAGGCCGAGTCGGACGAGGCCGAGCGGGCGCTGACCGGCCTGCGCGAGGAGACCGCCCGCAAGGCGGACCGGCTGAACGCCGCCCGCAGCGCGCTCGGTTCGCTCGCCGCCTCCCAGTACCGCAGCGGCGGCCTGGGCCCCGCCCTCCAGCTGGCCATGGCCGCCGACCCGCAGGACTACCTGGACCGGGCCGGCATGCTCACCCGGGCCGGCGACCGCACCGCCTCCGAGGTGGCCGCCGTCAAACGCGGCCTCGACGAGGTCGGGCGGCTGCGCGACCAGGCCGCCGGCCGGCTGGCGGACCTGCGCGCCCACCAGCACGAGCTCGCCCGGCAGAAGGCCGTCGTCGAGGACCGGCTCGCCACCGCCCGGCAGCTGCTGGCCCGGCTGACCGCCGAGGAACGGGCCGCCTACGAGGCGCAGTCGGGCACCGCCGCCTCCGTCGGGGCCGACCCCGTGAGCGCCCCCCACACCCCGCCCCCGGCGGCGGCCGGCAGCTCGCGCGCCGCGCGTGCGGTGGCCTTCGCGTACGGGGCGATCGGCCGGCCGTACGTCTGGGGCGCGACGGGACCGGGCTCGTACGACTGCTCCGGCCTGACGCAGGCCGCGTGGCGCGCGGCCGGGGTGTCCCTGCCCCGCACCACCTACACGCAGATCAACGCGGGCCGGCGGGTCTCCCGGGACCAGCTGGCCCCCGGCGACCTGGTCTTCTTCTACTCCGGGGTCACGCACGTCGGCATGTACGTCGGCAACGGCCAGATGATCCACGCCCCGCGCCCCGGCTCCACGGTCCGGCTGGCACCGGTCGACTCGATGCCCTGGGCCGGCGCCTCCCGCCCGGCGTGACCCCCGTTACGGCGCCTTGACCTGCTGGCTGAGCCACCCGAAGGTCTGCGGCAGCTGCTTCGACCACGCCTCCAGGTTGTGCCCGCCGGTGATCTTCTCGGCGTGCACGGTGGTCGGGTTCTGCGCGAGGGCCTTGAGGTCGGTCCCGGACAGGTAGCCGTCGTGCTCGGCGCCCGACATCCACAGCGCGACCGCCGGCGGCGCGGGCTGTGCCTTGAGGAGTTCCTTCAGGTTGTGGGTGCGGCGCAGCTCCGGGTCCTTGGCCACCAGCGAGCTGGGCTCCTGGCCGGGGTCGTTGTAGCCGGACAGGGAGACGGCGGCGCTGTAGCGGTCGGGGTGCAGGATCGCCAGCTTGGCGGCGCAGTACGCGCCGGCCGAGTAGCCGGCGACGCCCCAGGTGCGGGCCTCGTCGGAGGCGCGGAAGTTGTCGGTGACCATCTTGCGGACGTCGACGCTGAACCAGCTGTCGGCGTTGACCTTGCCGGGGATGTTGGCGCAGCCGGTGTCGCCGTTGCCGAGGAGCATGGCGCGCGGGGAGACCAGGATGAAGGGCTGGACCTTGCCCTCCTTCATCAGCGGCTCCAGCACCTCGTGCGCCTTGAGCCCCTGGAACCAGGACTTGCCCGTGCCGGGTATGCCCGGGATCAGCTCGACGACCGGGAACTTCCTGTCCTTGTACGCGGGGTCGTCGTACTGCGGCGGCAGCCACACCATGACGTCGCCCTTGACGCCGGAGATCCTGCCGTCGAGCTCGGTCTTCCTCACCCGCCCGCCGAGGCCCTCGACCGCCGTGAACTCCTGGCGGACCTTGGGCTCCTCCTTGACCTGCTCGGCCTTCTTGCCGCCCATTCCGTCGGGGCCGAGGTCGGGGGCGGCCTGGACGTACTTCCCGGTGCCCATCAGGTCGGCCCAGGAGACGTAGAAGTTCATCTCCCGGTTGACCGCGACGAAGACCAGGGCGACGGCGGTGACCTGGGCGAAGAGCAGCATCGCGGCGCGGGTGGCGACACGTGCGGCGGCGGGGCCGCGCACCTTGCTCCACACGGCCAGCGGCAGCACGACGGCGGTCACGGTCAGGGCGGCCGCCGTCGCGAAGAGGGGGGTCCCGGTCAGGCTCATCACGCCACCCAAGACCCGCCGCGCCGTCTTCCGGTTGCCCTCCCCCGCTGCGGCGTGGATCACACCCAGGGGTCCGGCCCCGGGGCGTCATCGCCGGTTCATCCGCAGGTCAGACCAGTCAGACCAGTCAGGCCGGTCGGACCGGTCAGACCAGTCGCCGGGCCGTCGCCCAACGGGTCAGCTCGTGCCGGTTGGAGAGCTGGAGCTTGCGGAGCACCGCCGAGACGTGCGACTCCACCGTCTTCACCGAGATGAACAGCTGCTTGGCGATCTCCTTGTACGCGTACCCGCGCGCGATCAGCCGCAGCACCTCGCGCTCGCGCTGGGTGAGCCGGTCCAGGTCCTCGTCGACCGGCGGGGCGTCGGTCGAGGCGAAGGCGTCCAGCACGAAGCCGGCCAGGCGGGGCGAGAACACCGCGTCCCCGTCCTGGACCCGGAAGACGGAGTCCACCAGGTCGGTGCCGGTGATGGTCTTGGTGACGTAGCCGCGCGCGCCGCCGCGGATGACGCCGATGACGTCCTCTGCGGCGTCCGACACCGACAGCGCCAGGAACCGCACCGGGTTCTCGGCGGCCGCCATCAGCGGGGCGCAGCGGCGCAGCACCTCGACGCCGCCGCCACCGGGCAGGTGCACGTCGAGGAGGACCACCTCGGGGCGGGTGGCGGTGATGACGGTGACGGCCTGGTCCACGTCGGCGGCCTCGCCGACGACCTCGACGCCGGTCCGGGCGGTCTCGCCGATCTCGGCCTGCACCCCGGTGCGGAACATCCGGTGGTCGTCGACGAGGACCACCCGGACCCTCCTGCCCGCTCCGTCCGTGGTCGCGTTGTCCTCGGTCATGCTGTCTTCGCCGCCCTCTCCATCTCCAGCTCGACTACCGTGCCGCCGTCGGGCGCGGACCGCAGCATGGCGGTCCCCCCGTTGCGCTGCATCCGGCCGATGATCGATTCTCGTACGCCCATGCGGTCGTCCGGTACCGCTTCCATGTCGAAGCCCGGTCCGCGGTCCCGTACGGACACGAAGACCGTCTGTCCCTCGACCTCCGCGTACACCTGGACGGGCCCCTCGCCACCGTACTTGGCGGCGTTGACCATCGCCTCGCGCGCGGCCTGGATCTGGGCGCCGAGCTTCTCGTCGAGCGGGCAGTCGCCGACGACGACCACCTCGATCGGGACTCCGTGGTGGTCCTCCACGTCGGCGGCGGTCTTCTTCACGGCCTCGGCGAGGGTGGCGGGCTCCTCGGCCTCGTCCTTGCCGGTGCCCTCGGGCTTGTAGAGCCAGTTGCGCAGCTCCCGCTCCTGGGCGCGGGCGAGGCGGCGGACCTCGCCGACGTCCTCGGCGTTGCGCTGGATCAGGGTGAGGGTGTGCAGCACCGAGTCGTGGACGTGGGCGGCGACCTCGGCGCGTTCCTGGGCGCGGATGCGCATCAGGCGCTCCTCGGACAGGTCCTGGGTCATCCGGATCAGCCAGGGCCCGGCGAGCAGGGCTATGCCGACGAGGACGGCGAGGACGGCGGTGAGGAGGTTGCCGAGCTGGGCCGCGGAGCCCCGTACGACGATGAACACGGTCAGGCCGACGCCGACGAGGACGACGCCGGCGAGTGCCCGACCCGCCTGGAACAGCCGCTTCTGGCGGTCGTCGGCGGCGCTCCAGTGGGCGCGGCGGGCGTTGTCGGCCTGCCGCCAGACGAGGACGACGCCGGCCCCGACGAGCAGGGTGGGCCAGATGTAGCGGCCGTTCTCGCCGCCGAAGCGCAGCTGGGAGAAGAAGATGCCCGCGCCCACGGCCAGGGCGATCAGGCCGGAGACCGCCCCCTTGTCGGGCTTGCGCACCCGGCGGGTGCCGTCGGCGAGGGTCTCGAAGAAGGAGTGGTGCCCGGTCTTGCCGCCCTGGCCGAGCGGTACGAAGACCCAGAAGGCCGCGTAGAGCAGCACACCGAGCCCGTCTCCGAACATGAACATGCCGAGGAAGGCGAGCCGGACCCAGATCACGGGCAGGCCCAGGTGGCCTGCGAGGCCGCGCGCGACCCCGCCGAGCATCCGGCCGTCGGCGCTGCGGTAGAGCCTGCGCTGCGGGACGTCCTCCGGGTCGGGTGCGTGCGGTGTACGTGGAGCGGCGGCAACGGGCATGCCACCAAGGGTCACACGCCCGGGCGCGGCCGGGCATCAGGGCATCCCCCCAGTTCCACAGGGGGGATATCAGGGTTGCGCCAGGGTAGGGCCCGGTGCCGGGGGGCCGCACCGCCCGTCACCATGGACCCATGACCGACGTACAAGACGCCCCGCCCGGGGATCCCGGGGCGCCGGCCCCCGCCGAGCGGCCCCCGCTGCGCCGCAGCAAGCGCGACAAGGTCCTCGCGGGCGTGTGCGGCGGCCTCGGCCGGTACTTCGACCTGGACCCGGTGGTCTTCCGGATCGTGCTCGGGGTGCTCGCCGTCACCGGCGGCGTCGGCCTGATCTTCTACGGCTTCGCCTGGCTGCTGCTGCCCCTGGAGGGCGAGGAGGACAGCGAGGGCAAGCGGCTGCTGACGGGCCGGGTCGAGGGCGCCACCCTCACCGCCGTGTTCAGCGCCCTGGTGGGGTGCGCGCTGTTCCTGTCGATGCTGGACAACGGGGTGATGGGGGCCTTCTCGGTCCTGGTGATCCTGGCGGTCGGCGGCGCCTCCTACTGGTCCCGGCGCCACCGCACCGCCGCCGCCCCCGAGGTGCGGGCCCCGGCCGCGCACCGCCCGGCGCCGCCGGAGACGCAGGCGCCGCCGGTGCCGGGCAGCCCCTCCTGGTGGCGGGACCCGCTGGTCAAGGACGGCACCACGGGCCCGGTCGGCTCGGCCGGCTACCTCTGGGGCCCCGACGACGGCGACTCGGGCCCGGAGCGGCCGGGCACCGCCCCGCGGGAGCCCCGGCGCGGGGCGCCCGTGCGGCCGCGCGGCGGGATCGGCGGCCGGGTGTTCGTACTGGCCCTGCTGGCGGGGGGCATCGGTACCGCTTCGGTGTGGGAGGGCAGCACCCTCGGGCACGCCCTGCAGGTGGGGCTCGCGTCCGCGCTCGCGGTCTTCGGGCTGGGTCTGGCCGTCAGCTCCGTCAAGGGCCGCACCGGTTTCGGCACGGTGCTGCTCGGCCTGCTCACCGCCGTGCTGCTCGCGGGTGCGGTGGCCATGCCGCGCGAGATCGGCACCGACTGGCGGGACGTGGCCTGGCGCCCGGCGGCGGTGGCCGACGTACGTCCCGCGTACGAGGCGGGGACGGGGCTGGCGACCTTGGACCTGAGCCGCCTGGACGTGCCCAAGGGCGCGACCGTGGCCGTCCGCGCCTCCATCGACGCGGGCCGGCTGAAGGTGGTCCTCCCCCGGGAGGTCACCGCGAAGGCCCACGTGTCGATCCGGCTCGGCGACATCGAGCTGCCCGGGGACGGCGGCCCCGGCATCCGGATCAGGAACGACGGGGAGGACCGGCGGGCGACCCTGCCCCCGGCCGCCGGCACCGAGGCCGGCGGGACGATCGAGCTGCGCCTGGAGGCGGGCGTGGGACAGGTGGAGGTGGCCCGTGCGGCGTCATGAGTTCCAGCCGGGACGGCTGCTGGCGGGGCTGGTCCTGACCGCCGCGGGCGTGCTCTACCTGCTCGACGCGGCGGGCGAGACGGACGTGCCCTGGTTCCTGGTGGTCCCGTTCGCGGTGGGCGGGCTGGTGCTGTCCGCCCTGGTCGGGATGGTCACGTACGCCGTGCGCCGGGATCAGCGCGACCGGATCATCGAGTCGAAGGACCAGTAGGGCGCCCCCGCGAGGACCAGCGGGGTCCAGGCCATCAGGTACGCCAGGTCGTTGCCGTAGTAGTACGGGGTCACCGCCCAGGAGACGGTGAGCCACAGGCTGAGCGAGATCAGCAGTCCGCCGGCGGCGGCGAGCCGGGTCAGCACCCCGGCGAGCACGCCGAGACCGACGAGGAGCTCCCCGATGGCGATGGCCACGCCGAAGCCGACGGGGGCCTTCAGCGCCAGGTCCACCAGGGCGGGGATCGCGGAGGTGTCGCGCACCCCGCGCATCATCTCGCCGATCGAGCCGCTGCCGGTCTCCGCGAGGAAGCCCGCGGCCGTCAGCTTGTCGATGCCTGCGTAGACGAAGGTCACGCCGAGGAAGATCCGCAGCGGGAAGAGCGCGTAGCGGGTGGCCAGCTCCTTGAGCGGGGTGGTCGTCCGCTGCCCGGATGGGGCGTCAGTTCGGGTCACGCCCCCATGTCTACCCCCTTCACTCGGCCACGTCGATGACGCAGCGGTTGGATTCCACCCCCGCCGCCGTGACCACCTGGACCTCGACCCGGCCCGGCTCGACCTCCGCGGGCACCGGGACGGTGAGCACCGCGTCCGAGGGGTTGGTGAACCCGCCCGCCACCGGGACCAGCGGCACGTGCACGTGGACCGCCCCGACCCGTACGACCAGCCGGGCCAGCATCTCCGGGGTCCGCGCGCCGGGCGGCACGAAGCCGACGCCGCGGATCTCGATGTCGTCGCCGGGCCGGACGGCCGCGTCGATGTCACCGGGTTCGCGCCTGCGCACCACCGACAGCACCAGCGGCCGGCTGCCCTCGGCGTACTTCGCGGCCAGGTACACCGCCGCCGACAGCGCCACCAGCAGGGCCAGCGCCCACGGCAGCTGCGGCAGCCGGTCGGGGAAGCGGGCCAGCGACACCGCCGCGTAGGCCAGCACCACGGTGGAGACGAGCACGTACTGCGCGTCGGGGAAGCTGCCGCGGCCGTCGTCGTCCGTCAGCAGGTCCACCCCGCGCGGCCGGTCCGCCGGCAGCTTCTGCAGCCGCTGCCCCATGATCCGTACGGAGACCACACGCCGCACCAGCACCGCCACTGCCGAGGTCAGCGCGACCACCGACAGCAGCGGCAGCGCCCGCTCCAGCGCGAACCCCTGGTACAGGGCCTCGCGCTCGGGGCCGGGCGAGGAGGCGGCCAGCCGCAGCGCGGGCAGCAGCGCGGCGAACGCCGTCAGCACCAGCCAGGCGCTCGGCACCGCCTTCGACGTCGACAGCCGGTTGTCCTCCCCCACGACCGGCGCCAGCAGCCCGCCGCGCAGCGACTGGGCGCGGGCGGCGACGGTGAGCAGCCCGGCGAGCGCCAGCGCGGCCAGCAGCCCGGCGGTGCGGGCGGTGGACCAGCCCGTGCCGAGCGCGGTGCCGACCTGCACCAGCAGCAGTATCCCGGCGGCGATCCACAGGGTGAGGACGGCCCGCCGGGAGAACAGGTACAGCCAGGAGTTCCCGGCCTCCCGGCCCCGGTCGGCGACCGTGCGGGCGGACAGGGTCAGCTCGTCGGAGACCCACTGGCGGGAGGCGCCGAGGGAGTGGGCCACCGCGGCCGGCACCCCTTGCCCGGCGGCGAACTCGTCCCGTTTCTCCAGGAACGCGGCGACCGCTCTGCGGTGCCCCTCCCGTGCGCAGTCGTCGCAGGCGCAGACGGCGGTATGGGTACTCCGGGACATCTCTTGGACAGCCACGTGCGTGCCGCCTCTCTGAACTACGGTGCGATGCCAGCGAATTGTGCACCACTGCGGCAGTGCTCCGGATTGCGCACGATGTCAGAGCAGGTGATTAACGGTTCATGATGTTGACGCCAGGTCCTCGACGGTCTGCCACAGCGGCTGGTAGCTCACCCACGCGGCGAGATCGCCGCCGAACCGCTCCCGGGTGGCCACGGCCGCACGGTGGTCGACGGGCACCGGTTTCCCGGCCGCCCGCGCGATCAGCTGCACCTGCGCGGCCCGCTCCGCCGCGATGAACCACCAGGCGGCCGCGTCCACCGAGCCGCCGACCGTCAGCAGCCCCTGGTTGCGCAGGATCAGCGCCTTGTAGGGGCCGAGGGCGCGGGCGACCCGCGACGGGTCGGCGACGCCGCCGCCGGGGTACTCGTCCATCAGCGCGTGGTCCTCGTAGAAGGCGCAGGCCTCCTGGGTGACGGGGGCCAGCAGCTCGCCGAGGCAGGCCAGCGCCCTGCCGTACGGGGCCTGCGCGCGGACCACGGCGACCGCGTCGGGCCGGGCCCGGTGCACGGCGGCGTGCACGGCGAAGGCCAGCTCGTTGAGCCGTCGGCCGCCCTCCAGCACCCGCCCGTCCCCGTCGGCCAGCAGCAGGTCCCCCGGCCGCAGCCCCGCGAAGGCCCGGCCGAAGGGGTTCACCCAGTAGCAGTCCCCGAACTCGGGGTCCCGCACGGTGACGTGCCCCGAGACCCCGTCCTCGTACCCGAGGCGCCCCAGCAGCCGCAGCGCCCCGGCGAGCCGCTCCTTGCGGTGGGCGCGCTCCCGGGCCGGGTCCCCGAACACCGGGGGCATCTCGAAGGCCAGCCGGTCCACCGGCACGGGTACGGGCTGGTCCGGCATGGCTGTCCCCTCCTGCTGGATCACGGTCGCGGCGCAAGGTACCGGCGCGTCCGCCAACAGGCCATAGGAACGGCGAAGCCGCCGCCCCCGTGAAGGGGAGCGGCGGCTGCGTCAGGCAACGCGGGCGGGGACTACTCCCACTCGATGGTGCCCGGGGGCTTGCTCGTGCAGTCCAGGACCACGCGGTTCACGTCCGGCACCTCGTTGGTGATGCGGGTCGAGATCCGGGCGAGCACCTCGTACGGCATGCGCGTCCAGTCCGCGGTCATCGCGTCCTCGGAGGAGACGGGGCGCAGCACGATCGGGTGGCCGTAGGTGCGGCCGTCGCCCTGCACGCCCACGCTGCGGACGTCCGCGAGGAGGACGACCGGGCACTGCCAGATCTCGCGGTCGAGACCGGCGGCGGTGAGCTCGTGGCGGGCGATGGCGTCGGCCTCGCGCAGCAGGTCCAGGCGCTCCTTGGTGACCTCGCCGACGATGCGGATGCCCAGGCCGGGGCCGGGGAAGGGCTGGCGCTGGACGATCTCCTCGGGCAGGCCGAGCTCCTGGCCGACCATCCGGACCTCGTCCTTGAACAGCTGGCGCAGCGGCTCGACGAGCTCGAACTCGATGTCGTCGGGGAGGCCGCCCACGTTGTGGTGGGACTTGATGTTGGCGGTGCCGGTGCCGCCGCCGGACTCCACGACGTCCGGGTACAGGGTGCCCTGGACCAGGAACGCGACCGCCGGGCCGTCCTCCTGGAGGATCTCCAGCTGGGCCTGCTCGAAGACGCGGATGAACTCGCGGCCGATGATCTTGCGCTTGGTCTCCGGGTCCGAGACGCCGGCCAGCGCGGTCAGGAAGCGCTCCTGCGCGTCGACGACCTTCAGCTGCACGCCGGTGGCCGCGACGAAGTCCTTCTCGACCTGCTCGGTCTCGCCCTTGCGCATCAGGCCGTGGTCGACGTACACGCAGGTCAGCTGGGAGCCGATGGCCTTCTGGACGAGGGCCGCGGCGACCGCGGAGTCCACGCCGCCGGACAGGCCGCAGATGGCGCGCTTGTCGCCGACCTGCGCCTTGATCGCCGCGATCTGCTCCTCGACGATGTTGCCGGTGGTCCAGGTGGGCTTCAGGCCCGCGCCCCGGTAGAGGAAGTGCTCCAGGACCTGCTGGCCGTGCGTGGAGTGCATCACCTCGGGGTGGTACTGCACGCCGTACAGCTTCTGCTCGTCGTTCTCGAAGGCCGCGACCGGGACGACGTTCGTCGACGCGGTGACGGTGAAGCCCTCGGGGGCGGCGGAGCAGGCGTCGCCGTGGGACATCCACACCGACTGGTGCTCGGGGGTGCCCTCGAACAGCGTCGAGCCGGGCTTGCTGACGGACAGCGGGGTGCGGCCGTACTCGCGCGCACCGGTGTTGTCGACGGTGCCGCCGAGGGTCGTCGCCATCAGCTGGAAGCCGTAGCACATGCCGAAGACGGGGACGCCGGAGCCGAAGAGGGCCTCGGCGTCGTCCAGGCGCGGGGCGCCCTCCTCGTACACGGAGGACGGGCCGCCGGAGAGGATGATCGCCTTGGGGTCCTTGGCGAGCATCTCGGCCACGGGCATCGTGCTGGGCACGATCTCGCTGTAGACGCGGGCCTCGCGGACGCGGCGGGCGATGAGCTGGGCGTACTGCGCGCCGAAGTCGACGACGAGGACCGTGTCCGGGGCGCTGTCGTGGGCGGCGGAGGGTGCTTCTGGCACGGGACGGCCTTCCGGCGGAAAGAGGTGGCTGTTTTGTCGATTCTACCGGTGGCGCCGACCGCCGGTTTGTCGCACCATCCGAGGCCCACGTCACGCCCGGGGCGCTCCGGCGTCCGGGGCCCGTCCCACCGCCGGGGCGTCTCAGCATCCGGGCCGGGTTGGCCGGGGCGCGGGCCGGGGGCCATAATCCACACCATGCGCAAGCAGCTGAGCTTCCTCTTTACCTATGGCACCGGCCGGTCCGGTCGCCATGGGTCCGCGTGATGCTCGCCTGAGCCGCTGACTTCCCAGAGCGCCCCGGTCCGACAGGACCGGGGCGCTCTGGCGTTTCCGCTCCTGTCGGGCCACTCCACCGCCCACCACCCACCACAGGAGAAACGCCATGACCACTGTCACCACCACCCCCGAGCAGCTGATCGCCGGCTCCCGCGAGCGCATCGACGCCCTCGACGACCGGATCATCGGGCTGATCCAGGAGCGGATGGCCGTGTCGGCCGTCATCCAGGAGGCCCGGATCGGCGCGGGCGGCCGGCGGGTGCACCTGTCGCGCGAGATGGAGGTGCTCTCCCATTGGAGCGATGCCCTCGGCAAGCCCGGGACCGCCCTCGCGATGACCCTGCTGGAGCTGTGCCGGGGCCGCGTCTGACCGCACGGGCGCCCGTTCGTCACCCGTCCGGACCGTGACCGGGCCGGGAGCCCTTCGTTGGTCGGGGTGTCCGTGCCAGCCAGGCGCGGGACGCGGCAGCACCACGCGTGGCTCCACGGGAGCGATGAGACGCGACGCCCGACGGCGCGCGTCGTGGGACCTCGCTCCCCTCGCGTGACCGGACGGCAGGGGACAGCAGCCCGGTCACCCCATGAGGACGGCCGGCCCGGGGGACGCCCCGGGCCGGCCGTTCGTCGTTCCGTCTCCCGCAGGCCTACGCGTGCGCCCCGCCGCTGCTCCGGCGGCGGAAGGACAGGTACAGCGCGGCGCCGACGGCGAACAGCCCGGCACCGGCGAGGCCGACCAGTCCGGCCGTGCTGCCGGTGGAGGCCAGCGGGCCGCCGCCGCTGCGGCCGCCCGCGGCCGCCGAGGCGTTGTTGCCCGTGGTGGAACCGGTGCCGCTCCCCGCGGAGGGCGAGGCGCTCTTGGACGCGCTCGGCGAGGCGCTGCCGGAGCCGGAGGGGCTCGGCGACTTGGTCGGGGTGACCGTCGGGTTCGCCGTGAAGGCGGCCTGGTTGTTGGTCAGCACCTCGTCGAAGGCGTGCCGGGTGAGCTCGCCCTTGGCGTCGAGGGTGCCGACGGTGATGGCGCCCTTGGCGCCCTTGACCGCCTTCTCGATCTTCAGCTCGAAGGGGAACTCCAGCTTCTCCTTCTCCAGCACGGACGTCCCGGTGGCGCAGCGGTACTGCGTCGGCTGGACGGCGCGGCAGGCCGCCGGGGCCGTGAGGACCTTGACGCCCGTCGGGAGCACCACGTCGACCAGGGCCGCGGGGCCGGTGCCGGTGACCCAGGCGGGACCGTTGTTGCGTGCGGCGACGACGGCCTTGACCGTCGCCCCCGCGGCGCCCTTGACGGTGAGGGGGTCGGCCGCGAAGTCGGCGGTGTTCTTCACCGTGAGGTCGGCCGTGCGCTTGTTGTCGACCGGGTTCAGGTCGGGGGCGCGCAGCGGGGCGGGGGCGGCCTCGGCCTTCTTGCGGGCGGTCAGCTTCCGTCCCGCGGCGGCCGCGGTGTCGGCCGCGCCGGGCCGCTTGGCGTCAGCCGCCTTCTGCGGCTCACCGAGCGGGTAGATGCCGTAGCCGAACCGCTCGTTGAGGGCGTTCGCGCCGGCCTTGAGGTGCAGGGGGCTGTCGCCGGCCAGCTCGTAGGTGGCCTTGGCCTCGAACTCCCCCTCGACGGTGCAGACGACGGTGGTCGAGGCGCGGGTGGTGCGGTAGGCGCAGTTGTCGTAGCGCTCCGGGAGCTCCAGGCCGTGCGTGGCCTCCAGTTCGAGGATGACGCCCTTCGCCGACTGCGTGCCCTCGTTGCGGAACGCGAGGGGCAGGGCCTGGCTCTCGCCGGGCTTCGGGTCCTTCTTGAGGCCCAGGTCCCGCATGACCAGGTCGGGTCCGCCGACCGACACGACGGTCGCGGCGGGGGTGATGGTGGCCCCGGCGGCCGTGCCGGTCACCGTCAGCACGCCCGAGACGCCGTCCTTGGCGTCCTTCACCGCGACGGCCTCCAGGTCCACGCCCGCGTGCGGACCTTTGTCCTTGCAGACGAGCGTGGTGCCCTTGTCCTCGCACTTCTTGGCACCCGCCGCCTCCTTCACGGACGCGATGCCGACGAGCTTGGTCAGGTCGACGGTGAGAGTGGACTCGCCGGCGAAGGTGTCGGCGTCGAGCAGTCCGAAGTGCAGGGCCACCGGCTGCGGGCCGCCCTGCCGAAGGGCGAGGGCGGCCGGGCCGCCCAGTCGGAAGACGGGGTCCGCCGATTCGGCGGCCATCGCGGTGGGGGTGGCCAGCCCCACGGCCACCAGGCCGCACGCGGCCAGCAGGGAGATGCGCTGTCTCATGCCCCCCTTGACCCCCGGACCGCCGCCCCGGTTGCACTGTTCCCCGTGTGACCGACACCACAGCTTGCCGCAAAGGATTCCGGTACAACCTTTTTCGGCAACCGCCTGTCCACTCTTGTGCTGCGGCGGGTACCGCGCTCGGAGGGGGAGCGCGGTACCCGCCGCGGCTGTCTTCCCGGGGTCAGCGCTCCGGTTCCGTTTGCCTGGGCGGGATTTCGGGGACCGCGAGGAACGGCAGCCGCAGCGCGCCGAACGCCTCCTTGGGCACGGCCGGACTGACCGGCTCCACCGCCTCCAGCCGCCGGTACGCCTCCCCCTGCGCGGGCCGCCGGTCCGCCTCGCCCTTGTTGGGCCAGTACGACATGGCCCGCTCGGCCTGCGCGGTGATGGTCAGCGACGGGTTGACGCCGAGGTTGGCGGAGACCGCCGAGCCGTCGACCACCGAGATGCCCGGGTGCCCGTACAGCCGGTGGTACGGGTCCACCACGCCCTCCTCCGGGGAGGCGCCGATGGGGCAGCCGCCGAGGAAGTGCGCGGTCAGCGGGGTGCCCATCAGCTCGCCGACGTTGCTGCCGGGAAATCCGTTGATCTCCTCGGCGAGCAGCGTCGCGGCCTCGGTGGCCTCGGCGATCTGCACCGGGTTGGGCGCCCCGTGGCCCTGGCGGGCCGTCAGCAGGCCCTTGCCCAGCCCGCCGGGTTTGCGGTACGTGGTCAGGGAGTTGTCCAGGGACTGCATGACCAGGCCGATGATGGTCCGCTCCGACCAGCGGCGGTTCGACAGGGAGCGCAGCAGCTGCACCGGGTGGGTGGCGGTGCGGGCGAACCAGGCCCGGACCCGGTGCCTGGCGTGGGGCACCTGGAGGATCGTCATGAACCCCATGGCGTTCGAGCCCTTGCCGTAGCGGACGGGCTCGATGTGGGTGTCGGCGTTGGGGTGCACGGAGGAGGTGATGGCCACGCCCCGGGTGAAGTCCGCCCGGGCCCCGGGGCCGTGCCTCCTGCGGTAGCGGCGGTCGTCGGTCTGGGCGCCGACCAGGCCCTCGGAGTTGGTCCGGGTGAGGTCGCCGAGCCGGGCCGAGATCCGGGGGAGCTCGCCGAGGTCCTTCATGGTGTGCAGCAGCGTCTGGGTGCCGTACGTGCCCGCGGCGACGACCACGTACCGGGCGCGCAGCACCTGCGCCCGGCCCCTGCGGCGGTCGGAGGTGGGGACGACGCGGACCCGGTGGCCGCCGTCGGGGTGCTCGGAGAGGGCGGTGACGGTGGTCATGGGGCGGATCTCGGCGCCGGCCTTCTCGGCGAGGTACAGGTAGTTCTCGCCCAGGGTGTTCTTCGCGCCGTGCCGGCAGCCGGTCATGCACTCGCCGCATTCGGTGCAGGCCCTGCGGGCGGGTCCGGCGCCGCCGAAGTAGGGGTCGGGTACCTCCTGGCCCGGGCGGACCTCCGGCTGTCCCGCGGCGTCCTGGCCGTCGCCGAAGAAGACGCCGACCGGGGCCATGTGGAAGGAGTCGCCGACGCCCATCTTCTCGGCGACGGCCTTCAGGTGGACGTCGGAGGGGGTGAGCGTCGGGTTGAGCCGGACGCCGAGCATCCGCTGGGCCTGCTCGTAGTAGGGGGCGAGTTCCGCGCGCCAGTCGGTGATGGAGGCCCACTGGCGGTCCTCGAAGAACGCGGCGGGCGGCACGTACAGGGTGTTGGCGTAGTTGAGCGAGCCGCCGCCGACGCCGGCGCCGGCCAGCACCATCACGTTGCCGAGCAGGTGGATGCGCTGGATGCCGTACAGCCCGAGGGCGGGCGCCCACAGGTAGTTGCGCAGGTCCCAGCTGTTGCGGGGCAGGTCCTGGCGGGTGAAGCGGCGTCCTGCCTCCAGGACGCCGACCCGGTAGCCCTTCTCGGTCAGGCGCAGCGCCGAGACCGACCCGCCGAAGCCCGATCCGATGACGATGACGTCGTAGTCGTACGCAGAGTCGCTGTCGTGCGGCACGGGTTCCCCTTAGCGCAGTCGGAGGGCCTTGAGGACCTTGAGGCTGCTCGTCATGAAGCGGGCGTACTGCTCGTCGTCCATGCCGAGCGAGGGGGCCATCGGGAGCAGCCGCTGGTGGGCGACGGTCTGGGCCTCGGTGTACTTGAGGATGCCCTCGGAGCCGTGGCGGCGGCCGAGGCCGGATTCCTTCATGCCGCCCATGGGGGCCTGGGCGCTGCCGTAGGCGGGGGCGTAGCCGTCGTTGATGTTGACGGTGCCGGTGCGCAGGCGGGCGGCGACGGCGTGGCCGCGCCGGGCGTCCTTGGTCCAGACGCTGGAGTTGAGGCCGTAGGGGGTGGCGTTGGCCTGGGCGACGGCCTCGTCCTCGTCGGTGAACCGGTAGATCGAGACGACCGGACCGAAGGTCTCCTCGGAGCAGACGGACATGGGGGCCTCGACCCCGTCGAGGATGGTGGGCTCGTAGAAGAGCGGGCCGATGTCGGGGCGGGCGGTGCCGCCGGCGACGAGGGTGGCGCCCTTGGCGACGGCCTCGTCCACGTGCCGCCGCACGGTCTCCAGCTGGCGTTCGCCGACGAGGGAGCCCATGTCGGCGCCGTAGGCGAGGGAGGCGCCGAGCCGCATGGCCCTGGTGCGGGCGGCGAAGCGCTCGACGAAGGCGTCGGCGATGGAGGCGTGGACGTAGAGCCGCTCGATGGAGATGCAGAGCTGGCCGGCGGAGGAGAAGCAGGCGCGGACGGCTCCGGCGGCCGCCTTCTCGACGTCGGCGTCGTGCAGGACGAGCATCGCGTTCTTGCCGCCGAGTTCGAGGGAGACGCCCACCAGGCGGGCGGCCGCGCCCTGGGCGACCTCGCGGCCGGTGCGGGTGGAGCCGGTGAAGGAGACGTAGTCGGCGTGCCGGACCACCTCGGGGCCGACGACGGGGCCGTCGCCGAGGACGACCTGGAAGACCTCGGCGGGCAGTCCGGCCTCGATGAGCAGGTCGCGGGCCCACAGGGCGGTCAGCGCGGTCTCGGTGTCGGGCTTCATGACGACGGCGTTGCCGGAGACGAAGGCGGGCAGGGCGTCGCCGACGGAGAGCTCGAGGGGGTAGTTCCAGGGGGCGATCTGGCCGACGACCCCGCGCGGCTGGCGCAGCTCGGTGACCTTGGTGAGGGTCGGTATGGCGCCGGTGTGGCCCTTGGGCCGCAGGTACGAGGGGGCCTTGCGGCCGTAGTGGCGGGCGGCGACGGCGACGGCCTGGACCTCTTCGTGGGCGTGCAGGCGGGCCTTGCCGGTCTCCAGCTGGATGAGGTCGAGGACCTCGGACTGGCGGGCGAGGACGAGGTCGTGGAAGCGCAGCAGGACGGCGGCCCGCCTGCGTACGGGGACGGCGGCCCAGGCGGGCTGGGCGGCGCGGGCCTTCGCGAAGGCGGTGGCCACGTCCTCGGGGGTGGCCTCGGGCAGGTCGGCCAGCTTGGCCCCGGTGAAGGGGGTGTGGTTGGCGGTCCGGCCGGAGCCGATCACTCCGCGGGTGAGCCGGGTGACCAGGGCGGGGGTCACCACGTCGGCGGCGGTGCGGGCGCCTGCGGGGGCCGGGGCGACCGGGTTGGTGGGCTGCGGTGCGGAGCGGAGGGTGGCGGCGGGGGCCTGCGAGTCCGTCATGGCCGTGAGCGTATTGGGCGGGCGGGCCTTTGGGTACCCGTGGGTAACCGGATTTTGCCAAATCTGCCAGTGATCGCTGGCAGGATGGCCGGGGGTGGCGGCTTCAGCCCGCCTTCCCGGCCGGCTCCCAGCCGCTGAGCACGGTGTCGAACTGCTGGCGGGTCGTGGCCCAGTCGGCCACGGGGCCCGTCATGTAGATCGCGTACTCGGTGCCGTCCGGGGCGTAGTACATCTGCTCGATGGCCCGGCGCGGCCCGGCGTGCACCCCCTTCTCGGTCCACGTGAAGTCCCACAGCACGGCATCGGTGCTCTCCCTGAAGGTGTTCGGGGCCAGCTTCTGCCGCTTGTAGTCCGTCCGCTTCGCCACCTGCTTCTCCAGGTCGAGCAGGTGCGCGTACGGGTCCTTGTAGTCCGGGGTGGGGTCGGCCGCGATCCGGATGTAGTGCTTGCCGTCGTCCCCGGTGTAGTCGATCTGGTCGCCGAACACCTGGCGCTTCCAGCCCTTCGGGACGAACAGGGTGAAGCCCTTCGGGTCGGTGATCTTCTCCCACCCGGCCGGCGGGGCGGCGGCCTTCTGGCCGGTCTCGCCGGACTGGCCGCCCGTGGCGCTCGTGTTCTTGTCGGAGCCGCCGCCCTTGTCCGCGTCCCCGTCGTCGCCGGTGTACTTCAGCAGCCCGAAGACGGCGCCGCCGCCGAGCAGCGCCGCCACCAGGGCCACCGCGGCGACCCGCCGCAGCCGGCCCGGCGGGCGCCCCGCGGGGGCCGCGGGCCGCTCGGGCAGGGCGGTGGTGGCGGCCTGGACGGGCGCGGGCTCCGGCACCGGGACCTGGACGGGGGCCTGGGCCGGGGCGGCCTGCGCGGAGGCCCGCTCCTCGTCGGTCACCGCGCGCGTGGGCACGTACGCCTGGGCGGCCTTCGGCTCACGGCCCTCCATCGCCTCCAGCAGCATCCGCTCGGCCTCCGCGGCCGACGGCCGCTCGGCCGGGTCCTTGCGCAGCAGCGCCGTGATGACCGGGCCCAGGGCACCGGACTGGCGGGGCACGGGCGGCTCGTCGTTCACGACGGCCTGGAGGCTGGAGATCGGCGAGGTCCGGCGGAAGGGCGAGCGGGCCTCGACGGCCGTGTACAGGGTGGCGCCCAGCGACCACAGGTCGGAGGACGGATCGGGGGCACCGCCAGTGACCCGCTCCGGGGCCAGGTAGTCGATGGAACCGACGAGTTCACCCGTTCGCGTGATCGACGAGTCGCCCTCGATCGCGGCGATCCCGAAGTCGGTCAGCAGCACCCGGCCGTCCTTGGCCAGCAGCACGTTGCCCGGCTTCACGTCCCGGTGCATCACCCCGACCGCGTGCGCCGCACGCAGCGCGCCCAGCACGTGCAGCCCGATCCGGGCCGCCTCGCGGGGCTCGATCCGGCCGGCGGCCTTGGCCGCCTCGGCGAGGGACGGACCGTCGATGTGCTCCATGACGATCCAGGGCCGGTCGTCGTGCTCCAGCACGTCGTGGACGGTCACCACCGCCGGATGCTGGATCCGGGCCGCCGCCCGCGCCTCCTTCTGCGTGCGGGCGTGCATGACCTCCCGGTCGGCCTGGGACACGTAGAGCCCCGCCGTCAGTTCCTTGACCGCGACCGTTCTGTGCAGCAGCTCGTCATGCGCGCGCCACACCTTCCCCATGCCCCCGCTGCCGATGGGCTCCACGAGCCGGTACCGGCCTGCGAGCACCGCACCCGCGCCTGTCTGCTGTTCCACGAATTCCCGCCGCTCTGTGCACTCCACGCCAGATTACGGAGCCTGCGGGCGCTGCCGGAACAAGGCGGGGCCCATAGGACAGCACTGTGACGCAATCGCCGTACTGACCGCCCGTCAGCCGCCCGCTTTGTAACTCGCCGTCGCCTTCTCGAAGACGTCGGTGACCTTGTCCTGGTTGTCCTCCGGACCCGTGACCATCACGACGTGGTACGCCCCGCCGAGCGCGACGACGAAATTGCGGGCGAACAGGGACCGGCCCGCCGCGTCGATCCAGGTGTAGCGGCCCGTGACCCGCAACTGCTGCCCGACCCTCGTGGACTTCACGTCCCCGCCGGACGCCCAGGTGGAGTTGCGGTAGGGGGCCAGCTCGGGCTCCTTGTCCTTCTGGTAGCCCAGCGGATCGGGATCGGCGCCCTCGACCCGGTCCCGGCCCGGTACGACGATCAGGGTGAACTGGCCCTGGGTGTAGCGCACCTGCCCGGCCTCGTTGATGGACTGCCGCTCCCAGCCGTTCGGCACGGCGATGACGAAGTGCGCCGGGTCCTGCTGGACGGTGTAGCCCTCCGGCGCGGGCGCGTCGCCCTGCGGGGCCGGCTTGGACTCCGGGGTTCCGCCGGGGGTGCGCCCGGGGGTCTGCGCCGGCTTGGACGCCGGGCCCTGCTGGGAGCCGCCCGGGCCGGGGGCGGACGCGGCCGGGCTGCGGGCGGCCGTGGGCTGCTGTCCGGAGTCCGCCGCGCGGGGCAGGAACACCACCGCGTACGCCACCCCGCCCGTGAGCAGGACCAGGACGCCGACCAGCAGGAGCCGGCCGAGGGAGCGCGGCCGGCGGGAGACGGCGGGGTTGCGGTGGCGGCCGTGCAGATCGCCGCGGCGGCGTACGACGGGCAGGCGGGCGGGGTCCGGCTCGGGCATCGGCAGCCCGGCGAAGTCCCCGTCGGGCTCGGGGGCGGAGCGGACCAGCGAACGGAGCCAGCCGCGCAGCTCCTCGAAGTCGGGCCGCTCGGCCGGGTCCTGGCGCAGCAGGGACTCCACGACCGGGCGCAGCGGGCCGCAGTCCTCGGCGAAGGCGGGCGGCTCGGCGCAGACCATCTCGACGAGTTCCGCGACGCTGTCCTCGGGGTACGGGGCGTGCCCCTGGACGGCGCGGTACAGCAGAGCCCCGAGCGCCCAGAGGTCGGTGGCGGGGCCGACGGGTGGGGCCAGCTGCCAGTTGCCGTGGACGGGGCCGGCGGCCTGTTCGGGCGCCCAGCGCTCGGTGAGGGGGCCGACGACGGCCATCCTGGTCTGCCGGGCCCGCTCGGCGTCGAGGCCGGTGCGGGGGCCGCCCCGGGCCGCGCCGGCGTCCGCCCGGCCGCCTTGGGCGGGGGCGGGGGCCGTGAGGGGGCGCGGGGCCTGCGGTCGTGGGGGTTGCCCCGTCGGCGCGGGGGGCGCCGGGGGCGCTGCGGGCGCCGGGGGCTCGGCCTGGCGGTAGCCCTGCGGGAGGGCCAGCTGGGCGGGGAGCACGGGCCGGACCGGGGCGGGCTCGGGCTGGGGCGGGGCGGGCTGCTGGAGCTGGGGCTGCTGGGGCTCCGGCTGCCAGGGCTGCTGGAGCTGGGGCTGCTGGGGCTCCGGCCGCTCGGACTGCTGGAGCTGGGGCCGCTCGGGCTGCTGGAGCCGGGGCTCCGGCTGCTCCGGCCGCTCCGGCTCCGGCTCCGGCGGCCGCTGCGGGTCGGCCGGGCGGCGGGGGGCCACCCCGTGCCAGGGCGTGCCGGCGGCGGTGTCGGGCCCCCCGTACGGGTACGCGTACTCCTGGGGCAGGTTGGCCCCGGTCGGCGGCAGCACCGGCACCACCACGGGGCCCCGCCCGCCGCGCTGCCGCGCCACCTCGGCGGAGGCCGCCCGGGTCCCGGCCCGGTACGCGGCTACGGTCCCGGCGCGGGCGGCCGCCTCGGCCGCGGCCCGGTCCTGCCCGGGCGGAGCGGGGCGGGCCGGCTGCGGCCGCGGTTCCCGCTCCCGTTCGGGGGTGATGTGGTCCGTGTAGCGGGGGCCGGTGTCGTACCCGGGCGCCACCAGCGGCGCGTACCGGGGCCCCTCGTCCCGGGCTCCGGCCGGCGGCGGCTCCGGCCCGGGGTCCGGCGGGGGCGCCTGGGGCGGCGGGGTCCCCCAGGCGGCGTCCGCGCCCGCGTCCCCGCCCGGCTCACCGGTGTCCGGCGGCGGCACCGGGTCGTACCCGCACAGGGCCTCCTCGGCGGCGCCCGCCGCCAGCCCCGTCAGGACGACCCGTCCGTCCTCGCATATCAGCACGGTCCGGGCCGTGATGTTGCGGTGCGTCCAGCCGTGCGCGTGCAGCACGCGCAGCGCGGTCAGCACGTCGGAGGCGACCTCGGCCGCCCGGTAGGGGCTCAGTGGCTCGTCGGCGATCAGCGCGGCCAGCGGCCTGGCGGGGACGAGTTCGCTCACTATCCACAGCGAGCCGTCCTCCGCGAACACGTCGAAGACCTGGTCGAGGCGGGGATGGTCCGGTACGGAGGCGGCCGCCTGGGCGGCGGCGATGGCCCGCCGGACGGCGGGCGGCTCCCCGGCGGCCACCGCCTGCGCCCCGGATCCGTCGAGGAGTTCGGCGTCCACCACCTCGGGCAGCGGCACCTGCCGGACGAGGACCTCCTGCCCGCTGCGCGTGTCGAAGGCGCGGGTCTCCGTCAGCTCGTACTCGTCGGACGGCGGAATCGGCAGACGGTAGCGGTCGGACAGGATCCGGCCGGCGTAGTCCTCCACATCGCCTCCCCCGAGTGCGGTCCCCCATGGCCCCGCTGGACACGATACGTCGCCGGGGCCGCCCGCGTCCCGGGCTTGGAAGGCCCGTCAGCCCAACGGCTGGAAGGTCTGGAAGGCGGTGTCCCGCAGCTGCGTGCACTCGGGGCCGTCCCACTGGTCGGCGGCACAGGTGATCATGATGGCGTAACCGTGCGTGGCGTCGGCCTTGAAGCCGCGGTTGAGGACGCGCACCCGCGTGCCCTGCTGCTCCCGCTCGAACTCCCAGTCCGCGACGGTCGGGTAGTTGCGGTAGCTCACCGTGTCCAGGCGGATCAGGCGGTAGTTCTTGCTGCTGCCCGCGACGGCGGGGGCGAGCTTGGCCCAGGCGAGGCGGGCGTCGTTGCCCGGGCTGCCGGTGTAGTCGACCTGGATCCTCGGGAAGCCGCCGTCGCGGCTGTATATCGCGCCGGAGTCCTCGCCGGCGGTGCCGGTCTGGCGGAAGCCCTCGGGCATCGCCATCGAGAAGTGGAACCCGAGGTCCGTCACGGTGGCGAAGCCCGCCGGGAGTCCGCCGGCCGGACCGCCGGGGCTGGCGCCCTGGCCCTGGCCCTGGCTCTGGCCCTGCGCCGGGTTCTGCCCCTGGCCCTGTCCCTGGTCGGCGCCGCCGGGGGTGCCGCTGGGCGCCGGAGCGCCCGGGGTGCCGCTGGGGTTCGCGCTCGGCGAGGAACCGGCCGACGCGGAGGGGCCGTTGCCCGCGGAGGGGCCGGGCGAGGGGGTGCCGGAGGCGACCGGGCCGCCCTTGCCCTCGTTCTTGCGGCCGCCGTCCTTGCCGTCGCCCTTGATCATGTACGCGATGAGCGAGCCGACGACCGCGAGGACGACGACCACCGCGGCTATGGCCAGCACGATGGTGCGGCGCGACACCACGTCGGTGAGGGAGGGACCGGGCTGCGCGGGCCTGGCCGGGGGCGCCTCCGCCGCGGCGGCGGCCTCGGCGGCGGCCGCCTTGCGGGCGGCCTTCAGGGCGGCGCGGGTCCGCTCGCGCTGCTCGCGCTCACGGCGCTCGCGTTCCTTCTTGGCGGCCTTCTCGGCAGCCGCGTCGGCCTTGGTGAGGGAGATCGGGCGGGTCTCCTCGACCGGCGGGAGGGGCTGCGGCTCCGGGGCGGCGGCCGGCTCGGGGGCGTTGATCACGGCCGTGAGCATCGTCCGCGCCTGGTCCTCGCCGAGGCGCATGGCCGGGTCCTTGACCAGCAGCCCGTAGATGACCTCGGTGAGCGGGCCGCCGGCGTTCTGCGGCGGGTCGACGGGCTCGGTCATCACCGCGGTGAGCGTGGCGAGCGCGTTGCCCTTGTCGTACGGGGGCACGCCCTCGACGGCCGCGTACAGCAGCCCGCCGAGGGACCACATGTCCGCGGGCGGTCCGGGCTTCTGGCCGCGGGCGCGCTCCGGGGAGATGTACGAGGGGGCTCCGACCAGCATGCCGGTGGAGGTGATGGAGGGGTCGCCCTCCACCTGGGCGATGCCGAAGTCGGTGAGCACGACGCGGCCGGAGGCGGCGATGAGCACGTTGGACGGCTTCACGTCGCGGTGCAGGATCCCCTGGCGGTGCGCGGCGCGGAGCACGTCGAGCACGGCGAGGCCGACCTCGGCCGCGCGGTGCGGGGTCAGCGGGCCGTTCTCCCGGACGAACTCGGCGAGCGAGGGGCCCTCGATGAGCTCCATGACGATCCAGGGGCGGGCGTCCTCGTCGACGACGTCGTAGACGGTGACGGCCCCTTCGTTGCGGATCCGGGCGATGGCCTTGGCCTCGCGGAGGGTCCGGGTGATGAGCCGGCGCTTCTCGTCCTCGTCGACGCCGTTGCCGAAGCGGAGCTCCTTGACGGCGACGGTCCGGCCGAGGACCTCGTCCTCGGCGCGCCAGACGGTACCCATGCCGCCCTTGCCGAGCACGGCACCCAACCGGTACCGCCCGGCCAGCAACCGCCCCTCGCGCCGCGCCTCTTCGACGTCGCCCTCGTCCGCCTGGGCAAGGGCGTCCTCGACGCGACTCCGCTTCCCAGCCCCCGCATCCGCGCCCACCCCCTTGGCCTCGGCACCCTTGGCGGGAGCGCCCTTCGCAGGGGCGTCGCCCGAGGACTCGCCCTTCTCCGAAGCCGCCTTGGCGGACGCCACCTTCGCGGGAGCGTCCTTGGCGGGCTCGTCCCCGGCCGGATCTGCCGTGGCGGCCCCGTCCTTCTTCAGGTCCGCCTTCGCGGCAGCACCCTCCACCGGAGCCGCCCCGACGGACGCACCCTTGGCGGGAGCGTCCTTCGCAGGGGCGTCGCCCGAGGACTCGCCCTTCTCCGAAGCCGCCTTGGCGGACGCCACCTTCGCGGGAGCGTCCTTGGCGGGCTCGTCCCCGGCCGGAACTGCCGTGGCAGCCCCGTCCTTCTTCAGGCCCACGGACGCACCCTTCGCCGGAGCGTCCTTCGCAGGGGTGTCGCCCGAAGGCTCGCCCTTCTCCGAAGCCGCCTTGGCGGACGCCACCTTCGCGGGGGCACCATTGTCGGGCTCGTCCTCGGCCGGGACTGCCGTGGCCGCCTCGTCCTTCTTCAGGTCCGCCTTCGCGGCAGCACCCTCCGCCGGAGCCGCCCCGACGGACGCGCCCTTCGCGGGAGCGTCCTTGGCGGGCTCGGCCGGTTCGGGGGGCTCAACGGCCCCGGCCGGACCGGGCTTCGCAGCGGAAGCGGAGCCGCGCGGCCGGGGGAGGGCGGCGGCGGAACCGGCGGGCCCGGCCCCGTCATCCAGCTTCGCCGCAGGCGCCCCGGCAGACGACTCGGTGTGCTCCGGCTTCGACATGCGTCCCCTCTGCGATCGTGCAGCCTGCCCCGGCTGCCTCGGCAGCCGCCGGGGGGCACGGTAATCCACCCCGGCAGAAACCTCATTGTTGCTCACTCCGCATCCGACGGGAGCCCCGGGTCCGCCGGTTCCCCCTCGTGTATCTCGGAGTTACAACGGGACGATGTCGGGCGCCCCCAACCGTGCCGCGTCCGCCGTCTGGTCGTCCGGCTGGCGCTGTGATTCCCGCTCCGCCTGCACCCGCTTCTCGTAGTGCTCGACCTCCTTCTCGATCTGCTGCTTGTCCCAGCCCAGCACCGGAGCCATCAATTCCGCACATTCGCGCGCCGATCGGGTCCCCCGGTCGAAGGTCTCGATGGAGATCCGGGTCCGCCGGGTCAGCACGTCGTCCAGGTGCCGGGCGCCCTCGTGCGAGGCGGCGTAGACGATTTCCGCCCGCAGGTAGTCCTCCGCACCGGTCACCGGCTCGGCCAGCCCCGGATCGGCCTCGATCAGCCCGAGCAGTTCCTCCGTCAGGGACCCGTAGCGGTTCAACAGGTGTTCCACCCGCACCACATGGAGCCCCGTCCGCGCGGCCATGCGGGCGCGGCCGTTCCACAGGGCCCGGTAGCCCTCCGCCCCCACCAGCGGCACGTCCTCCGTCACGCACTCCGCGACCCGCTGGTCCAGCCCGTGCACCGCCTCGTCGACCGCGTCCTTCGCCATCACCCGGTACGTCGTGTACTTGCCGCCCGCCACCACCACCAGGCCCGGCACCGGATGGGCCACCGTGTGCTCGCGGGAGAGCTTGCTCGTGGCGTCCGACTCCCCCGCCAGCAGCGGCCGCAGGCCCGCGTACACGCCCTGGACGTCGTCCCGCGTGAGCGGCACCGCCAGCACCGAGTTCACGTGCTCCAGCAGGTAGTCGATGTCCGCGCTCGACGCCGCCGGGTGCGCCTTGTCCAGGTCCCAGTCCGTGTCCGTGGTGCCCACGATCCAGTGCCGGCCCCACGGGATCACGAACAGCACCGACTTCTCGGTCCGCAGGATCAGCCCGGTGCTGGAGTGGATCCGGTCCTTCGGGACGACCAGGTGGATCCCCTTCGACGCCCGTACGTGGAACTGTCCGCGCTCGCCGATCAGCGCCTGGGTGTCGTCCGTCCACACCCCGGTCGCGTTCACGACCTGCTTCGCCCGGATCTCGTACTCGCCACCGCCTTCCACATCACGCACCGTGGCCCCGACGACCCGCTCGCCCTCGCGCAGGAAGCCGACCACCCTCGCCCGATTGGCGCAGTGCGCCCCGTACGCCGCGGCCGTCCGGACCAGCGTGGCGACGTAGCGCGCGTCGTCCATCTGGGCGTCGTAGTACTGCAGGGCGCCCACCAGGGCGTCCTTGCGCAGGGCCGGCGCGATGCGCAGGGCCCGCTTGCGCGTCAGGTGCCGGTGGGTGGGCAGGCCGCGGCCGTGTCCGCTGGAGACGGACATCGCGTCGTACAGGGCCACGCCCGAGCCGGCGTAGAAGCGCTCCCAGCCCTTGTGCTGGAGGGGGTACAGGAAGGGCACCGGCTTCACCAGGTGCGGGGCGAGGCGCTCCAGCAGCAGCCCGCGCTCCTTGAGCGCCTCCCGTACGAGGGCGAAGTCGAGCATCTCCAGGTACCGCAGGCCGCCGTGGATCAGTTTGCTCGACCGGCTCGACGTCCCGGACGCCCAGTCACGGGCCTCCACCAGGCCCGTGGACAGGCCTCTGGTCACGGCGTCCAGCGCGGTGCCCGCGCCGACCACGCCCGCGCCGACGACCAGAACGTCCACTTCGCGCTCGGCCATCCGGGCGAGCGCCTCCGCGCGCTGTACCGGTCCCAGTGTCGCTGTCCTCACGGCTGCCTCCCGTTGGTGCGGGCCGTACCCGCTCGGTGCGGGTGATCCCGCTCACATCGCCCGCTTGTCGATTCTGACCGGCCGCACCCACATCAGCCACCGCCTGTGGACAACACAACGGCGACCACCACCCCACAATGCGACATATCTGTCATATATACGCCTAGTCTGACATTGCGCCAGCTCCACTCGTCCACAGGACTTGCGCGCACCGCCTCCTCATGCATGCCAGGGAAGGGAAGGGACGGCCCCCCATGCCCGCAGATCTCGCCGTCATCGGACTCGGCCACCTCGGCCTCCCCCTCGCCCAGGCGGCCGTAGCCGCCGGAATCGAGACCGTCGGCTACGACAGCGGCCCCGCCACGGACAGCACCCTCACCGCCGCCGAGATCCGCCGCATGTCGGCGGCCGGCTTCCGCGTCACCACGAACCCCGCCGAACTCGGCCGGGTCCGCACCGCCGTCATCTGCGCCCCTACCCAGCTCGGCGCCGACCGTGCGCTCGACCTCGGGGCCGTCGGCGAGGCGGGCCGCACCCTCGCCGCCCGGCTGCGCCCGCACACCACCGTGATCCTGGAATCCGCCGCCCACCCCGGCGTCACCGAGGACTACCTGCGGCCCATCCTCGAAGAGGGCTCCGGCCTGCGGGCCGGCCGGGACTTCCACCTGGCCTACTCCCCCAGCCGCCTCGACCCCGGCAACCGGACCCACACCATCTCCAACACCCCCAGGGTCATCGGCGGCCTCACCCCCGCCTGCACCGAGTCCGCGCACGCCTTCTACGCCCGCCTCACCGAGAAGGTCGTACGCGCCCGCGGCCTGCGCGAGGCCGAGACCGTACAGCTCCTGGAGACCAACTACCGGCACGTCAACATCGCCCTGATGAACGAGATGGCCGTCCTCTGCCACGACCTCGGCGTCGACCTGTGGGACGTCATCCGCTGCGCCGAGACCAAGCCGTACGGCTTCCAGGCCTTCCGCCCCGGCCCCGGGGTCGGCGGCCACGGCGTCCCCCTCGACCCCAACTACCTCCCCCACACCACCCGCACCCCCGGCCACCCCCTGCGCATGGTCGGACTGGCCCAGGAGATCAACAACCGGATGCCGCAGTACGTCATCCAGCGCTGCGCCACCCTGCTGAACGAGCACGGCAAGTCCGCGCGCGGCGCCCGCGTCCTCCTCCTGGGCGTCACCTACAAGCCCGACCTCGCCGACCAGGAGGGCTCCCCGGCCCGCGAGATCGCCAGCCGACTCCTCGACCTGGGCGCGCAGATCAGCTACCACGACCCGTACATCGCGGGCTGGCGGGTCCGCGACCAGCCCGTGCCGCGCGCCGACTCCCTCTACGAGGCCGCCGCCAACGCCGACCTGACGATCCTGCTCCAGCACCACCGCACCTACGACATGCAGGGCCTGGCGGTGAAGGCACAGCTCCTCCTCGACACCCGCGGCGCCAGCCCGGCCGGCGCGGCCCACCGCCTCTGACGGCGGACCCGCCCCAGGTCACGACCGGATCCCGGTCCGGTCACCCGACCGAAATCCCCCGGTGGAATTCGACCGTCCCCTGTTAGCCTGCGGCGTCACTTATCCCGCACTTACGCCCTCCGGGCGGCCGTGCGTCCGAATCCCTGGGGGGGATTTCCACCATGAGCCAGAACTTCCAGCCGCCGGCGCCCGCCTCCTACACCGAGGCCCCCGCCCCCGCCCCCGCCCCGGCGCGCGGCGGCAACGTCGGCCTCGGCATCGCCGCCGGCGTCGTGGCGGCACTGGTCGCGGCCGCCGCGTACGGCGGCATCATGAACGCCCTCGACCGCGAGATCGGTTACGCGGCCGCCGGCGTCGGCCTCCTCGTGGGCCTGGCCGCCGGCAAGATCGGCGGGCGCAACCCGGTCCTGCCCGTGGTCGCCGCCGTGCTGTCCCTCGGCGCCGTCTACCTCGGCCAGCTGTTCTTCGTCGTCCTCGTGGCCACCAAGATCGACAACAGCGGGGTCATGGACGTCATCGACAAGGTCGGCGTCTCCGGCCTGAACGCGGTCTGGAAGGAGAGCCTGGACCCCATCTCCTTCCTCTTCTTCGGCCTCGCCGCCTTCGTCGCCTTCGGCTCCGCCAAGAAGGCGAGCGACTGAGCACACGCCCCGCACGCGCCGGAGGGCCGGCACCCCTGACGGGGTGCCGGCCCTCCGGCGTGCTCGCGGTGAGGGGTCAGCGGCTGTGCTGCGAGTCCGCGACCGTGACCTCGACGCGCTGGAACTCCTTGAGCTCGCTGTAGCCGGTGGTGGCCATCGAGCGGCGGAGCGCGCCGAAGAAGTTCATCGAGCCGTCCGGGGTGTGCGACGGGCCCGTGAGGATCTCCTCGGTGGTGCCGACGGTGCCGAGGTCGACCTTCTTGCCGCGCGGCACGTCCTCGTGGACGGCCTCCATGCCCCAGTGGTTGCCCTTGCCCGGGGCGTCGGTGGCGCGGGCCAGCGGGGAGCCCATCATGACGGCGTCGGCGCCGCAGGCCACGGCCTTCGGGATGTCGCCGGACCAGCCCACGCCGCCGTCGGCGATGACGTGGACGTAGCGGCCGCCGGACTCGTCCATGTAGTCGCGGCGGGCCGCGGCCACGTCCGCGACGGCGGTGGCCATCGGGACCTGGATGCCGAGCACGTTGCGCGTGGTGTGCGCGGCGCCGCCGCCGAAGCCGACGAGGACGCCCGCCGCGCCGGTGCGCATCAGGTGCAGGGCCGCCGTGTAGGTGGCGCAGCCGCCGACGATGACCGGGACGTCGAGCTCGTAGATGAACTGCTTGAGGTTCAGCGGCTCGGCGGCGCCGGAGACGTGCTCCGCGGACACGGTGGTGCCGCGGATCACGAAGATGTCCACGCCCGCGTCCACGACCGCCTTGGAGAACTCGGCGGTGCGCTGCGGGGAGAGCGCGGCGGCGGTGACGACGCCCGAGTCGCGCACCTCCTTGATGCGCTGCCGGATCAGGTCGGCCTGGATCGGCGCGGCGTAGATCTCCTGGAGGCGGCGGGTGGCCCTGGCCTCGTCCAGCTCCGCGATCTCGTCGAGCAGCGGCTGCGGGTCCTCGTAGCGGGTCCACAGGCCTTCGAGGTTCAGCACGCCGAGGCCGCCGAGCTCGCCGATGCGGATCGCGGTCTGCGGGGAGACCACCGAGTCCATGGGGGCGGCCAGGAAGGGGAGCTCGAAGCGGTACGCGTCGATCTGCCAGGCGATCGAGACCTCCTTCGGGTCCCGCGTACGCCGGCTGGGGACGATGGCGATGTCGTCGAAGGCGTACGCCCGGCGGCCGCGCTTGCCGCGCCCGATCTCGATCTCAGTCACGTGTGGTGGCCTTTCCTCTGGGTCTGCCCGTCCAGTATCCCCGAACCCCGGGGACCCGCGTTCCGGTGACCGCTGTACGGACGGCCGATCCCCCGGAAACGGCGGGGGGCGGGCCCGGAAACCCGGACCCGCCCCTCGCCTCGGCCTGCTAGCCCTTACGGGAGTAGTTCGGCGCTTCCACCGTCATCTGGATGTCGTGCGGGTGGCTCTCCTTGAGGCCCGCCGAGGTGATCCGGACGAAGCGGCCCCGGTCCTGGAGCTCGGGGACGGTGCGGCCGCCGACGTAGAACATCGACTGGCGCAGGCCGCCGACCAGCTGGTGGACGACCGCGGAGAGCGGGCCGCGGTACGGCACCTGGCCCTCGATGCCCTCGGGGATGAGCTTGTCGTCGCCGCCCACGCCCTCCTGGAAGTAGCGGTCCTTGGAGAAGGACTTGCGGTCGCCGCGGGACTGCATCGCGCCGAGCGAGCCCATGCCGCGGTACGACTTGAACTGCTTGCCGTTGATGAAGAGCAGCTCGCCCGGGGACTCCTCGCAGCCCGCGAGCAGCGAGCCGAGCATCACGGTGTCGGCGCCCGCGACGAGGGCCTTGGCGATGTCGCCGGAGTACTGGAGGCCGCCGTCGCCGATGACGGGGACGCCCGCGGCCTTGGCGGCGAGGGCGGCCTCGTAGATCGCGGTGACCTGCGGGACGCCGATGCCGGCGACGACGCGGGTGGTGCAGATGGAGCCGGGGCCGACGCCGACCTTGATGCCGTCGCAGCCGGCGTCGACGAGCGCCTGGGCGCCGTCGCGGGTGGCGACGTTGCCGCCGATGACGTCGACGGACGAGTTCGACTTGATCTTGGCGACCATGTCGCCGACCAGGCGGGAGTGGCCGTGGGCGGTGTCGACGACGATGAAGTCGGCGCCCGCCTCGATCAGGGCCTGGGCGCGCTCGTACGCGTCGCCGGCGACGCCGACGGCGGCGCCGACCAGCAGGCGGCCGTCCTTGTCCTTGGCGGCGTTCGGGTACTTCTCGGCCTTGACGAAGTCCTTGACCGTGATGAGGCCCTTGAGGATGCCGGCCTCGTCGACCAGCGGAAGCTTCTCGATCTTGTGGCGGCGCAGCAGCTCCATGGCGTCCACGCCGGAGATGCCGACCTTGCCGGTGACCAGCGGCATCGGGGTCATGACCTCGCGCACCTGGCGGCTGCGGTCCGACTCGAAGGCCATGTCGCGGTTGGTGACGATGCCGAGCAGCTTGCCCGCCGGGTCGGTGACCGGGACGCCGGAGATGCGGAACTTGGCGCAGAGCTCGTCGGCCTCGCGCAGCGTCGCGTCCGGGTGCACCGTGATCGGGTCGGTGACCATGCCGGACTCGGAGCGCTTGACCAGGTCGACCTGGTTGGCCTGGTCGGCGATGGAGAGGTTGCGGTGCAGGACGCCGACGCCGCCCTGGCGGGCCATCGCGATGGCCATGCGGGACTCGGTGACCTTGTCCATGGCGGCGGACAGCAGCGGAACGTTCACCCGGACGTTGCGCGAGATGAGGGAAGAGGTGTCGATCGCGTCCGGAGACATGTCCGACGCGCCCGGCAGCAGCAGCACGTCGTCGTAGGTCAGTCCGAGCGTGGCGAATTTGTCGGGTACTCCGTCGGCGGTCATGACACCTTCCAAATGGTCTTGCTCAGCGCGGATGTCCATGCTAACGGGATCCCGGGGCGTCTCATTCCACGACCAAGGTCAACCGCGATTTTCGTCGTTTCCTACGACAGAAACCGCCGCGAAAGGGAACCTGCGCCTCCGGCGAAGGTCACTGCTCGGCGAGCGCCCGCAGCCTGCTGAGGGCGCGGTGCTGGGCGACGCGCACGGCTCCGGGGGACATGCCGAGCATCTGGCCGGTCTCCTCCGCGGTCAGCCCGACGGCCACCCGCAGGACGAGCAGCTCGCGCTGGTTCTCCGGCAGGTTCGCGAGGAGCTTCTTGGCCCAGGCCGCGTCGCTGCTGAGCAGCGCCCGCTCCTCGGGGCCGAGGGAGTCGTCCGGCCGCTCGGGCATCTCGTCGGAGGGCACGGCCGTACTCCCCGGGTGCCGCATGGCGGCCCGCTGGAGGTCGGCGACCTTGTGCGCGGCGATGGCGAAGACGAAGGCCTCGAAGGGCCTGCCGGTGTCCCGGTAGCGGGGCAGCGCCATCAGCACGGCGACGCAGACCTCCTGCGCGAGGTCCTCCACGAAGTGACGGGCGTCACCCGGGAGCCGCGACAGACGGGTGCGGCAGTAGCGCAGGGCGAGGGGGTGCACGAAGGCCAGGAGGTCGTGCGTGGCCTGCTCGTCCCCCTCGACGGCACGGCGTACGAGCGCGCCGACGGGCCCGGCGTTGCCGCCTCTGGCGGCGCCGGTGGGGCCTGTGGCCGCGGGTGACCCCAGGGCCTCGTCGTCGCGCATCAATCCATGGTGCCTTGGCGCGGGAGCGTTCGCGGCATCGCGGTCCGTGTTGTGCATCGAAGCGTTATGAGCGGGTGCGCCGGAACTCATCATCTGCGCCCTCCCCTCCGCTCGGCCCGAATCGTCGTCCCGCGGGACTCGATCTCTCCAAGAATGCGGCACACCATCAAGGATGCGGCATCGCGCCCGAAGCGACACGTCCCCCGGATTGTGCCCCGCCAATCCCCGGTGTGACACCGGGCGCGGCGGGACTTCCGCGGCTTTCCGCCCCGGCGGCGCCGGCGGACACCTGCCGCCCCGCCCGCCGTCGGCGGACGGGACCGCGGCCGCCGCCGGCCGACGGTGTCACGGTCAGCGGACGAGACCCCAGCGGAAGCCGAGTGCCACGGCGTGCGCCCGGTCCGAGGCACCGAGCTTCTTGAACAGCCTGCGGGCGTGCGTCTTGACCGTGTCCTCGGAGAGGAAGAGCTCGCGCCCGATCTCCGCGTTGGACCGGCCGTGGCTCATGCCCTCCAGCACCTGGATCTCGCGCGCGGTCAGGGTGGGGGCGGCCCCCATCTCGGCCGAGCGGAGCCGGCGCGGGGCCAGCCGCCAGGTGGGGTCGGCGAGCGCCTGGGTGACCGTGGCCCGCAGTTCGGCGCGCGAGGCGTCCTTGTGCAGGTAGCCGCGGGCGCCGGCGGCGACCGCGAGGGCCACCCCGTCCAGGTCCTCGGCGACCGTCAGCATGATGATGCGGGCGCCCGGGTCCGCGGACAGGAGCCGGCGGACCGTCTCGACGCCGCCGAGGCCGGGCATCCGTACATCCATCAGAATCAGGTCGGAGCGGTCGGCGCCCCAGCGGCGGAGGACTTCCTCGCCGTTGGCAGCCGTCGTCACACGCTCGACGCCGGGCACGGTGGCAACCGCGCGCCGGAGCGCCTCTCGGGCAAGCGGGGAGTCGTCGCAGACGAGGACGGATGTCATGACCGCCCTCCGCAGCTGCTGATGCGCGTCACCTTGAGCCTCCAGGCTGGTACGTATCGTCACCTGTGCGGTCGATGCCCTCGGACACCTGTCCGGGAACCTCTCGTTTCAACCGCACTCGCTCTCTCAACGATGGTCACTCGAAAGAGTTACGGGTCGGACGAACACCTTCGGCACTCTACGTGAGGAAGCGATCACCACGCCGGAGGCGCGAGCCAACTGTCCTCCATCTGGAGCTATGCCCTATTTGGCGGCTTTCCTTCCGTTTGCCATGTGTCTGAGGCTAGGGTCCCAATGAGTCATATTTACATCTACTACGACAGTAGGTGTGGAGACATGGACCGTATCCGCGTAGTACCCGGCACCAAGAGGACTACCAATGGCAGATTTCTCCCGCCTCCCCGGACCGAACGCCGACCTGTGGGACTGGCAGCTGCTGGCCGCCTGCCGCGGAGTCGACAGCTCCCTCTTCTTCCACCCGGAAGGCGAGCGGGGCGCGGCCAGGAGTGCGCGCGAGGCCTCGGCTAAAGAGGTCTGCATGCGCTGCCCGGTGCGTTCGGAATGCGCCGCGCACGCGCTCGCCGTCCGAGAGCCCTACGGGGTGTGGGGGGGCCTCACCGAGGACGAACGCGAGGAACTCATGGGCCGCGCACGGCACCGGCTGATCCCCGCCTCCAGCACGATCGGCCCCGTCCCGCCGCACTGACGCACGCGCAGGTCAACGGGCGGCGGCCCGCACCAGCTCACCCAGGGTCGCCGCCACCGCCGGCACGCGCGCCAGGTCGGGCAGCGTCAGCGCCACGACCTCCCGCTCCACCGCCGGCTCCACGGCCAGGGCGCTCACGCCCTTCGCCCGTACGGACTCCACCGCCAGCTCGGGCAGCACCGCCACGCCCAGCCCGGCGCCCACCAGGCCGACCACGGCCGGGTAGTCGTCGGTGGCGAAGTCGATGCGCGGGGTGAAGCCCGCACCCTCGCACACCTCCACCAGATGGCGGCGGCAGCGCGGACAGCCCGCGATCCAGGGCTCGTCGGCCAGCTCCGCCATGCCCACCCGCCCGGCCCCGGCCAGCCGGTGCCCCTCGGGCACCAGCCCGACGAGCCGGTCGGTCAGCAGCGGGGTCACCACCAGGTCGTCCCACTCGGCCACCGCCGAGGCCCCCGCGTAACGGAAGGCCAGCGCCACGTCGCAGTCGCCCTCGCGCAGCATCTCCACCGACCGCGGCGGCTCCGCCTCGACCAGGGAGATGCGCGTGCCCGGATGCTCCGCGCGCATCGCCGCGAGCGCGGTGGGCACCAGCGTGGAGCTGCCGCTGGGGAAGGAGACGAGCCGGACCCGGCCCGCGCGCAGCCCGGCGATGGCCGCGACCTCCTCCTCGGCGGCCGTCAGCCCGGCCAGGATCCCGGCGGCGTGCCGCACCAGGGCCTCGCCGGCCTGGGTCAGGCGCATCTCGCGGCCGGCGCGCACCAGCAACGGGGTCCCGGCCGACTGTTCCAGGGCCTTCATCTGCTGGGAGACGGCGGGCTGGGTGCAGCCGAGCTCGCGGGCGGCGGCGGAGAAGGAACCGGTCCCGGCGACGGCGCGCAGGATCCGGAGGTGGCGTGCCTCGATCACCCTCCGAGCATAAGACCGGCTTTGACCGCGGCGCCAATCCCCCAGCCGCCCCTTTGGGAGGAGGGCCCCGACGGACAGCCCGCGCGGGGCGTTCCACGGGCCCCGGAGATCACGGGATCGCACGCACGTGCGCGCGGAGGCCCGCCGGTCGGCCGCGGGCGGCTATTTTGCGCACATGACGACTGCGCTGATCACTGGATCCACGGCGGGCATCGGCGCCGCCTTCGCCCGGCGGCTGGCCTCCCAGGGCCACAACCTCGTACTGGTGGCCCGCGACACCAAGCGACTCGCCGAACAGGCGACCGAGCTGCACGACCGGCACGGCATCGAGGCCGAGGTGCTGGCCGCCGACCTCTCCACCGAGGAGGGCATCAAGGCCGTCGAGACCCGCCTCGGCGACCGTACGCACCCGGTGGACCTGCTCGTCAACAACGCGGGCTTCGGCAACAAGGGCCGCTACCTGGAAGTCTCCATGGCCGACGAGCTGACGATGCTGAAGGTGCACGTCGAGGCGGTGCTGCGGCTGACCTCGGCGGCGACGGAGTCGATGCGCTCGCGCGGCCGCGGCGGGGTGGTCAACGTGGCCTCGGTCGCCGCCTTCGTGCCGCGCGGCACGTACGGCGCCAGCAAGGCCTGGGTCGTGCAGTTCACCCAGGGCGCGGCGCGGGACCTCGCCGGCTCCGGCGTCCGCCTGATGGCCCTGTGCCCCGGCTTCGTGCGGACCGAGTTCCACGAGCGGGCCGGCATGGGCACGGACAACATCCCGGGCTGGCTGTGGCTCGACGCGGACAAGCTGGTGGCCGCCGCGCTCGCCGACCTGGCGCGCGGCAAGACCGTGTCGATCCCGGACCCGCGCTACAAGGCGCTGATGGGTGTGGTGAAGCTGACGCCGCGCGGGCTGCTCGGCGGTGTCTCCTCCCGTACGGGCCGCAAGTACGGGCCTCAGTAACCCGCCGGTAGACCGGGCTGAACGGGTGAATCCTCCCTAAACTGGACACGTCCCCTCCAGCACGGGAGCCCACCATGACATTCGTACAACTGGTTGACTACAGGACCCACCAGCCCGACGCGATGAACGACCTGCTGGACAAGTACGTCGCCCAGAGCCAGGGCAAGCGCACGGTCACCCACAGCGTGGTGGGCAAGGACCGCGACCAGACGGACCACTACGTGAACTTCGTCGAGTTCCCTTCGTACGAGGAGGCCATGAAGAACTCCAACCTCCCCGAGACGGACCGGATGTTCCACGAGATGACGGCCCTGTGCGACGGCATGCCGACCTTCACCAACCTCGACACGGTCCGCGACGAGCACCTCAACACCATGATGGCGAACCGGATGTTCGACGACATCGCGGTGAAGGGCGACATGGCCGCCATCGAGGAGGTCTTCGCCCCGGACTACCACGACCACGACATCTCCAACCCCGAGGACAAGCACGGCTACTCCGCGATCAGGGACGACGTCGAGATGTGGCGCGCCGCCTTCGACTTCTCCTTCACCATTGACGCCCAGACGGCGCAGGACGACTACGTCACCACGCTGTGGACCTGGACCGGCACGCACAAGGGCGAGTTCATGGGCGTCGCCCCCACCGGCAAGACCTGCACGATGACCGGCACCACGGTCTTCCGGTGCCAGGACGGCAAGATCAAGGAAGGCTGGTGGCACTACGACGCCATGGGCCTGATGCGGCAGCTCGGCATGATGGAGTGACGCCCGCGGTCCGCCCCGGAGAACGGGAAGGCCCCCGTCCCACCGTGTGAACGGCGGGACGGGGGCCTTCCCGTGAAGCGCGCGGACGCGTCGCGTCAGTGGCTGTGGCCGTGACCGTGGCCGTGACCGGCCTCGGCCTCCTCCTCCGCCGGCTTCTCGACGACCAGGGTCTCGGTCGTGAGCAGCAGGGAGGCGATGGAGGCGGCGTTCTCCAGGGCGGAGCGGGTGACCTTGACCGGGTCGATGACGCCGGCCTTGACCAGGTCGCCGTACTCGCCGGTGGCGGCGTTGAAGCCCTGGCCCTTGTCGAGCTCGGAGACCTTCGAGGTGATGACGTAGCCCTCGAGGCCCGCGTTCTCGGCGATCCAGCGCAGCGGCTCGACGGCGGCGCGGCGGACGACGGAGACGCCGGTGCCCTCGTCGCCGGTCAGGCCGAGGTTGCCCTCCAGGACCTTGACGGCGTGGACGAGCGCGGAGCCACCGCCGGAGACGATGCCCTCCTCGACCGCGGCGCGGGTCGCGGAGATGGCGTCCTCGAGACGGTGCTTCTTCTCCTTGAGCTCCACCTCGGTGGCGGCGCCGACCTTGATGACGCAGACGCCGCCGGCGAGCTTCGCCAGGCGCTCCTGCAGCTTCTCGCGGTCCCAGTCGGAGTCCGTGGCCTCGATCTCGGCCTTGATCTGGTTGACGCGGCCCGCGACGTCAGCGGCGTTGCCGCCACCGTCGACGATGGTCGTGTCGTCCTTGGAGATGGTCACGCGGCGCGCGGAACCGAGGACGTCCAGACCGGCCTGGTCGAGCTTGAGGCCGACCTCCTCGGCGATGACGGTGGCACCGGTGAGGGTGGCCATGTCCTGGAGCATCGCCTTGCGGCGGTCGCCGAAGCCCGGGGCCTTGACGGCCACCGCGTTGAAGGTGCCGCGGATCTTGTTGACGACGAGGGTGGAGAGGGCCTCGCCCTCGACGTCCTCGGCGATGATCAGCAGCGGCTTGGAGCCACCCGCCTGGATGACCTTCTCCAGCAGCGGCAGGAGGTCCTGGATGGAGGAGATCTTGCCCTGGTTGATCAGGATGTACGGGTCGTCGAGGACGGCCTCCATACGCTCCTGGTCGGTGACCATGTAGGGGGACAGGTAGCCCTTGTCGAAGGCCATGCCCTCGGTGAACTCGAGCTCCAGGCCGAAGGCGTTGGACTCCTCGACGGTGATGACACCGTCCTTGCCGACCTTGTCCATCGCCTCAGCGATGAGCTCGCCGACCTGGGCGTCCTGCGCGGAGAGCGCGGCCACGGCGGCGATGTCCGACTTGTCCTCGATCGGGCGGGCGGTCGCGAGGAGGTCCTCGGACACGGCCTTGACCGCGGCGTCGATGCCCTTCTTCAGGGCGGCCGGGGAGGCGCCGGCGGCGACGTTGCGCAGGCCCTCGCGGACGAGCGCCTGGGCCAGCACGGTGGCGGTGGCGGTGCCGTCACCCGCGATGTCGTTGGTCTTGGTCGCCACCTCCTTCACCAGCTGCGCGCCGAGGTTCTCGTACGGGTCGTCCAGCTCGACCTCGCGGGCGATGGTGACACCGTCGTTGGTGATGGTGGGGGCGCCGAACTTCTTGTCGATGACGACGTTGCGGCCCTTGGGGCCGATCGTCACCTTCACCGTGTCGGCAAGCTTGTTGACGCCGCGCTCGAGGGCGCGACGGGCGTCCTCGTCGAACTTCAGGATCTTCGCCATGGGAGCGGTTCAGCCCTCTCGAAAACTCGGGTTTAACGAACCGCGCCCCTCGCCGCCCGGCAATCAGCGGGGTGACCAGGGGCGCAGCTCAAGCAAACTTCTTGAAGCGAATTACTTCTCGACGATCGCGAGCACGTCGCGGGCCGAGAGGACGAGGTACTCCTCGCCGCTGTACTTCACTTCGGTGCCGCCGTACTTGCTGTACAGCACGATGTCGCCGACGTTGACGTCCAGCGGGAGACGCTGGCCGTCCTCGAAGCGGCCCGGGCCGACCGCGAGGACGACGCCCTCCTGGGGCTTCTCCTTCGCGGTGTCCGGGATGACCAGGCCGGAGGCCGTGGTCTGCTCGGCGTCGAGCGGCTGGACCACGATGCGGTCCTCAAGCGGCTTGATGGCAACCTTGGAGCTGGCGGTCGTCACGATCCGACCTCCCCCTTCGGAGATCCGGGGTTAACTGTCTGAGGTGGCGACCAGGTCGATCCGTCGTCGCGGGTGCCGGACCAGCCTGTCGCTGTGTTGGCACTCACCGGGGGCGAGTGCCAGGTGTGACACTATTCCGGCGATTAGCACTCGGTCAAGCGGAGTGCCAACACGGTCCGCTGGTTCCACGTATTCCGGCCGCCGAACACCCCGTTCGGCTGAACCCCGACCCCTCGGGAACCGGACCGGGGCGCCCCGGGGCCCGAGGAGCCGCTGCCCGGTATGTGAGGCTTGGGGCGTGCGCATCCTCGTGGTCGAAGACGAAGAGAACCTGGCCGAATCCCTCCGCCAGGGCCTGTCCGCCGAAGGCCACCGCGTCGAGGTCGCCCACGACGGCCACCGCGGCCTCGAACTGGCCCTCACCGGCGGACCGTACGACGCCGTCCTGCTCGACCTGATGCTCCCCGGCCCCGGCGGCGCCGAGATCTGCGCCCGGATGCGGGCGCACGGCGATCCCACGCCCGTCCTGATGCTGACCGCCAGGGACGGCGAGCACGACGAGGCCGAGGGGCTCGACGCCGGCGCCGACGACTACCTCACCAAGCCCTTCTCCTTCCTGGTGCTGGCCGCCCGGCTGCGCGCCCTCGCCCGCCGCGCCGCCGCCCCCGAACCCGCCGAGCTCCGGGCCGGGGACCTCTGCCTCGACCCGCTCGACCGCCGCTGCCGCCGCGGGAGCCACGACATCGAACTCACCGCCCGCGAAGTCGGCGTCCTCGCCTGCCTGATGCGGCGCCCCGGCCGGGCCGTCGCCAAGCAGGACGTCCTCGACGAGGTCTGGGACGCCCCGCACGGCATCGACCCGAACATCGTCGAGGTCTACGTCTCCTCCCTGCGCAAGAAGATCGACGCCCCCTTCGGCCGCCGCTCGATCCTCACCGTCCACGGCACCGGCTACCGCATGGCTCCCGACGGTGGGTGAGGGCGCGGGGCCGGGGGCGGGGCCGGAGGGCAGGAGACCGCGCGGCCGCCTCGTGGGCGACCTGCGTCCGCGGATCCGCCTCGTGGGCAACCTGCGCGCGCGGACCGCCCTCGCCGCCGCCCTCGCGATGGCCGCGGTCCTCACCACCGGCGGGCTCTGGCTCCACAGCCTCATGCGCAGCAACCTCCTCGACAACACCACCGGCCGCACCGAGCTCGCCGCGCGCAAGGTCGCCGCCCAGCTCGACACCCGGACCCTCCCGCCCGGCGGCCGGCTGCCCGCGCCCGACGGCGGGGTCGACCTGGTCCTCGTACGCGACGCCCACGGCCGCGACGTCGCCAGCACCGCCGCCGGAGCGCCCAAGGACCCCCCGCGCCTCGACGCACTGCGCCCCGGCCCCGGCCAGGACTCCCGCTCGGCCGTACTGCCGCCCGCCCGCCCCGGCGCGCAGCGGCGCGTGGTCGTCGCGGTCGAGGCCCCCGGCCCGCCCGGCGCGCACGATCCGCACACCGTGTACGCGGTGACCGTGCTCGGCGACGTCGACGACGCCACCCGCGCCATCGCCACCGGCCTCCTCGCCGGCGCTCCCCCGCTGACCGCCTTCGCGGCGGCCCTGGCCTGGTGGGCCACCGGCCGCGCGCTGCGCCCCGTCACCGCCATCCGCACCTCGCTCGCCGCCGTCACCGCGAGCGAGCTCGACCGGCGCGTCCCCGACCCCGGCGGCGGCGACGAGATCGCCCAGCTGGCCCGGACCGTCAACGACACCCTCGACCGGCTGGAGCGCTCCGACGCCCGCCAGCGCCAGTTCACCGCCGACGCCTCGCACGAGCTGCGCAACCCGCTCGCCGCAGTCCGCTCGCGGCTGGAGGTGGCCCTGGCCATGGAGCGGCCCGACCGGGCGTCGGTGGCCGCCGCGCTGGCCGACACCGGGCGGCTCCAGCGGATCGCCGCCGACCTGCTGCTCCTGGCCCGCCTGGACGGCGGGCCCGCGCCCCGCCCCGAGCCGGTGGACCTCGCGCTGCTGGCCGCCGAGGACGCGGCGCGGCGGCCCGCGCCCCGGGTGCCGCTGCGGCTGGAGGCGCCCGCGCCGGTGCCGGCGTACGGGGACCCGGCGCGGCTGGAGCGGGCCCTGGCCAACCTGGTGGACAACGCCCTGCGGTACGCGGACGCCGGGGTCGTGGTGCGGGCCGCCGCGCGGGACGGGCGGGCGGTGCTGGAAGTGGCCGACGACGGTCCGGGGATCCCGGAGGCGGACCGCGACCGCGTCTTCGAGCGGTTCGTACGCCTCGACGCGGACCGCGGCCGGGCCGGCGGCGGCACCGGCCTGGGCCTGGCCATCGCCCGGGAGATCGCGCGGGCCCACGGGGGCGAGGTACGCGCGCTCGGCGCGCCGGGCGGCCGGGGCGCGCGGCTGGAACTGTGGGTTCCGTCGGGGCGGGGCGAGCGCTGAGGGGGCCGCCTCCTCAGGATTCCTTCAGCGCCCCTGCGCCAGGATCGAGCGGCATGAGCGCTGCACGGACACGGACCAAGACCGGCCACCGCAGGCCCTCACGGCGCCGGAGGCTCGCGCGCACGCTGCTGATCACGGGCTGCGTGCTGACGGTGACGGCGGGCGGCGGCGCCTGGTACCTCTACCGCGACCTCGCCTCCGGCATCGCCGGCTCGAAGGCCCTGGACGGCGCCGAGAGGTCGGCGCACGGTGATGTGAACATCCTGCTCATGGGCCTGGACAGCCGGCGCGACCGAAACGGCGACCCGCTGCCCGCCGAGATCCTCGACGCGCTGCACGCGGGAAGCTCGGACATCGGCGGCTACAACGCGAACACCCTCATCCTGCTGCACGTCCCGGGCGACGGCGGCGAGGCGAAGGCCTTCTCGATACCGCGCGACGACTTCGTGGAGATCGCCGGGCAGGGGGCGGGGCAGGGGCAGGGCCGCAAGGACAAGATCAAGAAGGCGTACGGCCTGGCGAAGGCCGCCAGGGAGGAACAGCTCTCCCGGGCCGGCGTGCGGGACCGGCGCCGCCTGGAGCGGGAGGGGCGCGAGGCGGGTCGCCGGGCGCAGATCGAGACGGTGCGCGACTTCCTGGGCGTCCCGGTCGACCACTTCGCCGAGCTCAGCCTGGCCGGCTTCCACCACCTCGCGGACGCGCTGGGCGGCGTACCGGTGTGCCTGAAGAAGCCGGTGAAGGACCCGTACTCGGGCGCCGACTTCCCGGCGGGCCGGCAGACCCTGAACGGCCGGCAGTCCCTGGCCTTCGTACGGCAGCGGCACGGGCTGGCGATGGGCGACCTGGACCGGACGAAGCGGCAGCAGGCCTTCCTCGCGGGGGCGACGCAGAAACTGAACTCGGCCGGGACCTTCACGGACCCGGTGAAGCTCCTCAAGCTGATCGACACGGCGAAGGAGGACGTCGTGACGGACGAGGGATGGGACCTGCTGTCGTTCGTGAAGCAGGCGAAGAACCTGTCCGGGGGCAGAGTGCGGTTCACGACACTCCCCGTAGAGGGCTTCGGAAGGAACCATGGGGAGGACATCAACGTCGTAGATGATATGAAGATAAAGCGCCTCATTGCCGAGCAGATCGGTCCCCGGTCGACCACTGCGACGACCCCGAGCGCGCCGGCCGTCGCGCCGCCCTCTTCTCCCTCTCCTTCTTCCCCCGCGTCACCCGCGTCACCCCCGTCATCCGCTCCCCCGCCGCCCCGGCCGGAGAAGGGTGAGATCGACGGCGGCGGCATCCCGTGCGTGGACTGAGGCCCCTGACGATGGCGGGCGCCCGCCGTCGCACCGAAGCGCTGCTGCTGCTCCTGGTCATCGGCATCGCCGTCTTCGGCCACGTCAGCGCCGGGCTGGCCATGAACGGCGAGCTGCCGCAGCACCTCACCAGCTTCGTCATCAGCATGACGCTGCTGTCCCTGGTGGGTCACCTGGGCATCCGCCGGTTCGCTGCGTACGCGGACCCGTTGATCTTCCCGCTCGCGATGCTGCTCACCGGGCTGGGGCTGGTGCTCATCCACCGGCTCGACCAGGGCTACATCGAGCGGTGGAACTCCACGGCCAACGCGCCCGACCAGCTGATGTGGACGGTGGTCGGGGTCGCCGCCTGCATCCTGGTCGTGGCGCTGCTGCGCGACCACCGGCTGCTCCAGCGCTTCATCTACATCACGATGGCCGTCGCGCTGGTGCTGCTGATCGCGCCGGCGTTCTTCGGCGCGGACACGTACGGCGCCAAGCGCTGGATCATCCTGTTCGGCTTCTCGCTCCAGCCCGGCGAGTTCGTGAAGATCATGATCGCGATCTTCTTCGCGGGCTACCTGGTCATCCACCGCGATTCGCTGGCCCTGACGGGGCGCAGGTTCCTGGGCATGCGGCTGCCGCCGATGCGGCAGCTCGGGCCGATCATCACGGTGTGGATCATCTCGCTGCTCGTCCTCGTCTTCGAGCGCGACCTCGGCACGTCCCTGATCTTCTTCGGCGTCTTCGTGGTGATGCTGTACGTGGCCACCGAGCGCACCAGCTGGATCGTCTGCGGCCTGCTGATGGCCGCCGTGGGCGCGTTCGTGGTCGGCTCGACGGAACCCCACGTCAAGGCCCGCGTCGCCGCCTGGCTGAACCCCCTGGCCATCTACTCCCCGAACCCCCCGCAGGGCCTCAACTCCGAGCAGTCCGCGCAGGCGCTGTTCAGCTTCGGCACCGGCGGCGTCTCGGGCACCGGTCTCGGGATGGGACACCCCGAGCTGATCAAGTTCGCGGGGCGCAGCGACTTCATCCTGACGACGGTGGGCGAGGAGCTCGGCCTGGCCGGGGTGATGGCCGTACTGATCATCTACGCCCTGCTCGTACAGCGGGGCCTGCGCATGGCGCTGGCCGCGCGGGACCCGTTCGGCAAGCTGCTGGCGGTGGGCCTGGCGGCGGCGCTGGCGCTCCAGGTCTTCGTGGTCGCCGGCGGCGTGACGGGCCTGATCCCCCTGACCGGCAAGGCCCTCCCCTTCCTGGCGAAGGGCGGCTCGTCACTGCTGGCCAACTGGATCATGATCGCCCTGCTGCTGCGCATCAGCGACAGCGCGGAACGCCAGCGCGAAGCCGACGCCATGGGCCCGGCGGAAACGACGATCACCCCGGTGGTGGCGGGGGCGGGGGCGGGGCTGCGGTAGCCCCTCGCCCCGCCCCCGGGAGCCGCCGGGCGCGACAGACCCTGGCGGCCCAGTGGCCTCGCGGCCTGGTGGCCTGGTGGCCTAGTGGCCGTAAGGGCTTCGCATGTTCACGAAGCGGAGCTCCACGTCCGTGGTCAGGTAGTCCATCCGACGCTCCCAGAAGTCCCGCAGGTGCGGGAGCGCCAGATGGGCGTCCAGGTCGGCCTGGCTGCGCCACACCTCGTAGAACACGAAGACACCGGGCTCCTCGCCGTCCTCGTGGAAGTGGTACTCCAGGCAGCCCGGCTCCTGCCGGGTGGGCTCGACGAAGGAGAGCAGGAGCTCCATGAGCTCCTGGGCCCGTTCCGGCTTGGAGCGGGCTATGCCGACGAGTGAGACGAGCTGGTCCATCAGGGTTCTCCCCCACAGGTAGGTACGACTGAGTTCGTACCTGTGGGACGCTAGCAGTCGCCAGAGGTAAGATCCAATCCTTACCTGAGGGGGGAGATCGCCACCATGCCCGACGACGAGGGTCACCCGACCGTCGAGGAGATCGAGCTCGGCAGAGTGCTTTCCGCGCTCGCCGATCCTCTGCGCCGCCGTGTGGTGCGCGAGCTGGCCCTTGCCCCGGAAGGCACCGCGCGCACCTGCGCCTCCTTCTCGCTGCCGGTCTCCAAAGCGACGGTCACCCACCACTTCCGCACCCTGCGGGAAGCCGGCCTGATCCACCAGGTCGACCGGGGCAACAGCCGGATGGCGGGCCTGCGTCGAGCCGACATCGAGGCACGCTTCCCCGGACTCCTGGCCATCCTGGAGGCCGAGACCGCGTAGCGGCCCGAACCGGCGGAGGGTGTGGGGCGCGGTGCGCCGGGCCCGTACGCGCCGGGGCGTTCAGCCCCCGACGCCCGTGCGGGCGCCGTACCTGCCTCCCCGGGCGGCCAGTTCCTTGAGCACCACGGCGGTGCGCCCGGTGAGGCAGGCGCGGCGCAGGGTGTCATCGCGGTGGGTGAACTGGGCCACCGCGCCCTTGCGCCCGAGCGTGACGGCCCGGGCCACGTAACGGAGTGCGTACGGTTCGGGCTCGCGGCCGCCGATCAGGCGGACCAGGGTGTCGGCGGCGTGGGCGGCCTGCGGCGTGGCGAGGGCGCAGGCGAAGCGGGCACCGGGCACCGCCGCGCAGTCGCCCACGACGAAGATCCGTCCGTCGTCGACGCTGCGCAGGCACTCGTCCACGAGCGCCCGGCCGCGCGCGTCGACCGTCAGACCGCTGCGCGCGGCCAGGTCGGGTACGTCGGACACGATCGCCCACAGGGTCAGGTCGGAGACCGCCTCCACCCCGGAACCCAGGCGCACCGTGCCGTCGACGACGCCCGTGACGGTGTCGTCCACCACCTCGACCCCCAGACGCTCCAGTCCGGCGCGCGCCTTGGTCCGCGCCCGGTCGGAGAAGCCGTCGGCGACCGACGGGCCGACGATGCGCACGCGCAGGCCGGGCCGGGCCTCGGCGATCTCGGCCGCCGTCTCGATCCCGGTCGCGCCGCCGCCGACCACGGTGACCGTGCTGCCCGCGGGCAGGGCGTCGAGCTGCGCCCGGGCCCGTTCGGCGCCCTCCCAGGTCCCGACCGGGACCGTTCCCTCCATGGCCCGGACCGTGCTGCCGACCGCCAGGAACGCGTGGTCGAAGTCGAGGGTCTCCCCGCCCGCGAGGGTGACGCGGCCGTCGCCCACCTCCTCCACGGTGGCGACGCGGACGGTGATCCCGGGGCGCAGCATCGAGGTGAGGGGCGTCGCCACGGCAGCGGTCCCGGCGACCTGCTGGTGGAGCCGTACGCGTTCCACGAACTCGGCGCGCGGGTTGACCACCGTGATCTCGGCGCCCCTGACCTTCTTGGCGATCCGGTTCGCCGCGAGCATCCCCGCGTAGCCGGCGCCCACCACCACGACCTTCATGTCGTCCTCCTCGTCAACGCGACTGGTCGGACATGAGATGCCGGCCGGACGGCGCCCGTGACAGGTGGACCGCTGTGACGCGCGTCACGGACCGCGGGGCCGTCCGGCCTGTCACAAAGCACCGGGGTCCGGCGTCGTATGGGCGACCGGTCACGTACGGAGGCAGAGGAGACCCGCACATGAGCGAGGACGACCGTCCCGACCCCGCCACCGAGGCGTTCGTCAGGCACCGCAAACTGCTGTTCACGGCCGCCTACGAGATGCTCGGCTCGGCCGCGGACGCGGAGGACGTCCTCCAGGAGACCTGGCTGCGCTGGTCGGGCGTCGACCTCGAAACGGTGCGGGAGCCGCGCGCGTACCTGGTCCGGATCGCCACCCGGCAGGCCCTCGGCCGGCTGCGCGCACTGAGCCGCCGCAAGGAGACGTACGTCGGCCCCTGGCTTCCGGAGCCGCTGCTGACCGCGCCGGACGTGGCCGAGGACGTCGAGCTGGCCGACAGCGTCTCGATGGCGATGATGCTGGTGCTGGAGACGCTGGCGCCGACCGAGCGTGCGGTGTTCGTCCTGCGCGAGGTGTTCGACCTGGGGTACGAGGAGATCGCGGAGGCCGTCGAGAAGAGCCCGGCGGCGGTCCGCCAGATCGCGCACCGGGCCCGCTCGCACGTCGCCGCGCGCCGGCCGCGCGGGGTCGTCTCCGCGACCGAGACCCGGGCCGCCCTCGACGCCTTCCGGCGGGCCCTGGAGACGGGCGACCTCCAGGGCCTGCTCGACCTCCTCGCCCCGGACGTCGTGGCCCTGGGCGACGGCGGCGGCATCAAGCGGGCCATGCCCCGACCCGTGATCGGCGCGGACAAGGTGGCCCGTGCCCTGGCGGCCGGCGTCGCCGTCTTCGGCCGGCTGGTGACCACGGAGCCGACCCGCGTGAACGGCCACCCGGCACTCCTCATCCGGATGGACGGCGAGGTCGACATGGTCGTGGCGCTGCGCATCGACGACGGCCTCATCACCGGCCTCTACACCGTCCGCAACCCCCAGAAACTGACCCGCATGGAGCACGAAACGGCGCTGGGGCGCTGACCCTGGGGGGGGCGGGGCGCGGCCCCGCTATCTCCCCCTCGACCCCGTGGGGTCGGGCGGTGTTTGCCCACCCGCCTCCCCGGGTGCGGGCGGTGGTTCGGGGGCGGTAGCCCCCTGGACCGGACCAGAGAAGTCTGGGGGTTTCCCGTCAGTCCCATCGTCCTTCCGTGTCGTGCCGGCCTGTCAAGGGCGCTCCTTCGTCGCGTCGCTACGCGATGGCCTTCGGCCACCCTTGACAGGCCGACCCGCCCCGGAAAGCCGAAAGACTGCCGGGAAACCCCCAAAGAAACGGCACGGACGATCCTTGGAGGGGCGGGTCCCTCAGGGACCAGGCGAGGGGCCGGGCGCCGGCCCGCCCGACATCCGCCCCCCACGTCCGTGATCCCGGGCCAGGAGCGCGACCACCCGCACGAGAAGACGACCAGAGCAGCCCAGGGAGCCGACAGGCGCGACAGATTGCTACGCGCTCCCCGTTTCTCAGCGTCCGACGACCGCCTGTGGCTGATACCCGCGCCAGAGGACGACCAGGTCAGCCCAGGCAGTGGACGGGCGCGAGAGATCGCCACGCGCTCCTCCCGGCTTGGCGTCCGGCGGCCGTCTGGGGCTGGGATGGGCCGCGAGAGGGGCGGACGAAGCCCTTTGGAGGTCGAATCCGCCCTCTCTCAGGGCCTTTGGCGGCTTGCCGGAGTCTGCGGATGTCTTTTTCACCCGCAGACTCCGACAGAGAGCCATCCGACCCCACAACAGGCCCCCATACGGGGTCAAAAGGGGCGCGCGAGTCTTCTGTATGGCCGACGACCGGCTCAAGACGGCGGCCGGCCGCCGAGATCAGAGAAGCGCGTAGCGAACTGACGCGCCTGGGTGCCCCCTGAGCGGCTCTGATCGGCTTCTCGTGCGGGTATCAGCCCAAGGCGGTCGCCGGACGCTGAGACGGGAGGAGCGCGTAGCGATCTGTCGCGTCTGGGGCTTCCCAGGTCGCCCGGATCGAGCTTTGGTGCAGGTAGTCGCACCCCTGGCCCGGGATCTGGACTCTTGAGGGGCCGGATGTCGGGCGGGCCGGCGCCCGGTCCCTCGCCTCATCCCTGAGAGACCCGTCCGCCCTCCTCTGGACCGTGCCGTTTCTTTGGGGGTTTCCCGGCAGTCTTTCGGCTTTCCGGGGCGGGTCGGTCTGTCAAGGGTGGCCGAAGGCCATCGCGTAGCGACGCGACGAAGGAGCGCCCTTGAGGGACCGGCCCGAACCGGAAGGACGATGGGACTGACGGGAAGCCCCCAACCCGCTCTGATCCGGCCCCAGGGGCTACCGCCCGTCCGGCCCACCGGCCCGCTGACGGGGAGGCGGGTGGGCAAACACCGCCCGACCCCCACCCCTCGAGGGGGAGATAGCGGGCCCCTACAGGTAGTCCTCCAGGCGGGCGATCTTGTAGCCCTGGTCCTGTATGCGCTGGAGCATGCGGGTCGTCATCTGGGTTTCCGTCGAGCCCTTGAGCTCCGACGGGCCGCGGAAGTGGGCCAGGATGATGTCGCCCGGCTTGAGGGCGGAGCCCTCCGCGTACTGGAAGTCGTTTATCTGCATCGACGCCCGCCACAGGACCACCGTCTGGACGCCGCATTCGGCGGCGGCCTTGAGGGTGTCGTCGTTGTAGTTCCCGAACGGCGGGCGGAAGAGCGGCGGCCGCTTGCCGAAGCGCTTCTCCAGGTGGTCCTGCTGCCCGCATATCTCCTTCTTCTGCGCCGCGAAGGGCAGGGTGCGGAGGTTCGGGTGGGTCAGGGTGTGGTTGTTGACCGTGCTGCCGGAGCCGTTGTCGCGGAGCTTCTCGAAGTGGCCGTAGTCCGAGGAGGCCACGTTGTCCGTCAGGAACATGCTGATCGGCAGCTTCAGGTCGGCCGCCATCTTCAGGAACTCGGGGTCCTTCTCCGCACCGTCGTCGAAGGTCAGGAAGACGACCTTCTCCGTCGGCGCGACGGGTATTCGGTCCAGCACGGCCGCCTTGCCCGGGGCGGCCTTGGGGAGTTGGGGCTTCTGCGCCGGCTTGGGGGCGTACTGGAGGGGGGCCTTGAGGCCCCACTTCCGGTACGCCTCGTCCCCCGCCGCACCGGCCTGCGCGGAGCTCGCCGCGGGGGCCGGCGCGGACGGGGAGGCCGAAGGGGACGCGCTGTCCGGCGCGGTCTTGCGGCCCAGCCGTTCGATGGGATCCACGCTGTTCCCGCATCCCGTCAGGGACAGCGCGAGCGCGCCGGCCGTCAGCGTCCCGGCCACCAGCCGGCGCGCGTACCTCACAAGTAGTCCTCCAGGCGGGCCACGGCGTACCCCTTGTCCGTGACGGTCTTCATGACATGACGGATCATGTCAGGCATCGTGCCCTTCCAGTCCTCCCGGCCCCGGAAGTGCGTGAGGATGATGTCACCGGGGTGGAGGTCGCGGTCCCATTCGCGGTAGTCCATCCGGTTCACGAACGCCTCGGCGTTCCACAGCGGAACCGCCTTGATGCCGCAGGACTTGGCGGCCTTCAGCGTGTCCTGGTTGTAGTTGCCGTAGGGCGGCCGGAAGAGCGTGGGCCGCTTGCCGAACTGCTTCTGGATGGTGTCCTGCTGGCCGCAGATCTCCTCGCGCTGCTGCTCGTAGGAGAGGCCGGGCATGTAGCGGTGGTTGAGGGTGTGGTTGTTCAGGGTGACGCCCGCGGCCTGCATCTCCTTGAAGTAGGGGTAGTTGTCGCGCACGAGGTAGTCGCTGAGGAACGCCGTGTAGGGGATCTTCAACTCGCTCATCATCCTGATGAACTCGGGGTCCTTCTCGGCCCCGTCGTCCACCGTCAGGAAGACGACCTTGTCCTCGGTCGGGATGGTGGTGAAGACCGGGGGCAGTTCCTCCTGGTCCTCGACCTCGAAGCCCTCGCGCGTGGTGATCTCGGGCTTCGTCTTCGGCGCGGCGGGGGCCGACAGCGGCGTCTTGGCCAGCCGCCACTTCTTCGCGGCCGCGATCCGGGCCTGCTGGGCGGCCTTGCGCTTCTCCGCGGAGTTGGCGAGCGCGCCGGCCGCGCCGCCCGCCTCCGACCCCTGGCCGGGCTTGCCCTTGGCCGGCTTCTCGGCCTCCGTGGTCCCGCACCCCGTACCCAGGGCGGCGACCAGCAGTGCGGCCAGGGCCACCCCGTACCGGCCGCGCGGGTGGCGCGCGGGCCGGTGACCAAACTGCGAACTATTTCCCTTTTGTCGTACAAGCTGCATAGCAGCGGATGTTTTCACCATACGACTCCGCGTCCCGGGCGACACCACGGCCGGACGCCCGCCTTCCACCGGCTGGCCCACAATGAACCGGTGACCCCCGAAGACTTCGCCGCGCTCCTCACCCCCGAGGGCCGCGCCCTCCTCGACTCCCTCCGCGACTACGACCCCGCACAGGAGCTGGCCGTGGCCACCCGGCTGCGCCGCGAGCACCCCGCCGGGCTGGTGTCGGCCGCGCTGGGGCAGGCCCGGCTGAGGCAGCGGGCGGTGGCCAAGTTCGGGGCCGAGGACGCCTTCCGGATGTACTTCACGCCCGGCGGCGGGGAGATGGCCACCCGCGCGTCGGTCGCCGCGTACCGGGCGGAACGGCTCCACGGGCTGGGCGTGCGGAGCGTCGCGGACCTGTGCTGCGGGATCGGCGGGGACGCGCTGGCGCTCGCGCGGCGCGGGATCCGGGTGCTGGCGGTGGACCTCGACCCGCTGACGGTGGCCGTCGCGCGGGCCAACGCCGAGGCGCTCGGGCTCGCGGACCTGATCGAGGTCCGGGAGGCGGACGTGACGGCGGTCGACGTGTCCGCGTACGACGCCGTCTTCCTCGACCCCGCCCGGCGCGGCGGCCGGGGGCGGATCTTCGACCCCGAGTCGTACTCGCCGCCGCTGTCGTGGGCGGTGGGGGCGGCACGGGCGGCGAAGTTCGCCGCCATCAAGATCGCGCCCGGTATCCCGCACGAGGCGGTGCCGGCGGAGGCCGAGGCCGAGTGGATCTCCGACCACGGGGACGTGAAGGAGGCCGTGCTGTGGTTCGGCACCGCCCCCGGCACGGTACGGGCCACCCTGCTGCCGGGACCGGCCGCGCTGGAGACCGCCGAACCGCTGCCGGACCCGGAGGCGGGGCCGGTGGGGCGCTGGCTGTACGAGCCCGACGGGGCGGTGATCCGGGCGCACCTCGTCGCGGAGGTCGCGGCGCGGCTGGACGGGCGGCTCATCGACCCGACCATCGCGTACGTCACGGCCGACGAGCTGCGGGAGACGCCGTACGCGACGGCGTACGAGATCACGGACGTGCTGCCGTTCGGGCTGAAGAAGCTGAAGGCGCTGCTGCGGGAGCGGGGGGTCGGGATCCTGACGGTGAAGAAGCGGGGGTCCGCGATCGAGCCGGAGGAGCTGCGCAGGAAGGTCAAGCCGCAGGGGCCGAACTCGGCGACGGTGTTCCTGACGCGGGTGGCGGGGGCGCCGTCGATGCTGATCGGTCACCCTGCCGATGCCCCTGGCCGGGGGTGACGGGGGGCCGTGCCGCGCCCGGGCTACCTGGGGGCTCCGCCCCCAGACCCCCGCGCCTCAAACGCCGGCGAGGCTGGATGTGGCCGTCACGGGCCGCGCGGGGTTGGGTGGGGCGGGGGTGTGGGTCCAGCGGTGGTAGGCCGTGGCTTTGGCCAGGCCCAGGAGGGCGGTGATCCACAGGATCATGCCGAAGCCGGTGAAGTAGGCGACCTCCCCGTACGTGTCCGTGCCCGGCCTGGCTCCGGAGGCCGAAGCGAACGCCAGCCAGAGGCCGAAGCCGCCCAGGGCCAGGGAGGCCGTCAGCCACACCGCGCTGCGCGCCGGGGCGCGCAGGCGGGCGTCGGCCTCGGGGTCGTGGCCCGCCAGGACCCAGGCACACAGCAGCCGGCGTACCCGCCGCTCCTGCCGGGCGCCCCGCGCGAGGCAGAGCCCGGCGTACAGCAGGACCGCCACCGCCGCCGCGGAGCACGCGACACCGCCGAGCCCGCCGCCCGCGGCGAAGGCCGTCACGGCCAGGCCGGCCAGGGTCCAGCCCAGCGCGAAGGCCCCCGCGACGCACCAGAGCGACAGCAGCCGCCCCAGGCCCAGGCTGCGCCGGCTCAGGTCCGCGAGGAAGCGCGCGCGGTCGGCCCGTACGGCGCCCTCGTCCAGCCACTCGCGCAGGTGCGCGGGCGGCGGCGGGGGCGGTAGCTCACGCGCGGGAAGTCTCGGCATGGGCATGACCCTAACGGCGGCCGTTCGAGCTTCGCCGCAGCCCTCCTCGACCACCGCCCCGACCAGGGGCTCAGCCGGCGCCCGTGGCCTCCACGGACTCGAACCGCCAGCGGTGCACCGCCCGGGTGATCAGGTCCGCGGCCGGCTCGGGCAGCTCGGGCAGGTCCGCCGCCAGGCCCTCGGGGGCCTCCCACCAGGTGATCACGAGCACCCGTTCCTGCGCGGCCCGCAGCACCTCCCGGCGCACCGGCTCCCGGGCCAGTACCTGCGCCCGGGCCCACTCCAGGAGTTCGTTGCCCCGGCCGTCGACGGCCCGGGCCTCCCACATCAGCGCGACGGTGCTCACGAGTAGAGGTTGTCCTTGCTGAGTTCGTGCACGTGGTCGTGGGAGTGGCTGTGGCCATCGCCGTGGCCATGGCCGTCGCCGCCGTCGCCGTGCGACGTGCCCGGGACGTGCGGGTCCGTCACCGGCAGCGAGGAGTCCGCCGACAGGTCCCAGTCGGAGGCCGGCCGGTTGCGCTTGACCATCTCCGCGCCCAGCGCCGCCACCATCGCGCCGTTGTCGGTGCACAGCTTCGGCCGCGGCACCCGCAGGATGATCCCCGCGTCGTCGCAGCGCTCCTGCGCGAGCGAGCGCAGCCGCGAGTTGGCCGCCACGCCGCCGCCGATCATCAGGTGGTCGACGCCCTCGTCCTTGCAGGCGCGGATCGCCTTGCGCGTCAGCACGTCCACCACGGCCTCCTGGAAGGACGCCGCCACGTCGCGCACCGGCACCTCCTCGCCCGCGTTGCGCTTGGCCTCGATCCAGCGGGCGACCGCCGTCTTCAGGCCGGAGAAGGAGAAGTCGTACGCCGGGTCGCGCGGGCCCGTCAGGCCGCGCGGGAAGCTGATGGCCTTCGGGTCGCCCTCCTTCGCCAGCCGGTCGATGACGGGACCGCCGGGGAAGCCGAGCTGCAGCACGCGCGCGATCTTGTCGAAGGCCTCGCCCGCCGCGTCGTCGATGGTCGCGCCCAGCGGCCGTACGTCGCTGGTGATGTCCGGGGCGAGGAGCAGCGAGGAGTGCCCGCCGGAGACCAGCAGCGCCATGGTGGGCTCGGGCAGCGGCCCGTGCTCCAGCTGGTCGACGCAGATGTGGGAGGCGAGGTGGTTGACCCCGTACAGCGGCTTGCCGAGCGCGTACGCGTACGCCTTCGCCGCCGAGACGCCCACCAGCAGCGCCCCCGCGAGGCCGGGGCCGGCCGTGACGGCGATGCCGTCGAGGTCGCGGGCGCTGACCCCGGCTTCCTTCAGGGCGCGCTCGATGGTGGGGACCATCGCCTCCAGGTGGGCGCGGGAGGCCACTTCGGGCACGACCCCGCCGAAGCGGGCGTGCTCGTCGACGCTCGACGCGACCGCGTCGGCCAGCAGGGTGGTGCCGCGGACGACGCCGACGCCGGTCTCGTCGCAGGAGGTCTCGATGCCGAGGACGAGCGGTTCGTCAGCCATTGCTCTCACTGCTCTCAGGGTTTTCGTTTCGGGTCTGTGCCGGGTCGGTCAGGCGCATCACGAGCGCGTCGACGTTGCCGGGCTGGTAGTAGCCGCGCCGGAAGCCGATCGGCTCGAAGCCGAACCGCTCGTAGAGCCGCTGGGCGCGGGTGTTGTCCACCCGTACCTCCAGCAGCACCTCGGCGCACTCGAAGGCGGTGGCGGCGCGCAGCAGGTCGGTGAGGAGCCGGGCGCCGAGGCCCGTGCCCCACTGGTCCTTGGCGGCCGCGATGGTCTGTACGTCGCCCAGGTCGCCGGCGGCGGCCAGTCCGGCGTAGCCGACGACGCGGCCGGTGCCCGGCTCTTCGGCGACGACGTAGTGGCGGGTGGCCTGCGGGCCGCGCGCGTGGGCGAGCTCGGACCAGAACATCCCGGCCGACCAGGCGTCGTCGGGGAACAGCTCGTGTTCCAGCTCCAGCACCGGCTCGATGTCCCACCAGCGCATCTCGCGGAGCACCGCGGTCGGGGCCGTCACTGCGGGGTGACCACCTTGTAGTTCTTGGGCACCTGCGCGTCGGGGCGGCGCAGGTAGAGCGGCGTCGGGGGCAGGAACGCCTCCCCCGCCGCGAGGCGTTCGGCGGCGAGGGCGGCGAGGGAGGCGGCCGACTGGTGGACGGGCCCGCGGGCGTCGGGGAAGACGTCCGGGTAGAGGGTGGCGCCCTGCCCGACGGCGGGGAGGCCGGCGACCTGCTCGGCGATGTCGGCCGGGCGGTCGACGGCGGGCTCGCCGACGCGGGTGCGCGGGTCTTCGTAGCGCGCCCAGTAGACCTCCTTGCGCCGCGCGTCGGTGGCGACGGTGAAGGGGCCCTCGATCCCGGCGGCGCCGGCCGCGTGGGCGAGGCCGTCGAGGGTGCACAGGCCGTGCACGGGGACGCCGAGGACGGCGGCGAAGGTGGAGGCGGTGACGAGGCCGACGCGGAGCCCGGTGTAGGGGCCGGGGCCGACGCCGACGACGATGCCGGTGACGGCTTCGAGCTTGACCCCGGCCTCGGCGAGGACCTGGTCGACGGAGGGCAGCAGGAGCTCCCCGTGGCGGCGGGCGTCGACCTGGTTCGACTCGGCGAGGACGGATTCCCCGTCGTGCAGGGCGACGGTGACGGCGGGCGTGGCGGTATCTACGGCGAGCAAGAGCACGCGAACAGCCTACGACTCCCCGGCCCCCGGGCCTTGCGGCCGGTCGGTGCGGGGGCCCGGCTGCTACCTTTCGACCGGGTACACACGCGGGTCGCCCGACAGTTCGACGGCCCGAGGCGCGGAGAGGTGGAGCAAGGTGGCACGCAGCAGCTCGGGAATCGTGGCCGGGCTCACCGCGGCGGCGCTCGCCGCGATCGGCTTCCTGGGCTACCAGGCTTCCGCGACCGCGCCGGCGCATCCCGCGAAGCCCGCCGGGCAGGCCCCGGCCGGGGCGCAGAACCAGCCCCCGGCCAAGCAGGAGCCGGCGAAGCCGACGGCGCTGCCGGCCGAGTCGGGTACGGGCACGCGGGTGGTGTACTCGGTGTCGCAGAAGCGGGTGTGGCTGGTCCCGGAGGACGGCAAGGAGCCGAAGACGTTCGCGGTGATGCCGAGCACGGTGCACCCGGTGCCCGGCAGCTACATGGTCGTCTCGCGTTCGGCGACGGTCACCGGCACGGACGGGGTGCCGATCGAGCACGTCGTGCGGTTCACCACCACCGACGGGATCGCGATCGGCTTCAGCGCCCGCGTGGACGGCACGATGCCGGAGCCGGACGCGGCGAAGAAGACGGGCGGGATCCGCATGGCGCGCGCGGACGGCGACGCGATGTGGGCGTTCGCGACGCGCGACACGAAGGTCGTCGTCGTCGCCTGACGGCCGGCCCCCTCCCCGGCGTCCCCGCGCGGGGACACGCGGCGCGGTTCACCCGAACGTGGGTATCAGGCCGCCTCGGGCTCCGGGGCGGCCCGTCCGGCGTCGATCCCGGTCCCGGCGGCCCCCGTTCCGGCCCCGGCCCCCGCTCCCGGCCCGGTCTCGGCTCCGGGTTCCGCTCCGGGTTCCGCCTCGGGTCCGGCCCCGGCGCGCGCGGGCGGCGTGGAGACCGCCGTGGCGGCCACGCCCGCCGCGAGCAGGGCCCGCATGGACACGACGGGCGCTCGCTCTGCTCCTGCTGCCGACATGGCTGCCTCCTGAGACCCCGGGACGCCGTACTTAGGCACACCTAACCAGCGCTCGGTACCATGTCATCACGCGAGCCCGCGCCAACGCAATATTTTCCCGACGAGTTGTCGGTACGTTGTCGCGGCGGTGGCCGGAACCACGGCGTCCCGGCGGGCTACCGCGCCGCCAGCCCCGCCAGCTCCGCGCCGGCCCAGCGCTCGCCGACGCCGCGCAGCGCGACCTCGCGCACGTCGTCCAGGACCTCCTCGTGCCCGACGGCGCGGCCGATCACCACGTGCAGCCGGTCGTCGGAGAGCTCCTCGACCTTGCCGTCGCCCCACTCCACGACGACCACGGACTCGGGCAGGGAGACGTCGAGGTCCAGGTCCTCCATCTCGTCGAGCCCGCCGCCGAGGCGGTACGCGTCCACGTGCACCAGCGGCGGACCGTCGCCCAGCGACGGGTGCACCCGGGCGATCACGAAGGTCGGCGAGGTCACGGCCCCCCGCACGCCCAGGCCCTCGCCCAGCCCGCGGGTCAGCGTGGTCTTGCCCGCGCCGAGTTCGCCGGTCAGCAGGACCAGGTCGCCGGGGCGGAGCAGGCCGGCGATCCTGCGGCCCAGGTCCTGCATGGAGGCGGGCGAGTCGACGGTGATCAGGGTTTCTGCGGCGGCCTCGGCCAGGGCCTCAGCGGCCGGGCTGCGTGGCGCTTCCCGCGGTACTTCTTCCATGTCCCCCAACGTTAGCCGCTGCGGGGACGGCTCCGGTGCGCGCGAGCAGGCCGGTCAGCAGCCCCGTCACGAGGTCGGGGCGCTCCAGCATCATCAGGTGCCCGGTGTCCTCCAGCACCACCAGCTCGGCGGCCGGGAGCTGCTCCTTGATGGCCACGCTGTGCTCGGCCGGGGTGATCATGTCCCGGTCCCCGGCGACGACGGTGACGGGGACGTCCGCGAACCGCTGGAGGGCGGCGCTCTTGTCGTGCGTCTGGAAGGCCGGGTAGAACTCCGCGACCACGTCGATCGGGGTCGCCTCGATGAGCCGCTCGGCGAAGCGCGCGACACCGGGGTCGACGTCGCGGGAGCCGAACGAGTACATCTTGATCATGCCGGCGAAGAGGTCGGCGGTGGCCCGGCGGCCCTTCTCCACCAGCTCGACCTGGGAACCGAGCGCCTTGAGCACCCCGGGCAGGATGCGGCGCACCGCACCCAGCCCCATGGACGGCAGCCCGTACGTCACCTCGTCGAGCCGGCCGCCGGAGGTGCCGACGAAGGCCACGCCCAGCACCCGGTCGCGTACCAGCTCCGGGAACTGCTCGGCCAGCGCCATGACGGTCATGCCGCCCATGGAGTGGCCGACGAGGACGAGCGGGCCCTCGGGCGCGGCCGCGTCGATGACGGCCTTCAGGTCGCGGCCGAGCTGGTCGATGGTCACCGGCACGCCGTCGGCCTGGGCCAGGCCCCGGGCGCTGCGGCCGTGGCTGCGCTGGTCCCAGTACACGGAGCGGACGACGCCGCGCAGGGCGGCGCGCTGGAAGTGCCAGGAGTCCTGGGAGAGGCAGTAGCCGTGGCAGAAGACGACGGTGGCGCCCTCCGCCGGGTTCTTGCGCCGCAGGCGGCGCTTCTTGCCGTCCGCGGGCGGTTCGTCGACCTCGTAGTAGAGCTCGGTGCCGTCCTCGGCGCGGCAGCCGCCCTCGGTCCCGCGCAGCGAGCCGAAGTCCCCGGCGGCGTCGAGGGCGAGGCGCGCCTTCATCCTGATGCCGCGCCCCACGGTGATCCGTTCGACCGCGACACCGGCCGCGGCGCCCGCCGCCAGCACACCGATGGCGGCGCCGGCCCAGCCGGCCTTGCGCCAGTTCTCGCTCACGGCGTCGCCGTCCTCCCCGCCGGGCCCGTCCGGCCCGCTCAGCCGCCGAGGTAGACCCGCGGCACCCTGCCTCCGATACGGGTGACGATCTCATACGCGATGGTGCCGGCGGCCTGGGCCCAGTCCTCGGCGGTCGGTTCGCCGCGCTCGGCGTCGCCGAAGACCACGGCCTCGTCGCCCGCTTCGGCCAGGTCCTCGCCGAGGTCCACGACGAACTGGTCCATGGCGATCCGGCCCGCGGCGTGGCGGACCTTGCCGGCCACGAGCACCGGGCCGCGGCCGGAGGCGTTGCGCGGGATGCCGTCGGCGTAGCCGGCGGGGACGAGGGCGAGGTGCGTCTCGGACTCGGTGACGTAGTGGTGGCCGTAGCTGACGCCGTGCCCGGCGGGGACCGTCTTGACCAGCGCGAGGGAGGCCTTGAGGGTCATGGCGGGGCGCAGCCCGAGCTGGGCGGGGGTGCCGAGTTCGGGCGAGGGGGAGACGCCGTAGACGGCGATCCCGGTGCGGACGAGGTCGAAGTGGGTCTCGGGGAGGGTCAGCGTCGCGGGCGAGTTGGCGATGTGCCGGACCTCGGGGTCGACGCCCTCCTTCTCGGCGTAGGCCAGCATGTCGCGGAAGGCGTCGAGCTGGAGCCGGATGGAGGGGTGGCCGGGCTCGTCGGCGCAGGCGAAGTGGGACCAGACGCCGGTGACCTGGACGGTGCCCTCGGCCTGCGCGGCGACGGCCGCGCCGACGAGCTCGGCCCAGTCGGCGGGCTGGCAGCCGTTGCGGCCGAGGCCGGTGTCGGCCTTGAGCTGGATGCGGGCGGGACGGCCGGCCGCGCGGGCGGCGGCGCGGACCTCGTCCAGGGCCCACATCCCGCTGACGGACACGTCGAGGTCGGCCTCGACGGCCTCCCGCCAGGGCCCGCCGGGGGTCCAGAGCCAGCACATGATCCGCCCCCGGATCCCGGCCTCGCGCAGGGCGAGCGCCTCCTCGGGGGTGGCGGTGCCGAGCCAGGTGGCACCGGCCTCCTGGGCTGCGCGGGCGCACTGGACGGCACCGTGCCCGTAGGCATTCGACTTGACGACGGCCATCAGCTCGGCCCGGGGCGCCCGCGCGCGCAGGGCGCGCACGTTGTCCCGTACCGCGTCAAGATCGATCTCGGCGTACACGCGCATCGGTGTCTCGTTCATCGCCCACAGTCTCTCAGAACCCGTACGGACCGATGATCGGGCATGCTGCGCCCCCCTTCACGACCGAACCACCCAATCGGCCCGACCCGCCCACCCCCAGCCCCGTCGGCCACCCCCAGCCCCGCCGGCGTTTGAGGCGCGGGGGTCCGGGACGGAGCCCCCGGGGGGGTCCGGGGCGCAGCCCCCGGGGGGGTCCGGGGCGCAGCCCCCCGGGGGGTCCGGGGCGCAGCCCCCCGGGGGGTCCGGGGCGCAGCCCCGGGGAACGGGCGAAGGGCGGGTAGGGGACCAGCCCCGCAGGGCCTGCCCCCCGGCCGGGTCAGCCCCGCACCGACCGCCACGCCTCCGGCAGCGCGGCGGCGACCTCCTGCGCCACCACCGGCGCACCCCGGCCGGCCGCCCCACCAGCGGCCGGCGCCCCGGCGGCGAACCGGCCCGCCAGCCCGTGCAGATACGCGGCCACCGCCCCCGCGTCACCCCCCGACAGCCCACCGGCGAGCAGCGCCCCCGCCAGCCCGGACAGCACGTCCCCGCTCCCGGCGGTCGCCAGCCAGGGCGTCCCCGTCGGGTTCACCCTCACCACCCCGCCGGAGGCGACCAGCGTCGTCGACCCCTTCAGCAGCACCGCCGCCCCGTACCGACCCGCGAGCCCCCGCACGGCGGCCAGCCGCCCCGCCTCGACCTCCTCCCGCGCCACCCCCAGCAGCGCCGCCGCCTCCCCCGCGTGCGGGGTCAGCAGGGTCGCCGCCCGGCGTGCGCGCACCACCTCCGGGTCCAGCCCGCGCAGCCCGTCCGCGTCGACCAGCACCGGTACGTCCCGGTCCGCCAGGGCCCGTTCGACCTCGGCGGCCCGCCCTGAGCCCAGCCCGGGGCCGACCACCCAGGCCTGCACCCGCCCCGGCCCGACCAGCACCTCCGGGTACCGGGCCAGCACCGCGTCCGCCGCCGGGCCCACGTACCGCACCGCGCCCGCGCCGCCCCGCAGCGCCCCCGCCACGGCGAGCACGGCCGCGCCCGGGTACTGCTCCGATCCGGCGACGACCCCGACGACGCCCCGCCGGTACTTGTCGCTCGACGCCCCCGGCAGCGGGAGCAGCCGCGCCACGTCGGCGTGCTGGAGCGCCTCCAGTTCCGCCCGGTCCGGCAGTTCCAGCCCGATCGGGACGAGCCGCACCGCGCCCGCCCGCGAGGCCCCGGGGTCGATCAGCAGCCCGGGCTTGCAGGCGCCGAAGGTGACCGTCACGTCGGCCGACACCGCCGGGCCGGCGACCTCCCCGGTGTCCGCGTCGACGCCGCTCGGCAGGTCCACGGCGACCACGAGCGCCCCCGCCGGGATCCGCTCCGCCAGCGCGGCCGCCGTCGGCCGCAGCCCGCCCCGGCCGCCGATCCCGGTGAGCCCGTCCAGTACGAGGTCCGCCCGCGCGGGCACCGCCTCCGCGACGCGTCCCCCGGCGGCCCGCAGCGCGGCCAGTCCGCCGGGGTGGATCCGCGCCGGGTCCATCGGCACCGCCGTCACCGCGGCCCCGCGGCGCGCCAGCCGGGCACCCGCGTACAGCGCGTCGCCGCCGTTGTCCCCGGGGCCGGCGAGCAGCACGACCCGGGACCCGTAGACCCGGCCCCGGCGCCGCGCCAGCAACTGCGCGCACACGGCGGCCAGTCCGGCCGCCGCCCGGGCCATCAGGGCGCCCTCCGGCAGCCGTGCCATGAGCTCGCGCTCGGCGGCCCGTACGGTCTCCACGCTGTAGGCAGTACGCATGCACTAACCTTCGGCGATCACCACCGCCGACGCGACGCCGGCGTCGTGGCTGAGGGAGATGTGCCAGGACTTCACCCCGAGCGCCCGCGCCCGTGCCTCGACCGTGCCGGACACCCGCAGCCGGGGCTGTCCGGTGTCCTCGACGTACACCTCGGCGTCGGTCCACAGCAGCCCGGCGGGCGCGCCCAGCGCCTTGGCCAGGGCTTCCTTGGCCGCGAACCGGGCGGCGAGCGAAGCGGTACCGCGCCGCTCGCCGCTCGGCAGCGTCAGTTCGGATTCGAGGAAGAGACGCCGAGCCATCTGCGGCGTCCGCTCCAGTGCCGCGCCGAACCGCTCGATCTCGGCAACGTCGATCCCCACACCGACAATCACAACGACAACCCCAACTACTCCACCGTCACGGACTTCGCGAGGTTACGTGGCTGGTCCACCTCGTTGCCCCGCGCGGTCGCCAGTTCGCACGCGAACACCTGGAGCGGCACCGTCGCCACCAGCGGCTGGAGCAGCGTCGGCGTCGCCGGGATCCGGATCAGGTGGTCCGCGTACGGGACCACGGCCTCGTCTCCCTCCTCCGCGATCACGATGGTCCGTGCCCCGCGCGCCCGGATCTCCTGGATGTTCGAGACGATCTTGTCGTGCAGGACCGAGCGCCCGCGCGGCGAAGGTACGACGACCACCACCGGCAGGTCCTTCTCGATCAGCGCGATCGGCCCGTGCTTGAGCTCGCCCGCCGCGAAGCCCTCGGCGTGCATGTACGCCAGCTCCTTGAGCTTGAGCGCGCCCTCCAGTGCCACCGGGTAGCCGACGTGGCGGCCGAGGAAGAGCACGGTGTCCTTGTCGGCGAGGGAGCGCGCCAGGGCCCGTACCGGCTCCATCGTCTCCAGCACCGTGTCCACCGCGGCGGCGATGTCCGACAGTTCCCGGACCACCGCCCGGATCTCGTCGCCCCACTTCGTGCCCCGCACCTGCCCGAGGTAGAGCGCGACGAGGTAGCAGGCGACCAGTTGCGTCAGGAACGCCTTCGTGGAGGCGACGGCCACCTCCGGACCGGCGTGCGTGTACAGCACGGCGTCCGATTCGCGGGGGATGGTCGAGCCGTTCGTGTTGCAGACGGCCAGCACCCTGGCGCCCTGCTCGCGCGCGTGCCGCAGCGCCATCAGGGTGTCCATGGTCTCGCCGGACTGCGAGATCGCGATCACCAGCGTCCGCTGGTCGAGGATCGGGTCGCGGTAGCGGAACTCGCTGGCCAGCTCCGTCTCGCACGGGATGCGGGTCCAGTGCTCGATGGCCAGCTTCGCGATCATGCCCGCGTGGTAGGCCGTACCGCAGGCCACGATCACGACCTTGTCGACCTCCCGGAGCACCGAGGCGGGGATGCGCACCTCGTCCAGCGTCAGCAGGCCGCTCGCGTCGATCCTGCCCAGCAGCGTGTCGGCGACGGCCTTCGGCTGCTCGGCGATCTCCTTGAGCATGAAGTAGTCATAGCCCCCCTTCTCGGCCGCCGAGGCGTCCCAGTCCACGTGGTACGCCCGCACGGTCGCGGGCGCACCGTCGAAGCCGGTCACCGTGACCCCGTCGCGGCGGAGTTCGACGACCTGGTCCTGCCCCAGCTCGATCGCGGACCGGGTGTGGGCGATGAACGCGGCCACGTCCGAGGCGAGGAAGTTCTCACCCTCTCCAACGCCCACCACCAGGGGGGAGTTCCGGCGCGCGCCGACCACCACCTCCGGCTCGTCGGCGTGCACCGCGACCAGGGTGAAGGCGCCCTCCAGCCGCCGGCACACCTGCCGCATCGCCTCCGCGAGGCCCGCTCCCCCGGCGCCGCCGGCCGCCTCGAAGCGCTCGGCCAGCAGGTGCGCCACCACCTCGGTGTCCGTCTCGGACTCCAGCCGGTGGCCGCGTTCGGCGAGTTCGGCGCGCAGCGCGGCGAAGTTCTCGATGATGCCGTTGTGCACGACCGCCACCCGGCCGGAGTTGTCCAGGTGGGGGTGGGCGTTGACGTCGGTGGGCCCGCCGTGGGTCGCCCACCGGGTGTGCCCGAGGCCCGTGGAGCCGGCCGGCAGGGGCCGACTGACCAGTTCCTTCTCCAGGTTGACGAGTTTCCCGGCCTTCTTGACGTTGGCGAGCGCCCCGTCGGCGAGCACGGCGACCCCGGCCGAGTCGTAGCCGCGGTACTCCAGCCGCTTCAGTCCGGCGATGACCACATCGAGCGCAGACTGCGCCCCTACGTAACCCACAATTCCGCACATAGGCGGCAGCGTACGCCGTGGCCGCCCGTCTGCCCCGTACCCGAACAAGACGAAAACCCCGCCCCGGCGAATCCACCGGAGCGGGGTTGACGATGTTTTCGAGCCGATCGTTCGAAGGCTCTCAGCCCAGCTTGACCAGCTGTGCCTCGACCACCGGAGCCGCGAGCTCCGCCTCGCCGGAGGTCCGGCCCGCCACGAGGTTCGCGAGCGTACCGCCCTTGCGCACCACCACGAGCTCGGTGGCGTGGTGCTCGCCGTCCTGCTCGGTCTCCACCGTGTAGCCGACCGCCTCGTCGCCGCCGTGCGCGGCGTGCGGGACGACCCGCGTCACCTTGACGGTCTCCCCGCCGACCGTCGCGGAGTAGCCGTCCGTGCAGGCCTCGCCCGCGGCCCGTACCTCGGCGAAGTGCCGGACGGCCGCGTTCCCCGCGTACGAACCGAGGGTCACCACCGTCACGGTGGAGCTGGCCGCGTCCTGGGCGGCCGCCCGCTTCTGCCGTTCCGTGGCGTCGTGCGGCAGCGGCGCCGGTACGGCGACCACCGACGCCTTGGCCCAGCCGGTCCGGCCCGTCGGCAGGAAACCGGCGGCCGCGAAGGCCAGCTCCCGGCACTCCGGCCGGTCCACGCCCACCAGGGGGCTGTCCGCCCCCTCGGGGCTGACCCTGTGGTCCACCAGGTCGCCCTGCGCCACGATCAGCCGTGCCGGGGGCTCCTGCGCCCTCCCCTTCGAGGCGTGATCGGCCGCGTCGGCGGGCAGCTCCGCCGGGACGATCTCCACCACCATGCCGGGCCGGGCGGTCCCGCAGCCGGTGGCCAGCAGGGCCAGCGTCAGACCGGAGACCGCCCACGCTCCCCGTGCGGCCGCGCGCCGCGCGCGGACGCCTCTCATCCGAGCTTCTTGACCTGCGCCTCCACGACCGCCTTCGGCTGGGCGGCCGCACCCGTCAGGTTCATCGCGTAGAAGGTGGCCAGGGTGTTGCCCTTGCGCACGACCACGAACTGCATCGTGGCCTTGGCGCCGTCCTTCAGGTCCATCACGGTGTTGTAGGCCAGGGCCTCGTCACCGCCCGTGACGGCGGCGGAGGGGGCGACCTTCTCGATCCTGGTCTTCTCGGCGTCCTGGGTGACCGTGTAGCCGGCCGCGCAGGCCGTGCTCGCGGTCTTCAGCGCGCCGAAGGCCTCCTCGGCGCCCTTGCCGTCGTACGAGGCGAGGCCCACCGAGGTGCGGGTGACGGCCAGGCCGCCCTTGAGCGCGTCGAGCTTGTCGTCCAGGCTCGCGCCCTCGGACGGCTTCTTCTGCTTCTCCGTCGCGGCGATCGTCGCGGTGCCGGCCGGCTTGCCGACCGGGACCAGGGTCTGGAGCTGGACCAGCGGGTTGCACTCGGCCTTGTCGGCGGTGGCGTTCGCCCCGGCGGCGGCCTTCGCCGCCGCGTCCGCCTCGACCTTGTGCTCGGGCAGGTCGGCCTGGGCGACCAGCAGCGGCGCCAGCTCGGCGGCCGACTTCCCCTTGGCCGCGGCGGCCGCGGGGGCGGACTGCTGCGGGCCCGCCTTGGCGTCGTCCTTCTTGCCCGAGTCACCGGAGCCGGAGCCGCAGGCGGTGGCCAGCAGGCTCAGGGAGACGGCCGTAGCGGTCAGGACGGCATGACGGACGAACGCGGTACGCACGAAGGATCTCCCCCAGGAAACGAACGCCGTCAGGGCGCAGGTCGGCGCCACGGCGACGAACAATGTACGGCGTCCGATCGATCACGCGAACGGGTTTTCGGATGATCCCGCCGAATCGTGATGCGCACGAGACCGGCCGGGCCTCCGATCGGTACGCACGCGTGCACCACCCCGCCGCGACCCCGACCGACCCCCGCCAACCCCTGTTTTCCCGGCCGCCACCCGCCACGTGACCGACCCCACCACCCACGAGGGCCCCGGAGCCCCGACAATGGCGGTGTGATCACCTCGCCGACGCGTTGTACACCGGACCGCGCAACGGAGCGCCCGGGTCCCCGCCGGGCCCAGGACCCGTCTCCGTACGTCGACCTCACCCGGGCCGAGTGGAGCGCCCTGCGCGAGCGGACCCCGCTGCCCCTGACCGCGGAGGAGGTGGAGCGGCTGCGGGGCCTGGGCGACGTCATCGACCTCGACGAGGTGCGGGACGTGTACCTGCCGCTGTCCCGCCTGCTGAACCTGTACGTCGGCGCCACCAGCAACCTCCGCGGCACCCTGAACACCTTCCTCGGCGACGCCGGCAACGGCCACGGCGCCCAGCAGGGCACCCCCTTCGTCATAGGGGTCGCCGGCTCCGTCGCCGTCGGCAAGTCCACCGTGGCCCGTCTGCTCCAGGCCCTCCTGGCCCGCTGGCCCGAGCACCCCCGCGTCGAGCTGGTCACCACGGACGGCTTCCTGTACCCGATGAAGGAGCTCCAGCGGCGGGGCCTGACCTCCCGCAAGGGCTTCCCGGAGTCCTACGACCGCCGGGCGCTGACCCGCTTCGTCGCCGACATCAAGGCGGGCAAGGACGAGGTGACGGCCCCGGTCTACTCGCACCTGATCTACGACATCGTGCCGGGCGAGCAGCTCGTCGTACGCCGCCCGGACATCCTGATCGTCGAGGGGCTGAACGTCCTGCAGCCCGCGCTGCCGGGCAAGGACGGCCGTACCCGCGTCGGTCTCGCCGACTACTTCGACTTCAGCGTGTACGTGGACGCGCGCCCCGAGGACATCGAGCGCTGGTACCTCAACCGGTTCCGGAAGCTGCGCGAGACCGCGTTCCAGAATCCTTTCTCCTACTTCCGCAAGTACACCCAAGTCTCCGAGGAGGAGGCCCTGGAGTACGCGCAGACCATGTGGCGGACCATCAACAAGCCCAACCTGCTGGAGAACGTGGCCCCCACCCGCGGCCGCGCCACCCTCGTCGTGCGCAAGGGACCCGACCACAAGGTGCAGAAGCTGAGCCTGCGCAAGCTGTAGCACCGGGAGCGGCCGCTGCCGAACCTGCTCGGGTGGAAACCGCTCGGGTGGAAACCGCTGTGGCGCACCCGGCACGCGCGGATGATCCGCCCGCCGGGTGCGCCACGGGGCAGCGGGGACCGCTAGCCGAGCGCCGACTTCACGGCGTCCGCGAGCCGCCCGGCGACCGTGCGGGCCTGCTCGATGTCGGCGGCCTCCACCATCACCCGGACGAGGGGCTCGGTACCGGAGGACCGCAGCAGCACCCGGCCGGTGGAGCCCAGCTCGCGCTCGGCGTCGGTGACGGCCACGGCCAGCTCGGCCGAGGTGGCGACGCGGGACTTGTCCACGTCCGGGACGTTGATCAGGATCTGCGGCAGCCGCTGCATGACCCCGGCCAGCTCGGCCAGCGTGCGGCCGGTGGCCGCGACGCGCGCCGCCAGCATCAGGCCGGTCAGGGTGCCGTCGCCGGTCGTCGCGTGGTCGAGGATGATCACGTGGCCGGACTGCTCGCCGCCCAGGGCGTAGCCGTGCTCCTTCATGGCCTCCAGGACGTACCGGTCGCCGACGCCGGTCTGCACGACCTGGATGCCCTCGGCCTCCATGGCGAGCTTGAAGCCCAGGTTGGACATGACGGTGCCGACCACGGCGTTCCCGCGCAGCTGTCCGGCCTCGCGCATGGCCAGCGCCAGGACGGCGAGGATCTGGTCGCCGTCGATCTCGGCGCCGTTGCCGTCCACCGCCAGGCAGCGGTCCGCGTCGCCGTCGTGGGCGACGCCGAAGTCGGCGCCGTGCTCGACCACGGCCCGCTTGAGCAGGTCCAGGTGGGTGGAGCCGCAGCCGTCGTTGATGTTCAGGCCGTCGGGCTCGGCGCCGATCGTGACGACCTCCGCGCCGGCCCGGGTGAAGGCCTCCGGCGAGACGTACGCGGCCGCGCCGTGGGCCTCGTCCAGGACGACCTTCAGGCCGTCGAGGCGGTTGGGGAGGACGCCGATGAGGTGGGCGACGTACTTGTCGAAGCCCTCGTCGTAGTCGGACACGCGGCCGACGCCGGCGCCGGTGGGACGCTGCCAGGGCGCGCCCGTGCGGTGCTCCTCGTACACGGACTCGATGCGGTCCTCCAGCTCGTCGGCGAGCTTGTGGCCGCCGCGCGCGAAGAACTTGATGCCGTTGTCGGGCATGGCGTTGTGGCTGGCGGAGAGCATGACGCCGAGGTCGGCACCCAGCGCACCGGTGAGATACGCCACCGCCGGGGTGGGCAGCACACCGACGCGCAGGACGTCCACGCCGGCGCTGGCGAGGCCGGCGACGACCGCGGCCTCCAGGAATTCGCCGGACGCGCGGGGGTCGCGGCCGACGACGGCCGTGGGCCGGTGGCCCTCGAAGGTGCCCGCCTCGGCCAGTACATGTGCGGCCGCCACGGAGAGGCCGAGCGCGAGCTCAGCCGTCAGATCCGCGTTGGCGACGCCTCGTACACCGTCCGTCCCGAAGAGTCGTCCCACTGTTGTCCTCCCGAGTTCAAGCTTCGCTTGGTGACCGCTAGTGACAGTTGTTTGCCGCTTTTGGCGGTAAACGAACCGCCCCGGCAGCACAGAGAGTGCTGCCGGGGCGGTTTCGTTGCTGAACAGCAGGCGCAGATTAACGCTTGCTGTACTGCGGAGCCTTACGGGCCTTCTTGAGACCGGCCTTCTTGCGCTCGACCGCACGGTCGTCGCGGGAGAGGAAGCCGGCCTTCTTCAGCGCCGGGCGGTTGTTGTCCACGTCCGCCTCGTTCAGCGCGCGGGCCACGCCGAGGCGCAGGGCGCCGGCCTGACCGGAGACGCCGCCACCCGAGATGCGGGCGATGACGTCGTAGCGGCCGTCAAGCTCGAGGAGCTTGAAGGGCTCGTTGACTTCCTGCTGGTGCACCTTGTTGGGGAAGTAGTCCTCAAGGGTGCGACCGTTGATCTTCCACTTGCCGGTGCCCGGAACGATCCGGACGCGGGCGATGGCGTTCTTGCGACGGCCCAGGCCGGCGGCCGGCTGGGGGTCACCGAAGCGACCGGCAAGCGACTCGGAGGTGTAGTCGCCCTCGACGACGACGTCCGACTCGGTGGTGTACTCCTCGACGCCCTCGAACTCGTCGACGGGGGTCTCGGCGGTGGTCTCGGCCACGATGCTCCTCAGAATTCTCTACGTCTTAGGGGGGTGGCCGGAACTACTGCGCGACCTGGGTGATCTCGAACGGCACCGGCTGCTGGGCAGCGTGCGGGTGCTGGTCGCCCGAGTAGACCTTCAGCTTCGAGAGCATCTGACGGCCCAGGGAGTTCTTCGGGAGCATGCCCTTGACGGCCTTCTCGACGGCCTTCTCCGGGTTGTTCGCCAGCAGGTCGTCGTAGCGCACGGAGCGCAGACCGCCCGGGAAGCCGGAGTGGCGGTAGGCCATCTTCTGGGAGGCCTTGTTGCCGGACAGGTGAACCTTGTCGGCGTTGATGATGATGACGAAGTCGCCCATGTCCATGTGGGGGGCGTAAGTCGGCTTGTGCTTGCCCTTGAGGAGGGCAGCGGCCTGGGTCGCCAGACGGCCGAGGACGACGTCCTGGGCGTCAATGACGAGCCACTGGCGCGAGATGTCGCCGGGCTTGGGGCTGAACGTACGCACGCGTATGCCTTCGCTTCTTCAGTGGTGGGTCATCCCATAGGGCCTAAGCCCCGCGGGAAGGGTCCTGACAGGGTCACCACGGACGATCACGACAGCCCTCGTTCACATCGGGGACGCACCCGAGTGAAAACCGCTGGTCATCGGTCCGGTGGACCGGCGTAAGGCCCTTTCACGTGAGAATGAGAAAGCCAATACGCATAACAAACCAGCAGGATACCCAAGCAGACCCGTACGGGTCAAAACGCGGTCCGCGATGCCGATTCTGCTGGCGTCGCGGCGCACTCCGGTTCGGTCCTGGGTGGGGACCCCGCAGTTGTTACGGGCTCCAGAATAACCCGACCGGAGAGCAGTGCACGACGCACCAGCAGACCCGACAGCCCGCACAGGGTCGCCATGTCCTTGAAGGCACGCCGCTTTCCGGCCAGCTCGTCCGGCCACGGGACCAGCGCCGCCTGCGGTGCGAGGGCCAGCCAGAACCAGGGCGAGCGGGGCACCGAGCCCGCCCGCACCCCCGACGCGAGCAGCAGCGGCAGCACCACCAGCAGGTAGTGGTCGAAGGAGGGCCGCGAGACCAGGAATGCGGCGAGCATCACCCCGCAGGCCGTCTCCACGAGCCTCAGCTCACCCCCGTCACCCTCGGGATCCGGCCGCCGCCAGCGGGTCCGCGCCGCCCACAGCCCGGCCCCGGCCCCCGCGAAGGCCAACGCCACCGCCACCGGCTGCGGCACCCCCAGCCGCGGCAGCACCGCGATCGGCGAGGCGTCCCAGGGCAGCGCGTAGGCGTCCTGCCCCTGGAAGAGGAACGGCAGCGTCTTGGTGAAGAACAGCGACGGGCTCGGCATCACCAGCGCCCCCGCCAGCGACGCACCCAGCGGCACCAGCACCGCCACCGCCAGCCCCCGCCACCGCCGGGCCAGCAGGAACAGCACCCCGACCGGCACCAGCATCGGCTTGCAGGCGATGGCCAGCCCCACCACCAGCCCGGCCGCCCCCCACCTCCCCCGGTGCGCGAGCAGCAGCGCCCAGGGCAGCGCGGCCGCCGAGACCGCCGTCCAGTTCCCGATCAGCACCAGGTTCGCGTACGGCTTGTAGGCCAGCGCCAGCACCGCGAACCCGCCCACCGCCAGCCGCGAGCGCAGCGGCACCGAGAACAGCCTCAGCGCCGCCAGCCAGCCCGCGCCCAGCAGCCCCGTCATCCCCGCCGGCAGCAGCCAGCGCAGCACCTCCCGCGGCAGCAGCGCCTCGGGCACCGCCACCAGCACCGCGCTGGGCAGGTACAGGAACCGCTTGTCCTCGTACGGCGAGCCGCCGTCCAGCAGCGTCCGCGCGGCCTTGACCACGAAGGCGTTGTCGGAGCCCCAGTTCGCCCGCAGGCTCGTGGACACCGCCAGGAACACCAGGACCCCGGCCGACACCACCCGCCACGGCCGGGGCGCCGGCCCGAGCAGCCACGCGGTCACCCGCACCGCCGTGGACGGCTGCCGCCACCGCATGAGCCAGATGCTCGGCCGCAGCCCCACGGCACTCCCCCTCAGCGCTTGCGCTCGACCCGCCGTTCGTCCCAGACGGGTTCCTGAGTCTCCCTCACGACACCGTCCGAACCGAAGACCAGGTAGCGGTCGAAGCTCCGGGCGAACCAGCGGTCGTGCGTCACGCAGAGCACGGTCCCCTCGTACGACTCCAGACCGTCCTGCAGGGCCTCCGCCGACTCCAGGTCGAGGTTGTCCGTCGGCTCGTCCAGCAGCAGCGCCGTCGTACCGGCCAGCTCCAGCAGCAGGATCTGGAAACGCGCCTGCTGGCCGCCCGAGAGCTTCTCGAACTTCTGCTCGCCCTGGCGCTCCAGCTCGTACCGGCGCAGCACCGCCATGGCCGCGCCCAGCGGCTTCGCCGCCTCCGTCCACAGGATGTCGACGAGCGTGCGCCCGAACAGCTCCGGGTGCGCGTGCGTCTGCGCGAAATGGCCGGGCAGCACCCGCGCGCCCAGCTTCCAGTCACCGGTGTGCTTGACGTCCTCGCCCGCCAGCAGCCGCAGGAAGTGCGACTTCCCGGAACCGTTCGAGCCGAGCACCGCGACCCGCTCGCCGTAGAAGACCTCCAGCGAGAACGGCTTCATCAGGCCGGTCAGCTCCAGGTTCTCCACGGTCAAAGCGCGCACGCCCGTCCGGCCGCCCTTGAGCCGCATCCTGATCTCCTGCTCGCGCGGCGGCTCCGGCGGCGGCCCGGCCTCCTCGAACTTCTGGAAGCGGGTCTGCATCGCCCGGTACCGCGAGGCCATGTCCGGGCTGCTCGCGGCCTGGTTCCGCAGCCGCAGGACCAGGGCCTTCAGACGGGCGTGCTCCTCGTCCCAGCGCCGCTTGAGCTCCTCGAAGCGGGCGAAGCGCTCCTTGCGGGCCTGGTGGTACGTGTCGAAGCCCGCGCCGTGCACCCAGACGTCCGTACCCGTCGGGCTCGGCTCCAGGCTGATGATCTTCTCGGCGGCCCGGGACAGCAGCTCCCGGTCGTGCGACACGAAGAGCACCGTCTTGCGGGTCGCCTTCAGCTGCTCCTCCAGCCACCGCTTGCCCGGGACGTCGAGGTAGTTGTCCGGCTCGTCCAGCAGCAGCACCTCGTCCGGCCCCCGCAGCAGCGCCTCCAGCACCAGCCGCTTCTGCTCACCGCCCGACAGCGTGCGCACCTCGCGGTACTGGGCGCGGTCGAAGGGGATGTCCAGCGCGGCCGTGGTGCACACGTCCCACAGGGTCTCCGCCTCGTAGCCCTGTACGTCGGCCCAGTCGCTGAGCGCCTGCGCGTACGCCATCTGCGCGGCCTCGTCGTCGACCGTGAGGATCAGGTGCTCGGCGTGGTCCACGGCCTTCGCCGCTTCCCGGATCCGCGGCTGCGCCACCGAGACCAGCAGGTCCCGTACGGTCGTCTCGTCCCGGACCGAGCCCACGAACTGGGACATCACCCCCAGGCCGCCGCTGATGGCGACGCCGCCGCCGTGCGGCTGGAGCTCGCCCGAGATCAGCTTGAGCAGGGTGGTCTTGCCGGCGCCGTTCGCGCCCACCAGGGCCACCACCGACCCCTCCCCCACGCGGAAGGAGACGTCGGGGAGCAGGACCCGCCCGTCGGGAAGGTAGTACTCCAGGTGGCTGGCTTCGAGATGTCCCATGCGGGGCATTGTCCCGGTCGGGCGGTGATCCGCCCAACCGGTTTGCGTCCCCCCGGCGGGGCGGAGGGCTCAGCAGCCCCCGCAGCCGCCGCCCGCGCCCGGCAGCGTCCGCATGTTCCGCGCTTCCTTGCTGCGGGCGGCCAGCAGCTCGTCGGCCGGGTAGCCGACCTCTTCCAGGGTCAGCCCGTGCGGCTTGACCACGTGCACCGAGGAGTCCCGTACGGCGGCGGCCAGCACCTGCCCGGGCCACTCGACGGGCCGGTGCCCGTCACCGACGTGGAGCAGGGCTCCGACCAGCGAGCGGACCATGTTGTGGCAGAACGCGTCCGCGCGGACCGTCGCCGTGATGACGCCGTCCTCCCCGCGCTCCCAGCTGAGCTGCTGGAGGGTGCGGATGGTGGTGGCGCCCTCGCGCTTCTTGCAGTACGCGGCGAAGTCGTGCTCGCCGACGAGCGCGGCCGCGGCCCGGTTCATGGCGTCCACGTCCAGCGGCCACTGGTGCCACAGCACGTGCCCGCGGCGCAGCGGGTCCACGCCCGCCTGGTGGTCGCCGACCCGGTAGGCGTAGCGGCGCCAGATGGCGGAGAAGCGGGCGTTGAAGCCCTCGGGGGCCTCGGCGGCCTTCCACACCCGGATGTCGTGCGGGAGGCGGCCCGCGAGGCGGCGCAGCAGCTTGTCGTGGTGCTCGGCCCACACCTCCTCGGCGAGGTCGAACTGCGCGACCTGCCCGCGGGCGTGCACCCCGGCGTCGGTCCGGCCGGCCACGGTCAGCTCGACGGGCTCCCGCAGCCGCATCACGGTCTGCAGGGCGCTCTCCAGCTCGCCCTGGACGGTCCGCAGCGTGCGCTGCTTCGCCCAGCCGGAGAAGTCCTTGCCGTCGTAGCTCAGGTCCAGCCGTACCCGGACGTGCCCGGGCTCCACCTCGTCACTCACGTGACAGATCCTCTCAGAAGCACAGCAATGCAGAACGGGCCCGCCCCGGGAAGGGGCGGGCCCGTTCAGAGCCGATCAAGCAAGCTCGATCCCGGTACGGGATCAGGCCTCCTTGGTCTCCTCGACGGCCTCGGTCTCGGTGGCCTCGGCCTTGGCCTCCGCCTCCTTGACCGCGCGCTTGGTGGCGGCCTCGGCCTCACCGGTGGCCTGCTGGGCCACGGTCAGGGCCTCGACCAGCTCGATCACGGCCATCGGGGCGTTGTCGCCGCGACGGTTGCCGATCTTGGTGATGCGCGTGTAACCACCGGGGCGGTTCTCGTAGCGCGGGGCGATCTCGGTGAACAGCGTGTGCACGATGCTCTTGTCCGTGATCGTCTGCAGCACCAGGCGACGGTTGTGGATGTCGCCCTTCTTGGCCTTGGTGACCAGACGCTCGGCGTAGGGACGCAGGCGGCGGGCCTTGGCCTCGGTGGTGGTGATGCGGCCGTGCTCGAAGAGCGCCTTCGCGAGGTTCGCGAGGAGGTGCTTCTCGTGCGCGGCGGAGCCGCCCAGGCGGGCACCCTTTGCGGGACGCGGCATTGTTACTCCTTCACATCTGCACCGGCCGTGTCAGGTACCGGTGTCAGTTCCCCCCAGCGGTCGCGAGGGGGTGGGTGCGGGGGGCGCGAGCCCCCCGCAAGCTTGATCAGTACTGCTCGGTCTCGACGAAACCGGCGTCCGCGTCGTCGTCGGCGCCGAAGGCGTCGGCGGCGGCGGTCGGGTCGAATCCGGGCGGGCTGTCCTTGAGGGCCAGGCCCATGCCGGCCAGCTTCGCCTTGACCTCGTCGATCGACTTCGCACCGAAGTTGCGGATGTCGAGCAGGTCGGCCTCGGAGCGGGCGACGAGCTCACCCACGGAGTGGATGCCCTCGCGCTTGAGGCAGTTGTACGACCGAACGGTGAGCTCCAGCTCCTCGATCGGCAGCGCCAGGTCGGCGGCCAGGGCGGCGTCCGTCGGGGACGGGCCCATGTCGATGCCCTCGGCGTCGATGTTGAGCTCGCGGGCCAGACCGAACAGCTCGACCAGGGTCTTGCCGGCGGACGCCATGGCGTCGCGCGGGCGCATGGCCTGCTTGGTCTCGACGTCGACGATCAGCTTGTCGAAGTCGGTGCGCTGCTCGACTCGGGTCGCCTCGACCTTGTAGGTGACCTTGAGGACCGGGCTGTAGATGGAGTCGACCGGGATGCGGCCGATCTCCTGGCCCAGCTGCTTGTTCTGGACGGCGGAGACGTAGCCGCGACCGCGCTCGACGGTCAGCTCCATCTCCAGCTTGCCCTTGCCGTTGAGCGTGGCGAGGACCAGGTCCGGGTTGTGCACCTCGACACCGGCCGGGGGCGCGATGTCGGCAGCGGTGACCAGGCCGGGACCCTGCTTGCGCAGGTACATCACGACCGGCTCGTCGTGCTCCGAGGAGACGACCAGCTGCTTGATGTTGAGGATGATGTCCGTGACGTCTTCCTTGACGCCCGGCACGGTGGTGAACTCGTGCAGGACGCCGTCCACGCGGATGCTGGTGACAGCGGCACCCGGGATGGAGGACAGGAGGGTACGGCGCAGGGAGTTGCCGAGGGTGTAGCCGAAGCCCGGCTCCAGCGGCTCGATCACGAACCGCGAGCGGTACTCGTCGACGACCTCTTCGGTCAGCGAAGGACGCTGAGCGATAAGCATGTCTTTTCCTTCAGTCGTGGACGCCCACTATTTGACGCCCGACGGGTGCGGCCCGGAGGCCGCGGACTTACAAGGGTACGGGCGGCACGTCCCCCGAAGGGTTCGTACCGCCCGGACACTCAAGAACGCACAGGTGCGTCCGCTGCGTCAGACGCGGCGGCGCTTCGGCGGGCGGCAGCCGTTGTGCGGGGTGGGGGTGACGTCCTGGATCGAGCCGACCTCGAGGCCGGTGGCCTGGAGGGAGCGGATCGCGGTCTCACGGCCGGAGCCGGGACCCTTGACGAAGACGTCGACCTTGCGCATGCCGTGCTCCTGCGCGCGGCGGGCGGCCGACTCGGCGGCCATCTGCGCGGCGAAGGGGGTGGACTTGCGCGAGCCCTTGAAGCCGACGTGGCCGGCGGAGGCCCAGGAGATCACGTTGCCGGACGGGTCCGTGATCGAGACGATGGTGTTGTTGAACGTGCTCTTGATGTGGGCGTGCCCGTGAGCGACGTTCTTCTTTTCCTTGCGGCGCACCTTCTTGGCAGCGCCCTGACGACCCTTGGGGGGCATCTCTTACTCCTACGGGAGGTGGTCGGTCCTACAGCGCAAGACCGCTGAACAGGACTACTTCTTGCCCGGCTTCTTCTTACCGGCGATCGCGCGACGCGGGCCCTTGCGGGTACGCGCGTTCGTGCTGGTGCGCTGACCGTGCACCGGCAGGCCACGACGGTGGCGGATGCCCTGGTAGCACTGGATCTCGATCTTGCGGCGGATGTCGCCCTGGATCTCGCGGCGGAGGTCACCCTCGGTACGGAGGTTGGCGTCCACGTACTCGCGGATCTTGACGAGGTCCTCTTCGGCCAGGTCACGAACGCGGGTGTTCGGGTTCACGCCGGTGGAGGCGAGGATCTCCTTGGACCGGGTGCGCCCGATACCGAAGACGTAGGTGAGTGCGATCTCCACACGCTTTTCGCGCGGGATGTCAACACCGGAAACGCGTGCCATTCAATGGCTCCTGTGTGTTCGGGGGTCTGCAACAGAACCGCTCCCGACCGCCGACCACCCTTGTGGGCAGTGGTACGTCCGGGTCCCCGGCCCCCGCCGGAGGTGCCGCCGGCCCCTGAGGGCTGGGCGGGTTCTGCTTATGTACGTTTTCTTACGTCGCGCGAAGAACTGCGTAGTGCAGGTCGGTCGGCGTGCGTCAGCCCTGGCGCTGCTTGTGGCGCAGGTTGTCGCAGATGACCATGACCCGACCGTGACGGCGGATCACCTTGCACTTGTCGCAGATCTTCTTGACGCTCGGCTTGACCTTCATGTTGGTGAGGTTCTCCGGGTCAGTGCCACCACCCGCACCGGGACGGATGCCCAGGCAGGAGTGAGGACAAGATCTACTTGTATCGGTAGACGATCCGGCCACGCGTCAGGTCGTACGGAGACAGCTCCACAACGACCCGGTCATCGGGAAGGATGCGGATGTAGTGCATACGCATCTTGCCGCTGATGTGCGCGAGGACCTTGTGACCGTTCTGGAGTTCCACCTTGAACATGGCGTTCGGGAGGGACTCGATCACGGTGCCCTCGATCTCGATGGCACCTTGCTTCTTGGCCACGCTTCGCCTTTCGAATCGGCTACCTTGATCGGCTCCGCACCCCATGCAGGGCATGGAAATGCACGTGAGCCGACGAGTCAGTCTACGTCAGGGCACCCAGAAAGACGAATCCGGAAAGTTTGCCCACGAGTCTAGATCATTAAGCGGGGACTACCCGAGGGGGTCCGGGGCCGTCGTGACCCCGTACTCGGCCAGCTTCGCCTTGCCGCAGTCCGGGCTGGTCAGGACGATCGGACCGGCCTCGGTCAGGGCGACCGAGTGCTCCCAGTGCGAGGACCAGGTGCCGTCCGTGGTGATGACCGTCCAGTCGTCCGCCAGTACCTCCGTCTGGGCGGTGCCCAGGGAGACCATCGGCTCGATCGCCAGGCACAGGCCCGGCACCAGCTTGATGCCCTTGCCCCGCTTGCGCGAGACGTAGTTCAGCAGGTGCGGGTCCATGTGCATCTCGGAACCGATGCCGTGGCCGCCGTAGTCCTCGATGATCCCGAACTTGCCCAGGCTGTGCTCACCGGTCGACGGCCGCGGCTGGCGCTTGATGTAGCCCTCGATCGCCTTCGAGATGTCCACCAGGCGGTTGCCGGCCTTCATGGCCGCGATGCCGGCCCACATCGACTCCTCGGTGACGCGGGACAGCTCGACCAGCTCCGGAGCGTGACCCGTGCCCACGAAGGCCGTGTACGCCGCGTCGCCGTGCCAGCCGTCCACGATCGCGCCGGCGTCGATGGAGATGACGTCGCCGTCCTTCAGGACCGTCTTGTCGTCCGGGATGCCGTGGACGACGACCTCGTTCACCGAGGTGCAGATGGTCGCGGGGAAACCGCCGTACCCGAGGAAGTTCGACTTCGCGCCGGCGTCGGCGATCACCTTCCGGGCCACCATGTCCAGGTCCCGCGTCGTGGCGCCCGGCACGGCCGCCTCACGGGTCGCCGCGTGGATCGCGGCGACGACCAGCCCTGCCTCCCGCATCTTCGCGATCTGCTCGGGGGTCTTCAGCTGAACCATGAACGGGGACCTTCCACCTTCGAAAACGGGTCTTCATCAACAGTAAGGCCGCGATGCCCGAGGGACACCGCGGCCGTACTGTCGGTCACGAACTGGAGTGACTACTTCTTGAGGGCGTCCATGGCCCGCTTGGTGATCTCGTGCACCTCACCGAGGGCGGAGATGGTCACCAGCAGACCCTGGGCCTTGTAGTAGTCGATGATCGGCTCGGTCTGCGTGTGGTAGACCTCAAGCCGGTTGCGGACCGTGGCCTCGGAGTCGTCGTCGCGCTGGTACAGCTCGCCCCCGCACTTGTCGCAGACGCCCTCGACCTTCGGCGCCGCGTAGATCACGTGGAAGACGTGCGAGGAGTCCTTGCGGCAGATGCGCCGGCCGGCGATCCGCTTGACGACCTCGTCCTCCTCGACCTCCAGGTCGAGGACGGCGTCGAGCTTCATGCCCGCTTCCACGAGCATCGCGTCGAGCGCCTCGGCCTGGGCGACGTTGCGCGGGAAGCCGTCGAGCAGGAAGCCGCCCTTGGCGTCCGGCTGCTGCATCCGGTCCTTGGCCATGCCGATGGTGATCTCGTCCGGGACGAGCTCGCCGGCGTCCATGTACGCCTTCGCGCGGCGGCCCAGCTCGGTGCCCTGGCTGATGTTGGCGCGGAAGAGGTCGCCCGTGGAGATGTGCGGGATCGACAGGTTCTTGGCGAGGAACGCGGCCTGCGTTCCCTTGCCCGCCCCGGGGGGTCCGACGAGGACGATTCGCATCAGCGGAGGAACCCTTCGTAGTTGCGCTGCTGGAGCTGGCTCTCGATCTGCTTCACGGTTTCCAGACCCACACCCACGATGATGAGGATGCTCGTCCCGCCGAACGGGAAGTTCTGGTTCGCTCCGAAGCCCGCCAACGCCATTGTCGGCACGAGAGCGATCAGACCCAGGTACAGCGACCCCGGCCAAGTGATCCGGTTGAGTACGTAGCTCAGGTACTCGGCGGTAGGCCGGCCGGCGCGGATGCCCGGGATGAACCCACCATACTTCTTCATGTTGTCCGCAACTTCCTCGGGGTTGAACGAGATCGCCACGTAGAAGAACGCGAAGAAAACGATCAGGAGGAAGTAGGCGGCGATGTAGTACGGGTGGTCGCCCTTGACGAAGTGCTTCTGGATCCAGGTCGCCCAGCCCGCCGTCGAGCCGCTGAACTGCACGATCAGCGCGGGGATGTACAGCAGCGACGAGGCGAAGATGACCGGGATGACACCGGCCTGGTTCACCTTGAGCGGGATGTAGGTGGACGTACCGCCGTAGGCCCGGCGGCCGATCATGCGCTTCGCGTACTGGACCGGGATCCGGCGCTGCGCCTGTTCGACGAAGACCACCAGGGCCACCATCGCGAGACCCACGAGGATGACGACCGCGAACTCCACCCAGCCATCAGCGATCTTGCCCTGGAGCTTGATGGTCCACAGGGCGCCGACGAAGCCGGCCGCGATCGAGATGAACATCAGGATGGACATGCCGTTGCCGATGCCGCGGTCGGTGATCAGCTCACCGAGCCACATGACGACACAGGTACCGGCGGTCATGGTGATCACCATCGTGATGGTGGTGAAGATCGAGTGGTTCGGGACGATCTCGCGAGCGACCGGGCAGGTGCCGAAGAGGGCGCCGGTACGCGCGGTGGCGACCAGGCCGGTGCCCTGGAGGATCGCGAGCGCGACCGTCAGATAGCGCGTGTACTGAGTGATCTTCGCCGTGCCGGACTGGCCCTCTTTCTTGAGGTTCTCCAGCTTCGGGATGACCACGGTCAGCAGCTGCAGGATGATGCTCGCCGTGATGTAGGGCATGATGCCGAGCGCGAAGATCGTGATCTGCAGCAGCGCACCGCCGCTGAACATGTTGACCAGACCGAAGAGGCTGTTGCTGCTCCCCATCTGGTCCACGCAGATCTGGACGTTCTTGTAGCTCACGCCGGGTACCGGGATGTGGGACCCGAGCCGATACAGCACGATGATGCCGAGTGTGAAGAGCAGCTTCTTGCGCAGGTCGGGCGTCTTGAACGCCCGGGCGAACGCGGTGAGCACGGTGCCTCCTGCGACCCCCGCGCTACTGCGTCAGAGGTGACGGTCTGAAGGATCGACGAATACGTACAAGCAAAGGTGCACGCCACCTTACCGGCGAGTGCACCCCCCGTGGAACGACCAACCGGGGATGCCCCATATGTGAGGCATCCCCGGTCGGGTTTCTAGCTATTTGTCACAAGAGTTTCGTCTTAGACGAGCTCGGTGACGGTGCCGCCGGCGGCGGCAATCTTCTCCTTGGCGGAGGCGGAGACGGCGTCAACCGCAACCGTCAGCGCCACGGAGATCTCGCCCTGGCCCAGGACCTTGACGAGGCTGTTCTTGCGAACCGCGCCCTTGGCGACCAGGTCGGCCACCGTGACCTCTCCACCCTCGGGGTAGAGGGCACCGAGCTTGTCCAGGTTGACGACCTGGAACTCGGTGCGGAACGGGTTCTTGAAGCCCTTCAGCTTCGGCAGGCGCATGTGGAGGGGCATCTGCCCACCCTCGAAGCGCTGCGGAACCTGGTAGCGGGCCTTCGTACCCTTGGTACCACGACCAGCCGTCTTACCCTTCGACGCCTCACCGCGACCCACACGGGTCTTCGCGGTCTTGGCACCGGGGGCCGGACGGAGGTTGTGAGCCTTCAGCGGGCTGTTCTCAGCCATGATTAGTCAACCTCCTCAACCGTCACGAGGTGGCGGACGGTGTGCACCATGCCGCGGAACTCGGGGCGGTCCTCCTTGACGACCACGTCGTTCAGGCGCTTGAGCCCGAGCGAACGGAGGGTGTCGCGGTGGTTCTGCTTGCTGCCGATGTACGACTTCGTCTGCGTGATCTTGAGGCGGGCCATCAGACACCCGCCCCAGCGCGCGCACGAAGCAGGGCCGCGGGGGCGACGTCCTCGAGCGGCAGACCACGGCGAGCCGCGATCTCCTCGGGACGCTGCAGGCCCTTCAGGGCCTCCACGGTCGCGTGCACGATGTTGATCGCGTTGTCGGAGCCGAGCGACTTCGACAGGATGTCGTGAACGCCGGCGCACTCCAGAACGGCGCGCACCGGGCCACCGGCGATAACACCGGTACCGGGGGAAGCAGGCTTCAGCAGGACAACGCCGGCCGCCTTCTCGCCCTGGATCGGGTGCGGGATGGTGCCCTGGATGCGGGGAACCTTGAAGAAGTTCTTCTTGGCTTCCTCGACGCCCTTGGCGATGGCCGCGGGAACTTCCTTGGCCTTGCCGTAACCGACACCTACGGTGCCGTCACCGTCACCCACCACGACGAGCGCGGTGAAGCTGAAGCGACGACCACCCTTGACAACCTTGGCGACACGGTTGATCGCGACAACGCGCTCAACGTAAGCGGTCTTCTCGGCGGCAGCGCCACCGTCGCGACCCTTCCGGTCCCGCCGCTCGCCGCCACCGGCACCGCTGCCGCGGCGCTGGGGTCCAGCCATTGGATTACCTCTCTCTGTTACGTCCGTGAGTCCCGGAACCGGGGCTTAGAACTTCAGCCCGGCTTCGCGGGCGGCGTCAGCCAGAGCGGCAATGCGCCCGGCGTATCGGTTGCCACCGCGGTCAAAGACGACGGTCTCGACACCCGCGGCCTTGGCACGCTCGGCGACGAGCGCGCCGACGGCCTGGGCCTGGGAGCTCTTGTCGCCCTCGCCACCGCGGATCGAAGCGTCCAGGGTCGACGCCGACGCAAGGGTGTGACCCTTGAGGTCGTCGATGACCTGAGCAACGATGTTGCGGTTCGAACGCGTCACGACGAGGCGCGGACGCTCCGCCGTACCCGAGACGTTCTTGCGGATGCGGATGTGGCGGCGAGCCTTGGCAGCGCGCTTGTACGCGTCGCCCTTGGCGATCTTCACACCGTATGCCATGGCTACTTACCAGCCTTTCCGACCTTGCGGCGGATGACCTCGCCGGCGTACTTGACACCCTTGGCCTTGTACGGGTCGGGCTTCCGCAGCTTGCGGATGTTGGCGGCGACCTCGCCGACCTTCTGCTTGTCGATGCCCTCGACCGAGAACTTGGTCGGGGACTCGACCTTGAACGAGATGCCGTCGGGCGCCGTGACCAGGATCGGGTGGCTGTAGCCGAGCTGGAACTCCAGGTCGGAGCCCTTCGCGGCCACGCGGTAACCGACACCGCTGATCTCGAGGGCCTTGGCGTATCCCTGGGTCACGCCGGTGATCATGTTCGCCACCAGCGTGCGGGACAGGCCGTGCAGGGCCTTGTTCTGACGCTCGTCGTTCGGGCGGGTGACGTTCAGAACGCCGTCCTCACCCTTGACGATCTCGATCGGCGCGGCGACGGTGTGGGTGAGCAGACCCTTGGGGCCCTTCACCGCAACCGTGCGGCCATCGATGGTGACGTCCACACCGGCGGGAACCTGGATGGGGAGCTTGCCGATTCGCGACATTGCTTTTCCTCCGTTCCCGACTACCAGACGTAGGCGAGGACTTCCCCACCTACGCCCTTCTTGCCTGCCTGCTGGCCGGTCAGGAGACCGTGCGACGTGGAGATGATCGCCACGCCCAGGCCACCGAGGACCTTCGGCAGGTTGGTGGACTTCGCGTACACGCGCAGACCGGGCTTCGAGATCCGCTTGATGCCCGCGATGGAGCGCTCACGGTTCGGCCCGAACTTCAGCTCGAGGACGAGGTTCTTGCCGACCTCGGCGTCCTCGACCTTCCAGCCGGTGATGAAACCCTCCTGCTTGAGGATCTCCGCGATGTGCGACTTGATCTTGCTGTGCGGCATCACGACGGTGTCGTGGTACGCCGAGTTAGCGTTACGCAGACGCGTGAGCATGTCTGCGATCGGGTCAGTCATGGTCATGAAGTGGCCTTCGGCCTCTCTCGCCGGGGTTTCCTGTATGCGCCATCCCTCTCCCCGCTCAGAGGCGGGACGGGTGCGGTGCGGGGACCTACGGCGTAGTAAGTCGTTATGGGCGGCGGACGCCCAACCACACAAGCCTAAGGCATGCGCGGCCGGGCATCCGCCGACCAGATGCTTACCGAGAGTCTCTGGAACTTCCCCAAGTCCTTACGGACCGGGAGGAGTTACCAGGAGCTCTTGGTCACGCCCGGCAGCTCGCCACGGTGAGCCATCTCACGAAGGCACACACGGCACAGGCCGAACTTGCGGTACACGGAGTGGGGGCGACCGCAGCGCTGGCAGCGGGTGTACGCACGCACACCGAACTTGGGCTTGCGGGCAGCCTTCGCGATGAGAGCCTTCTTCGCCATCTCGCTTACGCCTCCTTGAAGGGGAAGCCGAGGTGACGAAGGAGCGCGCGGCCCTCGTCGTCGTTGGTCGCCGTGGTGACCACGGTGATGTCCATACCCCGGGTACGGTCGATCTTGTCCTGGTCGATCTCGTGGAACATGACCTGCTCCGTGAGACCGAAGGTGTAGTTGCCACGGCCGTCGAACTGCTTCGGCGACAGACCGCGGAAGTCACGGATACGCGGCAGCGCGAGCGACAGCGTACGGTCCAGGAACTCCCACATGCGGTCACCACGGAGGGTGACGTGGCAGCCGATCGGCTGACCCTCGCGCAGCTTGAACTGCGCGATGGACTTGCGGGCCTTCGTGACGGCCGGCTTCTGGCCGGTGATCGTCGTCAGGTCGCGGATGGCACCGTCGATCAGCTTCGAGTCACGGGCGGCGTCGCCGACACCCATGTTCACGACGATCTTGACGAGGCCGGGGATCTGCATGACGTTCTCGTAGGAGAACTCCTCACGCAGCTTGCCCGCGATGTCCTCGCGGTACTTCGTCTTCAGACGCGGAGTGGTAGCCATCAGATGTCCTCACCCGTGCGCTTGGCAACGCGGATCTTGTTGCCCTCGTCGTCGAAGCGGAAACCGACGCGGGTGACGACCTTCTTGCCGTCCTTCTCCACAACCAGCTGAACGTTGCTGACGTGGACCGGGGCCTCGGTGATCACGATGCCACCGGCCTGGTTCTGGCCAGCCTTGGTGTGCTTCTTGACCCGGTTGACACCCTCGACGAGGACGCGGGACTCGGTCGGGAAGGCCGCGATGACCTTGCCCTGCTTGCCCTTGTCCTTACCGGTGATGACCTGGACCAGGTCGCCCTTCTTGATCTTCATGCTTACAGCACCTCCGGCGCGAGCGAGATGATCTTCATGAACTTCTTCTCGCGCAGCTCACGGCCCACGGGGCCGAAGATACGGGTGCCGCGAGGGTCGCCGTCGTTCTTCAGAATGACGGCGGCGTTCTCGTCGAAGCGGATGTACGAGCCGTCCTGGCGGCGGCGCTCCTTGACGGTGCGAACGATGACCGCCTTGACGACGTCACCCTTCTTCACGTTGCCACCGGGGATCGCATCCTTGACGGTGGCGACGATGACGTCACCGATGCCCGCGTAGCGGCGACCGGAGCCACCGAGAACACGGATGCAAAGGATCTCCTTGGCACCAGTGTTGTCGGCGACACGCAGTCGCGACTCCTGCTGGATCACGTCTATCTCCTGTTTGTCTGCCGGTTCCCGGCCGGGGCTTCACAGAAGCCCCGGCCGAGCCTGGCGGAACGAACCTGAAGGGTTACCCCTTCAAGTGATTACTTGGCCTTCTCGAGGATCTCGACGATGCGCCAGCGCTTGGTCGCCGACAGCGGACGCGTCTCCATGATGAGGACGCGGTCGCCGACGCCGGCAGCGTTCTGCTCGTCGTGCGCCTTGAGCTTGTTCGTACGGCGGATGACCTTGCCGTACAGCGCGTGCTTCACACGGTCCTCGACGGCGACGACGACGGTCTTGTCCATCTTGTCGCTGACGACCAGACCCTCACGGGTCTTGCGGAAACCGCGCTCGGTCTTCTCAGTCACGTTGTTCTCGCTCATCAGGCGTTCTCCACCGTCTCGATACCGAGCTCACGCTCGTGCATCAGGGTGTAGATGCGAGCGATGTCCTTACGGACGGACTTGAGCCGGCCGTTGTTCTCCAGCTGGCCGGTGGCCGCCTGGAAACGGAGCTTGAACAGCTCCTCCTTGGCCTCGCGCAGCTTGGCAACGAGCTCCTCGTTGCCGAGCTCGCGGAGCTCGGACGCCTTGGTTCCCGTCGCCATCACGACTCACCTGCCTCGCGCTTGACGATGCGGCACTTCATCGGCAGCTTGTGGGCCGCACGAGTGAGAGCCTCACGCGCAATCTTTTCGTTCGGGTAGGACAGCTCGAACATGACCCGGCCCGGGTGCACGTTCGCGATCCACCACTCCGGGGAACCCTTACCGGAACCCATGCGGGTCTCGGCAGGCTTCTTCGTCAGCGGGCGGTCCGGGTAGATGTTGATCCAGACCTTGCCGCCACGCTTGATGTGGCGGGTCATCGCGATACGAGCCGCCTCGATCTGGCGGTTCGTCACGTAGGCGGGGGTGAGCGCCTGGATGCCGTACTCGCCGAACGAGACCTCAGTACCGCCCTTGGCCATACCGCTGCGCTTCGGGTGGTGCTGCTTGCGGTGCTTGACCCTACGAGGGATCAGCATGTCGGTCAGGCCTCCGTTCCGGTGCTCTCAGCCGGAGCGGCGGCGGGGGCGTCGGCCTTGGGGGCCTCGGCACCAGCAGCCTGCTGCGGCTTGCGGCCACCACGGCCGCCGCGCTCGCCACCACGGCCACCACGGCCGGCGGGACGGTCGCCAGCGCCGGCACCACGGGCCGGGCGGTTACCCGCACGGGCCGCGGCGTTCTCGGCGCGAACCTCGGCGATGTTCTTGACGTCGCCCTTGTAGATCCAGACCTTCACGCCGATACGGCCGAAGGTGGTCTTGGCCTCGAAGAAGCCGTAGTCCACGTTCGCGCGCAGCGTGTGCAGCGGCACACGACCCTCGCGGTAGAACTCGGAGCGGGACATCTCGGCGCCGCCGAGACGGCCACCGCACTGGATCTTGATGCCCTTGGCGCCGGCCTTCATGGTGCCCTGCATGCTCTTGCGCATGGCACGACGGAAGGAGACGCGGGAGGAGAGCTGCTCGGCAACGGCCTGGGCAACGAGCTGAGCGTCGAGCTCGGGGTTCTTGACCTCGAGGATGTTCAGCTGGACCTGCTTGCCCGTGAGCTTCTCGAGGTCACCGCGGATGCGGTCGGCCTCGGCGCCACGGCGGCCGATGACGATGCCGGGACGGGCGGTGTGGATGTCCACACGCACGCGGTCACGGGTGCGCTCGATCTCAACCTTCGAGATGCCGGCGCGCTCCATGCCGGACGTCATCATCCGACGGATGGCGACGTCTTCCTTGACGTAGTCCTTGTACAGCTTGTCGGCGTACCAGCGGGACTTGAAGTCCGTGGTGATGCCGAGTCGGAACCCGTGCGGGTTTACCTTCTGGCCCATTACCGGGAACCTTCCTTGCTGCTGACGACCACGGTGATGTGGCTGGTCCGCTTGCGGATCCGGTAGGCACGGCCCTGGGCACGCGGACGGAACCGCTTCAGGGTCGGGCCCTCGTCCACGTACGCCTCGCTGATGACCAGCGTGGAGGCGTCCGGGTGGTTGTAGTTGTGCGCGGCGTTGGCAATGGCGCTGTCCAGCACCTTGCCGACCGGCACGCTCGCGGCCTGCGGGGCGAAACGCAGGACCGCCTGAGCCTCCGTGGCATCCATGCCACGGATGAGGTCCACCACTCGGCGGGCCTTCATGGGCGTGACGCGGATGTACCGCGCCTGGGCCCTGGCTTCCATGGTTGTCCCTTCGGTGTTAGTCATAGTCGTAACCACCCCGCGATTAGCGGCGCTTCGACTTCCGGTCGTCCTTGACGTGGCCGCGGAAGGTGCGAGTCGGCGAGAACTCGCCGAGCTTGTGGCCGACCATCGACTCGGTGACGAACACCGGGACGTGGGTCTTGCCGTTGTGCACCGCGATCGTGTGACCCAGCATGCTGGGGATGATCATCGAGCGACGGGACCAGGTCTTGATGACGTTCTTGGTGCCGGCTTCGTTCTGGGCGTCCACCTTCTTTACGAGGTGGTCGTCGACGAAGGGCCCCTTCTTGAGACTGCGCGGCATCTAAACCCGCTCCTAGCGCTTCTTGTTCGTCTTGCGGCGGCGGACGATGTACTTGCTCGAAGCCTTCTTCGGCGAGCGAGTACGACCCTCCTTCTGACCCCACGGGGAGACCGGGTGGCGACCACCGCTGGTCTTGCCCTCACCACCACCGTGCGGGTGGTCAACCGGGTTCATCGCGACACCGCGGACGGTCGGGCGAACGCCCTTCCAGCGCATGCGGCCGGCCTTGCCCCAGTTGATGTTCGACTGCTCGGCGTTGCCGACCTCGCCGACGGTGGCGCGGCAGCGCGCGTCGACGAGACGGATCTCACCGGACGGCATGCGGAGGTGGGCCATCACGCCCTCCTTCGCGAGCAGCTGCACGGAGGCACCAGCGGAGCGGGCGAACTTCGCGCCGCCACCGGGACGGAGCTCGATCGCGTGGATCGTGGTACCGACCGGGATGTTGCGGAGCGCGAGGTTGTTGCCCGGCTTGATGTCGGCCGTGGGGCCGTTCTCGATCCGGTCACCCTGCTGCAGACCGCGCGGCGCGATGATGTAGCGCTTCTCGCCGTCGGCGTAGTGCAGCAGCGCGATGCGCGCGGTGCGGTTGGGGTCGTACTCGATGTGCGCGACCTTGGCCGGCACGCCGTCCTTGTCGTGACGACGGAAGTCGATCACTCGGTAGGCGCGCTTGTGTCCGCCACCCTGGTGGCGAACGGTGATCCGGCCGGTGTTGTTACGGCCGCCCTTGCTGTGCAGAGGGCGAACCAGCGACTTCTCCGGCGTGGACCGCGTGATCTCGACAAAGTCGGCGACGCTGGAGCCACGACGGCCCGGGGTCGTCGGCTTGTACTTGCGGATACCCATTTCTCAGTCCTCGTCCGATTCCGGACGACTAGACCTCCGTTAGGAGGCCTGGCCGCCGAAGATGTCGATACGGTTGCCCTCGGCAAGGGTCACGATGGCGCGCTTGGTGTTGGCGCGCTTGCCGAAACCGGTCTTGGTGCGCTTGCGCTTACCCTGACGGTTGATCGTGTTGACCCCGGTGACCTTGACCGAGAAGACCGCCTCGACGGCCTGCTTGATCTGGGTCTTGTTGGCGCCGGGCGCGACGATGAACGTGTACTTGTTCTCGTCCAGCAGCGCGTAGCTCTTCTCCGAGACGACCGGCTTGATCAGCAGGTCGCGCGGGTCGGTGAAGGTCTTGCTGGTAACGGTCGCCTCAGACATCAGGCCTCGTTCCCTTCGGTCTCATCGGCCTTGGGGCCAGACACGAAGGACTCGAGCGCGGCCTGGGTGAAGACCACGTCGTCAGAGACGATCACGTCGTACGTGTTCAGCTGGCCCGGCTCCAGGATGTGAACCTGGGGCAGGTTGCGGGCGGACAGCCACGCCAGCTCGTCAGAGCGCTCGGCGACCAGGAGCAGGTTCTTGCGCTCCGAGATCTTGCCGAACAGCGTCTTGGCGGCCTTCGTGGAGGCGGCACCCTCGACCACGCCGGTGACGACGTGGATGCGGGAGTGACGCGCACGGTCCGAGAGGGCACCGCGGAGGGCGGCGGCCTTCATCTTCTTGGGGGTCCGCTGCGAGTAGTCACGCGGCTGCGGGCCGTGGACGACGCCACCGCCGGCGAACTGCGGAGCGCGGGTCGAACCCTGACGGGCGCGGCCGGTGCCCTTCTGGCGGTAAGGCTTCTTGCCACCACCACGGACTTCGCCACGGGTCTTGGTCTTGTGCGTGCCCTGACGGGCAGCTGCCAGCTGGGCGACGACGACCTGGTGGATCAGCGGAACGCTGGTCTTCGCGTCGAAGATCTCCGCGGGGAGCTCGACGGTACCGGCCTTGTCGCCTGCCGGCGAAAGGATGTCAATGGTGCTCATTACCTCAAGCCCCCTTGGCCGCGGTACGGACCAGGACGAGGCCGCCGTTCGGACCGGGGACCGCGCCCTTGATGAGGAGCAGACCCTTCTCCGCGTCAACCGCGTGGATGGTCAGGTTCTGGGTGGTGACGCGCTCGTTACCCATGCGACCGGCCATGCGCATGCCCTTGAAGACACGCCCAGGGGTGGCGCAGCCACCGATCGAACCGGGGGAGCGGTGCTTGCGCTGCACACCGTGACCGGCGCCGAGGCCCCGGAAGTTGTGCCGCTTCATGACACCGGCGAAGCCCTTGCCCTTGCTGTTGCCCGTGACGTCAACCTTGACGCCGGACTCGAAGATCTCAGCGGTGATCTCCTGGCCGAGCGTGTACTCGCTGGCGTCGGAGGTGCGGAGCTCCACCAGGTGGCGGCGGGGGGTCACGTCGGCCTTGGCGAAGTGGCCCTTGAGGGGCTTGTTCACCTTGCGCGGGTCGATCTCGCCGAAGGCGATCTGGACCGACTCGTAGCCGTCGGTGTCGTTGGTACGGACCTGGGTCACGACGCAGGGTCCGGCCTTGACGACGGTCACCGGGACGACACGGTTGTTCTCGTCCCAGACCTGGGTCATGCCGAGCTTCTCGCCCAGGACGCCCTTGATCTGCTTTGCCATCTTCTCGACGCCTCTCAGAGCTTGATCTCGATGTCAACGCCGGCCGGAAGGTCCAGGCGCATCAGCGAGTCAACGGTCTTGGGCGTCGGGTCGAGGATGTCGATCAGGCGCTTGTGCGTGCGCATCTCGAAGTGCTCGCGCGAGTCCTTGTACTTGTGCGGCGACTTGATGACGCAGTACACGTTCTTCTCAGTGGGCAGCGGCACCGGGCCCGCGACCGACGCACCAGTGCGCGTCACCGTCTCGACGATCTTCTTCGCCGAGGAGTCGATGACCTCGTGGTCGTAGGCCTTGAGCCGGATGCGGATCTTCTGTCCCGCCATGGCTACTCCGTAGTCCTGTCTGTGTGTGGAACGCTCTGGCTCCCGGGAGGCTGCGGAACGGGTTCCGCGGCTTCTCTCCGACCCACGCGGTCGGGCGTGTCGCACACCCTCTACAGAAAATTCCCATACGGAAATTCCCTCGTCCAAGGGGATGCGGTCCTGACCGCGTATCGGGGGAGAAACACCCACCGGGTGCCTGGTGGGCACCGTGCTGACACTTCCCAGAAGATTCCCGTACGTCCGCCCTCATTGCTGCCCCGAAAGGCAGATTAAGGACGACGAGTACTGTGGGACTCGCTTCCGGTCCTCCCGGCGGGAGGCGCACAGCATCGGCACTCAACCGAGCAACTTGAGTAGTCTGCCATACGAGACACGTACCTGGCCAATCGGGCCGAAGAGAATACCCCGCCGCGCGGACACGTCAAACCGCGCCACGCGACGGGGATCCCTGGTCAGGACCTCGTCACGGTCCCGCACCCATCGCCCTGAATGTCCCCGCTGCGGTCGTACGGATCCGTGGCCGGCCCGGAGGGCTGGGTTCCGCCGGGTCGGTCCTGCGGGAAGTCCGGGTGCAGGAACCCGCCGGTCGGCTCGCACCGCACGTTCGACCACTCCGCCTTGTACGTGTGCAGCTGCAGCCGCCCCGCCGTGGCCCGCCAGCGCGCCGGGTCCAGCACCGAGAAGGTGATCTGCCGGCGCACGATCGTCCGCTGCACGCTCCGGTCCGCCCTCGCCATCGGGTGCACGAAGGTGTAGTCGGTCACCAGCAGCAGCTCACCGGGGTCACCCGCCTCCGCGCGCATGCTGCCGCGCACCTTGACCACGTGCCCCACCGGCTGGACCTCGGCCGGGTCGAAGCGGGTGAACAGGATGGCGGGGCTGTTCTCGCCGCCGCCGGGCTGCGTCAGCGAGCGCTCCAGGCGCTCGGGAACCTCGGGCTGCCGGGGATCGAGGAGCGCCATCGCGGCCTCCGGACGCTCCCCCCGCACGGTCCGCGGGTCCAGGTTGGCCGCGACCAGGAACCGCTTGGCCTTCGACAGGGCGTCCGCCACCGCCTCGCGGGACCAGCCGCCGGTGGCGGCCGCCTCCGGGACCTCGATGCCGGCGGCGCCGTCGGCCCACCGGGCGGCCGGCGAACCGCGGAAGGGCTCCTCCGGGGTCGGACGGTCCGGGTGGGCGGCGTCCGGGGCCGCGGTCGGGCGTACGGACTCCCCGGGCAGCGGCGGGGCCCCAGCGCCCGCCTCGCGGGCTTCCGTCTTGCCGGTCAGCCGGTCGATGAGCAGCTCCGGCCGTACGACGACCAGCGCCAGGGCCGCGATGCCCACGCTCGCGGCGGTGGCCCTGAGGCCGCGCCGGCGCCGTCGGCGGTCCTCCGCCTCCTGCCAGGACGGCCCCGTGCGCCAGCCCGGCGGGTCGCCCGGCGTCCGGCGCCCCCGGCGCCCGAGGGCCCCGCGCCGCCCGGCCGCGCGGGCCCGCTCCTGCTCCTCGCGCCGCAGCCGCTCGGTGACCATCCGCGCCCGCGCCGACGGCTCCTTCGGCGCCTGCGCGCTCTCCCGCGCGATCTCCTCGCCGAACCGCTGCCACTCCTCTTCGGAGATCCCCGATCCCCCGGCGTCCTGCCGCCCCATGTCCCCACCCCGAACGTCCGTACGTCGATCCGCGCCGGAGCCTCTCACGGCCCCGTCGCCCCGTCGTTACCGGGGAGTACGACAAAGGCCCCTCCCCCACCGCCGGAGCGGTGGGAAAGGGGCCCTCGCCTCAAACATGGTGCCCGCTGGTGCGAGCTACCAGGTCAGAACACGAATTACTTCGTGATCTTGGTGACCTGGCCGGCGCCGACGGTGCGACCACCCTCACGGATGGCGAACTTCAGGCCCTCCTCCATGGCGACCGGCTGGATCAGCTGGACGGACATGTCGGTGTTGTCGCCCGGCATGACCATCTCGGTGCCCTCGGGGAGGGTCACGACGCCGGTCACGTCCGTGGTACGGAAGTAGAACTGCGGGCGGTAGTTGTTGAAGAACGGGGTGTGACGGCCACCCTCGTCCTTCGACAGGATGTACGCGGCGGCCTCGAACTCGGTGTGCGGCGTGACCGAACCGGGCTTGATGATGACCTGGCCGCGCTCGACGTCCTCGCGCTTGATGCCACGGAGGAGCAGACCGACGTTCTCGCCGGCCTGGCCCTCGTCGAGCAGCTTGCGGAACATCTCGATGCCGGTGACCGTGGTGGTGGTCTTCTCGGTCTTGATGCCGATGATGTCGACGGTCTCGTTGACCTTGAGGACACCACGCTCGATACGACCGGTGACGACGGTGCCACGACCGGTGATCGTGAAGACGTCCTCGACGGGCATGAGGAACGGCTTGTCGGTGTCACGCGGCGGGGTCGGGATCGACTCGTCGACGGCCTTCATGAGGCCGAGGAGCTTCTCGCCCCACTCCTTGTCGCCCTCGAGCGCCTTGAGCGCGGAGACCTGGACGACCGGGAGGTCGTCGCCCGGGAAGTCGTACTCGGAGAGCAGCTCACGGACCTCGAGCTCGACGAGCTCCAGGATCTCCTCGTCGTCCACCATGTCGGCCTTGTTCAGGGCGACGACGATGTACGGAACGCCGACCTGGCGGGCCAGGAGCACGTGCTCCTTGGTCTGCGGCATCGGGCCGTCGGTGGCGGCGACCACGAGGATGGCGCCGTCCATCTGCGCGGCACCGGTGATCATGTTCTTGATGTAGTCCGCGTGACCCGGGCAGTCGACGTGGGCGTAGTGACGCGCCTCGGTCTGGTACTCGACGTGCGCGATGGAGATGGTGATACCGCGCTGGCGCTCCTCAGGAGCCTTGTCGATCTGGTCGAAGGCCGAGGCCTCGTTCAGGTCCGGGTACGCGTCGTGCAGCACCTTGGTAATGGCGGCCGTGAGGGTCGTCTTACCGTGGTCAATGTGACCGATGGTGCCGATGTTGACGTGCGGCTTAGTCCGCTCGAACTTCGCCTTCGCCACGGGGGTCCTCCTGGAGAGTGGTTCTGTACGCCTTACAGATCGGCGCCAGGTGATCTTTGCTGGAAAGCCGGGTTCCCCGGGGCAACGGGAGGGTTGCTCCTGTTGCCCCAGAGGCTCCGGTGACAAGCCTAAAGCGTGTACTCGGAAGAGTTACTCGCCCTTGGCCTTCGCGATGATCTCCTCGGCGACGTTCCGGGGAACCTCGGCGTAGGAGTCGAACTGCATCGAGTAGCTGGCGCGACCCGAGGTCTTGCTGCGGAGGTCGCCGACGTAGCCGAACATCTCCGACAGGGGCACGAGGCCCTTGACGATCTTGGCTCCGTGACGGTCCTCCATGGCCTGGATCTGGCCACGGCGGGAGTTGATGTCGCCGATGACGTCACCCATGGACTCCTCCGGCGTGGTGACCTCGACGGCCATCATCGGCTCGAGGAGCACGGGAGAAGCCTTGCGCGCGGCCTCCTTGAAGGCCTGCGAACCGGCGATCTTGAAGGCGAGCTCGGAGGAGTCGACCTCGTGGTAGCCACCGTCGAGAAGCGTGACGCGGACGCCAGTCATCTCGTAGCCGGCCAGGATGCCGAACTGCATGGCTTCCTGCGCACCGGCGTCGACCGAAGGGATGTACTCCTTCGGCACGCGGCCACCGGTGACCTTGTTGACGAACTCGTACGCCGGACCATCGGCGTCCGTGATCGGCTCGATCGCGATCTGCACCTTGGCGAACTGACCGGTACCACCGGTCTGCTTCTTGTGGGTGTAGTCGTGACGCTCGACGGCCTTGCGGATCGTCTCGCGGTACGCGACCTGCGGCTTGCCGACGTTGGCGACGACCTTGAACTCGCGCTTCATACGGTCGACCAGCACCTCGAGGTGCAGCTCGCCCATACCGCCGAGGATGGTCTGGCCGGTCTCCTCGTCCGAGTGGACGTGGAACGACGGGTCCTCTTCCGCGAGGCGCTGGATGGCGACACCCAGCTTCTCCTGGTCACCCTTCGAGGCGGGCTCGATGGCGACCTGGATGACCGGAGCCGGGAAGTCCATGGACTCCAGGATCACGGGGGCCTTGTCGTCGCAAAGCGTCTCACCGGTGGTGGTCTGCTTCAGGCCCATGACGGCGACGATGTCGCCGGCGCCCACCGCGTCGATCTCCTCACGCTTGTTCGCGTGCATGCGGTAGATCTTGCCGATGCGCTCCTTCTTGCCCTTGACGGAGTTCAGCACCGCGGTGCCGGCCTCCAGGCGGCCCGAGTAAACCCGGACGAAGGTGAGCTTGCCGAGGTGCGGGTCGCTCATGATCTTGAACGCGAGCGCGGCGAGGGGCTCCTCGTCCGACGGCTTGCGCTTGACGACGACCTCGGCGTCCTTGACGTCGTGGCCCTCGATGGCCTCGATGTCGAGCGGCGACGGGAGGTAGCGCACGACGGCGTCGAGCAGGGGCTGGACGCCCTTGTTCTTGAACGCCGTACCGCAGAACACCGCGGTGATCGTGGCTTCGCCCTTGCCCTTGCCGGAGCCGAGGATGATGCGGCGCACGGCCGCGTGCAGCTGCTCTTCGGTCGGCTCTTCGCCACCGAGGTACAGCTCCATCATCTCGTCGTCGTTCTCGGCGACGGTCTCGACGAGCTTGCCGCGCCATTCCTCGGCCAGCTCGGTGTGCGTGGCCGGGATGTCGACGACGTCGTACATCTCGCCCTTGGTGGCCTCGGCGGACCACACGAGGGCCTTCATGCGGACCAGGTCGACGACGCCCTGGAAGTCGGCCTCGGCACCGATCGGGAGCTGCATGACGATCGGAACCGCACCGAGGCGGTCCTTGATCATGTCGACGCAGCGCATGAACTCGGCGCCGGTACGGTCGAGCTTGTTGACGAAGCAGATGCGCGGGACGCCGTAGCGGTCCGCCTGACGCCAAACGGTCTCGGACTGCGGCTCCACACCGGCGACACCGTCGAACACGGTGACGGCACCGTCGAGGACGCGGAGCGAACGCTCCACCTCGACCGTGAAGTCAACGTGACCCGGGGTGTCGATGATGTTGATGGTGTGGTCGACGTCCTCGAGCGGCCAGTGACAGGTCGTCGCGGCCGACGTGATCGTGATGCCGCGCTCCTGCTCCTGCTCCATCCAGTCCATCGTGGCAGCGCCGTCGTGGACCTCACCGATCTTGTAAGACACACCGGTGTAGAACAGGATGCGCTCGGTGGTGGTCGTCTTGCCCGCGTCGATGTGGGCCATGATGCCGATGTTGCGCACCTTGGCCAGGTCAAGCGAAGTGGTAGCCATAAGGCTTCGGTCTTCTCTCGGTCTCGATGTGGGGTGGGACTACCAGCGGTAGTGCGCGAAGGCCTTGTTGGACTCGGCCATCTTGTGCGTGTCCTCGCGCTTCTTGACGGCAGCGCCAAGACCGTTGGAGGCGTCGAGCAGCTCGTTCATGAGGCGCTCGGTCATGGTCTTCTCACGACGGGCGCGGGAGTAACCCACGAGCCAGCGGAGGGCCAGGGTCGACTGGCGACCCGGCTTGACCTCGACGGGGACCTGGTAGGTCGCGCCACCGACACGGCGGGACTTGACCTCGAGGGACGGCTTCACGTTCTCCAGCGCGCGCTTCAGCGTGATGACCGGGTCGTTGCCGGTCTTCTCGCGGAGGCCTTCCATGGCGCCGTAGACGATGCGCTCGGCGGTGGAGCGCTTGCCGTTCAGCAGGATCTTGTTGATGAGCGAGGTCACCAGAGGAGATGCGTAGACCGGGTCGATGATGACCGGGCGCTTCGGGGCGGGGCCCTTACGAGGCATTCTTACTTCTCCTTCTTGGCGCCGTAGCGGCTGCGGGCCTGCTTGCGGTTCTTGACAGCCTGGGTGTCAAGCGCACCGCGGATGATCTTGTAACGAACACCCGGCAGGTCCTTCACACGGCCACCACGCACGAGCACGATCGAGTGCTCCTGCAGGTTGTGTCCCTCACCCGGAATGTAAGCGGTGACCTCGATGCCGGAGGTCAGACGCACACGCGCGACCTTACGGAGCGCCGAGTTCGGCTTCTTCGGGGTGGTCGTGAACACACGCGTGCAGACGCCGCGACGCTGGGGCGAGGCCTCGAGCGCGGGGGTCTTTGTCTTCTCGACCTTGTCCTGCCGGCCCTTGCGGACCAGCTGCTGGATCGTAGGCACTACTTCTCCGGTTTCTGTGTGCCGTGTAGTGAAGCTAACCTGGAACTTTGCCGACCCACGCGGTCGGGTGTGTCGGATCCGGCGGACCTCCCCGCACATGCGGAAAGACGCGTGGATCGCGGTGGCCGTTGACGCTCGCGTGCGGTTGATGGACACGCACGGGAGCCCAGGCACACCCCAGGCACAAGGTCTGAGCGTACCCACCGCATCCACTCCGGTCAAAACATAAGCCGCCCCGCCACCGCCGCGACGACCGCACAGCTCAGGCGCCGCACGGGCGGGACGGCCCGGGAAGGGCCGGGCGCGCGGACCGCGCACCGGCGTGGTAGGGAGGGCGAACTACACTGCCCAGCGAATCCCAGCGAGTCAGTCCAAAACGTACGAGCGCCAGGAGCAGGACATTGGGGACGGTCACACCGCAGCCGACGACGGCGGAGAACCCGCCCCCCGACGGCGGCCGAACCCCCACGTCACGGCGGCGCGCCGCCCTCTCCCGGCTGTACGGGCCCCTGCTCGCCTTCCTCGTCACCTCGGGCGCCTTCTGCGCGGCCTGGGCGGCCCGGGGCACCTTCCCCTTCGGGAACAAGGGCCGGGCCATCAACGACCAGGCCAACCAGTACGTCCCGTTCCACCGCGCCCTGTGGGACCTGGTCCACGGCCAGGCCGCCGGCGACGTGCTGTTCACCTGGCGGGGAGGCTTCGGACAACAGTTCCTGTCCGACTACTACACCTACCTGGGCAACCCCTTCTCCTGGCTGGCCGTCCTCGTGCCCCGCGACCACGTCGACCTGGCCGTCTTCGTGATCACCCCGGTCACCATGGGCACCGCGGCCGCGGTGATGACGGTCTACCTGGGCAAGCTGCACCCCGGCCCGTGGTGGCAGCGCGGGGTCCTCGGCGCCTGCTACGGCCTGTGCGGCTGGGCCCTCAGCGACGCCTCGTACATCCCGATGTGGCTCTGGGGCCTGGTGGCCCTCCCGCTGCTCGGCATCGCCGTCGAGTGGTGCCTGGAGGGGCGCCGCTGGCCGGGGGTGGCGCTGCTGGTCGCCCTCGCCTGGTTCGGGAACTTCTACACCGCCATGATGGCCACGATGGCCGCCTGCGTCCTGCTGGCCGTCCGCCTGGTCACCCTGGACCTGACCGGCGCCCAGCGCCTGCGCGCCCTGTGGCGCGCGGCGACCGCCGCCGCCACCGGCATCCTGCTGACCCTCCCCCTCCTGCTGCCGTCGTTCCTGTCCAGCGGGGCGGCCCAGCCCACCAAGGCCGGAGCCTTCGACCCGGTCCGCATCGAGATCTTCCTGTCCGGCATGCTCCCGGCCACGCACCTGTGGGGCGGCCGTCCGCGCCTGTACGTGGCCTCGCTGGGCCTGATCCTGGCGGGCGGCTTCCTGCTCAACACCCGCATCGCGGCCCGCACCCGCCTGACGTGGGCGGCGGCCACCCTCCTCGTCCTGGTCTCCTTCCAGTTCCCCCCGACGCAGTACGTGTGGCACGGCCTGGCGGTGCCGAACGGCAACCCGTACCGCGAGGCGTTCGTGTTCAGCGGGATGGTCGTCGTCCTGGCCTGGCTCGCCCTGGCCAACCGCCCGCGCCCCCTCCACCTGGCCCTGTCGGCCGGCCTGCTCCTGCTGGCCACCTTCCTCCTGCGCCACACGAACGACTTCGGCGGCTGGACCTGGCCGGCCGTGCTCGCGGGCGGCGCCGCGTCCCTGCTGGCCCTGCTCCTGCTCACCCAGGCGGACCGGCACCGGGCCCTCCTCCCCCTGGCCGCCCTCCTCATGACCGGCGTGGTCTTCGCCGAATCGACCGTCGCCGCGGCCAACGCGGACGCCCGCCGCTCCCGCGAGCGCTGGGCGGCCCCCGTCCCGACCTCGAACCGCTCCATCACGAACCACTACGAAGCGGTCCGCAGCGTGGACGGCTGGCCCGCCTACCGGACGGACTCGGGCGCGCCGCAGACCTCGTACAACGACGCCCTCGCCCTGCGGGCGGAGGGCCCGCAGTACTACAGCAGCTACCTCCCGGAAGCCACCTACAAGGCCCTGGAACCGCTGGGCTACGGCTTCAAGAACGACGGCCGGACCTTCTTCGGCGCCGACAACCCGGTGCTCGACGCGATCTTCTCCATCGGCGCCCGCGTCCGCCCGGGCACGGAGCCGAACACCTGGACGGCGACGAAGCAGCCGGCCCCGCCCCTGGTCACCCTCCGCACCACCACCTACACCTCGCCCAACCCCGCGGACTCGGTCTACGCCCACCAGGAGAACGTCCTGGGCGCGACGGTGTACGAGGTCCCGCGGACCACCCGCACGGGCACCCCCACCACCCAGACGTACGCCGCCCGGTGCACCCCCGGCTCCCAGGCCTACTGGTACTCCCCCGCCCTGTACGGCACCCTCCGCACGCCGGACTCCACCCGCCCCCTGGAGGACCGCATGACGGGCGTCGTCCCCCTGGGCCCGGTCCCCGCCTCGGGCGAGGTCACCGCGACGGTGGAGACCCGCACGGAGAACGCCACCGCCGGCCCGACCCCCATCGGCTGCCTGGACCGCACCGCCCTGGAGACCGCCGTCAGCACCCTGAAGTCGACCGGCGCCACCTCGGTCCGCACCGGCGGCCACACCCTGGAGGCCACCCTCCCCCCGAACACCACCGGCACCGCCGTCCTCGCGGTGACGAACGTCCCCGGCTGGCAGTGCTCGGCCCCGATCCGCGACTTCCACGGCCTCCTCTCCCTCCCGGTCACCCCGACCACCCGCACCCTCTCCTGCACCTTCACCCCCAAGGGCCTCTCCCCGGGCCTCGCAGCCGCCGCCCTGGCCCTCCTCACCCTGACCTCGGTCACGACGGCCGGTCACCTGAGGCGCCGCCGCCAAATCCGCTGATCCCCCGCCGCGCCTTCCCGGTGGCCAGTACATTGACCGCCCGCGATTGATGGGGGGCCAATGGATCCGGCATACCTTCCGGGCGACGGTGGACTGGACGACCGCGTCCCGTTCCTGGCCCGTCTGGAGAACGAGGACAGTACGGCGTTACGCAAGCTGGGTCGCGAGCTGCACTTCGGGCCGCGCACTCCCCTGATCCAGCAGCACGAGCCCTCGACGCACGTCCTGCTCATCCTCACGGGCTGGACCAAGGTCACCGCCTCGGCGGCCACGGGCTATCAAGCCCTGCTGGCGCTGCGCGGCCCCGGAGACATCGTCGGTGAATCCGCCGCCGTCACCGGCCGCCCCCGGTCGGCGACCGTCACGGCGCTCGAGCGGGTCCGGGCGCTGGCCATCGACCACCGCGCCTTCCGCGAGTTCCTGATCCGATGCCCTTCCGTCGCCTTCACCCTGATCGGGCTGAGCGCCGACCGCACCCGCGCGGCCGACCAGCGCCAGTTGGCGCACGCCTCGATGAGCGTGCGTGAACGTCTCGCGACCCTGCTGCTCGACCTGTCCCGCACGCACGGCCGCGCCACCGGGGCCGGGGTCGAGATCGCCGTGCCGCTGACCAAGCAGGAGCTGGCCGGCGCCGTCGGCGCGTCGCGCGAGATGGTGCAGCGGCAGCTCAAGGACTTCCGGGACCGGGGGGTCGTCTCCACCGGACGCCGCACGGTGGTGATCGTCCAGCCGCACGTCCTGCGCCGGATCGGCCATCTCGACACCTGACCGGTCAGTGCACACCGTCACACTCGCAGTGCGTCTTCTGCCCTCACGCCGCGTCCCGCCCCACCCCCAACCTGGTGCGGCACCGGCACTCGACCGTGAGAGGCAGACATGACACACCCGCTCAACCGCACCCTGCTCCTGCTCGACATCGAAAAGTTCAGCGACCGCGATGACGTGGAGCAGGCGTACCTGCGCCGCATGCTCTACGACGTCGTCGAACGCGTCCTGCAGACGGCCGGCATCGACCAGACCCTCCACCTGCGCGCCGACCGGGGTGACGGGGTGCTGGTGATGATCGACGCGAACGCCTCGCTGCCCCTCCTGCTGCGGGTCCTGCTCACCGAGGCTCCGGCCCAGCTGAGGGAGGTCAACCGCATGGCGTCGAGCGCGGCCCAGATCAGGCTGCGCGCTGTGGTGGCCACCGGCTTCGTCACCGTCGACGCCATCGACGGCTGGGTCGGCACCGACCTCAACCAGGCCTGCCGCCTCCTGGACGCCGACACCCTGCGCGCCGCGCTGCGCGAGGAGAACTCGGACATCGCCCTGTGCGTGTCCGAGTCCGTCCACACGGGGATCGTCCGCCACGATCACAAGGGCATTCCGGCGGACTCCTTCCATCCCATCACCGTGGACAGCAAGAACGGTCCGCTGAAGGCCTGGCTCCACGGACCGCTGCCCGCGGGGGCCGCCACCGAAGCGCCCACGCGGGACACCCCGCCTGTGCAACAGCAGGAGCGGGAGCCCGCCGACAGCGGCGGCTCGGTCGAATTCCACGGTACGAACAGCGGGGTGGTCGCGGGCCGGATCGACGGGCCGATGATTCAGGGCGGAGTGATCAACGGGGGCGTCACCTTCCACGGGGCCCCGGGTGACCGGCGATGACCGCCCCGGCCGAGACGGCCGAACCCACGGCGGACCCGGCCAAGCCGGCCGACCCCGGTGAGCAGGACGGCACCGATCAGGGCCCAGAGGAGAGGGCCGCTCAGCAGCAGGAGGAAGCCCCGCCCCAACGGGCCTGGGACACCCTGCGTGACATCGGCCTCCACGCCCCGGCCTCAGCCCGGTTCACCGGCAGGAACAGCGGTGTCGTCGCGGGGGAGATCAACGGCAACGTCACCAAGACCGAGCACCACTACTACGGGGCCTCCAGCCCCAGCCGGACCTCCGGGGAGATCCCGGCCGAGGAGCTGGACCGGCTGGCCTTGACCTTCGTCTCCGAGGGCACCCCCTTCGAGGAGCTCCTGGAGCGGCTTCGTGAGCAGCGGGTCCTGGTGCTGACCGGCGTCCCCTACACGGGTCGCCGTACCGCCGCCCTGATGCTGCTGCGGCGGGCGGGAGCCACCCCCGTGCACGCCATCGACCGCGGAACCGCTCACGGCTCGCTGCCCGACCAGCTCACGAAAGGCGGGGCATCGGGGTACGTGCTGTGCGACCTGGTGACCTCCCCCGACAAGCCGCTCCGCGAGACGCACCTGCTCTCGCTCCGCGACCGCCTGCTGGAACACGGCGGCCACCTCGTGATCACGACCGGTCTGCGGCCCTGGATCGAGGACGACGTCCGCCGGTGGGCCTGGACCGCCCCGGAAACCGAAGCCCTGCTGCGTTCCCACTTGGAGCGGGAGGTCGGCGAGGCCGCTGCGAAGAGGCTGCTGGAGCTCGCCGAGGTGCGCGAGTTCCTGCCCCGCGCCCATCAGCCGCGCGAGGTGGTGGCGTACGTCCGCCAGCTCCTTCGCTTCTTCTCGGGAGAAGTCCGGGAGGACGCTCTGCGGCAAAAGTCCGCGGAGCTGCTGGACGAGCAGGTGCGGAGGTGGTTCGAGGCCGACGACAACACGCTCCACCTGCGGGAGAAGGCGTTCCTCATCGCGCTCGCCGCGTTCGACGCCGGTCCGTACGCCCTCACGGCCGAGCTCAGCGACCTGCTCTTCCAGCGGCTCCAGGCAACCGTCAACGCGAGCCTGCCCAAGGCCGTCCCCGTCTTCGGCACCCACATCGTCAACCGCCTGAGGACGGCCCGGGCCAAGCCCTACCCCGACCGGGAAATGACCGAGTGGGGTCCCGTGGAGCAGCTCAAGGCCGAGTTCCTGGACAGCCGCACCGCCTTCGTCCTGCTGCGCGAAGTGTGGACGGGCCACCCCTCGGCCCGTCCCGCCCTGGTCGCCTGGCTCGGGGAGCTCATCGTCGACGGCCGCCCCTTCGTCCGCACCCGGGCCGCGGCCACAGTGGGGGCGCTCGCCTTCACGGACCTGCCGTCCGCGATGGCCCTGGTCATCGGCCCCTGGGCGCTGTCACGCAACCCCCTGCAGCGGGTCGGGGCGGTGAGCGCCCTGACCCTGGCCCATCGGGTGGGTGCTCCGAACATCCTGCGGATCACGGACAGCTGGACCGCCGACAGCGACCCGAGGCTCTCCTGGGTGGGCATCCGGGTCCAGGGCCTGCTGGGCGTCGAACGCCCCCGGCAGGCGCTCGCCGCGCTCCGCGTGCAGGCTCGCAAGCAGTACGACCCTGACGAGCCCGGGCCCTTGGAGAACGAACTCGCGCAGTCGGTCGAGCTGCTGCTGCTCTCCGGCGAAGCCGAAGACGTCCTCTCCGAGGTCCTGCGGACCCTGGACGACCACCGCTCGGTGTTCCGGATCTCCGTCGCCGGGTTCCTCGGCGCCTGCCGGCACACCGCGGACGAGGCAGCCGACCTGCCGCTCGTCCTGCACACGTACAGGCGGGCCCGCCTCGACGGAACATCCGCGGCCCACGGCATCCCCAGGCTGTGGAGGGCCGCCCTGGGTGACCCCGCGTTCACCACCGAAGCTCTGGAGGTCCTGCGCGGCTGGGTCCTGGCTGCCGACAGGTGCGAGGCCACCTCCTGGGCCCTCGCCGACCTGCTGCCGAAGCTGGCCGACGGCGCGACCGCCGAACAGCGCATCCAGCACCTCCTGCGGACGGTACGCGGGGACGACGGCGGCCCGCGCCCGGCAGCCGCCGACGATCTCCTCCTGGCACTGCACCGGCCCTGATCCCAAGGAGACCTTCATGTCCCCGGCACACTTCGACTGGTTACAGACCGCCGATCGGCACACCGAGCTCATCGACCCGGTGATCAGCGTCCGTCAGCTCGCCCGGCTGGACCTTCGGCGCAAGCGCCTGGCCCGCTTCGACCACTGCCTCGTCTACGCCACCCAACGGGGCGAATACGTGCTCTTCCGCCCACCCCACCGACCCAGAGCCACCAGCCGCTACCGGGCCGTCTACGAGGTGGACCTGGCCATCCACCCCGTGCGTACCGAGCTGGTCCTGCCCAGCTCGAACGACGCCCTGGAATTCCAAGCCGAGGTGGAGCTGCGCTGGCACGTGCTCGATCCGGTCATGTTCGTCGGCAGCGGCATCCGTGACGTACCGCGAATGCTGCGGAACGAGCTGGAACAGCACGCCCGCGGTGTCACCCGGCGCCATGCCCTCACCGGGAGTGCGGCTGCCGAAGCCGAGCTGCTGGCCGAGTCCGCCCGCTGGCCCGTGCTGGGTGCGTCCGCCGGCCTGGAGACGGCCTGGACCCTGCGTCTGCGCCGCAACCAGCAGGCGATCGACCACGAGCTCCACCTGCAGGACATCGAGCACCAGGCGAGTGCGAAGGTCCTCGGCGAGGTGCTCGGGCAGCAGGAGGACGCCGCGAGCGAGACCCGCAGGGCAGCCCTGCTACGGCTCCAGACTCAGAAGATCGGCCTGTACGAGGAGTACCTGGAGCAGGGAGGAGCACGGGCCTGGGCCTGGTACCTGAGCCAGCACCCGGAGGCCACCAAGGAGGTCATGGACCACCTCCGGGACGATCAGAGGCAGCTGGTCGAAACGCAGCTGGAGCTGGTGACCAAGCTCTTCGACTCGGCGGAGGCCGAAACCCACGAGCTGGCCGAACCTCGACGGCACGCCTTCCGCGCCCTGAGCGAGGTCCTCACCCAGCGGCTTCCGGGCAGCTCCGCGGATGCCGGAGCCGAGGCCGTCGACACGCCGTCCTCGAAGGATCTGCCGCCCGGTTACGGCCGGACCCCTGTCGACCCGGACAAGAGGTGAGCATGTCCAAGGATGCCGAGCCCCTCGACGATCTCGAATACCGGCACGCCCCCGGTACCCGCGTCCACTACTGGGCCCGCCACCGTGTCACGGACCTCGCCGCCGTCGCCAGGCTCGTCCTCCACCTGCCGGGCATCCTCTTCAGCTTGGTCCTCGTCCTGCTACTGGCACGGGGCCTGCAGTACGTCACCGGCGTCCCGTACGGCATACCGACGGGGCTCTGGCTGGCTGCGGCCGGAGTGCTCGCGTTCCACCGGCCCACCGAGGCCCTGCTCGCCCGCTATCTGCTCCGGCTGGGTCACCCCGTACCGCAGGAGGCCGCCCTGCTGGGACCCGTATGGCGTGAGGTGACGGCCCGCGCCGGTGTGGACGGCACCCGCTACCAACTCTGGGTCGAGGAGAGCGACGAACTGAACGCGTCAGCGGCGGGCGGCCACCTCGTGATCGTCACCAGGCATTCGCTGGAGACCCTGCCGACCTCCCAGCTCGCTGCCGTTCTGGCCCACGAGCTGGGGCACCACGCGGGCGGCCACGCGTGGACGCGAATGCTGAGCTGGTGGTACGCACTGCCCGGCAGGCTCGTCTGGAAGGCGCTGGTCGGCCTCGTACGCATGGTGCCGCGGGGCAGGAGACGGACGGCTCCGACCACCCTGCTGGTGCCCGCGGCCCTCGTCGGGTGGCTCACGTACCGGACCGTGCCCCACTCCCTCGGGCTCGGCCTGCTGCTGTTGGCCCTTGCCGCGCTGGTCACCGTGCCCCTGCTGATCGCAGCCGCCGGCCGACGCGCGGAACTGCGGGCCGATCGCCATGCCGCGGCGCTGGGATTCGGCCCCCCGCTCGCCGAAGTCCTGATGTCGGAACCACAGGAGGACGAGCGGGGCCTCCTGCGACTCCTTCTCTCCTCGCACCCGCCGCCCCGCACCCGCCTCCACCACCTCCAGCGCCACCTGGAGCTCCAGGGCTAGGAACGCCGCAGGGCGGCCACCCTCTCGGGTGACCGCCCTGCGGTTACTGCTCGTGTCCGACTCAGCCGTTGTACGGGCCGTAGTCGTAGTCCTCCAGCGGGACGGCCTGGCCGGAGCCGGTGCCGAAGGGCGAGTAGTCGATGTCGTCGTAGCCGACGGCCGAGTACATCGCGGCCTTGGCCTCCTCGGTCGGCTCGACCCGGATGTTGCGGTAGCGGGACAGGCCCGTACCGGCCGGGATGAGCTTACCGATGATGACGTTCTCCTTGAGGCCGATGAGGCTGTCGGACTTGGCGTTGATCGCCGCGTCCGTCAGGACTCGGGTCGTCTCCTGGAAGGAGGCGGCCGACAGCCAGGATTCCGTCGCCAGCGAGGCCTTGGTGATACCCATCAGCTGCGGACGGCCGGAGGCGGGGTGACCGCCCTCGGTGACCACGCGACGGTTCTCGGTCTCGAACTTCGAGCGCTCGACGAGCTCGCCCGGCAGGAGCTCCGCGTCGCCGGACTCGATGATCGTCACGCGGCGCAGCATCTGCCGGATGATGATCTCGATGTGCTTGTCGTGGATCGACACGCCCTGCGAGTTGTAGACCTTCTGGACTTCGCCGACCAGGTGGACCTGGACGGCACGCTGGCCGAGGATGCGCAGCACGTCGTGCGGGTTGGTGGCACCCATGGTGAGCTTCTGGCCCACCTCGACGTGGTCGCCCTCGTGCACGATGACCTTGGCGCGCTTGGAGATCGGGAAGGCCGTCTCCTCGCTGCCGTCGTCGGGCGTGATGACGATCTTCTTCGTCTTCTCGGTCTCCTCGATCCGCACGCGGCCGGCGGCCTCGGAGATCGGGGCGACACCCTTCGGGGTACGGGCCTCGAAGAGCTCGACGACACGCGGCAGACCCTGCGTGATGTCGTCACCGGCCACACCACCGGTGTGGAAGGTACGCATCGTCAGCTGGGTACCGGGCTCACCGATGGACTGGGCGGCGATGATGCCGACCGCCTCGCCGATGTCGACGAGCTTGCCGGTGGCCAGCGAGCGGCCGTAGCAGAAGGCACAGGTGCCGACCGCGGACTCGCAGGTCAGGACCGAGCGGGTCTTGACCTCCTCGACGCCGTTCGCGATGAGGGCGTCGATGAGCACGTCGCCGAGGTCCACGTTCGCCGGCGCGATGACCTTGCCGTCGATGACGACGTCCTCGGCCAGCATGCGGGCGTACACGGAGGTCTCGACGTCGTCCGCCTTGCGCAGGACACCGGTCTCGTCCTTGACACCGATCTTGAGCTTGAGGCCGCGCTCGGTGCCGCAGTCCTCCTCGCGGATGATGACGTCCTGCGAGACGTCCACCAGACGACGGGTGAGGTAACCCGAGTCGGCGGTACGCAGGGCGGTGTCCGCCAGACCCTTACGGGCACCGTGCGTGGAGATGAAGTACTCCAGAACGGTGAGGCCCTCACGGAAGGACGCCTTGATCGGACGCGGGATGGTCTCGTTCTTCGCGTTCGACACCAGACCACGCATACCGGCGATCTGTCGCATCTGCATCATGTTTCCTCGGGCACCCGAGTCAACCATCATGAAGATGGGGTTCGTCTTGGGGAAGTTCGCGTTCATCGCCTCGGCAACCTCGTTGGTCGCCTTGGTCCAGATCGCGATGAGCTCCTGCGTGCGCTCGTCCTTGGTGATCAGACCGCGCTCGTACTGCTTCTGGACCTTCTCGTCCTGAGCCTCGTAACCCGCGACGATGGCCTTCTTGGCCTCGGGCACGACGACGTCGGAGATGGCCACGGTGACGCCCGAACGGGTCGCCCAGTGGAAGCCGGCCGCCTTCAGGTTGTCGAGCGTCGCCGCCACGATGACCTTGGGGTAGCGCTCCGCCAGGTCGTTGACGATCTCGGAGAGCTGCTTCTTGCCCACCGAGTAGTCGACGAACGGGTAGTCCTCGGGCAGCAGCTCGTTGAAGAGCGCGCGACCCAGGGTCGTCTTCAGACGGAAGCTGTCGCCCGGCTGGAACTCCTGCTCGCCCTCTTCGGCGACCGGCGGCACCCAGCCGCGCGGCGGGATGGTGCCCACCGGGAAGCGGATGTCGACGGACGACTGCAGCGCGAGCTCGCCGGCGTCGAACGCCATGATCGCCTCGGCGGTCGAGCCGAACGCGCGGCCCTCGCCCTTGACGTCACGGAGCTCACCGTCGGTGGTCAGGAAGAACAGACCCAGGACCATGTCCTGCGTCGGCATCGTGACCGGACGGCCGTCGGCCGGCTTGAGGATGTTGTTCGAGGACAGCATCAGGATGCGGGCCTCGGCCTGCGCCTCCGCGGAGAGCGGCAGGTGCACGGCCATCTGGTCACCGTCGAAGTCCGCGTTGAACGCGGTGCAGACGAGCGGGTGGATCTGGATGGCCTTGCCTTCGACCAGCTGGGGCTCGAAGGCCTGGATGCCGAGGCGGTGCAGCGTGGGCGCACGGTTCAGCAGCACCGGGTGCTCGGCGATGACCTCTTCGAGCACGTCGTACACGACCGTGCGGCCGCGCTCGACCATGCGCTTCGCGCTCTTGATGTTCTGCGCGTGGTTCAGGTCGACCAGGCGCTTCATCACGAACGGCTTGAAGAGCTCCAGCGCCATGGCCTTGGGCAGACCACACTGGTGCAGCTTCAGCTGCGGACCGACGACGATCACGGAACGCGCGGAGTAGTCCACGCGCTTGCCGAGAAGGTTCTGACGGAATCGACCCTGCTTGCCCTTCAGCATGTCGCTGAGGGACTTCAGCGGGCGGTTGCCGGGGCCCGTCACCGGGCGGCCGCGACGACCGTTGTCGAAGAGCGCGTCCACGGCCTCCTGGAGCATGCGCTTCTCGTTGTTCACGATGATCTCGGGGGCACCGAGGTCGAGAAGGCGCTTCAGGCGGTTGTTGCGGTTGATCACGCGGCGGTACAGGTCGTTCAGGTCGGAGGTCGCGAAGCGGCCACCGTCCAGCTGCACCATCGGACGCAGGTCCGGCGGGATGACCGGGACGCAGTCCAGGACCATGCCCTTGGGGCTGTTGCTGGTCTGCAGGAACGCGGAGACGACCTTGAGGCGCTTGAGCGCACGGGTCTTCTTCTGGCCCTTGCCGGTACGGATGATCTCGCGGAGGCGCTCGGCCTCCTCCTCCAGGTCGAAGGACTCCAGGCGCTTCTGCAGCGCCGCGGCACCCATCGAGCCGTCGAAGTACGTGCCGAAGCGGTCACGCAGCTCGCGGTAGAGGAGCTCGTCGCCCTCCAGGTCCTGGACCTTGAGGTTCTTGAAGCGGTTCCACACCTCGTCGAGGCGGTCGATCTCGCGCTGGGCGCGGTCGCGGAGCTGCTTCATCTCGCGCTCGGCGCCTTCGCGCACCTTGCGGCGCACGTCGGCCTTGGCGCCCTCGGCCTCCAGCTCGGCCAGGTCGCTCTCGAGCTTCTTGGCACGGCCTTCGAGGTCCGCGTCACGGCGGTTCTCGATCTGCTGGCGCTCGACGGAGACGTGGGCCTCCAGCGACGGCAGGTCGCGCTGACGGCGCTCGTCGTCGACGAACGTGATCATGTACGCGGCGAAGTAGATGACCTTCTCGAGGTCCTTCGGCGCGAGGTCCAGCAGGTAGCCCAGGCGCGACGGGACGCCCTTGAAGTACCAGATGTGGGTGACGGGAGCGGCGAGCTCGATGTGGCCCATCCGCTCACGGCGCACCTTGGCGCGCGTGACCTCGACGCCACAGCGCTCACAGATGATGCCCTTGAAGCGGACACGCTTGTACTTGCCGCAGTAGCACTCCCAGTCCCGGGTAGGACCGAAGATCTTCTCGCAGAAGAGTCCGTCCTTCTCGGGCTTGAGGGTGCGGTAGTTGATGGTCTCCGGCTTCTTGACCTCGCCGTGCGACCAGGTTCGGATGTCGTCCGCGGTGGCAAGGCCGATCCGCAGCTCGTCGAAGAAGTTGACGTCGAGCACTGTGCGTCAATCCCTCTTTCGGGGTCGAGTCTCAATCATGGTCTGAACGGTCCCGGGGACGGCCGGGGGATCACTGGGATCCCCCGGCCAGGCCCGTCAGACCTCTTCGACGCTGCTCGGCTCGCGCCGGGACAGGTCGATACCGAGCTCCTCCGCCGCGCGGAAGACGTCCTCGTCGGTGTCGCGCATCTCGATGGACATGCCGTCCGAGGACAGCACCTCCACGTTGAGGCAGAGCGACTGCATTTCCTTGATGAGCACCTTGAAGGACTCGGGAATGCCCGGCTCGGGGATGTTCTCGCCCTTGACGATGGCCTCGTAGACCTTCACGCGGCCGGTCACGTCGTCGGACTTGATCGTCAGGAGTTCCTGGAGCGCGTAGGCGGCGCCGTATGCCTCGAGCGCCCACACCTCCATCTCACCGAAGCGCTGACCACCGAACTGCGCCTTACCACCCAGCGGCTGCTGCGTGATCATCGAGTACGGACCGGTCGAACGGGCGTGGAGCTTGTCGTCGACCAGGTGGTGCAGCTTGAGGATGTACATGTACCCGACCGAGATCGGGTCCGGGAACGGCTCGCCGGAGCGGCCGTCGAACAGACGCGCCTTACCGGTCGGGAGCACCATGCGCTCGCCGTCGCGGTTCGGGATCGTGTGCTGGAGCAGGCCGGCCAGCTCGTCCTCACGCGCACCGTCGAAGACGGGGGTGGCGACGTTGGTGCCGGGGGCGACCTGGTCGGCGCCGATCGCCTGGAGGCGCTGCGCCCACTCGTCCGCGAGGCCGGAGACGTCCCAGCCGCGGCTGGCGAGCCAGCCGAGGTGGATCTCCAGGACCTGTCCCGGGTTCATTCGGGACGGGACACCCAGCGGGTTCAGGATGATGTCGACCGGAGTTCCGTCCTCGAGGAACGGCATGTCCTCGATCGGAAGGATCTTCGAGATAACACCCTTGTTGCCGTGACGGCCGGCGAGCTTGTCACCGTCGGTGATCTTGCGCTTCTGGGCGACGTAGACGCGGACCAGCTGGTTCACGCCCGGGGGAAGCTCGTCGCCCTCCTCGCGGTCGAAGACGCGGACGCCGATGACCTTGCCGATCTCACCGTGAGGAACCTTGAGCGAGGTGTCACGCACCTCGCGGGCCTTCTCACCGAAGATCGCGCGGAGCAGGCGCTCCTCGGGGGTCAGCTCGGTCTCACCCTTGGGCGTGACCTTGCCGACGAGGATGTCGCCGGCGACGACGTCCGCACCGATGCGGATGATGCCGCGCTCGTCGAGGTCGGCGAGGACCTCCTCGGAGACGTTCGGGATGTCCCGGGTGATCTCCTCGGGGCCCAGCTTGGTGTCACGGGCGTCGACCTCGTGCTCCTCGATGTGGATCGAGGAGAGGACGTCGTCCTGCACGAGGCGCTGCGACAGGATGATCGCGTCCTCGTAGTTGTGGCCTTCCCACGGCATGAACGCGACGAGCAGGTTCTTGCCGAGGGCCATCTCGCCCTCTTCGGTCGCCGGGCCGTCGGCGAGGACCTGCGACTCGACGATGCGGTCGCCCTCGTTGACGATCACCTTCTGGTTGACCGAGGTGCCCTGGTTCGAGCGGGAGAACTTGGCGACGCGGTACGTGGTGTACGTGCCGTCGTCGTTGGCGACGGTGATGTAGTCGGCCGAGACCTCCTGGACGACACCGTCCTTCTCCGCCTTGATCGAGTCGCCGGCGTCGACCGCGCAGCGGTACTCCATGCCGGTGCCGACGAGCGGGGCCTCCGCCTTGATGAGCGGAACGGCCTGGCGCATCATGTTCGCGCCCATGAGGGCACGGTTGGCGTCGTCGTGCTCGAGGAAGGGGATCATCGCGGTGGCGACGGACACCATCTGGCGCGGCGAGACGTCCATGTAGTCCACGTCCGACGGCTCGACGTAGTCGACCTCGCCGCCGCGCTTGCGGACCAGGACGCGGTTCTCGGTGAAGCGCAGCTCGTCGTCCAGGCGGGCGTTCGCCTGGGCGATGACGAAGCGGTCTTCCTCGTCGGCGGTGACGTAGTCGACCTCGTCGGTGACGGCGCCGTCGACGACCTTGCGGTACGGGGTCTCGATGAAACCGAACGCGTTGACGCGGCCGTAGGACGCGAGCGAGCCGATCAGACCGATGTTCGGGCCTTCGGGGGTCTCGATCGGACACATGCGGCCGTAGTGCGACGGGTGCACGTCGCGGACCTCGAAGCCGGCCCGCTCACGGGAGAGACCGCCGGGACCCAGCGCCGAGAGGCGACGCTTGTGCGTCAGACCCGACAGCGGGTTGTTCTGGTCCATGAACTGCGACAGCTGGCTGGTGCCGAAGAACTCCTTGATGGAGGCGACGACCGGCCGGATGTTGATCAGGGTCTGCGGCGTGATCGCCTCGACGTCCTGGGTGGTCATGCGCTCGCGCACGACGCGCTCCATACGAGCCAGACCCGTGCGGACCTGGTTCTGGATGAGCTCGCCGACGTTGCGCAGACGACGGTTGCCGAAGTGGTCGATGTCGTCGGTCTCGACGACGATCGAACGGCCCGACTCACCGATGGTCTCGGTCTCGCCCGCATGGAGCTTCACGAGGTACTTGATGGTCGCGATGATGTCGTCGGTGGTGAGCACACCGGCGTCGAGCGGCTCGTCGGCGCCGAGCTTCTTGTTCACCTTGTAGCGGCCGACCTTGGCGAGGTCGTAGCGCTTCGGGTTGAAGTAGAGGTTCTCGAGCAGCGTCTGAGCGGCCTCGCGGGTCGGCGGCTCGCCCGGGCGCAGCTTGCGGTAGATGTCGAGCAGCGCGTCGTCCTGGCCCTGGGTGTGGTCCTTCTCCAGGGTGGCGCGCATGGACTCGTACTCGCCGAACTCCTCGAGGATCTGCTCGGTGGTCCAGCCGAGGGCCTTGAGGAGGACGGTGACGGACTGCTTGCGCTTGCGGTCGATGCGGACGCCGACCATGTCGCGCTTGTCGACCTCCATCTCCAGCCAGGCACCCCGGGACGGGATGATCTTGGCGGAGAAGATGTCCTTGTCGGACGTCTTGTCGATGGAGGAGTCGAAGTAGACACCCGGGGAACGGACGAGCTGCGACACGACGACGCGCTCGGTGCCGTTGATGACGAAGGTGCCCTTGTTGGTCATGAGCGGGAAGTCGCCCATGAAGACCGTCTGAGACTTGATCTCACCGGTCTCGTTGTTCGTGAACTCGGCCGTGACGAAGAGCGGCGCCGCGTACGTGAAGTCGCGCTCCTTGCACTCGTCGACGGAGTTCTTCGCCGGCTCGAACCGGTGGTCGCGGAACGTCAGCGACATCGACCCGGAGAAGTCCTCGATCGGCGAGATCTCCTCGAAGATCTCTTCCAGACCGGACTTGGTGGGGACGTCCTGTCCACTCTCAAGCGCCGACTCGACGCGGGACTTCCAGGCGGCGTTGCCGAGCAGCCAGTCAAAGCTCTCGGTCTGCAGCGCCAGGAGGTTCGGAACCTCGAGGGGCTCCTTGATCTTTGCAAAGGAGATGCGCAGCGGGGCGGTGCTGGCACCGTTGTTCGTATTGGTCGAGGCGTTGCGCGAGGCGGCCAAGAGGGGGTCCTTCCGAGGGCTCGGACTCACTACGCGCGTACCGGTCCCAGCCGACACAGAAGACAAGGTGCTCCCGATCTGGCGAAAAGACCAGGTCAGAGGCGGTCAGTCAGATGTGCTCGAGCGTGGGCATGCCCCTGGCGACGGGCAGGGGGCAGCTAACAGGCAGCGCAAAGGGTCAGTGTAGCCACTTGGCTCACTGATGTCCAGACCAGGTTTCCGGAAACCGGCAACAGGCCCTTCCCTGCCGTTGTTCAACCAACACGCTGCGGCTCTCGAACACAGAGCGCGTATCAGTACTGCCCTCTTCGTAGTCGATCCATGCCTCGATCCATACCTCGGATCCCGGATCGAACCGGCCGACCTCACGACGGGACTGAGAATTGCGCGCCGCTGGCCGTTCGTCAAGGCCCCGTGCTCCGAGCGGATCATCTCCGGACCCTGCTTCGGGACAACGAAGATCACCCTACTCCCCAACGAGAGGAGGGCAAGTCAGGCACTGCGGGTACGCCAAAGGGCGACCACCCTTACGGGTGATCGCCCTTCGCAGAGGCCGTCAGGCGGCCTCAGAGGTGTTACTTGACCTCGACGCCCGCACCGGCGGCCTTGAGGGCCTCGGCGGCCTTGTCAGCGGCCTCCTTGTTGACCTTCTCGAGGACCGGCTTCGGGGTGCCGTCGACGAGGTCCTTGGCCTCCTTCAGACCCAGGGAGGTCAGCTCGCGCACGACCTTGATGACCTGGATCTTCTTGTCGCCGGCACCGGTGAGGATGACGTCGAACTCGTCCTTCTCCTCCTCGGCCTCGGCAACCGGGCCACCGGCGGCGGGGCCGGCAACGGCGACGGCCGCGGCGGCGGTGACGTCGAACTTCTCCTCGAAGGCCTTCACGAACTCGGAGAGCTCGATGAGGGTCATCTCCTCGAACTGGGCGAGGAGGTCGTCCTGAGAGAGCTTCGCCATGATGGGCGATCCTTCCACTAATTCGGCAGGTGCCGATGTGTCTATAGAGGCGGGCGTAACGGCCCGCTACGACCCACGCACTAGGCGGCGTGGATCAATGCGCGAGCCGAATTACTCGGCACCGCCCTGCTCGGCGAGCTTGACGCGAAGCGCTTCCGCGGTGCGGACGAACTTCGACGGCAGCGCCTGGAAGAGCGAGGCAGCCTGGGACTGCTTGCCCTTGAACGCGCCGGCCAGCTTGCTGAGCAGAACCTCGCGGGACTCGAGGTCCGCAAGCTTCTTGATGTCATCGGCGGAGAGCGCCTTACCATCAAGGACACCCGCCTTGATGATCAGGTTGGGGTTGTCCTTGGCGAAGTCACGCAGGCTCTTCGCCGACTCCACCGGGTCACCGGTGATGAAGGCGACCGCGGTCGGACCAGCGAAGTGCTCGTCCAGCGCGGTGATCCCGGCCTGGTTGGCCGCAATCTTGGTCAGCGTGTTCTTCACCACGGCGTACTGGGCGTTCTCACCAAGGGAGCGACGCAGCGTCTTGAGCTGCGCGACGGTGAGACCCCGGTACTCGGTCAGCACGGCGGCGTTCGAGCTCTGGAACGCGTCCTTGAGCTCGGCTACCGATGCAGCCTTGTTGGGCGTCGGCATGGTGCGTTCGCCTCCTTCCGGGTGATGAGGACCGCTCAGAAGGGGCTGAAAAACGAAACGCCCCGGCGCAGGCGCCAGGGCACGGCTCAACCGGAACGAAATTCCGGGAACCTTCCACAGTCACCTGCGCGGGTCGTCCGCACTCAGCGGATCCTTCGGCCACCGCACCCTTCCAGGCACGGCAACGACCAGCGGTCTTTGGCTTCTCGGGAAGAGTACGCGAACCATCCGTTGCAGAGCAAATCCGCCCGTACGGCGGATCCGCTCCCCGCATCTTGCCTGGTCAGCCCCGGCCGGCCCGGTCAGCCCTGGTCGGTGCCGGAGCCCGCGCGGGAGCGCTTCATCATCTCGGCGAGGTCGACGACCTGGTCGGCCGGCGGGGCCGTGATCTCGACGGGCTTGTTGTAGTCCAGGAACTTGATCGTCGTGTCCATCGGGCCCTTGGTGCCCTCACCGCGGGTGCGGACCTGCTTGGTGCGGCCGGACTCGTCGATCCACATGTCGACGCCGAGGGACTTGATCCCCTCGCCCTCCAGCTGCTTGAGGCTCTTCTCCCGGCGCTCCCGGGCCTCCGGAGTGGCGGTCGTCGCGATGCCCGCGCGCATCTCCTCGGTCGTGATGGTCCCCGAGACGTGCGTGGTCTTCACGCCGTCGACGTCCTCCTCGCCGACCGTCCTGAGGTCCTTGGCCCCCATCAGCTGGTCGGCCCGGTCCCCCGGGTGCTCGCCGGAGCTGCTCGCGCCGCCCTGGGCGCTCTCCATCTTCTTGGCCGTCGCCGGGTCGAGGGCCTTCATGTCGAACTTGAGCCACGTCCCCTCGGAGCCCAGGTACATGACCCCGTCGATCACGCGGATCTCGACGGTGCCGGACTCGGCGCCCTGCGCGGTGGCCTTCATCGACATCGCCACGGACGGCTTGAGCCGCATGGAGGCGTCGGAGGAGACCTGCCGGCCCGAGGCCGTCCCGGTCAGGGTGTAGCGGACGGAGGTGATCTCCTCCGACGCCTTCTTGGTCTTCTGGAGGAACGCGGCCGGTGTGGCGTCCGCGGCGCCCCCGGCCGCCTTGGAGGCGGCCGGAGAGGCCGGCGCGGACGCCGTGGGCGCCGCCGTGGCGCCGTCGGCCTTCTTCCCGTCCTCGCAGGCCGTCGTGGCCGCGCCCACGAGCAGTACGGCGGCCAGCGCCGCGCCTGCGGTCTTCTTGCGGTACGTGAACATGGAGTCCCCACCCCTGATGTGATCGTCGAACCGTCCGACCATATGGCAGATACACGCAAAAGTCGTACGGGTTACCGGCCGGGAGAGGGCACGGGGACCGGGGAACGCGGACGGGCCCCCCGCTCCCGAGGGAGCGAGGGGCCCGTTCAGCCACTCAGGCGAGCCGTGGGGCTCAGACAGCAGCCGGGTCTTCCTCGACGAGGAGGTTCCGGGTGCGGTTGGAGTCCAGCTGGATGCCGGGGCCCATCGTGGTGCTCAGGGCGGCCTTCTTGATGTAGCGGCCCTTGGCGGCGGACGGCTTCAGACGGATGATCTCGTCCAGGGCCGCCGCGTAGTTCTCGACCAGCTGCTCGTCGGTGAAGGAGACCTTGCCGACGATGAAGTGCAGGTTCGAGTGCTTGTCGACGCGGAACTCGATCTTGCCACCCTTGATCTCGGTGACAGCCTTGGCCACGTCCATGGTGACGGTGCCGGTCTTCGGGTTCGGCATGAGACCACGCGGACCGAGCACGCGGCCGAGGCGGCCGACCTTGCCCATGAGGTCCGGGGTCGCCACGACGGCGTCGAACTCGTTGAGGCGGTTGCCCTTGGCGATCTCGTTGATCAGCTCGTCGTCGCCGACGATGTCGGCGCCGGCGGCTTCCGCGGCCGCAGCACGGTCACCGGTCGCGAAGACCAGGACCCGGGCGGTCTTACCGGTGCCGTGCGGGAGGTTCACGGTGCCGCGGACCATCTGGTCGGCCTTGCGCGGGTCGACACCCAGGCGGAAGGCAACCTCGACGGTGGCGTCGAACTTGGTGGTGGAGGTCTCCTTGGCGAGACGGACGGCCTCGAGCGGGGCGTACAGCTTCTCCCGGTCGACCTTGGCGTCCGCAGCGCGGAGAGTCTTGCTGCGCTTCACTTCTGCTCCTGTGTAAGTGCTTCAGGCATGGAGTCGTGGTACGGACCAGCGCTTGGCCCTACCACTGGGGAACTGCGGGGGCTGGATCAGCCCTCGATCGTGATACCCATCGAACGGGCGGTGCCGGCGATGATCTTCTCGGCGGCGTCGATGTCGTTCGCGTTGAGGTCGGGCATCTTGATCGTGGCGATCTCGCGGACCTGGTCACGCGTGAGCTTCGCGACCTTGGTCTTGTGCGGCTCGCCAGAGCCCTTCTCGATGCCGGCGCTCTTCAGGATGAGGCGCGCGGCCGGCGGCGTCTTGGTGATGAAGGTGAAGGAGCGGTCCTCGTAGACCGTGATCTCCACCGGCACGACCATGCCACGCTGCGACTCGGTCGCGGCGTTGTAGGCCTTGCAGAACTCCATGATGTTGACGCCGTGCTGACCGAGCGCGGGGCCGACCGGCGGAGCCGGGTTGGCCGCACCGGCCTTGATCTGGAGCTTGATAAGCCCCGTGACCTTCTTCTTCTTGGGAGGCATTGCTCTTCTCTCCGGGTCCTAGTGAGAGTTTTCAGCCGTCCGTCCGGTCATCCGGATGGAGGCATACCGCACCACGATAACGGGTATGGGTGCGGGGCTAAAAACCGAGCAGGTCAGACCGCCCTTTACGGGCTGGTCTGACCTGTTTCGGAAGCTTTGAATCCGAAGATCAGTTCTTCTGGATCTGGTCGAAGCTCAGCTCGACCGGGGTCTCGCGGCCGAAGATCTCGACGAGGCCCTTGACCTTCTTCGAGTCCGGGTTGATCTCGTTGATCGTCGCCTGGAGCGTGGCGAACGGGCCGTCGGTGACGGTGACCGAGTCGCCGACCTCGAAGTCCAGGACCTCGATGGTGCGCTTGACGGCGGGCGCGGGCAGGCCGGCCTCTTCCGCGGCCTGCTTGGCGGCCTTCTCCTGCGCCTCGGGGGCGAGCATCTTGACGATCTCGTCGAGGGTCAGCGGGTACGGGTCGTACGCGTTGCCGACGAAGCCCGTGACGCCCGGGGTGTTGCGGACGACGCCCCAGGACTCGTTCGTCAGATCCATGCGGACGAGAACGTAACCGGGCAGCTTGTTCTGCCGGACGTTCTTGCGCTCGCCGTTCTTGATCTGGACGATCTCTTCCTCGGGCACCTCGGCCTGGTAGATGAACTCCTCGACGTTCAGCGAGACGGCGCGCTGCTCCAGGTTGGCCTTCACGCGCTTCTCGTAGCCCGCGTAGGTGTGGATCACGTACCACTCGCCGGGCAGCAGGCGCAGCTCGTCGCGCAGGGCCTGGATGGGGTCGACGGGCTCGGCGGGCTCGGCCGGGGCGGCCTCCTCGGCGGCCTCGTCCTCGGTCTCGACGTCGGCGTCGTCCTCGGCCTCGATGTCGCCCTCGTCCTCGGCGTCCTCGTCGGCGTCCTCGTCAGCCTCGGCGTCGACCTCGTCCTCGACGTGGAGCGCGGCTTCCTCGGCGGCGATGCCGGCCTCGGCGTCGGCGAGCTCGACCTCGTCGGGGTCCACGGCGTCTGCAGCCTCGACGATGTCGAGCTGGTCCTCGACGGACTCGACGGAGTCGTGGCTCGCGTTCAGGTTCGGGTCAGACACGGTGGCTGCTTCTTCCTGGATACAAAAGGTGGTGGAACATGCGAAAAAAGGCGGCACCCATCAAGGCGCCGCCCTCCGCGGGGATCAGCCGAAGACGAACTTGATGGCTTCCTGGAACCCATAGTCAATCACGGTCACCAGACCGATCATGATGACGACGAAGACAATCACCACGGTGGTGTACGTCGAGAGCTGGTTACGGGTGGGCCATACGACCTTGCGGAGCTCCGCGACGATCTGGCGGTAGAACAGCGCGAGCCGGCCCAGGGGGCCCTTCTTTCCGCGCTTGCCGCCCTTGCGGGCCTTCTTCTCGCGAGTGTCGCTGTCGGCGTCAGGCATGTCGATGGAGCCCAGGGCGTCCGTCACGTCTCTCACCTGAATCCGGGTCGTGGCCGTAGCCGCGCCCGGTTGCGCCGCACGGCGTTGCATCGAAGTACGTACCTGCGCACACGTCCGAGAAGGAGTGTGAAGCAGGGCCGGAGGGACTCGAACCCCCAACCGCTGGTTTTGGAGACCAGTGCTCTACCAATTGAGCTACGACCCTTTGTTGCGTTCCCCAACCTACCGCATCCGAGCGGGTGCACGGAGTGCTCACGCTCTGGGGCGGCTGTTGAGGACCAACGACAGGTGAGTGTACGTGGTCCGGGCCCTGACGTCGAACAGAAGACATCCGGATCTGCTCCGTCCGGTAACTGAAACGTTGTGCGGGGCTTCTCGGCCGTCTGGGACGATTGGCCCCATGACCTCTGCAACGCCTTCCTCCGAGCGCCGGGTGTCTGCCCGCATCGGCGCCATCTCCGAGTCCGCCACCCTCGCCGTCGACGCCAAGGCCAAGGCCCTCAAGGCCGCCGGGCGCCCGGTGATCGGCTTCGGCGCGGGCGAGCCCGACTTCCCGACGCCGGACTACATCGTCGAGGCGGCGGTCGAGGCCTGCCGCGACCCCAGGTTCCACCGCTACACGCCCGCCGGCGGCCTGCCCGAGCTGAAGAAGGCCATCGCCGCCAAGACGCTGCGCGACTCCGGCTACGAGATCGACGCCTCCCAGGTCCTGGTGACCAACGGCGGCAAGCAGGCCATCTACGAGGCCTTCGCCGCGATCCTCGACCCGGGCGACGAGGTCATCGTCCCCGCCCCCTACTGGACCACCTACCCGGAGTCGATCCGCCTCGCCGGCGGCGTCCCGGTCGAGGTCGTCGCCGACGAGACCACCGGCTACCGCGTCTCCGTCGAGCAGCTGGAGGCCGCGCGCACCGAGCGCACCAAGGTCGTCCTGTTCGTCTCCCCCTCCAACCCGACCGGCGCGGTCTACAGCGAGGACGACGCGAAGGCGATCGGCGAGTGGGCCGCCGAGCACGGCCTGTGGGTCCTGACGGACGAGATCTACGAGCACCTCGTCTACGGCGACGCGAAGTTCACCTCGCTGCCCGTCCTGGTCCCGGCCCTGCGCGACAAGTGCATCATCGTCAACGGCGTCGCCAAGACGTACGCCATGACGGGCTGGCGCGTGGGCTGGGTCATCGCCCCGCAGGACGTCATCAAGGCCGCGACCAACCTCCAGTCGCACGCCACCTCCAACGTCTCCAACGTGGCCCAGGTCGCCGCGCTGGCCGCCGTCTCGGGCAACCTGGACGCCGTCGCCGAGATGCGCAAGGCCTTCGACCGCCGCCGCCAGACCATGGTGAGGATGCTCAACGAGATCGACGGCGTCTTCTGCCCGACCCCCGAGGGCGCGTTCTACGCGTACCCGTCGGTCAAGGAGCTGCTCGGCAAGGAGATCCGCGGCAAGCGCCCGCAGACCTCCGTCGAGCTGGCCGCGCTGATCCTGGACGAGGCCGAGGTCGCGGTCGTCCCGGGCGAGGCCTTCGGCACCCCGGGCTACCTGCGCCTGTCCTACGCCCTGGGCGACGAGGACCTGGTCGAGGGCGTCTCCCGCGTCCAGAAGCTCCTGGCGGAGGCCAAGGCGTAGGCCTGCGGCGGTTCCCGCGTACGGAGCGGCGTCACCCGGCGGGTGGCGCCGCTCCGGCGTTCGCGGCCGGGCCGGCGTCGGATTCACGTTCGGGCAACGTCCCGTTCAGGTAATCCGCTGCCAATCGGGTGACCGATGCGGCAGGATCACCAGATGGAGCACGTACGCGATCTCACGCTTCTGCCGAAGGCCCACCTCCACCTGCACTTCACGGGCTCGATGCGCCCGTCGACCCTGCTGGAGCTCGCCGACAAGTACGGCGTCCGCCTCCCCGACGCCCTGACCGGCGGGGAGCCGCCCAAGCTGCGCGCCACGGACGAGCGCGGCTGGTTCCGCTTCCAGCGGCTGTACGACGCCGCCCGCAACTGCCTGCGCGAGCCCGAGGACATCCAGCGGCTGGTCCGCGAGGCGGCCGAGGAGGACGTCCGGGACGGCAGCGGCTGGCTGGAGATCCAGGTCGACCCCACCTCCTACGCACCCCTCCTCGGCGGGATGATCCCGGCCGTCGAGGTCATCCTCGACGCCGTCGACAGCGCCTCCCGCGAGACCGGACTCGGCATGCGGGTCCTGATCGCCGCGAACCGTATGAAGCACCCCCTCGACGCCCGCACCCTGGCCCGCCTCGCCGTCCGCTACGCCGACCGCGGCATCGTCGGTTTCGGGCTCTCCAACGACGAGCGCCGCGGCATGGCACGCGACTTCGACCGCGCCTTCGCCATCGCCCGCGAGGGCGGCCTGCTGGCGGCCCCGCACGGCGGCGAGCTGACCGGCCCCTCCTCCGTCCGCGACTGCCTCGACGACCTGCACGCCGCCCGCATCGGGCACGGCGTACGGGCCGCCGAGGACCCCCGGCTGCTGAAGCGGCTCGCCGACCGGCAGATCACCTGCGAGGTCTGCCCGGCCTCCAACGTCGCCCTCGGCGTGTACGAGCGGCCTGAGGACGTGCCGCTGCGGACCCTCTTCGAGGCCGGGGTGCCGATGGCGCTGGGCGCGGACGATCCGCTGCTCTTCGGGTCACGGCTCGCGGCCCAGTACGAGATCGCGCGCCGCCACCATGCCTTCACGGACGCGGAGCTCGCCGAGCTGGCCCGTCAGTCGGTACGGGGGTCGGCCGCGCCGGATGAGGTCAAGGCGAAGCTCCTGGACGGGATCGAGCACTGGTTGGCCGGGTGAGCCGCAGGTCGCCCTCGTGGCAGTCGGCCCGGACCCGGTGACCGCCGGGGAAGCCGATCTCCAGGTGGGTGCGCCCCTGCTCGGGCAGCGCGAACTCGGCGACCGATTCGACGGTCTGGCCGAGGTGGTCCAGGAAGGGGTGCTCGCCGAGGTCCTCGCCGACCTCGATCCGGCCCCACTCCCCCAGGTCGTACGGCTCGTGCGGCTCGGCGCGCTCGACGATGAGGCACTGGTCGGACCCGGTGGTGATGCGCGTGCACTCGCCGACGCTGTCGATCAGCCAGACGTCGAGCGGTGCCTCGGAGCGCTCGCCTTCGCAGATGTGCCAGGACGCGACGACCCGGCGGATCTCGCGCCCCACCAGCCGTGTGGGGTCCGTACCGGCCCCGTGCAGGGGGCAGTGCATGTCAGAGGTCGACGCCGACCGTCACGGGCTCGTTGACGAGGGTGACGCCGAAGGCAGCGTGGACTCCCGCGACGACCTCCCGGGCGAGGGTCAGCAGGTCCTCGGTGGTGGCCGCGCCCCGGTTGGTGAGGGCGAGGGTGTGCTTGGTGGAGATGCGGGCGGGGCCGGTGCCGTAGCCCTTGGTGAAGCCGGCCTTGTCGATCAGCCAGGCCGCGCTGGTCTTCGTACGGCCCTCGCCGGCCGGGTAGGCGGGCGGGGCGGTCTCGACGCCGAGGCGGTCCTGGACGCGGACCAGGAAGGCGGCGTAGGCCTCGTCGGTCAGGATCGGGTTGTGGAAGAAGGAGCCGGCGGACCAGGTGTCGTGGTCGGCGGGGTCCAGGACCATGCCCTTGCCGGCGCGCAGGCGCAGTACGGTCTCGCGGGCGAGGGCGGCCGGGACGCGGTCGCCGGCCTCGACGCCGAGGGCGCGGGCCGTCTCGGGGTACTTGATGGGGGCGGAGAGGCCGCCCGCGTCCTCCAGGGCGAAGCGGACGCGCAGGACGACGTAGCGGTCGGGCTGGTCCTTGAAGGTGCTGTTGCGGTACCGGAAGGCGCACTCGGCGGCGGTCAGGGTGACCGTCTCGCCGGTGGTGCGGTCGTAGGCGACGACCTCGGTGATGGTGTCGCGGACTTCCTGGCCGTACGCGCCCACGTTCTGGATCGGGGTGGCGCCGGCCGAGCCCGGGATCCCGGCGAGGCACTCGATGCCGGCGAGCCCGGCCTCGACGGTGCGGGCGACGGCGTCGGACCAGTTCTCGCCGGCGGCGAGCTCCAGGGTGGTGCCGTCGAGGCTGAAGCCGGTGGTGGCGATGCGCAGGGCGGTTCCGGCGAAGCCCTGGTCCGCGATGACCAGGTTGCTGCCGCCGCCGATGACCAGGAGCGGGGTACCGCTCTCGTCCGCGGCGCGCACGGTTTCGACCACTTCGGCGTCGGTGGTCGCGGTGACCAGCCGGGCCGCGGGGCCGCCGAGGCGGAAGGTGGTCAGCGGGGCGAGGGGGGCGTCGTGGAGTTCCTGCACGTGGACAAGAGTACGGTCCGTCCCCCTCGCATCCCGGCGGGGCACTCAGTAGCCCTGCTTCCGCTCCGCCAGCCGGCGCTCGGCCTCGTCCCAGGTGAGGGGGAGTTCGCAGGCCGGGACGGTCCAGAAGGTGAAGGCGGATTCCTTCATGTGGGCGCTTGCGGCGCGGGAGCTGGAGCGGTGCGGCTCGCTGCGGGCGAAGCGGTAGAGCGCGTCCCGGTCCTCCCAGGCGGAGAGGGTGAGGAAGGTCCGGCCCAGGACGCGGGCCCGCAGGGCCGCGCCGTGGGCGCCGGGGGCCTTGCGGATCTGGCGGATGATGCCGGGCGCCTTGAGGAAGAACCGGACGGCGCCGAGGAGCGTGGCGGTCTCGAAGCGGGAGGCCATGACGTAGACCTCGGCGCCGGGGGCGGCCTGGGTGGGCGTGAGCCAGGGGATGTCGGGCATGACGGGGTCTCCTTCGCACGCGGCGTCAGGGGGGCTCATCTTCTCTGCGGGTAGTACGTGTGCGGGCCGGGCACGTACGGGTGGGGCGTGTGCGGGTGGTGCATGCGCGCTCCTGGATCAGCCGACGCGGACCGGCGTGGGGGCGGCGGCGGCCGGAGCCTGCGCCGGTGCCTCATCCGCCGGGGCCTGCGCCGTGGGTGCGGCGATCTCGGCCTTGCGCGGGAGCAGCAGAGCGAGGGCGGAGGCCACGGCCAGGACGGCCGCGCCGATCCACAGGGCGGGGACGGTGCCGTCGGTGAAGGCCTGCGGGGTCTCGTAGCCGCCCTGGGCGGAGAAGACGGAGGCCAGGACCGCGACGCCGAGGGCGCCGCCGACCTCGCGCAGGGCGTTGTTGGCGCCGGAGGCCTTGCCCTGGTCGGCGGTGGACACCGTGGACATCAGCAGGTTGCCGGCGGGGGCGAAGAACAGGGACATGCCGATCCCGCTCAGGACGAGCGCCGGAAGCTGGGCGGCGTACGAGAGGTCCGTGCTCAGGATCATGGCGAACCAGCCGAGGCCGATGGCCTGGAGCGCCAGACCGGCGACGACGACGGGGCGGCCGCCGATCCGGTCGGACAGCACCCCGCCGATCGGGGCGACGATGACGGCCATCCCGGTCCAGGGGAGCATGCGCAGGCCGGCCTCGGCGGGCGAGTAGCCGACGACGCCCTGGAGGAACTGGCTGAGCAGGAAGATCGAGCCGAACATGCCCAGGTACATCATCAGGCTGGCGATGTTGATCCCGAAGAAGCCCCGGTCACGGAAGAGCCGCATGGGCAGCATGGCGTTGGCGCTGCGGAAGCCGTGGCCCACGAAGCCCGCGATGAGGACGCCGCCGGCGATGAGGGAGGTCAGGACGGTGGCGTTGGTCCAACCGTGGATGTTGGCGTTGACCAGGCCGTAGACGATGCCGAAGAGGCCGCCGCTGATCAGGAGGGTGCCGGGGAGATCGAGGCGGGAGTTCGGGGCGGTGGACTCGGCGAGGCGCAGGCGGGAGAGCGGGATCACGGCGAGGCCGATGGGCACGTTCAGCCAGAAGATCCACTGCCAGGAGATGTGCTCGGTGATGCTGCCTCCGACGAGGGGCCCGGTGGCGACGGCCAGTCCGCTCACGGCTCCGTAGATCCCCAGGGCCACGCCCCGCCGGGCGGCGGGAACGGCGGCGGTGAGCAGGGTGAGGCTGAGCGGCATCATGATCGCCGCGCCCACGCCCTGCACGGCCCGGGCGGCGATGAGCTGGTCGATCCCGGACGACATGGCGCCGGCGGCGGACGCGCCGGTGAAGACGGCGAGCCCGGCGATGAAGAGCCGGCGCCGGCCGAAGCGGTCGCCGAGGGCGGAGCCGAACATCAGCAGGACGGCGAAGGTGAGCGTGTAGGCGTTCACCGTCCACTCCAGGTCCTCCAGCCCGCCGCCGAGGTCGGCGCGGATGGCGGGGAGGGCGGTGGTGACGACGAGGTTGTCGAGGGCGGCCATGAAGCTGGCGGCGCCCGTGAGGACTAGGGCCCAGATCGCGGGCCTGCTGAGCTTCGTCTCGGCTGGCTGGTTCACGGGTTCCCCCCTGGGGGTTGTTAGTTATTGCTGACTAACTTTGGCGGGCAAAAAAAGACGGCGGAGCCGTCCGGGGCGGGGGTCAGCACTCGGGACTCGCCGAGGGGAACCCCTCCCAGATGCGATGACTGGGCGGGAAGCCCATCGCGGTGAGGGTGTTGATGAGCATTCCGTAGGCCATGAAGGTGGTCGTCTCGTTGGCGTCCCCGCCGAGCGGGGCCATGACGGTGCCCCAGAGTTCCAGCCAGCCGGCACGCACCAGCTCGCCGAACTCCGAGTCGCCGGCCGCTTCGGCGGACGCGACGGTGACGTACATCTGGAGCTGCATCTGGACGACCTGCGGGTCGTCGGCGATGTGCTTGCTGTAGGCGGCGGACATGGCGTGGAGGGCGTCCTCGCCCCCGAGCCCGTCGGCGGCCTGCGCGAACACCTCGCGGGTCCGCTCCATACAGCGGGCCGCCGCCGCGAGGAAGATGGCCTGCTTGCTGGGGAACAGCCGGAAGAGGTACGGCTGCGAAACCCCGACCCGCTTGGCGATCGCCTCGGTGGAGGTCCCGTAGTAGCCGCCGCAGGCGAACTCCACGATCGCCGCGCGAATGACGCTCTCGCGCCGCTCGTCCGCACTCATCCTTGCCATGGCAGTAAGTTAGTACTCAATCACTAACCAAGTCAAGGGGGGGTGCGGCGGGGTGCGGGGGGGGGCCGGGGGCGGAGTCGTGGCGGGGCGGTCTCAGAGCTGGTTGGGGGCTTCCCGTCAGTCCCATCGTCCTTCCGGCTCGGGCCGGTCCCTCAAGGGCGCTCCTTCGTCGCGTCGCTACGCGATGGCCTTCGGCCACCCTTGACCGACCGACCCGAACCGGAAAGCCGAAAGACTGCCGGGAAACCCCCAAAGAAACGGCACGGTTCAGAGGGAGGGGCGGGCCCGTCAGGGACCAGGCGAGGGGCCGGGCGCCGGCCCGCCCGACATCCGCCCCCCACGTCCGTGATCCCGGGCCAGGGGCGCGACTACCCGCGCGAGAAGACGACCAGAGCAGCCCAGGGAGCCGACAGGCGCGTCAGATCGCTACGCGCTCCCCATTTCCCAGCGTCCGACGACCGCCTTGGGCTGATACCCGCACCAGAGGACGAACGGGGCAGCCCAGGCAGTGCACCGGGCGCGACAGATCGCTACGCGCTCCTCCCGGCTTGGCGTCCGGCGGCCGTCTGGGGCCGGGATGGGGCAGAAAAGGGCGGACGAAGTCCTTCGAGGGGCGAATTTCCCGCCCCCCAGGGCCTCTGGCGGCTTGCCGGAGTCTGCGGATGTCTCTTTCGCCCGCAGACTCCGACAGAGAGCCATCCACCCCCACAACAGGCCCCCATAAAGGGGCAAAAGGGGTGATGAGGTCTTCTGTATGGCCTATGACCGGCCCAAGACAGCCGACAGCCGGCGGCCGTCGGCCGCCGGCCGCCGAGATCAGAGAAGCGCGTAGCGATCTGCCGCGCCCATGACCCTGCCAGGGCCGATCTGCTCGTCCTCTTGTGCGGGTATGCGGGTATCAGCCCAAGGCGGGCGTCGGACGCCAAGCAGGGAGGAGCGCGTAGCGATCTGCTGCGCCTGGACGCTCCCCTGGCCGCCCTGTTCGTCCTCTGGTGCAGGTATCAGCCCAGGACGGTCGTCGGACGCCATGCCGGGAGGAGCGCGTAGCGATCTGACGCGCCCGTCGGACCCCTGGGCTGCTCTGGTCGTCTTCTCGTGCGGGCTGTCGCGCCCCTGGCCCGGAATCTGGACTCTTGAGGCCCCGGATGTCGAGCGGGCCTGCCCCCGGCCCCTCGCCTCGGCACTGAGGGACCCGCTCCCCCAAGGATCATCCGTCCCGTTTCTTTGGGGGTTTCCCGGCAGTCTTTCGGCTTTCCGGTTCGGGACGGCCTGTCAAGGGTCGCCGAAGGCGATCACGAAGTGACGCGACGAAGGAGCGCCCTTGACAGGCCGGCCCGAACCGGAAGGACGATGGGACTGACGGGAAGCCCCCAACCCGCTCAGAGACCGCCCGAGGGGGTACCGCTCCCCTGCCACCGCCCCGGCACCCCCGCCCCCCTCAAGCCAGCCGCACCACCGCGCGGGACATGCCCAGGACCTTCTGGCCGGCGCTGAGTGCCGTCAGGTCGACCCGTACGCGGTTGTCCTCCAGCTTGGCGGCGACCTTCGCGGTGACCTCGATCAGCGCGCCCTGGTCGTCGTTCGGGACCACGACCGGCTTGGTGAAGCGGACGCCGTACTCGACGACCGCGCCCGGGTCGCCCGCCCAGTCGGTCACGACGCGGATCGCCTCGGCCATGGTGAACATGCCGTGGGCGATCACGTCCGGCAGTCCGACCTCCTTGGCGAACTTCTCGTTCCAGTGGATCGGGTTGAAGTCACCCGAGGCACCGGCGTAGCGGACGAGCGTGGCGCGGGTCACGGGGAAGGACGCCGCCGGGAGCTCGGTGCCGACCTCGACGTCGGCGTAGTGGATCTGCGCGGTCATCTCAGGCCTCCTCGGGGGCGCGGGACACGAGCTTGGTCCACGCCGTCACCACGTGCTCGCCGGACTCGTCGTGGACTTCGCCGCGGATGTCGATGATGTCGTTGCCGGCGAGCGACTTCACGGCCTCGATGGTGGAGGTCACGGTGAGCCGGTCACCCGCCCGCACGGGGCGGACGTACGCGAACTTCTGGTCGCCGTGCACGACGCGGCTGTAGTCCAGGCCCAGCTGCGGGTCCTCGATGACCTGGCCGGCGGCCGCGAAGGTGATGGCGAACACGAAGGTCGGCGGGGCGATCACGTCCTGGTGGCCAAACGCCTTGGCGGCTTCGGGGTCGGTGTAGACGGGATTCTCGTCACCCACCGCGACCGCGAATTCGCGGATCTTCTCCCGGCCGACCTCGTACGGCTCGGTGGGCGGGTAGGTCCGCCCCACGAAGGTCTGATCGAGGGCCATGGCTCACTGCCTCCTGTTGCTGTTTCAGGGACACGCTTGGACACGTTGCACGGACAGGGTGAAGGGGCGCGCTCGCAGGCGGCACGAATCGATTCTCCGGCCGCGCGCGGGGTGGCGTACCGCACACCTGATCAAGATCTGGTGCGGAAACGACACGAGGCCGCCCCCATTGAAGGGGACGACCTCATGACGGTGCCTATATTGGAGACTTCGCCAGTGACTAGCGGGTCTCGCGGTGCGCGGTGTGCGAGTTGCAGCGCGGGCAGTGCTTCTTCATCTCCATGCGGTCCGGGTTGTTACGCCGGTTCTTCTTGGTGATGTAGTTCCGCTCCTTGCACTCCACGCAGGCCAGCGTGATCTTCGGGCGGACGTCGGTGGCAGCCACGTGAGTGCTCCTTGACGGATTGGGACGGATGAACGCATAAAAGAGTAGCCGATCGGGAGACCGACCCCGCAATCGGCTACTGGGTGTAGCGGCGACCGGACTTGAACCGGTGACACAGCGATTATGAGCCGCTTGCTCTACCGACTGAGCTACGCCGCTTTGATGAGATCCGTTCCCCACCCGAGGGTGGGGAACCTCTCTCACCAGAGCCCCAATGCGGAATCGAACCGCAGACCTTCTCCTTACCATGGAGACGCTCTACCGACTGAGCTATTGGGGCGAGCGAGGAAGACATTACACGGTTGCCAGCCGATCGCCCAAATCCTTTGGGGCGCCTGGGCTCCGAAGCGCCCGCCCGGCCATTCCACGGGGCTTCCGGGCCTCCCCGGGCCCGGAAAACGGCCCGTTTGTGCCCGGGGTCACACTCCGGCCCTCCCCGGCCACACCGGTACGACTATTGCGCTCCTCCGCGAACCCGGGACCCCCGCGCCCTAGGCTCGGAGCACGCTGCGTGATCTTGGGCCGCCGGCTGCGGCCACGGCACAGGAACCGCCCGAGCCACCGCAGGAGCGCGATGTCCGACAGCCAGCCGCAGCAGCCCTCCCCGTCCCCGCGCAACCCCGTCGGCGGACCCGCCGCCGAGGCCACGGGGCTCCTGCTCACCGGGGCCCGGCTCACCGACGGCCGGACCGTCGACGTCCGGCTCAGCGGCGGCCGCATCCAGGCCGTGGGCACCGCGGGCAGCCTGCCCGCCCCCGCCCTGTCGCGCGTCGACCTGCGCGGCTACCTGCTCCTGCCCGCCCCCGCCGAGCCGCACGCCCACGGGGACACCGCGCTGACCGCAGACGGCGAGGGGCCGGTCTCGTACGCCCCCGACGAGGTGCAGCGCCGCGCCACCGAGGCGGCCCTGCTCCAGCTCGGCCACGGCGCCACCGCGGTGCGCTCCCACGTCCGGATCGGCGACGTGCACGGGCTGGGGCCCATGGAGGCCGTCCTCCAGGCCCGCCGCTCCCTGCGCGGGCTGGCGGACCTGACGGCGGTGGCGGTGCCCCGGCTGCTGACCGGGGTGGCGGGCGCGGACGGGCTCGCCATGCTGCGCGACGCCGTGAAGATGGGCGCCTCGGTGATCGGCGGCTGTCCGGACCTCGACCCCGACCCGACGGGCTTCCTGGAGGCGGTCCTGGAGCTGGCCGCGGAGCACGGCTGCCCGGTGGACCTGCACACCGACGGTGACGACCCGGGCCGGCTGGCCCGGCTGGCGGCCATGGCCGGGGGGCTGCGGCCCGGGGTGACCGTCGGCCCGTGCGGCGGTCTGTCCCGGCTCCCGCTGGACTCGGCCACCCGCGCGGCCGACCGGCTCGCCGCCGCCGGCGTACGCGTCACCTGCCTGCCGCAGGGCGACTGCGCGGCCCTGGAGCGCCGCGGGCTGCGCACGGCCCCCGTCCGCCTGCTGCGCTCGGCCGGGGTCCGTGTGGCCGCCGGCAGCGGGGCGCTGCGGGACGCCGGGAACCCGGTGGGCCGGGGTGATCCGCTGGAAGCGGCGTACCTGCTGGCCTCGCAGGGCGGCCTGCGCGCGGCCGAGGCCTACGAGGCGGTCAGTGCCGCCGCGAGGGAGGCGATGGGGCTGCCGGAGGTGCGGGTGGAGGCCGGCTTCCCGGCGGAGCTGCTGGCCGTGCGCGGCGACCGGATCGCGGGGGTGCTGTCGCTGGCGTACAGCCGCATCGTGATCCACCGGGGGCGGGTGGTAGCCCGTACGAGTGCCGTGCGGGAGTACTGCGACTCGGCGGTGGCGGTGGCCCTGGACCTGCCTCGGCAGGGCCGTACGGAGCCGGGACCGTAGTGCGTCGCGGGGCGTTCGCGGGCGGGGGCGGCCGGGCCGTCGTACGGTCGGGGCATGCGCATCGTCATCGCGGGTGGACACGGTCGGATCGCGCTGCGGCTGGAGCGTCTGCTCGCCGCGCGCGGGTACGAGGTCGCGGGCATCATCCGTGATCCGGAGCAGGGCGGCGACCTGCGGGAGGCCGGTGCCGAACCGGTGCTGTGCGACCTGGAGTCGGCTTCGGTCGAGCACGTCGCGGGGATCCTGCAGGGCGCGGACGTGGCGGTGTTCGCCGCCGGTGCCGGTCCCGGCAGCGGTGCGGCGCGCAAGGAGACCGTGGACCGGGACGCGGCGGTGCTGTTCGCCGACGCCGCCGAACGGGCTCGGGTGCGCCGCTTCCTGATGGTCTCCACGAGGGGTGCCGACCCGCGGCACGGGGGCGAGGAGGTCTTCGACGTGTACCTGCGGGCGAAGGGGGACGCGGACGCCCATCTGCGGACCCGGCTGGGCCTGGAGTGGACGGTGCTGCGGCCGGGTCAGCTGACGGACGAGCCCGGTACGGGGCTGGTGCGGCTGGAGGCGGACACGGGCCGGGGGCTCGTGCCGCGCGACGACGTGGCGGCGGTGCTGGCGGAGCTGGTCGAGACTCCGGCGACGGCGGGGCTGACGCTGGAGCTCGTCTCGGGCTCGGCCCCGGTCTCGGTGGCCGTGAAGGACGTGGCGGGCAACTGACGCGGGGTACGGCGGGCGGGTTGCGGGGCGCGGGACGCGGCGGGCCGAGCGGCAGTCAGAAACCGGCCTGCACCTCGCCGTCGACGCGGCGGACGGCGTGCCGGCGGAACTGCTTCTCGTACTGCCGGCGGATCCGTTCGACGCGGGTGCCGCGCTCGTCGGCCTCGGTACGGGGGTAGAGCAGCACGACCTCGTAGCCGGGCTCGCGGACGACGGCGCCGTCGTCGCCGAGCCTCTGGCCGTACGCGTCGCGCAGGGTGAGACCTTCGGGGAAGGCGGGGGTGACCTCGCGGTCGAGGAACCGGGTGAACTCCCCTTTGGCGACGGGTTCCCGGCCGTCGGGGCGCTGTGCGGCGAAGTACAGGCGGGTCTCCCGGTAGGGCTCGCCCGTGTCGCCGTGGAGGGCGGCTCCGACGAGGGCGGGGATGCCGGCGCCGAGCAGGGTGAGGAGTACGCCGCCTCCGGCTTTGCCGCGTTTGTCCGAAGTCCATGTCATGCCCCGTGAAACGACCGGCCGACCGCTTCGGTGCGCGGCGGGGGGCCGATAGGGTCACCCCGAAATCGGCCGCAGGGGGCGGCCGTACGGGGTTCCGGGGTGCGGCATGGGCGACGGCGAGTGGCGCGTCAGCGCGGCGGAGGGCGGCCGGCTCGCGGCGCGGTGGTGGCGGTGGGCCCTGTCCGCGCCGGACGAGGAGAGTCCGGTGGGGGACACGACGGGCGCGTACGCCGGGTGGCGTCAGCCCCGGGACGTGTGGTTCCTGGCGGGGACCTACGGTGGCCGGGTGGTGCGCCGGTGCAGCATCCCGTCGGGGCGGCCGCTGTTCTTCCCGGTGCTGAACACCGAGCGGGCGGCGGTGCCGTTCCTGACCCGGCCGTGGCGGCTGGAGGTGGCCCGGGCCTCGGCGGCCCTGAACAGCTCTCCGCTGGAGTTGCGCGAGTTCTCCTCGAAGCCCTTCCCGCTTCGGGGGCTGCCGCACGTGGCCTGGGGGTTGTGGTGCGCCCTCGAACCCCTCCCGCCGGGCCAGTTCGTCCTGGAAGTGGAGGCGGCGGCGGCGAACGGCTTCTGGATCGACACGACCTACCACCTGACGGTCACCCCGCCCGGCCCCTGAGCGCCCCGGTCCGGCGCGGCCGGGTACGGGGTGCGGGTCGTGGTATGCGAAGAAACCCCCGTCCACTGCGTTTCCGCAGATGAACGGGGGTTCCACTCGCGTGGCGGCGCCAGGATTCGAACCTGGGTAGGCTAAGCCGACGGATTTACAGTCCGCTCCCATTGGCCACTCGGGCACACCGCCATGGGATGTCGCCCGGGTTCCTCCGCCTTTCGGCGTCGCTCCCTGGCAACGACGTAAACGATACCCGATGCTCGGGGGTGGTTCGCCACCGGATTGATCAGCGCCCCACGTGGGCGTGGTGGCTAGGCTTTGCGGAGCGGTCCGGGGATGTCCGGCCGCGGCCCTCCGGGGCCCATCACAGCCGACTTCAAGGAGCCACAGCACATGGCCGACTCCAGTTTCGACATCGTCTCGAAGGTCGAGCGGCAGGAGGTCGACAACGCCCTCAACCAGGCCGCCAAGGAACTCTCGCAGCGCTACGACTTCAAGGGAACCGGCGCCACCATCGCCTGGTCCGGCGACAAGATCCTCATGGAGGCGGTCTCCGAGGAGCGCGTCAAGGCCGTCCTCGACGTGTTCGAGACCAAGCTGGTCAAGCGCGGGATCTCGCTGAAGGCGCTGGACGCCGGCGAGCCGCAGCTGTCCGGCAAGGAGTACAAGATCTTCGCGTCGATCGAGGAGGGCATCTCCCAGGAGAACGCCAAGAAGGTCGCGAAGATCATCCGGGACGAGGGCCCCAAGGGCGTCAAGGCCCAGGTCCAGGGCGAGGAGCTGCGCGTCAGCTCCAAGAGCCGTGACGACCTCCAGGCCGTCCAGGCCCTCCTCAAGGGCAAGGAACTGGACTTCGCGATCCAGTTCGTGAACTACCGCTGAACCACCGCTGAGGCGCACGAGCGTCACTGAGGGACCCGTGGGGCACAACGGGGGCGGATCGCCGGAGCACCGGCGGCCGCCCGCGTTGTGCCCTTCGTCATGCGCGCCACGGATGCCCGGCGGGGAGCGCAAGGTGTGTGCGGGGCGTGAGCGGCGCGTGCTCCTGCCCGGCCTCCCGGTGGTGACTGGGCGGGGGCCGATGCGCCCACCACGCTGGGTGACACATCCATCAGCGCGTGACGAGGGGGTTCCCGCATGCCCGGGGCCGGCAATTTCCGAGCGGACTTCGGCGCGTCCGTCGTCGTCGCGCTGGTGGCGCTTCCGCTCTGTGTCGGGGTGGCCGTCGCCTCGGGCGTACCGGCCGAGCTGGGGATCGTCACCGGGGTGGTCGGCGGGCTGGTCACCGGCTGGTTCCGGGGCAGCGCCCTCCAGGTCAGCGGTCCCGCGGCCGGGCTGACCGTGCTGGTCTACGAGGCCGTGCGGGGTTACGGCCTGGCCGCCCTCGGGGTGCTGGTCCTGGCCGCCGGGGTGCTCCAGCTGGGCATGGGGGTGCTGCGGCTGGGGCGGTGGTTCCGGGCGATCTCGGTCGCCGTGGTGCACGGGATGCTGGCGGGGATCGGGCTCGTGCTGATCGCCGGGCAGCTCTACGCCGTGGGCGGGGTGGAGGCTCCCGGCCAGACCCTGGCCAAGGTGGCCACGGTGCACGAGCTGGGGGCGCGGGCCGACTGGGCCGCCGTGGCGCTGGGTGCGGGGACGATCGCCGTCCTGGTGCTCTGGCGCCGGGTGCCGGCCCGGGCGCGGCTGGTGCCGGGCGCGCTGGTCGCGGTGGCGGCGGCCACCGTCGTGGCCGCGGTGCTGCGGCTGCCCGTCGAGCGGGTCCGGGTGACGGGGGTGCTGGACGCGGTGGCGCCGCCGGGATGGTCGGGCTTCGGGGTGCTGGGGTCGGTCGGAGCGGTCGGGACGGTGGTCGCGCTCGCGCTGATCGCCTCCGCCGAGACCCTCTTCAGCGCCGCAGCCGTGGACCGGATGCACGACGGTCCGCGCACCGACTACGACCGGGAGCTGGTGGCGCAGGGCATCGGGAACGCCGCGTGCGGGCTGCTCGGGGCACTGCCGATGACCGCCGTGATCGTGCGCAGCTCGGCGAACGTGGAGGCCGGGGCCCGTACCCGGGCGGCGCGGATCATGCACGGCGGCTGGCTGCTGCTGTTCGCGGTGGCGTTTCCGCAGCTGCTGGAGGTGGTCCCGCTGGCGGCGCTCGCCGGGGTGCTGCTGCACGCGGGCTGGAAGCTGCTGCCGGCCCGGGCGGTGGCGACGCTGTGGCGCAGCCACCGGGGCGAGGCGGTGGTCCTGTTGGTGACGGCCGTCTCGATCGTGGCCACCAGCCTCTTCGAGGGGGTGCTGATCGGGCTGGGCCTGGCGGTGGCCAAGGCGGCCTGGGAGACCTCGCACGTGCACATCGAGGAGGCGTGGGAGGGCGACGCGCTGTGCGTCCGGATCGTGGGGAACGCCAGTTTCCTGCGGTTGCCGAAGCTGCTGGACGCGTTGGAGGCGCTGCCGCACGGGCCGTCGGTGCGGCTGGACCTGAGCGGGCTGCGGCACCTGGACCACGCCTGCCTGACCGCCCTGGAGGGGTGGGAGCGGGCGCGCATGCCGCTTCCCGGCCGGGAGGGCGTCAGCTAGGGCGGCCCCGGACCGCCATCCGGACCGCCGCCCGGGCCGTCATGCGGCCGCCATCCGGACCGCCATCCGGGCCGCCGTCCGGCCCGGGTAGCCTCCGCCCGTGAGCAACGAGCTGAAGCGCAGCCTGGGGGTTTCCGACGCCGTCGTGGTCGGGCTCGGCGCGATGGTCGGCGCGGGGATCTTCGCCGCCCTCGCCCCGGCGGCGCGGGCGGCGGGCGGCGGGCTGCTCGCGGCCCTCTCGGTGGCGGCCCTGGTGGCGTACTGCAACGCCTGGTCCTCGGCCCGGCTGGCCGCCCGCTATCCGGCCTCCGGCGGGACCTACGTCTACGGCCGCGAGCGGCTCGGCCCGTTCTGGGGGTACCTGGCCGGCTGGGGTTTCGTGGTCGGCAAGACGGCCTCCTGCGCGGCGATGGCGCTGACCGTCGGGGCGTACGTGTGGCCGGGGCGGCAGCACGCGGTGGCCGTCGCGGCGGTGGTGGCGCTGACCGCCGCGGGCTACGGCGGGGTGCAGAAGTCGGCCCGGATCGCCCGGCTGATCGTGGCGGCGGTACTGGCGGTGCTGGCCGGGGTCGTCGTGGCGTGCCTGACCTCCGGTGCGGCGGATCCGGGGGCGCTGACCGGCGGGGAGTGGGATGCGGCCGGGCTGTTGCAGGGGGCGGGGCTGCTGTTCTTCGCCTTCGCGGGCTACGCCCGGATCACAACCCTGGGCGAGGAGGTGCGTGATCCGGAGCGCACGATCCCGCGCGCGGTGCCGCTCGCGCTGGGGATCGCGCTGCTGGTGTACGCCGCCGTGACGGTGGCGGCCCTCTCGGTGCTCGGCAGTGACGGGCTGGCGGCGTCGGCCGCCCCGCTGGCCGACGCGGTGCGGGCGGCCGGGTGGCCCGGACTGTCCCCCGTGGTCCGGGCGGGCGCGGCGCTGGCGGCGCTGGGCTCTCTGCTGGCCCTCGTGCTCGGGGTGTCGCGCACGGTCCTGGCGATGGCCCGGGACGGCCATCTGCCGCGCGCGCTGGCGGCCGTACATCCCCGGCATCAGGTGCCGCACCACGCGGAGCTCGCGGTGGGTGCGGTCGTGGCGGTGCTCGCGGCCACCGCCGATCTGCGGGGCGCGATCGGGTTCTCCTCGTTCGGAGTGCTGGTCTACTACGCGATCGCGAACGCTTCCGCGTGGACGCTCGGTTCAGCTGTCAAGGACCGGGCCGTGGCAGCGGTGGGGCTGTCCGGCTGTGTGGTGCTGGCGTGTGCGCTGCCCCTCGCGTCGGCGGTGTCGGGGGCCGGGGTGCTGGCGGTGGGCGCGCTGGTCTACGCGGTGCGGCGGGGTGCGCTCAGGCCGCGCACCGGGAGCTGAACTCCGCCCAGGGGGACAGGTCCATCTCGTCCTCGTCCCATTCCTCTTCGTCGCGGAACCAGCCGGTTCCGTCGAGCCAGTCGCGCAGCCAGTCGGCCAGGCTCGGGGACTTGTGGTACCAAGCGAGTTCGCGATCCCCGGGGTTCGGCTCGAAGAGCAGGATCCGGGCGGTCTCGGAGCGGCAGTCCACGCAGGCGGACATGGCGCAGCCCAGGTCGGCTATCGGCAGGACGCCCTCTGGCCAGCCCCAGTCGGACGCGCGGCCGGCCTCGTACTCCGCTATGACCTGACGCAGGGGCAGCAGGCCGTATTCGGGGCCGAATCCGCCGTCGCCGACGCGCGTGTAGAGCGCGGCGAGGAGGGGCGGCAGGGCGAAGCCCAGGGCCCGTTCGGCCCGTTCGGTCTCGTCGTCCCGCAGGGGTGCGGGGAGGGGCTTGCCGCGCCCGCGCGCGGAGTCCCGTACCCGGTCGGTGACTTGCTTCAGCAACTGCTCGGTTTCGTTCATGTGTTCATGGTGACGCACCCCGCTGACAGCCGCCCGGGCCTGTGGACAACTCAGGCGAGGACGACCTCGACGCCCTCTTCTTCCAGGAAGGCGAGGAGGTCGTGGAAGGTGGCCGGGTGCCAGACGAGCGGCTGGAGGCCGAGGCTGCGGCGGGCCACCTCGTGGTCGTGCCAGACGAGCGTGAAGGGGCGCCTGGCTCCGAAGCCTCCGCACAGCGCGTCCGCGACGCCGTTCAGGCAGCGGCCGAAGTAGCCTCCCGGGCCGTTGACCGCCTCGCCGAGGGCGCAGAAGAAGCCCTCCGTGTCGGTGACGAACCGCCCGTCGAGGCGGTAGGTGCCTCCGGCGGGCCGGTCCGGGCCCTCCATGTGCGCCAGGGCCGGGTCCAGCCACAGCTCACGGCCGGTGCCGTCGAAGGGCGCCCACAGGTTGGGGACGGCCGGACGGCCTTCGCGCCACAGCGGCCAGATGTCGGCGACGACGGGCGGCTGCGGCTCCATGTGGACGGTCAGGTCGTACAGGCCCGGCCCACGTGCCGAGGGCTGCCAGTCGACGACGTGCGGGTGTCCGGCCCCTGCGAGGAGCCCGCCCGACGCGTCCAGCGCGTCCAGGTGCCGGTACCCGAGCGGCCGGCCCTGCCGGCCCTCCAGCACGTCCAGCAGCGGTCCCCGCACCTCGCAGCCGAGGAGGCGCACCACATGCGGTGGAGGCTCTTCAACGGCCGTCGCCTCGGCGAGCTCCTGGAAGTGGCCCAGGAGCCGGTCCTCATGGTCCGACAGGCTGAAGCCCACGGCGGCAGCAGAACCCGCCGGGTGGGGTGGCTGGTGATCGGAGCGGACGGCCTCGACGGTGACGTCCTGCCGCGATGCGCCGCGGGCGCGGGTGGTGAGCACGCGGGCGAGCTCCAGGTACCACTCACGTGTGGGTGCGCCGTCCTCGTGGAGCGGTTTCACCACGAGGAATCCGAGCGCGGCCGGCATCTCGTGCTCCGCGGTGAAGCCGCGCAGCTCGTACCGCCGCCGCACCGGCTCCGGCGGGTCGGCGAAGAGGTTCTCGGCGTCCTCGCACAGCGCCCAGAGCTGTTCGTCCTCGTGGTCGTCGTCCTCGCCCCACAGGGCGAAGCGGGTGCCGGCCGTCACCGGGAGGCGAAGGGGGCGTCCGTGGGGACGATCTCGCGGCCCAGGGGAAGGAGGGAAAGGGGGACCATCTTGAAGTTGGCGAGGCCGAAGGGGATGCCGATGATCGTGACGCAGAGGGCGAGGCCGGTGACGATGTGGCCGAGGGCCAGCCACCAGCCGGCCAGGAGCAGCCACAGGACGTTGCCGACGCAGGACGGTGCGCCCGCGTCGTGGCGTTCGACCGTGGTGTAGCCGAAGGGCCAGAGGGCGTAGACGGCTATGCGGAAGGCGGCTATCCCGAAGGGGATGCCGATGATGGTGATGCAGAGGATCAGGCCGGCGACGCAGTAGCCGAGGAAGAGCCAGATCCCGCTGAGCACGAGCCAAATGATGTTGAGGATGGTTTTCACCGGCTGTGTCCTGCCATCTGTTCGAGCCGGGCGATGCGCTCGGCCATCGGCGGGTGGGTCGAGAACATCCTGGAGAGCCCCTGGCCGGGCCGGAAGGGGTTGGCGATCATCATGTGGCTCGCCGTCTCCAGGCGGGGCTCGGGGGGCAGCGGGAGCTGCTTGGTGCCGGCGTCGAGCTTGCGCAGGGCGCCGGCCAGGGCGAGCGGGTCTCCGGTGAGCTGGGCGCCGGAGGCGTCGGCCTCGTATTCGCGCGAGCGGCTGATGGCGAGCTGGATCACGGACGCGGCCAGCGGGCCGAGGATCATGATCAGCAGCATGCCGAAGATGCCGGGTCCCTCGTCGTCGTCGGAGCGGCCCACGGGGATCAGCCAGGCGAAGTTCACCAGGAACATGATCACGGAGGCGAGGGCTCCGGCGACGGACGAGATGAGGATGTCGCGGTTGTAGACGTGGCTCAGCTCGTGCCCGATGACCCCGCGCAGTTCGCGCTCGTCGAGGATGCGCAGGATGCCCTCGGTGCAGCAGACGGCGGCGTTGCGCGGGTTGCGGCCCGTCGCGAAGGCGTTGGGCGCCTCGGTCGGGGAGATGTAGAGCCGGGGCATGGGCTGGCGCGCGGAAGTGGAGAGCTCGCGCACCATGCGGTAGAGCTCGGGGGCCTCGAACTCGCTCACGGGGCGGGCGCGCATCGCGCGTAGAGCCAGCTTGTCGCTGTTCCAGTACGCGTAGGCGTTCGTCCCCAGGGCGACGAGGACGGCGACTATCAGGCCGCCCCGTCCGAAGAAGCTTCCGATGACGATGATGAGTGCGGACATCCCGCCGAGGAGTACGGCGGTCTTCAGCCCGTTGTGCCGGCGGTGCACGGTACGCCCTCCAAGTGGTGCGGCAGGGGAGCCCCGTCGTGGATCTGAGGGTCTTCGGTCCAGTGGACCCTCCCTTCCTGGTCAACGCGAGGTGGCGGCGTCTGGTTCCCGGGGCACGGCGCGGCCGCCGCCCCGGTGGCACGGGCCGGGGGGCGGCGGCGGGGGTTGCGCCGTACGGGTGAGTCCCGCGGCGGGAGCTGCCGTGGGGGCACGGCCGGACGGGCTACAGGGGGAAGAGGCTGCCCTCGGCGAAGCGCAGGACGAGCTGCGGGGCGCCCGAGAGGACGAGGGCGGTCACGGCGGTGAGGGCGATGGCGGCCGCGACGGGCCAGGGCGCCCCGGTGGGGGCGGACGCGTCCGCGGCCGCCCCGGTCCCCGGCTGCGGGGTGCGGAACAGGAGGGCGGTCCAGCGCAGGTAGTAGTACAGGGCGACGACGACGTTGACGGCCATGAGCACGGCCAGCCAGCCGAGGCCCGCGTCCACGGCCGAGCGGAAGACGGCGACCTTGGCGAAGAGGCCGATGACGCCCGGCGGCAGTCCGGCGAGGCAGAGCAGGAAGAAGGCCATCGCCAGGGCGGCGGCGGGGCGCTGCGCGTACAGGCCGCGGTAGTCGCTGATCCGGTGCTGCGGCTTCGTACGGGCCACGAGGGCGGCCACGGCGAAGGCGCCGAGGTTCACGGCCGCGTACATGAGCGCGTAGGCGACGGTGGAGCCGATCTGGTCGCGGTCGGTGTACGCGGCCGCGGCGATCGGGATCAGGAGGTAGCCGGCCTGGCCGACGGAGGACCAGGCGAGGAGGCGTACGGCGCTATGCGCCCGGTCGGCGGACTGGCGCAGGGCGGCGGCGTTGCCGAGGGTCATGGTGAGCGCGGCGAGGACGGCCAGGGCCGGGCCCCAGACGTCGGAGTACGCGGGGAAGGCGATCACCGTGACGAGGATGAGGCCGGTGAAGCCGACGGCCTTGCCGATCACCGAGAGGTAGCCGGCGACGGGCAGGGGGGCGCCGACGTAGGTGTCGGGGACCCAGAAGTGGAAGGGGACGGCCGCGGTCTTGAAGGCGAAGCCGACGAGGGTGAGCGCGACACCCGCCATGGCGAGGGTGTCGAGCTGCCCGGGTACCCCTTCGAGCCGTCCCGCGACCTGCGACAGGTGCAGGGAGCCGGTGGCGGCGTAGACGAAGCTGACGCCCATCAGGGAGACGGCGGTGGCGGTGACGGAGGACAGGAAGAACTTGAGGGCGGCCTCGGAGGAGAGCCGGTCGCCGCGGCGCATGCCGACGAGGGCGAAGGCGGGCAGCGAGGCCACTTCGAGGGCGACGATCAGGGTGGCGAGGTCGCGGGAGGCGGGCAGCAGGGCGGCGCCGGCGGCGGAGGACAGCAGCAGGAACCAGTACTCGCCGGCCGGGGTGCGCGCGTCACGGACGGCCGTGACCGACAGCAGGGCGGTGACCAGGGCTCCGGCCAGCACCAGGAACTGCACGACGAGCGCGAAGTGGTCGGCGGTGTAGCTGCAGGCGGCCGGGTCGCCGGTGAGGCAGAAGGTGGAGCGGTCGCCGGCGCGCAGCGGGAGCAGGGAGGCGGTCGCGGCGGCCAGGGCGGCCACGGAGATCCAGCCGAGGACCGGCTTGCGGGCCTCGGACACGAACAGGTCCGCGACCAGGACGAGCACGGCGACGGCGGCGGTGATGACCACGGGCGCGATCGCGAGCCAGTCGACGGACTGGACGAGGCTGGGGGTGTCGGCGGCGAGGACCGTGGCGGCCGTCATGCGTTGCCTCCTGCGAGGAGCTTCTGTACGGCCGGGTCGGTGAGGCCGAGGAGGACCGCCGGCCAGAGGCCGGCGAGGACGGTGAGGGCGACGAGCGGGGTCCAGGCGGCGAACTCGTAGTGCCGGACGTCGGCGACGGTGATCTCGGGGCCGGCCTTCGGGTCGCCCATGCAGACGCGCCGTACGACGATCAGCAGGTAGGCGGCGGTGAGGAGGGTGCCGAACGCGCCGACGGCCATGTAGGTGAGGAAGGCGGGACGGGAGAGTCCCTCGGCCGGGTCGAAGGCGCCGAAGAGGGCCAGCATCTCGCCCCAGAAGCCGGCGAGGCCGGGCAGGCCGAGGGAGGCGACGGCGGCGAAGGCCAGGAGGGCGCCGAGGCGGGGGGCGCGGCCGTAGAGGGCGCCGCCGGTGGCTCCGGCGAGGGTGTCGAGGTCGCTGCTGCCGTAGCGGTCCTTGAGGGCGCCCACGAGGAAGAAGAGGAGGCCGGTGATGAGGCCGTGGGCGATGTTGGCGAAGAGCGCGCCGTTGACCCCGGTGGGGGTCATGGAGGCGATGCCGAGGAGGACGAAGCCCATGTGGCCGACGGAGGAGTACGCGATGAGGCGCTTGAGGTCGCCCTTGCCGTTCCTGCGGGTCAGCGCGAGGCAGGCGAGTGATCCGTAGACGATGCCGACGGCGGCGAAGGCGCCCAGGTAGGGGGCGAGGGTGTGCATGCCGTCGGGGGTGACGGGCAGCAGGATGCGGACGAACCCGTAGGTGCCCATCTTCAGCATGACGCCGGCGAGGAGCACGGAGCCCACGGTGGGGGCGGCGGTGTGGGCGTCGGGCAGCCAGGAGTGCAGCGGCCACATCGGGGTCTTCACGGCGAGGCCGATGCCGATGGCGAGGACGGCCAGGAGCTGGGTGGTGTGGCTCAGTCCGCGCCCGTTGTCAGAGGCGAGTGCCACCATGTCGAAAGTGCCGCTGTTCAGGCCGATCAGCAGTAGTCCGAGGAGCATGACCACGGAGCCGAGGAGGGTGTAGAGGATGAACTTCCAGGCGGCGGCCTGCCGCTGAGCACCGCCCCAGCGGGCGATGAGGAAGTACATCGGGATGAGGACCGTCTCGAAGGCGAGGAAGAACAGCATCAGGTCGAGGACGGCGAAGGTCGCCAGGGTGCCGGCCTCGAGGACGAGCAGCAGTGCCACGAAGGCCTTCGGGGAGGGGCCTTCGGGGAGCTTGAAGTAGCTGTACACCGCGCAGAGGAAGAACAGCAGCGCGGTCATCAGGAGGAGGGGGAGCGAGATGCCGTCGATGCCGAGGTGGATCCGGATGTTCAGCGCCGGGATCCAGCTGATGTCCGTCGTCGCCTGGAAGCGGGACGGGGCGTCGTGGTCGAAGCCCAGGGTGAGGGCGACGGCCGCGGCGAGGACGACTCCGGTGACGGTGACGCCGTGGCGGAGCACGGCCTGTTCGGGGCTCCTGCCCTTGAGGCCGGGCGGGGCCGGCAGGAGGGCCGCGACGGCGCCGAGGAGCGGTGCGGCCACGGTGAACGCCAGAAGGAACTGCATCACGGACGGGCTGATATCGATCACGGCTGACTCTCGGCTCACGATCCGGCGTTGACGTTGGCGAGGACGGCGGTGGCGATGGCCAGGACCACGGCGCCGGCGAGCAGGGCGCTCAGGTAGCTCTGTACGTTGCCGGTCTGGGCGCGGCGTACGAGGCTGCCGAGCAGCCGGGGGCCGGCGCCCGCGCCGCGGACGTACGTGTCGACGACCTCGCGGTCCAGGAAGCGGACCAGGCCCGCGGCCGCCCGGGTGGGGCGGACGAAGAGCCGGTCGTAGACGGCGTCGAGGTGGAAGCCGGCGGCGGCGTGGCGGTGCAGCGGGCCGAGGAGGGCCCGGCCGGGGTCGGCCGCGGGGGCGGCCGGGACGGCGGGGTGGTCGTGGGTCACCTCGGCCACCTCGGGGGTCTCGGCGGCGGATTCGGCGGCGGCGACGGACGCGGGTACGGCGGCTGCGCCCGGGATCCCGGCGGCGGCGCGGGCGGTGGCCCGCTGCCAGAGGCCGTAGGTGAGCACGATGCCGATGAGCGCGGCGCCGGTGCCGAGGACCGAGGTGGTCACGGAAGGGGTGAGCTCCTCGCCGTCGAACCATTCGGCGAGGGGGCCGGCGGCGAGGCCGAAGGCGGTCGAGGGGACGGCCAGCAGCCAGAGCACGCCGGTCATGGCGACGGGTTCCCTGCCGTGGTCGGGAGCGGCGCCGCCGCGGCCCCGGAAGGCCATCAGCCACAGCCGGGTGGCGTAGGCGGCGGTGAGCAGGGCGGTCAGTACTCCGGCGGCGAGGACGATCCAGCCGGCCGCGCCGGGCACGAGGGCGGAGTGTCCGCCGGCGGCGTGCTCGGCGGCGACGAGGACGGCTTCCTTGGAGAAGAAGCCGGCGAAGGGCGGGATGGCGGCGAGCGCGAGCAGCGCGACCGTCATCGTCCAGAAGGCGTCGGGGATGCGCTTGGCCAGGCCGTCCATGCGGGACATGGCGGCCAGGGAGTTCGTTCCGGCGGCGTGGATGATGACGCCCGCGCCGAGGAAGAGGAGCGCCTTGAAGGCGCCGTGGGACAGGAGGTGGAAGACGGCGGCGCCGCGGTCGCCGACGGCGAGGGCGCCGATCATGTAGCCGAGCTGGCCGATGGTGGAGTAGGCGAGGACGCGCTTGATGTCGTCCTGGGCGAGGGCGGCGAGGCCTGAGCCGACCATCGTGACGGCGGCCATGACGGCCATGACCACGAGCACGGCCCGGGAGGCCGTGAAGACCGGCAGCAGGCGGGCGATGAAGTAGACGCCGGCGGCGACCATCGTCGCGGCGTGGATGAGCGCGGAGACCGGGGTGGGGCCGGCCATGGCGTCGGGCAGCCAGGTGTGCAGCGGGAACTGCGCGGACTTGCCGGCGACGCCGGCGAGCAGGAGCAGCGCGATGAGCGTCGGGTGGTCGAGTCCGCCCGCGGCGACGGTGCCGAGGATCTTGGTGATCCGGAAGGAGCCGGCGTCGGCGGCGAGCGCGAACAGTCCGATGAGGAAGGGGACGTCGCCGAGCTTGGTGACGAGGAAGGCCTTCAGGGAGGCGGAGCGGGCTGCTTCGGTCTCCCAGTAGTGGCCGACGAGGAAGTACGAGCAGATGCCCATGATCTCCCAGCCGACCAGCAGCACCATCAGGTCGCCGGAGTAGACGACGAGCAGCATGGCGGAGGTGAACAGGGAGACGAGGGCCGCGTAGGACGGGTAGCGCGGGTCCTCGCGCAGGTAGGCCGTCGAGTAGAGCTGGACGCAGGTGGCGACGACGCCGACGAGGACGGCGACCAGTACGGCGAAGCCGTCCAGGTGGAGCGACAGGTCGATCGGCACGGAGCCGGTCGGGGTCAGCTCGGTCGCGGTGTCGATGGCCGGGCCGCCGCCTTGGCGGACGGCGACGAGGACGGCCAGGACGGCGGCGGCCAGCGTCGGCAGGACGGCGAGCGGCCTGACGAAGCCGGGGGCGGTGCGGCCGAGGAGCAGGCCGGCGAGGGCGCCGAGGAAGGGGAGGACGGGGACGAGGACCGCGAGGGTCGTGGTGCTCACGCGGCGACCTCCGGCCGGGCAGTGGTGGCGGCGGTGTCATCGGGCCGGCCGGGCTCGTGGCCCTCGGCGGTGTCGCGCAGCTTGTCGACGTCCGAGGTGCCGCGGTTGCGGTAGACCATCAGCACGATGGCGAGGCCGATGCCGATCTCGGCGGCGGCGATGGCGATGGTGAAGAGGGTGAGGGCCTGGCCGGCGTGCAGGGTGTCGCGCAGCCAGACGTCGAAGGCCACCAGGTTGAGGTTGACGGCGTTGAGCATCAGCTCGACGGACATCAGGACCAGGATGGCGTTGCGGCGGGCGAGCACGCCGTAGAGGCCGGTGGCGAAGAGCAGGGCCGCGAGGACCGCGGGGTAGGCGAGGTGCATCAGCTCTGCCCCTTCCGGGTGCCCGCGCGGGCGGCGGCGTCGGCCGCGTCGGCGGCGTCCTCGGCGGGGGTGGTGCGGCGGGAGAGCACCATGGCGCCGATCAGGGCGGCGAGGAGGAGCACGGAGAGCGCCTCGAAGGGCAGCACCCAGTGCTGGAAGAGGATCTCGCCGGAGACCTTGGTGGAGCCCTGGGCGGGACCGTCGAGGTCGATCCAGGTCGTGCGGAAGGCGTCGGCGACCACCCAGACGAGCGCGGCCCCGGCGGCGCCGGCGACGCCGAGCGCGACCAGCCGGTTGCCGGAGTCGGCGTCCGGGGAGCGGCCGATGGGCGCCTTGGTGAGCATCAGCCCGAAGAGGAGGAGGACGACCACGGAGCCGAGGTAGATCAGGACCTGGACCCAGGCGATGAACTCGGCGGTCAGCAGCAGGTACTCGACGGCGATCCCGCCGAGCGCGACGACCAGCCAGAGGGCGGCGTGCACGAGCTGCTTGGTGGTGACCGTGATGACGGCCGCGCCGAGGGTGGCGAGGCCGACGAGGAGGAAGGCGATCTCGACGCCGGTCGGCGAGAGGAAGCCGGGGCCGGGCGCGGGAACGCCCGCGGCCGCGGCGGCTGCGAGGTGGGCGGGGTACATCAGGCGGTGCCTCCCGCCGGGGTGTCGGGGGTTCCGTCGGCGGGGGTGCCGTCGGCGGGCGGGGCCGCTTCGGCCTGGGCCGCGGCCGCCGCCGCGGCGGCGGCGGCTTCGGCCTTCTCCACCGCCTTGCGGGCGGCCGCGATCTCCTTGGGCTCCTCGGCCCCGGGATCGAGGGCGGGCGGGGCGGGCACGGTCCACATCCACTCGCGCAGCTTGTCGCGCTCGTGGGTGAGCTCGTGGATGTCGGTCTCCGCGTACTCGAACTCCGGCGACCAGAAGAGGGCGTCGAAGGGGCACACCTCGATGCAGATGCCGCAGTACATGCAGAGGGAGAAGTCGATGGCGAAGCGGTCGAGGACGTTGCGGCTGCGCTCGCGGCCGCCGGGGGTGGCGGCGGGCACCGTCTCCTTGTGGGAGTCGATGTAGATGCACCAGTCGGGGCACTCGCGGGCGCACAGCATGCAGACCGTGCAGTTCTCCTCGAACAGGCCGATGACGCCGCGGCTGCGGGGCGGGAGCTCGGGCTGCACCTCGGGGTACTGGGCGGTGTGCGCGCGCTTGGTCATCGTGCGCAGGGTGACGGCCAGGCCCTTGGCGAGGCCGGATCCGGGAATCGGGGCCATTACTGGATCGCCACCTTCACGATGCCGGTGAGCGCGATCTGGGCGAGCGCGAGCGGGATGAGTACGGTCCAGGCGAGCTTCTGGAGCTGGTCCTCGCGCAGGCGGGGGTAGCTCACCCGGAGCCAGATGACGAGGAAGGCGAGGACGGCGGTCTTGAGGAGGGTCCAGAACCAGCCGAGGCCGTCACCGCCGAAGGGGCCGTGCCAGCCGCCGAGGAAGAGGACGGTGGTGAGGCCGCACAGGACGACGATGCCGGCGTACTCGGCGAGCAGGAACAGCGCGAAGCGCAGGCCGGTGTACTCGGTGTACGCGCCGAAGATGATCTCGGAGTCGGCGACGGGCATGTCGAACGGGGGCCGCTGGAGTTCGGCGAGGCCGGCGGTGAAGAAGACGACCGCGCCGATGATCTGCCAGGGCAGCCACCACCACTCGAAGGCGCCGACGATGCCGGGCAGGGACACGGTCCCGGCGGCCATGGCGACGGAGGCGGCGGCGAGCAGCATGGGCAGCTCGTAGGCGAGCAGCTGGGCCGCGGTGCGCAGGCCGCCGAGCAGGGAGAACTTGTTCGCGGAGGCCCAGCCGCCCATGAGGCTGCCGAGCACGCCGACGCCCATGACGGCGAGCGCGTAGAAGAGGCCGGCGTCGATGACCTGGCCGATCCAGCTGTCGCCCGGGCCGATGGGGATGGCGATCAGGACGAGGAGGTACGGCAGCAGCGCGACGGCGGGGGCGAGCTGGAAGATCCGCCGGTCGGCGTTGGCCGGGACGATGTCCTCCTTCTGCGCGAACTTCACGCCGTCGGCGACGAGCTGGGCCCAGCCGTGGAAGCCGCCGGCGTACATGGGGCCGAGGCGGCCCTGCATGTGCGCCATCACCTTGTGCTCGGTCTGCCCGATGACGAGCGGGAGCACGAGGAAGACGGCGAAGACGACGATCAGTCGCAGGGCGACGTCGAGGACGTCGTTCACGCGTCGCCTCCGGTGGTGTCGGTTTCGGTGTCGGTGTCGGGCTGGGGCTTGGCTTCGGGGGCCGGGGGCTCCTCGAAGGCGGGCTTCGGGTTGTGCCAGGGCGCGTCGGCGCTGCGCGGTGCCGGGCGCCTGGGGGCCTCCGGCTCCGGCGCGGGTGCCTGGCCGGCCGGGGTGCCCGGGCCCCCCGGCTCCGCCGGAGCGGCCGCCTGGCTCGCGGAGCCGTCCGCCGCGGAACGGCTGCGCCGGGGCGGGCGGGCCGTGTCCGGGGCCTGGACGGCGTCGGGGGCCGGAGGCTCCGGGGCCGCCTGGCTCGCCGAGCCGTCCGATGCCGAGCGGGTGCGCCGGGCGGGGCGCGGGGCGTCCGGGGCGGCTTGGCTCGCGGAGCCGTCCGGTGCCGGGCGGGCGGGGCGCGGGGCGTCGGGGGACGGGGGCTCCGGGGTGGTCTGGCTGGCGGAGCCGTCCGCTACCGAGCGGGTGCGGCGGGGCGGGCGGGCCGGGTCCGGGGTGGTTTCGGGGGCCGGGGGGGTGGTCTGGGTGGCGGAGCCCTCCGTCACCGAGCGGGTGCGGCGCACCGGGGCGCCCTCGCGCGGGGTGCGCGCCGGGCCGGCGCCGGCGGCGCGCGGGGTGCGGGCCGGCCGGGCGGGGGCGGGGGGCAGCTGGCCCTTGAGCGGGCCCCAGTCGTTGGGGTCCGGCACGCCGGGCGGGAGCATCTGCCGGCGCTTGGGCGCGTCCGGGTCGTGGGCCTCGCCCGGCTCCTTGGCGCCGGGCCACGCCTTGGCGACGCGCGCCGCCAGGACGAAGTCCTTGCGCAGCGGGTGCCCCTCGAAGTTCTCGGGGAGGAGCAGGTGCACGAGGTTGGGGTGGTCCGTGAAGGTGACCCCGAACATCTCGAAGGTCTCCCGCTCGTGCCAGGCCGCGCCCGCGTACACGGCGACGGCGGACGGCAGCGAGGGCGCCGAGTGCGGGACGGTCGTGCGCAGCAGCAGGCGGCGTACCCGGTGGTTCTCCAGGGAGACGACGTGCGCGCAGACGCGGAAGCCCGTACCGGGCTCGTCGACCGCGCTCAGCCAGTCGAAGTAGGTGCAGCCCAGCTTGTCGCGGGCGATCTCCAGCGCGGAGATCCAGGAGCCGACGGGGACGTCGACGGTGAGGAGCTCGTACGCGGACGAGGCCACGGCCTCGGCGCCGAAGACCGTGCCGGCCGCTTCGGGGAGGGAGTCGTAGAGGTTCACGCGCCGGCCCCCGGGGCGGGCGGCGCCGCGACGAGGCCGCTGGTGAGCTGGGCGACGGAGGGCGATGCCGCGTAGCGGTCCGCGAGGGACTCTCGGGCGATCTTCTCCTGGAGCTTGAGGATGCCCTGGAGGAGGGCCTCTGGGCGGGGCGGGCAGCCCGGCACGTAGACGTCGACCGGAATGATCTGGTCCACGCCCTTGGTGACGGAGTACGAGTCCCAGTACGGGCCGCCGCAGTTGGAGCAGGCGCCGAAGGAGATGACGTACTTCGGCTCGGGCATCTGCTCGTACAGGCGCTTGACGGCCGGGGCCATCTTGTCCGTCACCGTGCCCGAGACGATCATCAGGTCGGCCTGGCGCGGGCCCGGCGCGAACGGGATGACACCCAGGCGGATGAAGTCGTGCCGGGCCATCGACGCGGCGATGAACTCGATCGCGCAGCAGGCGAGGCCGAAGTTGAAGACCCACAGGCTGTAGCGGCGGCCCCAGTTCAGGACCACCTTCATGGGCTCCGGGGCGAGGCGGGAGAGCACTCCCAGCCTCTTCGGCTCCGGGAGCAGCTGGGGCTGGGGCTCCGGGGTGACGGCCGGTGTCACGTCCATTCGAGGACGCCCTTCTTGTACGCGTAGAGCAGGCCGACGGCCAGGAACCCGAGGAAGACGAACATCTCGACCAGGGTCGTGGCGCCGTAACCGGCGGCGGCGAACACCGTCGCCCACGGGAAGAGGAAGATCGAGTCGACGGCGAAGATGACGTACAGGAACGCGTAGACGTAGTAGCGGACCTGGGTGTGCGCCCAGCCCTCGCCCACCGGGTCCACACCGCACTCGTACGTCAGGAGCTTCTCGGGGGTCGGGACCACGGGCCGCAGCAGGCGGCCGGCGCCGAAGGCCACGGCGACGAAGAGCACGCCGACGACAGCGAGCAGGCCGACGACCGAATAGCTCCGGAAGTAGTCCGCTGCGATCACGGTTGCTGTCGATACCGTTGGGTCGGGCACGTCCGTTCCTCGCTCCTCGGCCACTGTCGACGATCAGGTTGATCTGGTACGGCAGGGAGTCTAGGGCCTGGGCCGCACGGGGTGGGGTTACCCCCCGTTCACTGCCGCCTGGCTGCCCCATGGCGTCGGCGGGGCGGAATTGGCAGGCTGAGCCGCATGACCGCGAACGATCAAGCTTCCGCTCCCCCTCCCGTACGCCCCGCTTTCGACGCGGCCACGTGGAAGGAGATCGCCTACCTGCTGACCAACCTGCCGGTGGCGTTGATCGGATTTGTTTACACGGTTTTCATGGTTGCGACGGCGGGCGGTCTGTCCGTGACCGCGATCGGACTGCCGCTGCTCGCCTGCGGTCTGCTCGGGTCCCGGCAGCTCGGAAAACTCGAACGCGTCCGGGCGCGGGCCCTGCTCGGTGTACGGGTGGACGAGCCGACCCCGCTGCCGATACCGGGGCGGGCCGGCGGGTTCTTCGCCTGGCTGTGGGCCGGGGTCAAGGACCCGGTGGGCTGGCGGACCGTGCTGTACGAGCTGGTCCGGCTGCCGTGGGGAGTGCTGACCTTCAGTATCGCGCTGACCGGCCTGTTCGTGCTCTGGCCGGTACTGCCGTACGTGGTGCGCGGCCTGACCAACGTGGACCGCGCGGCCGTACGGGGCCTGCTGTCGCCCTCCGACGAGCTGGAGCGGCGCATCGCGGAGCTGGAGTCGGGGCGCGGGGTCGTCGTGGACACGGCGGCCGCCGACCTGCGGCGCATCGAACGCGACCTGCACGACGGGGCGCAGGCCCGGCTGGTGGCGCTGGCCATGGGGCTCGGTCTGGCGAAGGAGAAGCTGCTGGAGGACCCGGAGGGCGCGGCGGCGATGGTCGACGAGGCGCACGGCGAGGTGAAGCTGGCGCTCCAGGAGCTGCGGGACCTCGCGCGGGGCATCCACCCGGCGGTGCTGACCGACCGGGGGCTGGACGCGGCGCTGTCGTCGGTGGCCTCGCGGTGCCTGGTGCCGGTGAAGGTGCACGTGGACCTCGCGGAGCGGCCGGCCGAGGCGATCGAGGGGATCGCGTACTTCACCGTGTCGGAGCTGCTGCAGAACGTCAGCAAGCACGCCGGGGCGACGGCGCGGGGCGCGAGTGTCGAGGTGTGGCGGTCGGGGAACCGGCTGCTGTTGCGGGTCGCGGACGACGGGCGGGGCGGAGCGGGGGCCTCCGGGGGGAGTGGGCTGGCGGGGCTCGCGGAGCGGCTGCGGGCGGTGGACGGGGTGTTCGCGGTGCACTCCCCCGAGGGGGAGGGGACGGTGGTCACGGCGGAGCTGCCGTGGCGCTCCCGCGGGTAGCCCTGCCGGGTCCGGGGCGGGTGGGGGTGCGGGGCCGCTGCGCGGGGCCGGGTCCCCTACCCGCCCTTCCTCCGTTCCCCGGGCTCTGCCCGGACCCGCGCCTCAAACGCCGGCGGGCTGGAGGGGTGGGGTTATCCCCCCGCGGAGACGGTGACCTGCCGCATGGTTCGGGCAGAGGGGGCGGCGGCAGGGTTGAGGGGTCAAGGGATGAGCTGAAGGGCGGGCGGGATCATGGGCAACGGCAAGGGCATCGGCCGGGCGGTGCTGCGGGCTCCGGTGGCGGCGCAGACCTGGCGCGAGTTCGCGTACCTGCTGGTGGGCCTGCCGCTCAGCACCCTGTACTTCTCGCTCGCCGTCACCGGGGTGTCCATCGGCGCCGGGCTGCTCGTGACGTTCGTCGGGGTGCCGGTGCTGGCCGGGGTGCTGGCCATGTGCCGGGGCTTCGGGCGGGTGGAGCGGGCCCGGGTGCGCGGGATGCTGCGCGTGCCGCTCGCCGATCCGGCGCCGGTCCGGGCCGCGAAGGGCGGGGCGGTGGCCCGGCTCGGGGCGCTGCTCAAGAGCGGCAGTGCCTGGCGCCACGTGCTGTACTCCGTGGTGCACCTGCCCTGGGCGGTGTTCGCCTTCTCGACGGCGCTCGTGCTGTGGACCACCGGCTGGAGCCTGCTGCTGTACCCCCTGTGGTTCTGGACCTTCCCGGCCTTCACCGACCTGCCGGGCTTGCCGGTCCTCCAGAACGACGACTACGCCTTCTACCTGGACTCCCCCGCGACGATCATCGGCGCGTTCGTCATCGGGCTGGGCCTGACGCTGACCACCCCGTGGGTGCTGCGGGCGCTGACCACCGCCGACCGGGTGCTGGTCAGCGGGCTGCTCGGCCGGTCCCGGCTGGACGACCGGGTCATGGAGCTGGAGTCCGACCGCGGAGCGGTCGTGGACACGGCGGCCGCCGACCTGCGGCGCATCGAACGCGACCTGCACGACGGGGCGCAGGCCCGGCTGGTGGCGCTGGCCATGGACCTGGGCCTGGCGAAGGAGAAGCTGGCCGAGGATCCGCAGGCCGCGGCCCGGATGGTGGACGAGGCGCACGGCGAGGTGAAGATCGCCCTCCGGGAGCTGCGGGACCTCGCGCGCGGGATCCACCCGGCGGTGCTGACCGACCGGGGGCTGGACGCGGCGCTGTCGTCGGTGGCGTCGCGGTGCGCGGTGCCGGTGCGGGTGGAGGTGGATCTGACGGAGCGGCCGGCCGAGGCGATCGAGGGGATCGCGTACTTCACCGTGTCGGAGCTGCTGCAGAACGTCAGCAAGCACGCCGGGGCGACGGCGCGGGGCGCGAGCGTCGAGGTGTGGCGGTCCGGGAACCGGCTGCTGCTGCGCGTCGCGGACGACGGGCGGGGCGGAGCGGATGCCTCCGGCGGGAGTGGGCTGGCGGGGCTCGCGGAGCGGCTGGATGCGGTGGACGGGGTGTTCGTGGTGGATTCTCCCGAGGGGGAGGGGACGGTGGTCACGGCGGAGCTGCCGTGGCGCTCCCGCGCGTAGCCCGTGGGGGTGGGGCGGGTGCGGGGCCGGTGCGGGTGGGTGGGCCTCTGCGCGGGGCCGGTCCCCTACCCGCCCTTCCTCCGTTCCCCGGGCTCCGCCCGGACCCGCTTCTGGGGGCTCGCCCCCAGACCCCCGCGCCTCAAACGCCGGCGGGGCTGAGATGGGCCGGATCCGACCCCCTTAGGGCCCCAGCCCGTCCCCCATACGCGTCCGCCGGGCTTGATTCGGTCATGTCTTCCGGCCTTGGCTGGGATCCGCCCCCCGGTGCCCGTTCGGCTGGGATGCTTGGCTCTGCCAAGTGGGTCGACGAGTGGACGCGGGAGCTGCGAGAACGTGGAAGACAGGGTGCGGGTCGTCATCGCCGAGGATTCAGTGCTGCTCCGTGAGGGCCTGACCCGGCTGCTGACCGACCGGGGGCATGACGTCGTGGCCGGCGTCGGGGACGCGGAAGCCCTGATCAAGACGGTGGCGGACCTCGCGGCCGAGGGGGCGCTGCCCGACGTGGTGGTGGCCGACGTGCGGATGCCGCCGACGCACACCGACGAGGGCGTACGGGCCGCCGTGCGGCTGCGCCGGGACTACCCCGGCATCGGCGTGCTGGTGCTGTCGCAGTACGTGGAGGAGCAGTACGCCACCGAACTGCTGGCCGGTTCCAGCACCGGGGTGGGCTATCTGCTGAAGGACCGGGTAGCCGAAGTGCGGGAGTTCCTCGACGCCGTCGTCCGCGTCGCGCGGGGTGGGACGGCGCTGGACCCCGAGGTCGTGGCGCAGCTGCTCGGACGCAGCCGCAAGCAGGACGTCCTCGCCGGTCTGACCCCGCGCGAGCGCGAGGTGCTGGGCCTGATGGCTGAAGGACGCACGAATTCCGCTGTGGCCAAGCAGCTCGTGGTCAGTGACGGGGCGGTCGAGAAGCACGTCAGCAATATCTTCATGAAGCTGGGTCTGTCCCCGAGTGACGGGGATCACCGGCGTGTACTGGCGGTCCTCACCTATCTGAGGTCTTGATTAACTGACAATGCGTCAGGAAGGGTGCGCCGTTCCGGTGCGCCACGGCGACCGCCGGGTGATTTGGAAGATTTCGAGTTGTGCACGACGTCTGTCGGACAGACCGCCCCTTGAGGGGCGGTCCAGAATGCGGGCGACCCCAGGGCCTGACGACCTCACGGACGTAGGGTTGGTCCTGGGAACGAGCGCCCCGCCTCGAAGGAGGTCCAGTTCAGTGACCAGCCAGGTCAGTAGCCCGGCCGAGCAGGCCGACGGGGCCGGCGGGTCCATCGGGGAGCAGCGCACCGCGGCTGCGCCCCATGGAGCCGGCAAGGAGATCCGCCGCGTCGACCGGGTGATCATCCGCTTCGCGGGTGACTCGGGTGACGGTATGCAGCTGACGGGTGACCGTTTCACCTCGGAGACGGCGTCCTTCGGCAACGACCTCTCGACGCTGCCGAACTTCCCCGCCGAGATCCGGGCCCCCGCCGGGACCCTGCCGGGTGTGTCGTCGTTCCAGCTGCATTTCGCGGACCACGACATCCTCACCCCGGGCGACGCGCCGAACGTGCTGGTCGCGATGAATCCGGCGGCCCTGAAGGCCAACATCGCGGACGTGCCGCGCGGCGCGGAGATCATCGTCAACACCGACGAGTTCACCAAGCGCCCCATGGCCAAGGTCGGCTACGAGACCTCCCCGCTGGAGGACGGCTCCCTCTCCGCGTACAACATCCACCCGGTACCGCTGACCACCCTGACGGTGGAGGCCCTCAAGGACTTCGGGCTCTCCCGCAAGGAGGCCGAGCGCAGCAAGAACATGTTCGCGCTGGGGCTGCTGAGCTGGATGTACCACCGGCCGACCGAGGGCACCGAGAACTTCCTGCGGCAGAAGTTCGCGAAGAAGCCCGACATCGCGGAGGCGAACATCGTCGCCTTCCGCGCCGGGTGGAACTTCGGCGAGACCACCGAGGACTTCGCCGTCTCCTACGAGGTCGCCCCGGCCACCCAGGCCTTCCCGACCGGCACCTACCGCAACATCTCCGGGAACCTGGCGCTCTCCTACGGCCTGATCGCGGCGGCCCGGCAGGCCGATCTGCCGCTCTACCTCGGCTCCTACCCGATCACCCCGGCCTCCGACATCCTGCACGAGCTGAGCCGGCACAAGAACTTCGGCGTACGGACCTTCCAGGCCGAGGACGAGATCGCCGGCATCGGCGCCGCCCTCGGCGCGGCCTTCGGCGGCGCGCTCGGCGTGACGACGACCTCCGGGCCCGGCGTGGCGCTGAAGTCCGAGACCATCGGGCTCGCCGTCTCCCTGGAGCTGCCGCTGCTGGTCGTGGACATCCAGCGCGGCGGCCCGTCGACCGGGCTGCCGACCAAGACCGAGCAGGCGGACCTCCTCCAGGCGATGTACGGCCGCAACGGCGAGGCCCCCGTCCCCATCGTCGCCCCGCGCACCCCGGCGGACTGCTTCGACGCGGCGCTGGACGCGGCGCGGATCGCGCTGACGTACCGGACGCCGGTCTTCCTGCTCTCCGACGGCTACCTCGCCAACGGCTCCGAGCCGTGGCGGATCCCGGACGTGGCCGACCTTCCCGACCTGAGGGTCCGGTTCGCGACGGCGGCCAACCACACCCTCGCGGACGGCACCGAGGTGTTCTGGCCGTACAAGCGGGACCCGCAGACGCTGGCCCGCCCCTGGGCGGTCCCGGGCACGCCGGGGCTGGAGCACCGGATCGGCGGGATCGAGAAGCAGGACGGCACGGGCAACATCAGCTACGACCCGGCCAACCACGACTTCATGGTCCGCACCCGCCAGGCGAAGATCGACGGCATCGTGGTGCCCGACCTGGAGGTCGACGACCCGGACGGCGCCCGCACCCTCGTCCTGGGCTGGGGCTCCACCTACGGCCCCGTCACCGCCGCCGTCCGCCGGCTGCGCGCCGCCGGCGCCCCCGTCGCGCAGGCCCACCTGCGCCATCTCAACCCCTTCCCGAGGAATCTCGGAGAGGTCCTGAAGCGCTACGACAAGGTGGTGGTGCCGGAGATGAACCTCGGGCAGCTGGCCACCCTGATCCGGGCGAAGTACCTGGTCGACGCCCAGTCGTACAACCAGGTCAACGGAATGCCCTTCAAGGCGGAGCAGCTCGCGAAGGTTCTCGAGGAGGCCATCAATGACTGAGGCGCCCACCCTGCTCTCCCTGGTCCCCAAGGCCGAGGCCAAGCAGTCGATGAAGGACTTCAAGTCGGACCAGGAGGTCCGCTGGTGTCCGGGCTGCGGGGACTACGCGGTCCTGGCCGCCGTCCAGGGCTTCATGCCCGAGCTCGGCCTCGCCAAGGAGAACATCGTCTTCGTCTCCGGCATCGGCTGCTCCTCCCGCTTCCCGTACTACATGAACACCTACGGGATGCACTCCATCCACGGCCGCGCCCCCGCCATCGCCACCGGCCTGGCGACCTCCCGCCGCGACCTGTCCGTCTGGGTCGTCACCGGCGACGGCGACGCCCTCTCCATCGGCGGCAACCACCTCATCCACGCCCTGCGCCGCAACGTCAACCTCAAGATCCTGCTTTTCAACAACCGGATCTACGGCCTCACCAAGGGCCAGTACTCCCCCACCTCCGAACTCGGCAAGATCACCAAGTCCACGCCGATGGGCTCCCTCGACGCCCCCTTCAACCCCGTCTCCCTCGCCCTGGGAGCCGAGGCCTCCTTCGTCGCCCGCACCCTGGACTCCGACCGCAAACACCTCACCGAGGTCCTGCGGCAGGCAGCCGACCACCCCGGCACCGCCCTCGTCGAGATCTACCAGAACTGCAACATCTTCAACGACGGCGCCTTCGACGCCCTCAAGGACCAGGAACAGGCCCGCGAGGCCGTCATCCGCCTCGAACACGGCCGGCCCATCCGCTTCGGCGCCGACGGCAACAAGGCGGTCGTCCGCGACGAGCGCACCGGCGACCTCGAAGTCGTCGAGGTCACCGCGGCCAACGAGAACCGGATCCTGGTCCACGACGCCCACGCGGCCACTCCCACGACCGCCTTCGCGCTCTCCCGCCTCGCCGACCCCGACACCCTCCACCAGACGCCCATCGGCGTCTTCCGGAGCGTGACCCGGCCCGTCTACGACACCCTCATGGCCGACCAGCTCGACACGGCCGTCGACCAGCGCGGCAAGGGCGACCTGGCGACCCTGCTGGCCGGCTCCGACACCTGGACCGTGATCGGCTGAGGCGCCGGCCCCGGCACGGGCGAGCCCGGACCCCGCTACGGGGTCCGGGCTCCGTCGTACGCCTCGCGGGCCCGCTGCACCTCGCCGGTGCGGCGTTCCGTCCAGCGGGCCAGGGCCCACACCTGCTCGGCGGCCTCGCGGCCCAGTTCCGTCAGGGAGTAGTCCACGTGCGGCGGGATCACCGGGTGCGCGTGGCGGAGCAGGAAGCCGTCGCGCTCCAGCGTCCGGAGGGTCTGGGCCAGCATCTTCTCGCTGACCCCGCCCACCTCGCGGCGCAGCTCGCTGAACCGGTACGGGCGCTCCACCAGGGCGGCGAGGACCAATACGCCCCAGCGGCTGGTGACGTGCTCCAGGATCCCGCGCGACGGGCACATGGGGGCTTTGACGCTTACTTCCATACCAGTACCTTACTTTGAAGTGGGTACTTACGAATAGTTAGCGCTCTCCATACGCTGGTGTCATCCCGCGAAGGACCGCGGCATCCCCCACCCCACGCACCAGGAGCGCATCATGAGCATCGTCGTCACCGGAGCCACCGGATCCCTCGGCCGCCTCGTCGTCGAGGAGCTGCTGCGCCGGGTCCCGGCCACCGAGCTGGCCGTGGTCGTCCGCAGCGCGGAGAAGGCCGCCGACCTCGCCGCGCGCGGCATCGACGTACGGATCGCCGACTACGACGACCCCGCCGCCCTCGCCGGCGCCTTCCGGGCCGGGGACCGGGTCCTGCTGATCTCCGGCAGCGAGGTCGGGCGGCGCGTCCCGCAGCACACCGCCGTGGTCAAGGCCGCCGCAGCCGCCGGGGTCGCCCAGCTGGCCTACACCGGCATCCTCGGCGGGCCCGAGGCCGACTTCGAGCTGGCCGCCGAGCACAAGGCCACCGAGCAGGCGATCCTCGACTCCGGGCTCCCCCACACCTTCCTGCGCAACGGCTGGTACCACGAGAACTACACCGCCCACCTGCCCGCCGTCCTGGAGCACGGCGCGGTCGTCGGCAGCGCGGGCGAGGGCCGGATCGCCTCGGCGGCGCGGGCCGACTACGCGGCGGCCGCCGCGGCGGTGCTGACCGGCGAGGGCCACCTGGGCAAGGTCTACGAGCTGTCCGGGGACACCGCCTGGAGCCTGGCCGAGTACGCCGACGAGGTGGCGCGGCAGTCCGGCCGCGAGGTCGCGTACGCCGCCGTCGAGCCCGAGGCGCACCTGACGGTGCTTACCGGCGCCGGGGTGCCCGCGCCCTTCGCGGAGATCCTCGTGGACGTGGACGCGGCGATCTCGCGCGGCCGGCTGGCGGGGACCAGCGGTGACCTGGCGCGCCTGATCGGGCGCCCGACGACGCCGGTGGCCCAGGCCATCGCCGCCGCCCTGGCCTGATTCCGGTCCTCCGGCCCCGCGGTGTCATGAGTATCTCCCTGGAACGGGCATGACATCGGCGCCTCACGGCGATACCGTCGTGAGGTTGTGAGATTGGCCGGAAGTCGCACTGGAGGGCCCGTGAAGGCGGAGAACGAGCAGCGCACGGGTTTGCTCTACGGATTCGGCGCGTACGGGATGTGGGGGCTCGTCCCCCTCTTCTGGCCCCTGCTCAAGCCCTCCGGGGCGATCGAGATCCTCGCCCACCGCATGGTCTGGTCGCTGGCCGTGGTCGGCGTCGCGCTCCTCGCGCTGCGCCGCTGGAGCTGGATCGCCGAGATCGTCCGGCAGCCGCGCAAGCTCGGGCTGACGGCCCTGGCGGCGGCCGTGATCAGCGTGAACTGGGGCCTGTACATCTGGGCGGTCAACAACGGCCAGGTCGTCGAGGCCAGCCTCGGGTACTTCATCAACCCGCTGGTCACCATCGCCATCGGCGTCCTGGTGCTGGGCGAGCGGCTGCGCCGGGCCCAGTGGGCGGCGGTGGGGATCGGCTTCGCCGCCGTGCTGGTACTGTCCGTCGGCTACGGGCGGCTGCCGTGGATCTCGCTCACGCTGGCCTTCTCCTTCGCCGCCTACGGGCTGATCAAGAAGAAGCTGGACATGGGCGGGCTGGAGTCGCTGGCCGCCGAGACGGCCCTGCAGTTCCTGCCCGCCCTGGGCTACCTGGTGTGGCTGGGGGTCCAGGGACGGTCCACCTTCGCCGCAGAAGGGCTCGGGCACTCGGCGCTGCTGGCCGCGACCGGGCTGGTGACCGCGATCCCGCTGGTCTGCTTCGGGGCGGCCGCGATCCGGGTGCCGCTGTCCACGCTGGGTCTGCTCCAGTACCTGGCGCCGGTGTTCCAGTTCGCGCTCGGGGTCGTCTACTTCCACGAGGCGATGCCGCCGGAGCGGTGGGCCGGCTTCTCCCTGGTCTGGGCCGCGCTGGTGCTGCTCACCTGGGACGCGCTGCGGACCGCGCGGCGCTCGCGGGCCCTGCTCGCCGAGGCCTCCGCCTCGGCGGCGGCCGGGGCCGCGTCCGCTTCCGCATCGGACGCCGGCACCGGTGCCGGCACCGCGGGGGCTCCGGCCGTGGCCGGTACGGACCCGGCGCCGAGCCGCGAACCCGCGTAACCGCACAGCGATACACCACACGGTCCCCGGTACGGAACACCCGTACCGGGGATCGTCCGTTTTCCGAACGACCCTGACCGGATTGTGGTCTTGACGGGCAGTCACACTCTCGCTGAACATCAGGCTCGCACTGACGCACCACGCTCACCTGCACGATTCCCGCACGTTCCGTCTCATCCCCAACGGATCATCCCCACGGAATCCCGGAGCCCCCACATGAGCCTGTCCGTCTCCCGGCGTCTTGCCGCCGCGACCGCCATCGCGGTCGCGGGGCTGCTGGCCGCCACCTCTCCCGCCGCGCTCGCGGCGCCCACGGCCGTCACCGCGGCGCCCACCCCGCCGGACATCCCGCTGGCCAACGTCAAGGCGCACCTGGCCCAGTTCCAGACCATCGCCACCAACAACGGCGGCAACCGCGCCCACGGCCGGGCCGGCTACAAGGCATCGATCGACTACGTGAAGGCCAAGCTGGACGCGGCGGGCTTCACCACCAGCCTGCAGACCTTCACCTCCAGCGGCGCGACCGGCTACAACCTGATAGCCGACTGGCCGGGCGGCGACCCGAACTCGGTCCTGATGTCCGGTTCCCACCTGGACTCGGTGACCTCGGGCCCGGGCATCAACGACAACGGCTCCGGCTCGGCGGCCGTCCTGGAGACCGCGCTCGCGGTGTCCCGCGCCAACCTCCAGCCGACCAAGCACCTGCGCTTCGGCTGGTGGGGCGCGGAGGAGCTGGGTCTGGTCGGTTCGAAGTACTACGTGAACAGCCTGCCGGCGGCCGAGAAGGCGAAGATCTCCGGCTACCTGAACTTCGACATGATCGGCTCGCCGAACCCGGGCTACTTCGTCTACGACGACGACCCGACGATCGAGCAGACCTTCAAGAACTACTACGCGGGCCTCGGCATCCCCACCGAGATCGAGACCGAGGGCGACGGCCGCTCCGACCACGCGCCGTTCAAGAACGCCGGGATCCCGGTCGGCGGCCTGTTCTCCGGCGCCGACTACACCAAGACGGCGGCCCAGGCCCAGAAGTGGGGCGGTACCTCCGGCCAGGCCTTCGACCGCTGCTACCACTCGTCCTGCGACACCACGGCGAACATCAACGACACCGCCCTGGACCGCAACGCCGACGCCATCGCCTACGCGGTCTGGAACCTCGGGGCGGCCACCCCGGTCCCGCCGGGCCCGTCCTTCGAGAACACGGCGGACGTGAACATCCCGGACTCCCCCGGTGCCGCGGTGACCTCGCCGATCACGGTCTCGGGCGTCACGGGCAACGCGCCGGCCACCACCAAGGTCGACGTGAACATCGTCCACACCTACCGCGGCGACCTGGTGATCGACCTGATCGCCCCGGACGGCACGGCGTACCGGCTGAAGAACTCCAGCTCGGACTCCGCCGACAACCTGGTCACCAGCTACACGGTGAACGCCTCCAGCGAGGTCGCCAACGGCGTCTGGAAGCTCCAGGTCAAGGACGTGGCCGCGCAGGACGTGGGCTACATCAACAGCTGGAAGATCACCTTCTGACCGCGAACGGGCCGTCCGCCTGAACCCAGGATGGTCTAGACCTCTAGGGCTCCGGCGTGATCTGATCGGATCATGCCGGAGCTGATCGCCGCCCTGTTCGCCCTGCTCGCGCAGGCCGCCGCCGCCGTCAACCCCGCACTCCTGGTGCGCGGACGGCGGCGGCGGCGCCGTCTCGCGGACCACGCCCGGGGCGTCGCCGTCCGCGTCCCCTGCGACCTGCGGGACCGCGCGCTCACCGGCGGCCGGTGGCGCGAGGGGCACCTGGAGCTGCCGCCGGGCGGCGCGGCCGGCCCCGTCCGCTGGTCCGCCAAGGGCGCTCCGGCGGCCCTGCCGGCCGGCTTCCCGCCCCTGGAGCCCGTCTCCGCCGACGAGCTCAGCGTCGCCTTCCGCTCCGGGGACGGTGCCACCGAGCTGCGGCTGCACCCCGACGAGGCCCCGATGGTGCTACGCGTCCTCCGCGCCGGGGCGTAGCGAGGCGGACAGGGGCTCCTGGATGCGGGCGCGCAGCTCCTGGGCGACCGCGGCCACGTCGGCGCGGCCCAGCTTCGCGGCTTCCACGAGGTCGCCGAGCTCCTCGGGCGAGGGCAGCTGCTTCGCGCCGGCCACCCGCAGGTACGAGCGGGTGGCGGCAGCCGCGTAGAACTCGTTCATCGGGGATTCCAGCGCGGGGCAGACGGCGAGCGTGTGCAGGAAGGCGGCGGCCCGCCAGGCGGTGTCGGGAGCGGGCTGCTCCGGGACCATGACCAGGTCGTTCTGGTGGCGGGCGACGGCGGCGGCCACCCCGGAGGGGTCCCACACGGCGGGGTCCGACGGCAGATGGTGGGCCAGCGCGGTCCAGGCCCACTCCATGGTGATCTTCAATTGCCGAACCGCTCCTGGAAGTAGCCCCAGTGGTCGGCGAACTCCTCTATGCCGCTGAGGAACCTCTTGCGGTCCTCGTCGAGTTCGCGTTCGGTGACCTCGGTGATGAGCGCGGTGACCGTCGTCCCCAGCGCCGCCGCGCGCGCCTTGAGGCGTTCATGGAACTCTTCGTCCAGGCGGATGGTGACGTGTCTCGACATGTCCATCACCGTACAGCGGGAGCGCTGTACACAGGAGGGGAACGGCACAAGGGTGGCCCGGGACACAGGTCCCGGGCCACCCTTGCGCCGTGGTGGTGCCGTGGCGGCGTGGCCGCTACTTGGCGGAGTCGGCCGTCTTGACCAGCTGGTCCTTGGTGACCGCGCCGACGTAGACCTTGCCGTCGTCCGTGATCAGCGCGTTGACCAGGCGGGTGGAGAAGACGCGGCCCTCGCCGAACTTCCCGGTGACCTTGTCGCCGAGGGAGTTCAGGAACTGCTTGGCCTCCTTGGGGGCGTTCTTGTCGTTCTCCAGGTCCTTGAGGGAGGTGCCGGCCCGGCCGGCGCCGCTGTCGATGCGCGCCACCGCGGACCAGCCCTCGCCGAGGACCTTGACGTCGCCCTTGCCGCCCGCGCCGCCGGCCAGGTCGCCGAGGCCGGGGAAGGACTCCAGCGCCTTGAACGGCTTGCCGTCCTTGCCGCCCTTGCCGTCCTTGCCGTGCTCGGTGCCCTCGGTGACCTTGGCGCCCTTCGGCGGGGTGAAGGTGAAGGCGTCGGCGGCCGGCTTGGCGAAGTCCACCTGGGTGAAGCCCGCGTCGACGATCGGCTTGCCGCCCTGGCTGGACAGCAGCTGGATGCGCAGCGGCACGCCGTTCTTCGCGTCGACCGCGATCTGCACGGAGGCGACGGTGGAGCCGCTCTGCTTGGGCTTGAGGACCAGCTGGTAGGCGTCGCGGCCGGCGACCTGGGCGGTGTCGCCGACGCTGATGTCGGTGGTGGGGCCGGCGGACTTGAGGACCTCCTGCGCCAGCTCCTGCGGGGAGGCGGGGAGGCGCTCGGCGGTCTTCTTGTGGTCCTGGCCGGCGTTCTGGGCGTCCTTGTCGTGGAAGACCTCGTTGGACTTGGAGTCGTAGCCCCAGACGTCCTGGCCGTTGTGGACGAGGGTGTACTCGTCCTTGCCGTCGAGGAAGGTCAGCTTCTGGCGGTCGGGGCCGTCGGCCGCGACGCGGAAGGTGTGCGTGCCGTTCGCCAGCTGGGCGATCTTGTCCTCGGGGTCGGCGGAGCCGCCCGCGACCCCGCCGCCGCCCAGCAGCCCGGAGGCGATCTTCGGCAGGCCGAGGTCGGTGGTGATCTTGGCGGTGCCGGAGAGCTGCTGCACGTCGGAGGCCGCGACCTTCTCGATCAGCTGCTGCGCCGTCACCTTGGGCAGGTCCGGGCCCCCGGCGTTTGCGAAGGCCGGGACCATCGCGACGGTTGCCGCCGCGACACCCGCCACGGCTACCGGTACGGCGTACCGGGCGGCCTTGCGCGAGGTCTTCGTGTTCGCTGCCATCTGAATGCCCTGCCCTCTGTGTATTCGGCGGCGGCCCCGTGGCGCCGCGCTCACCCGATCCGGTGGGGTTCGATGACTCCATCTGACCAAATCGGGGGGTCGGGGACGTCAGTCCCCGGAATCAACTCCGCGTACGACCGTGGGATGACACGGGAAGGGCCCCTACACCAGGACCCGTAGGGGTCGCAGGCGGAGGGGCCCGTTCCACAAGCGGTACGCGAAGGATCAGCCCGCGCGGTGGACCACCGCGTCGCACAGCTCTTCCAGCGCCGACTTCGCGAAGCACTCCGGCAGCGGGGCCAGCGTGGCGCGCGCGTCCTCCGCGTACTGGACGGTGTCGCGGCGGGCCTGCTCCAGCGCGGGGTGCACCCGCAGCCGGGCGAGGACCTCCGCGTGCCGGGCGTCGTCGGTGAGGTCCCCGTCCAGCAGGGCGACGAGCTCCAGGTCCTCGGGGCGCCGGTCCCGCTCGGCCATCTCGCGCAGCCGCAGCACGGGCAGGGTCGGGATGCCCTCGCGCAGGTCGGTGCCGGGGGTCTTGCCCGACTCGTGCGAGTCGGAGGCGATGTCGAGGACGTCGTCGGCGAGCTGGAAGGCGGTGCCGAGGCGCTCGCCGTACTGGGTCAGGATGTCGACGACGGACTCGTCGGCGCCGGACATCAGCGCGCCGAAGCGGCCGGACACGGCGATCAGCGAGCCGGTCTTGCCGGCGATGACGTCCAGGTAGTGGGCGACCGGGTCGCGGCCGTCGCGCGGACCGGCCGTCTCCAGGATCTGGCCCGTCACGAGCCGCTCGAAGGCCTCGGCCTGGACGCGCACGGCCTCCGGCCCGAGGTCCGCGAGGATGTGCGACGCACGGGCGAACAGGAAGTCACCCGTCAGGACCGCCACGGAGTTGCCCCAGCGGGTGTTGGCGCTCTCCACCCCGCGGCGCACGTCCGCCTCGTCCATGACGTCGTCGTGGTAGAGCGTGGCCAGGTGCGTGAGCTCCACGACCACCGCGGACGGCACGATGCCGGGCGCGTAGGGGTCACCGAAGCGGGAGGCCAGCATCACCAGCAGCGGCCTGAACCGCTTGCCCCCGGCGCGCACCAGATGCTGCGCGGCCTCGGTGATGAAGGGGACTTCGCTCTTGGTGGCCTCCAGCAGACCCGCCTCGACGGCGGCCAGTCCGGCCTGGACATCGGTCTCAAGAGCCTGGTCCCGCACGCTCAGTCCGAACGGCCCGACGACGGTCACGAGGGGTACTCCTGTCTGCTGACGATCACGCTGACGATCACCTGGATTGTCGATGTGTCGCTGCCATCACTCAAGCCAGCGTATCCGGTCTGTTTTCGATCACCGAGAGCGGCTGTCCGGTTGCCGCACACGCGCAGTCTGATCTGCACCGGTATGTTCGATGAGAGACGAGAAAACCGGAGAATCCGTTTTGCCCAGAACTGCCACCGATAGCGACGAGCCCGCGGAGCCCGTGGCGGACCAGCCGCCGCCCTCCGACGACCACGCCTGCCCCGAGCACCCCAGGGGCCTGGGCCCGCGGGCCGTCCTCGTCCTCTCCCTCGCGGACACGGCCCCGCGCGGCGGCCCCGGCCCGATCCGCGCCGGCACCGGCCCACGACGCGGGCATCACCCCCGCACTCGCCACCCTCATGGCGGGTATCGGCTGGTTGACGACGGCCCCGTGGTTCCTCTCCCCGGCCCTCGCCGACGGCATCCGGGGCCAGGCGGTCAGGGCGTACGGCCACGCGTCCCCCTGGCTGCGCCGCACCACGCATCCCGTCCACCGAGGGGCCGGTGAAGGAACCCGATGACCATCCGTACCGACTTCCCGTACGCCACCGCCCACGAGGACGTCCGGATCCCGATGCCCGACGGCGTGGAGCTGTACGCCCGCGTCTGGCGCCCGGTCACGGACGAGCCCGTGCCGGCCCTGCTGGAGTACCTCCCGTACCGGCTCACCGACGGGACCGCGCCCCGCGACCGCCAGCGCCACCCCTGGTACGCCGGGCACGGCTACGCCTCCGTGCGCGTGGACGTGCGCGGCCACGGCTGCAGCGGCGGCCGGCCCGGCGACGAGTACGACGCGCGGGAACTCGCCGACGGCGTCGCGGTGGTGGAGTGGCTGGCGGCCCGGCCGTGGTGCACCGGCGCGGTGGGGATGTTCGGGATCTCCTGGGGCGGCTCCAACAGCCTCCAGATCGCCGCCCTCGCGCCACGGGCACTGAAGGCCGTCGTCACCGTCTGCTCCACGGACGACCGCTACGACAACGACGTCCACTACATGGGCGGGTCGGTCCTGGCCGCCGACACGCACGCCTGGGCCGCCACCACGCTGGCCTTCGCCTCCCGCCCGCCGGACCCCCGCTACGCCGGCGACGGCTGGCGGCAGATGTGGCTGGACCGGCTGGAGGGCGTCGAGCCGCTCGTCCACACCTGGCTCTCGCACCAGACCCGGGACGCCTACTGGCGCCACGGCAGCGTCTGTGAGGACTACGGGGCGATCCGCGCGGCCGTCCTCGCCGTCGGCGGCTGGCACGACCCCTACCGGGACACGGTGCTGCGGCTGGTCTCCCGCCTGCCCGCGTCCCGCGTGCGCGGCCTGATCGGCCCCTGGTCGCACCAGTACCCCGACCGGGGACTGCCCCCGGGGCCGGCGATCGGCTTCCTGCAGGAGACCCTGCGCTGGTGGGACCACTGGCTCAAGGGCGCCGACAACGGGGTGATGGACGAGCCCCTGCTGCGCGCGTGGATCAGCGGCGCGCACCGCCCGGCGACGACCTACGAGGAGCTCCCGGGCCGCTGGGCCGGCGAGAAGGCCTGGCCCTCCCCCACGGTCGTCCCCGTCTCGTACGGGCTCCAGGGCGCGCCCGTGACCGTCGCCTCGCCGCAGCACACCGGGCTGGACGCCGGGCGCTTCCTCCCCGTCGGCAACGACGCCGACCTGCCCCCGGACCAGCGGGAGGAGGACGCGAAGTCGGCCTGCTTCGAGTTCCCGGTGGCCGACGGCGAGCCCGTGGAGATCCTGGGCCGGCCCTCGGTCACCCTGCGGCTGCGGATGGACGTCCCGTACGGGCAGGTCGTGGCCCGGCTCTGCGACGTCGCCCCGGACGGGGCCTCGACCCTGGTCACGCGCGGGGCCCTGAACCTGTCGGCCCGCCACGGCCGGGAGCGGGCGGTGCCGTGGCGGAAGGGTGCGTACGAGGACGTCACCTTCGAGCTGGGCGGCATCGGCCACTCCTTCGCGCCAGGGCACCGGATCCGGCTCGCGCTGTCCTCCGCGTACTGGCCCTGGATCTGGCCCCGGGCCGGCTCGGAGGCCGGCTGGACCCTGGACCCCGAGGGCAGCACCCTGGAACTCCCCGTCCGCGGCTCGGCCTCCCCCCTCGACGCGGGGATCGCCTTCGAGCCGCCGGAGCAGGCCGAGCCGCTGGGGGTGGTGCACCCGGAGACGCTGGACGCGCCGCGTCCGCAACGGCTCGTCGTACGGGACGTCGCGCGCGGGGTGTGGCGGCTGGAGGTGGACCCCCGGTACGGGGGGACGCGGGTGTACCCGGACGGGCTGGAGTACGAGGAGGACGCGGCGGAGGTCTACGAGATCCAGCAGGCGGACCCCCTCTCCGCCCGCACCCGCTCCGAATGGCGGATCCGCCTGCACCGGCCGGAGGAGGGCTGGGACGCGCGGGTGGAGACCCGGTCGGAGATCTCCTGCGACGAGGGCGGCTTCCTGACGGTGAACGAGGTCGTCTGCCGCGAGGGCGACGAGGTCCTCTTCCACCGCACCTGGCAACGCCGCCTCCCCCGCGCGGCGGGCTGAGGCCCCTAGACCGGGAACAGCCGCTCCAGGACGGTCGCGATGCCGTCCGCCTCGTTCGAGAGGGTGACCTCGTCGGCGACGGCGACCAGTTCGCGGTGGGCGTTGGCCATGGCCACCCCGTGGGCGGCCCACACGAACATCGGGATGTCGTTCGGCATGTCGCCGAAGGCGATCGTCGACTCCGCCGCGACCTCCAGGAGCGACGCCGCCCGCGCGAGCCCCGTCGCCTTGTCGACGCCCGGCGGCTGGAGTTCCACCGTGTGCTCCCCCGCCATGGTGACGTTCACCAGGTCGCCGACCACCGACCGCGCCACCCGCGTCAGCTCGTCGTCGTCCAGCCGCGGGTGCTGGAGCAGCACCTTGTTGATCGGCGACGCCCACAGCTCGCCGCGCCCGCGGACCCGCACCATCGGCAGGTGCGGGTGCGGCATCCGGTAGCCGGGGCCCACCAGCATCTCGGCGTCCAGCCCCTCCTGGTTGACGGCCACGTACACCTCGCCGATCTCCGCCTCGATCTTCCCGAGCGCCACCTCGGCCAGCCCCCGGTCCATCGCGACGGAGTGCAGCAGGACCCCGCGCGCCGCGTCGTACACCTGCGCGCCCTGCCCGCACACCGCGAGCCCGGAGTAACCAAGGTCATCCAGGACGTGCCGGATCTGTGGGACGGGGCGCCCGGTGACGACGATGTGCCGGGCGCCGGCGGCGCGCGCCGTCGCGAGCGCCGCGCACGAGCGGTCGGAGACGGTGTCACCGGCGCGCAGCAGAGTCCCGTCCAGGTCGGTGGCGATCAAGGCATAGGGGAGGGCGGAAGTCACCCGGCCAAGGATACGGACCCCCTTGGACAAGTCCTATGAATAGCGCCCTAATCCGGCCTCCCACAGACCCCACCAGCCACGTAACGTGTCAGCCAGCCGCCGGGACACCCCCGGACCCCCTCGAAAGCGAGGCAGCACCCCATGCCCCAGCAGAGCCCCCTCGATGTCCCCGAGGGCGACCCGTTCGGGCCGCACAACCTCCCCTACGGCGTCTTCAGCACGCCGGCGGAGCCGGAGCGCCGCCGGGTCGGCGTACGCATCGGCGGGTACGTGCTCGACGCGGGGGCCGTGGCCGTCGCGCTCGGGTCCCCGTACGCCGGGGTGCTCGCCCAGGGTTCGCTGAACCCGCTGCTGGCCGCCGGCCGCACCGCCTGGCGCGACGTGCGCCGTGCGCTGACCGCCTGGGTCACCGACCCCGGTCACCGCGGGACGGTCGAGCCGCACCTCCTCCCCCTCGACGAGGTCACGCTGCACCTGCCGTACGAGGTCGCCGACTACGTCGACTTCTACGCGAGCGAGCACCACGCCACCAACGTCGGACGGATCTTCCGCCCGGACGGGGACGCGCTCACCCCCAACTGGAAGCACCTGCCCATCGGTTACCACGGCCGGTCGGGGACGATCGTGGTCTCCGGCACGGACGTGGTGCGCCCCTCCGGGCAGCGCAAGGCGCCCACCGACCCCGCGCCGGTCTTCGGGCCGTCCGTGAAGCTCGACATCGAGGCCGAGGTCGGCTTCGTCGTCGGCGCCCCCTCGCAGATGGGCCGCCCGGTCGCGCTCGGCGACTTCGAGGAGCACGTCTTCGGGCTGTTCCTGCTCAACGACTGGTCCGCGCGCGACATCCAGGCCTGGGAGTACGTGCCGCTCGGCCCCTTCCTCGGCAAGTCCTTCGCGACGTCCGTCTCCGCCTGGGTGACCCCCCTGGAGGCGCTGGACGCGGCCCGCGTCGCCCCGCCCGCCCGGGACTTCCCGCTGCTGCCCTACCTGGACGACTCCGAGGTCGACCGCCCCGGCGGCTTCGACCTGCGCATCACGGTGTCCATCAACGGGCAGGAGGTGGCCCGGCCGCCGTTCGCCTCGATGTACTGGACCGCCGCCCAGCAGCTGGCCCACATGACCGTCAACGGGGCCTCGCTGCGCACCGGTGACGTGTTCGGCTCCGGCACGGTCAGCGGCCCGGAGGTCGACGAGCGCGGCTCCCTGCTGGAGCTCACCTGGAACGGCCGTGACGCCGTCGAGCTCGCCGACGGCAAGCGCACGTTCCTGGAGGACGGCGACACCGTCACCCTCACCGCGTGGGCGCCCGGCGCCGACGGCACCCGCGTCGGCCTCGGCGAGGTCACCGGTCGCATCACCGCCGCCTGACGGCAGGACAGGGGGGGCCGCGGACGCGCCGGCCCCCCTACTCCGCCCGCCCCGCCCGGGTGGCGGGGCTCCGGGGCCGAGGTGACCCTGCTCGCATGGCCCCTCGTACCGCAAAGCTCGCACCCCTGGCCCTCGCGGCCACCGCCTCCCTCACGCTCGGCGCGGCCCCCGCCACCCCGACGGCCACGCCCACCGCGCAGCTCACGGCGACCTTCATGGCGACCGCGAAGTACCGCGACCACCGGCTGGGCGTCGCCGCCGGCTACGTCCCCGACCAGTACTGCGTGGTCAACCCCGGTGAAGGCGGGGGTGCCCTCGGCTACCCGCACTTCAACCACGCCTACGACGGCTCCACCGACCCCAGGAAGCCCACGGCCCTGCTCTACGAGGGCGACGGCGCGGGGCACTGGAAGCTGGCCGGCCTCGAATGGATGGTCGTGGACCGCGACGGCCGCACGGACACCGACGACGACCGCCCCTCCCTGTTCGGGCAGCCCTTCCGCGGCCCGCTGCCCGCCCGGTACGCGGGCCAGAAGGTGCACTACTCGCTGCACCTGTGGCTGTGGAAGCGGAACCCTTCCGGGCGGTTCGAGCCGTTCAACCCGAAGGTCGTCTGCCGTCCCGGCACCACCCGCCCGCGCCCCGCCGTACCCGCCGTACCCGCCGCTCCCCCGGCCGCCGCCCGCTCCTGACCCCCCTCCTGACCCCCCGTTTGGCATCCCGCCGCGTGCACGCCCGCGGCCCCGCCGCGAAGGTGGACGAACGAAAGCCCCTCCGGGACAGGCCCCGAACCACCAGGAGCTCCCATGTCCGTCCACCGCAGCCCTAAGGCCCTGCTCGCCTGTGCCGTCGCCGGCGCGTCCCTGGTCCTGGCCGCCCTGCCCCCGGCGGCGCAGGCGGTCGACGGCCCCGCCCCCGACCCCCGCAACGCGAAGGCGATGCGCGACATGGCCACGGCGATGGCGGCGACCGCCCGGTACGTGGACGAGCGGGAGGCCCTCAAGGACGGCTACGTCCCGCACGGCCAGGAGTGCATGACCAACCCGTTCGGGGTGGGCACCATGGGCTACCACTACGTCAAGGAGTCCAACTGGGGTTCGACCGACCCCGCCAGACCCACCGCGCTCCTCTACAGCACCCACAAGGACAGCAAGGGCCGGCGCAAGCTCCAGACGGTGGAGTGGATGTCCGCCGACCGGGACCAGGACCTGAAGACCACCGACGACCGGCCCACCATGTTCGGGCTGCCGTTCGACGGCCCGATGCCCGGCCACTGGGCGGGCATGCCCAAGCACTACGACCTCCACATGTGGGGGTACGCCGACAACCCGGCGGGCCGCTTCCACAACTGGAACCCCGCGCTGAAGTGCCCCCCGACGAAGACCCCGGCCCACGCGCACGGCCACTAGGCGGCGCAGCCGCTGGCCGGCACGGCGAAGGGCCCGGCCCCCCGAGGGGGCCGGGCCCTTCCGTCCGCGGAGCCGGGACCGGATCAGCGCACGAAGGTGCTGGCCTGTCCCGCCAGGTCCAGGAAGTACTGCGGGGCCAGACCGAGGACCAGGGTGACGGCCACGCCCACCGCGATGGTGGTCATCGTCAGCGGCGACGGCACGGCCACCGTCGGGCCGTCGGCCTTCGGCTCGCTGAAGAACATCAGCACGATGACCCGGATGTAGAAGAACGCGGCGATCGCCGACGAGATCACACCCACGACGACCAGCGCCCCGGCGCCGCCCTCCGCCGCCGCCTTGAACACCGCGAACTTCCCGGCGAAGCCGGAGGTCAGCGGGATGCCCGCGAAGGCCAGCAGGAACACCGCGAAGACGGCCGCGGTCAGCGGCGAACGCCGCCCCAGACCGGCCCACTTCGACAGGTGCGTCGCCTCGCCGCCCGCGTCCCGCACCAGGGTGACCACCGCGAACGCGCCGATCGTCACGAAGGAGTAGGCGCCCAGGTAGAAGAGGACGGACTTCACGCCCTCCTGCGAGGTGGCGATCACACCGGCCAGGATGAACCCGGCGTGCGCGATGGACGAGTACGCGAGCAGCCGCTTCACGTCGGTCTGGGTCACCGCGATCACCGCGCCCGCGAGCATCGTGACGATCGCGACGCCCCACATCACCGGCCGCCAGTCCCACCGCAGGCCGGGCAGCACCACGTACAGCAGCCGCAGCAGCGCGCCGAACGCGGCCACCTTGGTCGCCGCCGCCATGAAGCCGGTGACGGGGGTCGGGGCGCCCTGGTAGACGTCCGGGGTCCACATGTGGAAGGGGACCGCGCCGACCTTGAACAGCAGGCCCATCAGGATCAGCGCGCCGCCGATGAGCAGCAGCGCGTCGTTGCCCATGGTGGCGGCGAGCGCCGGGTCGATCCGGGCGACGGTGCCGTCGACGACGTCGGCGATCACGGCGTAGGAGACCGAGCCCGCGTAGCCGTAGAGCAGGGCGATGCCGAAGAGGAGGAAGGCCGAGGAGAAGGCGCCGAGCAGGAAGTACTTGACCGCGGCCTCCTGCGACATCAGCCGCTGGCGGCGGGCGAGGGCGCAGAGCAGGTACAGCGGGAGGGAGAAGACCTCCAGCGCGATGAACAGCGTCAGCAGGTCGTCGGCGGCCGGGAAGATCAGCATGCCGGAGACCGCGAACAGGGCCAGCGGGAACACCTCGGTGGTGGTGAAGCCGGCCTTGACGGCGGCCTTCTCGCTGTCGCTGCCCGGTACCGAGGCGGCCTGGGCGGCGAAGGAGTCCACCCGCTTGCCGTGCGCCTGCGGGTCGAGGCGGCGCTCGGCGAAGGTGAGCACCGCCACGACGGAGGCCAGCAGGATGGTGCCCTGGAGGAAGAGCGCCGGGCCGTCGACGGCGATGGCGCCCATGGCCGCGACGTGCGCCTTGGTGCCGGCGTAGCCGCCGGCGGCGAGGGCGACGACCGCCGCGAAGGCGGCGGCCAGCGCGGCGACGGCGAGGAACACCTGGACGGCGTAGCGGGACTTGCGGGGGACGAAGGCCTCGACGAGGACTCCGAGGACGGCCGCGCCCACCACGATCAGCGTGGGCGCGAGCTGTGCGTACTCGATGTGCGGGGCCGGGATCCGGTCGGCCGGTCCTTCGGCCGCCAGGGTCAGCAGGCTCTGGGCAGCGATCACTTGGCCGCCTCCACGTTCTGGACGGAGACCTCGGGCTTCGGGTCCGTCTGCTTCACGTCCGACATGGTGTGCTCCACCGCCGGGTTGACGATGTCGGTGAGCACCTTCGGGTAGACGCCCAGTCCGATCAGCAGCGCGATCAGCGGGGCGACCACCAGCAGTTCCCGCGCGCGCAGGTCCGGCATGGCGCGGACCTCCTCCTTCACGGGGCCGGTCATGGTGCGCTGGTAGAGCACCAGCGTGTACAGCGCGGCGAGGACGATCCCGACGGTGGCGATGATCCCGACGACCGGGTAGCGGGCGAAGGTGCCGACGAGGACGAGGAACTCGCTGACGAAGGGGGCGAGGCCGGGCAGGGACAGGGTGGCGAGGCCGCCGATGAGGAAGGTGCCGGCGAGGACCGGGGCCACCTTCTGCACGCCGCCGTAGTCGGCGATGAGCCGGGAGCCGCGCCGGGAGATCAGGAATCCGGCGACGAGCATCAGCGCCGCCGTGGAGATCCCGTGGTTGACCATGTAGAGGGTGGCTCCGGACTGGCCCTGGGAGGTCATCGCGAAGATGCCCAGGACGATGAAGCCGAAGTGCGAGATGGAGGCGTAGGCGATCAGCCTCTTGATGTCGCGCTGGCCGACGGCGAGCAGCGCGCCGTAGACGATGCTGATCAGGGCCAGGACGAGGATGACCGGGGTGGCCCACTTGCTGGCCTCGGGGAAGAGCCCGAGGCAGAAGCGGAGCATCGCGAAGGTGCCGACCTTGTCGACGATCGCGGTGATGAGCACGGCGACGGGCGCGGTGGACTCGCCCATCGCGTTGGGCAGCCAGGTGTGCAGCGGCCAGAGCGGGGCCTTCACGGCGAAGGCGAAGAAGAAGCCGAGGAAGAGCAGCCGCTCGGTGTTGGTCGCCATGTCGAGGGTGCCCGCGGCGCGGGCCGCGGTGATCTCCTGGAGGGAGAAGTTCCCGGCGACGACGTACAGCCCGATGACGGCGGCCAGCATGATGAGGCCGCCGACGAGGTTGTAGAGGAGGAACTTGACCGCCGCGTACGAGCGCTGCGCGGTGGCGTTCTCGTCGGTGCCTGCGTGGGCGCGGTCTCCGAAGCCGCCGATGAGGAAGTACATCGGGATGAGCATGGCTTCGAAGAAGACGTAGAAGAGGAAGACGTCGGTGGCCTCGAAGGAGATCACCACCATCGCCTCGACCAGCAGGATCAGGGCGAAGAAGCCCTGGGTGGGCCGCCAGCGGGAAGAGTTCGTCTCCAGCGGGTCGGCGTCGTGCCAGCCGGCGACGATGACGAAGGGGATCAGCAGCGCGGTGAGGGCGATCAGGGCCACCCCGATGCCGTCGACGCCCAGTTCGTAGCGGACGCCGAAGTCGGCGATCCAGGCGTGGGACTCGGTGAGCTGGTAGCGGTCGCCGCCGGGGTCGAAGCGGACCGCGACCAGGACGGCCAGGGCCAGCGTCGCGAGGGAGAACAGCAGGGCGAGCCATTTGGCGACGGTCCGGCGGGCGGCCGGGACGGCCGCCGTGAGGATCGCGCCGGCCGCGGGGACCGCGGCCGTCAGCGTCAGAAGCGGGAAACTCATCTCACACCGCCCTCATCAGCAGGGTCGCGGCGATCAGGATCGCCGTGCCCCCGAACATCGACACCGCGTAGCTGCGGGCGTAGCCGTTCTGCAGCCTGCGCAGCCGGCCGGAGAGCCCGCCGACCGAGGCGGCCGTGCCGTTGACCACTCCGTCGACGACGCTGTGGTCGAGGTAGACGAGGGAGCGGGTCAGGTGCTCGCCGCCGCGGACGAGGACCACGTGGTTGAAGTCGTCCTGGTACAGGTCCCGGCGGGCCGCGCGGGTGAGGAACGAGCCGCGGGGGGCGACGACGGGGACGGGCCGGCGGCCGTACATCGACCAGGCGATGGCGACGCCGACGACGAGGACGGCCATGGTGGAGGCGGTGACGGCCATGGCGCTGACCGGCGAGTGGCCGTGCTCGTAGCCGGTGACGGGCTCCAGCCAGTTCAGGAAGCGCTCGCCGATCTCGAAGAACCCGCCGGCGAAGACGGAGCCGAACGCCAGGACGATCATCGGGATGGTCATGGACTTCGGGGACTCGTGCGGGTGCGGCATCCGGCCGGCCTGGTGCTCGGCGGCCGGTTCGGCGCTCGGCGCCTGGTCGGCGTCGGGGGCGGGCTGCCAGCGCTTCTCTCCGAAGAAGGTGAGGAGCATGACCCGGGTCATGTAGAAGGCGGTGATGCCGGCGCCCAGCAGGGCGACCCCGCCGAGGATCCAGCCCTGGGTGCCGCCCTTGGCGAAGGCCGCCTCGATGATCATGTCCTTGGAGAAGAAGCCGGACAGGCCGGGGAAGCCGATGATCGCGAGGTAACCGAGGCCGAAGGTGACGAAGGTGACCGGCATGTACGTGCGCAGGGCGCCGTACTTGCGCATGTCGACCTCGTCGTTCATGCCGTGCATGACCGATCCGGCGCCGAGGAAGAGGCCGGCCTTGAAGAAGCCGTGCGTGACCAGGTGCATGATCGCGAAGACGTAGCCGATCGGGCCGAGCCCGGCGGCCAGGATCATGTATCCGATCTGCGACATCGTCGAGCCGGCGAGGGCCTTCTTGATGTCGTCCTTGGCGCAACCGACGATCGCACCGAACAGGAGCGTGACCGCGCCGACGACCGTGGTGACGAGCTGGGCGTCGGGCGCCCCGTTGAAGATCGCCCCGGAGCGGACGATCAGGTAGACGCCGGCGGTGACCATGGTGGCGGCGTGGATCAGGGCCGAGACCGGGGTCGGGCCCTCCATCGCGTCACCGAGCCAGGACTGCAGCGGCACCTGCGCCGACTTGCCGCAGGCGGCGAGCAGCAGCATCAAGCCGATCGCCGTCAGCGTGCCCTCGCCCGTCTCGCCGACGGAGGCCAGCACCGGCCCGAAGGCGAAGGTCCCGAAGGTGGTGAACATCAGCATGATCGCGATCGACAGGCCGATGTCGCCGACCCGGTTGACCAGGAAGGCCTTCTTGGCGGCGGTGGCCGCGCTGGGCTTGTGCTGCCAGAAGCCGATCAGGAGGTACGAGGCGAGGCCGACGCCCTCCCAGCCGAAGTACAGCAGCAGGTAGTTGTCGGCGAGGACGAGCAGCAGCATCGCCGCGACGAACAGGTTGAGGTAGCCGAAGAAGCGGCGGCGGCGCTCGTCGTGCTCCATGTACCCGATCGAGTACACGTGGATGAGCGTGCCCACCCCGGAGATCAGCAGGACGAAGGTCATCGACAGCTGGTCCAGCTGGAAGGCGATGTCCGCCTGGAAGCCCTCCACGGGCACCCAGCTGAACAGCCGCTGGTGCAGGGCCCGGTCCTCGGCCCCGCGGCCCAGCATGTCCGCGAAGAGGACGACGCCGATGCCGAAGGAGACGGCCGCGAGCAGGGTGCCGATCCAGTGGCCGGCCTTGTCGAGGCGCCGGCCGCCGCACAGCAGCACCGCCGCTCCGAGCAGGGGCGCCGCCACGAGCAGCGCAATCAGATTCTCCACTGTGAACGCCCCTTACAGCTTCATCAGGCTGGCGTCGTCGACCGAGGCCGAGTGGCGGGTACGGAACAGCGACACGATGATCGCGAGGCCCACCACGACCTCCGCGGCGGCCACTACCATCGTGAAGAACGCGATGATCTGGCCGTCGAGGTTGCCGTGCATCCGGGAGAAGGTCACGAAGGCCAGGTTGCAGGCGTTGAGCATCAGCTCCACGCACATGAACAGGACGATCGCGTTCTTCCGGATGAGCACGCCGGCCGCGCCGATGGTGAACAGCAGGGCGGCCAGGTACAGGTAGTTGACCGGATTCACTTCGAGGCCTCCTCTCGGCCGAGGCGCTCCGCGGAGGCCTGCTCCAGCGCCTTGAGGTCCTCCAGGGCCTGGCCGGACACGTCGCGGATCTGGCCGCGGGCGCGCAGCGTCTTGCTGACGGTCAGCTCGGACGGGGTGCCGTCCGGGAGCAGGCCGGCGACGTCCACGGCGTTGTGCCGGGCGTAGACGCCGGGGGCCGGCAGCGGCGGGAGCTGCACGCCCTCGCGTACGCGCTTCTCGGCGAGCTCGCGCTGCGTGGCGGCCCGCTCGGTGCGCTCGCGGTGGGTGAGCACCATCGCGCCGACGGCCGCCGTGATCAGCAGGGCGCCGGTGATCTCGAAGGCGAAGATGTAGCGGGTGAAGATCAGTTCGGCGAGGCCCTCGACGTGCCCGGCGGAGTTGACCTTGCCGAGTCCGTTGAAGTGGGTGAGGCCCGCGTTGCCGATGCCGGCGACCAGCAGGATGCCGAAGCCGAGCCCGCACAGGGAGGCCAGCCAGCGCTGACCCTTGATGGTCTCCTTCAGCGAGTCCGCCGCCGTGACGCCGACGAGCATGACCACGAAGAGGAACAGCATCATGATGGCGCCGGTGTAGACGACGACCTGGACCACGCCCAGGAAGTACGCCCCGTTGGCGAGGTAGAAGACGGCCAGGATGATCATCGTCCCGGCGAGGCACAGGGCACTGTGCACGGCCTTCTTCATCAGGATCGTGCACAGCGCGCCGATGACGGCGACCGTGCCCAGCACCCAGAACTGCACGGCCTCGCCGGTGGAGGTCGCGGAGGCGGCCGCGGCGATGGCGCTCATGCCCCGACCTCCTCGGCCTTGCCGGCCTCCGCCGCCGAACCCTCGGCCGTCTCGCCCTTGGAGAGGGCCACCTGCCGGACCGTGCCCGGCGCCGCGCCCGTCACCAGACCGCGGTAGTAGTCCTGCTCGTCCGTGCCCGGGAAGACCGAGTGCGGGGCCTCGACCATGCCCTCGGTCAGCCCGGCGAGGAGCTGCTCCTTGGTGTAGATCAGGGACTCGCGGCTGGAGTCGGCCAGTTCGAACTCGTTCGTCATCGTCAGCGCGCGGGTCGGGCACGCCTCGATGCACAGCCCGCACAGGATGCAGCGGGCGTAGTTGATCTGGTAGACCCGCCCGTACCGCTCGCCCGGGGAGTAGCGCTCCTCCTCGGTGTTGTCCGCGCCCTCCACGTAGATCGCGTCGGCGGGACAGGCCCAGGCGCACAGCTCGCACCCGATGCACTTCTCCAGACCGTCGGGGTGGCGGTTGAGCTGGTGCCTCCCGTGGAAGCGCGGAGCGGTGGTCTTCTGCTGCTCCGGGTACTGCTCGGTGAGCCGCTTCTTGAACATGGCCTTGAAGGTCACGCCGAAGCCGGCCACCGGGTTCTGCCACTTCTCGCTCTCCGCGTCAGGCATGGTCAGCACCCTCCTCTCGGTCACTGTCAGTATTCGTCCCGCCACTGACAATCAGCTCCCGCTCTCCGCGGGGACGTCGGCGCGGTACGGGTGCCAGGTGCTGGCCGGGCTTGGGCGGTACGGGGAAACCGCCCGCCATCGGGTCGAAGGGCTCGGCCGCGGCGGCCTTCCCGGCCGCGGCCGCGGCCGTCTTCTCCCGCCGGTCCCTGAAGTGGTCCGCGACGGAGGAGATCAGCAGGATCGCGATGACCGCGCCCCCGACGTAGAGGACGATCTCGCTGAAGTCGTAGCGCTCGTTGCGCAGCGCCCGGACGGTGGCGACCAGCATCAGCCAGACCACGGAGACCGGGATCAGCACCTTCCAGCCGAGCTTCATCAGCTGGTCGTAGCGCACGCGCGGGAGGGTGCCGCGCAGCCAGATGAAGAAGAACAGCAGCAGCTGCACCTTGACGACGAACCAGAGCATCGGCCACCAGCCGTGGTTCGCGCCCTCCCAGTACGTGGAGATAGGCGCCGGGGCCCGCCAGCCGCCCAGGAACAGGGTGACCGAGACCGCCGAGACGGTGACCATGTTGACGTACTCGGCCAGCATGAACAGCGCGAACTTGATGGAGGAGTACTCGGTGTTGAAGCCGCCGACGAGGTCGCCCTCGGACTCCGGCATGTCGAAGGGGGCGCGGTTCGTCTCGCCGACCATCGTGACGACGTAGATGATGAAGGACACCGGCAGCAGCACGATGTACCAGCGGTCCGCCTGCGCCTCCACGATCGCCGAGGTCGACATCGACCCGGAGTAGAGGAACACCGACGCGAACGCGGCGCCCATCGCGATCTCGTACGAGATCATCTGCGCGCAGGACCGCAGGCCGCCGAGCAGCGGGTACGTGGAGCCCGAGGACCAGCCGGCGAGGACGATGCCGTAGATGCCGACCGAGGCGACCGCGAGGACGTACAGCATCGCGATCGGCAGGTCGGTCAGCTGCATCGTGGTGCGCTGCCCGAAGATGGACACCTCGTTGCCCGAGGGGCCGAAGGGGATCACCGCGATGGCCATGAACGCCGGGATCGCCGCGATGATCGGCGCCAGGATGTAGACGACCTTGTCGGCGCGCTTGACGACGAGGTCCTCCTTCAGCATCAGCTTCACGCCGTCGGCGAGCGACTGGAGCATGCCCCAGGGGCCGTGCCGGTTGGGGCCGATGCGCAGCTGCATCCAGGCGACGACCTTGCGCTCCCACACGATGGAGAAGAGCACCGTCACCATCAGGAAGGCGAAGCAGAACACCGCCTTGAGCAGGACGAGCCACCAGACGTCCCTGCCGAACAGGGTCAGGTCCTCGGCGGCCAGGAGGTGCTGCGGCTGTGCCGCGAGCTGGGCGAGGTAGGTCACGGTCGTACCTCCGCTCCGGCCGCGGGGCCGGTCCCGGCCGGGCCGATCCGTACGAGGGTTCCGGGGCGGGCGCCGGTGTCGGCGAGGACGCCGGAGCCGGTGGAGTTCAGCGGGAGCCACACGACCCGGTCGGGCATCTCGGTGATCCGCAGCGGGAGTTCCACCGTGCCGGCCGGTCCGGTGACGGCGAGGGCGTCACCGTCCTTGACGCCGGTCTCGGCGGCGGTGGCGGCGGAGAGCCGGGCACTGGCCTCGTGCCGGGTCCCGGCGAGGGCGTCGTCGCCCTCCTGGAGCCGGCCGAGGTCCAGCAGCAGCCGGTGGCCGGCCAGGACCGCCTCGCCGGCGCCGGGGCGGGGCAGCGGCTCGGGGGCGGTGGACCGCTCGGGGGCGAGCTCCCCCTCCCAGGGGCCGAGCCGCTCCAGTTCCCGCCGTACGGCGTGCACGTCGGGCAGGGCGAGGGGCCGGTCGGCGGCGTCGGCCAGCATGTGCAGGACGCGGGCGTCGGCGGGGGCCAGGCGGCGGGTCATCTGGTCGGGCTTGAGGGCCGCCTCGAACGGGCGGACCCGGCCCTCCCAGTTGATGAACGTGCCGGCCTTCTCGGCGACGGCGGCGACCGGCAGCACCACGTCGGCGTGGTCGGTGACCTCGCCGGGCCGCAGCTCCAGGGAGACCACGAAGGCCTCCTTCAGCGCGGTGCGGGCGCGCTCCGGGTCGGGCAGGTCGGTGACCTCGACGCCCGCGACCAGCAGGGCCGACAGCTCCCGGGTGGCGGCGGCCTCGACGATCTGCCCCGTGTCGCGGCCGTAGCGGTGCGGGAGTTCCTCCAGCCCCCAGGCGGCGGCGACCTCCTGGCGGGCCCGGGGGTCGGTCGCGGGGCGGCCGCCCGGCAGCAGGGACGGCAGCGCGCCGGCCTCGACGGCGGCCCGCTCCCCGGCCCGGCGCGGGATCCACACCAGCCGGGCGCCGGTGGCGGTGGCGGTGCGCACGGCGGCGGTCAGCGCGCCGGGCACGCCGGCGAGGCGCTCCCCGACGACGATGACCGCGCCGGGCTCGCGGACCGCCTCGGCGGCCTCGGAGCCGCCGGCCTCCAGGCCGGTGCGGGTGGCGAGGGCGTCGAGCCACTCGGGCTCGGTACCGGGGGCGGCGGCCAGCAGGGTGCCGCCCGCCTTGGTGAGGCCGCGGGTGGCGAAGGGGGCGAGGGCGAAGGTCCGCTGCTTGTGCTTGCGGTGGGCCTTGCGCAGCCGCAGGAAGACCCCGGGGGCCTCCTCCTCCGCCTCGATGCCGACGAGGAGCACGGTGGGGGCCGCCTCCAGGGAGGCGTACGTGACGCCCGTGCCGTCGAGGTCCTTGCCGGTGCCGGCGACGGCGGCGGCCAGGAACTCGGTCTCCTCCGCGCTGTGCACCCGGGCCCGGAAGTCGATGTCGTTGGTGTCGAGCACGACCCGGGCGAACTTGGCGTACGCGTACGCGTCCTCGACGGTCAGCCGGCCGCCGGTCAGGACGCCGGCCCGGCCGCGGGCCGCGGTGAGCCCGGCGGCCGCGGCCTCCAGCGCCTCGGGCCAGCTCGCCGGGGCCAGGACCCCGTCCGCGCCGCGCACCAGCGGGGTGGTCAGCCGGTCGGGGCGCTGCGCGTACCGGAACGCGAAGCGGCCCTTGTCGCAGATCCACTCCTCGTTGACCTCGGGGTCCTCGGCGGCCAGGCGGCGCAGCACCTTGCCGCGCCGGTGGTCGGTGCGGGTCGCGCAGCCGCCCGCGCAGTGCTCGCACACGCTCGGGGAGGAGACGAGGTCGAAGGGGCGGGATCGGAACCGGTAGGCGGCCGAGGTGAGGGCGCCGACGGGACAGATCTGGATGGTGTTGCCGGAGAAGTACGACTCGAACGGGTCGCCCTCGCCGGTGCCGACCTGCTGGAGCGCGCCGCGCTCGACGAGCTCGATCATCGGGTCGCCGGCCACCTGGTTGGAGAAGCGGGTGCAGCGCGCGCACAGCACGCACCGCTCGCGGTCCAGGAGCACCTGGGTGGAGATCGGGACCGGCTTCTCGTAGGTCCGCTTCCTGCCCTCGAAGCGGGATTCGGCGTTGCCGTGGGACATCGCCTGGTTCTGCAGGGGGCATTCGCCGCCCTTGTCGCAGACGGGGCAGTCCAGCGGGTGGTTGATGAGCAGCAGCTCCATCACCCCGCGCTGGGCCTTGTCGGCGGCCTGCGAGGTCAGCTGGGTCTTGACGACCATGCCGTCGGTGCAGGTGATGGTGCAGGAGGCCATCGGCTTGCGCTGGCCCTCCACCTCGACGATGCACTGCCGGCAGGCGCCGGCCGGGTCGAGGAGGGGGTGGTCGCAGAACCGGGGGATCTCGATGCCGAGCTGCTCGGCGGCGCGGATGACCAGGGTTCCCTTGGGCACGGACAGTTCGATGCCGTCGATGGTCAGCGAAACGGTGTTCTCCGGCGGAGGGGCCGGCTCTCCGGCGGAAGGGCCGGCGGACGTGGTGACGGTCATGCGGCCACCTCCTGGTGAGTCGTCGGGGCTGGGGTCGCAGCGGCGGGGCCGCTGCCGCGTGCCTGGGTCATCGCGCCGCCTCCGGCTGGGCGTCGGCCCAGAGCGTGGACCTTCGGGGATCGAACGGGCAGCCCTTGCCGGTGACGTGCTGCTCGTACTCCTCGCGGAAGTACTTCAGCGAGGAGAAGATCGGGCTGGCCGCGCCGTCGCCGAGCGCGCAGAACGACTTGCCGTTGATGTTGTCGGCGATGTCGTTCAGCTTGTCGAGGTCGGACATGACGCCCTTGCCGGCCTCGATGTCGCGCAGCAGCTGGACGAGCCAGTACGTGCCCTCGCGGCAGGGGGTGCACTTGCCGCAGGATTCGTGGGCGTAGAACTCGGTCCAGCGGGTGACGGCGCGGACCACGCAGGTGGTCTCGTCGAAGCACTGGAGCGCCTTGGTGCCGAGCATGGAGCCGGCGGCGCCGACGCCCTCGTAGTCGAGCGGGACGTCGAGGTGCTCGTCGGTGAACATGGGGGTGGAGGAGCCGCCGGGGGTCCAGAACTTCAGCCGGTGCCCGGGGCGCATCCCGCCGCTCATGTCGAGGAGCTGGCGCAGGGTGATGCCGAGGGGGGCCTCGTACTGGCCGGGGCCCGCGACGTGCCCGGAGAGCGAGTACAGGGTGAAGCCGGGGGACTTCTCCGTCCCCATCGCCTTGAACCAGTCCTTGCCCCTGTTCAGGATCGCGGGAACCGAGGCGATGGACTCGACGTTGTTGACGACGGTGGGGCAGGCGTAGAGCCCCTCGACGGCGGGGAAGGGGGGACGCAGCCGGGGCTGACCGCGCCGGCCTTCGAGGGAGTCGAGCAGTGCCGTCTCCTCGCCGCAGATGTACGCGCCCGCGCCCGCGTGCACCGTGATGTCGAGGTTGCGGCCGGTGCCGTCGATGTCCTTGCCGAGGTATCCGGCGGCGTAGGCCTCCCGCACGGCCTCGTGCAGGCGCCGCAGCACGGGGACCGTCTCACCGCGCAGGTAGATGAAGGCGTGCTCCGACCGGATCGCGTAACAGGCGATGATCATTCCCTCGACGAGGGAGTGCGGATTCGCGAAGAGGAGGGGGATGTCCTTGCAGGTGCCCGGCTCCGACTCGTCCGCGTTCACGACGAGGTAGTGCGGCTTTCCGTCGCCCTGCGGGATGAACTGCCACTTCATCCCGGTGGGGAAGCCCGCGCCGCCGCGTCCGCGCAGACCCGAGTCCTTGACGTACGCGATCACCTCGTCGGGGGTCATCGCGAGGGCCTTGCGCAGGCCCTCGTAGCCCTCGTGGCGCCGGTAGGTCTCCAGGGTCCAGGACTCGGGCTCGTCCCAGAAGGCCGACAGCACGGGCGAGAGCAGCTTCTCCGGGCTGCCTCCCCCAGCCTTCGGCTGGGAGGTGCCCCCCTGACTTTCCTTGGACGACACGCTCATCCCTCCCCTCCCTCGGTACGCGCCTCACCGCGCGGGTGCACGATCGGCGTGTGCGGGGTCTCACCGCGGGCGATGCGCAGGCCGATCAGGGAGGCGGGACCCGCGCCGCCGCTCGCCTGGACCGCGCCCTCGCGCTCGTCGGGGAAACCGGCCAGGATCCGGGCGGTCTCCTTGTACGTGCACAGCGGCGCACCCCGGGTCGGCTCGACCGGGCGGCCCGCGAGCAGGTCGTCGACGAGCGCCTTGGCGGACTCGGGGGTCTGGTTGTCGAAGAACTCCCAGTTGACCATCACCACGGGCGCGTAGTCGCAGGCCGCGTTGCACTCGATGTGCTCCAGCGTGACCTTGCCGTCGGCGGTGGTCTCGTTGTTGCCGACGCCCAGGTGCTGCTTGAGCTCGTCGAAGATGGCGTCGCCGCCCATCACCGCGCACAGGGTGTTGGTGCAGACGCCGACCTGGTAGTCCCCGGAGGGCTTCCTGCGGTACATCGTGTAGAAGGTGGCGACCGCGGTGACCTCGGCCGTGGTCAGCCCCAGCGTCTCGGCGCAGAAGCGGATGCCGGTACGCGAGACGTAGCCCTCCTCGGACTGCGTCAGGTGCAGCAGCGGCAGCAGCGCGGAGCGGCTGTCGGGGTAGCGGGCGATGACGTCGGCGGCGTCGGCCGCCAGCCGCTCGCGCACCTCCGCCGGGTAGTCGGGGGCCGGCAGCTGGGGCATGCCCAGTGAGATCTCCGTCATCGGTCGACGCCTCCCATCACGGGGTCGATGGAGGCGACGGCCACGATGACGTCGGCGACCTGGCCGCCCTCGCACATCGCGGCCATGGCCTGGAGGTTGGTGAAGGACGGGTCGCGGAAGTGGACCCGGTAGGGGCGGGTGCCCCCGTCGGAGACGACGTGCACGCCGAGTTCGCCCTTGGGGGACTCGACGGCCGCGTACGCCTGTCCGGCGGGGACCCGGAAGCCCTCGGTCACCAGCTTGAAGTGGTGGATGAGGGCCTCCATGGAGGTGCCCATGATGTTCTTGATGTGGTCGAGGGAGTTGCCGAGGCCGTCGGGGCCCATGGCGAGCTGCGCCGGCCAGGCGATCTTCTTGTCGGCGACCATCACCGGGCCGGGCTCCAGCCGGTCCAGGCACTGCTCGACGATCCGCAGCGACTGGCGCATCTCCTCCAGGCGGATCAGGAACCGGCCGTAGGAGTCGCAGCTCTCGGTGGTGGGGACGTCGAACTCGTAGTCCTCGTAGCCGCAGTACGGGTCGGCCTTGCGCAGGTCGTGCGGCAGGCCGGCCGAGCGGAGGATCGGGCCGGTCGCGCCGAGGGCCATGCAGCCGGTGAGGTCGAGGTAGCCGACGTCCTGCATGCGGGCCTTGAAGATGGGGTTGCCGGTGGCGAGCTTGTCGTACTCCGGCAGGTTCCTCTTCATCGTCTTGACGAACTCGCGCAGCTGGTCGACCGCGCCGGGGGGCAGGTCCTGGGCGAGGCCGCCGGGGCGGACGAAGGCGTGGTTCATGCGCAGGCCGGTGATCAGTTCGAAGACGTCGAGGATCAGCTCGCGGTCCCGGAACCCGTAGATCATGATGGTGGTCGCGCCGAGCTCCATGCCGCCGGTGGCGATGCACACCAGGTGCGAGGAGAGCCGGTTGAGCTCCATCAGCAGGACGCGGACGACGGTGGCGCGGTCCGGGACCTGGTCGGTGATGCCGAGGAGCTTCTCGACGCCGAGACAGTAGGCCGTCTCGTTGAAGAACGGCGTCAGGTAGTCCATGCGCGTCACGAAGGTGGTGCCCTGCGTCCAGTTCCGGAATTCGAGGTTCTTCTCGATGCCGGTGTGCAGGTAGCCGATGCCGCAGCGGGCCTCGGTGACCGTCTCGCCGTCGATCTCCAGGATCAGCCGGAGCACCCCGTGGGTGGAGGGGTGCTGCGGTCCCATGTTGACGACGATGCGCTCGTCGTCCGCCTTCGCCGCCGACCGGACGATCTCGTCCCAGTCGCCGCCGGTGACGGTGTAGACGGTGCCCTCGGTCGTCTCGCGGGAGGACGCGTGGTTCGATGTGGACATCAGCTGTACGACCTCCGCTGGTCGGGAGCCGGGATCTGGGCGCCCTTGTACTCGACGGGGATGCCGCCGAGCGGGTAGTCCTTGCGCTGGGGGAAGCCCTGCCAGTCGTCCGGCATCATGATCCGGGTGAGGGCCGGGTGGCCGTCGAAGACCAGGCCGAAGAAGTCGTAGGCCTCGCGCTCGTGCCAGTCGTTCGTCGGGTAGACGGTGACGAGCGAGGGCAGGTGCGGGTCGCCGTCCGGGACGGAGACCTCCAGCCGCAGGATCCGGCCGTGGGTGAGCGAGCGCAGGTGGTAGACGGCGTGCAGCTCGCGGCCCTTGTCGCCGGGGAAGTGCACCCCCGACACCCCGGTGCACAGCTCGAAGCGCAGCGCCGGGTCGTCGCGCAGGGTGGCGGCGACGCGGACGAGGTGCTCGCGGGCGATGTGGAGGGTGAGCTCCCCCCGGTCGACGACGGTCTTCTCGATGGCGTTCTGCGGGAGCAGGTCCTGCTCCTCCAGGGCGCCCTCCAGTTCGTCGACGACCTCGTCGAAGTACGAGCCGTACGGGCGGCTGGTCGCGCCGGGCAGCGCCACGGTGCGCACGAGGCCGCCGTACCCGCTGGTGTCGCCGCCGTTCCTGGTGCCGAACATGCCCTTGCGGACGCCGATCACCTCGGGTCCGGAGGCGGCCCTGGGGGCGGGGACGTTGTCGCCGTTCTCGACGGCCGGGTCGTCGCTCACCGAAGGAGCCCCTTCATCTCGATGGTGGGGAGGGCCTTGAGGGCGGCCTCCTCCGCCTCGCGCGCCGCCTCTTCCCGGTTCACGCCGAGCTTCGAGCCCTGGATCTTCTGGTGGAGCTTGAGGATCGCGTCCATCAGCATCTCGGGGCGGGGCGGGCAGCCGGGGAGGTAGATGTCCACCGGGACGATGTGGTCGACGCCCTGGACGATCGCGTAGTTGTTGAACATGCCGCCCGAGGAGGCGCACACGCCCATGGAGATGACCCACTTCGGGGCGGGCATCTGGTCGTAGACCTGGCGCAGCACCGGCGCCATCTTCTGGCTGACGCGTCCCGCCACGATCATCAGGTCGGCCTGGCGCGGGGAGCCGCGGAAGACCTCCATGCCGAAGCGGGCCAGGTCGTAGCGGCCGGCGCCGGTGGTCATCATCTCGATGGCACAGCACGCGAGGCCGAAGGTGGCCGGGAAGACGGATGACTTGCGCACCCAGCCCGCGGCCTGTTCGACGGTGGTGAGCAGAAAGCCGCTCGGCAGCTTCTCTTCCAGTCCCATGGGAAATTCAGCCCCTCAGTCCCATTCCAGGCCGCCCCGGCGCCACACGTACGCGTAGGCGACGAAGACGGTGAGCACGAAGAGCAGCATCTCGACGAGCCCGAAGATCCCCAGGGAGTCGAAGGTGACCGCCCAGGGGTAGAGGAAGACGATCTCGATGTCGAAGACGATGAAGAGCATCGCCGTCAGGTAGTACTTGATGGGGAAGCGACCGCCGCCGGCGGGCATCGGGGTGGGCTCGATGCCGCACTCGTAGGCTTCGAGCTTCGCCCGGTTGTACCGTTTTGGGCCGATCAGCGTGGCCATGACCACGGAGAAGATCGCAAACCCTGCGCCGATGGCGCCGAGCACGAGGATGGGTGCGTACGCATTCACGCTCCTCGCTCCTTCCAGTCGTCCTTGACCGTTGGACCGCTGCGCCGGCGCCGAGTGCCCCGCCCCTCGCGGGGCCGCCCCTTCGAACGGGGACCGATCGCATGTGAGGCAGTTCACAAGCCGGACTGGTGCGCATCTTATGCCTGCCGGTCTGTGATCTGCGACACGGGTAACAACACCGAGTTTGTGATCTCCACCACCTGACGAACGATCATGAAGCCCAATGAGTGGTGATCTTCGCACTCAAGGCATCCACATGATCACCAAAGGTGACATCCGGGCCCGTAGGCGCAGGTGAAAGGGGTGTCGCCCTATCAAACGATGGGCAGTGCAGGCAAATTGGCGGCTCGGCCGCCCAAGTGATAAGGGAACGCGGGTCCCTCGCCCGGGGGACTCCACGCGTACGGGAGTGGACAGGGTGGCCGGAAGTCGCCGCCGACCGGATCCGGGGAGAGATCCTGTGCATCCGTTCACGAACCGCGCGGCATGTTCACGGCCGGATCACGGACGGGCCACGACCGCCTCACGGCGGCGGGTAACTGTGACCTGCGTCACGTGCGGCGAAGGCCGCGAAAAGGGGGCTTGGCCAACTGTGCGGGTCGATGGTAGGCCGTGGATCAATTCGGACTTATTACTGAAACCCCATGATCACAGCCTTGTGAAAGCGTGTCCGTTACGTCCGTTACGGCGTCAATAAGAGGCGCGACGCGCCCGGTTCAGGGCCTCCGCGGGCAACTGTGGCGCAGACCACGTTTCTTGAAGGGAACCCGGCTCCACTGATAGCGGTTGTCCCATGTCCCACACCGCTCACATACCCAGCCACCGGAAGCCCCGCCGCAGCGCCTCGAAGCTCGCGGTCCGCGCCGGAGTTGCCGGTGGCGTCCTCAGCACCCTGGCCATGGCCGGGACCGCGAGCGCGTCCCCGTCCGAGCCCGTGGCCGAGACGACGCTCGAGATGCCGGTCCTCAACCTGGACCTCGGCACCGAGGTCTCCAACGCCGTCAACACGGCCGCAGAGAACACCCGCGTCGCCGCCGTCGAAGCCGCCGTCACCGGCGAGCTGAACGCCCTGGAGGAGAGCGCCCGCACGGGTGCCGCCGCCGAGGCGAAGCAGGCGAAGGAAGACGCCACCAAGGCCGCCGAGCTCAAGGCGAAGCAGGAGGCCGACCGCAAGGCCGAGGCCGAGCGCGCGGGCCGAAGCAGCGACCGCACCGACCTCACCAACGCCTCCGCCGCCGACAACGGCGGTTCCTCCGCCGTCACCGGCTCCGGCAGCGGCTCCACCGCCTCGAAGCCGGCCACCGGCTCGGCGGCGGCCATCATCGCCTTCGCCCGCGCCCAGATCGGCAAGCCGTACGTCCTCGGCTCCACCGGTCCCACCGCGTACGACTGCTCGGGCCTCGTCCAGGCCGCCTACCGCCAGGCGGGCATCACCCTGGACCGCGTCTCCCAGGACCAGTCCATGGCCGGCCGTTCGGTCTCGCTGAACGCCCTCCAGCCCGGTGACATCGTCTACTGGGGCGCCAAGGGCAGCGCGTACCACGTCGCCATCTACTCGGGCAACGGCAAGTTCATCGGTGCGCAGAACCCCAGCACCGGCATCGTCGAGCGCAGCCTGAGCTACGACATGCCGACCGGCGCCGTCCGCGTCCTCTGACGCACGGTCGCACGATCGCCCGCAAGGTCCGGTACTCCCCCGCTCGGGGGCGGAGTACCGGACCTTCGGCATGCTGAGAAGATGGCCGGTGTGCGTCGCCCGGCCGTTCGAGCAGACCCTGGAGGTGGTCCCGTGAGCCGACCGTCCTACGAGGACCACGGCGCCGCCGACCCCACCGCCGTCCCGGCCGCCCTCGGTCTGGGCCTCCTGTCGGTCGGCGGCTGGCTGCTGACCACCACCCGCCCGTGGCACAAACCGGGCAACCCGCTCACCCTGGGCCTCGGCTGGACCGTGTCCGGCGCGCTGCTGCTGTCCGGCCTCGTCCTGCTGGCCCGCTGCGTCCGCACCGTCCACGCGGCCCCCGGAGCGGCCGAAGGGGCCGAGGGGGCCCTGCGGGGGCCCGGGAACGACTGAGCCGCCCCCGGAGTGCCGGGAGCGGCTCACAGGCCCTCAGGACTGCGCCCAGGCCGTCGCCCAGGCCGTCGCTCAGGCCTTCGGGGCCACCTTCGAGAGGCCGTTGATGATGCGGTCCATCGCGTCGCCGCCCGTCGGGTCCGTCAGGTTCGCCAGCATCTTCAGCGTGAAGCGCATCAGCACCGGGTGCGTCAGGCCGCGCTGGGCGGCGATCTTCATGACCGCCGGGTTGCCGATCAGCTTCACGAAGGCGCGGCCCAGCGTGTAGTAGCCGCCGTAGGTCTCCTTGAGCACCTTCGGGTAGTTGTGCAGGGCCAGCTCGCGCTGCGCCGGGGTCGCGCGGGCGTGCGCCTGGACGATGACGTCCGCCGCGATCTGCCCGGACTCCATCGCGTAGGCGATGCCCTCGCCGTTGAACGGGTTGACGAGGCCGCCCGCGTCACCGACCAGCAGCAGGCCCTTGGTGTAGTGCGGCTGCCGGTTGAAGGCCATCGGCAGCGCCGCGCCGCGGATCGGCTGCGTCATGTTCTCCGGGGTGTAGCCCCAGTCCTCCGGCATGGACGCGCACCAGGCCTTCAGCACCTCGCGCCAGTCCAGCTCCTTGAAGGCGGAGGAGGAGTTGAGGATGCCGAGGCCGACGTTGGAGGTGCCGTCGCCCATGCCGAAGATCCAGCCGTAGCCGGGCAGCAGCCGGTCCTGCGGACCGCGCCGGTCCCACAGCTCCAGCCAGGACTCCAGGTAGTCGTCGTCGTGCCGGGGGGAGGTGAAGTAGGTGCGGACGGCCACGCCCATCGGACGGTCCTCGCGCCGGTGCAGGCCCATCGCGAGGGACAGCCGGGAGGAGTTGCCGTCGGCGGCGACCACGAGCGGGGCGTGGAAGGTCACCGGGGTCTTGTCCTCGCCGAGCTTGGCCTGCACGCCGGTGATGTGCCCGGTGCGGGGGTCGCGCACGGGCTCGCCGACGTTGCAGCGCTCGTACAGGCGGGCGCCGGCCTTCTGCGCCTGGCGGGCCAGCGTCTCGTCGAAATCGTCGCGCTTGCGGACGAGTCCGTAGTCCGGGTAGGAGGCGAGTTCCGGCCAGTCCAGCTGGAGGCGCTGTCCGCCGCCGATGATGCGCAGGCCCTTGTTGCGGAGCCAGCCGGCCTCTTCGGAGACGTCGATGCCCATCGCGACCAGCTGCTTGGTGGCACGCGGGGTCAGACCGTCGCCGCAGACCTTCTCGCGCGGGAACGCCGTCTTCTCCAGGAGCAGGACGTCGAGTCCCGCCTTGGCGAGGTAGTAGGCGGTCGTGGAACCGGCGGGCCCGGCCCCGACGACGATCACGTCCGCGGAGTGTTCGGTGAGGGGCTCGGTCACTGCGGGGTCTCCTGAAGGCTCGGGGGAAAGTGCCCAGCGGCACAGGACATGAGGCAGTCTATGCAGCCGGGGCGCTCCCGCTGGGGCGCGGGGGGAAGGCCGGGGCCGCGTGCGCCGCTGCGCGGGGCGAGGTCCCCTACCGGCCCTTCAACCGTTCTCGCCTCAAGCGCCGGCGGGGCTGGAAGGGCCGGCCTTCACCGAACCGGCTCCGGCGCGTCAGAAGATGCTCAGGCCCGTCAGGGTCGTGAAGCGGTCCAGGGCCGCGACGCCCGCGACCGAGTTGCCCCGGGCGTCCAGGCCCGGGCTCCAGACCGCGAGGGTGCAGCGGCCCGGGACGACCGCGATGATGCCGCCGCCCACGCCGCTCTTGCCCGGCAGGCCCACCCGGTACGCGAACTCCCCCGCCGCGTCGTACGTCCCGCACGTCAGCATCACCGCGTTGACCTGCTTCGCCTCGCTGCGCGTCAACAGCCGCGAGCCGTCCGCGCGCAGGCCGTGCCGGGCCAGGAAGCGGCCGGCCAGGGCGAGGTCGGCGCAGCTCATCTCGATCGAGCACTGCCAGAAGTAGTGCTCCAGCAGCGCCGGCACCGGGTTGTCGATGTTGCCGTACGAGGCCATGAAGTGGGCCACCGCCGCGTTGCGGTCGCCGTGTTCCTGTTCGGAGGCGGCGACGTCCGGGTCGAAGCCGAGGTCCGGGTTGCCGCTCTCCTGGCGGAGGAAGTCCAGGAGTTCGCTGCTCGCGTCGCCCGTAAGAGTCTGGAGCCGGTCGGTGACGACGAGCGCGCCCGCGTTGATGAAAGGATTCCGCGGGATGCCGTTCTCGTACTCCAGCTGCACCAGGGAGTTGAACGGGTTGCCCGAGGGCTCCCGGCCCACCCGCTCCCACAGGCTGTCGCCGCCCTCCGCGAGGGCCAGCGCCAGGGCGAAGACCTTCGTGACGGACTGGGCGGAGAAGGGGACGCGCCAGTCGCCGACCCCGAAGACGTTGCCGTCGAGGTCGGCGACCGCCATGCCGAACCGCCGCGGATCGACCTTCGCCAGCGCCGGGATGTACTCGGCGGGCGTGCCGCTGCCCACCAGCGGGGAGACGTCGGCCGCGATCCGTTCCAGCAGTTCCTGGTAGTCCATGGACATGCAGGGTTACGCCTTGACCCCGCGGTGCAGCGCCACGATGCCGCCGCTCAGGTTCCGCCAGGCCACCTTCGACCAGCCGGCCTTCTGCAGCAGGGCCGCCAGCGCCGGCTGGTCGGGCCACTCGCGGATGGACTCGGCCAGGTAGACGTACGCGTCCGGGTTGGAGGACACCGCACGCGCCACCGGCGGCAGGGCGCGCATCAGGTACTCGGTGTAGACCGTCCGGAAGGGCGCCCAGGTGGGCTGCGAGAACTCGCTGATCACGACCTGGCCGCCGGGCTTGGTCACCCGGTACATCTCGCGCAGCGCCCCGTCGGTGTCCTGCACGTTGCGCAGCCCGAAGGAGATCGTCACGGTGTCGAACGTGTCGTCCTTGAAGGGGAGCCTCGTCGCGTCGCCCGCCGTCAGCGGCAGCCAGGCGTGGCGCTTCTTGCCCTCGCGGAGCATGCCCAGGGAAAAGTCGCAGGGGACGACGTAGGCGCCGGTCGCCGCGTACGGGAGGGACGAGGTGGCGGTGCCGGCGGCCAGGTCGAGCACCTTGTGCCCCGGGCGGGCGGCGACCGCCCTGGCGGCCTCCTTGCGCCACAGGCGTGCCTGGCCGAGGGACAGGACGTCGTTGGTGAGGTCGTAGTTCGCGGCCACCCCGTCGAACATGGAGGCGACTTCGTGCGGCTGCTTGTCCAGGGAAGCCCTTGTCACTGGCGTTGGCCCCTCGGTGCTCGGTGTTTCTGCGGCGGACAGGTCGTACCCCGTCATCCTCTCAGGCCGCCGCCGCGTCGGCCGCCCCGGCCCGGCCCGCCCCGGCCCCGCGGAAAATCCGGCAGATCAGGACCGGAAACGGGCAGACTGGGCGGGCAATCAGAACAAAATGGGGGGCACCAGTGGGGACACGCCGATCAGGCACGGCACGACGGGCCGAACGGCGCAGGCGACTGCGCCGCACGGTCCTCGGCTCGACGGCGTTGGCCGCACTCTCCGTCACCGCCTACTGGCTCGGACTGGAAGAGGGCGCCGCGACCGCCGGCCGCGGCGGCCCGTCACCGGCGGCCGAGCGCGCGGCGGCCCCGGCCGAGCACGCGGCCCCGCCGCCGCCCGGCCCGGCCGCGAGCCCGAGCCCGAGCCCGAGCCTGAGTACGAGCCCGAGCGCGGCCCCGGGGCAGTTCACCGCCTCCTCCACCCCCGGCCGGTCCCAGGGCGAGGGGCGTCAGCGGCGCTGGCGGGTGGAGACGGAGAACGGCAGCGGCGTCGACCCGGACTCCGCCGCCCGGGACATCGAGGCGATACTCGGGGACCGCCGCGGGTGGATACGCGACCCCTCGTACGGCTTCCGGCGGGCCGGCCGCGGCGAACCGGTGGACTTCACCGTCAAGATCGCCACGCCCGCCACCACCGACCGGCTGTGCGACGTGGTGACCCCCGAGCTGATCGGGGAGACCAACTGCCAGGCCCACCACACCATCGTGGTGAACCTCAAGCGCTGGCAGGAGGGTTCGCCGAAGTTCCGGGGCTCGCCCGCCGAGTACCGGGCGCTGATCATCAACCACGAGGTGGGCCACGAGCTGGGCCGCGGCCACGAGACCTGCCCGCGTCCGGGCGCCCCCGCCCCGGCGATGATGCAGCAGATCAAGGGGCTCCAGGGCTGCACGTCCAACGCCTGGCCGCACACCGCCGGGGGGACCTACCTGTCGGGCCCGCCGGTGCCGTAGCCCGGGCCCGCCGGCGCCGTAGGGGCTCAGCGCCGCCGGTGCAGCAGCCGCCCCGCGATGACCGTGGCCACGCAGGTCGTCGCGCCGCGCTCCAGCAGCTCGGCCTCGTCCGCCACCGCGAAGACCGCGAACCGGGCCGCCGCCCCCGCCTCCAGCACCCCGTGGAAGGCCTGCCCGGCCGAGTCCCGGCCGGTGAGCGGGTCCAGGGCGGGCACCCCCTCGTAGGGGGCGGGCGGCACCACGGCCAGGCCCGAGCGGGTCACCGCCGTGCGGACGGAGGCGGTCGTGAAGCGGCCGGCGACCGCCACCACCCCGCGCGCCAGCAGCTTCTGCGTGCCCCGCCGGGCGCTGTTGCCCCAGCGCGACTCGGTCATCTTCAGCGCGTCCAGCGCCTCGGCCCCGGTGATCGGGGCGGCACCGAGTTCGGTGACCTCGTACGGGTCGTCCGGGTAGTAGGTGCGCTCCAGCAGCTCGTCCGCCCCGCGCGCGAGCAGCCCCGGCGTGAGCAGCCCGGGCCAGCGGCGCACCCGGGCGTGCGGCGCGGCCGCGGCGAGCTCCTCGTACGGGCCCGTGCGCACGATCCGGTCGCCCTCGACCAGGACCGCGCCGCCCTCCAGCGGTGCGGCCCCCGGTCCGGTGACGAGGAGGTCGGCGGTGTGCAGCGTCAGCATCGGGCGTCAGTTCGTGGAGATGAGCTTCAGCTCGGGGTGCGCGGTGCCCCCCTCGATGGCGGTCGAGGAGATGTGCGAGACCACGCGGTCGTCGACGGGGTCGTTCGCCGGGTCCTCGTGCACCACGAGGTGCTCGTACGTGGTCGCGCGCTGCGCGGGGACGCGGCCGGCCTTGCGGATCAGGTCGATGATCTCCTGGCGGTTCGAGCGGTGCCTGGCACCGGCCGAGGAGACCACGTTCTCCTCCAGCATGATCGAACCGAGGTCGTCGGCGCCGTAGTGCAGGGCGAGCTGGCCCGCCTCCTTGCCGACGGTGAGCCAGGAGCCCTGGATGTGGGCGATGTTGTCGAGGAAGAGCCGCGCGATGGCGATCATCCGCAGGTACTCGAAGACGGTCGCCTGGGTGCGGCCCTTGAGGTGGTTGTTCTCGGGCTGGTACGTGTACGGGATGAACGCGCGGAAGCCGCCGGTGCGGTCCTGCGTGTCCCGGATCATCGCGATGTGCTCGATGCGCTCGGCGTTGGTCTCGCCGGTGCCCATCAGCATGGTGGAGGTCGACTCCACGCCCAGCCGGTGGGCGATCTCCATGATCTCCAGCCAGCGCTCGCCGGACTCCTTCAGCGGGGCGATGGCCTTGCGCGGGCGCTCCGGGAGCAGTTCGGCGCCGGCACCGGCGAAGGAGTCGAGGCCGGCGGCGTGGATCCGCTTGATGGCCTCCTCGGCGGAGACGCCGGAGATGCGGGCCATGTGCTCGACCTCGGACGCGCCGAGGGAGTGGATGACCAGCTGCGGGAAGTCCTTCTTGATCGCCGAGAAGTGGTGCTCGTAGTACTCGACGCCGTAGTCCGGGTGGTGGCCGCCCTGGAACATGATCTGGGTGCCGCCCAGCTCGACGGTCTCCGCGCAGCGGCGCAGGATGTCGTCGAGGTCGCGCGACCAGCCCTTCTTGGTGTCCTTGGGGGCCGCGTAGAAGGCGCAGAACTTGCACGCCGTGACGCACACGTTGGTGTAGTTGATGTTGCGCTCGATGATGTACGTCGCGATGTGCTCCGTACCGGCGTAGCGGCGTCGGCGCACGGCGTCGGCGGCCTGGCCGAGCGCGTGCAGCGGGGCGTGCCGGTAGAGGTCGAGGGCCTCTTCCTTGGTGATCCGGCCCCCTGCGGCGGCGCGGTCGAGAACGGACTGGAGTGCGGCCGGGTCGGTCACCGGGGGATCACCTTTCGGCGGTGTGTCAAGGGTCCGGACCGATCCAGCCTACGCCAGGGCCCGCGCGCCGTTTCCAGGGCGGGGGTCACGGGCTGCGCGTGAGGTCTCCTTCGGGGTTCCCGGCGGCCCTGTCGCCCGACTTGTAGTGCAGCGAACCGCCGGTGTTGAGGGTGAAGCGCTCGTTGGCGGAGCCGCCGGCGCAGATGCCGGGGTGCGGGTTGGGGCCGCCCGCCGTGTCCAGGACCAGGGAGCGGTCGGTGGCGGAGGCGAGCTTCCAGTCGCCGCTGCAGTCGGTGCCGAACACCGGCAGGACCGACTTGTCCCGGCCCACGACCTCGCCGATCCGGCCCGCCCTGATGGTGATCTCGAACTCGGTGGTCGCGCCGAGGTTGGTGGTGACGGTGCCCTTCCAGGTGCCGACGAGCTCCTTGGGGACGTCCTCGCGGGTGCCCCGGGGCGGGGCCTCGGACGACCCGGACGAGGACGGGGACGGCGCGCCCGAGGCCGGTGCGGAGCCGGCCGGGGCCGGGGTGACCTGCTGGTCGTGGCTGCCCGAGGCGGAGTCCCGGGCCTTGCCCTGGCCCGGCAGCAGGTCCAGGGCGTACAGCCCGCCGGACGTCAGCGCCAGCACGGCGGCGGCGGCGCCGAGCACCAGGGTGCAGCTGAAGCGGCGCCCGGCCGCGGTGACGGTGACCCCGCGCCCGCCGTCGGACCCGGCGCGCGGCTGCGGCACCCCGCCGCCGGCCTGGCCGGCCGTCTCGGTGGGGGCGCCGTACACCCCGCCGGAGTTGCCGTACGGGCCCGCCGTCGCGGGGTGGGCGGCGCCGGGCCGTGCGGCGGAGCCGTACGAGGGGTCGGGCGTCCCGAAGCCGACCCTGGCCGGCCCCCCGAAGGAGCCCTCCGTGAACGGCACCGGCCCGGACCCGGACGCCGGCCCGGAACCGGAGGCGTGGCCGGACCAGGCACCGGCGGCCGGCCCGGAACCCGAGGAGTGGCCGGACCAGGCACCGGCGGCGGAGCCGGCCGCCGCGGCCGGTCCGGCGGCGTGGCCCCCGGCCGTTCCCGGCCCGGAACCGGCCTCGGAGGAATCGGCGTCCAGGTCCAGCAGCGCCACCGCCGCGCGGCTCGCCTCCTCGACCAGCGGGGCCGGGAGCCAGCCCGGGGCACCCAGGGCGCCGCCCAGGGCCGCCGCGAGGACCTCCGGCGCCGGGCGGTCGGCGGCGGACTTGGCCAGGCAGGCGCCGACCAGCTCGCGCAGCTCGCCGGCGGGGATGCCGTCGAGCTCCGGCGGCTCGTGGACCACCTTGTAGAGCAGGGTCGCGGAGTTGTCCCCGCTGAAGGGCGGCCGGCCGGTCGCCGCGAAGGCCATGACCGCGCCCAGGGAGAACACGTCCGAGGCGCCCGTGACGCCCTTGCCGAGGATCTGCTCCGGGGACATGTAGCCGGGCGAGCCGATGGAGACGCCGGTGGAGGTCAGCGAGGCGGTGCCGTCCGTGGCCCGGGCGATCCCGAAGTCGATCAGCCGCGGCCCGTCCAGGGTGAGCATCACGTTGGACGGCTTCACGTCCCGGTGTACGAGGCCCAGCCCGTGCACCGCCACCAGCGCGCGGGCCAGCCCCGCGCCGACCGCCCGTGCCGAGGCCTCGGGCAGCGGCCCGTGCCCGGCCACCGCCCGGTCCAGGGAAGGGCCCGCCACGTACCCGGTCGCCACCCACGGCACGGGCGCGTCCGGGTCGGCGTCCAGCACGGGCGCGGTCCACTCGCCGCCGACCCGCCGGGCGGCCTCCACCTCACGCCGGAAGCGGGCGCGGAACTCCGCGTCGGAGGCGAAGTGCGGGTGCACGATCTTGACGGCGACGGTCCGGCCGCCGGCGCTGCGCCCCAGATAGACCCGTCCCATGCCGCCCGCGCCCAGCCGGCCGAGCAGCCGGTAGGCGCCGACGGCGCGAGGCTCGCCGGCTTCGAGCGGCTGCATCGCGTCCCCCGTCCCCCGAGATCCCTGTTCACGTGCGTGCGAACAGACAGCACCTTAGGGGGTGACGGGGGCGCGCTCCCGTCGAATAGCTTCCGCTTCCCCCGCTCCCCTTCGCATTCACCTTCGGGTGACATGAATACGAAAGGGGAACGAATTCCCGGCAAACGGAACATTCCCGGGAGCGGCCGGCCGTGAAGGCGGAGAAGCGGAAGACCGGCGGGGATATCGCGATCAACGGTCCGGCGCGGCGGCCTTCAGCAGCTCGACGGTGACGTCGGCGTCATAGCCGGTGTCCGCTCCGGTCCTGCGTGCGAATTCGCGTACGCCCGCCAGTTGGTCGGGGCCGAAGCGGAAGTCGAGCGTGGTGAAGTAGCGCTGGAGCAGCTCGGCGTCGAAGGCCTCCCAGCGGGCGGCCTGCTCGGCGACCTTGACGACCTCCTCCAGGGAGACGTCCCGGGAGGCGAGGAAGGCCTCGTGGACCTCCCGCACGAGCACGGGTTCGCGCTCCAGGTACTCCTTGCGGGCGGCCCAGACGGCGAAGACGAACGGCAGCCCCGTCCACTCCTTCCACATCAGGCCGAGGTCGTGCACGGTCAGCCCGAGCCGGGGCGCGTCGTGCAGCGAGGCGCGCAGCGCGGCGTCGCCGATCAGCACCGCCGCGTCGGCCTCCTGCATCATCAGCCCCAGGTCAGGGGGGCAGGTGTAGTAGTCGGGGCGGACTCCGTACTGCTCGGCGAGCAGCAGCTGGGCGAGGCGTACGGAGGTGCGGGAGGTCGAGCCGAGGGCGACGCGGGCGCCGTCCAGCTGCTCCAGCGGGACCTGCGAGACGATCACGCAGGACATCACCGGGCCGTCGCAGCCGACCGCCAGGTCGGGGAAGGCGACGAGCTCGTCGGCGTTGCGGAGGAACTCCACGAGGGTGACGGGAGCGATGTCGAGGTCGCCCTCGACGAGCCGCTCGCTCAGCTTCTCGGGGGTGTCCTTGGTCAGCTCCAGGTCCAGCAGCGTGCCGGTTCGGGCCAGCCCCCAGTACAGGGGCAGGCAGTTCAGGAACTGGATGTGGCCGACGCGGGGCCGGCTGCGATAGACGTCCACATCGCGAGACTAGCCGCGGTTCTCCGTCAGCGATCGAGCGGGTCTCAAACGTCCGGGTGACGTGATCTTTCCCTCTGGTCTCGGCCCGAGGGTGCGTGCTAGGCTCGACGCAAGTTGCAGTTTGGTTTCCCTTGCAGTACGAGGCCTGCGGTTGTAACCCGCAGGCTTTTGTAGTTTTCAGACTTCTTAGCAGGTTCTGGAGCAGGGCGACCCTTTGGCCCATAGGAGGGCTCATGGCTACCGGAACCGTGAAGTGGTTCAACGCTGAAAAGGGCTTCGGCTTCATCGCCCAGGACGGCGGCGGCCCGGATGTCTTCGTCCACTACTCCGCGATCAACGCCTCTGGCTTCCGCTCCCTCGAGGAGAACCAGCAGGTCAACTTCGACGTCACGCAGGGCCCGAAGGGTCCGCAGGCGGAGAACGTCACCCCGGCCTAGTCGCCAGGCCGACCGGATCGCGGTCGGATTTGCAGTACCCAAGGAGCCCTGTCTCCTCCGTGCGAGCGGAGGCGGCGGGGCTCCTGCCTTTTCCCGCCGTTCGGGGCCCGTCGATGGTCCCCCTGAGTGACCGTTTGTCACTTTGTGTGTACGGCTCGTGCGCCCCGGGGATGGTCGGTCCTGGTACGAGGCCGTCACGGGAAAGGACGCACAGCACATGAGGAAGCTCGCTTGGGCCACACGGGGCGTTTCCGCCGCTACGGGAGCGCTGCTCCTCGGAGCCCTGATGGTGCCGTCCGCGGCCGCCAGCAGCGGTCCGACGCCGGAGCCGGACCACGGGAAGAAGAAGTGCGGGCCGGTGGCGCGCCACGTCGCCTCCGCGGCTCCCGACTTCGGCAGCCTCAGGGGCACGGTCTTCCGCCTGACGACCGACCGGGACGGGCACGCCTTCCTCAACGACAGCCGGAACCAGGGCGTGTGGATCGACCTCAAGGTCGTCCCGAACACGCCGAAGTGCGTGGTGGACGTCGCGGCCTCCGTCGAGGAGTCCTTCGGCACCCTCACCCTCACCCTGCTCAGCAAGAGCGGGGTGATCTACGAGGCCCGCTGCACCACCAGCGCGACCGCCTACAGCCCGACCAACCTGCCGGGTGCCTGCGGCACGGGCTTCCAGGCGCTCCAGGCCACCCCGGTCTGACGCCCCCGGACGACGCGACGCGGCCGGTCCCCCAGGGGCGACCGGCCGCGTCGCATCGTGCGCGGAGCCCTCGTCAGGCCTTCGGGGCGGCGGGGGCGGTGATCTCGATGGTGACGATCAGCTCGGCCTTGTCCGCCGTGAGCAGCCGCAGGTGGTACGTGCCCGCGGGGACGTCCGCGGTGAGCAGCGCGGGCAGGGCCGCCTTGCCGTCGGCGCCGGTCTTGAGCGCCTTCGTGAACAGCTTCTCCTCGGCGGTGGCGCCCTGGAACCAGGGGCCCTTGGCGGTCTTGGCGTCCACCGGGGTCCAGGCCCCGCCTGCGGCCTTCTCGACGAGCGCGGCGGTGAGCTCCGCGCCCTGCACCGGCTTGTCGCCGCGGGCGACCAGGTACTGCAGGCCCGTGACCGGGGTGCCCGCGGCGACCTGGACGGTCTTGGTGCCGGTGAGCACGACGGGCTGCTCGGCCGGCTTCTCGGTGGTCCTGCCGTCCACGGCCACGGTGAAGTGGTTCTTGGCGTCGTAGGCGGTGGCCCGCAGGGTGAAGGTGCCCGCCTTCGGGCCGGCCTTCAGCCGCGGGGTGGTGGCGATGCCCTGGGCGTCGGTGCGGACGACCACGCTCGGCTCGCTGCCGAAGACGAAGCCGGTGCCGCCGGTGGTGTCCTGCTCGACGGCGACGACGACGGCCTGGTTGACGGCCGGCTTGCCGTCGCCGAGGACCGCCTTGAAGCGGGCGCCCTCCGCGAAGAGGCTGCCGGCCTCGGCCTCCAGCTTCGCGTCGCCGACCCGCTCCAGCTTGGCCAGGGTCGCGGGCGCCGGGGTCGGCTTGGAGGGCTCGGGGGTCGGCTTCGACGGCTCCGGGGTGGGCTTCGGGTTCGGGGTCTGGTTGCCCGGGTTGGAGGGGTTCGTCGGGTTGGTCGGGTTGTTGGGGGTGTTCGGCCGGGTGGCCGGCGGCTGCGGGGTGGGGACGCGCGGGGTGGGGATGGTCGGCGTGGGCGGCGTCGGGTAGTTGCCGACGGGCGGGTTCGGGATCCCGGCCGTGCCGTCCTGCTGGTACTGGCGCATGTAGCCGAGCACGGAGTTCACGTACTCGCGCGACTGGTTGTAGCCGAGGATCGCCTTGTCGAGGTCGGCCGGGAGCGAGAGGTCCTTGCCGCCGGAGCAGAGGTAGAGGCCCGCGCCGAGCGCCGCGTCGTAGATGTTGTTCGCGTCGCGCTTGCCGTCGCCGTTGCCGTCGGCCTTCCAGGTGGCCCAGGTGGAGGGGATGAACTGGAGCGGGCCGAAGGCGCGGTCGTACTCGGTGTCGCCGTCGAACTCGCCCTTGTCGGTGTCCAGGATCTTCGCGTAGCCGTTGCCGTCCAGGCGCGGGCCGCGGATCGGCTTCTCCGTGGTGCCGTCGGTCTTGAGCCCGTAGCCGGAGGCGTGCACGGACTCGACGCGGCCTATCGCCGCGACCAGCGTCCAGGGCAGCTTGCACTTGGGGAGGGCGGCGGCCACGGCCACCTCGGAGCGCTTGTAGGCGTCGAGGGCGGTCGCGGGGATGGCGGAGGCGCCTTCGGCCGGGTTGCCCCCCGTGCCGGCGGCGGGCGGGACGACCGGGTCGGCGAGCTGGCCGGGCAGGTCTAGGCGGGCGTCGCCGCGGTCGGTGGCCTGCGGGCTGTCGGGCGTGGGCTCGGCTTCTCCGGCACCGGCGACCGGGGTGTTGGTCACGACGGCGGCCGTCGTCAGGCTGGCGGCGAGCGCGGCCGTGCACAGTACCTTGCGCGAGGTGTTGACTACGTGGCGGTGAAGCGGCTTCACGGTGCGGCGATCCCCCCAAGGCGGCCGTCAAAGGCGTGCGGCCGGTCGGGCCGCGATTGTTCTGTCTATCAGGTATTCCGACACGACTCACCCCCGCCCCCGCAGATGTGACGCACCATTCGTCTCGGCTTCACCGGACTGTGGCCCAGGACGTCCAGCCCGGCTCCGGCGGCCCTCCGGCCCGGCCCCGGCGGGCCTTCCGGCCCTGTCCGGAACATCCCAAAGACCCGTACTGGCGGCGCTTGTTGGTCTTTACGCTGATTCTCATGACGAGCAGCAGCGGGAAGGACCACCGCCGCGAGGTCCGGGAGCGGCTCCGGGCGGAGCGGGAGGCCGGGGCGCGGCGGACGCGGCTGCGCGGACGGCTGCTCGTCGGCGGGGCGCTGGCGGCCGTGCTGGCGGCCGCGGTCGGGGTGGGGGCGTACGCGGCGGGGCGGGCGGGGCCGGGGAAGAGCGAGGCGGCGGGCAAGCCCTTCCTACGGCCGGCGCACACCACCGGCGACGACGGGGTGGTGGTCCCGTACGGCAGGGCCGACGCGAAGGACGTCGTGTCCGTGTGGCTGGATCCGCGCTGCCCCTTCTGCGCGAACGTGGAGACGGGCCTCGGCCCGGCCTTCAAGGAGCGGGCGGACGCCGGGGCCTACCGCGTGGAGTACCACTTCGCGACCTTCCTGGACGGGGGCCTGGGCGGGAAGGGCTCCAAGCGCGCGCTGAACGCGCTGGGCGCGGCGGTGAACGAGAGCCCCCAGAAGTTCGTGGACTACCTCCAGGTGCTCTACCGGAACCATCCGAGCGAGGAGACGGACGACAGGTTCGGCTCGACGGACACCCTGCTGGACCTCGCCGGGCAGGTGCCGGGGCTGCGCACGCCGGAGTTCGACCGGGCCGTCGAGGAGCTCTCGTACATGCCATGGGTCGAGAAGGTCTCGAAGGCCTTCGGCGAGAGCGGCAAGCGGGGCACCCCGTCGGTGGAGGTCAACGGCAGGGAGGTGGGGGTGCTGTCGGGCCGGGGGGAGGCGGTCTCCCCGGAGGCCTTCGGCCAACTGGTCGCGGCGAACCGCAAGTCCTGAAACGTAACAGGGGCTGTCACACGCGGCTGATACGTTTCAGGCCAGTCGAGCGCACTGGTGTTCGGCACCCCTCTCTTCCGTGGGACCTTCCGTGAGAACGCCCGGAAGCGGAAACGGAATCGGCCGGTAGCGGTACCGGAACCGGTCCGGGGGTCCCGCCGGTGCGCCGCTGCCTGCCGCCGCCGACCCCGAAGGCCCTTCCATGAGCACTCCGCCGCCGAACCCCTACTCCGGAGCCCCCGTCCCGCCGGGCCCGCACCCCGGCGCCCCGGCCGGGCAGAACCCGTACGGCCAGCCCCCGGCGGGCGCGAACCCGTACGGCCAGCAGGCGGCCGCGGGGCAGAACCCGTACGGCCGGCAGCCGGCCCCCGGCGGCTACCCCGCGCCGGGCGGCCACCCCGCGCCGGGCCACCCCGCCCCGGGCTACCCGCAGCAGCCGCAGCACCCGCAGTACGCGGCCCCGTACCCGCACCCGCACGCCCAGGCGCCGGGCTGCCGCCAGTGCGGGGCTGCGGAGACGACGAACTTCGCGGTGCGCGCGCACGTCGGCGTACTGATCCTGATGCGGTTCCACACCCTCAACGGCCCCTTCTGCCGCCAGTGCGGCCGGTCTCTGATCCGCACCATGACCACCAAGACCCTGTGCCAGGGCTGGTGGAGCCCGATCTCCCTGGTGATCTTCACGCCGTTCACCCTGCTGTGGAACCTGTTCGCGGCGATGAAGTACGCGAAGCTCCCCCACCCCACGCCCGCGCCGGGCCGGCAGCCGCTGGAGGAGGGTCCGCCGGTGCACGCACGGCCGCTCGCCTACGTGGCGATCATCCCGCTGCTCTGGGCCACCTGGGTCGCCGTGAACATCTTCCTGGACGTGAGCGGCCGCCGCTGAGCCCCGCCGCGCCCGGCCCCGGGCCCGCACCGCCCCGCACCCCTTCACACCGGCGCCCCGCACCCCTACCCTGACGGCCCGTCAGATCCTTTGATCCGAGCCGGACCGCCAGGGGGCGCGTGATGCTGCTGCGAGGGAAGACCGTCGTCGTCTCCGGTGTGGGGGCCGGGCTCGGCCACCAGGTGGCCGCCGCCGTGGTCCGCGACGGCGGCAACGCCGTCCTCGGCGCCCGCACCGAGGCCAACCTGGCCAAGTCCGCCGCCGAGATCGACCCCGACGGCACCCACACCGCCCACCTGCCCACCGACATCGGCGACGAGCGGCAGTGCGAGGCCCTCGCCGCCCTCGCCCTGGAGCGCTTCGGCCGCATCGACGCCGTCGTCCACGTCGCCGCCTGGGACTCCTACTTCGGCGGCCTGGAGGACGCCGACTTCGGGACCTGGCAGCAGATCATCGACGTCAACCTCCTCGGCAGCCTGCGCATGACCCGCGCCTGCCTGCCCGCCCTCAAGGCCGGCGGCGGCTCCGTCGTCTTCATCGGCACCCAGTCCGCCGTGGCCGCCCCCAACGAGGTCCGCCAGGCCGCCTACGCCGCCTCCAAGGGCGCCCTGACCTCCGCCATGTACTCCCTGGCCCGGGAACTCGGCCCGCACCGGATCCGCGTCAACACCGTGCTGCCCGGCTGGATGTGGGGCCCGCCCGTGCAGGCCTTCGTCACCTTCACCGCCCACACCGAGGGCGTCCCCGAGGCCGAGGTCCACCAGCGCCTCGCCGACCGGATGGCCCTGCCCGACCTCGCCACCGACGGGGACGTCGCCGACGCGGCGGTCTTCCTCGCCTCCGACCGGGCGCGGGCGATAACCGGCCAGTCCCTGCTGGTCAACGCCGGTGAGCTGATGCGATGACGCCCTCCACCGGAATCCGGACGGATCGTATGCTCGCCACATGACCACTGCGAGTGACGCCCCGACCGACAACGCGATGCGCCGTGCGCTGCGGCGAGCCCGCGACGGCGTCGCGCTCGACGCTGCCGAGGCGGCCGTCCTCCTCCAGGCCCGCGGCGCGGCCCTGGAAGACCTGACCGCCTCCGCCGCCCGGGTCCGCGACGCGGGCCTGGCGGCCGCCGGCCGGCCGGGCGTGATCACGTACTCGAAGAGCGTGTTCATCCCCCTCACCCGCCTCTGCCGCGACAAGTGCCACTACTGCACCTTCGCCACCGTCCCCGGCAAGCTGCGCCGCGCCGGCCACGGGATGTACATGTCCCCGGACGAGGTCCTCGACATCGCCCGCCGCGGCGCCGCCCTCGGCTGCAAGGAAGCCCTCATCACCCTCGGGGACAAGCCCGAGGACCGCTGGCCCGAGGCCCGCGAGTGGCTGGAGGCGCACGGCTACGACGACACCATCTCCTACGTGCGGGCCATCTCCATCCGCATCCTGGAGGAGACCGGGCTGCTGCCCCACCTCAACCCCGGCGTGATGTCCTGGTCGGACTTCCAGCGCCTCAAGCCCGTCGCCCCCTCCATGGGGATGATGCTGGAGACCACCGCCACCCGCCTGTGGTCGGAGCCCGGCGGCCCGCACCACGGCTCCCCCGACAAGGAGCCGGCCGTCCGGCTGCGCGTCCTGGAGGACGCCGGGCGCTCCTCGGTCCCCTTCACCTCCGGGCTGCTGATCGGCATCGGCGAGACGTACGAGGAGCGCGCCGAGTCGCTGTTCGCGCTGCGCCGGATCTCCCGGGCCTACCACGGCGTCCAGGAGCTGATCATCCAGAACTTCCGCGCGAAGCCGGACACGGCCATGCGCGGGATGCCGGACGCCGAGCTGGACGACCTCGTCGCCACGATCGCCGTGGCCCGCCACATCATGGGCCCCTCGGCCTGCCTCCAGGCCCCTCCCAACCTGGTCGACGGCGAGTACGCCCGCCTCATCGGCGCCGGCATCGACGACTGGGGCGGCGTCTCCCCGCTCACCCCGGACCACGTCAACCCCGAGCGGCCCTGGCCCCAGATCGACCTGCTGGCCGAGCGGTCGGCCGCCGCCGGCTTCGAGCTCCGCGAACGGCTCTGCGTGTACCCGGAGTTCGTGCAGCGGGGCGAGCCGTGGCTGGACCCCCGCCTGCTGCCCCACGTACGGGCCCTCGCCGACCCGGAGACCGGGCTCGCGAACCCGGACGCGGCCGTCGTCGGGCACCCGTGGCAGGAGCCGGACGACTCCTTCGCCTCCTACGGGCGCACCGACCTGCACACCGCGATCGACTCCGAGGGCCGCACCGGCGACCGCCGCGAGGACTTCGACGAGGTGTACGGCGACTGGGAGGCCCTGCGCGAGGCCGCGGCGCCCGGCATGGTGCCCGAACGCATCGACACCGACGTACGGGCCGCCCTCGCGCAGGCCGCCGACGACCCGGAGGGGCTCAGCGACGGGCAGGCGCTGGCCCTGCTGCACGCGGACGGCCCGGCGCTGGACGCGCTGTGCCGGATCGCGGACGACCTGCGCCGCTCGGTGGTGGGCGAGGACGTCACGTACGTCGTCACGCGGAACATCAACTTCACCAACGTCTGCTACACCGGCTGCCGCTTCTGCGCCTTCGCGCAGCGCCGCACGGACGCCGACGCCTACACCCTGTCCCTGGAGCAGGTCGCCGACCGCGCGGCCCAGGCCTGGGACGTCGGCGCCGTCGAGGTGTGCATGCAGGGCGGCATCCACCCGGACCTGCCGGGGACGGCGTACTTCGACATCGCGCGGGCCGTGAAGGCACGGGTCCCGGGCATGCACGTGCACGCCTTCTCCCCGATGGAGGTCGTCAACGGCGCCACCCGCACCGGGATGTCCGTACGGGACTGGCTGACGGCCGCCAAGGAGGCCGGGCTGGACTCGATCCCGGGCACGGCGGCGGAGATCCTGGACGACGAGGTCCGCTGGGTGCTGACCAAGGGCAAGCTGCCCACGGCCGACTGGATCGAGGTCGTCACGACGGCGCACGAGCTGGGCATCCGCTCCTCGTCCACCATGATGTACGGCCACGTGGACCAGCCCCGGCACTGGCTCGGCCACTTCCGCACCCTGTCCCGCATCCAGCAGGAGACCGGTGGCTTCACGGAGTTCGTGACGCTGCCCTTCATCCACACCAACGCCCCCGTCTACCTGGCGGGCATCGCCCGGCCGGGTCCGACGGTCCGCGACAACCGGGCGGTCACGGCGATGGCGCGGCTGCTGCTGCACCCGCACATCCCCAACATCCAGACGAGCTGGGTGAAGCTGGGCGCGGAGGGCGCGGCGGAGATGCTCCGCTCCGGGGCCAACGACCTGGGCGGCACGCTGATGGAGGAGACCATCTCCCGCATGGCGGGGTCGAGCTACGGCTCGTACAAGTCGGTCCAGGACCTGGTCGCGGTGGCGGAGGCGGCGGGCCGGCCGGCGAAGCCGCGCACGACCCTGTACGGGGAGGTCCCGCAGGAGCGCCAGGACGCGGCGCGCGCCTCGGACGGCCACCTGCCGGAGCTGCTGCCCGTCCTGGAGTGACCGCGCGGCGGGGCCCGCCGCCGCGCGGTCCCCGCCGGCCGTGGCCGGAACGGCTCGCATTCCGGCCGTTCTCCGGTCAGTTACGGGCGACCCGCCAGAGCGCTCCCGAACACGGCCGAACCCGTCCACTACAGTGCGCGTCCTGAGCCTGGGGGGACGGCATGGACACGACGACGGCGACGAACACCGGTGGCTCCGCCGGCGATGCGGGGAACTCCGCGGGGGACACGGCCGTACTGCGGGTCGTCCCCGCCGGCCCGGGCATCGCCGCCCGGGCGGCCCGCGCGGCAGCCGGCATCGCGGCGGCCGCCCAGCCCTCCGGGGGTGCGAGCGCCGGGCACACCGGGGCCACGGCCCCCGCGCCCGCGGCAGCCGCCTCCGCCGGCGCGGGCGCCCGGACCGCGGAAGCCGCCGCGGGCGCGGGCGCGGGGGGCGGCGCCGGCTCCGGCGCGGGCGGCGGCGCCGCAGAAGCCGGCGCGGGCGGCCGGCCCGGCGGGGCCGTGTTGTGGGGGCGGGGGGAGCAGCAGGACTTCCGGAGCCGGGTGCGCGGGGTGCTGCTCGGGGGTGCGCTCGGGGACGGGTACGGCCGCCGGGGGGCCGTCACCGCCGCCACGCAGCTGACCATGTTCACCGTCGACGGCCTGATACGGGCCCACGTGCGCCGCGACACCGGCACCTGGCACCCGCCGACCGACGTCCACCGCGCCTACCGCCGCTGGTACGCCACCCAGCACGACTGGGGCCCCGACGAGCGCCGCGAGGACAACGGCTGGCTCGGCAACGAGGAGTGGCCCTACGCCCGCCGCGACCCCGGGCGGGCCTGCCTGACCGGCTTCGGCGACGACACCCCCGCCACCCTCGACCGGCCGAAGAACCCCACCGCCCGGGACGCGGCCGCCACCGAACGCTCGGCCCCGTTCGGGCTGCTGGTCGGCTGGGAGCCCGCCCTGGTCCTCCACCTCGCGGTCGAGTGCGCCGTCCAGAGCCACGGCCACCCCGCCGCGTACCTGTCCGCCGGGGCCTTCGCCGTGATCGTGCACGGCCTGGCCCGGGGCGTCTCCCTCGACACCGCCGTCCGGCGCGCCCTCGCCCTGCTCACCGCCCGCCCCGGCCACGAACCCGTCACCGACGCCCTGCACCGCGCCCTCACCGCAGTCACCGGCGGCGAGCCCGGCCCCGGCGCCGTCGAAGCCCTCGCCACCGGCACCAGCCGCACCGCCGAGGACACCCTCGCCGCCGCCGTCTACTGCGCGCTGGTCGCCGAGGACGTCCCGCACGGCCTGCGCCTGGCCGCCGCCGGCCACGCCGGCCCCCTGTGCGGGGCCCTCCTCGGCGCCCTGCACGGCGAGACGGCCCTCCCGGCCGCCGGGCTGGCCGAACTGGAGGGCCGGGCCCTCCTGCTGCAACTGGCCGACGACCTCGCCCTGGAGCTGACCCAGGGCCCGTCCCTGCACGGCCCGGCCGTCACCGCCTCCCCGTGGCTGACCCGCTACCCCCGCGCCTGAGCCGACGCGCCGAGGAGCAGTCCCCGTACGCCCTGCCGTCCTCGCGCCCGAGCCCGTACCTTGGCCCTCCCGACGTCTCGGAGGTGCCCTCGCCCATGCGGATCGCCACGACCATCTTCCTCACCGACCGCACCGTCTCCCCCACCCGCCTCGCCCGCGCCCTGGAGCAGCGCGGCTTCTCCGGCCTCTACCTCCCCGAGCACACCCACATCCCCGTCAGCCGGGACACCGACGCCCCCATGGGCGGCGAACTCCCCGACCAGTACGGCCGCACCCTCGACCCCTTCGTCGCCCTCGGCCAGGCCGCCGCCGTCACCGAGCGCCTCCACCTCGGCACCGGCATCACCCTCGTCGCCCAGCACGATCCGATCGGCCTGGCCAAGCAGGTCGCGACCGTCGACCACCTCAGCGGCGGCCGCCTCACCCTCGGCATCGGCTACGGCTGGAACGTCGAGGAGGCCGCCGACCACGGCGTCGACTGGCGCACCCGCCGCGAACGCGTCCGGGACCACATGGCCCTGATGCGCGCCCTGTGGGCGCCGGAGCCGACCGCGTACGAGGGCCCGTACGGCTCCGTCCGCGCCAGCTCCGCCCACCCGAAGCCGATGCAGGCCCCGCGCGAACTCGCCCCCGGGAAGCCGCTGTACGGACCGCGCACCCTGATCGGCGGGGCGGCCGGCCCGAAGCTGTTCGCCGCGATCGCCGACCACGCCGACGGCTGGCTCCCCATCGGCGGCCGCGGCCTCACCGAGTCCGTGCCCGTACTCCGCCGGGTCTGGGAGGACGCCGGGCGCGACCCCAAGTCCCTCCAGGTGGTCCCGTACGCCGTCCAGCCGAACCCCGGGAAGCTCGGGCACTACGCCGAACTGGGCATCGAGGAGGTCGTCCTCCAGCTCCCCTCCGCCCGGGAGGCGGAAGTCCTGCGCGCCCTGGACGACTTCGCCCAGTACCTCTGACGGAACCGGACCACCCCGCCCCGGCGTGTCTGCGGGTGGCCGCCGCCTGCCCGGACGGCTGCTAACTTGGCCCGTCTTTCGTTCGACTCGCCCCTGGGGGACTTCCCGTGCACAGCAAACTGCGTATCTCCGTCGCCGCCGCAGCCGGAGTCGCGGCCCTGCTCACCCTGACCGCCTGCGGCAGCGACAGCAAGCCGGCCGACACCAAGAAGCCGGACACCGCCTCCGCCCCGCCGGCCGCCTCCGCCCCGGCCGCCACGCCCAGCGCGGGCGGCGGCGCGCCGGCCGCGGGCAGCCTGGACGGCGGCTGGATCTCCATGCAGACCCCGGGCAAGGGCGTGGTGCTCACCGTCAAGGGCCAGAAGGCGTTCGTCGTCGAGGCCGCCACCGGCCTGACCTGCGAGGGCACCGCGAGCGGCTCGTCCCTCGACCTGAAGTGCCCGGCGGGCGCGACCCGTTCGAAGGGCAAGGTCGACTCGGTCGACGCGACCACCCTGAAGGTCACGTGGGAGGGCGCCGGCCAGGACACCTTCCAGAAGAGCGAGCCGGGCAAGCTGCCCTCCCTCCCGGCCCTCCCGAAGTCGTAGCGCACGCGGGCCGCCGCCGCTTCCCGGCGGCGGCCCGTTCACGCTTCGAGGTCCAGCTCGTACGCCGTCTGCACGGCCACCCGTACGACCTCGCCGGACGCCGACCGCCCCACCCACACCGGGTAGACGCCGTCGCCGCCCGTGCAGAACAGCGCCAGGTCCGCGCCGAGGCTCCCGCCGTCCAGGTTCATGCCGACGAGGGAGTCGGAGAGCCGGTCGTGCTCCCAGGACCCCTGCCGCCTCGCCCGCCCCAGCAGGTCGCACAGCTCCGGCCAGGCCTCGGCATCGCCGAAGGCACCGGTGGCCGCGTCCGTACCGAACCCGAAGGCCTCGCCCTCGCGGAGCCGCAGCGTGTCGTCACCGGGCCCGAGCGCCATCTCCCAGGCCGCCACGGGGTCGTCGCCGATCCGCAGCCGGACGGCCGCCACGTCCTCGTACGACCCCCAGTGCTTCTCCGCCACATGGACCCAGGCCGCCTCCAGCGGGTACGTGCCCGGCGGCACGTCCACCGTGATCCGGGACAGCCCCTCCCCCGTGTCCGGGCAGGCCACCGCCAGCACCCCGCTCGGCACGCGCACGCTCCCGCACGGCATCGGATCGAGCACATGCAGCCCTGGTATCTCCGTCCCGGCCCGGAACACCCGGTCGAAGTCGGCGGGCCCGCGCAGCCGCGACGGCTCCCGCCGCCAGCCGGCCGCCTCCGCGCCGGGCAGCGCACCGACCCACTCCGGGAGCGCGTCCGCGACGGGCAGCCCCGCCCAGTCGTCGAAGCCCGGCCGCACCGCCCACAGGTCCGCCTCGGCCACCGCCACCTCGGCCTCCAGGGAGTCCCCCCGCATCCCGCCGGGCTGGTGCGAGATCCGCGCCGTGCCGTCGGCCGACAGCTCCACCGCCGTACGGGGGCAGTCCGGGTCGGACTCCGCCGTCCGCGCGTCCGGGAACCGCCGCACGAGCAGCCGCCGCACCAGCAGCCGCCCCTCGTCGTCCCGCATCCGCAGCTCCGCCTCGGCGCTCCGGCGGCCGAACTCGTCGTACGCCCAGGCGTCGACGGTCCCGGCCCGCCACGCCACCATCCGCACCCCGAGCGGCACTTCACGGCCCGGGGCGCGGTACACCACCGCGTACGGCAGCCCCTGCGCGTCCCGGGCCCGCGCCTCGTCGGCGGACAGCTCCCGCCCGCCGGTACGGGTCCCCGCGTGCCAGGACTCCTCGTACGTCACGTACGCCGTGTCAGGCACCGGCTCTGTCCCCGTCCCGCTCCGGGAGGACCTCGGGTGTGCCGTCGACCAGCACCACCACGCTGACCAGCTCGCCCGCCTCGGAACGGCCCAGCCAGACGGGGTAGGTGCCGTCCCCGGTCGTCGCGAAGGCCATCAGCTCGCCACCGGTGGCCGTGTCCCTGGTGCGGTGGATGAACATCGATCCGTCTTCGAGGTCCTCGTACCCGTCGAGGTCCGGTTCCCCCTTGATGAGCCCCCGCTCGAAGAGCGAGATGAGCGACCCGAAGGACCCGGCGTCGGCGAAGCAGCCCGTGGCGCCGTCCGTGCTGAACCCGGCTATCTGGTCCTCGATGAAGATCCGGAGGTCGTCGTCCGCGCCGAGGGCCATCTCCCAGGACGCGGCGGGGGTCTCGCCGAGGAGCAGCCGGACGGCGGTCGGGGACGTGGTCTCGACCCGGGCGTCCCGCCACTCGCAGTGGTAGGCGTACTCGACCCGCGCTTCGTCGAGGACGTACTCCCCTGGCGGCACGGGAACGGTGATCGCCGGCTCGTCGTCGACGTTGTCCGGGCCCGCCACCGCCAGCAGCCCGCTCGGCACGCGCAGGGTGCCCACCCGGCGCGGCTCCACGACCGTCTGCTCGGGGTGGTACCCGTCGGTGACCCGCACGCCGGGCCGGAACAGCTCGCCGATCGGCCCGGGCCGCGCGGGACGCGGCGCCCGCCAGCAGCCGGCGGGAGCCTCCCCGGCTTCGCCCGCGGGGACCTCGGCCGCCTCGAAGACCGGCGGCTCCGTGAGCCCGTGCACCGTCGCAGAGAGCAACGGCCACTCCCCGAAGGCCGGCCGGTCCATCCACCGCTGCTCCTCGGTGAGGCCCGCCACGGTGGAGTACCCCCGGGGCTCCTCCTTCCGCAGGCCCCTCCCGTCCGGGAAGAGGTCCAGGATGATGCGGGGGCACTTCGGGTCGAACTCCGCGGTCTCCGGGCCCGGGTACCTCCAGGCGACGGCGTACCGGTGGAACAGCCGCGCCGGGTCGTCCAGCAGCCGCATGTCCAGGTCGTTGGTGCGGCGCCCCTGGTCGTCGTAGACCCACAGCCCGACGTGGTGGTCCCGCCAGGAGACGAGCCGGACCTCCAGCGGCGCCTCCCGGCCCGCCGTCCGGTACACGACCACGTACGGCAGCCCGGCCGCGTCCCGCTCCCGAGCCTCCCCGACGGACAGCGGCCGCCACGCGGTACGGGACTCCGGGTCCCACGCCTGCGCGTACCCCACCTCGACGACCATGACCGCTCCCTGCTCCCGCGCCCTTGCATGTGCCCGAGCAAGGTAGCCGCCTGCGGTGACAACGCCCCTACGGGGCCGGGCGGTGGGCCAGCTCGGCCCAGACGGTCTTGCCGATGATCCGGTCCATCACCCCCCAGTCGGTCGCGAGGGCGTCCACGATGCGCAGCCCGTACCCGGACTCCGCCTGGTACGCGTGGGGCCGCACGGCGGGCCGCCGGTCCCTGCGCGGGTCGGACACCTCCAGCCGGAGCACGCCCTCCAGCAGCGTCATCCGCAGCTCGAAGTCCCGCCCGAGGACGCGGCCGTGGGTGGCGGCATTGGAGGCGAGCTCCGCGACGAGGAGCCCGGCGTCGGCGGAGAGCCCGGTGCCTTCGGGGACGCCCCAGTCGTGGAGGGAGACGAGGGCCAGCTGCCGGGCGAGGCGGGCGCCGCGGGGGGTGCAGCTGAAACGCTGAGTGAACACGCGTACGAAGGCCTGGGGGTGGCCCGAGGTTGCCGTCATGGCTAGAACGTCCCGTGTGGGCTGGGGAGTTCCAAGCAAACGGACTACTACTGTTAAAGAGTAGTAGTCCAGTGTCTGGACAGGCGCAGTCACCGACCGTGAGCATGATTGGTCGGGAGGTGACCGTGATGACGGCTGGCGAGGGCAGCAGCGGTGACAACCAGGTGGAGCCGGATCCCGACCTGCGGAACTTCGGTGAAGTGCTCAAGGCATCGCGCAAACGCGCCGGCCTGACCCAGGAGCAGTTCGGGCCGAAGGTCGGCTACTCGGTGCAGTACGTGGCGTCCGTAGAGCAGGGCCGACGACATCCGTCCGCGAAGTTGGTGAACAAGGCGGAGGAGGTGCTGGACGCCTTCGGGGTGATCCAGATCGCGGCGAAACAGCTGACGCGCAGGCGGGGACTCGCCTCATGGTTCCGGCAGTGGGCTGAGCTGGAGGAGACGGCCATCGCGCTCAATACGTACGAGTGCAGGTCGATTCCTGGGCTGCTGCAGACCGAGGCCTACGCGCGGGCACAGATCGAGAACGTCCCACCCCGGCCCACGGCACAGGAGGCCGAGGACCGGATCACGCTTCGCCTGAACCGACAGAAGGTGCTGACGCGCACCCCGTACACCAGCCTCAGCTTCATCATCGAACAGACGGTCATCGAGCGGCAGACAGGTGGACCAGAGGTAACCCGCGAGCTGATCGACCACTTACTGCGATGCGCGCAGCTGCCGAATGTGGACATCCAGTTCATGCCGACCGTCAGCCCGGAACATGCCGGCACCGACGGCCCCTTTCGTCTCCTCGAATCCGAGGAGCACCAGTGGTGGGGCTACACCGAAGGCCCAAAGGCGGGCCATGTCATCTCCGACCCGAAAGCGGTAAGCGCCTTCCACCAGCAGTATGCGAAGCTTCGCATCCAGGCCCTCAACCCTGCGGACAGCACGGGCCTGTTGATGCGAATGCGAGGATCCCTGTGAACAGCTCCCAGCTCCGGTGGTTCAAGAGCAGCTACAGCAGCGGGGATGGCGACAATTGCGTCGAGGTCGCCCTCTCCTGGCACAAGTCGTCGTACAGCAGCAGCCAGGGTGACGACTGCGTCGAGGTCGCCACCTGCGCCGACACCGTCCACGTCCGGGACTCGAAGCTCAGCACCAGCCCCGAGCTCGCGGTCAGCCCCGCCACCTGGACCGCGTTCCTCGGCGGTGTCACCGCCTAGGCCCGTACAGCAGCCCGCCGCTCGCCGAGCGGCGGGCTCCCGCACGCGCGTTTCAGCTCAGCGGCAGTTCCAGCCGGGCCTCGCTCCCGCTCACGGAGCCGACCGTGGTGGTGGTGAGGGCCGGGAGGTCCGAGCCCGCGTAGGAGTACAGCGGGTCGCGGCTGTTGACCACCAGGGCGAGGCGGTGCCCGGCCGGCAGGTCGTAGGACGCGGCCTGGAGGGACCAGGTGAGGGTGGTCTCAGCGTTCGGGGTCAGGCCGGTGGCCGTGTACGGCTCGTGGGTGATGATCCGGGCGGTGCCGTCCGGGGCGACGTCGTACAGGTACGCGATCACGGTGGCGGCGGCGACGCCGCTGCGCACCGACAGCCGCACGGTGGCGGTGCCCCGGATCCGGCGGGCCACCTCACCGGGGCCGGTCAGCGGGTCGGTCGACCAGACCAGCAGCTGAGCGCGCTCGAAGTCCGCGAGCTTGTACTCGTTGGGGTTGCCGAACCACTCCCGCTGCCCGGTCTTGAGCAGTTCGCCCGCGCGGGAGGAGGTCAGGGCGCCGGCCTCGAAGTCCCGCGACCACCCGGAGGTCGGCTTGTCGGTCAGCGCGCCGTCACCGGAGCCGCCGGTACCGCTGAGGTACCACGACTCGCTGCCGGTGGTGGCCTCGGACCAGGAGTCGTACGTCTCGCGGTGCGCCGGGACGGTGATCAGGTTGGTGCCGCCCGGGATCGCGATCGTCTTGTAGGTGAACATGCTCTGGCTCTTCACGGGCTGCCAGTTCGGCACGTCGTTGGCGGCGCCGAGCAGGTGGTGGTCCAGCCACGCGTAGGCCTCCAGCGTCGGCTCCGCCAGCCCGGGGAACGGCAGGCCGGTCACCAGCCCGGCCAGGCCGGGGCCCTCGGGGGCGCCGTGGTCGCCGATCCACAGGTTCAGCCGCTTCGGCACGGTGAGCCGCTCGAAGAGGTCGAGCACGGGGTTGACCGGGAACAGCGTCTCGTGCCAGGTGTTCGAGATGAACGTCGGGATGCCCCGCGCGTTCGTCTGGTCGACGTAGGTCTCCGGGGAGCGTTCGGTGCCCCACTCGACCACCGCGTCGAGGTTCCGGCCGCTCAGGAAGTCCTTGAGGAGCTGCTGGGAGCCCTCGTCGAACTTCTCCTCCAGCGGGCCGCCGGTGAAGGCGATCAAGGCCTCCACGGCCGCCAGGTGCCTGGTTCCGTTGTCGTACAGGCTGGTGGCGAGGTTGCCCCAGGTGCTCAGCGCGACCACGGCGTCGACGCGGCCGGCCGGGTCGTGCGCGGCGACCAGCTGGCTGATCCCGGAGCCGTAGGACTCGCCGAGGAAGCCGACCCGGCTGGGTTCGAGGGCCTCGTATGCGTAGTCGATCACAGACGAACCGTCGGCCCAGTCGTCGGGCCCGGCCACGTTGACGAAGCCCTCGGACGTCGACAGCCAGCCCTTGATGCCGATGCCGCGCGGGGAGTAGGCGAGCACGTGGTAGCCGCGCTGCGCCAGCTTGAGGTAGGCGTAGAGGAAGGGCAGCCAGCCGTAGGGGTTCCAGCCGGCGGGCACGATCACCACGGGGTGCGGGGCGGCGTCCTTCAGCTTGATGCTGAACGCCGACAGCCGGACACCGTCGTGCGCGGTGATACGGGGCAGGGAGATCGTGGCGATCCGCCGTACCGCGGCCACCAGTTCCGAGAGCTCCGCCGGGAGTTCGACGCCCTCCTCGCCCTGGAGGGAGGCGAGCAGCGCCCGGGACACGTCGACGACGGCCTCGCTGACGCTGTGGCCCGGGCCCCAGATGCCGTTGGTGGCGATGTCGGTGAGCGTCGCTTCGGTGACCGAGGGAGTCTGGTCACTGGTCATTCGGAAACCACCTTTGCTCTGAACGGATATCGATCGGCTTCTTGATCAGATCGGGGCCGACCAAACTGATACGCCGTCATCTTCATCAGAAGCAGTGGATTAACCGCGATATGCCCTCTCGTGCGCCATATCTGGGCTAAGGCGGCGGGATCGGGCCGGGCGCCGCCACGCCAGGGGCCGGACGCCAGAAGCGCCCGTCAGGCAGGGCCTGACGGGCGCCGAGGAAGTAGTCGGCATCGCGGTGGAAGCGGACACCCGGCACGGCGCTGCGTACGTGCGCCCAGATGCTCGGCGCCACGCGGTATTCGCCGCTCACCATCCAGGGGTCGTCGCCCAGCACGAACAGGTGCCGGATCTCGAGGAACTGGTCCCGGGTGAGGGACACGGACTCGACTATCTCTTCGTCCGCGTCACCGAATCCGGTCAGGTCCCAGACGAGGTTGTACCCGTCCGCGAATGGATAGTCGCTGCTCATCCGGATCAAGCTAGGCGGCCCCTGAGGGCCGCCGCACCTGCTTTTCCCGGCGTTCAGGCGCCGAACACCGCGTCGATGAGCGTGCCCTGGACCTTGGTGAAGGCTTCCGCCGCCTTCATGAGGTCGAGCCGGGCGTCGCTGGAGGTGAGCGAGGCGGTCAGCGTCGTCCTGCCGTCCGGCGAGCTGTACATCAGGGCGCCCCAGCCCCAGAAGCCGCCGTTGTGGGTGTAGAGCGTGCCGTGCTCGGTCTCCTGGACGATCAGGCCGAGGCCGTAGGCGAACTTGGTGTGCGGGTCGCGCATCTGGTCGAGGAGGTCGGCGGGCAGGAGCTCGCCGCTCATCAGGGCGGAGAAGAAGGTGTGCAGGTCCTTGGTGGTGGAGATCATGTCGCCGGCGGCGGAGATCCAGGAGGGGTTGGCGCGGGTGACGTCGGCCGTCTTCCACTCCTCGCCGTCCTGGTAGGTGTAGTAGCCGTGGGCGTGCGGCTCGGCGATCTCGGGCGAGGATTCCGGGAGGAAGGTGCCGGTGAGGCCCAGCGGCGTCAGGAGCCGCTCCCGCATCTCCTCGGCGAAGGGGCGGCCGACGACCTTCTCGACCAGGAGCCGCAGCAGGACGTAGTTGGTGTTGGCGTAGCTCCAGTCCGTGCCCGGCTCGAAGCGGGCGGGCCTGGCGAGGGCGAAGCGGACGAGTTCCTCGGGCCGGTAGGTGTGGAGGAGCTTGTCCACCCACTCCTGGCCCTGCCAGTCGATGCCCGGGGCGATGGTGCCGTCCTCGTAGTACTCGCCGGTGAAGTTGAAGAGGCCGCTGGTGTGCTGGAGCAGCATCCGGACGGTGATGCGGCGGTCGAGCCCGTACTCGGGGAGGTGGTCGTCGACGGTGCCGTCGAGGGCTATCCGTCCGTCGGCGACCAGCTGGAGGACGAGGGTCGCGGTGAAGGTCTTGGTGTTGCTGCCGATCCGGAAGTGTCCGTCGGCCTGCGGGGCGGCGCTCTCGCCGAGCTTTCGTACGCCGGCGGCGCCGGTCCATTCGCCCCGCTCGTCGTTCACCCGCACCAGGACCCCGGCCCAGGCGTCGGCCGCGGCGATCTCCTCGATGGCCTTCAGCAGTTCCGGACGGTCGTTGTTCGGCGTGACGGACATGGTGGCGTGCTCCTTCGGGTGGGTGTGCGTGGCTGCGGTGCGGGACGGGCTGGGGCTCAGACGGTGCGGGCGGTGATGTCGCCGTAGGAGGTGGTGGCGTGGATGGTGAGGGTGTCGTCGCCGTCCGCGTTCCGGAGGGCGTTGCTGACGCGGCCGTAGGAGGTGCCGGCGTCGAGGGTGGCGGAGACTCCGCGGGCGGCGCCGACGGTGATGTCGCCGTGCTCGGTGCGCAGGGTGACCGTGCCGCCGGCGGCCTCACCGATCGTCAGGTCGCCCTTCTGGGTGCGGAGGTCGGCGGAGCCGGTGAGGCGGCCGACCCTGATGTCGCCGGCGGCGAGGGCGATGCGGACGCGGGCGGCCTCGTCGAGGGTGACGGTGCCGTGGGCGCTCTCCAGGGAGACGTCGCCGAGGCGGCCGGTGGTGGTGACCCGGGCCGAGGCCGTCTTCGCCTCGACGCTGGACCCGGCGGGCAGCTGGACGGTGACGTCGACGGAGCCGGAGGCGCCGAACGCTTCGTTCTTCTGCGGGGTGCTGACGTACAGGACGCCGTCCCGGAGCTCGACGGTGGCCTCCTCGGCGGCCTTCACGTCGCGGCTCTTGCCGGCGTCGGCCGGGAGGATCTCGACGGTGGTGTCGGCGCGGTCTGTGGCGATGAAGCGGATGGCACCGGCGGGGATGTCGAGGATGGTGGTGATGGCGGCGGTGGTGGCGAAGTTCTGCATGGTTTCTCTTCCTTCGGGTTGGTGTCGCTCGCTGTTTCCAACGACCTGAAAGCTACGTCGCGTTCACAGATCGAGCAACAACTTCGTTGCGAAGAATCCAAATAACCGCAGGTCAGAGCCGCAATATCGTTGCACCGCACCTAAATCTAACGCAACGCCAGCCCGGAATCCGTTGCAACAGCTCGAATCTGAACGCTACGCTGGGGCCGCAGACGGCAACACGAAGGAGACCGCACATGCCGGGAGGCAGGCTCACCCCGCAGGAACGCCAGCAGATCGCACTGGGCGTGGCCGACGGCCTCGCCTACGCGGAGATCGCCCGGCGCCTCGACCGCCCCACCTCAACGGTCACCCGCGAGGTCATGCGCAACGGCGGCCCCGCCGGCTACCGCGCCGACCTCGCCCAGCGCGCCACCGAACACCGCACCCACCGCCGCAAGCAGGCCGCGCCCCGGGGCCCCCAGGCCCCCGCACAGACCCACGGCCGCGACCCGGAGGCGGTGGCCGCGTACGAGGAGATGTTCGCGACCGTCCTGATCCAGTCGGGCCTGCCCAAGATGACCGCCAAGGTCCTCGTCGCCCTCTACATAGCCGACTCCGGCACCCTCACCGCGTCCGAACTCGTCCAGCGCCTCCAGGTCAGCCCCGGCTCCATCTCCAAGGCGGTCGCACTGCTCGAAGGCCAGGGCCTCATCCGCCGGGAACGCGACGAACGCCGCCGTGAGCGGTACATCGTCGACGACGACGTCTGGTACGAGTCGATGATGGCCAGCGCCCGCTCCACCGCCCTGCTCGCCGAGACCGCGCGCAAGGGCGTCAACGTCCTCGGCCGCAACACCCCCGCCGCGACCCGCCTGGAGAACATCGGCCGCTTCGTCGACTTCGTCTCCGAGAGCATCGTCCGCGCCGCCGACCAGGCACGCGAGATCCTCCACACCAAGCCCGAGCAGACCCCGTAGGGAAGCCGGCGTGTCGGCGGGCGATGAGTTCCGCCGACGCGTGCAGTCTCAATCCTCGTCCGTACACGGAGGATCACGTAGGAGGAAACAGACCATGGCGCGGCAGCAGCTGCTGAGAGTGCAGAACTTCAACGTCTCGCGGGACGGTTTCGGCGCCGGCGAGGACCAGAGCCTGGAGCGGCCCTTCGGCCACGCCGACCCCGGGACCATGTTCGCGTGGGCCGGCGCCACCGCCGGCTGGCCCAACCGCACCGCCCCCGGCGGCAGCCGCGGACTCGACGACTACCTCACCCGGGACTTCGCCAACAACATCGGCGCCGAGATCATGGGCCGCAACAAGTTCGGCCCCCAGCGCGGCCCCTGGCAGGACCACGAGTGGCGGGGCTGGTGGGGCGACGAGCCGCCCTTCCACACACCGGTGTTCGTGATGACCCACCACGAACGCCCGTCCTTCACCCTCTCCGACACCACCTTCCACTTCACCGGCGCCGACCCGGCCACCGTCCTCGCCCGGGCGAAGGAGGCCGCGGGCGGCAAGGACGTACGCCTCGGCGGCGGGGCCACCACCATCCGCGAGTTCCTCGACGCCGACCTCGTCGACACCCTCCACGTGGCGGTCTCCCCGGGCATCGAGATCGGCTCCGGGTCACGGCTGTGGAAGTCACCCGACGAGCTGCTCGACCGCTTCCACCTGGACGTCGTCCCCAGCCCGGGCGGCAGCGTCATCCACCACCTCTTCTGGCGGAAGTGACGCCCCCGCCCCTGTGTGATGGACAGGGGCCGGAGCCTGATCGATAGTGCCGCCATGGCATCTCTCGTGCGACACGTGACCTTCGACTGCTCCGACCCCTACGCCCTGGCGCAGTTCTGGACCGCCGCCCTCGACGGCAAGCTCGAAGACGGCGACGAGCCCGGCGACCCCGAAGTGCTGGTCGAGACGGCCGGCGCCGGACTGCTGTTCATCCGCGTCCCGGAGGGCAAGGCGGTGAAGAACCGCGTCCACCTCGACGTCCAGCCGCAGGACCGCACCCGCGACGAGGAGGTGGAACGCCTGACCGCGCTCGGCGCCGCCATCACCGGCGACCACCGCAACCCGGACGGCACGGGCTGGGTGACCATGACGGACCCGGAGGGCAACGAGTTCTGCGTGGAACGCAGCGCCGCCGAACGGGGCTGACGTCTTCTCGGACCGCCCCTCAGGAGCCCGTCGCGGCCCGGTCCGAATCACTGCGCAGGACGCAGAACTCGTTGCCCTCCGGGTCGGCGAGCACCGCCCAGCCGGTCCCGTCCGGGTTGCGGTGATCGCCGACCAGGGTGGCCCCGAGGCCGAGCAGCCGTTCCACCTCCTGCTCGCGCGACGTCTCGGGGCGCAGGCACAGATGGATCCGGTTCTTGACCGTCTTCGGCTCGGGCACCTGGTTGAAGTACAGCACCGGCCCCTCCGCGAGCAGCACCTGCGTCTCCCGGGCGCCCGGTACGTCCTCCGGGCCCAGCGGACGGCCGGTCACCGCGCTCCAGAACCGGGCCAGCCCGTAGGCATCCGCACAGTCGACCGCCACGTTCTGCACTATCGAAACCATGCGGCGAGCCTCCCCCACATCCGCCCCGCACGCCAACCGGCGGCGGGACGGCCTCTGACCTGCGGCGCGGCAGTACCACGTCAACTCCTAGGATCTGCCCCATGACGACGAGACTCGTGCAGATCAACATGAAGGCCCACGACGACGCCGCGCTCGGCCGGTTCTGGGCGGAGGCCCTCGGCTGGGGCATCGACAGCGAGGGGCCCGGCGTCACCAACCTCGAACCCGTCGGTTTCACCTACCCCGACCCTGCCGCCGTCTGCATCGACATCATCGCCCGACCGGAGCCCAAGACGGTCAAGAACCGGGTGCACCTCGACCTGGCCACCACCTCGGCCGCCCACCAGGCGGAACTGGTCGCACGCCTGAAGGGCCTCGGCGCGACCCTCGCCGACGTGGGCCAGGGCGACGTCCCCTGGACGGTCATGGCCGACCCGGAGGGCAACGAGTTCTGCGTCCTGGAGCCCCGCGAGGTCTACGGGGACACCGGGCCGGTCGCCGCCGTGGTGGTCGACTGCGCCGACCCCCGGGAGATGGCCCGCTTCTGGGGCCGGGCGACGGACTGGACGGTCCACGAGGTCACCGACACCCAGGCGACCCTGCGGTCCGCCAAAGGCGTCGGCCCCTACCTGGAGTTCATCCGCACCGCCGACCCCAAGAGCGGCTGGAACCGCGTCCACCTCGACGTCGCCCCCTACAAGGGCGACGACCTGGAGGCGGAGGCCGCGCGCCTGCGCGGCCTGGGCGCCCTGGACCCCGCCGACGCCGGCTTCGACCAGTCCGCGATCCACTGGAAGGTCCTGACGGACCCGGAGGGCAGCGAGTTCTGCCTCCTCACTCCCCGCTGACCGGATCCCCGCCCCACACCCGCTCCCACCGGACCTCGCCGTCCTGCCACCGGCCGGTGGGGGCGAGGCCGGCCGCAGCGGCGACGGCGGCCGACGCCGCGTGGTCGGGATGGACGTGCGCGACGACCTCCCCCACCCCCTGCTCCCGCAACCACACGACGAGCCCCCGAGCCGCCTCGGAGGCAATCCCCCGGCCCTGCCAGGCCGTTCCCACCACCCACGACACCTCGGCACTGCCGCCCCCGACGGTCGCCTGAACGGTCCCGACGAGGCACCCCTCCGCCCGCAGCCGCACCACCCAGTTGCACCAGGCAACCCCCGGATCCGGCGACCCGGCGCCCCACCGCACGTAACGGGCACGCAGCTCCTCGACGCCCTCGGGCTCACCGCCGATGAACACGTGCAGGTCGGGATCCCCCAGCACACCGGCCATCTCCTCGGCGTCCTCAACCCGCAGGGGCACGAGGTCCAGCCGGTCGGTACGCACACTCTCGGGCTTGATCACCCGCCGATTATGCGCGGGGTTGCGCGAGCGGCGTCCCCCCGGACGGTCTCAGGGCGGGGGCGGGTGGGCGAACACCGCCCCGCCCCCGCCCCTCGAGGGGGAAATATCCGGCCCGCACGCGCCCCCGCGCGTACGCTCCCGGCATGATCAATACGCAGACCCACATACGTGTCGCACGCCCCTCGCGGGATCTGAAGGCCGCCGAGCGGTTCTACGTCGACGGGCTCGGGCTCGACGTCGTGTGGCGGAGCGCGGAGCGCGTGCCCGGGGAGCACGACCTGCTGATGGTCGGGCCGGCCGGGGGCGGGTGGCACTTCGAGCTGACGCTCGACCCCGACGACCCGGTCGAGCCCACCCCCACCGTGGACGACCTGTTCGTCGTCTACCTCGGCGAGGCCCCCGACGAGGAGCTCGTGCGCCGGCTCGTCGAGTGCGGCGGGACCCGGGTCCCCTCGCACAACCCGTACTGGGACGAGTACGGCGTCACGGTCGAGGACCCCGACGGCTACCGGCTCGTGCTCTGCTCCCGCACCTGGGGCTGAGCGTGGGCCGCCCGGGCTAGCCCTTCACCTTCGGCGCGTCCGGGACGCCGGCGTCCAGGGCGCCGCCCGCGCCCGCGAGGGAGCCGTTGGTGGAGTTGGCCGCGCTGCCGACGGCCGCGCCGGTGATGGCCACGGCGGTGCGGGTGTCGTCCACGGCCTGCCCGGGGTGGTTGACGATGCCGACGACGCGCTTGACCGGGGGCTGCCCGCCGAGGGACGCTCCCTCGCCCCCGTCGGCGGCGTGGGCGGTGAGGGGGGTGAGTGCGAGTGCGGCTCCGCCGGTGAGGGCGAGGGCGGTGAGGGTGCGCTTCATTGCCTTCATGCCCCGCCCAACGACCTCCCCGTGTCCCGGGTCACCGCCCGCCCCGGCCGTTCCGCGCATCGGATGACCTGGCCCGCGTACACCGGCGGCCCCGGATCGGGGGATCGATCCGGGGCCGCGGGTCATGACACAGCAGGTGGGGGCGTCAGGCGGTCAGTCCTCCACCACCAGGGCCGGGGTGGACTTCGTCAGGACCTCGCCGCGGAAGAAGGCGGGGCTGCGGCGGCCGGTGACGAACATGACGACCAGGCCGAGGGCGAGCAGGCCGACGCCGATGACGAAGACGCTGCCGACGCCGAGGACGTCGGACCCGGAGCCGTAGGAGGGGTCCCACGCGTCCGCCAGGGTCTTGAAGAAGACCGCGGCGAGCAGCAGGCCGCCCAGGACCGGGAAGACGCCCTTGAAGAACAGGTCGCGGGCGGAGCGGCGCAGCTCGCCGCGGAAGTACCAGGCGCAGGCGAAGGCGGTCAGCGAGTAGTAGAAGCAGATCATCAGGCCGAGCGCGAAGATCGTGTCGGTGAGGACGTTCTCGCTGACCAGGGTCATGACCGTGTAGAAGGCGCCGGTCGCGATGCCCGCCATGACGGTGGCGCGGCCGGGGGTCTTGAACCTGGGGTGGACCTTGGCGTACGAGGGCGGCAGGGCCTCGTAGGTGGACATGGCCAGCACGGTGCGCGCCACCGGGATGAAGGTGGTCTGGAGGGAGGCGGCGGCGGAGGCGAGGACCGCGACGAAGAGCAGGATGCCGAGGACGGGGCCCATGACGGGGCCGGCGAGGGCGGCGAAGACGTTGCCGGAGGTCTCGGCGTTGCCGAGGCCGAGGCCCTCGGTGCCGGAGCCGACGGCCATCTGGGCGGCGATGCCGGTGGCCAGGTAGGAGCCGACCAGGACGATCATGGCGATGAGGGAGGCGCGGCCGGGGGTCTTGGCGGAGCCGGTGGTCTCCTCGTTGGTGGCCAGGCAGGCGTCCCAGCCCCAGTACATGAAGATCGAGAGGGAGAGTCCGGCGGTGAAGGCGCCCATGGACTCGACCGCGAAGGGGTTCATCCACTGCCAGGAGAAGTCGATGCCGGTGTCGAAGGTGCCGGCGGAGGCCTTCTGGAGGGCCATGGCGACGAAGACCGCGAGGACGACGAGCTGGAGGCCGACGAGGGTGTACTGGACGCCCTTGGTGGCGGTCATGCCGCGGTAGCTGATGGCGGTCGCGACGGCGATCAGCGTCAGGCAGGTGGCGATGTGGGCGAACTTGTTGTCGTCGAGGGCGGCGATCGACGGGTTGCCGGTGATCTCGCCGGCCAGCAGCCAGAAGTACGAGGTGGCCACGCCCGCCAGGTTGGACAGCACGATGATCGTGGCGATGACCAGGCCCCAGCCGCACATCCAGCCGATGCGCGGGCCGAAGGCCTTGACGGTCCAGGTGAACGAGGTGCCGCAGTCCGGCACGGCCTTGTTGAGCTCGCGGTAGGCGAAGGCCACCAGGAGCATCGGGAGGAAGCCGGCCAGGAAGACCGCCGGCATCTGGACGCCGACCTCGCCGGCGGTGGAGCCGAGGGTGGAGGTCAGGCAGTAGACGGGGGCGACGGTGGAGATGCCGATGACGGCGCTGCCCAGGAGGCCCACGGAGCCCTTGCCGAGGCCCTTGCCGCGGACGTCGGCCGCGTCTGCGGTCCCGGCCGCATGTACGGCGCCGCCCTCGGCGACGCCGCTTACCGTGTCTCCGACCCGAGGCCGCGTGTCCAGCTGTGTCATGGGACAGGACGGTAGATGCTGCGGTTTCCTGATCCGGAAGACTTAAGTCCGGTAATTCACAGGGCTAAATTCCTTGGATTGCGAAGATCGCATCCGTTCATGAACTGGCAATACAAGGTTCACACGGGCAACCATCCACGGTTCAACAGGCGCCGAGACGGGCATTCCGGATTGCGGAAACCGCAGGAGTATCCCAATTGTCCGTTTCCAAACTTTCCCGCGCCAATTTTCGAAGCCCCCGGAACCCGCCCCAGGCCCCCAAACGACTGCGCCCCGTGAAACCCGCTGGACGGCCCGTGACCACCTCTGGCAGGCTCCCGGCATGACCTACGGAATCGAGTCCCACCCCGCCCGGTGAGCGCCCGCGACGAGCGGACGACGCTCACTCCCGGCACCTCCCTGTACGACTACGCCCTGTTCCGCCGGGGCTGCGACCCCGACGGCGGTGTCCCCCGCCGCGGCTACCCGCTCCCCGACAGGCCCGACCGCGCGACCGGAACACCGCCCTCTGGCCCCCGCCTCACCTGGGAGCGGGCGCAGGAGGAAGTCACCACCGCCCTCGCCGGCCCGCTGGCCGACCCGGACCCCGTCAGGGCCGCCGCGGCCGTCCACCATGCCGTCGGCAGGCTCGGCCTGCTCGGGCTGCCGGACCGGACCGTCCGCGCCGTGGCCGCCCGGATGCCGCTGGAGGACGAACCCGCCGCCCGGGCCGCCGCCCGCCGGCTGACCCGGACCGGCACCACCCCCACCGCCGTCGGCGTCGGCGTCGCCCTCCTGATCCGCCTCGGGGAACCCGAGGACGTGCCCTGCCTCAAGGCCCTCGGCCTGCTCCGCGGACTCGGCAGCCCGGCCGCGGCCGCACTCGACCCCCTCGACCGGCAGGCGGCCGCCCTGCTGCACCTGACCCACCTCGGCCGCGACCACACCCTGACCCCGCTCGTCGACGCGGCCGCCGCCACACCCGACGGCGGCGGCTTCGGCGACGGCCCGGCCACGCGGCGCGTACGGGACGCGCTCGTCGCCCTCGTCAACGCACCGGACCGGGACACCGCCGTCCGCTGGCAGGCCCGCCGCATCGCCGAGGCCGCCCGGCTCGACGCCCTCCTGCGCGCCCGCCCCGACGACACCGCCCTCACCACGGCCGCCGGGCGGCTGCTGCACGCCATGGCGAACCGGTACGACAACCGCGCCGACCTCCTCGACTACGGCCCGGCGGCGGAGGTGTACCGCACGGTGGTGGAGCGGGCGGGCCTGCCCGACCCGGACCTCGACCACCAGGCGCTCCTCCTCTCCCTCGCCCAGGACCTGGACAGCGGCACCGGCGCACTGCTCGACCGGCCCGCCGGCGAGCGGGAGGCGCTGCTCGCCCTCCTCGAACGGCACCTGGGCACCGAACCCCCGCCCGGACCCCACGACCGGCGCGCCGCCTGGATCGCCCGCAACCGCACCCGCCCCTTCGGCCACCCCGTACCGCCCGCGCCCCTGCGCATCGAGGTGGTGGCCGGCGACCCCGACACCCGCACCGCCGTCGAGACCCGGATCCTGATCGACGGCCGGCCCCTCGTACCGGCCCTCTTCCCCAAGGGCCCCGGGCATCCGCCCGAGCACCTGCTCGACGGCGACGCCCTGCTCCCCGGCCCCGAGCCGCGCGAGGTGCAGCTCGCCGAGGCGGACTGCACCGAGGGATGCTGCGGCGCCCTGTACGTCACCGTCCGACGCGACGGGGACGAGGTCGTCTGGGACGGCTGGCGCGGGGCGGCCGGCCCGCCCCCGCCCGAGCTCCGCTTCGACGCGGCCGCCTACGGGGCCGAGGTCCTGCGTGCCCGCGCCGACGAGTCCTGGGCCTGGCCGGCCCGGTGCACCGCCCGGCGGATCACGGCGGCCCTGCGGGCCCGGCCGGAGCTGCGGACCCGCTGGGAACTGCGCTGGATCCGGGCCACCACGGACTGGCGGGACCCGGACCGGGTGACCGTGGACTTCGGCCACCGGCCCGCCCCGGCCGCCCCGCCCGCACCGGGCGAGGACCCCGCGCCGAGCCTGACGTTCGCATGGGAGCTCCCGGACGACGGCCGCCCGCCCGAGGTCCGGGCCGAAGCGGCCGTCGCACGCCTGGAGAGCGCCGACCCGAAGACGTACGCCAGGCTGACCGGCGGGGACCGCCGGCTCGCCGAGTCCCTCGGCTACACCTGGCCGCGGCAGGGCCGCAGCCCCAGGAACCAGGAGGAGAGGGCACCCCCGGGGCGGACCGCCCCGGGGAGCGCCTCCCCTCCTCCCCCCGTCACGTCGTCCACACCACCGACTGCACCTCGCTGTACGCGTGCAGCGCGTACGAGCCGACGTCCCGCCCGACCCCCGACCGCTTGAACCCGCCGAACGGCGCCTCCATGTTCCGGCCGATGGTGTTGACCCCCACCCCGCCCGACCGCAGCCGGCGCGCCACCCGGAAGGCGCGGGCCGGGTCGCCGGACCACACGTAGCTGATCAGCCCGAAGTCGCTGTCGTTCGCCAGCCGGACGGCCTCCTCCTCGTCCCCGTCGAACGGGACCACGACCACGACCGGGCCGAAGATCTCCTCCCGCACCACCCGCATGTCGTTCGTGCAGTCCACCAGCAGCGTCGGCGCCACGTAGAAGCCCCGGCCGCCGCCGACCACCGGGCGCTCGCCGCCGAAGGCGATCCGCGCGCCCTCCTTGCGGCCCAGCTCCACGTACGACTCCACCCGGTCGCGGTGCGCCGCCGAGATCACCGGGCCGACGACCGTGCCCCGCTCGGCCGGATCGCCGACCTTCATGAAGGCCAGGTAGCCGCGCAGCTTCTCCACCAGCGGCTCGTACACCGACCGGTGGACGATCACGCGGGTGGGAGCGGTGCAGATCTGGCCGCTGTAGAAGGAGAAGGTGGTGCCGATCCCCGTCACCGCCGCGTCCAGGTCGGCGTCCTCGAGGACGATCGCCGCTCCCTTGCCGCCCAGCTCCATCAGCTGCCGTTTCATGCTCCGCCCGCACACCTCGGCGATGCGCTGCCCGACGGCCGTGGAGCCGGTGAAGGACACCATGTCCACGTACGGGGAGTCCACGGCCGCCTCGCCGACCTCCACCGAGGCGCCGGAGACCACGTTCACCACCCCGGCCGGGACACCCGCCTCGTGCAGCGCCTCGGCCATCCTGAACACCGACAGCGGATCCTGCGGGGCCGGCTTCACCACCACCGTGTTGCCCATGGCGAGCGCCGGGGCGACCTTGCCGGCCGGGTTCGCCCACGGGTTGTTGTACGAGGTGACGCAGGTGACCACGCCGACCGGCTGGCGCACCTCCAGCGCGCCCAGGACGGACGCCTTCCCCATCGGGCCGGCCTCGGTGACCTGCGGCGGGAGCCCCTTCTCCACCGGCTCCAGGGCGCCCTTCGCGTACCGCCGGAAGCGGGACACGCCGACGCCGACCTGCATCCCGCGGGCGATGCCCGTCGGCGCGCCCGTCTCGGCCCGCGCGAGGGCCGCCCACGGTTCGAACTCCCGCTGGATCACGTCCGCCGCGCGGTCGAGGATGGCCGCGCGCTCCTCGGGGGCCGTACGGGACCACGTGCCGAAGGCCTCGGCGGCGGCGCGGGCCGCCTCCTCGACCTGGGCGCGGGAGGCCTCGGGGGCCAGGCCGACGACGGACCCGTCGGCCGGGTTGACCACCTCGTAGTGCCCGCCGTCGGGCTCGACCCACTCGCCTCCGATGTAGAGGCGCTGCGTGCCCGTGCCCTCGTTCATCGGGTGCTCACCGTCCTGGTGTCGCGGCCGGAGCGGAGCACGGTCCCCGGGACCGCGCCGGTGACCTGGTCGTCGCGGATCGTCTCGACGCCGTTGACGCGTACGGAGACCACCCCGATCCCCCGCGCGTCCAGCCGGGGGCTGTCGCCGGGCAGGTCGTGGACGAGGGTCGCCGGGCCGGCGTCGATGCGCTCCGGGTCGAAGAGGACCAGGTCGGCGTGGAAGCCCTCGGCGATCCGGCCGCGCTCGCGCAGCCCGAACAGCCGGGCCGGGTCGTCGGTGAGCATCCGTACGGCCTGCTCCAGCGGGAGGAGCTTGCGGCCGCGCAGGCAGTCGCCGAGGAACCGGGTCGTGTACGGGGCCCCGCACATCCGGTCCAGGTGGGCGCCGGCGTCGGAGCCGCCGAGCATGACGTCCTCGTGCTGCCAGGTCTCGGCGCGCAGGGCCCAGGTGGCGGGGTCGTTGTCGGTGGGCATGGGCCACAGGACGGTGCGCAGGTCGTCGTGGGCGCAGATCTCGACGAGGCACTGGAAGGCGTCCTGGCCGCGTTCGGCGGCGATGTCGCCGACGACGCGCCCGCTGAGCCCCTCGTTCTCCTTGCTGTACGTGTCGCCGATGACGTAGCGGCCGAAGTCGGCGAGGCGGCGGAAGACCCCGGCCTCCTTGCTGTCGGCGCGGCGGAGCATCCCGGCGCGTACGTCCGGGTCGCGGAGCCTGGCGATCCGCTCGGGGACGGGGAGTGCGAGGACCTCGCCCCAGCCGGGGATGAGGTTGAGGGCGCAGAACGTGCCGAGGGACATGTTCATGGGGGTGAGGATCGGCATGGTCAGCGCGACGATCCGGCCGCCGGACTTGCGGGCGCGTTCGCTGGGGACGAGCTGGCGGGGGACGCGTTCGGGGACGGCGGCGTCGATGGTGAGGACGTTCCAGTTGAGCGGCCGGCCGGCGGCGGCGCTCATCTCGACGAAGAGGTCGATCTCGTCGTCGGAGAACTGGTCGAGGCAGCCGGCCACGATGGCTTCGAGCTGGGTGCCCTCGTGTTCGCCGACGGCGCGGGAGAGCGCGAGAAGTTCGGCGGGTTTCGCGTGCCGGGAGGCGACGGGGGCGCCGGCGCCGTCGGAGTGGGTGGAGGACTGGGTGGTGGACAGCCCCCAGGCGCCGGCGTCCATGGCCTCGTGGAGGAGCGCCAGCATCTGCTCCATCTGGGCGGGGGTGGGCTGCCCGCCGACGGCGTCCTCGCCCATGACGTGCCGGCGCAGGGCGCAGTGGCCGACCATGAAGCCGGCGTTGACGGCGATGCGGCCTTCGAGGGCGTCGAGGTACTCGCCGAAGGTGGACCAGGACCAGTCGACGCCCTCCTCGAGCGCGGCGAGGGCCATGCCCTCGACCTTGCTCATCATGCGGCGGGTGTAGTCGGCGTCCTCGGGGCGGGCGGGGTTGAGGGGCGCGAGGGTGAACCCGCAGTTGCCGCCGGCGACGGTGGTGACGCCGTGGTTCATGGAGGGGGTGGCGTAGGGGTCCCAGAAGAGCTGGGCGTCGTAGTGGGTGTGGGGGTCGATGAAGCCGGGGGTGAGGACGAGGCCGGTGGCGTCCTCGGTGGTACGGGCCTCTGCGGTGGTGCCCGGCTCGGCTATGACGGCTATGCGGCCGTCCTTGATCCCGACGTCGGCGAGGTACGGCGGGGCGCCGGTGCCGTCGACGACGGTCGCTCCGCGGATGAGGTGGTCGAGCATGCGGTTCCCCTCCTGGGTGGTTCCGTGTCCCTTGCCGTTGCCCCGGCCGGGCGGGGCGCGAGCCCTGCGGGGCGGTCCCCTACCCGCCCTTCAACCGTTCTCGCCTCAGACGCCGGCGGGGCTGGAAGAGCCCGGGGCTGCGCCCCGGGCCCCCTGGGGGCTCCGCCCCCGGACCCCCGCGCCTCAAACGCCGGCGGGGCTGGATACATCCAGCCCGCGCGGCGTTTGAGCGCACCGGGCGCGGAGCGCCGTACTTCCAGCCCCGCCGGCGTCTGAGGCGCGGGGTCAGGGGCGGAGCCCCTGGGAACGGGGGAAGGGCGGGTAGGGGACCTCGCCCCGCGCAGCGGCCCCCACCCGCACCCGACCCACCGGCCCCAGCCACCCGAACCGACCCCGCCCCAGGTCCGACGGACGGAGTCCGGCGTTACGAAGCGGCCTGCCGGAAGCGGGTGGTCCGGTGGACCGGGTCGGTGTCGACGTGCGGGATGACGTGTTCGCCGATCAGCTTGATCGTGGTGAGCGTGTCCTCCTTCGACACCCCCGTCGGCAGTCCGAAGGACAGCTGGTCCGCCCCCGCCCGCTCCCACCGCTCGCACTGCGCCCGTACCTCCGACGGGTCTCCGCAGATCAGCAGCTCCTCCGCGATGAGCAGTTCGATGATCTCCGCGTTGTACTCCGGCAGGGTCTCCGGCCACTCCGGGATCGCCTCCGGCCGCGGGAAGGTGTCGTGGTAGCGGAACACCAGCGACTGGAAGCGGTTCATGTTCGCGTTGACGGCGATCTCCACCGCCTTGTCGTGCGTCTCGGCGCAGATCGCGGTCGAGGTGACCATCACGTTGTCGTTCACGAAGGCGCCGATCGCCTTGGCCTCCTGGATGGCCGTCTTGTACTGCTCCAGGACCCACTCCATGTCGGAGACCTTCTGGACGCTGAAGCCCAGCACCCCCAGGCCCTTCTTCGCGGCCATGGCGTACGAGGAGGGCGAGCCGGCGGCGTACCACATGGCCGGGTGGGCCTTGCCGTACGGCTTGGGGAAGATCTTGCGCGGCGGGAGCGACCAGTGCTTGCCCTGGAATCCCTCGTACTCCTCCTGGAGGAACATCTTGGGGAACTCCGCGATGGTCTCCTCCCAGATCTCCTTGGTGTGGTTCATGTCCGTGATGCCGGGGAGGAAGCCGAGGATCTCGTGGCTGCCGGCGCCGCGGCCGGTGCCGAACTCGAAGCGGCCCTTGGAGAGGTGGTCGAGCATGGTGACCTTCTCGGCCACCTTCACCGGGTGGTTGACCGGTGCGAGCGGGTTGAAGATGCCCGAGCCGAGGTGGATGCGCTCGGTGGCGGCGGCGAGGTAGCCGAGGAAGACCTCGTTGGCGGAGAGGTGGGAGTACTCCTCCAGGAAGTGGTGTTCCGAGGCCCAGGCGTACTTGAAGCCGGACTTGTCGGCCTGGATGACGTACTCGGTCTCCTCCAGCAGCGCCTTGTGCTCCGCCTCGGGGTCGACCTTGGACCGCGCCTCAGGCACGTATCCCTGCACGAAGAGCCCGAATTCCAAGGGGGTTCACCGTCCTTAGGTTTCTGACGTTGCGTCAGATGCTGCGATGCGTCCGACTGTTCCATCGCCGGGGCGGGACAGTCAAGAGAGTCGTAACGGGTTATCTGACACGCCGTCAGACAATGCTGACGCCCGCCGTCCAGCCGCCGTCCACCACGAAGGGCTGACCGGTGATGTACGAGGAGTCGTCGCCGGTCAGGAAGAGGGCGAGCTTCGCGATCTCCTCCGGCCGCCCCACCCGGCCCAGCGGGACCACCCGCTTGTACAGCTCGGCCATCGCATCCCTGGCCTCGTCCGTCATCCCCGCCGGGTCGAGGAGCCCGGGGTTGGCCATGGGGGTGTCCACCGCGCCCGGGCACATCGCGTTGACGCGGATGTTCCTCGCGGCCAGCTCCAGTGCCGCCACCCGCGTCAGCCCCAGGACCGCCGCCTTGGTCGCCGCGTACGCGCCCACGTACGCCATGCCCGTCAGACCGGTGTAGGAGGAGGTGTTGACGATGGTCCCGCCGCCGGCCGCCCCGATCTCGGGGGCGAGCGCCCTGATACCGAGGAAGGCGCCGATCTGGTTGACCTCGACCACCTGGCGGAACTCCTCCAGCGGGGTGGCGGCCAGCTCGTTGAAGCGCAGGATGCCCGCGTTGTTGACCAGCCCGTCGATCCGGCCGAAGGCCTCCTTCGCCGCGGCGACCGCGGCCGCCCAGTCCTCCTCCCGGCTCACGTCGAGCCGTACGTACCGCACCCGGTCCGCGCCCGCCTCGGCGGCGATCTCCTTCGCGACGGCCGCGCCCTGCTCGTCCAGCACGTCGCCCAGCAGCACCCGTGCGCCCTCGGCGGCGAAGAGGCGGGCCTCCTGCTCGCCCTGGCCGCGCGCCGCGCCGGTGATGACGACGACGCGCCCGTCCAGCTTGCCCATCGCGTGCTCCTAGTCGTTGAGGAGGGGGGCCACCTCGGCCCCGAAAGCGGTTATCTGGTCCACGAGTTCGGCGCGGTCGCGATTGCGGAAGCGGACCTGGACCTGGTCCACGCCCAGCGCCGCGTACTCCCGGAGGGACTCGGCGAGCACCTCCGCCTTGCCGGTCAGGGTCCGGCGGCCGGTGTCCCAGCCGGGCTCCCCGACGTACAGCGGCTCGGTGATCGCGCCGACCTCGAACGGGCCCTCCACCCCGGCCGCCTCCCGCAGCTCCCGGATCCGGGCCACCTGCCCCGGGATCCGCTCGCGCGGGTCGCCCTGCGGCAGCCAGCCGTCGCCGCGCACGGCGGCCCGGCGGACGGCCGCCGGGGAGGAGCCGCCGACCCAGACCGGGATCCGCTCCTGCGCGGGGCGGGGCAGCTGGCCGAGGTCCCGGAAGGAGAACCGCTCCCCCTCGAACTCCGGGTACTCCTGCGGGCCGAGGGCGGCGCGCAGCGCGTCCAGGCTCTCGTCCAGGACGGCCCCGCGGCGCTCGAAGTCGACGCCGAGCACCTCGAACTCCTCCTGGACGTGCCCGGCACCGACCCCGAGGACCAGCCGGCCGCCGGAGAGGTGGTCGAGGGTCGCGTACTGCTTGGCGGTGAGCAGCGGGTGCCGCAGGCCGACGATCGCGACGTGACTCAGCAGCCGCACCCGCGCGGTGATCCCGGCCAGGAACGCCAGGGTGGCGACGGGGTCGTACCAGACGGTGCCCATGGGGCCGGCGAGGCGGCGCGGGATGGCCACGTGGTCGCAGGTGGCCACGTACCCGAAGCCGGCCCGGTCGGCGGCGCGGGCCACCTCGGCGAGATCGGCCGCGCCGGCCGAGGCCTCCCAGGGCTCGGCGTAGAGGGTGCTCTGCGACTGGACCGGGAGCTGCATCCCGTACTCCAGCCGGCCTTCCGGAAACACGCGCGCCATGCCGGGCCCGCCTCGCCTTCGTATGCCGGTTCGTCGTGCGGTGCCGGGCCATCGTCGTAGCTGACGGTCCGTCAGGCAAGGGGTGGGCGCCGCGCACCCGATGGGGTGAACACCGGTGGATCCGGGTACGGGTACGGGTACGCACCCATACGCTGCGGGAACGGGAAGGAGCACGACGATGCCCGACGCGAACATCCGGATTCCCGAGGAAGCCAAGGACAGGCTCGCCGCCATAGCGGCCGGCGAGGGACTGTCCCTCCGCGCCTACCTGGCCCGCCTGGCCGAGACCCTGTTCACCCCGGCCGAACGCGCCGAACGCGCCGAACGCGCCCGCGTACTGCTGCGCGACTGGAACGGCTACGCACCGACGGAAGCCGAACAGCAGGCGCTGGACGACGAGCTGGACCGCCGACTGCACGGGGCGAGGCCCCGGTGACCGAGCCCGTGCACATCGTGCTGGACGAGTCGGCCATGACCGCGGCCGGCCGGGGAAACGTCCTGGCCTCGCGCCTCATCCACCGCGCTCACGCCGAGTCCGGCTGGTTCCTGTACGCCCCGTCCTGCGCGCTGGTCGAGGCCGACCGGACCCGGCCAGGTACGGCGGAACACCTCGCGGCCCTGCCCGGCATGATCGTCCTGGACCTGGACCTGCCCGCCGCGCTGGCCGTCTCACGGCAGGAGACCTGGGCCGCCGCCCACTGCCTCCACGCCGCGCAGCCCACCCCCGACCGGCCGGACGGCGCGATCGTCGCGACCACGGAACCGAAGCGGTGGGCCGGCGAGCGGGTCCGGATCCTCGACCTCAACCCCATGACCGACGCCGACGAGGAGCCCATGCCCAGGACATGACCCGGAGCGTCCCGACGACGCCTGACCCGCCGCCCTCCCCCAGGGGGCTGTCCGGCCGGGCGCGGAGCGCCTAGGGTGCGCGCGTGGAACTGATGCTGACGCTCATCAGCGGGGTCGCCTGGACCGTCGTGTACGTCGAGGCCGTGCGGGTCGGGCTGCGGGACCGGACGTACGCCATGCCCGTCGCCGCGCTCGCGCTGAACTTCGCCTGGGAGGTCGTCTACGCCGTCGACGACGTCCGTACCGGGCTCTCCCCGCAGGGCGTGGTCAACGTGGTGTGGGCCGTCGCCGACACCCTGATCATCTACACCTGGCTCCGCCACGGCCGGGCCGGGCTGCCCGGCTTCGTCACCCGGCCGCTGTTCGCCGCCTGGGGCGCGCTGCTCCTCGGCGCCGGCTTCGCCGTGCAGCTGCTGTTCGTCGCGCACTTCGGGACGCACGACGCCAGCCGCTACTCGGCGTTCCTGCAGAACCTGCTGATGTCCGGCCTGTTCATCGGCATGTACGCCGCCCGGCTCGGCCCGCACGGGCAGTCGCCGCTCATCGCCGTCGCCAAATGGCTCGGCACCCTCGCGCCGACCGTGCTGTTCGGGGTGCTGGAGGGGAACGGGTTCGTGCTCGGGCTGGGGGTGCTGTGCTGCGTCTTCGACCTCGTCTACGTGGGGCTGCTGGTGCTGCGGCCCGGGGTCGGTGCCGGTGCCGGTGCCGGTGCCGGTGCCGGTAGCGGTGCCGGTAGCGGTGCCGGTGCCGGTAGCGGTGCCCGTGCCGGTAGCGGTGCCCGTGCCGGCGTCAGAAGCCTGCCGGACCCATCGCGATGACCGGCTTCGCCGCCGGGTCCAGGGTGCGCAGCAGCTGTTCCATCGCCTCCCTGGGCAGGCCCACGCAGCCCTGGGAGGGGCCGTCGTGGTCGACGTGGAGCCAGATGTTGCCGCCCTTGTCCTCGCCCTCCGGCATGCCCGGGTCCAGCGGGGAGACCCCCTTGCGGCGGTTGTAGTCGATCGCCACGACGTAGTCGAAGGAGCCGTCCAGGGACTCGCCGTTCACGCCCCGGCCCGAGGGGACGAAGCCGCGGTCCTGGTCGTACGGGAGTTTCGTGCCGGGCGGGGGCGGCAGCAGGCCGCCCGCGTCGGTGAGGGAGTACACGCCCTCCGGGGAGGTCAGGTCCCCGTACTCGCGCTCCCGCTCGGCGGACCAGCCCTTGGCGCCGTTGCGGGCGGGCCACTGCCCGGCCGCGGTCCAGTCCTTGCCCGCGGCGGGGCGGGTGAAGAAGGTGACGGTGGAGTCCGAGGAGTCCTTCGCCTTGCCGGTGACCAGCACCAGCTGGCGTGCGGTCGCCGGGATCCGGGCGCGGGTCGCCGCGCTGAGGGTGTCCGGCAGGCCCTGGAGGGCGTCCGCCCGGGGGGTGCCGCGCGCGGCGTGGCCCGGGGCGCCGCCCTGCGCCTGCGGCTGCTCCCGCGGGGCCGCGCCCTGGGCCTGCGGGCGGGCGTCCGAGCGGGCCGCCGGGACGGGCGCGCCGGGCTGTTCGTGCAGGGCGTGCAGCCAGGCGGCGGCGAAGGTCAGCAGGCCGAGGGCGGCCACGGCGATCAGCGCCTTCGGCGGCCGGCCGGCCGAAGCGGAACGCCGGCGGTCGGCCGCGCGGGGGCCCGTACGGGACTGCGTACGGTCGCCGGTCCGAAAGCGGGAGCGGGCTCGGGCGTGCTTGCTCATCCACCCGAAGGTACATCAGGTGATCATCGTTCTCCGCGAACGGCGGCCTCCCGCACCCGGTGCGGCGCCGGAAAGCGGAGGCTGACGGTGAGCCCGCCGTCCGGTTCCGGATCGGCCTCGGCGAGCAGCCGCGCGCCGTGCGCCGTGCGCCCGGGCGAGGGAGGCGACGATGGACGGGCCTGGCCCGGCGCCCTCGCCGGCGGTGTGCCGGCGGTCCGCGCGGCCCTGGTGCTCCAGGCGGCGTAGGGAGGGGTCGGCGGCGCCCCTCGGGGTGCCGCCGACCCCTCCCGTCCCGGTACCGCCCGGCCTACCCTGATCTGATGAGAACTCCACGTCAGGCAGCGCGCATTGTCGTCCTCTCCCCCAGCGGATCGGTGTTCCTGTTCCGCGAGAACAACGTGGAGGTCGGCATCCACTGGCTGCCCCCGGGCGGCGGCATCGACCCGGGCGAGACCCCGGAGCAGTGCGTGCGGCGCGAGCTGCGCGAGGAGACCGGCTGGACCGACCTGGAACCGCAGCGGCTGCTGTGCACCTGGGAGCACGACTTCACCCACCAGGGCATCCCGGTGCGCCAGCACGAGCACATCTACGTCACCACCGGCCCCCACCGCGAGCCGGTCCTCGAGGAGCCCGGCATCCACTGGCAGTGGCTCTCCCCCGAGCGCCTGGCCGGCCTCGGCGAACCCCTCTGGCCCCCGCGCCTGCCGGAACTCCTCGCCCGCACCCCCGCCGAACCGGTCCACCTGGGCCTGATCGCCTGACGGCCTGATCGCCTCACGGCGCCCCGGCCCGGCCCGGCCCGGCGGGGGGTCCGCGTCGTCCGCGTGGCCGAGATGCGGGGCGGAGCCGGGCGGCGCAGGATGAACGAGGACGTTCGCGCAGCAGCGACGGCCGGTGCCGCGGGGGGCGGCGGGCCCGCGCGCAGGAGCGTCCTCCTTCAGACCGCACCGCTGCGGCACGCCCCGACGGGGCCGCCGCACGCGTCCGAGTGCGAGGAAAGGGGAGCATCCATGAGGAAATCCCTGGTGGTCGCGCTTGCCACGGCCACTTCCGCGACGGCCGTCCTGCTGGCCGGCCCGCTCCAGCCCGCGAGCGCCGCCTCGCCGTACTGCAACCAGAGCACGCCGAACAACTCGATCCTGTTCTACAAGTCCGGCAGCGGCGAAGCCGGCACCGGAACCCTCACCAACGGCCGTTGGCAGTACAAGGAGGCGCTGCACCTCCCGACCGGCTACACGCACGCGGCTGCCAGCCGCGATTCGCTCGTGCTCTACAACGCGAAGACCGGCGCCGGCGAGACCGGCACCTTCACGAACGGCAAGTACACCCGCAGCGAGAAGTACGACGACTTCTCCAAGGGCTGGACCTTCGTCGAGGCGTCCGGCGACTCCGTGATCTTCTACAAGGACGACGGTCACGGCGTCACGGGCACCCTCAAGGGCGGCCTGTACCGGGAGAGCCGCGTCTACGACAACTTCAGCTCGGGCTGGGGCACGATGGCCGCCTCCTGCGACACGCTGGTCGCGGCAGCGCGGCACGGTTCGACCGAATTCCCCTGGAGCAACGTGGGGTACGGGACCCTCTCCGGCGGTGTCTACACGCACAAGGGCGGCATCCCGAGGGACGACTTCCTGGGCGAGCTGACCGCCACGAAGGACTCCCTGCTGTCCTGGGCGAGAGTCGGCGGTGGACTGGAGTTCCGGGTGTCCAAGGCCGTCGACGGCGGCGGCATCGCCTTCCGCAAGATCGGCACGAGCGGTGTCTGGGACAAGGTGGGCCGCACCTCCGACAGCCTGTTCTTCTACAAGAACGACGGAACCGCCTGGACCTCGACGCTCGTGAACGGCAACTACACCAACGTCGGCCCGCTGCCCCAGGTCTCCTCGGGCTGGACGCTCATCGAGGGCGGCGTCTGAGACCGCGGCGCCCGCCCTACCGCCCGCCGGTGCGCACCGCGCCCGCGCTCGCCACGACGACGAGTGCGACCGCCGCGCACTGGACGGGCGTAAGGCCCTGGTCCAGCACCAGGTAGCCGGCCACCGCCGCGACGGCGGGGGACAGGCTGGCCAGGACCGCGAAGGTGGCCGCGGGCAGCCTGCGCAGGGCGAGCAGCTCCAGCGTGTACGGCACCCCCGAGCTCATCACCGCGATGGCCAGGCCCAGGGCGAGCACGCCCGGCTCCAGCAGGGCGGTACCCGCCGACCCGATGCCGAGCGGCAGGGCGACCAGGGCGGCGACGGCCATCGCGACGGCCAGCCCGTCCAGGCGCGGGAACCGGGAGCCCGCCCGGGCGGCCAGGACGATGTACGCCGCCCACATCGCGCCGGCGCCCAGCGCGAACGCCACGCCCGCCGCCCCGAGCCCGTCGAAGCCGCCCCCGCCCAGCAGGAACACCCCGGCCAGCGCCAGCGCCGCCCACAGCAGGCCCGCCGCGCGCCGCGAGACCGCCACCGACAGCAGCAGCGGCCCGAGCACCTCGAAGGTGACCGCCGCGCCCAGCGGGATCCGGTCGACGGCCTGGTAGAAGAGCAGGTTCATGCCGCCCAGGGCCAGGCCGAAGCCGACGGCCACCGCCCAGTCGCCGGGCGCGTACCCGCGCAGCCGGGGCCGGGCGACAACCAGCAGCAGCACCGCGGCGAAGGCCACCCGCAGCGCGACCGTCCCCAGGGCCCCGGCCCGGGGGAACAGCAGCGCGGCGAAGGCCGACCCGAACTGCACCGACAGCGTCCCGGCCAGCACCAGCCCGACCCCGCCGAGGGTGCCGCGGCCGGCGGGGCGGCGCAGGAGGCGGGCGGCGGGGGCAGGAGTCGTGGTACCCGAAGGCACGGAGGTCGTGGAGGGCGTGGAGGTCACGGAGGTCGTGGAGGGCGTGGAGGTCATGGCTTTCACGCTAGGAACCGGGCCGTGCCGTGTGAAATGCCGAATGGCGCCCGGTTATGCTCCCCAGGCATGACCATCGAGCTGCGGCACCTGCGCGCCTTCCTCGCCATCGCCGACGAGGGCAACGTCACCCGCGCCGCCGCCCGCCTCCACATCGGCCAGCCCGCACTGTCGCGGACCCTGCGCCAACTGGAGGACCACCTCGGCGCCCGCCTCGTCGACCGCTCCACGCACCACCTGGAACTCACCGCGCAGGGACGTACGTTCCGCGACAAGGCCCGTGCCGCCGTCGCCGCCGTGGACGCCGCCCTCGACCCCGGCGGACTACGGAGCTGGCCCCTGCGCCTGGGCCACACCTGGGCGGCGCTCGGCGACCACACGGTCCCGCTGCTGCGCCGCTGGGACGAGTCCCGCCCGGACGTCCCGCTGGAGCTGCTCCGCGTCGACGACCCCACCGCCGGCCTCACCCAGGGCAAGGTCGACGCGGCCCTGCTGCGCGGCGCCGTCACCGCGCCCGGACTGCGCACCGCGCTGCTGCTGGAGGAGGACCGGGTGGTGGTCATGCCGGCCGACAGCCCTCTGGCCGCACTCCCGCGCCTCACCCTGGCCGACCTCACGGGCCGCCCCATCGCCCTGAACACCGTCTCCGGGACCACCACCCTGGACCTGTGGCCCGCGACGGGCCGCCCCGCACCGGTGATCGAGGTGACCAACACCGACGAGTGGCTGATGACCATCGCCGCCGGGCGCGCCCTGGGCATCACCACCTCGGCGACCCCGAGCAACCACGCGCACCCGTCGCTGGTCTACCGCCCCCTGGCCGACGCCCCGCCCGTCCCCGTCGTCCTCGCCTGGCGCGAGGGCCCGCCCCACCCCGCCCTACCGGCCCTCCTCACGCTGACGCGGGAGGTCCTGGACGGGCAGGCCTGAGACTCAGCGCTGGCCCGAGGCCCGCGCGTAGAGCTTGGCGGCGTAGTCGCCGAGGACCGTGCTGGTGGAGACGTCGTCCGTGTCCCCGCCGGTCAGAATGCCGATGATCTTCCCGTCCCGGCCGATCCAGGCGCTGCCGCTGGTGCCGCCCGGGAAGTCGGAGCAGTCGAAGCGCTGCTCCCGCTCGCCGGTGCGGACGGCGACGGCCGTGCAGGTACGCGGGACCTTGCGGTCGGCGGGGTAACCGGTCACCGTGACCTCCTCGCCCGCACGGCCGGAGGTGTCCAGGGGCGCGCCACCGGTGACGGCCTCGACGGTACGGCCCTTGTCGTCGGGGGCGAGACGGGCGAAGGCGAGGTCGTAGTCGTCGTCGGTGCCCTCGGCCCAGCGCTCGTCCTCGAAGACCTCCTCGATCTTCCACACCCCGTAGGGGGCGGTCCCGTTCACGTACCCGGGGGCGAAGACGGCGCCCTTGCCGCCGGTCTGCTTGCCCTCCATCAGGCAGTGGCCGGCGGTGACGATCAGGTTCTTGCCGGGACTGCGCACGACGGTGGCGGTGCAGAAGTGCTCGCCGTCCAGGCCGCCGGTGAAGAGGGCGCCGGTGAACGCGACGGGCACGCCGGGCTGGGGGCTCGCGGCGGCCGGCGGAGGCGTGGCGAGCTGCGGCTTGGACACCTGCGCCCGCGACGGCCCGGTCGGCGACGCCGCGGGCGCTGCCGACTTGGCGCGCACGGGCGCGGCCGCCTCGGGTGGCGGAGCCAACTCAGCCACCGCCGCCGAGGCGCCGAGCGCCGCCAGTGCGCACAGCACTCCCGTCACCACGGACCGCTTGTCCACCGCCATGATCCCCTCCCGCTTCGCCCCGGCGAGCATGCCCCGCGGGCATGCCAAGGTGCAAGGCCGAAGGGCCGGTCGGCACCGGGTTGGCGGGATTCAGCCTGGCCGGATCAGAGCAGGTCGGGGGCTTCCCGTCAGTCCCATCGTCCTTCCGGTCCGGGCCGGTCCCTCAAGGGCGCTCCCTTCGGTCGCGTCGCTACGCGATGGCCTTCGGCCACCCTTGACCGACCGACCCGAACCGGAAAGCCGAAAGACTGCCGGGAAACCCCCAAAGAAACGGCACGGTCCAGAGGAGGAGGACAGCCTTCTCAGGGACCAGGCGAGGAGCCGGGTGCCGGCCCGCCCGACATCCGGGGCCTCAAGAGTCCGGATTCAGGGCCAGGGGCGCGACAATCCGCACGAGAGGACGACCAGAGCAGCCCAGGAAGCCCCCCAGACGCGACAGATCGCTACGCGCTTCTCATTTCTCAGCGTCCGACGACCGTCTTGGGCTGGTACCCGCACGCGAGGACGAACAGAGCCGCCAAGGGATCCGACGGGCGCGACAGACCGCTACGCGCTCCTCGTTTCTCGGCGGCCGACGGCCGTCCAGGGCTGATACGTGAGGACAATGGGCACATGAGCGGGAAGTACGCGGACCTGGACGGCGTCCTGGGCATCGGCGAGGACGCCGAGGGGGTCGCGTTCTACCTCCAGATCACGGCGGGCGAGCTCACCTACGACAAGAGCGGGAAGGCCTTCGACCACATCCAGGTCGTCCTCTTCCAGACGGCGGCACCGGGGCGGCCGGCGGACGCCAACGACATGTTCGAGACCGATGGGCTGGACGGTCTGGCAGCCGAGCTCCGTCGCGGCATCCTCGACTGGTACGGCGAACGGCTGGCCTTCCGCCTCCCCACCCCCGCAGAGCGCGACCTGATCCACGCCGCCACCGGCTGGACGTGACCTGAGCTGCTCTGTTCGTCCTCTGGTGCGGGTATCAGCCCTGGACGGCGCGTCGGCCGCCGAGAGAGAGGAGCGCGTAGCGATCTGTCGCGCCTGCCGGACTCCCGGGCTGCTCATTTCGTCCTCTGGTGCGGGTATCCGCCACGGGCGGTCGGCGGACGCTGAGATCTGAGGAGCGCGTAGCGATCTGTCGCGCCCTGGCGGCTCCCCGGGCCGCTCTGATCGGCATGCGGCGCAGGCAGCCGGCCCCCGGCCCCTCGCCTCGTCGCTGACGCGGCCGTCCCTTCACCATGGACCGTGCCGTCCTTTTGGGGGTTTCCCGGCAGTCTTCGTTTTTCCGTGGCGGGACGGCCTGTCAAGGGTGGCCGAAGGCCATCGCGAAGCGACGCGACGAAGGAGCGCCCTTGACAGGCCGGCCCGCCACGGAAGGACGATGAGACTGACGGGAAAGCCCCACACCTTCTCTGAGACCGTCCGGCCGGAACCCCGTCAGCCCGTGACTCCGCCGAGGAAGGCCACCCAGGCCGCAGGGGCGAGGGCCAGCTCGGGACCGGCCGCCACCTTGGAGTCCCAGACGTGGACCGTGTCCGTGCAGGCGGCCACCTCGACGCAGTCGTCACCGTCGGCGCTGCTGTACGTCGACTTGCGCCAGGAGAGGGCTACTTCGACGCAATTATCGCCGTCGCCACTGCTGGAGCCGCTCTTGAACCAGCGCAGATCGGCGTTGCTCATAGCGTCCCTCGCGTTCAGCTCCACCAGCCGTTCACTCGGGTAGCGGCGGCCTGCTCCACCGAGGCGATGTACTGCGGGGAGTATCCGATCAGCTCGCCCAGGCCCTCCTGGGTCAGGCGGGCGCGTTTCCAGAAGGCCTTGAGGACGGCCGCGAAGCTGCGCAGGGACCCGTTCGGGTCCTCGAAGTCCTGGTCCTCTTCGGTCTCACAGCCGGTGTCGTTCACACGCTCCACCTCGGACACCCCCAACTCACGCACCTCCGCGCCATGTTCAGGGCGACCCCTCCCCCCGGACCAGTACCTCCACTCGTACAGCGCGGCCTGTAGCAGCAGCTCGGTCAAACTCGACCAGCCGCGATCAGCAATGGCCTTTACAACCCACCGGTTTCCCGTAAGCTCCCCCTCAACAGCCAAACAGCGTCCGGGGGAAACAGTAATGCTGATCGCCACCACCGCCGCCATCGCCACCGCCCTCACCGCACCCGCCGCCGCCCTCCTCACCCACCGCGCCCTCCGCCGCGCCGCCAACGCGCGCCTGATGCGGATCGGGACGCCGAACGGCATCGACGAGCAGGGATTCGTCACCATCGGCGGGATCGAGCAGTGGATCTCCATCCGGGGCGAGGACCGGGCGAACCCGGTACTCCTGGAGATCCACGGCGGTCCCGGTGCCGCCAACTCCCCCTACGGTGCCCGTACCCGGTCCTGGGAGCGGCACTTCACCCTCGTCCGGTGGGACATGCGCGGCGCCGGCCTCACCTTCGCCAACGGCGGCGCGGCCGCACAGGGCCCGGGGCCGGCCACCTTCGCGCAGCTGTACGCCGACGCCCTGGAGGTCACCCACCACGTCCGCGAGCGCCTCGGCGTGGACCGGGTCGTGCTCCTGGCGAGCTCCTTCGGCACCGTCTTCGGGCTCCGCCTGGCCCGCAGCCACCCCGAGCTCTACTCGGCGTACGTCGGCACCGACCAGAACGTCCTGGAGGGGGGCCGCGACACCACCGCGTACGACGCCACCCTCGACCGGCTCCGGGCGGCGGGCAAGGCCAAGCAGGCGGCGGAGATCGAGGCCATGGGCCCGGACCCGCGCCGCTGGACCTCGAAGCAGCGGACCGCGTACGACAAGCTGTGTGCAGGCAGCGACCCGCTGACGCTGGACACCGTGAAGAAGGTCATTCTCGGCTCGCTCTGGCTGTCGCCGCTGTACTCCCTCCGCACGATCGCGGCGTACTTCAAGGCGCAGGCCTTCTCGGAGACCGTCACCCCCGGCTCCCATGACATCGACGTCTGGGCCGACGGGACCACCTTCCGCATCCCCTTCTTCGTCTTCCAGGGCGCCCAGGACGTGATCACCCCGGCAGCCCGCGCAAAGGCGTACTTCGACGCGGTCGACGCTCCCCGCAAGGCCTTCGCACTGATCCAGGACGCGAGCCACTTCGCGGCCCTGCGCCACCCGGACCGCTTCCTGGACCTCCTCCTCACCCACGTCCACCCGGCGGTGACGGCCACCCCGGCCGCCACAGCCTGACCGCGAGGCGAGTCAGTCCGCCGTCCCGCGCGGCACGACCCATCGCACGGGCCGCCCCGCACCCTCGCCTGTCAGGCCCCCGGCCGCTCTACCGGACCGGTCAGGTCCGGCAGCCCGCCTTCGGCGAGCCGGTCCAGGAACTCCGTCCGCTTGCGGCGGTTGACGGCGTCCTGAAGGGCTGCGTTGACCGTGGCGACCTTCGTCTTCGTGCCGAAGATCTCCGCCGCCTCCGCCAGCAGGGCATCGTCCACGTCGATCGTCGTCCTGGCCATGGCGAACCTCCTGAGCGCGGGGACTACCTGCCTCCGCCCGCCGGGACAATACCGAGACGCCCGCCCCGGATGTCGTACTCCGCGGCCGAAAGCAGGACCCCCTCACCCCCCTACGCCCCCGCCCCCGCCCACAGCCCCTCCGCCGTGAGACCCAGCAGGTCGATGGCGTTGCCGCGGACGATGCGGTCCACGACGTCCGGGTCCAGGTGGCCCATCTGGGCCTCGCCGACCTCCCTCGACTTCGGCCAGGTGGAGTCCGAGTGCGGGTAGTCCGTCTCGTAGAGGACGTTGCCCACCCCGATGTCACCCAGGTTGCGCAGCCCGAAGGCGTCGTCGAAGAAGCAGCCGTAGACGTGCTCGGCGAAGAGCTCGGACGGCGGGCGGTGGACCTTGTCGGCGACGCCGCCCCAGCCGCGGTTCTCCTCCCAGACCACGTTCGCGCGCTCCAGGATGTAGGGGATCCAGCCGATCTGGCCCTCGGCGTACATGATCCTCAGGTTGGGGAAGCGCTCGAACTTGCCGCTCATCAGCCAGTCCACCATCGAGAAGCAGCAGTTGGCGAAGGTGATGGTGGACCCGACGGCCGGCGGGGCGTCCGCCGAGGTGGAGGGCATGCGCGACGAGGAGCCGATGTGCATGGCGATGACCGTGCCCGTCTCGTCGCACGCCTGGAGGAAGGGGTCCCACGCGTCGGTGTGGATCGACGGCAGTCCCAGGTGCGGGGGTATCTCGGAGAAGGCGACGGCCCGCACGCCCCGGGCGGCGTTGCGGCGGACCTCCTCGGCGGCCAGCCGGGCGTCCCACAGCGGGATCAGGGTCAGCGGGATGAGGCGGCCGTGCGCCTCGGGCCCGCACCACTCCTCGACCATCCAGTCGTTGTAGGCGCGTACGCCGAGCAGCCCGAGCTCGCGGTCCTTGGCCTCGGTGAAGGTCTGGCCGCAGAAGCGCGGGAAGGTGGGGAAGCAGAGGGCGGACTGGACGTGGTTGACGTCCATGTCGGCGAGCCGCTCGGGAACCGAGAAGGAGCCCGGGCGCATCTGCTCGTAGGTGATGACTTCCAGCTTGATCTCGTCGCGGTCGTACCCCACCGCGGTGTCGAGGCGGGTGAGCGGCCGGTGCAGGTCCTCGTACACCCACCAGTCGCCGATCGGGCCGTCGTCGCCCCTGGCGCCCATGACGGGCGCGAACTTCCCGCCGAGGAAGGTCATTTCCTTGAGGGGGGCGCGGACGATCCGGGGGCCGGTGTCGCGGTACCTGGACGGGAGCCGGTCCCGCCAGACGTGGGGGGGCTCAACCGTGTGGTCGTCCACCGAGATGATCTTCGGGAAGGTCTCCATGCGTTCCACGGTAGCGTTGAACTGACGAACCGTCAGCTATTCGCACGGCTGGACCGAAGTACCGCCGAAGTACCGCCGAAGTCCCACCGCAGTTCCGCCGCAGTCCCGCTGAAGTCCCGCCGCAGTCGCACTTCGGCCAGGAACGGTTGGCTCCGCCGCGGGCTGACTTGTACGTGCAACACAGGGCAGACTGACCCTTGAACCGACGGAAGGCAGGGGGGACGACAGTTGGACGGCGTACCGCCCATCCCGCAGCAGCGGAGCAACCCCGACGCGGCCCCGCCCCGCATCGGCACCGGAGCCGGAACCGGAGCGGGCACCACGCCGGGCGCGAGCGCCCCCGCCCCCTCCGACAACCGCTTCGCCGTCCTCGGCCCCGTCCGCGCCTGGCGCGGCGGCGAGGCGCTGCCCTCCGGCAGCCCCCAGCAGCGCGCCCTGCTCGCCGTCCTGCTGCTGCGCGACGGCCGCACCGCCACCGCGCCCGAGCTGATCGACGCCATCTGGGGCGAGGACCCCCCGCAGCAGGCCCTCGCCACCATCCGCACGTACGCCTCCCGGCTCCGCAAGGTCCTCGAACCCGGGCTGCTCGTCAGCGACGCCGGCGGCTACGCCATCCGGCTGCGCCACCAGGAGGCCCTCGACCTCGGGATCGCCCGCAGCCTGGCCGCCGACGCCGAGAAGGCCCGCGCCACCGGCGACCGCGCCCTCGCCCGTACGCTGCTGGCCCGCGCCCTGGAGATGTGGGACGGCGAACCCCTCGCCGGGGTCCCCGGCCCGCACGCCGAGACCGAGCGCACCCGCCTGTCCGAGTGGCGACTCCAGCTGCTGGAGACCCGACTCGACCTCGACCTGGAGGTCGGCCAGCACGCCGAGGCCGTCTCCGAGCTCACCGCCCTCACCGCCGCGCACCCCCTCCAGGAACGGCTGCGCGAGCTGCTGATGCTCGCCCTCTACCGCAGCGGCCGCCAGGCCGAGGCCCTCGCCGTGTACGCGGACACCCGCCGGCTCCTCGCCGACGAGCTCGGCGTCGACCCGCGGCCCGAGCTGTCCGCGCTCCAGCAGCGGATCCTGAACGCCGACGCCGAACTGGCCCGCGCCGAGGACCCCGCCCCCTCCGCCGCGCCCGTCCCCGTGAGGCCCGCCCAGTTGCCCGCCACCGTGCCCGACTTCACCGGCCGCGCCCCCTTCGTCGCGGAACTCGGGGAGATCCTCGCCGGTGCCGAGGGACAGGTCATGGCCGTCTCCGCGCTGGCCGGCATCGGCGGCGTCGGCAAGACCACCCTCGCCGTGCACGTCGCCCACGCCGCCCGGCCGCACTTCCCCGACGGGCAGCTCTACGTCGACCTCCAGGGCACCGAACCCCGCCCCGCCCTCCCCGAAGCCGTCCTCGGCTCCTTCCTGCGCGCCCTCGGCACCCCCGACAGCTCCATCCCGGACTCCCCCGCCGACCGGGCCGCGCTCTACCGCTCCATCCTCGACGGCCGCCGCGTCCTGGTCCTGCTCGACAACGCCCGCGACGCCGCCCAGGTCCGGCCGCTGCTGCCCGGGACCGCCGGCTGCGCCGCCCTCGTCACCAGCCGGGTCCGGATGTCGGGTCTCGCCGGGGCCCACCTCGTCGACCTCGACGTGATGAGCCCCGAGGAGGCGCTACAGCTGTTCACCCGCATCGTCGGCGCCGAACGGGTCGGCGCCGAACGGCAGGCCGCCCTCGACGTCGTCGGCGCCTGCGGCTTCCTGCCGCTGGCCATCCGCATCGCCGCGTCCCGGCTCGCCGCCCGCCGCACCTGGACCGTCTCCGTCCTCGCCGCCAAGCTCGCCGACGAACGCCGCCGCCTCGACGAGCTCCAGGCCGGCGACCTCGCCGTCAAGGCCACCTTCGAGCTCGGCTACGGCCAGCTGGAGCCCGCCCAGCAGCGCGCCTTCCGCCTCCTCGGCCTCGCCGACGGCCCCGACGTCTCCCTCGCCGCCGCGGCCGCCGTCCTCGACCTCCCCGAGCACGAGACCGAAGACCTCCTGGAGGCTTTAGTCGACTGCTCCCTGCTGGAATCCGCCGCACCCGGCCGCTACCGCTTCCACGACCTCGTACGGCTCTACGCGCGTGCGTGCGCCGAACGCGACGAGCGGCCCGCCGGCCGGACCGACGCCCTCGACCGGCTCCTCGACTTCTACCTCGCCACCGCCGCCCGCGTGTACGCGGTCGAACGCCCCGGGGACCGGCTCCCGGCCCACCTCAGCGCCACCCGCCACCCGGGCCTGGTCCTCAGCGACCCCCGCACCGCCCTGGACTGGCTCTTCGCCGAGGCCGACCCGCTGCTCGCCTGCGCACGCCAGTCCGCCGGCCGGCCGGACGCCCTGCGCCGGGCCGTGGACCTGCTGTGGGCGGCCAAGGACCTCGCCGAGTCCGGCGCCAACTCCAAGCAGTACGAGTCCGCCGCGCTGACCCTGTGCGAGGCCGCCCGCGCCGCCCGGGACCCGCGCTCGGAGGGCCGGGCCCGCACCACCCTCACCATGGTCCACCTGTTCGCCGGCCGCTTCGCCGAGGCCGACGAGCAGGCCCGCCAGGCCATGGACCTGGCCCGCGGGGCGGGCGACCCGCTGCCCAGCTGCTGGGCACCCAACGACCGGGGCATCATCGCCCTCTACCAGAACCGCTACGAGGACGGCGAGCGCTACCTGCTGGAGGCCATAGAGAGCTTCCGCGCCGACGACAACCACATCGGCGAGGCCAGCGCCCTGTGCAACCTCTCCCGCATCCACGTCGGCCTGGGCCGCCTGGACAGCGCCATAGACCTGGCCCGGCAGGGCATCGCCGTCTACGACCGGATGGGCCTGACCCTGCGCCTGGCCAACGGCCGCTACGCTCTCGGCATCGCCCTCACCCAGGCCGGCCGGCTCGGCGAGGCCCTGGACCAGCTCGGCGAGGCCCTGTCCCTCTTCCACGACAACCGGCAGCCGCTGTGGGAGGGCGTCACGCACTTCCGGCTCGCGGAGGCCCATCTGGCGGCGGAGCGGCCCACCCTGGCCGCCAAGCACGCCGAGCAGGCCATCGCGCTGCGCGGGATCGGCGGGGAGTGGCGCCGGGCGACCGTGCTGACGGTCCTGGGGAAGGCGCTGCGGCGGCTGGGACAGCCGGACCGGGCGCGGGCGTGCTGGCGGGACGCGGAGACGGTCTTCGCCCAGCTCGGGTCGGCGGAACTGTCCGAGGTGCGGGCCCTGCTGGCGTCGGAACTGGCCGCCTGACCGGCTGGTTTCCGGGGGGCCGGGTGGCCGCCGCGCGATGGACGTGGACGTTCATCGTTCGTTTATCGCCGCGCGCCACGATAGGTACATCGACCCGGCGCTTCGGGGGACTACCGGGCCGGTTGGAGGACTACCCGTTCGGCGGTCCACGGGGGAACCGCCGAACGGGCCCGACCCACCACGGGCCCGACTCATGATCAGGAGAGCCGAGATGACGACGAACGAGAACAGCCTGCCGCTCGACGGAGACATCAGACCGTTCGACAACCATGCGTCGGGTGTCGAGATCGACCCGCGGGAGCTTCCGGTGGAGCCTCCCGTGGTGAAGCCCGGCGAGACTCCGGACGACAACCACGCGTCCGGCGAGGAGATCGTCTCGCTGGACAACCACGCGTCCGGCCCGCGCCCGTAACACCGGGAGCAGGGCACGGCGTACGGGGGAAACGTACGGGGGGACGCGCGTACGGGGGGCCTTGAGCGGTCGTACGGGGGACGTACGGGGGAGCCGCTCGGGGGCGTACGGGGGAAGAACGCGAGGACGGACGGCCCACGGGGGATTCGGGGGAATCCGGGACCGTCCGCACGGGGGAAACGAGCGCGGCGGTCGCGGTGGCCGGAGGGGGACCACCGCGGCCGCCGCCTTCGCGCGTCCGGTACGCCGTAGGGTGTGACCGTGTTCACTTCTCAGGGACCCAGCCTGCGCGAACTGGCCGTCCAGGCCCTCTCGTCCGTGGAGCACGGCTACGACCTGCTCGCGCCGAAGTTCGACCGGACCCCGTTCCGGACCCCGGACCGGATGCTCGACGCCGTGGAGGAGACCCTCGCGGCGTGGGAGGGGTCCTTCGGGTCGGGGCTGGACGTGTGCTGCGGTACGGGTGCGGGCCTGGGGATGCTGCGCCGGCTGTGCCGGGACCGGGTGACGGGGGTGGACCTCAGCTCGGGCATGCTGGCGCAGGCCGCGCGGGCGCACCCCGAGGGCGTGGACCTCGTACGGGCCGACGCGCTGGCGCTGCCGGACGCGCTCGGGGAGGCGTACGACCTGGCGGTGAGCTTCGGCGCCTTCGGGCACTTCCTGCCGTCGGAGCGTCCGGCCCTGTTCGCGGAGGTCCACCGGGCCCTGCGGCCGGGCGGGGTGTTCGCCTTCCCGGTCGGCGCCCCGATCCCGCTGACGTCCCCGCTGTGGTGGGCGGTGGCGGGCTTCGACGCGGCGATGCGCGTCCGCAACGCGGTGTGGCGGCCGCCGTTCGTCATGTACTACCGCACGTTCCCGTTCGGGCCGGTCCGCGCCGATCTGGAGGCGGTGGGGTTCCGGGTGGAGACGGTGCCGCTGGAGCACTTCGGGTACCGGGAGGACGGCACTCCCCGCTGGCGGCTGCTGCTGGCCCGCAAGCCGGGGTGATCACCAGAGCCGGTCGAAGGGCAGGTGCACCCGCAGCTGGTCGGTGAGGTCGTTGCCGGCGCGCAGGCGGGCGGCGTCGTTGGCGGACAGGGCGCGGCCGTAGACGCGTACGTCGTCCAGGGCGCCCGCGTAGAAGGCCTTGTAGTCGGGCTGCGTGCCGAGGTGGACGGTGAAGGCTCCGGTGGGCCGGAAGTCCATCCGGTCCGGGGTGAGTGCGGTGGTGGCGGGCGGGGCGCCGTCGACGGAGAGTTCCAGGCGGGTGCCCCTGCGCTGGAGGACGACGTGGTGCCAGGCGTCGTCGTCGGTGCGGGTGGCGGCGGTGAGGGTGGCGGGGCCGGTGCCGGCGTTGACGGTGGCTTCGAGGCGGCCGGTGGCGGGGTCGGCCTCGATGCGGAGCTGTCTGGCGGCCGGGCCCTGGCCGTAGGCCCAGAACAGGGGCTGGCGCAGGCCGCTGTCCCGGTCCTGGCCGCGGGTCTTGTACTTGACCCAGGTGGTGACGGCGAAGTCGCCGTCGCCGATGCGGAGCTGGTCCGGGCAGTCGATCAGGCGCAGGAAGTCGTCCTTGCCGTCGAAGCGCATGGCCTTGCCGCCGTCGGGGCGGTTGCCGAGCCGGGGGGCGCCGTGGACGACGGCGTGGTGGTGGAACGGGCCGGCGTCGGTGGTGCGGCGCGGGGTGAGGTCCTCGGCGGCGGTCTGGAGCTCGTGGGGGCCGAAGGCGGTGAACTTGACGTAGCCGTGCGGGGTTCCGTTGGCGGTCTCGTAGAGCAGGCCGACGCGGCCGCCGGGCAGGACGGCCATGTCGGAGTAGCCGGCGCGCTCGCGCAGGACGACGGCGCCGTCCTTGGACCAGGTGCGGCCCTCGTCCTTGGAGGTGCGCACGGCCAGGGTCCAGCGGTCGGAGAACTCGGCGCCGGGCCGGCTGGGCGCGGACAGCAGCAGCGGGCCGCCGGGCAGCTGGAGCACGGATCCGGCGGCGGGCGGGGCCGGGAGGTCGGTGACGGGGCGGAAGCCGGGCTCGGGGACGGCGGGTGCGGCGGCGTCCTCGACGATCGCGGCGACGCGGTGGTCGGGGGTGCCGCAGGTGGCGGTGGAGCGGGCGTTGACGTAGATCCGGCCGTCGGGCAGCTGGGTGAGGGCGGGTTCGTTGGGGGCGGGGGTGCCCTCGGGTGCGCCCCAGCGGGCTCCGGGCTTCCAGGTGAGGCCGCCGTCGTCGCTGTAGAGGAGCTGGGCGCCGGATTCGCCGGACTCGGTGCGGTAGTCGGCGCTGACGACGAGCCGGCCGGGGCGGTCGGGGCGGGTGGGGGTGAGCTGGATGCCGTGGCCGGGTCCGACGGAGACCCAGGCCCAGTCGGCGCCCTTGAGCTGGGGCTGCGGGGCGGGGTCGGTGGTCCAGCTCGCGCCGTCGTCGGTGCTGTGGACCAGGCGCAGTTCGCGGGGGCCGCGGACGCGGTTGCCGTCGGCGTCGGGGGTCCAGGTGCTGTAGGCGTGGAGCAGGGTGACGCGTCCGGAGGCGGAGTCGACGACGGGGACGGGGTTGCCGTAGGCGCCGGGGTCGCCGGCGCCGCGGATGACCTGCAGGGGGCCCCAGGTGCGGCCCTCGTCGGTGGAGCGCTTGAGGACGATGTCGATGTCGCCGATGTCGTTGCAGCTGGCGGTGCGGGCTTCGGCGAGGGCGAGGAGGGTGCCGTCCTTGGTGGTGACGAGGGTGGGGATGCGGTAGCAGTCGTACCCCTCGGTGAAGGCGCTGAAGGGCGCGGAGACGGCGGCGGTGAGGCCGGTCGCCTTCTTCGCCTTCGCGGTTCCGCCGCCGTCGCGGCCGGCGGGGCCGGTCGGTGACGGGGCGAGGGTGAGCCAGCCGGCGGCGCCCAGGCCCAGTGCGGCGGTGGCGGCCCAGGCCACGGCCGCTCTGCGCGGGGGCCGGCGGGGCCGCCACGGCAGACGGAATCGGACACCTGACTGGTTTGACCTCACCCGTGCAGGCTAACGCCCCCGCGGGGGCGGGCCCCGGCACGCCATGCGGTGTCGGCGGCGCGGTGTGGGTGGCAGCGGCGCGGTGTCAGCGTCCGCGGAGTTGCGTCTTGAGGACCTTGCCGCTGGCGTTGCGCGGCAGGGCGGTCACGAACTCGACCTGGCGCGGGACCTTGTAGTTGGCCATCTCCCGCCGTGACCAGGCGATCAGGTCGTCGGCGGTGAGGGTGGAGCCGGGGCGGCGGACCGCGTACGCCTTGCCGACCTCGCCGAGCCGGGGGTCGGGGACGCCGACGACGGCGACGTCGGCGATGTCGGGGTGGAGGCCGAGGAGTTGCTCGATCTCGGCGGGGTAGGCGTTGAAGCCGCCGACGATGAACATGTCCTTGATCCGGTCGGTGATGCGCAGGTTGCCCGCCGTGTCGAGGACGCCGACGTCGCCGGTGCGCAGCCAGCCGTCGGGGGTGATGGCGGCGGCGGTGCCCTCGGGGTCCTCGAAGTAGCCGCGCATGACGTGGTGGCCGCGGACGAGGACCTCGCCGGCCGTGCCGGCGGGGAGTGCGGTGCCGTCGGGGCCGGTGACGCGGACCTCGGTGTCGGGGATGGCGCGGCCGGAGGTGGCGGCGACGGTCTCGGCGGGGTCGTCGCGGCGGCACATGGTGACGACGCCGCCGGCCTCGGAGAGCCCGTACGCGGTGAGGACGGTGGCGATGCGGAGTTCGGCGCGGAGCCGTTCGACGAGCTGGAGGGGGACGACGGCGGCGCCGGTGACGACCAGGCGGAGGGCGGACAGGTCGTGGTGGTCGCGCTGCGGGTGGTCGAGGAGGGACTGGTGGAGCGTGGGCGGGCCGGGGAGTACGGAGATCCGCTCGGCCGCGATGTTGGCGAGGACGGTGTCGACGTTGAAGACGGGCTGGGGGACCATCGTGGCGCCGCGCATCAGGCAGGCGATGATCCCGGCCTTGTAGCCGAAGGTGTGGAAGAAGGGGTTCACGATGAGGTAGCGGTCGCCCTCGCGCAGTCCGGCGAGTTCGCTCCAGACGGCGTAGCAGCGCAGGGTCTGGGCGTGGGTGATGACGGCGCCCTTGGGGCTGCCGGTGGTGCCGGAGGTGAAGATGATGTCGGAGGGCGTGTCGGGGCGTATCGCGTCGGCGCGTTCGCGGACGGCGGCGGCGGGTACCGCGTCGCCGCCGGCGAGGAAGTCCTTCCAGGTGCGGAAGGCCTCGGGGGCGTCGTCGGCGAGGACGACGACCTGGTCGAGGTGGGGCAGGCCGGGGAGCGGGCCGGTGCCGGTGCCTTCGGCCGCGGCGCGGCGCAGGGAGGCGACGTAGGAGGTGCCGAGGAAGGTACCGGTGACGAAGAGCAGGCGGGCGCGGCTGCGGGCGAGGACGTAGGCGGCCTCGGTGCCCTTGAAGCGGGTGTTGAGGGGGACGAGGACGGCTCCGGCGGTGACGGCGCCGAGGGCGGAGACGATCCATTCGAGGGTGTTGGGCGCCCAGACGGCGACCCGGTCGCCCGGTTCGGTGCCGGCGGCGAGGCAGGCGGCGGCGGCCCGTTCGACGCGGGCGCCGAGTTCCGCGTAGCTGATGCGGGTACGGCCGTCGGCGACGGCCTCGCGGTCGCCGTAGCGCTCGGCGGCGTCGCGCACGAGGGCGGCGACGGTGCGCCAGCGCAGGTCACCGCGCGGGTCGGGGACGTCGACGGGGGTGCCGGCCGGGGTGTCCCGGGTGTCCGCCCGGGTGTCCCGGGTGTCCGTCGGGGCTGTTTGCGGGCCGGTGGTGTCCGTTCCGCTGTGCCCTTCGACGTCCCTGTCGGGGTTCCTGTCGGTGCCGTCCGCGCCCGCGCCCTCGTACATCCGCCCGCCCCTCCCTGGAACCCAGTAGCTGACTATCCGTCAGATTAGCTGTAGCCTTCGCGGCTGTCAGTACTGGCGCACCCGGAGGTGGCGATGGCGGCAACGCTCAAGGACGCTACGGCAATCGTCGGCATCGGCCAGACCGCCTTTGCCAAACGGCTGCCGTCGAGCGAGAAGGAACTGGCCTGCCGGGCGATCCTCGCGGCCCTCGCCGACGCGGGCATCGCACCCTCCGAGGTCGACGCCTTCGCCTCCTACACCATGGAGGAGACCGACGAGGTCGAGGTGGCCAAGGCCATCGGCGCCGGCGACGTCACCTTCTTCTCCAAGGTCGGCTACGGGGGCGGCGGTTCCTGCGCCACCGTCGGCCACCTCGCCGCCGCCATAGCCACCGGCCAGGCCACCGTCGGCGTCGCCTGGCGCTCCCGCAAACGCGGCTCCGGCCCCAGGCCCTGGAAGAACACCGCCGTCCAGCTGCCCACCCCCGGCCAGTGGACCCGCCCCTTCGGACTGCTGCGCCCCGCCGACGAGATCGGCATGCTGGCCCGCCGCTACATGCACGAGTACGGGGCCACCCGCGACCACCTCTTCAACGTCGCGATGGCCTGCCGCAACCGGGCCAACGAGAACCCGGCCGCGATGATGTACGAGCGCCCGCTGACCCGCGAGATGTACATGAGCTCCCGCATGATCAGCGAACCGCTCTGCCTCTTCGACAACTGCCTGGAGACGGACGGCGCCCTCGCCTGCGTGATCGTCTCCGCCGAGCGCGCCCGGGACTGCCGGCAGAAGCCCGTCTACGTGCACTCGGCCGCCCAGGGGCTGCCCGCCCAGCACCACGGGATGGTCAACTACTGGAACGACGACCCGCTGTCCGGCCCCGCCTGGACCGCCGCCCGCCACCTGTGGAAACAGGCCGACTTCGGCCCGTCCGACGTGGACGTCGCCCAGATCTACGACGCCTTCACCCCCCTCATCCCGCTCTCCCTGGAGGGCTACGGCTTCTGCGGGCGCGGCGAGGGCGCCGCCTTCACCGAGGGCGGGGCGCTGGAACTCGGCGGCCGGCTGCCGATCAACACCGGCGGCGGCGGGCTGAGCGAGGCGTACGTCCACGGGTTCAACCTGATCAACGAGGGCGTCAAGCAGCTGCGCGGCACCTCCACCGCCCAGGTGCCGGACGCCGCCACCTGCCTGGTGACGGCGGGCGAGGGCGTCCCGACGTCCGCGATCCTGCTGCGCGCGTGAGGAGCCGACCGATGACCACCGCCGAAGAGACCACCGCAGGGGAATCCCTGCTGCTGCCCGTGCCCGACGAGGACGGCGCCCCCTTCTGGGAGTACGCGGCCCGGGGCGAACTCCGCGTCCAGGCCTGCACCGCCTGCGGCAGGCTGCGCTTCCCGCCCCGCCCCTGCTGCCCGCACTGCCAGTCCTTCGACAGCGAGTGGCGCCGGACGAGCGGCCGGGGCCGGATCTGGTCCTGGGTCCGGCCGCACCCGCCGCTGCTGCCCGCGTACGCCGCGCAGGCCCCGTACAACGTCATCCTCGTCGAGCTGGCCGACGCCCCGCAGATCCGGCTCGCCGGGAACCTGGTCACCTCCGCCGACGCCCCGCTGAACTCCGTCGACCCGGCGCGGCTGCGCATCGGCGCCCGGGTGCAGGCCGTGTTCACCGAGGTCGGCGGGATGAGCGTGCCGCGCTGGGTCCTGGAGAAGGCATGACGCTGCGCGTGGAGCGGGACGAGGCCGTCGGGGTCGCCGTCGTCACCCTGGACCGGGAGCGCCGGCACAACGCGGTCGACCTGGAGACCGCCGCCGCCCTGGCCGGGGTGTGGCGGGAGCTGCGCTTCGACGGGGACGTGCGGGCGGTGGTGCTGACGGGCGCGGGCACCGCCGCGTTCTGTACGGGGATCGACCGGTCGGCCGAGGTGCCGCAGCCGCAGTCCCCGTACTCGGCGGACGACCCGCTGATCGCGATCGGCCCGAAGGCCAACGACCTGTGGAAGCCGGTGGTCGCCGCCGTCAACGGCATGGCCTGCGGCGGGGCGTTCTACCTGCTGGGCGAGGCCGAGTTCATCGTCTCGTCGACCGCCGCGACGTACTTCGACCCGCACACCTCGTACGGGATGGTCAGCGCCTACGAGGCCGTGTACATGGCGCAGCGGATGCCGTTCGGGGAGGTGGCCCGGATGTCCCTGATGGGGACGTCCGAACGGCTCTCCGCGCGGCGGGCGTACGAGATCGGGCTGGTGTCGGAGCTGGCGGAGCCCGGGGAGCTGCTGGAGGCGGCGCTGCGGTCGGCGCGGACGCTGGCCGGGTTCCCGACGGAGGCGGTCCAGGGCACCGTGCGGGCCCTGTGGTCGGCGAAGCGGGCCGCGCTGCAGCAGGCCCTGGACCAGGCGCCGGCGCTGATCGCCCTGGGGAACCTCCCGCCGGACCGGCAGGCGGACCTGTTCGCGTCCCGCGCGCCGGGGACGCGGTTCCGGCTGCGCTGAGCCGGGTCACGGGCGGTCCGGCGCCGCCCGACGTGTCGGCATTCACCACCCGACACCCGGAACGCGCTCCTCCGATCTCTCCGCCACCAGCGAAGACGCCCGCCGGGCCGTGCTGCGCGACCGCAAACCGTGGTTGCATCCCGAGCACCGAACCCGGCGGCGGACCGCACCACCCCGCGTCCCTTCGGTGGCAGCGAACCACCCAAGAGGAGCACGGCACAGTGCGCACCATCTCCACCGAGATCACCATCGACGCGACCCCCGAAGAGGTCTGGGCGGTCCTCACCGACCTCCCCCGCTACTGCACCTGGAACCCGTTCATCCGCGAGGCCGCCGGTGAAGCGGTCCCCGGGGAGCGGCTCACCCTGACGATGTACCCGCAGTCCGGGAAGCCCACGACCTTCCGGCCCACCGTCCTGATCGCCACCCCGGGCAGCGAACTGCGCTGGCTCGGGCACTTCCTCGTCCGCGGCCTCTTCGACGGCGAGCACTACCTGCGCCTGTCCGAGGGACCGAACCGCACCACGCGGCTGCAGCACGGGGAGCGCTTCCGCGGCGTCCTGGTCCCCTTCCTCGGCAGGATGCTCGACGGGACCGCGCGCGACCTCACCGCGATGAACGACGCCCTGCGCGCCCGCGTGGAATCGGCCCGCGCCACGTCCTGACGCACCTGGCGCGTGGAAACGGCGGCGGCCCCGCTCCCCGGAGAGGGGGGCGGGGCCGACCGGCACGTGCTGCGGAGTCCTGAATCAGGCCTCGACGGTGCCGGAAGCGGCGATCTCGACCTTGGCCTTCGGGGCGCCGGACTGCGAGCCCAGGGACTCGATCTTGTCGACGACGTCCTGGCCCTCGACGACCTCGCCGAAGACGACGTGCTTGCCGTCGAGCCACGAGGTGACGACGGTGGTGATGAAGAACTGCGAGCCGTTGGTGTTGCGGCCGGCGTTCGCCATCGACAGCAGGTACGGGCGGTCGTGCTTCAGGTCGAAGTTCTCGTCCTCGAACTTCGCGCCGTAGATGCTCTTGCCACCGGTGCCGTTGTGGTTGGTGAAGTCACCGCCCTGGAGCATGAACTGCGGGATGACGCGGTGGAAGCCGGAGCCGGCGTAGCCGTAGCCGTTCTGGCCGGTGGCCAGCTGGCGGAAGTTCTCGGCCGTCTTCGGGACGACCTTGTCGAACAGGCTGAAGACGATGCGGCCGGCGGGCTCGCCGTTGATGGTGATGTCGAAGAATACGTTGCTCATGGGTCCCATCCTGTCACTCCCGGTGCCAACCGCACTCCGGCGGGGCCGCCGACCGGGCCCCCGGCGCGTCGCGAAGGCCCCCGCCGAGGACGGCGGGGGCCTGCCGCGTAGCAGGTCAGAGGCCCGGTGGCTCAGGCACTCGTACGGGTGCCCGTGCCCTTCGCGGCGTCGAGGGCGTAGACGCAGCGGTCCTTGCTGCACGCGTACACCACGCCCGCCTCCGCCACCGGGGCTCCGGTGATCTCCCCGCCCGTCGCCAGCTTCCAGCGGAGCTGGCCGCCCGCCGCGTCCAGCGTGTACAGGCAGTGGTCGGCGGAGCCGAAGTGGACGCGGCCGTCCGCGACCACCGGCGGGCCGGTGATCTCCCCGCCCGCCGCGAACCGCCACTTCGGCGTGCCGGTCACCGCGTCCAGCGTGTACAGGGCGCTGCCCGCGCCCAGGTGGACGCTGCCGTTCGCGACGAGCACCGGGTCCGACGCGGGGCGCGGCTCGGTGGCGATGCGCCAGCGGTCCTTGCCGGTGGCCGCGTCCAGGGCGTAGACGGTGCCCAGGTAGTCCGCGAGGTAGACCCCGCCGCCCGTGACCGCCGGGCCGGGGGCGAAGGCGGGCGGGGCCAGGAAGACCGCCGGGGCCTCGAAGTGCCAGCGGACCCGGCCCGAGGCCCGGTCCACGGACAGCACGCGGGTGCCGGCGGCGACGTACACGTTGCCGTCGGGCGCGGGCGTGACGCGGACCGGGACGTTGCCGCAGGAGGCCGCGTCACCCACCGGGTACGACCAGGCCTCCTGCCCGGAGCGGGCGTCCAGCGCGCGCAGCCGGGCGTCCTGCCACACGTACACGGTGCCCTCGTGCAGGACGGGCGCCGCCTCCGGGGTCTCGAAGTCGGACTGGGCGCCGCTCAGCTCCCACAGCTTCTGCCCGTTCGACGCCTCCCAGCCCTGCACGCCGCCGCCGCGGGTGGCCGTGATGACCGTGCCCCGCTCGGCGCGCAGCGCGTACACCCAGGCGTCGGCGTTCAGCCGCCACCGCTCGGAGCCGTCCTTCGCGTCCAGGGCGAACAGGGACGGCCCGTCGGAGGCGTGGATGCGGCCGTCGGCGACCGCCATCGACCAGGCCACGTCCCGCGTCTTGAACTGGCGCCGGCCGCTGCCGACGTCCAGGGCGTGCACCTCGAAGGAGGTGACGTAGAGGAGGTCCCCGGCCACGGTCGGGGTACCCCACACCTCGTTGGACATGCGGAACCGCCACGGCCGCCAGCGCCCGCTGTCCGGCGACGGCCCCGGAGCCGGCACGGACGGGGTCGCCGCCGGCGTCACCGCCGACGCCGGGGTACCGGCCGGCGGGCGCACCCAGCCGGTCGCCGAGTCCGCCGCGGCGTGCCCCGCCGGGGCGGAGGCCGTCGCCCGCGGCCCGGGCCCGATCGGCACCGGCGAACCGCCCAGCCGTACGGGCATGCCGGGCATCGACGACACCGGCACCGGCGCGGGCCCCCGCACCGGCGGCGGGGTCAGCGGCGGCCGGTCCGGGCGCGGCGGCACGGCCTGCCCGGTACGCGGGTCCACGAACGGGTCGGCCGTCCCGCGCGCCGGCCGGCGGTGCGTGGACGGCCCGGGGGCGGGCGCCCGGGAGGCCACGGGGGCCGGGGTGGTCCCCGTACGGTTGCCCGCGCGGCGGGACTCGATCAGCGCGACGGCCCGCTCCGGCAGCCACGCCGAGGCCGTCCCGCTGTCGTCACCGCCGTCGAACAGGTGCGGGGCCAGCTGCGCCTGGAGGTCGGCGGGGGTCGGACGCTGCGTGGCGTCCATCTGCATGCAGGAGTCGATCAGCGGGCGCAGCTCGTCCGGCAGGCCCTCCAGGTTGGGGCCCTCCCGCAGCAGCATGAACACCGTCTCGACCGGGTTCGCCCCGTGGTACGGCGGGTGCCCGGTCGCGGCGAAGACGAGGGTGGAGCCGAGCGAGAACACGTCGCTGGCGCCCTTGACGCTGCGCGAGTCCTTCGCCTGCTCCGGCGACATGTACGCCGGGGTGCCGACCGCGACGTTCGTCATCGTCAGGCGCGTGTTGGACACGCCGCTCGCGATGCCGAAGTCGATCACGCGGGGGCCGTCCTCGACGACCAGCACGTTGGACGGCTTCAGGTCGCGGTGCACCAGCCCCGCGCCGTGGATGGACTGCAGGGCCTCGGCGATGCCGGCCGCGAGCCACCGCACGGCCTGGGCGGGCATGGGCCCGCACTCGTTGACGATCTCCTCCAGCGAGGGCGCCGGCACGTACGCCGTCGCCAGCCACGGCACCGCCGCGCGCGGGTCCGCGTCGACGACGGCCGCCGTGTAGAAGCCGGACACGGCGCGCGCCGCCTCCACCTCGCGCGTGAACCGCACCCGGAACAGCTGGTCCTCGGCCAGTTCCGTGCGCACCGTCTTGATCGCGACCCGGCGTCCGGACGCCGAACGTGCGAGATAGACCAGCCCCATGCCGCCGGCGCCGAGCCGTCCCAGCACCTCGAAGGGGCCGATCCGTCTCGGGTCGTGCTGCGTCAGCTGCTCCACCACTCGCCTCCACTACCTCCCCGTACGGGCCCCTGCCGGACCCGCTTCCACCCGTACGCGGCCGCCTAGGGCACGCGCACCGGTACGGACCCGATTCTGTCAGGCCCGCGCCTGGTCCGGCCCCGCTACGGGGTGTGCGTGGGGACGCGGCTGCGGCCAGAGGTCCACGACGGCTGGGGTGACGGTCGCGGCGACGGTTCCTACGACGGCTGCGGTGACGGTTCCGACAGCAGGGCGAAGACCGCCCCCTGGTTGTCCGCGACGACCGCGATCCGCCCGTACGGCGTGTCGAACGGGTCGGCCGTGACGCGCCCCCCGAGCCGCTGCACGGTGGCGACGGCGCGGTCGCAGTCGGGGACGGCGAAGTAGACCAGGAAGTGCGCCGGCATGATCTCCGGGAAGGCGTCGGTGATCAGGCTGCGGCCGAGGACGGCCGTGTCGGGGCCGGGCGGCCTGCCGGGCGGGGACCAGACGCGGTACTCGACGCCGGTCCCGGAGTCGTCCTGGTCCTGGGGGACGTAGCCGAAGACGTTGGCGTAGAAGACGTCGACGGCGTCGCGAGCGCGCGTGTAGACCTCCGCCCAGCAGTACGTGTACGGCTCGTCCTGCGCCTCGAACCCGTGGTGGGTGCCGGGCTGCCACAGGCCGAAGACGGCCCCTCCCGGGTCGGCGGCCATCGCGGCGGTGCCGTACGGGCCCACGGGCTGCGGGTCCATCACCATCTGGCCGCCGGCGGCGCGGATGCGGGCCGCGCAGGCGTAGGCGTCGGAGGTGTACAGGTACACGCCCCAGACGGTGGGCATGCGGCCGTCCGGTTTGGGGGCGAGGGCGGCGACGTTGCGGCCCCGGCTGTAGGCCTGGGTGTAGCCGCCGTACTCGGCACCGGCGGGATCGGAGAAGGTCCACCCGAAGAGCTCCCCGTAGAAGCGCTTGCCCGCCTCGACGTCCGGGAGGGAGGCGTCGACCCAGCAGGGCGAGCCTTCCGCGAATGCGGCTGCGGCCATGGGGCGGTTCCTTCCGTCGCGCGGGTGGTGCGGGTGGTGCGGGGCGGCCGGTGGTGGGGGCGGCCGGTGGTGCGGGGTGGGGCCGGGCGGGGGCGGTTGGGTAGCTTGGGGGGCTTGTCCGGACAGCGGGCGTTTCATGCCCGTGAACCATGGTCCGCCCGAAAACTTGTCCACAGCCTGTTGATAAGACTATTCGGGGGATACGGCCCGGTACGTACCGGGCCTCCCCCGCCCGAAGGGCGGCCGGAATCCGCCGCCGGGCCCCGCCCGGAGGCCCTTCGGGGCAGGTCGGCGGCCGGGTCACCCCATTTGCAGGCGGCCGAATAGCGCGCCGATCGCCCCTCGGTAAGCTGACGGCATGACAGGACAAGTACGCACCGTCGACGGGCGTGTCGCCGGCCGGCGCGGCCAGGCGACGCGGCAGAAGCTGCTCGACTGCCTCAGCGAGATGCTCAGCTCCTCGCCGTACCGCGACGTCAAGGTGATCGACGTCGCACGCAAGGCCGGTACCTCCCCCGCGACCTTCTACCAGTACTTCCCGGACGTCGAGGGCGCCGTCCTGGAGATCGCCGAGCAAATGGCCACGGAGGGCGCACAGTTGACCGCGCTCGTCGAGGGCCGGAGCTGGGTCGGCAAGGCCGGCTGGGCCGCCGCCGAGGAACTCGTCGAGGGATTCCTGGAGTTCTGGCGCAGCAACGACGCGATCCTGCGGGTCGTCGACCTCGGTGCCGCCGAGGGCGACAAGCGCTTCTACAAGATCCGCATGAAGATCCTGAACTCCGTCACCAACTCCCTCACGGAGTCGATGAAGGAGCTCCAGGCGAAGGGCAAGGTCGACAAGGACCTCAGCCCGGCCGCGATGGCGGGCTCACTCGTCGCGATGCTCGCGGCGGTCGCCTCCCACCAGAAGGGCTTCCAGACCTGGGGCGTCAAGCAGGCCGAGCTCAAGCCGAACCTGGCCCTGCTCGTGCACCTGGGCATCACCGGCAAGAAGCCGACCAGGTGACGGCGGACCCCCTGGAGGGTCCGCGTCCCACCGCACCCGCGATCAGCGACGCTCCAGGCGAAACAGCCTGATCTCGCGCTCGATGCGCGCCTGGTACGTCGCGTACGGCGGCCAGAACCTCAGCACGGCCTGCCACGCCGCCGCCCGCTCGGCCCCCTCCAGCAGCCGGGCACGTACCGCGATGTCCTGCCCCTGCCAGCTCACGTCCGCGTCCGGGTGCTTGAGCAGGTTCCCGGTCCAGGCCGGGTGGCCGGGGCGGCCGAAGTTGGAGCCGATCAGCAGCCAGCTCACGCCTCCGTCCTCCGGCATGCACGCGAGCGGCGTCGTGCGCGGCTCACCCGTCTTCGCACCCCTGGCGGTGAGGATCACGCCCGGCAGCATCCGGGCGCTGAGCAGCACCTTTCCCCGGGTGAGGCGGTGCACGGCCTTGTCCATGGCGGGGATGAAGTGCGGGGCGATCTTGGCGAAGAGGAGGGTCGAGGAGACCCTCTGCATCAGCCTGACGCCGAGGGCGGCGGACGCGCCGGGGCCGTGGGAAGCGGTGGGAGCCATCAGACGGCCGCCCTCTCCGGGGTCGCGGACGGGTCGAAGAGTCCCGCGTGGTGCGCGGCGTGCGCGCGCAGGCGGTGGACGGGGCCGAACAGCAGCTCGTCGGCGGCCGCCCGCTTGAAGTACAGGTGGGCGTCGTGCTCCCACGTGAAGCCGATGCCGCCGTGCAGCTGGATCGCCTCCCCGGCCGTGGTGCGCAGGGCCTCCAGCGCCTGGGCGAGGGCGAGGCCGCCCTGGTCCGGGTCCCAGGCGGCGTAGTAGGCGGCCGAGCGGGCCGCCTGGACCTGCACGTAGAGGTCGGCGAGGCGGTGCTTGACCGCCTGGAAGGAGCCGACGGCCCTGCCGAACTGCTCGCGCTGGCACACGTACTCCACGGTGCGCGCCAGCGCCCGGTCGGCGGCGCCGACGGCCTCGGCGGCCAGGACGGCGGCCGCGCGGCGGCCGGTGGCGGCCAGGGCCGGGAGGACGGGGAGGGTGGGGAGGGCGGAGGGAGGGGCGGTTCGGTCGTCCGTCCCAAGCAACTCGGATTCCACGTCGCGCAGTTGGACCCGGCCCTGCGGGCGGGTCTCGTCGAGTGTGGTCTGCCGGTCCCGTACGAGGCCGGGCGCGCCCTCCCGCACGAGGAACAGCAGGGTGCGGCCGCGGGCGAAGCCGCCAGTGTGCGCCGCGACGAGGAGCAGGCCCGCGCTGTGTCCGTCGAGCACCTGCGGCACCTCCCCGTACAGCCGCCACCCCTCGTCGGTGCGACGCGCCTGGACCCCGCCGGCCCGGCCCCCGCCCGCCCAGTCGCCGGGGGTGTTGTCGCCGGTCAGGGCGAGTGCGGCGGCCAGGGCGGGGCCGGGCACGGCGAGGGCGGCGGTCAGCTCGCCGGCGGCGAGCGGCGGGAGCAGGGCGGAGCGCTGCACGGGGGTGCCGAGGGCCGTGATCAGCGGGGCGGCGAGGACGGCGGTGGCGAGCAGGGGGGAGGGCAGCAGCACGCGCCCGGTCTCCTCGCAGGCCAGCGCGAGGTCCCCGGGGGCGCAGCCGACGCCCCCGTACTCCTCGGCGACGGCGATGCCCGGCAGGCCGAGCTGCCGGGAGAGCTGCTGCCACAGCTCGCGGTCGTGTCCCGCGGCGGTCCGGACGGCGGCTTTGACCTCGTCCGGCCCGCAGCGCTTGGCCAGGATCTCGCGCAGGGTACGGCGCATCTCGTCCTGCTCCGCGGTGAAGGCGGCATCCATCGTCGGGCTCCTCCCCGTATCTGACGGGGCGTCATGTTAGGGCGGCGGGGGTGAGATGCACAGGGGGCGGGGGCGCCCTTTGCCGGATGCGGAGGGGTGCGGGGGGTGCGGGGGGTGCGGGGGGTGCGGGGGGTGCGGGGGGTGCGGGGGGCGGGGCGCCGTTCGCCCTCTAGCTTCTGACGGTACGTCAGATGTACCGTCCCCGCATGCCTGGACCCCTTCCTGGACCCCTGTCCGCACCCGTCTCCCCCGCCACACCCCGCCGCCGGGTCGCGGTGGTCGGCGTCGCCCTCTCGGACTGCGGCCGGGTCGACGGCCCGACCCCCTACGCCCTGCACGCACAGGCCGCCCGCCGGGCGCTGGCCGACTCCGGCCTCGACCGCTGCGTCATCGACGGCTTCGCCTCGGCCGGGCTCGGCGTACTCGCGCCGGTGGAGGTGGCCGAGTACCTCGGACTGCGGCCCACCTGGGTCGACTCCACCTCCGTCGGCGGCTCCACGTGGGAGGTCATGGCGACCCACGCCGCCGACGCCATCGCCGCCGGTCACGCCAACGCCGTCCTGCTGGTCTACGGCTCCACGGCCCGCGCCGACATCAAGGCCCGGCGGCGCACGTCGAACCTGTCGTTCGGGGCCCGGGGGCCGCTGCAGTTCGAGGTCCCGTACGGCCACACGCTGGTCGCGAAGTACGCCATGGCCGCGCGACGGCACATGCACGAGTACGGCACGACACTGGAACAGCTCGCCTCGGTGGCCGTCCAGGCGCGGGCGAACGCCGCGACGAACCCGGACGCGATGTTCCGGGACCCCATCACGGTGGAGGACGTCCTCGGCTCCGACCCCATCGCCGACCCGTTCACCAAGCTCCACTGCTGCATCCGCTCGGACGGCGGCTGCGCGGTGCTGCTGGCCGCCGAGGACTACGTACCGGACACGGCGAAGTCCCCTGTGTGGGTGCTGGGCACGGGCACGGCGGTGTCCCACACCACCATGTCGGAGTGGGAGGACTTCACCGTCTCCCCCGCGGCCGCCTCGGGCCGCCAGGCCTTCGCCCGCGCGGGCCTGACCCCCGCGGACGTGGACCTCGCGGAGATCTACGACGCCTTCACGTACATGACCCTGGTGACGCTGGAGGACCTCGGTTTCTGCGCCAAGGGCGAAGGCGGCGCCTTCGTGGAGAAGGGCCGCCTGCTGCGGCAGGGCGAACTCCCGGTCAACACGGACGGCGGCGGCCTCTCCGCCTGCCATCCGGGCATGCGCGGCCTCTTCCTGCTGGTCGAAGCCGTCCGCCAACTCCGCGGCGAGGCGGGCGAGGGCCAGGTGACGAAGCCGGGCGGCCGTCTACCGGAGGTAGCCCTGGCCTCGGGCACGGGAGGCTGGTTCTGCTCCTCGGGGACGGTGATCCTGGGGCGGGGGTAGGGGGCGGGGGTTCCCGGCGCGGGCCCGCTATCTCCCCCTCGACCCCCTGGGGCCGGGCGGTGGCTGCCCACCCGGGGCCCTCAGAAGTCCCGATCCCGGGCGAGGGGCACGGCTACCCGCACGAACGGTTGATCAGAGCGCCCCGCGGAGCCCCCAAGCGCAGCAGATCGCTACGCGCTCCTCTGGCCTTGGCGGCCGGCGGTCGTCCGGGGCTGGTCTAGGCGTCGATGTCGAGTGCCGTGCCGTACAGGCGGTTCACCTTGAGGCGGATGACCACGCGGTTCTCGGCTACCAGCTGCTCCAGGAAGGCGGCTTCGTCCTCGGGGCGCGCGGCCGCCGGGATCATGCCGAGCAGTTCCCTCCCGATGGCGTCCCCCGCCACCGTGGTGCGCTCGGACACCTCGGCGTCGCCTTCGGCCACCGCGAACGACCACACGTTGCCGCCCTGTACGTGAAGGGCCGCGCTGGGATTGCGGCGCAGGTGACCGACCTTGACCCGGTCCGCCGTCGTCGAGAACCGCACGGTGCGGCCTTCGGGGTCCCAGCTGTAGAGCATCGTGGTCAGGTGGGGGTGGCCGCTCTGCTTGATGCTGGCGAGCGTGCCGAACTGCTGCCGGCCGAGCAGGTCGGAGAGTTCTTCGTCGGAGAGCGGGCGCGGTGCCGCGGGCTTGGTCATGCAGTGATCAACTGCGTTTCCCGTGCGGCAATTCCTGCCGCATCAGATCGCACATGCGGGATCCCCGCGGGCGGTCTCAGGGTGGGTTCGAAGGGCCCGGCCCGCCGGGTATCCGGGCCCCTCAGATGCCCGCGATGGGGGCGCGACTGCCTGCACGAAAGGTCGATCAGAGCGCCCCGCGGAGCCGGGTTCCGGGGTCAGGCGAGGTGGATCGTGAAGCGCCTCACGACCGTGGGGGTCGTGGGGGGCGTGGAGATCGTTGTGGAGTGGACCCAGCCGCGCGCCTTCGCGTACTTCCCGGTGCCGCCGGTGATCGCGCTGTCGAAGGGGCCCTGGTCGAGGTAGTTGAAGTACACCCCCTGCGTGGTGAGCTGGCCGCCCGGGAGGATGTACGTGACGAGGCACTGCTCCGCTTCGTCGGCGCCGCCCCGGGTGGTGACGCAGCTGCCGTGGGTCTCGCCGATCTGGTTGTGCTCCTTGTCGAAGAGGAGCGAGCGGACGACGACTTGATCGCCCTGCTTGGGGCTGCCGGGGGTTTCGGGGAGGACGGGGAAGCGGGTCAGCTGCTGCACCTCGGCCGTGACCGTGATGGTCCGGCCCTTGTCACCGGCCTGGGCGGAACCGGTGTCCGTCGCGGCGGCCGCGACGGGGGTGCAGGTGAGGAGGGTGACCAGCGTGGCCGTGCCGAGGCAGGCCGCTCTGATGGGGCGCATCGTGCGACTCCTGAGGTTGAGGTTCGGGAATGGCCGGATAGCGAACTTCCATCCGATTTGGCTCGATTCCCTTCATAGCCCGCCTCCGCCGCGCCGCAGAGCGCCCAGGCGCGACCCACCGGCATGTCCAGCCGGTCGGACCAAAACGGGTTGCAGCCCTAGGGGTCCTAGGCCTAGCCTAGGACCCCTAGGAACAGGAGTATGTGCATGGTGCGGGCCGGACTGACAACAGAACGGGTTACGGTCGCGGGCGCCGAGTTGGCGGACGAGGTCGGGTTCGAGCGGGTGACCATGGCGCACGTGGCCCGGCGGCTCGGCGTGAGGGACGCGAGTCTCTACACGCACGTGCGCGGCCTGGAGGATCTGCGCGGGCGGATCGCGCTGCTGGCGGCGGACGAGAAGACGCTCCGCATCGCGGAGGCGACCGCCGGGCACTCGGGCAAGGGCGCCCTGTTCGCGTTCGCCGACGCGTGGCGGGCGTACGCTCACGAGCACCCCGGGCGCTACATGGCGACGCAGACCTCGATCGCCATCGATCCCGAGCTGGTCGCGAAGGCGTCCGGGCCCCGGCGCGCGGTCGAGCTGACGTACAGCATGCTGCGCGGCTACGGGCTGGCCGAGCCCGACCTGACCGATGCGGTCCGGCTGCTGCGCAGCACGTTCCACGGCTTCGTCTCCCTGGAGGCCTCGGGCGGTTTCGGGCACGCGCGGCCGGCCCAGGACTCCTGGGTCCGCGCCCTCGATGCCCTGCACACCCTCCTGGAGCACTGGCCCCCGTCCCGAGAAGGAGACCCCTCATGACCGGCCTGCGGGTGAACGGCGCGACCCTGCACTACGAGGTGCGGGGCGATGGTCCGCTCCTGTTGCTGATACCGGGAGGAACCGGTGGCGCGGCCTCCCTGGCCGGGATCGCCGATGATCTGGCCGGCGAGTACACCGTCGCGACCTACGACCCGCGCGGCATGGCCCGGAGCACGCTGGACGATGCCGGGGCCGAGCAGCGGGTGGCCGAGCACGCCGACGACGCGTTCCGGGTGCTGGAGCTGCTGTCGCCCGGCGCGCCCGCGCGGGTGTTCGGCGCCAGCTCGGGCGCGATCACCGCGCTGCACCTGCTCACCGCCCGTCCCGAACGCGTCGAACGCCTCGTGGCGCACGAGCCGCCCGTGGTGGAGGTCCTGCCGGACGCCGCCGAACACCGGGTGTTCCTCGCGCGCGTGCAGGAGGTCTTCCGGGCCCAGGGGCTCATGCCGGCGGTGGCGTTGTTCGCCGCCGGCCTGAGGGGGGACGGGCCGAGGGAGGACGGGCCGAGGGAGGAGGTCACGGTGCCGGCTGAGCGTGTCGAGCAGACGATGGCCGGTCTGCCGTACTTCCTCGGGCGCATCGTGCCCGGCTTCATGTCGTACGTCCCGGACGTGCAGCGGCTGGGGGTCCTGGCGGACCGGCTCGTGCTCGCCGGCGGACGGGATTCGCGCGGGGAGCTGCCCTACCGTGCGGCTTCCTTCCTGGCCGAGCGGCTCGGCACGGAGCTCCTGCGCTTTCCCGGCGGGCACATCGGCACGACCACGCATCCCGCCGAGTTCGCCGGGGCGCTGCGCAAGGCCCTCAGTGCGCCTTCGGGTTCCAGTCCTTGGCCAGGAGGCCGAGGATGACCTCGTCCAGGTACTCGCCCAGCACCCAGGCCGAGGAGCGCAGGACGCCCTCGCGGACGAAGCCGTTGCCCTCCGCCGCGCGCAGCATCGCCGTGTTGTCGGCCAGCGTCTCGATCTGCATGCGGTGGAAGCCGCGCACGACGAAGCCGTAGTGGCAGAGGGCGGCGACGACGTCCTTGCCGTAGCCCTTGCCGCGTGCGGTCGGCAGCAGGCCCAGGCCGATGTGTGCGCACCGGTTGTGGGTGTCGATGCCCCAGACCGTCGCGGTGCCGACGAGCGAGCCGCCCTCCAGTTCCACCACGGAGAACTGGACGCTGGTGTCCCTCGTGTCGTCCACGACGAGCCGGGGGTCCTTCGAGCCGGGCGTGATCGGCTTCCACGGCCCGGCTTCGGAGCGCGAGCCGTTGACGACGTCGTCGTACAGCTCGGTCCGCAGGACGGGTATGTCGTCCTCGTGCCGGGCCCTGAGCCCGACCTTGGCACCTCTCAGCATGTGAGCTTCCTACCGGGCCGGGCTGACCGGCGGCAACCGAATAAGCGATGCTTGAGGCATGCAGTGGAAGATCCACGGAGAGCGTCCGATCTACGAGAACCAGTGGCTCGACCTCTGGTTCGCGGACGTGGAGACTCCTGACGGGAGCCGTTTCGAGCACCACGTGGTCAAGTTGAAGAACCTGGCCGTGGCGGCCGTGGTCAACGACCGGCGCGAGGTGCTGATGATGTGGCGCCACCGCTTCATCACCGACACCTGGGCCTGGGAGCTCCCGATGGGCCTGATCGAGCCGGGCGAGACGCCGGCCGAGGCAGCCGCCCGCGAGGTCCTCGAGGAGACGGGCTGGCGGCCGGGGCCGGTCAGGCCGCTCGTCTACGCGGAGCCGGCGGCCGGCATCACCGACTCCCGGCACCACCTGTTCCGTGCGGACGGCGCCACGTACGTGGGACCGCCGACCGAGAAGAACGAGTCCGACCGCGTCGAGTGGATCCCCCTGACGGAGATCCGGGGGATGATCGACCGCCGCGAGATCGTCAGCAGCGGCTGCCTGGTCCCCCTCCTCTACGTCCTCATGGACGAGGGCATCCGCTGACCGGCCCGGTCAGCCTCCGGTGCGGGCGGGAGCCGACCTCCGGGTGAGGGCCCGCCACCCGGATAATCCTCGGCCATGGGAAAGACTTACGAACGCATCGACGGCCGCCTGCGCGCCTTCATAGAGCAGCAGCCCGTCTTCTTCACCGCCACCGCCCCCCTCTCCGGCGACGGCACGGTCAACCTCTCCCCCAAGGGCCTCAAGGGCTCCTTCGCCGTGCTCGACGAACAGCGCGTCGCCTACCTCGACTTCGCCGGCAGCACCGCCGAGACCGTCGCGCACCTGCGGGAGAACGGCCGGATCACGGTGATGTGGTGCGCCTTCCAGGGGCCGCCCAACATCGTCCGGGTGCACGGGCGCGGGGAGCCCGTCTTCCGCGACGATCCGCGTTTCAAGGAGCTCCTCTCCCACTTCCCGGACATCGACCCGACCCAGCACGGCCTGAGGGCGATCATCGTCGTGACGGCCGAGCTCGTCCGGGACTCCTGCGGGTACGGGGTGCCGTTCATGTCGTACGACGAGGACCGCGACCTGCACGGCCGTCGTTTCGCGCGCGAGGACGACGCCTCGCTGAGCGCGTACTTCGCGAAGAAGGAGCACATCGCGCAGAGCATCGACGGCCTGCCGGGACTGCCGCTCCCCCTCCCGCCGGGCGACTTCTGAGGATCCCGCTCCGGCCGCCCCGCCACCCTCACGCGCCCACGCGCCCCACGCGCCCCAGCCGTGCCGGGCGCCCCCCTTCGGGGCGCTCGCGCCGGCGGGGTTCGCGCTCGGCGCGCCCCCGCGCGCGACCGGCGCGCCTGTCGCGCGCCGGGTGGAAGGGTGTCTGGTTATGGCTCCCGCGGTCGCCACGCGTGCATCATTGACGCGGGTAGTTCTTCATCCGATTTTTCGTCTGCGACCGAAATCCTTCTGCTTCAACCCACATTCTGGCTGCGGAGGTTCGCGATGGCGGTACGGACACGCGTCCACCTCGTGCTGGTGCACGGCCTGTTCTCCTCAGCCAAGGTGTGGACGGCCTTCCACGCCCTCCTCACCACCGACCCCGAACTGGCCGACTGGGTCAGCGTCCACCTCTTCGAGTACGACTCCCCGCTCGTGCGCCTGCGCCCCGACCGGCGGGTCGCGGAGACCGACGACGTCGCCGACCTGCTCGGCACCTTCCTGGAGACCGAGCTCGCCGAGGCCGAGCGGATCGTGCTCGTCACCCACAGCCAGGGCGGACTGGTCGTGCAGCGGTTCCTCGCACGGAAGTTGTGGGTCGGCGAGGGGCGGGAGCTGTCACGGATCAAGCACTTCACGATGTTCGCCTGCCCCAACACCGGGTCCGGGTTCTTCCTCACCGTCCGCAGCTGGCTCAAGATCTGGAACAACCCCCAGGAGAAGCAGCTGCGCCCCTTCGACCGGGCCGTGACCGAAGCGCAGCGCACCGTCCTCAGTGCCGTGGTGCACGGGCGGGCGTACGGGGACCAGGAGTGTCCGATTCCGGTGCGCGCGTACGGGGGTTCCGCCGACGAGATCGTGCCACCCGTCGTCGCGCGCGGGGTGTTCCCCAAGGGCGGGGTGGTCACCGCCGACCACTTCTCCATCGTGCAGCCGGCCGACCGCTCCGCCGCCCCCTACCAGGCGGTCCGCGCCGCGCTGCGGGAGGCGGCGCAGGCGCCGGCGGAGGGGCCGCCGGACGGGGACGCGGACGGGGGCGGGCTGCGTGCGCCGCGTTCCGCCGCAGAGGCGGCCGGGCGGCCGTCGCTGCCGCCGCCCGCCGCCGGGGAGCTGGACCTGGCGCCGTTCCCGCCGCCGCCGTACGGGACGCTGGAGGAGGGCAAGCTGAAGGGGCAGGAGCGGCTGAGCCTGGTCGCGTCGCTGCTGTCGGAGCAGGCCCGCCAGCGGGTGCACGTGATCACCGGGCTGGGCGGGTCGGGCAAGACCCGGCTGGCGCTGGAGGTCGCCGACCGGGCGCAGCGGGCCGGGCGGCGGGTGTGGTGGGTGTCGATGCCGGAGCTGAGCCTGCGGATGCGGATGATCGCCCGGGACCTGGGGGCCCCGTCGATCACGGTGGACCGGGCGTGGCTGCTGGGGACGGCGATGGACCTGGTGTGGACGCTGCTGAACGGGTGTCCGGACCCGTGGGTGCTGATCTTCGTCAACGCCGACGACCCGGAGCGGCTCGGCCCCCGCGACGGCCCGGTCGCCGACGGGACCGGCTGGCTGCGCCGCCCGCAGAACGCGAACGGGACGGTGCTGGTCACCAGCCGGGTGCGCCGCCAGCAGACGTGGGGCGAGGGCGCCGCCCTGCACGACGTGGGACCGCTCGGCGAGGACGACGGGGCGTCGATGCTGCTGGAGCGGACGGGGGGCCTGGGCGGTACGAACGAGCAGGCGCGCCGGCTGTCGCGGCAGCTGGGCGGGCTGCCGCTGGCCCTGCGGCACGCCGCCGACGTGATCAGGGCGGTCAACGACAGCCACATCTCCCTGGACAGTGACATCCGGGACTTCGAGACCTTCGGCCGGGCGGTCGCGGCGCGGGTGGACTCCGCGCCGGGGCGGGCGGGCCCGGACCTGGGCGAGCTGCTGGGCCGGGAGAGCGTGGAGAAGGTCTGCGGGATAGCGATGGACCTGCTGAGCAGCCAGGGGCGGGCGGAGGCGGCGAGCCTGCTGAAGGTGTTCGCCTGCCTGAGCGTCGCGCCGGTCCCCTACCGGTGCCTGCTGGGCGATTCGCCGCTGTCGCAGTCCCCGCTGTTCCCGGGGATCACGCCGGCGCGCACGCACGCGGCGCTCGCGGGTCTGGAGGAGTTCGGGCTGGTGGACTTCTACGAGCGCGAGGGCGTCGCCGAGCGGGACCTGGCGCACGTGCTGACCCTGCACCCGGTGGTGCACGGGATGCTGCGCGAGGACCCGGGGGTGCGGGACCGGCCGGCGGACTACTACGGGCTGGCGGTGCGGATGGTGCTGCGGGCGACCCTCCACCGCAACCCCGACCATCCGGCTAACTGGCCGCTGTGGGCGGCGCTGGCCCCGCACGCGCTGGAGGTGTCCCGGGCGTGCCTGCTGGGTGAGCTGAAGCTGTCGGACCGTACGGTGCGGACGGAGGCGCTGGAGCTGGCGCGGCTGACGGCCCGCTACCTGATCGCGACGGGGCTGCTGGGGCCGGCGTACGACCTGGTGCTGCCGATGGTGGACCGCTGCGCCTCGTTCGGCTTCGACATCGACGACCGGGAGGTCCTGGGGCTGCGGCACGAGCAGGGCCGGATCCATCTGGACCGGGAGGAGCTGTCCGAGGCGGAGGAGGTGCTGTCGCGGGTGGTGCTGGCGCGGACCCGGATCCTGGGCGAGAACCACGCGGACACGCTGGCCAGCCGGCACAAGCTGGCGCGCGCGATCAACGAGCAGCAGGGGCGGGAGGCGGAGGCCGAGGAGATGCTGCGCTCGATCGTGGAGGCGGAGAACGAGGTGCGCGGCCGGGAGCACTACGACACGCTGGTGGTGCGCCACACGCTGGCCCGGACGATGCGCGCGCTGGGCCGGCACGCGGAGGCCGAGGCGGAGGCGTGGCAGATCCTGGACATCAGCCGGCGCAACCACTGGCCGCCGTCGACGCCGGAGATCCTGCGGGTGCGGGAGACGCTGACGCACGCGCTGCTGGACCAGGGGCGGGCGTCGGAGGCGGAGCAGGTGATCCGGGAGGCCCTGCGGGACGCGGCGCAGCCGCCGGACTCCAACATGGTGATGCGGTTCCGCTACACGTTCGTCCTGGTGCTGCTGGGGATCGTGGGGCGTACCCCCGAAGCGGTGAACGAGCTGACGGCGCTGGTGCGCGACCTCACCCGGGTGGTGGCTCCGGAGCATCCGCTGTTGGTGCAGGCCAGGGCGCTTCTGCAGAAACTTCTGCGGGAACTGCCCGGGTGAAATCCCCTTCTTTTCATATCAGTTGGGCGGAACTCGCTCGGCTGAGGCGAGCTTGCGCGTAGCCTGACGTTGCCTCACCCTGTGTGACGCGTCCCACACCGAAACGCGCGGAGGTCCGCCGATGGCTGCTGTCCCGACCGATACGAACGACGACCAGTCCCTCAGATGGGGCGCTCCGGGCAGTGACCTGGAGCAGATGCAGGCGGAGGTCGGCCGGCGGATCGCGATGGAAGCGCTGGAGGCCGGGCGGCAGGCACTGGAGCTCGACGCGAAGACGGCGTTCCGCGCGACCAGCGGGACGCATCCCGGATAGGCGCCATTGGTTTCTGTTGTCTTTCCGACGCCGGGGGGCGATCGAATGACGTCAGGGCAATCCTCAGGGCGAACCACTCAGAGTGCGTTACCGGCTCCACCGCACGATCCCTTCTTCCGCGCCGTGACCGCGCCGGCGTTCACCCACGAGCTGCTCGCCGGGCTGGCCGCCGGGCGGTACGCGGCGGTCCGGGTCCCCTCCTTCCTGCCGCGCGAGCGGTGTGACGAGGTGCTCGGTGCGCTGCGGCAGCAGGTGTTCGACTCGTACGGGAAGGCCCGCGTCGATCCGCCGGTGATGCGGTTCGGGGTGGGCGTCAGCGACCACATGGCGGACGGCGGGGTCGCCGACACATACTGGAAGGCACTGCAGGGGCACCACGAGTCCTGGCAGGGGCTGGGGCTGTCGTTCGATCCGTTCCGCACCTGCCGGGAGGCGCTGGCCGTGGCCTGGCCGGGCGGGGTGGCGGTGGGCCGCAGGGGCGGCGTGGAGATGGGCGACGGGGTGGCCCGGGAGCCGAACCAGGGGTTCCAGGTCCATTTCGACGACGCGCTGCGCGAGTACGAAGGAGACCTGCTCGACGAACCGCTGATCGGGCAGTTCGCGTTCAACCTGTACCTGAGCGTGCCGCCGGAGGGTGGTGAGACGGTGCTGTGGAGGCACCGCTGGCAACCCGAAGACGAGGCGCACCGGCTGTCGGCCCGGTACGGGTTCGACGAGTCGGTGGTGGCGGGTGCGGAGTCGATCGAGCTGGCTCCGGAGGTCGGCGAGGCGCTGCTGATCGATCCCCGGTTCTTCCACGCGGTCCGGCCCAGTCACGGGGACCGCAGGATCGCGCTGGGGTTCGCGGTGGGGATCGGCACGTCCGGGCGGCTGCTCACCTGGGCGTGACGGACCCGCGGTGCGGGCCCGCCGCCGTCCCGGTAAGCGTCAACTCCCGTACGGGGAAACGCTTTTGACGACCGGTGACCGGGCCCGCTAGGTTCGGGTGATGGATCTCTTGCGCTACGTGGCCTTCAGCACCGACCCGCTGGGCGGGAACCCGGCGGGTGTGGTGCTGGACGCCACCGGCATCGACGAGGCGACGATGGCCGCGGTCGCGGCGGACGTCGGCTACTCGGAAACGGCGTTCGCCGTGCCCCGCCAGGACGGGGCGCTGGACATCCGGTACTTCAGCCCGCGGACGGAGGTGCCGTTCTGCGGGCACGCCACGATCGCGACGGCCGTGGCGTACGCGCAGCGGCACGGCGTCGGCGACCTGCTGCTGCACACGCAGGCGGGGCCGGTGCCGGTGACGACGTCGGCCGGCCCGGACGGCGGCGTCGTCGCGACGCTGGTGAGCGTGGAGCCGCGTACGGAGCCCCTGGCGGACGCCGATCTGGCGGAGCTGCTGGCGGCGCTGCGCTGGTCGGCGGAGGACCTCGATCCGGAGCTGCCGCCGCGGGCCGCGTACGCGGGGGCCTGGCATCCGGTGATCGCGGCGGCGAGCCGGGAGCGGCTCGCCGACCTGGACTACGACATGCCGGCGCTGAGCGGGCTGATGGCGCGCCGCGGCTGGACGACGATCACCCTGGTCCAGCGGGAGTCGGCGGACGTCTTCCACGCCCGCAACCCGTTCCCGCCCGGCGGGGTGGTCGAGGACCCGGCGACGGGTGCGGCCGCGGCGGCGTTCGGCGGGTACCTGCGGAGCCTGGGGCTGGTCGAACTGCCGGCCGTACTGACCGTCCACCAGGGTGTCGACATGGGCCGCCCGAGCCTGATCACGGTCGGGGTCCCGGCGGACCCGTCGGCCGGCATCGAGGTGACGGGCACGGCGGTCCCGATCGGCTAGGCCGTGTCTTTCGGATCTTGCCGGTTAAGCCCGCGTCTCCCCCAGCTACCGCTGGGAGGGGCCCCCAGGTGCCGTGCATCGGCGCGTTGGCGGGGCGCCCTTGTACTGGACGTACTCGGGTGCTCCGCCAACGCGGCGAGGTGCGGCACCGGGCGGCGCGGGTCTGGGGGCACCTCCCAGCGGTAGCTGGGGGAGCAAGATCCGGAAGACACGGCCTAGAGGCGGTCGGCCGTATGGGGGGCGACCTCCAGGACGACTTCGATCTCCACGGGGGCGTCCAGGGGGAGGATGTCCATCCCGACGGCGCTGCGGGCGTGGCGGCCCGCTTCGCCGAAGACCTCCACCAGGAGTTCGCTCGCCCCGTCGACCACTCCCGCCTGGCGGGTGAAGCCGGGCGCGGAGGAGACGTAGCCGACGACCTTCACCACCCGCACCACGGACTCCAGCGGGGCCACCGAGTCGGCGGCGGCCAGGGCCGCCAACGCGCACTGGCGGCTCAGTTCCCTGGCCCGTTCCGGGGAGACCTCGGCGCCGACCTTCCCGGTCAGGGTCAGCTCCCCGGCCGTCAGCGGGATCTGGCCGGCGACGAAGACGTGGATGCCGCTGCGGACGGCGGGTACGTAGGCCCCCTTGGGGGTGCTCACCTCCGGCAGCCGTAATCCGAGCTCGGCTAGCCTTTCGCGGACGTCAACGCTCATGGCACCCCCTGGTGACCTCGGCCCGACTCGGCGTCCTGCCTCGACGGCTCGCACCATCGTCCCACCGGACGCGGCCCGTTGGGGCGGGCTCCGCCCTTGTGGCCCCGGAGCGGGCGGCGATCTGCTACCAGTCCAGCCGGTCCAGCGGGCGGCCGTCGGGGGCGATGCGCAGGTCGTGGTGGCCGTGGTCGAGGTCGATGATGCGGACGTGGTCCGGGTCGGGCCAGTACGCCTCCAGTACGCCCTTGGTGAAGTCGAACTCCGGGTCGGGCCGGTACGCGCCGACCGGCCACCGGCGGGCCGTCGGGAAGGTCCCGGCGTCGACGTGGATCCGCCAGACCGGGTCGGTCAGCGCCGAGGTCTGCTCCACCACCAGCCGCCGGGCCGACCCGTCGGGTGCGGGGACGTCCCACTCCAGCAGGGGCTGCGGATCGGTGACCACCCCGTACGCGGGGACGGCGAGCCCCGCCAGGACCACCGCCAGGGCCAGCCCCGCCCCGGCCGCCCGGCGCAGCCGCGGGCGGCGCGAACGCAGCAGGGCGGCCCCCGCGAGCGCGAGGACCGCCAGGCCGCACAGCGCCAGGGGGTGGTCCAGGTCGGCCGCGAGGGCCGGGCCGCCGGGGTGTGCGTACAGCGGGGCGGCGACCGCGGTGGTGGCGGCGGCCCCGGCGAGGGCCACCAGCCCCCACGCGGCGGCTCTGGGCGTGTTCATGACCCCGCACCCTAGCCGCGGGCGGCTCACGCCGGCCGGTTGGCCCAGCTCCAGCCGCGCAGGCCGGGGGCGGCGAGGGCGCCGGCGAAGGCCGCGTGCGCCGCCTCCTCGGTGGTGCCGGGCGGCGGGGTCAGCCGCAGGGACACCGTCCCGCCGGGGAACTCGGGCGCGTAGCCCCAGTCCGCCGGAAGTAACGAGATCAGCCGCACGGCCGCCAGCTCCGGGGCGCCGCCCTCGGGGCCGCGGCCGTCCGGGGCGACGACGAAGTGGTACGTGGTGCCGCGCATCGGGGCCTCCTGGCAGGTCATCGGGGGCCCGGCGCGAGGAACGGCAGACCGGGGCCAGCATCGCCCAGCGCGGCCTCCACCGCGAGGAGCACACCGGCCGAACCCGTGGCGAGGTCGGCGGACAGGCGCAGGGTGTGGTCGCCGAAGAAGGCCAGGTGGCCGTCGCAGCGCACCGCGTGCCAGCCGAGGGCGTCCAGGTGCCGCCGGACCGCCCGGTCGGTGGCGGCGGAGCCGTCGTGGAGGTGGCGCAGGGCGAGCAGGGCGCCGGCCCGGCCGTGGAAGAGCCCGGCGTTGAGCATGAAGGACGGGCCGGCCTGCTCGCGCAGCGCTTCCCGGGCCCGGGCGAACTCCGGGTCGGGCAGCAGCCGCGCCGCCTCGTGGAGCACCATGGCGAGGCCGGCGCCGCCGAAGGCCAGGAAGGGCACCTTCCAGGCGGCGTCCTCGGAGCCCGCCGGGTCGGCGTCCTCGGACCAGCCCGCCTCCGCGAGGTCGTGGCGCAGCAACTCGGCCGCGACGTGGAGGTACTTGGGACCGCCGGTGGCTTCGTGCAGCCGGAGCATCAGCAGGGCCCCGCCGGCCGCGCCGCGCAGCAGCCCGGGCCGGGGCCGGCCGGCCGTCCCGCCCGGGGCCTGGTCGGCGATGAGCGCGGCGATCCGGGCGGCCTCGTCGGTGTCACCGAAGTGGAGGTGGGTCAGGCCGATGCCGGCGAGGCCCCCGAAGAGGCTGTGGTCGGCGTCCTCCAGCGGGGCCCGGCGGACCCGGTCCAGGACGGCGGCGGCCTCGTCGGCGCGGCCGAGCCGGTCCAGGGCGTAGGCGACGCCGCTGAGCCCGTCGTACAGACCGGGGCCCATGTCCGCGGCGCGGGCGGTGGCGTCCGTCAGCCAGGCCAGGTGCTCGTCGGCGGGGGCGTGCCCCAGCTCGGCGAGCGTCCACAGCACGCCGGCCGCGCCGTAGGCGAGGGTGGCTCCGCCGCCGGGTACGCAGAACTGCTCGACGTCGCCGGGGAAGAGCCGGTCCTCGCGCTGCGGGGTGGCGCTGGCCAGCAGGTCCTCGGCGAGGGCGGTGCGCAGCGCGGGCCAGTCGGCGGCGGTGGGGGCGGTCCACAGGGGTGCGGGGCCGGGGTCGGGGAGCTGTCCGGGGTGCGGGTCGGGGCCGAGGTCGGCGTGGACCTGCCCGGCGAAGCCGTCGGGGACCGGGAAGTGCTCGGTGACCAGGCCGATCAGCTGGTCGACCTTGGCGCGGGACCAGGTGGCCATGACCGTCAGCGGCAGGAAGACGCCGATCCGGATGCAGCCGAGGGCGTACCGGTCGACGGCGGTGCCCGTGTAGCCGGCGGGGGCGCGGAAGCCGGGGGCGCCGATGGCCTGCGCGGACTCGTCCTCGACGGGGGTGGCGGTCTCCAGGTCGATGAAGGAGATCGTGTCGTCGGGCCGGACCAGGATGTTGTTGGGGTGCAGGTCGCCGAAGACGACGCCCTTGGCGTGCATGGCCTCGACGCCCCGCTCGACCTGGTCGACGATCTTCAGGGCCCAGTCGGCGTACGCGTCGTACGCGCCTTCGGTGCGGTCGTCGTTGACGAGCGGGTTGCGGCTGAGGAGCTCGCGGGCGAGGGGCTTGCCGTCGACGTACGCGCGGGCCAGGAACCAGTGTTCGTTGCCCTTGCGGTAGTCGACGACCGGCGGGATGCAGTCGAGTCCGGCGAGCTTGTCCAGGGCCCAGTGCTCGTGCTGGAGGCGGGTCACGGCGTCGGCGCCGTCCTCGTCGAGGCCGGCCAGCGGGCGGGCCTCCTTCAGCAGGACGGTGCCGCCGTCGCGGGTGTCGGTGGCCTGGTAGACGCCGCCGCCGTTGGAGAAGTGCAGGGCCTTGGTGGCGCGGAACGGGAAGTCCTGGAGGGTGGCGGCGTTGCGGGCGGCGAGGGCCTCGCCGAGGAAGGCGGGCAGTTCGACCCAGGACGGCGGCCGGAAGGACGGGCCGCGCACGTCGGGGACCAGCCGGCCCTCGGGGTCCTCGATGCAGTGCACGAGCTCGCCGGTCTCGGAGCGGCCGAGCCGGGAGACGAAGCCGCCGTAGCGGACGTAGAGCGGGCCGGAGCGCCAGCGCAGGTCGCTGAGGATGGTGGGGCCGGCCTCCCCGTCAAGGAGGTCGCCGAGTCCGCGCAGGATCCGCTCCAGCTGCGCCTCGTCGCCGGGGTAGATGGTGAAGAACTTGCCGCTGCTGCCGCGGTCGCCGTACTTGCTGTTGCGCATCTTGAGGATGCCGGCGCTGCGGATGAACTTGAAGGTGACGCGTTCGGCGACGCAGAAGTCCCAGACGAGGTCGAGGACGCGGTCGGCGTTCTCCAGGGTGGCCGACACGTGGATCTTCCAGCCCTGGCCGGGGAGGACGGTGCCGGGCGGGGTCATCAGCAGCCAGTGGGTGTTGTCGTTGCGCGTCCAGCCCTCGGGGAGGGGGCCGGTCACCGCCGGGAAGACGCTGGCGTCGGCGGCGGCGGTGGCCGGTACGTCGTAGAACGGATTGCCGGGCTGGCAGTAGTTCATGTAGCGGAGGTCCATGGTGCACTCCGTTCGTGACAGGAGGGACGGGAAGGGCGGGAGGTAAGGAAAAGGGGAGGCTTACCGGCGCCAGAGCGGGGCGACGTACTTCACGTACAGCCACTCCCCCAGCGGGAGTTCGCCCAGGTCGACCCGGGCGGCTCCGACGGGGTCGGCGGGGGACCGGCCGACGGTCAGCGGGAGGCTGACGACGGGCATGCGCACCGGGGTGGCGGCGACGGGGAAGAAGGCCGACATGGGTGCGGTGGTCTCGGTGCGGGCCGTCGCGGCGACGTTCGCTGCGCCGGTCTCCTCGCGGGTCATCAGTCCGGCCCGGTAGAAGCGGACGTCGGAGCCGGGGCGGACGGCGGACAGGTCGGCGGTGTCCGGCAGGACCAGCTCGACGCGGCCGCCGTCGTGGGCGACGTATCCGGCGGCGACGGTGTACGGCGCCTTGACGAGGACCAGCGCGGCCCCGGCGGCCCCGGTGAGGAGCACGGCCGCGGCGATGACCCGCCACAGCGGGGCGCCGGCGGCGCGGCCCTCGGTGGTGAGCTTGGCGAAGCCGAGGCCGAGGCGGTAGACGAGGTAGCAGACGACCATCAGGACGGTGCTGGTGCCGACGGCTCCGAGCCGCTGGAGCAGGTCCGACCAGAGGGTCAGGGCGCCGGCGATGACGTAGAGGGGGAAGGCCATGCAGGCCAGTCCGAAGGCGACCGCCCAGCGTCGGCCTGCCAGTTCCCGTGCGTAGCCTCGGCCGCCGAAGAGGATCCGGGCGAGGAAGCGGCGGGCGTCGGTCATGGCCCGGTCGCGCAGGTGCGGGACGTCGAGGTGGCTCATCAGGGCGATGTAGCCGTCGAGCTTCACGAAGGGCAGCAGGTTGACGACGCCGCTGGTGTAGGTGGCGACGGCGAAGACGAGGACGGCGTCGCGCAGGTCCGAGGGGCCCAGGAACAGGGCGCTCAGGGCGGCGGCCCCGGCGATCACGGTCTGCGTGGCGATGCCGGCGAGGGCGACGCGGACGCGCTGTTCCTTGCGGGAGAGCCGCCAGCCGTCGGAGACGTCGCAGAAGAACGCGGGCGACATGTAGAAGAGCATGAAGCCCATCCGGCTGGGCCGGCCGCCGTAGTACGTGAGGACCGCGCCGTGGCCGACCTCGTGGACGGCGGTGGTGGCCAGGACTCCGGCCATCACGCCGAAGTAGGCGTAGAAGGGGAGCGGCCTGCCGAGCGCGGCGTCGACCTCGGGGGTGAGCAGGGCGAGGGCGAGGATCCCGCCGAGGACGAACAGGGCGGCGACGGCGGCCGAGGTGCGTCCGGCGAGGAGGCGGATCACGGGGGCGAGGCGGGCGAGGACCCGCTCGGGGTGCAGCACCGTGAACTGGAGGGTCATCGGCGGCACGAAGCGGAACCAGGTGCTTCGGCGTTCGGCGGGCTTGCCGTCGTCGAGGACCTTGGAGTCGGCGAGCTTGTGCACGGCGGTGCCGACGTGCTGCGCGGTCCACGGCGGGCCGAGGACCTCGGCGAGGCCGTCGTGGTCGAGGGTGCCGTCCATGGCCCGGACCAGGCGCGCCATGTCGGGCTGGAGGCGGAAGTGCTGGTGGTTGCCGCGCTGGAGGACCCAGGGGGCGCCGCTCTCGATGGGCTCGTGGATCTCCACGTTGGCGGCGATGCGGGGGCGTTCCAGGAGGGCGGGGTCCCAGCCGTCCGCGGCGGAGGCGGCCGGCTGGGGGGCGGCCGGGGCGGGGGCCGCCTTCCGGATGAGCGTCTTGGTGGACATGTCGGGATCACCCTTGGATGACGTCGCGGGAGAGCAGCAGCTGCCGGGCGGCGGTCCCGGCGGCGGCGAGCCAGCCGGCGAGGACCAGGAGCGCGAGCGGTACGGAGAGCAGCTCGGGCTTGCCGTCGAGGTAGACGGAGCTCATCGCGATGGTGGGCAGGTAGGCGGCGGCCTTCGGGGCGAGTTCCTGCAGGCCCGGCTCGACGAGGAGGGTGAGGGCGATGACGGTGAGGACGGTGGCGAGCTGGTTGCGCAGGATCCAGCCGAGGAGCGCGCCCCAGGGGGCGGCGATCACGTTGACGGTGACGACGCCGAGGACGATGCGGGTGGTGTGGCCGGTCCAGTCGCCGTCGTAGCCGAAGTGGCCGGGGAGGGTGAACGCGCACAGCACGGCGAGGGCGGCGGCGAGCAGGCCGCCCAGGAGTCCGGCGGCGGTGGCGACGAGGGCCTTGGCGGACAGCAGCCGCAGCCGGCCGCCGCTGAGGAGGACCGAGCGGGCGATGGCGCCGGTGTTGTACTCGCGGGTGACGAGGATGGCGCCGAACACGGCGGACATCAGGAAGGTCATCATCCACGCCTGGGCCATGTCGTCGGTGACGGCGGCGGCGGTGGACGTGCCCAGCGCGATGGCCTCGTCGCCCGTGGAGGCGTACCCGAAGCAGGTGAGGAGGGACATGAAGGTCCCTGCGGTGGCGAGGATCAGCCAGGTGCGGCCGGTCCAGGCCTTCATCCACTCGCCGGCGAGGACGTTACGCATGGGTCAGCCTTTCGGTGCGCGCGGCGGTCTCGGCGTCCCCGTCCACCAGCGAGAAGAAACGGTCTTCGAGGCGCTGGGCGCCGTCGGAGGTGAGCTCGGCGAGGGAGCCGGCGAAGCGCAGGGTGCGCTGGATGACGACGACGTCGTCGACGGTCTGCTCGACCTCGGCGAGGAGGTGGCTGGAGACCAGGACGGTGCGGCCTTCGGCGGCCAGGGCGCGCAGGGTGTCGCGCAGCCAGCGGATGCCGTCGGGGTCGAGGCCGTTGGCGGGCTCGTCCAGGACGAGGAGTTCGGGGTCGGCGAGCAGGGCGGTGGCGAGGGCCAGGCGCTGCTTCATGCCGGTGGAGTAGCCCTTGGCGGGGCGGTCGGCGGCGTCGGTGAGGCCGACGCGGTCGAGGACCTCGTCGACGCGGGCGCGGGAGACGCCGAGGGTGCGGGCCCAGATCCGCAGGTCGCGGCGGCCGGAGGCGCCGGGGGTGGGGCCGATGCCGTCCATGCAGACGCCGACGCGGCGGGCGGCGTCGGGGAGTTCGGTGTAGGGGTGGCCGAAGACGGTGGCGGTGCCGGAGGTGGGGCGGACCAGGCCGAGGAGCATGCGCAGGGAGGTGGACTTGCCGGCGCCGTTGCGGCCGAGCAGTCCGGTCACCCGGCCGGGGCGGACCTCGAAGGTCACGTCCTGCACGGCGGTGAACGGGCCGAACTCCTTGGTGAGGCCCGAGGCGCGGACGACGCCGGCGGCGCTCATCGCTTGCCCGCGGCGACGTTGGCGCCGACCTTGGCGGCGCAGGCGACGAGACCGAGGCCGATGACGCTCATGACGGCGACGAGTGCGGCTCCGGTCAGCTGTGCGTTGGCGACGGCCAGTGCCAGCGCGAGCAGCGCGGCGGTCGTCCCCAGCTGTCCGTTCGTCCCCTTGCGGGGGTTCTCCTTCGGCATGTTGGCTCCCTCTTCCTTCCGCTCTGTGCGTGTGGTGCGTGTGGTGCGTGAGGGGGTGCGGGGGCCCGCGGCGGTGGCGGCTGCCACCGCCACGGGACCAAGTCACCCTGAGGGACCGGGAGTCCGGTCCGCTGTGATCTCGGCGGCCGCGCGGGCCGCCGGGGGGATCAGGTGGCGAGCGTGGCGCTCGCGACGGCGATGCCGCTGATGACGACGCCCTGCTTGAAGCCGGACCAGAAGCCCGGGGCCTCCATGGCTTCCAGCTCCTGCATGCCGAGCTCCAGGTTCTCGGTGGCGATGTCCTGCTTCACGATGTCCTGCATGGGGTTCTCCTGTTTCCGTGGGTGTTTCTCTGGTGGGTGGAAGGCGTACCGCCGTGCGCGGTACGGGCTTCTCAGGTGGCGATGATGGCCGCGGAGGCGACGTACGAGCCGTAGCCCGCCGCGGAGGCGACGACGACACCGGCGCTGACGCCGATACCGGTCCACCAGCCCGGGGCCTCCATGGCCTCCAGCTCCTGCATGCCGAGCTCCAGGGCGGGGAAGGCGTCGGTCGCGAGGTTGTCCTGCATGGGTCGTTCTCCTTTTCCGTGGGTGTTTCTCTGGTGGGTGGAAGGCGTACCGCCGTGCGCGGTACGGGCTTCTCAGGTGGCGATGATGGCCGCGGAGGCGACGTACGAGCCGTAGCCCGCCGCGGAGGCGACGACCACGCCGGCGCTGACGCCGATACCGGTCCACCAGCCCGGGGCCTCCATGGCCTCCAGCTCCTGCATGCCGAGCTCCAGGGCGGGGAAGGCGTCGATCGCGAGGTTGTCCTGCATGGGTCGTTCTCCTTTTCCGTGTGGGTCGATCAGGGCGTGCTCTGTGCGTGGGACGTGTGATCCCGTCCGCTCCTCGCGGCGGTGTGCTCGCGGGTGCGGAAGTCTTGGTGGTTCAGGCCGCGGCGGCGTCGGCCAGCAGGCCGTACACGTCGTCGGTGCGCAGGCCGCCGAGCATCGGCAGTCCGGCGCCCCAGGCGCGGACGGTGCGGTGCGCGATCTCGGCGAGCCGGTCGGGGCCCGCGTCGATGCCGCGGTGGATCCCCCAGGAGTCGGTGAGGGCTTCGATGCCCGCCGCCGGGTCCGCGGGGAGGTTCTCGGGGTCGGTGGCCCGCAGCCGGGACCACAGGCGGTGCAGCCGGCCGGCGGAGCCGAGCCGTGCCTCGCCGGCGGAGATCGCCCGCCACAGGTGCGGCAGGATCGCCGCGACCGCGGTCATCTTGCGCACTCCGAGGGCGGAGGACAGCTCGTTGGCGATGAGCCAGCCCTTGACCGCGTACAGGTCGCGGCCGAGGTGGGCCCATTCGGCGTGGCTGAGGCCGCTGAGCTTGGCGATCTCCAGCCGCAGCCGGTCGTCGGTGGGGCGGCCGGCGCGGCGCGCGGCGCGCACCTCGTGTCCCAGCAGCACCAGCCGTTCGGCGATGGTCTCCACCAGGGCGTCCTCGGTGGGCAGGTCCCCGTGGTCGCCGACGTACGGGCTGACCACGCGGTGGAGTGCTTCGAGGACTCCTTCGGCGACGAGTTCGTCGTCGAGGGTGGCGGTGGCGACCGGGTCGAGGACGGCTGCCCTGGGCCGCAGTGCGGTGCCCATCACCAGCCGTTTGCCGTGGCCGGGGTAGCCGAGGCAGGCGACTCCGCTGGACTCGGTGCCGGTGCCGACCGTGGTGGGTACGGCGACCAGCGGGAGTCCGCGCCGGGTGGTGTGGCCGAGGACCAGGAGTCCGCTGCGCTGCGGCACCGTGAGGCGGGCGTACGCGTCGGGGTTGGTCCGGATCAGGGCGGCCAGCTTGGCCTGGTCGAGGAGGGAGCCGCCGCCGATGCCGACGAGCAGTTCGGCGTCCGCGACCCGGCCGGCGAGCGCGGCGACGGAGTCCAGGTCGCCGGGGCCGGACAGTTCCAGCACCGTGGTCTCGTAGCGGTCCCCGGCGAGCAGGGCCCGTACCCGGCCGGTGACCGGGGCGGTGGCGACCGTGGCGTCCACGAGGACGGTGATCCGCCGCTCGGGGCGTCCGGTGAACCAGGCGCCCAGGCTGTCGCAGCCGATCAGCTGCTGTGCCGGGGCGTGCCAGCCGGCGCTCACGCCAGGGCCTCGGCCGCCGGGGCGGCGGTCCGCGCCAGGTGGAGGTCGAGTCCGGCGGTGACGGCGGCGAGGAGTTCGGTGAGTTCGGCGTCGGTGTAGGTGAGGGCGGGGAAGAGCTGGATGCCGTTCACCCCGGGGTGGACGATGGCGCCGGCGTCGCGGATGGCCCGGACCAGGGCGTGGACCTGGTCCTGCGGGAAGGGGGTGCCGTCCGGGTCGCACAGCCGGACCGAGCGGAAGCAGCCGAGGCCGGTGGTGGCGGCGATCCGGGGGTGGTGGGCGACGAGTGCGCCGAGTTCGGTGTCGAGGCGCTGCGCCAGGCGCCGGCCGAGGGCGACCGCGTCGAGGCGGCGCATCTCGTCGAGGGTGGCGGTGATGGTGGCGCAGGTGACGGGGGTGCCGGCCTGGGTCTCGCCGTGGGTGAGCATGGCGCCGGCGTCGGTGAAGGCCCGTGCCACCTGGCGGGAGGCGATGACGACGGCGGCGGCGCTGGTGCCGTTGGTGAGTCCCTTGGAGGAGACGAGCAGGTCGGGCTGTTCGGCCCACTGCTGGGAGGCGAAGAGGCTGCCGGTGCGGCCGAAGCCGGTGGCGACCTCGTCGGCGACCAGCAGGAATCCGTGTTCGCGGCGCAGCCGCAGCAGTTCGGCGAGGTACTCCTCGGTGAGGGGTACGGCTCCGCTGCCGAGGACGGGTTCGACGACGACGGCGGCGATCTGGGCGCCCTGGCGGGCCATGAGCGCGTTCAGCTCGGCCGGGTCGTTGGGGGCGACGTGGCGGACGAACCGCTGGTCGACGCCGTACAGCTGCTGGCCGAGGTCGTCGCCGGTGAGGGCGAAGCTGCCGAAGGTCAGGCCGTGGTAGCTGCCGCGCAGGCCGACGACGACCTTGCGGCGGGGTTCGTCGCGCAGGGCGTGGTAGTGCCGGGCGACCTTCATGACGAGGTCGTTGGCGGCGCCGCCGGAGGTGGAGAACAGCACCCGGCCGTAGTGGGCGGGGCCGGCCGCTTCGACGAGGGCCTCGGCGGCGCGGCGGGCGTGGGTGTTCTCGTAGCGGAAGACGGAGAGGTACGAGGCTTCGCGGAGGGCTTCGGCGGCGGCCGCGGCGATGGCCTCGTTGCCGTAGCCGATGTTGGTGTTCCACAGGCCGCTGGAGCCGTCGAGGAGTTCACGGCCGTCGGCGAAGCGGACGCGTACGCCGTGCGCGGAGACGGCGCAGGTGTCGTCGCGGCCCTGGTCCTGGGGGGCGGTCAGGGACGGCCACAGCGGGTGGTGGCCGGGCGGCGTGGTGGTGGTGTCGTTCACGGGGTCACCTCCGTTTCGAGGAGTACGTCGTGGTGGCGCTCGCCGACGGCGGGCAGCGGGTGGCGGGAGCGGACGGAGAACCCGGCGGCGGCCAGTTCGGCCTCCAGGAGTTCGGCGGGCAGGACGCCGATGGTGGTGGTGCACACCTGGACGGGGCCTTCGTCGCCGGGTGCGCCGGGGCCGGCGGGGAAGAGGGTGACGGTGCGGCTGCCGGAGTCGGGCGTCCAGTGTTCGAAGAGGCGGTAGGCGCGTCCGCTGTCGGTCACGATCTCCATGTCGACCTCGGCGGGGCCCTCACCGGTGGCGGCCATGTCGACCGTCGAGAGCAGGAACCGGCCGCCGGGCTCCAGGTGTTCGCGGACGGCCCGGTAGAGGCCGGTGCGGCCCTCGGCGTCGAGCAGGGAGATGGTGGTGGTGCCCAGCACGATCGCGCCGAAGCGGCGGCCGAGGTCAAAGGCGCTCATGTCGGCCCGGACGGGCAGGCAGCGTGCGCGCAGTGCGGGCGGGGCGGCGGCGAGGCGCTGGTCGAGCAGCTCCAGCATGTAGGAGGAGAGTTCGAGGGCGGTGACCTGGCGGCCCAGGGCGAGCAGGGGCAGGGTGAGGCGTCCGGAGCCGGCGGCCAGGTCGAGGACGTCGCCGGGGATGCGGCGGACGAGGGCGAGCAGCTCGCGCACCTCGTGGGTGCCGGTGCCGGCGAGGTCGTGGTAGACGGTCGCGCCGACGGCGTCGTACAGGTCGCACAGGACGGCCCGGTCGCCGAGGGAGGCGAGGAGCTCGCCGGCGCGTCCGGGGACGTCGGCGGGGGTGGGGACGCGGTGGCCCGCGTCGGACATCGGCTTGGTGATCGTCATCGTCGTCATGGCGGTCAGTGCCCCGCCGTCACGAGCCGGGCGGACCGCAGGGTGACCCCGGCGTCCTCGAAGTAGGCGGCGACCTGCTCCAGGGCCGCCCGGTCGGCGTAGGAGGCGCCCGCCTCCACCGAACCGGCGACGAGGAGCACCTCGGCGAGGCCGGCGGCGACCGGGTCGAGGCCGAAGGTGCGCCCGCTCGCCGGGTCGTGGACGAAGGCGTCCTCGCCCGACCACAGCAGCAGCGGCAGCCGTGCGTCGGTGGTGTCCGCGGCGGCGTCGGCGGGGACGGAGGCCGCGGCGGCGTTCAGCCGGCCGCCGAACCCGGAGACCCGTACGTCGGCGGCCAGGCCGCGGGCCCGCAGGTCGCGGACGGCGGAGACGGCGGCGAGGTAGCGGGCCAGCCAGGGGCGTTCCGCGGCCGGTCCGCCGTCGGTGCCGGCGGCGGCGTCGAGGAGCCAGCGGGTGTCGAGCTGCTCCAGGGTGTCCTCGCCCAGGACGCCGAGCCGGGCGCCGCCGGGGGCGGTGGACAGGACGCCGTCCTGGTCGGCGTAGAGGCGGCAGCGGGGGCCGTCGCCGGCCGGGCCCGCGCCGAGTGCGGGCAGGTCGGCGAGCTGGATGACGGGGTTGGTGAGGAAGTCGGGGAAGGCGCCGGTCTGCCGGGCCTGGTCGGCGTCGGCGAGGTAGGCGTCGAGGTCCATGTCGTCGGCGACGCGGATCAGCGTCGGACCGACCACGGACATGTAGGCGCTGACGCCGTAGTTCTGGATCTGGAGGTAGAAGTCCGTGCCGAGGGCGCATTCCAGGCCGGGTTCGCTCAGCGAACCCTCGTAGCCGGCGACGACGGGGCCGTCCGGAACTCCCGCGTCCGGGGTGTGGCCGGGGGCGAACACCACCGAGTGCGGTCCTACGAGGTCGGAGCCGAGCAGCGTGGAAAGGTGGTCCGGATTCTCCAGGACGACCGTCGCGGAGCCCGTCGCGGAAAGCTCCGCCCCCGGCTTTCCGGTACCCCAGAGCATCAGATGCCGTTTGATTCCCGCCATGACTCCCCCTTCAAGGAATGCGAAGCAATGTGAAGCGATGTGCAGTGGTGTGAAGCGATGTGCAGTGGTGTGAAGTGATTCGGGGCACGCCGGGCCGGGGCCCGGCCGTGCTGCGGCCGGACCCGGAGATTCCGGGGTCAGGCCAGGGCGGACAGAATCGTCCTGAGTTCTTCGGAGGCCGCCTGCGGGCCGTAGCAATTGGCCACGCCGGTGACGTTCAGGACGACTTCGTCGACGCCCGCCTCCTCGTACTCCTTCAGCTGGGCGAGGAGTTCCGTGGTGTCGCCGCTGAGGAATCCGCGCCCTTCGACGAGGGCGCGCGCGTCCAGCTCCCGGTCCGTGCCGGTGATGCCGATCCCGGACTTGCGCAGCATGTCGACGTAGTGCGGCAGTCCCAGGTGCGCGGAGTTGCTGGCCAGCGCGATCTCGCCGGCCGTGCGGTCCTTCCTGGCGAGCGCCAGCGGCACCATCGCCGTCAGCCTGGGCACCGGCCGGCCGGCCTTGGCCGCGCCCTCGCGCAGCGCCGGCAGGACGGTGTCCCGCAGGTAGGCGGCCGGGGTCAGCCAGGTGATCGCCACGTCGGCGACCTCTCCGGCGAGCCGGGCCATGGCGGGCCGCAGCACGCCCAGGCCGATCTCCACCGGAGCGGAGGGGAAGGGCGCGAGCTGCGCGTCACAGGTGACGTAGTCGCCGTCGATCGTGACGTGTTCCCCGGCCAGCAGGCCGCGCACGGCCGTCAGGTACTCGCGGGCCGCGGTCAGGGGACTGCGGTACGGGGCCCCGCGCAGGGCCTGCTGGAGGGAGGGCGCCCCGGGGCCGAAGCCGGCGGTGACCGGCTGCCCGGTGGCCAGGGCCAGCGAGCGGGCCTGGAGGGCGGCCTCGTAGGGGTGGCGCAGCGGCATGAGCGTGACGCCCAGGCCGGTGGGGACCCGGAAGCCGGCTCCCGCGGCGTGGACGAACCCGTGGTGGGGTTCGACCATCAGGGACTGTCCCTGCCAGAGCCGGTGCGCCCGGGTCCAGTGGACGAGGCCGGCGTAGGGGAGGATCTGTTCGGGCCGGGTCGGCAGGAACGGTATGAGTACCGAGTGGGTGGTCATGGTGTGGCTCCCTTCTTCCTTCCTCGTCTTCTGTTCCGTGGCCGGGGTGTGTCCCGCCGTTAAATCCAGTCGAACGTTTCGCGCCGGTCGACGGGGAGCTTCACCTTGGGTGCGCACTTCGTGATGTCGAGGTCGTCGAGTTCCACGACGGAGAGGAAGCAGCGGGCCCTGTCGGCCGCCTGACCGGACGCGGTGAGCTGGTCCTGGGCCAGCGGGTGGATGAAAGGCCCGGAGAAGGTCAGTCCGGCCGCGACCGCGAATCCCGCGGCGAGCGAGGCGATTCGGGTGCGTCCGCCGAGCTGGTTCTTCTTCATCGTTTCCCCCTGTGTGGATCGCCGTTGTTCCGACATGGAGAAGACTGCCGTTCGGTGGACCGGCTTTCGAGCGTTTCCGGACGCAGCTTCCTGCGTCGGTGCGTGCAACAAGCTGCACGACGAGCTGCGCGGACGCGGGAACCAAGAGCGGTAGGAACGCTTCCGTTACCCATGGTCAGCCGGTGTCCGCGTTCGTATGATCAGCCCACCGTGCTGACCACACGGGGCACCATCACAAGGGGGAACCATGCGCGCCGGAAGCCTCATCCACTTGGGGATGTCAGCCGAGGACGAAGACCTGTACAGATGCCTGCTCCGCCTCACGGAGGGCACGCCCCCCGTACTGGCGGAGCACCTCGGGGCGCCGCTGGACGAGGTGGAGGAGTGGCTGGCCCGGCTGGAGGCGATGGAGCTGACCTCCCTGGCCGACAACGGCAGCATCCGGCCGGCCCCGCCCGCGATTGCCGTGCAGCGGCTGATCGACCTGCGGCTGCGGGAACTCCAGGAGGAGCTGCGGCGGGTGGCCGCCGAGCAGCGGGTGGTGGAGTCGCTGCTGGCGGAACGGGACGCGGTACGCCCGGCCGTGCGCGAGGCGTCGCAGCGGCCGCCCATCGAGCGGGTGGAGGGCACGCCCAACGTCCGGGCGGTGATCGACGAGCTGACCTTCTTCACCCGGGAGGAGGGGCTGACCACGCAGCCGCACGGGGCGCTGAGCGCGGCCAGCATCGAGGCGTCCCGGCCGCTGGACGCCCGGATCCTGCGGCGGGGCATCAAGATGCGGACGATCATGCGCCCGGCGGCGGTGGAGGACGCGCCGACGCTGGCCTACCTCCAGGAGATCTCGGCGATGGGGGCGGACATCCGGATCTCGGACAAGCCGCTGGAGCGGATGCTGGTCTTCGACCGGGCGGCTGCCCTGACGCCGATCGACCCGCAGAACCCGCGGCTGGGGGCCCTGGTGATCCGCGAGACGGGCCTCGTCGCCAACCTGGTGTCGCTGTTCGAGCGGATGTGGTCGGACTCGGTGCCGCTGGCGGAGGCCGTCGCGGCCCGGCAGGGCCCCGAGGGCGGGCTGAGCGAGATCGAGCGCAAGGTGCTGGCCACCATGTACCAGGCGGAGAAGGACGAGACGGGGGCCCGCGAGGTCGGCGTGTCGGTCCGGACGTACCGCAAGTACGTGGCGGACCTGATGCAGCGCCTCGGAGCGACGAACCGCTTCCAGGCGGCCCTCCTGGCCCGCGACCACGGCTGGATCTGAGCCCCCGGCCCGGACCCGGCCGCGTACCTCTTAGCCTGGGCGGCATGACGAACGACGGCAGCAGCGGCGAGTTCCACGAGGTCCTGCACTCCCTGCGGGTGTGGGACGTCCCGCTTCCCGGCTTCGACCCGGCGGACGCCCCCGGCACGCCGGTGGAGCTGTTCCGGGAGTGGTTCGTGCACGCCGCGCGGGCGGGGCAGGCGGAGCCGCACACGATGGGGCTGGCGACGGTGGACGCCGGGGGGCGGCCCGACGTGCGCGTGCTGATGCTGCACGACGCCGACGAGCGGGGCTGGCACTTCGCCTCGCACTCCACGAGCGCCAAGGGCCGCCAGCTGGCCGGCCGGGCCGACGCGGCACTGGTCTTCTACTGGCCGGCGGTGGCCCGGCAGGTGCGGGTCCGGGGCCGGGTCGTGGCGTGCGGGGCCGCGGAGAGCCGGGCGGACCTGGCGGTGCGCTCGCGCGGGGCGCTGGCGGCCGCGCTGACCGGCCGGCAGAGCGAGGTGCTGGGCTCCGCCGAGGAGCTGGCGCGGGCCTCGGCGGCGGCGTGGGAGCGGGCGGGGTCCGAGCCGGACGCGCCGGCGCCGACCTGGACCCGGTACGTACTGGAGCCCGCCGAGGCGGAGTTCTTCCAGGGCGACGCCGCGCGCCGACACGTCCGCCTGCGCTACCGCCGGGCCGACGGGGGTGACGGCTGGGTCCGGGAGCTGCTCTGGCCCTGAGCCGCGTACCGGGGCGGACGCGCCCCGGGCCGGGTTCGTGTCGGGTGGAGGTGTGGGGGGTTGGGGCGTATGGGAACGCTGGTCGCGTCGGACGTCGTCGGGGCGCGCGAGGACAGGTTCGACTGGTTCTGCGAGACCGTGTCGAGCCACGTGATGCCCGTCCTGCTCAGCAGCCGGCACACGGCCGACTTCCGGGCGGACATCACGGAGGTGGACCTCGGCGCGGTGCGCCTGTCCGCCATGACCTGCTCACCGGTGCGTTCGCGCCGCACCATGACCCACGTCCGGCAGGGCGATCCCGAGCACCTCCAGCTGGCGCTCCTGACCCGGGGCGCCCTCCGCATCTCCCAGCGGGGCAACGAGTCGGTGGTCTCGGGCGGACTCGTGCTCACCGACACCTCACGGCCGAGCGAGGCGGCCTGCGCGGACGAGACGCTCACGTCGGTGGTGCTGCAGATCCCCCGGCAGGCCCTGCCGCTCGGCGCGGACCGCCTCGACGGCCTCCTCGCACGGAACCTGCCCGCGGACAGCGGTTCCGGAGCGGTCGTCGCCGACTTCATGAGGTCGCTGCTCGCGCGCGCCCCGCACTGCCGTCCGGAGGAGCTGCGCGGGCTGGGGGCCGTCACCCTCGACCTGGCCACCGCGTTCCTCGCGGGGCAGCTCGGGGAACCCGGCGCGACGCCCGCCGAGGCCCGTGCGCGGGAGACGCTCCAGCGGATCCACCGCTTCATCGAGCACAACCTCGGCGACCCGGACCTGACCCCGCGCCTGATCGCGGACCGGCACAACATGTCGCTGCGGGGACTGCACGCCCTCTTCGCCGGCCAGCCCCTGACCCTCGCGGCGCACATCCGCCGGTCCCGGCTGGAACGCGCCCGCACCGACCTCGCCCGCGCGGAGCTCGGCGGCCATCCCGTCCAGGCGATAGCGGCTCGCTGGGGTTTCACCAGCGCCACGGGATTCAGCCGGGCGTTCCGCGAGGCGTACGGACTCACGCCGACCGAGCACCGTGCGCTCTCGCTGGGCGCCGCACCGCACGCAGAGCACAGGAACCCGGCACGCCACGCACACCAACTCGTGCCGCCCGCGCCTAGATTCACCTGCGGATGACGGCCGCGGGACCCCTGCCCGAATCGGGGGTCCGGCGGCTGCTCATCGTCCGAGCACCATCGACGACGAGGTCACCAAGGGGAGACATCTCATGTCCGGGAAGTTCGGCAAGTTCGGCAAGTCCAGCACGTTCGGCAAGGCCGCGGCCGTGGCCGCCGCGGCGACGGCGGTCGTCACGCTCGCGGGCACGCCCGCCGGCGCGGCAGCCGACGCGTACAACACCCGGAGCGTGTGGGTGGACGGCGTGCCCATGGACAGCGACGCGCCCGCCTGCACCACCAGGAGCATCTACCTGGCGTCCGGCACCTACACGTGGAGGCAGACGCTCGACGGGATCCAGTGGCCGACCCGTGACCTCTACCTGGCCTCGGGCACGTACACCTGGACGGACTGCCTCACCCCCAGGTCGGGCGGCGCCGGCGGCAACGGCTACTACAAGCAGTCGTCCAGCCTGTCCAAGCCCGGTTCGGAGACCGCGTACCTCGTCGACCCGCACGAGCAGAGGCTGGAGCAGGGCACCTACGTCTTCGGCTCGGTGCTCGACCCGCACTTCTGACCGGTCCCCGCCAGGGGCGGTTCAGTCCGCGTCCGGCCGGAACACCGGCACCCACACCCCCTGCGCCGTCTCGCGGAAGGCGGCGCACAGGGGCATGCCGATGCGGAGGTCCCCGTACGGGCAGCCGACGACCTCGGTCATCATCCGGGGCCCCTCCGCGAGGTCGACGACGGCCGCCGCGTAGGGGACGCGGGTGCCGAAGGGCGGGAGGTCGTTGCGGTGGACGACGGACCAGGTGTAGAGGGTGGCGCGGCCGCTCGCCTCCTCCCAGGTGACGCGGTCCTCCCCGGCCCAGCAGGAGGGGCAGAACTCGCGCGGGTAGTGGTGGGCGCGCCCGCAGTCGGCGCAGCGGCGCAGCAGCAGCCGGCCCCCGGCCGCCGCGTCCCAGTAGGGGCGGGTGAACTCGTCCGTCTCGGGGAGGTCGTACCGTGCGGCGCTCACGGGAACAGTCCGATCGCCGCGTCGAGGGACCAGGTCTGCCAGGACATCGCGAACAGGGCGACCGCCGAGATGAGGGCCATCATCGAGTTCTGGCCCTGCTCGGCCCAGTCGTGGATCATCAGGACCAGGTAGAGCAGGTTGAGCAGCAGGCCGGCGGCGAGGGCGACGGGGGTCAGGAAGCCGAGTACGAGGCCGAGGCCCAGGGCGAGTTCGGCGTAGACGACGACGTACGCCATCAGCCGCGGGCGGGGCTTGACGACCTTCTCGAAGCCGCCCTTGACGAAGCCCCAGCGGTGCTTGCCCGCGACGTCGGCGGCCCAGGCGATGCCGGTGCCGCGTTCGAACCAGCCCTTCTTGTCCTTGTGCCGCCAGCTCTCCAGCCACCACAGGCCGAGGCCTATCCGCAGCACGGCGAGCCACTCGGCGCCGGTGAGCCAGATGGTCTGCACGGTTCGCCCCTCCACCCACTCGATCTGACGGTACGTCAGTTCAGCGGATCGGCGGCGATCCCGCAAGGGGCCGGACGCGACGGGACCGGGGGCGGGGCGGCCTGACTCAGGGGGTCGAGAACAGGCGGCCGTAGCCCGTGATCCCGTCCACCGGCTCGCCCGCCGCGCGCAGGGCGGCCCACAGCAGCACCTGGTTCGCGGTCAGCACCGGCCGCTCCAGCTCCGCCTCCAGGGCCTCGATCACCCCGACCGCCCGGAAGCCGTTGCCGCCGACGACCACCGCCTGCGCCGCGTCGGGGACCTGCTCCAGCACCCAGCCGTACAGGGCCTCCGGCCGGATCAGCGCCTGCCCGCTGGGCAGCCCGCACGGAGCCGCGTACGGGACCTCGAACCCGGCCTCCTCGTAGTAGCCCCGCCCCAGATCGCTCAGGGTGGCGTCGAACCACGGCGGATCGACCAGCGCGAGCCGCGCGACCCCGAGCGCGCGCAGCGCCCCGACGGCGGCGGCGCAGGTGGCGACCACGGGCAGGCCGCCGGCCCGCTCGGTCAGCCGCTCCAGCATGTACGCCTCCCCGCGCGCGCCGATCACGTACGCGGAGCTGGTGAAGGCGTACGCGATGGCCGCCACCGGCGCGGCGGCCAGCAGCTCGGCCGCATCGTCCACGTGCGGCGGCTCCGCGAAGGCCCGGACGGGGGCGAGCGGCACGGTCAGGCCCATCTCGCCGCCCGGCCCCATCGCGGCGAACGGCACCCGGGCGGCATGCAGGCCCACGCCCGCCGGGGCCATGGCGCGCAGCTCCGACTCGGGGCCGACGTCGCCGTGGGGGGTGAGGACTCCGAGGCGGACGCGCACGTCCCACCCGTCGGGCTGCCACATCGCGCACGCACTCCTCTCGGGGGCCGGACATCGGGACCGTATGTCCCACTTTGACACCACCCGTGCCGCACGGGCGGCGGGCCGCGCCGGTGCGGTCCGCCGCCCGTGATCGATCCGCAATCGATTCCCTCCTCGTCCGAGACCCATCAACGCCCTGTGTCGATACGCTCACTGGCCATGCCCGAGCCCGACCTGACCTCCACCGAGCCCCGCCCCGTGTACGTGATCGGCGCCGGCCCCGGCGGGCTCGCCGTCGCCGCCGCGCTGCGCGCCCGCGGGGTGCGCGCGGTGGTCGTCGAGCGGAGCGGCGCGGTCGGCGCGTCGTGGCGCGGCCACTACGACCGGCTGCGGCTGCACACCACCCGGCGGCTGTCGGGCCTGCCCGGGCTGGCGATCCCGCGCCGCTTCGGGCGCTGGGTCGCGCGGGCGGACGTGGTCCGGTACCTGGAGAAGTACGCCGAGTTCCACGAGCTGGAGCTGGTGACCGGGGTCGAGGTGACCCGGATCGAGCGCGCCGCCGACGGGGAGGGCTGGACCCTGCACGCCTCGGGCGGGCGGCTGCTCGCGGCCCGCGCGGTGGTGGTGGCGACCGGCTACAACCACACCCCGGCACTGCCCGACTGGCCGGGCCGCGACGGGTACACCGGGCAGCTGCTGCACGCCCGCGACTACCGCGACCCGGCCCCGTACGCCGGGCAGGACGTGCTCGTCGTCGGCGTCGGCAACACCGGCGCGGAGATAGCCGCCGACCTCGCCGAGGGCGGTGCCGCGCGGGTGCGGCTCGCCGTGCGCACCGTCCCGCACCTCGTGCGCCGCTCCACCCTGGGCTGGCCGGCGCAGCGGACGGGGATCCTGGTGCGCAGGCTGCCGGTGCGGCTCGTGGACCGGCTGGGGGCGCTCGCCGCCAAGGCCGTCCCCGACCTGACGGCTTACGGTCTGCCGCGCCCGGCCTCGGGCCTGTACAGCAGGGTCCTGGAGGGGGCGGTGCCGGTGCAGGACGTCGGCCTGATCAAGGCCGTGCGCGGGGGCCGGGTGGAGCCGGTGGCCGCCGTGACCGGCTTCGACGGCGACGAGGTGGTACTGGCCGACGGTACGCGGATCACCCCGGACGCGGTGGTGGCGGCGACGGGGTACCGGCGCGGGCTGGAGGGGCTGGTGGGCCACCTGGACGTGCTGGACGAGCGCGGCCGGCCCATCGCGCACGGCCCCCGCGCACCGCGCAACGCGCCGGGGCTGCACTTCACCGGGTACACGAACCCGATCAGCGGGATGCTCCGCGAGCTGTCCATCGACGCGGTGCGCATAGCGAAGGCACTCTCGCGCGGCTAGGCCGTGTCTTTCGGATCTTGCCGGTTAAGCCCGCGTCTCCCCCAGCTACGGCTGGGAGGGGCCCCCAGGTGCCGTGCATCGGCGCGTTGGCGGGGCGCCCTTGTACTGGACGTACTCGGGTGCTCCGCCAACGCGGCGAGGTGCGGTGCCGGGCGGCGCGGGTCTGGGGGCACCTCCCAGCGGTAGCTGGGGGAGCAAGATCCGGAAGACACGGCCTAGCCGTGGGCCCGGGCGGCCCGGAGGGCCGAAATCACCTCTGTACCGGAGCGGACGGTTCTGCCACCGTTCAAGCACACCACCTCCACCACCTTTCCTGCGCACCCCTGTTCCTGACGGCGTGTCAGTTCAGTAATCTGACTAGGCGTCAGCTATGGACTCTCGAGCAGGGCGGGCGAAGCGATGCTTGGATCTACTCACGGCACCCTCACCACCGACTTCCGCGCACGCGTCGAGGCCTGCGGGGAGACCCCCAGGACGGCCGTCCACTCCACGGCGACACCCGAGGAGCCGGACGCCCTGGACGTCAGCGGACGGCCCCTGCACGCCGACGTGCCCGACCTGGACCGGTTCTTCCGGCCCGAGTCCGTGGCGGTCGTCGGCGCCTCCGACGCCGAGGGCAGGCCCAACACCGGCATCACCCGGCAGCTCATCGCCTGGGCCGAGCGCGTCGGCGCCCGCGTCCACCCCGTGCACCCGACCCGCACCGCCGTCTTCGGGCTGCCCTGCCGCGCCACCGTGGCCGAGCTGCCCGAACAGGTCGACCTCGCGGTGCTCCTCGTCGCGGACCCGATCCCGGTCATCGAGGAACTGGCCGACACCAAGGTGAAGTTCGCCGTCGCCTTCGCCTCCGGCTTCGCCGAGACCGGCGACGCGGGCGCCGCCGCACAGGCCCGCCTGGCCGCCGCCGTACGCCGCTCCGGGCTGCGGCTGCTCGGCCCCAACACCAACCTCAACGCCTTCCAGGAGTTCCGCGAGGACCTCGACGGCCCCGCCATCGCCCTCATCACCCAGTCCGGGCACCAGGGCCGGCCCGTCTACACCCTCCAGGAGCTGGGCATCCGCCTCTCCCACTGGGCGCCGACCGGCAACGAGGCCGACCTGGAGACCTCCGACTTCATCTCCTACTTCGCCGAACGGCCCGAGGTCGGCGCCATCGCCTGCTACGTCGAAGGCCTCAAGGACGGCCGTGCCTTCCTCCTCGCCGCCGACCGCGCCGCCCGCAACAAGGTCCCCGTCGTCGCCGTGAAGGTCGGCCGCACCGAGACCGGCGCCCGCATGGCCGCCTCCCACACGGGCAAGCTCACCGGGGCCGACACGGTCGTGGACGCCGCCATGCGGCAGTTCGGGGTCATCCGGGTCGACGGGCTGGACGAGCTCCAGGACACCGCCGCCCTCCTGGCCCGGGCCCGCCCGCCACGGGCCGACGGGGTCGTCGTGTACTCCATCTCCGGCGGCACCGGCGCCCACTTCTCCGACCTGGCCACCGAGGCCGGGCTGACCCTCCCCACCCTCTCGGACGCCAAGCAGGCCGAACTCCACCAGTGGATCCCCTCCTACCTCAACGTGGCCAACCCCGTCGACAACGGCGGCCACCCGGTGGGCGACTGGCGCGGCCGCAAGATCATCGACGCGATCCTCGCCGACCCGTCCGTGGGCGTCCTCATCTGTCCGATCACCGGCCCCTTCCCCCCGATGAGCGACAGGCTCGCGCAGGACCTGGTCGACGCCGCCGAAGCCACCGACAAGCTGGTCTGCGTCATCTGGGGCTCCCCCGTCGGCACCGAGGAGGCCTACCGCACCACCCTGCTCGGCTCCTCCCGCGTCGCCACCTTCCGCACCTTCGGCAACTGCATCACCGCCGTCCGCGCCTACCTCGAACACCACCGCTTCACGGCCTCCTACCGCTCCCCCTTCGCCGACGCCCCCCGCACCCCGTCGCCCTCCCACCGCAAGGCGCAGGCCCTGATGCGGCCCGGCCAGCAGCTCAGCGAACACGCCGCCAAGCAGCTGCTGCGCGCGTACGGGATCCGCGTCCCGCGCGAGCAGCTGGTGACCAGCGCGGCGGCCGCGGTCCGCGCGGCGGGGCTCGTCGGGTACCCGGTGGTCATGAAGGCCTCGGGCCCCCAGCTGGCCCACAAGACGGAACTCGGCCTGGTCAAGGTCGGCCTCACCTCCGCCAGCCAGATCCGCGACGCGTACCGCGAGCTGACGGACACGGCCCGCTACGAGAACGTCCCGCTGGACGGGATCCTGGTCTGCCAGATGATCGAACGCGGCGTCGAGATGGTCGTCGGCGTCACCCAGGACCCCCTCTTCGGCCCCACCGTCACCGTCGGCCTCGGCGGCGTCCTGGTGGAGGTCCTGCGGGACGCGGCCGTCCGCGTACCCCCCTTCGGGGAGGACCAGGCCCGCACGATGCTCCGCGAACTGCGCGGGCACGCGCTCCTGGACGGCGTACGGGGTGCACCGCCGGCGGACGTGGACGCGCTGGTGGAGGTCGTCCTGCGGGTCCAGCGGATGGCGCTGGAACTGGGCGACGACCTCGCGGAACTGGACATCAACCCCCTGATGGTCCTGCCCCGCGGGCAGGGCGCGGTGGCGCTGGACGCGCTGGCGGTCTGCCTTTGACGCCGCCGCCGCCCTTCCGACGCGCCGCTCGCGCGGGGCGGGGTCGGGTTCCGTGGCCGGGGCCGGTGGGTCGGGTGCGGGTGGGCGGGCCGCTGCGCGGGGCGAGGTCCCCTACCCGCCCTTCCCCCGTTCCCAGGGGCTCCGCCCCTGACCCCGCGCCTCAAACGCCGGCGGGGCTGGAAGTACGGCGCTCCGCGCCCGGTGCGCTCAAACGCCGCGCGGGCTGGATGTATCCAGCCCCGCCGGCGTTTGAGGCGCGGGGGTCCGGGGGCGGAGCCCCCAGGGGGTCCGGGGCGCAGCCCCGGGCTCTTCCAGCCCCGCCGGCGTCTGAGGCGCGGGTCCGGGCGGAGCCCGGGGAACGGGCGAAGGGTGGGGCGGGGAGCAGCCCCGCAGGGCCCACGCCCCGCACGGCACGCCGGCCCGCGCAACGAGCCACCCGCCCCGGCCCCCGGCCCGCCCAGGGCAACGGCGGTACCCACCCCGAACAGGAGCGCACCCGTGGACGAGATCCTGCACCGCACCGACGCCGGCGTCAGCTGGATCACCCTCAACCGGCCCGACGCCATGAACGCCCTCACCCGGGAGCAGCGCGAGCGCGTCATCGCGCTGCTCGACGCCGCCTCCGGCGACCCCGGCGTACGGGCCGTCGTCATCACCGCCACCGGCAAGGGGTTCTGCGCCGGCGCCGACCTCCGCAGCGGCAGCGCCAACGCCAGCGGCGAGCGCGTCGCCGGCGACGTCGCCCGCATGATCCGGCTCGGCGCGCAGCGCCTGATCACCGCGGTCCTGGACTGCGAGAAGCCCGTCATCGCCGCCGTCAACGGCACCGCCGCCGGCATCGGCGCGCACCTCGCCCTCGCCTGCGACCTCGTCATCGCCGCCGACACCGCCCGCTTCGTCGAGGTGTTCGTCCGCCGCGGCCTCGTCCCCGACGGCGCCGGCGCCTACCTCCTGCCCCGCCTGATCGGCCCGCAGAAGGCCAAGGAGCTGATGTTCTTCGGCGACGCCGTCCCCGCCGCGGAGGCGGCCCGGCTCGGGCTGGTCAACAAGGTGGTCCCCGCCGACGGTCTGGAGGCCGCCGCCCGCGAGTGGGCCGAGCGGCTCGCGCAGGGCCCCACCCGTGCCCTGGCGCTCACGAAGCAGTTGGTCAACGCCTCCCTGGACGGGGACAGGGCGCACGCGCTGGCCGCCGAGGCCAACGCCCAGGAGATCAACATGACCACCGCCGACGCGAAGGAGGGCGTGGCGAGCTTCGTGGAGCGCCGCACCCCGAAGTACCTCGGCCGTTGAGGCCTGCCCGGGGGTCTGGCTCCGAATGACTGAAATCGATCACCCATGAGGCAGCAGTGATCAACTGACCGAACCCCCGACGCCCGATTCATGTGAATAGCTGACCGCATGGGTCCTACCTGGCGAACCCGGCGAGCCCGGCGAATCAACCTGTGCGCGGCCGCCACGGCCACCGCGGCCGCGTTCCTGTGCGGCGCGGCGCCCGCCGCGGCCGCGGACACCCCGGCAGACCTGGCCGTCACCGCCGCCCTCCGCCCGCAGCAGGGCACGCGGGCCACCGAGGCGTACGACTACCTCGTGACGGTGACCAACCACGGCCCCTCCGCCGCCCGGCAGGTCACCGTCACCGACCGCCTCCCCGCCGCCCTGGAGTTCCTGGCCTCCCGCGACGGCTGCACCGGCACGGCGACCGGCCGGGCCGTGGTCTGCGGCCCCCTCCCCACCCTCGCAGTCGGCGCCTCCCACACCTGGGTGATCACGGTCCGGCTGGCGCCCGGCTACCGCGGCGAGGGCGGGGACATCGTCAACGAGGCCTTCGTCGACGCCGCCACCAAGGACCCCCGCCCCGCGAACAACGCGACCTCGCTGACCGGGCTCGTCCTCCCGCCCAGCGCCCTCCTGGCGGACCTCTCCCTGACCAAGACGGCCGTACTCGCCCAGGGCCGCGAGGACGTACGGCCGGGCGAGAAGTTCACGTACCTGATCTCGGTGCACAACGCGGGCCCCGCGACCGCCCGCCAGGTCGCGGTCACCGACCGCCTCCCGGACTCCCTGGCCCTGCTGTCCTCCCCCGACGACTGCGCGTCCGCCCCCGGTGAGGAGCCCCTCGTCCGGTGTCCCGCGCTCGACCGGCTCCCGGCCGGGGCCACGGCGGAGTTCCGCCTCACCGTGCGCGCCCTGACCGGGGAGGAGGACCGGGCCAATCCCCCCGGCCGCCGTTGCACCCCGATCGAGAACACCGCCCGCGTCACCTCCGCCGTACGCGACCCGGACCCGTCCGACAACGCCAACGCCCCGGGCACGACCGGCCCGGCCGGCGGCCGCCTCTGCCTGGTGCACGACACCCGGCCCGGGCACGACGACCACGGCAACGGCAACGGCAACGGCAACGAGCACGGCACCCCCGGGAAACCCGACCCCCACGAGGCCGAGGACCACCCCGACCAAGGCCGGCCCGGCCGGCAGCCGCACGGCGACCACCCGGACCGCCCCGCCGACCCCGCCGAACTCGCCGAGTGCGGCACCCGCCTCCCCCGGTGGCTCTCCTGGGCCTCCGCCGCCCTCCTCGCCTGCGGCACCGCCCTCCGCGTCGCCGCCCGGCGCCGCCGATGAGGACCGCGGCCCGGTGGTTCAGGGCCGCCCTCCCCCTGCTGTGCGCGGCCGCGCTCCTGACGCCCGCCGCCGCGGACGCCGAGGCCGAAGCCGCGCAGCGCCCCCGCGCGGCCCTGGCCTTCCCCGTGAACGAGACCTTCGACAGCTCCACCAACCTCGGCACGGCCAGCGGCAACGCCTCCTACCCGGCCGGCGGCGGCTGGCTGCGGCTGACGTCCGCGAGCAGCAGCCAGGCCGGCACCTGGAAGATGAGGGACACCTTCTCCACCACCCTCGGCGTCGTCGCCGAGTTCCGCTACGCCACCTACGGCGGCACCGCCTTCGAGGGCAAGCGCGGCGACGGCCTGTCCTTCTACCTCACCGACGGCACCGCCGCCGACGGCACCGGCCCCTCCGGCGGCAGCCTCGGCTACGCCTGCTCGGGCGTGGCCAACCGCTGCACCGCCTCCGGCGTGCCGGGCGCGTACCTGGGGATCGGCCTCGACGAGTTCGGCAACTTCTCCTCCGGCTCCGTCGGCAACGGCGGCCCCGGCGCCCAGCCCAACAAGATCGTGGTGCGCGGCGGCGGCAGCGGCACCACCGGCTACCGCTACGCCACCGCCGCCGACGGCCCCGGCTCGACCGTCGAGACGGGGAGCCGGGCCAAGGAGCGCCGCGTACGCGTCTCCCTGCTGCCGGGCGGCGGCAAGCTGCTGCTGTCGGTGTGGTCGGACAGCGGCCCGGACACCGCCCTCACCCAGCTGATCACCGACTACGACGTCACCTCGATCACCAGCCAGCCGTCGCTCCCCGCCTCCCTCAAGGTGGGCTTCTCGGCCGGCACCGGCGGCGCGACGAACATCCACGAGATCGACGACCTGACGATCAACGTGCCGGCCGACCTGAAGGTGGTGAAGTCGACCGGCCAGTCGACCGTCGCCGCCGGCGCCCCGGTGACGTACACGGTCACCGTCTCCAACAGCCAGGCCAACGACGTGACGGGCGCCGTCGTACGCGACACCGTGCCCGGTCTCACCGACGTCACCTGGACCTGCAAGGCCGGTACGGGCGGCACCTGCGGCGCCTCCTCCGGCAGCGGCAGCACGCTCGACACGAAGGCCGACCTGAAACGCGGCGGCTCCGTCACCTACACGATCACCGGCAACGCCCCCGCGCAGCCGACCTCCCTCGCCAACACGGCGACGGTGACGGCCCCGGCCGACCGTACGGACACCAACCCGGCCGACAACACCTCCACCGCGCCGGACGTGACCGTCACGGCCCGCGCCGACCTGGCCGCCGAGAAGGAGGGCCTCGGGGCCGGGCCGGTGGCCCCGGGCGAGGAGTTCGAGTACCGGATCACCGCACGCAACCTCGGCCCCTCCCACACCCCGACGGTGCTGATGTCCGACACCCTGCCGGACCCGCTGCGGTTCGTGTCCTCGGCCAGCAACTGCACGGCGGCCGGGCAGCGGCTCTCCTGCCCGGCCCGGGGGCCCGTGAACGCCGGTGCGAGCGCCTCCTGGACGGTACGCGTCCGGCTGGACCCGGCGTACACGGGCGACGGCGTCGACCTGGGCAACGTGGCGTCCGTCCGGCACGGGATCCCCGACCCCCGGCCGGAGAACAACACGAGCGCGGCGGCCGGCCCGCCCGGCGGGCTCGCCCCGCCGCGGGCCGACCTGTCGCTGGCCAAGGCGGCGCAGGACCGTACGCCGGTCGCGCCCGGGGAGACCTTCACGTACACGGTGACCGTGCGCAACGCGGGCCCGTCGGTGGCCCGGCGGGTGCGGGTCACCGATCCGCTGCCGACGGGCCTGGCGTTCGTCTCCGGAGGCGACGGCTGCACCGCTTCCGGGCAGGACGTGACCTGCGGGACGGAGGCGGCCGTGGACCCGGGCGGCAGCCGCGCGTGGACGTTCACGGTGCGGGTCGACCCGGCGTTCGCGGGCGACGGCACGGCCCTGCGCAACACCGCGACCGCGGTGTCGGACACCGCCGAACCGAACCCCGTCGACAACAGCGGCTCGGCCGGCCCGCCGGGCGGCCGGGTCGGCCCGCCGACCGCCGACCTCGAACTGTCCAAGGCGGTCCGCGCGGGCTGACCCCCCGCCCCCGCACCCGGCCGGTGTCCACGGCCCCGGATCTCCCGTACAGCGCTCTGTACGGTCTCTCACGCACGAAACGGAACGATGCGCGATGACGACGACCCCAGGCCGGCGGTCGCCGGTGCGGGCCCTGGCCCCGCTGCTCTGCGCGGCCGCACTGTGGGCCGCGCCGGTCCCCGCGACCGCACAGCCCCCGGCGGCGCGGCCCGCCCAGGTCGAGGTGACGACCCAACGGGCCGCGGCCAGGGCTCCCGGTGACCTGATCACCTACACCCTCACCGCGAGGAACAAGGGGCCGTCGGTCGCCCGGAACGTGACGGCCACCGACCGGCTGCCCGACGGGATCACCTTCGTCGACTCCTCCGACGGCTGCACGGCCGCCGGCCAGACCGTCACCTGCGGGCCCGAGCCGCAGCTGGCGGCCGGGCAGAGCCGCAGCTGGCGCTTCCACGCCCGGCTGAGCCCCTCGTACGAGGGCGACGGCACCGACCTCGGCAACAGCGCCTCCGGCACCTCGGACGCGACCGACCCGGACCCGGGCAACAACAGGCCCGACCCGGTGCTGCCGCCCGGGCCGTTCACCCCGGTCTCGGACCTGGCCACCGTCAAGACCCCGCTGGGGTCGGGGCCGACGGTGCCGGGCCAGGAGTTCGAGTACGAGATCCGCACGTCCAACAAGGGCCCCTCGGACGCGCGCAACGTGACGGTGACGGACGCCCTGCCCGACGGGCTGGCCTTCGTCTCCTCCGCCGACCCGTGCGCGGCGTCCGGCCGGACGGTCACCTGCGGCCCGCTGGCCCGGATGATCCCCGGCGGGGACGTGGTGTGGACGTTCAAGGTGAAGCTGGACGCGGCCTACTCCGGTGACGGCGAGAACCTGCGCAACACGGCCACCTCCACGTCCGCGTCGAAGGACCCCGAGCCCGCCGACAACACCTCGCAGCCGGTGCTGCCGCCGGGCGGGGTGACCGAGCCGCAGGCCGACGTGTGGACGACGAAGCGCACCGCGAACGACACGGTGATCGCCCCCGGCCAGACCTTCGAGTACGTGGTGACGGCGACCAACGACGGCCCGTCGCGTGCGGTGGACACCCTCGTCACCGACCGGCTGCCGTCCCGGCTGGCCTTCGTGTCCTCGCCCCCGTCCGACGGCTGCCGGGCCACGGACGGCACGGTCACCTGCGGCCCGCAGGCCGTGCTGGAGCCGGGCGCGTCCCGGACGTGGCGGTTCACGGTCCGCCTCGACAGCGACTACACCGGTGACGGCTCCGACATCCGCAACACGGCCACCGCCACCGCGCGGACCAAGGACCCCAAGCCGGAGAACAACACGAGCAGCCCCGCCGGCCTGCCGGGCAGCCGCGTCAACAAGCCGACCGCCGACCTCGGGGTGCGCAAGGAGGCCGTCGGCACCACGCCGCCGGTGCCGGGCCAGACCTTCGACTACCGGATCCGGGTCAGCAACTACGGTCCGTCGGCGGACGCGTTCAACGTGAAGCTCACCGACAACCTGCCCGAGGGCCTCTCGTACGTGAGCTCCTCGCCGTCCGGCTGCACCGCCGCCGGCCGCCTCGTCTCGTGCAGGCGGACCGCTCCGCTGAAGGTCGGCGAGACGGTCGAGTACCTGCTGACGGTGAAGATCGACCCCGCCTACAAGGGCACGGGCTCCGACCTGAAGAACACCGCCGAGGTCACGGCCGACAACATCGACCCGGCCTCGGAGAACGACAAGGGCACCGCGACCGTCCCCGGCGGTCACGTGGCGGAGCCCTCGGCCGACCTGGCCGTCGTGAAGCGGGCGGTGCAGACCTCCGCCGTCGCCCCGGGCGAGACCTTCGACTACGCCCTGACGGTCACCAACAACGGCCCCTCGCAGGCCGACCAGGTCAGCGTCACCGACAGCCTGCCGACGGCGCTGAGCTTCGTCTCGGGTGACGCGACCTGCGTCTCGGGCCGGACCGTCACCTGCGGCCCGCTGGCCCACCTGGCCCCGGGCGCCTCGGTGACCTGGGTGATCAAGGTGAAGCTGGACCCGGAGTACACCGGCAACGGCTCGGACATCCGCAACACGGCGACGGTGGACTCGCTGACCGCCGACCCGCGGCCGGCCAACAACACCAGCGCGGCGGCCGGCCCGCCCGCGGGCACGGTCAAGGAGCCGACGGCCGACCTGGAGGTGGGCAAGACGACCCCGTGAACGGGACCGGCCGGCGGGGCGCACGCCCCGTCGGCCGGACCCCGTCGGCGGCTACGCGCGCGGGCTGGGCTTCAGCAGCGCGAACACCGCCCCGGCCGGGTCGGAGGCCCAGGCGATCCGGCCGACGTCGGGGACGTCGGCGGCCGGCATCATTACCGCGCCGCCGTTGCGCTCGACCGCGGTGACGGTGGCGTCCACGTCCACCACGTGGAAGTACGGCACCCAGCGCGGCACCATCGTCGAGGCTCCGCCCGCGCCCTCGCCCTGCGGGGCCACCCCGCCGAAGGAGCCCTGCTCCTGGTCGCCCTCGCCGATGCTGAGCACCCGGTACGTCATCCCCGGCGTCTCCATCTCGATGTAGCGCCAGCCGAACACCCCGCCGTAGAAGCGGATCGCGGCGAGGGGGTCGGGTACGTGGAGCTCCACCCACACCAGCGTGTTCACCTCGGAGGCGACCTCCAGCCCGCCCGTCTTGCCGGGCTGCCAGGACGCGAACTGGGCGCCCTGCGGGTCGGTGAACTGCGCCAGCCAGCCCTCGCCCATGACGTCCGTGGGCTCCATCCGCACGGTCCCGCCCCCGGCCCGCACCGCCTCGGACGTGGCCTGCATGTCGGCGCTCTGGAAGTGCACCATCCACGCCGAGGTGGCGCCCTTCTCGGTGAGCGGGCCGAGCGCGGCGACGGTCCTGCCGCCGAGCCGGAAGAACCCGTACCCGCCCGTGTCGGGCCCGGCGGAGACGAACTCCCAGCCGAAGACCGACCCGTAGAAGGCGGCCGCCGCGGCGGTGTCGGGGCTGCCGAGGTCGAGCCAGTTGGGCGATCCGGTACGGAAGGCGGTGCCGAGCATGGGTCCTCCAGCGGGTGGGGCGACACGGTCGCTGGCCACCATGCCCGCGCCCCCGCGCGCGGGACGGCGTACGGCCGCCCGGGGCCCGTCGGATTCACCCGCTCGGGGGATGCGCGGCCGGTGCCGGCCGCCGGGGGTGGGAGGCGCTGTTCGCGCCGCCCCGCACCCCTTCCCATCTGACACATCGTCAGCTTCAATCGGGAGTGTGATGGGACACGCAGGGATGGCGGCCGCCGTCGTCCGATACCTCAGGTCAGCCGGCTCCCCCACCTCCGCCGGAAACGTCGACGCACTGCCCCGCCCCGACCTCCGGGCCGTCGGCGAGGACGAGCGCGCGCCCGTCAGCCCCGCCGATTTCCGGGCCGTACTGGGCAACTTCGCGAGCGGGGTCACGGTCATCACCGCCCCGCCCGCCGAGGGCGAGGAGGGCCCGGCCGGCTTCGCCTGCCAGTCCTTCGCCTCGCTCTCCCTGGACCCGCCCCTGGTCACCTTCATGGTGGCCCGTACGTCGACCACCTGGCCGCGGATCGCCCGCGCCGGGGTGTTCTGCGTCAACATCCTCGGGGCCGGGCAGGGCGAGCTGTGCCGGGCGTTCGCGGTCAGCGGCGCCGACAAGTTCGCCGGGGTCTCCCACCGGCCCGCCCCCGCCACCGGATCCCCGCAGCTGGACGACGTACCGGCCTGGATCGACTGCCGGATCCACGCCGTCCACACCGGCGGGGACCACCTCATCGTGGTCGGCCGCGTCGAGGCCATGGGCGCCTCCGGCGAGGGCGGCCCGCTCCTCTTCCACAAGGGCCGCTTCGCCCGCCTGGCCGACTGACGGCCCCACCCCGACCAGCCGTTATCCTCCTGCCGTCGACGTCAGGGCGGGGGGCCGCGGTGGAGAACACGTACGGGCCGGGGCGCACCCGGTGGACCAGCACCACCGGGTGGCTGATGGTGGGGAGCGCCGTGGCGGCGGTGCTATGCGCGATCGTCGGGGTGAGCCCGTACCCGCCGCTGACGGTGGAGACCGGCCTGGCCGGCGCCTCCGTGCTCTTCGCCGCGTGCTGGGTGACCGCCTCCCTCCACGCGCGCCGCGTCCCGCCCCGGGCCGACCTGCGCAAACGCCCGCCGGGACGACGCCCGCGCGGCCGCCTGCTGCGCATCGTGCTCGCCTTCGGGGTCCCCGTCGCCACCTTCGCGGCGCTCGTCCTGTGCTTCACCGAGTCCGGCGAGAAGGGCAGGCGCGTCGAGCGGCTGGAGCGGGCCGGCTACGACCGGCACGAGGCCCGGATCGTCCGGCTGGCCGGCGAACCGGTCCACCACCCGGCCACGGACGACGGCGACGCGTACTACAGCACCGACGCGGTCCTCAGCGTCCCCTACGACGACGGCCCCCGGGACGTCCCCGTCACGGGGGTGTCCACCGGGGAGCGGCCAGGGCCGGGCACGACGGCCGAGGTCTTCTTCGCCCCCGGCCACCCCGAGGTCGGCGTGGGCACCTCGCCCGCCCGGACGGGCGGCGGGCTGATCGCCGTGGTCTTCTTCATCGCCCTCGGGCCGTGGCCCTTCGTCGCCGGCGCCGCGATCCGCTCGTACATGGATCCGGAGGCCGTGGAGCGGATGCGCCGCTTCGACCCCGGCACGCACCTGCCCGCCCTCGGCCTGCTGCTCCTCGGCGTCCTCGCGCTGCTGCCGGTGGCCCTGGACGTGCCGGTGGCGGGCTTCACGCGGCTGTGGGCCCTGCTCGCCCTTCCCGCGCCGGCGCTGGCACTGACCTGGACGGCCCGCCGCGCATAGTGCGGCGGGCCGCCCGGCACCCGGATCAGAACGTGAGCACTCCGCGCGCGACCCGCCCGTGGTGGGCGTCGTCCACGGCCTTGGCGAAGTCCTCCACCGGGTAGACCTCGGTCACCAGCTCGTCCAGCAGCAGCTTCCCCTGCCGGTACAGCTCGGCGTACAGGGCGATGTCGCGCTGCGGGCGGGAGGACCCGTACCGGCAGCCCATGATCGTCTTGTCCAGGTACATGGAGGACACCAGGAAGGACGCCTCCTCCTTGAAGCCCGGCACACCGAGCAGCACCGCCTGCCCGTGCCGGTCGAGGAGGTCGACGGCCTGCCGGATCAGCTTCACGTTGCCGACGCACTCGAAGGCGTGGTCCGCGCCGGTCGGCAGGACCTCACGGACAGCCGCCGGGGTGTCGTCCACGGCCGACGCGTCCACGAAGTGGGTGGCGCCGAACCGCCGGGCCACCGCCTCCTTCGCCGGGTTCGCGTCCACCGCGACGATGACCGACGCGCCCGCGATCCGGGCGCCCTGGATGACGTTGAGCCCGATCCCGCCGGTGCCGATGACCACGACGGTCTCCCCGAGACCCACCCTGGCCCGGTTGAGGACCGCACCCACCCCGGTGAGCACCCCGCAGCCGATCAGGGCGGCGGAGGTCAGCGGCACGTCGTCCGGGATCTTCACCGCCTGCACGGCCTTGACGAGGGTCCGCTCCGCGAACGCCGAGTTCGAGGCGAACTGGAACAGCGGCAGCCCGGCCCGGGAGAAGGGCCGGTCCGGCATCCCGATCGCCTTGCGGCACATCGTCGGCCGGCCCCGGTCGCAGTCCGCGCAGGCCCCGCAGTTCGCGAGGGTCGACAGGGACACGTGGTCACCGGGCGCCACGTGCGTCACCCCCGCCCCCACGGCCTGGACCACCCCCGCGCCCTCGTGCCCGAGCACCACCGGCGGCGGGAAGGGGATCGTCCCGTCGATCACCGACAGGTCGCTGTGGCACAGCCCGGCCGCCGCTATCGCGACCAGCACCTCCCCCGGCCCCGGGTCCCGGATCTCCAGGTCCCCGACCACCTGGGCCTGCTTGCCGTCGAACACGACGCCTCTCACCTGGGCTCCTTAGGCAGGCCGAGCACCCGCTCGGCGATGATGTTCCGCTGGATCTCGTCCGAGCCGCCGTAGATCGTGTCGGCCCGGCTGAACAGGAAGAGGCGCTGCTCCTCGTCGAGCCCGAGTTCGTACGGGTCCCCCTGCGCCCAGAGCCCCGGCCCGGCCGACGCGGCCGCGCCCCGGACCTGGACGGCCAGCTCCCCGAGCCGCCGGTGCCACCCGCCCCACAGCAGCTTCGCCACGCTGGGCGCGCCGGGGTCACCGGCCGCGCCGCCCAGGGTCCGCAGGGCGTTCCAGCGCATGGTGCGCAGCTCCGCCCACTGCCGTACGAGGCGCTCGCGCAGGACCGGATCGGGCGCGCCGCAGGCCGCGTACGCCGTGACCACGCGCTCCAGTTCGGCGGCGAAGCCGATCTGCTGGACGAGGGTGGAGACGCCGCGTTCGAGGGCGAGCAGGCCCATGGCGACGGTCCAGCCGTTGCCCTCGCCGCCGACGACCTCCGAGGCGACGGCCCCGTCGAAGAACACCTCGTTGAACTCCGCCGTCCCGGACATCTGCCGGATCGGGCGGACCTCGACGCGGCCCGGCTGGTCCATGCGCACGAGGAGGAAGGACAGCCCCCGGTGGCGGCGGGAGCCTGCTTCGGTGCGGGCCAGGACGAAGCACCAGTCGGCCTCGCGGGCCAGGGAGGTCCAGATCTTCTGTCCGGTGACGCGCGGCAGCCCGTCGGCGGTGTCGCGCACGGCGGTGGTGCGGATGCCGGCGAGGTCGGATCCGGCGCCGGGCTCGCTGTAGCCCTGGCACCACAGCTCCTCGCCGCGGGCGATGGCGGGCAGGAAGCGGGCCCGCTGTCCGGGGGTGCCGTAGGCGATCAGGGTGGGGGCGAGGAGGTTCTCCCCGATGTGGCCGACGCGGGCGGGGGCGCGCAGCGCCGCGTACTCCTCGGCCCACACCACCTGCCCGGTGAGGGTCAGCCGCTGCTGCCCGTAGGCGCCGGCCGGGGCGTCCCAGCCGGTGCCTATCCAGCCGCCGCGGCCGAGTTCGCGTTCCCAGGCGCGCCGGGCTGCTACGCCCTCGTGCTCGCTGCCGGGCCCGCCGAGGCCGACGGCCTCCCCGTACGGGCCGGCGAGGTGCGCGGTGAGCCAGGCGCGGGCGCGGGCGCGCAGTTCCTCGTCCTCGGCCCCGAAGCTGAAGTCCACGCCGCTGCCCCTTTCTAGGCGTTGGGCCGGTCCTTGGCGGCGGCGGCCTTGGCCATGGCGTCGAGCTGGGCGAGCATCGGCATCGGGTCGGTGCCGACGGTCCCCGGGAGGAAGTCGGCGATCCGCTCGGGGGTCCAGGCGCCCTCGGCGTAGCCGGCGCGTAGCTCGCGCGGCTGCGCCCAGACGGCGATCTTGGGGCCGGCGATCGTGTAGACCTGCCCGGTGATGTCCGCGGCCTTGGCGCGGTCGCTGAGCAGGTACGTGACGAGCGCGGCGACGTCCTCGGGGTCGCCGATCTCCTTGAGCTCCATCGGCACGTTGGCGGACATCCGGGTCCGGGCGACGGGTGCGACGGCGTTGGCGGTGACCCCGTACTTGTGGAGGCCGAGGGCGGCGCTGCGGACGAGGGAGATGATCCCGCCCTTGGCGGCGCTGTAGTTGGCCTGGGCCACGGATCCGGTGTGGTTGCCGCTGGTGAACCCGATGAGCGTGCCGGAGCCCTGGCGCCGCATGACGGCGGAGGCGGCCCGGAAGACGGTGAAGGTGCCCTTCAGGTGGGTGGCGACGACAGGGTCCCACTCCTCCTCGGACATGTTGAACAGCATCCGCTCGCGCAGGATGCCGGCGACGCAGACGACGCCGTCGACGCGTCCGTACTCGGCGAGGGCGGTGTCGACGACGCGCTGGCCGCCGGCCATGGTGGAGATGTCGTCGGCGACGGCGACGGCCTCGCCGCCGACGGCCTGGATCTCCTTGACCACGTTCTGGGCGATCTCGCTGGTGGGCTCGCCGCCCTCGATCCCGACCCCGTAGTCGTTGACGACGACCTTGGCGCCCTCGGCGGCGGCGGCGAGCGCCACCGCCCGGCCGATGCCCCGGCCCGCGCCGGTGACGGCGACCACCTTTCCTGCCAAGAAGTTCCCCACGGCCGACCCCTTCCCGTGTTTTCTGACGGACCGTTAGATTCTATGACCAGTCAGATCCCTTCACACAAGCCCTGAGTCCTAGGAGCTGATGGCCGGTGCCCCTCCCTCCCGAGTTCCACGAGATCGCCAAGCGGATCAACAACTGGGGCCGCTGGGGCGCCGACGACGAGATCGGCACGCTGAACCTGATCACCGACGAGGTGGTGCGCGCGGCCGCGGCCGAGATCCGCACCGGCCGCCGCGTCCCCCTGGCCCTCCCCCTCAAGGAGGACGGCGTCCAGGCGGGCCTGATCCCGGGCCGGGTCAACCCCCTGCACACGATGGTGCAGATCAACCAGGAGCTCTTCGGTCCGGGCACGGTGGCGTGCTCCGACGACGCCGTGACGATGGGCCTCCAGTCGGCCACCCACTGGGACGCCCTCACGCACGTCTCGCACTCGGGCCGCATCTACAACGGCCGCCCGGCGTCGACGATCACCGCGCACGGGCGGGCGGAGTTCAGCGGCATCGACAAGGCCCGGCACATCGTCTCGCGCGGGGTCCTGCTGGACGTGGCCCGCGCCAAGGGCCTGGACCGGCTCCCGGGGGACCACGCGGTCACCCCCGGGGACCTGGCGGAGGCGGAGGAGTTCGGCCGCGTCACGGTCCGCGCGGGCGACGTCGTACTCGTCCGCACCGGCCAGATCCAGACCTACCTGGCGGGCGACAGGCACGGCTACGGCTTCCCGTCCCCCGGTCTCTCCGTCCACACCCCCCAGTGGTTCCACGCGAGGGACGTGGCGGCGGTGGCGAACGACACCCTCACGTTCGAGATCTTCCCCCCGGAGATCGAGAACCTGTGGCTGCCGGTGCACGCGCTGGACCTGGTCGAGATGGGCATGCACCAGGGCCAGAACTGGAACCTGGAGGAACTGTCCACAGCCTGTGCGGAAGCCGGCCGCCACTCCTTCCTCCTGTCGGCGATGCCGGAACCCTTCGTAGGCGGCACGGGCACCCCGGTGGCCCCGGTGGCGGTGCTCTGAGCTCCCCCTCCCCCGTCCCGGACGATCGACGGATCCAGGGGGGGCTCCAGCACGGCACCTCAATCCTGATGACTGAGGTACTCCTCCAGACCCACCTGGGCGATCCTGTCGAGGACGACAGGGCTCGCCGAGGTGGCGAGGGCACCGCCGACCGCGCAGAGAACGGCCGCCGTCTGGAGGTCCTCCCGCGCGACACCGCTGAACGCGCCCGAGCCGCCGACGACCGCGTACGCGCCGAGGATCGCTCCGAGCATCACCTGCTCCCGGGGCGCGCCGTTCCCGGCCTGCGCGACACCGTCCACGACCCCCACGATCGCCATCGCGAGGGCACTGGCGTCGGCCCGTCGGCTGATCCTGGCCGACTGCTCGGCGACGTCCCCGTCCTCGAACACGCGGCGGCCGAGCTCGCGCAGATCCTCCACGTCCTCGCGGGTGAGGCCGGCGAGGGTCAGCCGGAGGAGGTGGTAGTGGAGCCTCCGCTGCGCCACGTCATCGAAGATCCGCTCCCTCCCGGACTGGAACAGTTCCCCTGCACGACGCGACAGCTCCTCGGCCTGAGCCCTGTCCATTTCGCCGCCCATTCCCAAGCTGTCCAGGGCCGCTGGCCCCTGTCGGCACCGTCTCACCCCCGGCTGCCATTACACCCGTGGACGACCCGCCTGTCCCGTCAACCTGCGCCGACCGGGCGATACGTCCGGGCGAAGGGGCCCGGGTCGAGCGATCCTCGACCAAGCGGGTTGACCTCAAGTGGACTTGGGGTCCTACGGTCAGCGGCATGACCACACAGACCCAGCGCACAGCCGCCCCCGCCGACCCCGCCGCCACCGACGAGATGCTGCCCAGCCAGCCCATCGGGTACTGGAGCGGGGTCGCCCACCGGGCCGTGATCGGGCACATCCGGGACGCGATGGCCCGGGTCGACGTCACCCAGCCCCAGTGGTGGACGCTCAACCGCGTCCAGCGGGCCGACGGGCCGCTTCCCCGCGAGACCGTCCTCGCCGACCTGGCGGAGTCCGCGGACACCCCGCACGACGTCCCGCGCGCGGTCGACCAGCTGATTCACCGCGGCTGGCTGGACAGCTACGGCAACGGCGAGCTGCTGACCGTCACCGACACCGGCCGCGAGGCCATCGAGCGGATCCGGGAACTGGTCACCGCCCTCCGGACGGAGATCCACGAGGGCATCACCGACGAGGAGTACGTAGCCGCACTGCGGGTCCTCCGCCGAATGGCCGACAACGTCAGGGCCGCGGCGCGCTAGGGGGTGTCCGCGCACGAGGCCGCACGCCCCGCCGCCGTGCCCCCGGTAGCCGGCGCCTCCGGGGAGCCCGTACCGTCCGGCGCGGCAAGCAGCTCCGCGCTCTCGCACTCCGCTCGCTCCGGAGGCTCACTACGGCGCCAGCGGCGAGCCTCCGGGCGGTGGCTCCGAAGCTCGTGCGGCAGGCGCGCTCCATCGACCACCTCTCCCTCCAGCCGGCCTTGCCCCACGCCGCGCCGCGCTGACGGCCAACCGTTCCACCCTCATCGCGCCACGCCGCCACCACCGCAACGGACGGTGACGAAGAACCCCGCCCGGCCAGCGAGAACGATGCATGGACCACGCACCAGTTCGGTAACCCCTGAGACTCCTGAGGCACGCGCATAGCCGAGGTATCGCGACAAGAGCCGCAACCCGGCCGATTCACCCCTTTCAGGCCCTGCCATGCCTTCGGAACGATGAGTCCCGCGACTCAGCGGCCGCCGTCACGAGCGGCGACCGCACGGCTGCCGAAGCAGAAGAAGGGGAACACCCATGTCACCGCGCAAGATCCTCGCGACGATGACCGCCACCGCGGCCCTGATGGCGGGCCCGGTCCTGACCGCCGAAGCCTCCACGACGACCGCCTTCTCCCAGCAGACCCGCGCCGCCGGCCTCACGGCCGCGCAGACGGCCGGACTCCAGCAGCAGGTCGACGCCTTACTCGCGTCGGACCCGTCGGCCCGCCAGGTCTCGGCGAACAAGCTCTCCACCGCCGGCGGCAGCGTGGTCCTGCGGGCCCCGGGCCAGACCGAGACCCGCGACCTCGCCTCCCCGGACACGGCGCTGGCCTGCGGCAACGGCCACCTGTGCATCACGGACGGCAACGGCAACAACTACGACTACTACCGCTGCGGCTACTACGACTTCAACGGCGTCGGCAACGGCACGTTCAACAACAACCAGACCTCCGGCACCCGGGCCCGCTTCTACAACAGCGACGGCAGCGAGCGCTGGTCGAACGTGGCCAAGGACACCGGCACCGCGAGCTGGACCCCCGTCTTCCACATCCGCCCCTGCTGAGACGCTCCGCGCCACCGCGGCCGCCCGATCCCGCCCGACGGGGCCGGGCGGCCTCACCCCGTTCCCGCCGCCGCCACCGCGAAGCCGAACCACACCACCTTGACGCAGTCCCCCTGTGCCACGGCCGCCCAGTCGTCGGCGGTGGCGGCGACGAGCGCGAGCCCCCGCCCGTGGGTGGCCATCACCCCGCGCGTTCCCTCATCGGGCCACCGCTCGGGCGCGCAGTCGTACACGTAGACGGTGACCCTCCCCCCGAGCAGGGCCACCTCGACGGCGATCTCGGGGGAGTCGGTGTGCCGGTGGGCGTTGGTCACCACCTCGGACACACAGAGCCGAGCCCGCTCCCCCACCTCCGCCCCGCACCCGGCACTGCGCAACACGGCCACGACCCAGTCCCGGGCGACCTTGACGGCCTCGGCCCTGCTGGGCGCGACCATCCGGTAGGTGAGCCCCTCCGCCGGTCCGGCCCAGTCCTGTCGTAGTGCGTTCGCGTTCATCGCGACCTCTCCCCACCAGACGAATCCGATGCCGGTTCCTCACGACCGTGTCCCTGGCCGTCCGCCCGCCCCAACAGGGCTGTGGACAGCTGCACTTCGGTCAGCCACCGGCTGCTCCAGCCCTCGGAACGTAGGGCACAACATTGGGACGGCGCAACAGTGGGACGGCCGTAACATCCGTTTGAGTGGACCCCGGACCGGAGCGAGCGGCACACTCGTACCCGGACGAGATGGAGGGGTCATGCCGCCGAGGAGCTATCCGACCGCCCGCCAACGGCGATTGGGCGCCGAGCTGCGCAAGCTACGCGAGAAGGCCGGCATGAACGGCGCGACCGCAGCCGCCTACCTGGGCGGGGAACGCGCCCAGATCAGCCACATCGAGTCAGGTCGCTACGGAGTGAGCGACGAGCGCGTCCGCCGCCTGGCCTCCCATTACTCGGCAACGGACAAGCACCTCGTCGACGCGCTGGCGAGCATGGCCGAGGAGCGCGGCAAGGGCTGGTGGGACGAGTACCGGGGACGCCTGTCACCGGGCTTCCTCGACGTGGCCGAACTCGAATTCCACGCCACGTACATCCGCGTCATCCAGATGCTGTACGTCCCGGGGCAGCTCCAGACCGAGGCCTACGCCCGAAGCCTGATCCGCAGCGGCATGTCCGACCTGCCCGCGAACGAACTGAACACGCGCGTCGAGCACAGGATGAGGCGCCGGGTCATCTTCGACCGCCCCCGCCCCACCCCGTTCGAGGCCTTCATCCACGAAGCCGCCCTGCGCATGCGGTACTGCGACGCGGAGGTCATGCGGGAACAACTCGCCTTCCTGGACAAGGTCTCCCACTGGCCATCGGTCACCGTTCGCCTGATCCCCTTCGACCGGCAGATCACGGGCTCCGTGCATTCGATGCTCTACGCAGGCGGCGCCATCCCGGCGCTCGACACCGTCCAGATCGACAGCGCCTTCGACGGCGGATTCCTGGACGCAGAGGCTCAGCTCGCCAAGTACCGAGGGTTGCTCGAATCCATCGAGTCGATCTCGCTCGGACCGGAAGAGTCGAGAGAACACATTCACCGCATCGCTCAGGAAGTGTGAGTCAAGGCGCATGACCGACGGAATCAAGTGGCAGAAGTCCTCGTTCTCAGGACCGGACGACAACCAGAGCTGCGTTGAGCTGGCACCCGTCGCCGGCGCGATCAAGATGCGGGAGAGCGACGACCCGCACGTGATCGTGACCACGACGGTGGAGAAGCTGCGTGCCTTCATCCTCGGAGTCAAGGCCGGCGAGTTCGATCACCTGATCTGACGAATCTCGACCAGCAGCGCCCCTCATTCCCGCAGGTGAGGGGCGCTCAGCATGTGCCGGTGCAACTTTGGGACGTCACACCATTGCGACGGCCACGCCTGTGACGCTACCGTCGCTGTACGTCACGGGAGCCGCCCGCCAGGCGACGTCCCGTGACGTAACTCCAGCTGACTATGCGCCAGTTGGCCGGAGGCGTCACCGTCGCCCCTTCCCGCCGCCCGTCACGGTCCGGAAGGGGCGACCCTCAGCGACGGCAGGAGAGCCGTACATGCCCGCGCGACCCCTCCCCCTGGACCACACGGCAGCCATCCGCACCGGGTACTGGTTCGAAGCCCTCCGCTACCGCGACGCCCGCGACCGGCCCCCCGAACTCCTCGACCGCGCCATGCTGGACACCCCCGAAGAGGCCGTCCGCCGCATCCGCCTCCAGATCCGCACCGCGCACCCCTTAGCCCTCTCCCCCACGGAAGTGCACCGCGCCCTCACCTGGGCCGACGGCGGCGGCCGCATCCACACCCTCGCCGCCCTCCACCGCGGCGAAACCGCCGGCTTCAGCATCGTCCTGCGCGGCGGCCTCCGCCCCGAATGGCGCGTCCGCCCGGTCGACTACCTCTCCCTCACCCCGACCCCCACGGGAACCATTCGCATTTGTGTTCGCGTCAGTTGACGAGTAGACAAGGATGCTCGCGAAGGCAGCTCGACCTCGGGGGGCGGGTCAGAAGTGACCGACCACGTACCGATCAATCCGTGCACGATCCCGCAGTTCACGGGTGACCTGGACGCGTTGGAGCAGGACCACGCGGCGATCACGGCGGCAGCGGGCACCTTCCGCACGGCCGGCGAGAACGTGGACAGCGAGTTCCAGGGCCTGTCGGCGTTCTATGCCGCTCCCGAGGCCGCGAAGCTGTTCGCCACGACGAAGCCGGTGAAGACGGACAGCGATTTCTTCGCCGACCAGCTCGAGTCGGCGGCGAAGGCGCTGGGCGAGTACGTCACCGAGGCCCGCCCGATCGTGGCGCGTCTGAAGGCGCTCCAGGCGAAGGCGACGACGTTCTCCAACAAGATCGCCGGGGACGAGCACTGGAAGGACGACGGGAAGAAGATCGATGAGAACAACGATCTGATCCACGACGTCAACGCGGCCGCCGAGGCGTTCTGGGCGGCCGAACGCACCTGCGCGAACAAGATCCGCGCCCTGTACTGCGCCCCGCCGCTGACCGTGAACGACGGCTCCAACGGCGCGAACATGTACGGCTACAAGGCCGATGACCTGAACAAGGTCCAGGACCTGCCGTGGGGTTCGCAGCTGGAGGAGACCCACCGGGCGTGGGAGGTCGGCTACTGGGTCAAGTCCTTCGTGTGGGACGGGATCATCGTCGACGGCATCTGGGGCACCATCCGGGGCCTTGGCACCCTGGTCGGCGTCGACGGCTGGGACGCCGCGGGCCAGGCCTGGACGGGCCTGGCCAAACTCGCCACCGGCCTCGTGATCACTTCCATGCCGGGTGTCGGCGCCGCGTTCTGGGCGGCGGACGACAAGCAGCTCCCGGGCTGGCTGAAGGACTCCCGCACGGCGATGAAGGAGACCGGCAAGGCCCTGGTCGCCTGGGACGAGTGGGGCAAGAACCCCGCCCGCGCCGCGGGAGCGGTCACCTTCAACGTCCTGACCACCGTCTTCACCGGCGGCGCCGGCACCGCGGCCAAGACAGGCGGGATCGCGAAGGTCCTCTCGGTGGCCGGGAAGGCCGGCCGGATCATCGACCCGATCACCTACATCGGCAAGGCCGGCTCCCTGGCGAAGCTGAAGATCGGTGACCTGTTCGCGAACCTGGGGAAGGTCGACGGCGCCTTCCCGAAGATCGACGACGTGGTGTGGAAGGACCTCCCCAAGGCCGACGCCCCGGGCATCAAGTTCCCGCACCCCGAGGACACGGTCCGTCTCCCGGACGACGCGCTGGGCCGTCCGCAGTACTTCGACAAGACGACGAACCAGCTCCTGGACCACAAGGGCCTCCCGAAGCAGGACCTCACCTCGGTCCCCAAGGGCCCCGACCACCCCCTGGCCGAGGTCCCCAAGAAGCAGGAAGTCCCGGTCGGTGTCGGCGCCCACACGGCGGACGTCACCTCCCACACCCCGGGCGGCACCGCCACCCACACCCCCGGCGGGACCACGGCCCACACCCCCGGCGGCACCGCCGACAACCTCCCGCACAACAGCCACACCGAACCCGGCGGCACGACCCCCGGCCACGGCGGCACCGACACCACCCCCACCGGCGGCCACACCGACACCCCCTCCACGGGCGGCCACGGCGACACCCCCTCCACGGGCGGCGGCGGCCACGGCGACGGCCCGACCATCCCGCACCAAGGCGGCGGCGTCCCCGACAACCTGGGCCACGGGCACGGAGACGGCCCCGACCCGGCGGTGCCGGACCACGGCGGACGCCCCGAGCTGCCTCCGCACCGGGAGAACGCCCACAAGTACACGGACGCCGAAAAGCGGCAGATCATGGAGTACCAGGTCCACCGGGCGAACGACCCGACGGACGGCTACTTCAAGAAGTACTACAACAAGCTCGGCTACCGCCTCCGCGCCGACGTGCCCGACCACACCGGTCTGGTCCCGCCGCAGCTCGTGGAGACCGCTCCCGACGTCTGGGTGCCGAAGTCCGACATTCCGCCGCCGGTTCCGCCGGACTACCTGGGCAAGGCGGACTCGGTCAGCCACAAGGACGCCTTCGTCACCAAGGAGATGCGGGACTCGCTCGACCAGGCCGCGAAGGAGCGTCACGACGCCATCGCCGCCGACAAGGGCCCCCACGACGCCTACGGCGACGCGAAAACGGCGCACAAGAACAACCCCACGCCGGAAACCCAGGCGGCGCTCGACGCGGCCAAGGCGAAGCACGCACCATTCCACGAGGCCCTTTCCAAGAAGAGCGAGGCGTACGGCGAGGCCATAGCGAGGGAACACGCGATACCGAAGGAGTTCCCCGGAGCCAAGGAAGAGACGCTGCACGGTCCCGCGAACGGGAACAACCAGTTCGACCAGGTCTACAAGCACGGCGACCGGTACGTCGTGGTCGAGGCGAAGAGCCACGTCACCACGGACCTGGGCGAGCGCCTGGTGAAAGGAAAGCGTGTCTCGCAGGGAACCCGCGATTACTTCGAGGACATCCTTGAGCAAATGCGGAAGCGCGGCGAAGACATCGAGAGCGAAATGGACCTGTACAAAGCCCTCCAGGCGGCACTGGACGCGGAACCCCCGCGGATCGACTATGTCGTTGTCAAGGGAGCCGATAACACGGGAACTTACGCCGGATACACTATTCGCCGATTCGACCTCACCAAATGACAGGAGAAGCGATGCCCGTCTTCGTGGCCGGACATTCTGAGCCGAGGCCCACCAGCGCGGCCTGGGTCAACGGGATCGGTGAGGATCTGATCAAGGAGATCGACGCCCTCGCTGCGACACCGCGGAAGCTCAGGAGAGCGTGGAAGGACGCCACCTTCAACGTCCGTGCCCGATTCCGGGTAGACCCGCAGGGCGCTGAGCTGGGGACGTGGGAGGCCGTGGTCGCCGCGGCCCAACTGGGTACCGCGCTCTTCCGCACCGCTGCGATGGCGGAGGGAACGACCGAGGTGCGCATCCACCACGAGATGCGCACCCTGCCAGCGGTGGGGCCTTCGTCGGACGCGGACGCACAGGCATGGATCGACGCGTTCTGGTACGCGATCATCACGCGCGACCAGCCGAAGATGACCGAACTGTGCGAGCTCCCCATCGACGTCCTGCGCGCCTCGGGCGCCGACCACGACGACTACCTCTACCACTGGGTCGGCACCCTCCAGGCCTACTGGCTGAAGCGCCCCGAACTGGTGCCGGAGTTGACGCTGACGTTCCAGCGTTCCCACCCCGACGTCGCCGTCATCGCCGGACGCGAGTACATCCAGCAGGTCGCCTACCCCCCGATCAACCTCTTCTACAAGTTCCTCCAGAAGGACGAAGAGGGCTTCCACACCACGCTCCTGGAATCCCTCGAACTCCACAAGCAGTACTGGACGGCCACCCCCGAACGCGCCAACGACATCGACGGCCTCGTCCCGATCGGCATCCTGGCCGTCACCTGCCTCGCCTACGACGGCGGCATCCCCGTCAACGTCGAGTCCCCCTACCTCCCCGAGCACCTCCTCAAGCGCTCCTGGGTCGGCGAGTTCGAGGTCTGAGTCGCTGTGACGGTCACTGTGGCCAGCCATGCGGAGCCGAGGCCGGACAGCGCGGCCTGGGTCGCCGAGCTCACCGAGGACCTGATCAAGGACCTCGGCGCCCTCTCTTCATCGCCCCGGAAGCTCAGGTCGGCCTGGAAGGACGGCACCTTCAACGTCCGCGCCCGGTTCGGAGTGGACCCGCAGGGCGCCGAGCTGGGCACCTGGGAGGCCGTGGTCACGGCCGCACAGCTGGGATCCGCGCTGTTCCGCACGGCGGGTATGACCGATGGAACCACCGAGGTGCGCATCCACGACGAGATGCGCACCCTGTCGGCGGCGGGGCCCTCCTCGGACGCGCACGCAGAGGCATGGCTCCAGGCGTTCTGGTACGCGATCGTCACCCGCGACCAGCCGAAGACGACCGAACTGTGCGAGCTGCCGATCGACGTGCTGCGCGCCTCGGGCGCCGACCACGACGACTACCTCTACCACTGGGTCGCCGCTCTCCGGGCGTACTGGCTGGGGCGCCCCGAACTGGTTCCGGAACTCACCCTGACCTTCCAGCGCTCCCACCCCAACGTCGCCGTCATCGCCGGACGCGAATACATCCAGCACATCGCCTACCCCCCGATCAACCTCTTCTACAAGTTCCTCCGCAAGGACGAAGAGGGCTTCCGACTGGCCCTCCTCGAGGCCCTTGAACTCCACAAGCAGTACTGGACGGCCACCCCCGAACGCGCCGACGACATCGACGGCCTCGTACCCATCGGCATCCTCGCCGTCACCTGCCTCGCCCATGACGGCGGCATCCCCGTCAACGTCGAGTCCCCCTACCTCCCCGAGCACCTCCTCAAGCGCTCCTGGGTCGGCGAATTCGAGGTCCGCTGATGCCTGCGGCGCCCCCGGACATCCGGGAATGGCACGACGGAAACCACAAGAACGCCTGCGGCATCGCCGACATGCTCGGTGTACCCGCCGAGGCGTACGCAGCCGACCCGACCAGCCTGGTCCTGCCCCTCCAGGACTACGTCCACAGCGCCCCGCTCGACGAGTTCGAGCAGTCGGACTGGATCACGCTCCACTGCGACCTGGTCGCGTACCTCGCGGACGTGATGATCCGGTGCCACGGCGCCGCCTGGCGCACCGCCGACGACCCCGACACGCCGCGCGGCTACCGCTACGTACTCGAAGCCCCCGGCCGGCACGGCAGCACCCACAGCGCCCACCGCATCGACCCCTTCGCCGTGGTCGCCGCCGAGTTCCGCGAGCCGTCCGTCAATATCGTGGGAATGCTCTCCACCGCCGCACACGAACTGCACGTCTGCCCCGCGTGCGCGCACGACGGACAGGAAACGCCCAGGTGACCGACACGCCCACGCTCGCCGCCGTCATGGCCGAGCTCGCGGACCTCGAAGACCCGAGGATCCGCGCCGTGAACGAGCGCCACGGCGACGACCACGCCGTGAACCTCACCAAGCTGCGCGCCCTCGCCAAACGCCTCGGGACGCAACAGGAACTCGCCCGCGAGCTCTGGGCCACCGGCGACAGCGCCGCCCGACTCCTCGCACTCCTCGTCTGCCGCCCCAAGGCGTACGACCGGGCCGAGCTCGACGCCATGCTGCGCGAGGCCCGCACGCCCAAGGTGCACGACTGGCTGGTCGGCAACGTCGTCAAGAAGAGCCCGCACGCCGAGGAACTGCGCCTGGCCTGGTTCGCCGACCCGGACCCGGACGTCGCGAGCGCCGGCTGGGCGCTGACCACCGACCGGGTGGCGAAGAAGCCCGAGGGACTCGACCTCCCGGGCCTCCTCGACCTCATCGAAACGCACATGAAGGACGCCCCGGACCGCCTCCAGTGGGCGATGAACCACTGCCTCGCCCAGATCGGCATCGAGCACCCCGAACACCGCGCCCGCGCGATCGCCATCGGGGAGCGCCTGGAGGTCCTGAAGGACTACCCGACCTCCCCGGGCTGCACCTCCCCGTACGCCCCGGTCTGGATCGGGGAAATGGTCCGCCGGGCCTCGTCAGCGGCCACCTAGCGAGTCCAGCATCCGTACGAGCGGCCGCCGCAGCGCCACCGCGACGGGACTGGAGTCCGTACGCGCGTACTCGGCGACGGCCGTACGGGCAGCAGCGATCCCCGCCGCCGGATCGGCACCCCCCAACACGTCCTCGACGACCCGCACCACAAGGTCCGCCACCTCCGCCAACGGCGCCCGAGCCCGCGCCAGGTCGCCCGCCAGCTCCTCCCGGCCCGCGAACGCGGCGACCTCCCCGGCCAGCACCACTACCTCCCCGGCGGCCCGGTCGACGGCGGCGATCCCGCGCGCCCGCACCCGTACGCCCTCGCGGTGCCGCCGCCGCAGCGGGTTGAACCGCATGGCCCGCTCGGCCTCCCGCGCCCGCCCCGCATCCCCGTGCACGGCTTCAGCATGGGCGGTCACGAGGCTGAGGTTGTCCTGGGCAGCCCCCGGCTCCCCGCCCAGCACGGCGGCGGTCCCTCCCAGGGACCGGGTCACCCGCACCCGGCAGTCCTCGGCGATCCCGGCCAGCGTCCGGTACGGATCGGGCGGCCACAACAACGGCGCAAGCAGTACGGTCACCACCGCACCGGCGGCCGTCTCCCACACCCGGTGCCAGGCGTACGCGTCCGGCGACGTACTGGCGAACACCAGCAGCGAGGACGCCGCCACCTGGATGTTCAGCCCGCCCGAGGCCCGCAGGAACATCCCGACCCCGAGCCCCAGCGCCACCACCACCGCCAGCGCGGCGGTCGAGGGCCGCAGCAGGTTCACCACCGCAATCCCGATCAGCACCCCGGCCACCACCCCCAGCGACCGCTGCACCGAAGCCCCGAGCGCGGTCACCGGATCCCCGCGCAACGCCACGAGCGGCACGACGGCGGCGTACACGGGCGGCTGATCGGCCCCGAGCCAGACCGCCACCTGCCAGGCGACGACCACGGTCACCACGATCCGCGCAGCCCCGGCCACCTCCCCCGGCGGCACCCGCCCGGAAACCCACTCCCGCACACCGCTCAAAGAAGCCCCTGACCCACGAGCCGCCCAAACACCCCCAGCCTCCGCCGCCCGCCCACCCCTTTTCCGCCATTGGGCCGAACGCGGCATGTCCGGATCAGGTCAACCACCAATACTTTCCGGCCCTAACTCCTTCGTAGCGCATTTCGAATTCACGTTCGCAACAGCCGGCCGGTAGAAAGAGCCCCATACGTAGATCGATCTGCCGGGGGGCGGGACAGCAGTGGCAGACCACATACCGATCAATCCGTGCACGATCCCTCAGTTCACCGGCGACCTGGACGCGTTGGAGCAGGACCGCACGGCCATCGCAGCGGCCGCGGCCAGCCTCCGCGACACGGGCGCGAACATCGACAGCACATTCCAGGGCCTGGCCGCCTTCTACTCCCCACCCGAAGCAGCCCAGCTCTTCGCCACCACCAACCGGGTGCGGACGGAAAGCGACCACTTCGCCGACCAGCTCGAAACAGCCGCCCAGGCACTCGGCGAGTTCGCCGTCGAAGCACGCCCCATCGTCGCCCGCCTCAAGCAACTCCAGTCCCAGGCAACGGCCTTCACCAGCAAGATCCAGGGCGACGCCCACTGGAAGGACGACGGGAAGAAGGTCGACGAGAACAACGACCTGATCCACGACGTCAACGCGGCGGCCGAGGCCTTCTGGGCAGCCGAACGCACCTGCGCCAGCAAGATCCGCGCCCTGTCCGGCCTGCCCGCACTCACCGTCGACGACGGCACCCACGCCGACGGCATGTACGGCTACCGGGCCGCCGACCTCAACAAGGTCCAAGACCTCCCCTGGGGCTCACAACTCGCCCAGTCCCACCGCTGGTACGACATCGGGCACTGGACCAAGTCCTTCCTCTGGGACGGCCTCGTCATGGACGGCATCGTCGGCACCGTCCGCGGCCTGGGCACCCTCGTCGGCTACGACGGCTCCGCCGCCGCCGGCCAGGCCTGGACCGGCCTCGCCAAACTCGCCACCGGCATCGCCCTCACCACCAACCCCGGCACGGCCTTCGTCTTCTGGAACACCGACGCCAAGGCCATGCCCGCCTGGTTCCGCGACTCCCGCAACACCATGAAGGAAACCGGCAAAGCCCTCGTCGCCTGGGACGAGTGGGGCAAGAACCCCGCCCGCGCCGCAGGCGGCGTCACCTTCAACGTCCTCACCACCGTCTTCTCCGGCGGCGTCGGCACCGGAGTCAAAACCGGCGCCATCGCCAAGACCATCAGCGTCGCCGGCAAAGCCGGACGCCTCATCGACCCCATGACCTACGTCGGCCAAGCCGCCGGCAAAGCCGCCTCCCTCACCTTCACCAAACTCAAGATCGGCGAACTCCTCGCCAACATCGGCAAGGTCGACGGAGCCTTCCCCAAAGTCGACGACGTCGTCTGGAACAACCTCCCCAAGGCCGACGCCCCCGGCGTCACCTTCCCCCACCCCAACGACACGGCCCGCCTCCCCGACGACGCCCTCGGCCGCCCCCAATACCTCGACAAGGTCACCCACCAACTCCTCGACCACAACGCCCGCCCCAAACACGACCTCACCGCCATCCCCAAGGGCCCGGACCACCCCCTCGCCGAAGCCCCCACCCGCCAGGAAGCCACAGTCGGCGCCCACGCCCACGCCCCGGGCGGGACGGCCGACAACATGCCGCACAACAGCCACCCCGAACCGGGCGGCACCGACACCACCCCCGCTGGTGGAGGCCACAGCGACGGACCCGGCACGGGCGCCGGGTATGACGACGGGCCGACTGTCCCCCACCAGGGCGAGGGCCCGGGTGGAGGGGGTGGGGGCGGTGATGCGCCGGGTGGCGCACACGACGGCCCCGATCCCGACAATCAGCCTGTTCACCTTGAGACCGACAAGATCTCGCAACAGCCGTCGGGCACGATGTCACCTGAGAGCGAGGCCGCCGTCTTGGAGGCCCTCAGTAAGGCGAAGGTCCAGCCCCACGACCAGGAGCGGATGATTACTCAGCTGAAGAAGTCGGAGTACGGAGCGGCAATCGCCGACTACGTCGCCTCCGGAAGGTTCTCGGGCACCCCCGGACTCGGAAAGTTGCTGTCTCAGATCAAACAAGCGGGCATGACGCCCGCTGTTCACCAAGCACTGCAGCATGCGGCCGAGCTTCAGGCGAAGGGCATTGAGCACATCGAGTTCGAGCTGGACCTGACCGCGAGAAAGTTGGACCTGGACGTCGCGACCAGGGTAGATGGCCGGATCGAGTACGGTGCCCAGCTCAAGGATGTCAAAAGCGCCAAGGGCATCAGGTCGGCAATCAACGGAATCGCCGACCACCAGCTCGTGGGCGATGGAGTCGATGTCAAGGTCGCCATTCTTGACATTCATGACACGAAGAGCGCATTGACGGAACGGGACCTTGCCTCGGCGCAGGGGGCCGCAGACCGCACCAACGCCTCGTTTGAGCTGCGCTTCAACGACGGTTCCATCACCGTCTACCCCACCAATGCCACCAAGCCGTAAGGAAACCAACTCCATGTCGATTCTGATGCGCGCGCCGCGGGAGAGCGGCTCGTGGTTCTGGGATCTGTACGACGTCAGCGAGTCCGGGTTGGAGCCGGCTCTCGCGACTGCCGCACGGATGACCGCCGTGCTGTCCGCGCACGGTCTGCTTGAGCCCCAGGCCCTGGAGTGGAGCTGGTTCGAGGTCGGCAAGGGCGGGCTCGGGATCGACAGCGGCCTGAGCCTCATCAGCAGGTCTCTGAGCGACGAGAAGCTGGGGGACGAGATCCGTGGCTGTCGGCCGGTGGGCCACCCGGGCGCGGAGATGACTGGCTTCGTCGTCGTCGGCTCGGGGACCTGGTACAACGCGGAAGGCGACGCCCGTAAGGAAGAGCGCCTGGTCGAGCTCCGGGTGTCGCCTGACTCGATCGGGCCCTCCGCAACGCTGTCCGTGCACCACGACGTATGGGCCACCTGCGACTTCTACGGCAACCCGCACCCCGAGGTGCACGCCCGCAACGCTCCCCGCCTTGCCACGGCACTGCGGGAACTCGATGCCCTCCTGGGAGTTGATGCCGAACCGGGGGAACCCACCTATTTCGGTATGCCCAAGGCCTACGGGCTGGAGGATGCGGAACTCATCGACGGCCGTGGGCCGGATCTCACCGATCTGATGTGATCATGTCGGTGCCCGCGAGTACGTGGCTCGCGGAGAGACTGATGGAGCAGATCAGGCAGGGCATCGCCGCCGACGAGATGGCGACCGTGAATCCGTACGCCACCTGTGACGGCAGTGACGACTTCGCGCTACTCGCCCTGGAGTGGGACCCCGACCCGCGCGGCGTACGCCCGCAGGTCCTCCGACGCCGCCGGGCCCGCCCACGCCACGTAGCCGTCCGGGCGGATGAGGAACACGCCGTCGCCGTACGCCTCGTACGACGGGATGCTGACCGTGCGGGCCCCCGGGAGGGTGGCCTCCGGGGTGGTGCCGACCGTCAGCAGGGTCCAGTGCGGGCCGCGGAAGGCGTCGAAGAGGCGGGTGCCGCCGCGTACCCCGTCCGGGGCGCGGTCGCCGGCGCGGAGGGCGTCCGCCGGGAGGCCGGGGCGGGTCTCCACCGCCAGGGAGGAGTCCCGGTAGCCCAGGCCGAGCTGGCGGGTGGCCGCGCCGCGGCGGGCCTCGCCGCGGTGGATGCGGGTCGACAGGCCCAGCATCTCGGCGGCGACGGGCAGGCGTTCCTCCTCGTACGTGTCGAGGAGGCCGGAAGGGGCCTTCCCGCCCAGCACCGCGGCCAGCTTCCAGCCCAGGTTGTACGCGTCCTGCACGCTGGTGTTGAGCCCCTGACCGCCCGCCGGGGAGTGGACGTGCGCCGCGTCGCCGACGAGGAAGATCCGCCCCTCCCGGAACCGGTCGGCCATCGCCGCGCGCGGCCGGAAGTCCGACGCCCAGCGGACCTCCGTCACGGAGTCGGCGGGAAGGTGCGAGCGGGCCGCGATCAAGGCGCGGAGGGTGGGGAGGGAGAGGTCGGCCGGGCCCTCGGACGGCGGGAGGGCCGCGGTCACCTGGAAGTCCTCCGTGCCGGCCAGCGGGCAGACCGCGAGGAAGCCGCTCGCGCCGTCGGCCGGCGGGAAGACGTGCCAGTGGTCGCGGTCGAGGCCGGTGATGCGTACGTCGGCCACCAGCATCGGGGTCGGGTCGACGGTCTCCCCCGTCATGCCGATGCCGAGCGCGCGCCGCACCGTGGAGCGGCCGCCGTCGGCGGCGACCGCGTACCGCGCCCGGACCGGCGGGCCCGCGGCGAACTCGGCCGTCACCCCGTCCGCGTCCTGCGCGATGCCGGCCAGCTCCCGGCCGTAGGCCACCTCGCCACCCAGTTCGGTGAGGCGGGCGAGCAGGATCTCCTGGGTGCGCCACTGGGGGACCATCCAGGGCTCGGCGTAGGGGGTGGCCTCGTCCGCCGTGCCGGTCTCGTCGGGGTCGAGGATGGCGTGCTCGCCGACCCGCTTCCCGTCCTGCCAGATCATCCCCACCGGGTAGGGGCCGCCCGCCGCGCGGACGGCCTCGTACACGCCGAGGTCGTCGAAGACCTCCAGCGTGCGCGGCTGGATGCCTTTGCCGCGCGAGCCGGGGAAGAGGCCGGCGGAGCGTTCCACGACCGTCGCCCGTACCCCGCGACGGGCGAGGTCCACGGCGAGGGCGAGTCCGGCCGGGCCGGCGCCGACGATCAGTACGTCCGTGTTCACGGTGTCCATGAGCTTCTCCTTAACGGTGTTAAGTAGCTGACTCCACGAGAGTGCACTTAACGCTGTTAAGCTGTCAAGCGTGGCTACCCGCAGAACTCCCAAGCTGGACAAGAAGCAGGCCGTCGAGACCTCCCTGCGCCTGCTGAACGACCTCGGCCTCGACGGGCTCAGCCTGCGCGCCATCGCCAAGGAGCTGGACGTCCAGGCGCCCGCCCTGTACTGGCACTTCAAGAACAAGCAGGAACTCCTCGACGAGATGGCGACGGAGATGTACCGCCGCATGACCGCCGACGCCGCCCTCCCCCCGGACCTCTCCTGGCAGGACCGGCTCCTCGCCGCCAACCGCGCCCTGCGCGCCGCCCTGCTCCGCTACCGCGACGGCGCCAAGGTCTTCAGCGGATCCCGCTTCACCGGCACCGAGTACGCCACCCAGATGGAGGAGCACCTGCGCGCCCTCACCGCCGCCGGGTTCACGCTCCACCAGGCCGTCCGCGCCACGACCACCGCGTACTTCTTCACCCTCGGCTTCGTCACCGAGGAACAGGGCGTCGAGCCGCTCCCCGGCGAACGCCGCGAGGGCTACGACCTCGCCGAACGCGCCGAACGCCTCGCCCGGTTCCCGCTGTCCGCCGAAGCCGGAGCCGACCTCTTCCAGGACTACGACCAGGGCTTCGAGGAAGGCCTCGCCCTCGTCGTCGCCGGCATCGAGGCCCGGTACGCCGCCCAGCACCGCGGATCCGCCTGATGGCCGGCCGCGACTACGGCTTCCTCGTCGCCGCCCCGCCCGACCCCGCCGCCCTCGGCCCGGTACTCGACGCCGTCTTCGGCCTCGGCGAGGGGGCGGTCGAGGTCGGGCCCGAGGGGGAGACCGAGGGCTGGCGGTGGGACACTCCGGTCCAGTGCGGGATCACGTGGTTCGGGCCGGGCGACCTCTCCTGCCAGCTTCTCCTCTACGCGGGCCAGGCCGTCCAGGACCCGCCCACCGAGGAGGCCGTCGCGCGGGCCCTGGCGCGGGGGCTGGGCACGGCGGTCCTGACGGGCCACGCCACCCAGCCGTGGCTCCACCACGTCCACACCCCCGGCGGCGGATCCACCCTCGCCGCCGTCGAGGACCTCGACGGCGAGGACCGCCCCGCCCTCCGCGTCACCACCACCCAGACCGGCGTCGCCGCCTTCCCCGACGCCGCCGTGCGCGGGCTCCCCGAGGCCGTACGCACCCTGCCCTTCGCCCCCCGCGGCACCGACCCCCGCCTGTGGGCCTGGGCCGACCTGATCGGCCGCATGGAGGCCGGGGGATGGCCGCCCCTGCGCTGGTACGGGGCCGACATGTACGCGGAGGATCTCGACGCCCGCGACGCGCTGCGCGGCAGCGAACTGGAGGGCGACCCCCGCCTCGAAGCCCTCGACGCCCGCTTCCGGGCCGTCACCGTCGACGACGCCGGCCACGAGCTCGGCTCCGACCCGGCGACCGCGCCCTGGTACCGGCTGCGGCGGCCCGCCGTACTGCCGTGGCGGGTGCTGCTGCCCGCCGACCCGGAAGCGGCGGACTGGCTGTGGAAGTGGGTCGAGGAGGGGGCCGAGGGCAAGCCCGGCGGGACCGACATGAGCGGCCTCGACCTCAGCGGCGCCGACCTGACCGGGGCCGACTTCTCCTCGTCCCTGTTCTGCGGCACCGAGCTGGCCGGCGCCCGCCTCACCGGCACCGACTTCTACCGCACGCACCTCCAGGACGCCGACCTGTCCGGCGCCGACGCCACCGGCGCCTGCTTCGTACGGGCCGGACTCGACGGAGCCGACCTGCGCGGCACCGTCCTCGACGGCGCCGACCTCGTACGCGCCGAGCTGTACGGGGCCGACGCGCGCGGCGCGAGCCTGCGCGGCGCCCGCATCCTCGGGGCGCACCTGTACGGCACCGACCTGCGCGGGGCCGACCTCAGCGGCGCGGTGCTCCGGGAGAACGGCTTCAAGGTGACGCTGGACGACGACACCCGCGTGGCGGGCCTGACCGGAACCGTCTTCGGCCCGGCGGAACACGTCGCGGCGGACGGCACCCGCGCCGCCCTCGCCGGCACCGCCCTGGAGGACTGGATCCGGGCGCGCGGAGGCGACGTACGCGTCATCGCACCGCGCGGCCGGCCCTGACCTCAGCGCAGCAGCACCGGCAGGGTGCGCAGTCCCCGGTGGCGCGGGTTGCGCCACCACAGCGGGCGGGCCCCCGGCGCGGCCGGGCGCAGCGCCGGGTAGCGGGCGAGGAGCGCCCCGAAGGCGATCTCGGCCTGCAGCCGGGCCAGGGGTGCTCCGAGGCAGTGGTGGATGCCGTGCCCGAAGGCGAGGTGGCCGGCGGTGGGGCGGGAGGAGTCGAAGCGGTCGGGGTCGGCGAAGACGGCGGGGTCCCGGTTGGCCGACAGCACGGAGACCTGCACGAACTCCCCGGCGGGCACGGCGGTGCCGCCGATGGTCACCGGCTGGGTGGTGTAGCGCATGGTGGCGATGGAGAACGGGCTCTCGTGGCGCAGCACCTCCTCGATGAACGGGCCCGTCCGGGCGGCCGGGTCGGCACGCAGCGCGGCCCGTTCGCGGGGGTGGGTGAGCAGGACGTGGACCCCGTTGGAGATGAGGTTGGCGGTGGTCTGGTGGCCGGCCGCCACCAGCAGGAACCCCATGGAGGTGATCTCCTGCTCGCTGAGCCGGTCGCCCTCGTCGCGGGCCGCGATGAGCGCGGTCAGCAGGTCGTCGCCGGGGTGCGCGCGCTTGTGGTCGATGAGCGCGCGGATGTGCCCCACCAGCGCCTCGGCGGTGCCGACGGAGACCTCCCCGTCGCCCTCCTCGCCGCTGAGGGTGGCGGCCCAGGCCCTGAGGACGCCCTCGGCGCCGTCGGAGGCGCCGAGCAGGTCGAAGACCACGGCGAGCGGCAGCGGCACGGCGAAGTCCCGCACCAGGTCGACGGCGGGCCCGCGCCCCTCCATCGCGTCGAGCAGCCTCCTCACGTGCCCCTCGATCACCGGCCGCAGGGCCGCCACCCGCCGTGCCGTGAACGCCTGCTGGACGAGGCGGCGCAGCCGGGTGTGGGCGGGCGGGTCGGAGTTGAGCATGTGCGCGGTCAGCGCCCGGCCCGGCCCGGGGCCCTCGTCGGAGCCGTCGCGGCGGTCGAAGGCCTCGGTCGCGGCGTTCTTGCTGAGCCTGGGGTCGGCGAGGGCGGCCCGGCAGTCGGCGTGCCCGGTGACCACCCACCCCTCCAGCGGCGCCTCCCCGAGGATCCGCACCCGGTGCGCCCCGCCGGCCAGCTCCCGCCAGCGCCGGTAGTCGGGGTGGGGGTCGTCGAAGAAGGAGACGGGCACCTCCTCGGCCCCCGCCTCCTCAACGCCCACGCCGCCCGGCCCCCTTGACCAGGCGTACGTCCTCCACCCCGAGCAGCCCGACCAGCGGCACCTTCGCCGTGCGCTGCGCGGGGTCGACCTCGAGCCCGGCGCCCCGGACGAGGTCGAGCAGCAGCTCGGCGAGCGGCATCACCATGTGCCGGCCCCAGCAGCGCTCGGAGGAGTGCCCGAAGGGCAGGTAGCCGGGGGCGGTATCGGGGTCGAGGTGGTCCCACCGTTCGGGCCGGAACGCGTCGGGGTCCTCCCACAGCGCGGGGTCCCGGTGGGACAGCAGGGGCAGTACGAGTACGTCGTCCAGCTCGCCGATGCGCGCGTCGAGGGCCCCGTACTCGGGGGAGGCGTAGCGCAGGATGTTCCAGGAGGGCGGCAGCAGCCGGGCGGCCTCGTGGAGGACGTTGCGGTTCGAGGTGCCCTCGTCGAAGGGGGAGCCGAGCCAGAGGGCGTTCGCGACGAGGGTGGAGACGGTGAAGCAGACGGGGGCGGCGGCCCTCCGGTAGATCCCCATCGCGTAACGCCGGTCGTGATAACCCCCGGCTTCGGCGAACAGCCGCGCAATTCCGCTGGAGTCGGCGCCCGCCCCCTTCCTCCGGGGAATGGCGGCGCCGGCGGCGATCACCGACCAGGTGAGTTTCGGAGTCAGTTCCAGATTCCGGCTCATGAGAATGCGCAGTCGCCTCGGGTCGTTGCCGAGAATGAGGTCGCGTAGGAACAGGTGCCCGGTGAGCGGCCAGCTCCCGGCGAGATCGACGCTCCTCACCAACGGCCGTTCCAGGGCCTCCCGTACGTCCTTCCCGATGACGCGCATGACGGCCGCGGCCTCGTTGCGCTCGATGGAGCGGCCGTGCAGCGGCTTGAAGGTGGGGCGCTCGGTCTCGGTGGCGCGGCGCGCGGCGAGGATCCGGTCGGCCAGCTCGTGGCCGGCGACGCCCATGGTGTCGGGCTCCAGCCGGAAGGCGTCCTTGCCGGTGTGCTCGCGCAGCAGGGCGGCCAGCCGGGGCGCGAACTGCGTGGTCCGCGTGGCCGGCGGGGAGGCGATGGACATGCGGGACTCCGATGTATCCGTCTGACCGTCGGTCGGTGCCTCGGCTGCGCCGCCCCGGCCGCCGGTCGGCGGCCGGGGCGGCTGTGCCGGTCTAGTACCAGAAGTACCAGGCGCTCTTCTTGAGGCTCTTCTGACCGGAAACAGCGTTACGGATGGCAAAAAGCATCTTCATCGCCGTACCCCCTCTCCCAATCCATGGCTTGTGGCCGAATCAAAGGATCACGGACCGCCGCCGGAGGCGTACCGACGACGGCCCGCTGAGAATGCGCCGCCACCGTAAGCACCCCCCTGACCCCAAAACAACGCCCCCCTGCCCTTTATGTACGCTCCTACCAACCCGACCCCCCAATTCCAGCCGCCCACCCCCGACTTCCCGCCGATCTGCCCGCACAACGAAACCGCGGCCGGCCCCACACCCTCCGCCCCTGGGATCCCTCGGTTCACCGTCGACCTCAACGCGTTGGAGCAGGACCGCACGGCCATCGCCGCAGCCGCGTCCACCCTCCGCGACACCGGCGCGAACGTCGACAACACCTTCCAGGGCCTGGCTTCCTTCTACTCCGCACCCGAAGCGGCCCAGGCCCTCGGGCGATTTCGCCGCCGAAGCCCGCCCCATCGTCGCCCGCCTCAAACAACTCCAGTCCCAGGCAACGACCTTCACCAGCACGATCAACGGCGACGCCCACTGGAAGGACGACGGGAAGAAGGTCGACGAGAACAACGACCTCATCCACGACGTCAACCCCGCAGCCGAAGCCTTCTGGGCACGCCGACGGCATGCACGGCTGGCTACCGCGGCGCCGACCTCAACAAAGTCCAGGACCTCCCCTGGGGCTCACAACTCGCCCAGTCCCACCGCTGGTACGACGTCGGCCACTGGGCCAAGTCCTTCCTCTGGGACGGCGTCATCATGGACGGCATCGTCGGCACCGTCCGCGGCCTGGGCACCCCCGTCGGCGTCGACGGCTCCACCGCCGCCGGCCAGGCCTGGACCGGCCCCCACAAAGAGCATGACGGGGTGTTGCTCCTACATACCATGTTCGCCAACCCGGCGCGCGACCGCCATCCGTAGAGGAGAATTTCAATGGAGGAGCGTTTCAAGGGTTTCCTCAGGACATACCTGAACCTTGAGATGGGGTACGACACGACTGGATATCTGAGGCCTACTTTGATGACTTTCAGCAACTCCTACGTCGAATCGGTTCGCGAGGGGTTCGAGCATCTCATCGCGGACGACTCATTCGGTCCGGATGATTATGAACAGCTCACCGATATCGAATTCTCCGATCGCGGAGCCCTCCACGCATATCTTCGGGACATGTACGACTACCTCTTCAATGACGCCCCGCAGCAGCCGATGCCGCCCGCTCAAGGCGCCACGCCTGTGCCTGGCCACGACGGGCGCTCGTCGTCAAGCCGAAGCGTGAGCCTGACTGGTGGGCTTCCGTTCCCCGTCGCAGTCCGATCGACCTGACAGCGCCGCTTGCGCACCCTCACCGCGGCAGGCGGACGGCGCCCGAGGTGTCCGGGGTGATCGGCTGCGGGGCGGGGTCCTCGTAGAAGCGGAGGGTGCCCAGTGGGGCCTCGGGGGTGGGGAGGTGGGGGGTCAGGGCCTCCAGGAAGTGCTCCGCGTCCGGGAGGTTCTCGGCGTGGATCTCCTGGCGGGCCGTGAGAGTCCAGCCGACCGGGGTGCGGGTGAGGACCGCGGTGCACTCGCCGCCCACGCGGTACGCCGGGCCGCGTTCCGCCAGGACCTTGAAGGGCGGGGGTACCCACTCGTCACCGTCGGAGTCGGCTTCGCCGTCCTCGGCGTACGGCTCCATGTGGTCGCGGATCAGGGCGAGGACCGGCTCCGGGGTGGAGGCGTCGAGCGTCAGGGCGAGTTCGAGGGCGTAGAGGTCGGCCATGCGGCCGAGCCTACGCAGCGGTGGTGACAGCGGCGGAACCTGCGGGTGGCGGCGTGCGGTCGTGCACGCCCCGAGCGCGGCACGGCAGCCGCCACCCCACGACCCGCACTCGTCAAGGCACAGGACCCTTGGCGTCCCCTCGCGACGAATCGCTCACCACCAGGGTGATCAACAGGTGACGAACCGTCAACACCTCGTTAGAGGTACACGCGCGGTTCCCGCATAAGCCCACAATTTTTCGGAGCCTGCTCTGGAGCCTCCGGCCCGCCGCTTTCCGCCCGGTCGACCTCGCACCAGATGCGCTTGCCCGCGCCCTCGCGCTGCCAGCCCCAGCGGTCCGCGAGGCCGTCCACCAGCTCCAGGCCGCGCCCGCCGGTGTCCTCCCCGCCGGCCTGCCGCCTGGCCGGGGCGCGGTCGCTGGCGTCGGCCACCTCGACCCGCACGCCCGGCCCCCCGAACAGCATCCGCAGCACGGCCGGACAGCCCGTGTGCACGACCGCGTTCGTCACCAGCTCCGAGATCAGCAGGATCAGTGTCTCGGCGAGCGGTTCGTCGTCCCCCACCCCCGAGCCCGCCAGCCGGGACCGCGCCCATCGGCGCGCCCGGCCGACCTCGGCGGGGTCGGGTCCTACCTCAAGCTGTACCTGAAGCACCTGCACCGCTCACACCATCCGAACCGGCGGACACTTCGCCTCGCGACAGGATGGGATCACCGACCGTGATCCCCGTGCCGAGCAGCATGGTTGACATACAGTCACCACAACAAGCGCTTCGGGCATATTCCAGCGCGAAGGAGTAGGCGTGGTGCATACTGTGCGACGCTCACGCCGCCGCTCAACCGCTCGCATCGTGGGAGCGTATCGCGGCACGCCCCCGCCTCCGGGCCGCATCGAGGCGGGCGAAGGACACAAACCGATATCAACTCTCTGTAATCGGACATGCGTCCCGCGCCGTTCCTCCCGTAACAGAGCGCCATTCCCACGCTATCCCGCCGACGCCGACGCCGACGCCGACGCCGACGCCGACGCCGACGCCGACGCCGACGCCGACGCCGACGCCTCCGTCAGCAGCGCCTCCGCCAGCAGTTCCTCCGCCCCCGCCGCCGTACGCCACTGCTCCGCCCGCACCCAGGCCCGCTTCAGGTGCAGGTGGACGTCCGCCTCCCACGTGAAGCCCATCCCGCCGTACACCTGGAGGCAGTCCCGGGCCCCCCGCACCGCCGCCCCGTCCGCGAGCATCTTGGCGGCGGCGATCTCGGCGGAGTCCCCGGTGACCGCCGCCGCGTAGACCGCGGTACGGGCCACCTCGGCCCGCACCAGCATCCCCGAGCACAGGTGCTTGACGGCCTGGAAGCCCCCGATGGGCTGCCCGAACTGCTCGCGCTCCCCCGCGTACCGCACCGCCAGCTCCACCGTCCGCAGCGCGCTCCCGGCCTGGAGCGCCGCCGTCAGCAGCGCCCCCGTGTCCCGGTACCCGGCCGGCAGCACGCCCCGGGCCCGCCACAGCGGGGTCAGCGGGTCCGCCGAGCGCACCGGCACCCCGGCCGGCACCTCCGGCATCCCCAGCACGGCGTCGGCCCCGCCCAGGTGGGCCACCAGCGGCCCGTCCAGGTCGAAGGCCGTCACCACCGCCGCGCCCGAAGCCGCCCCCGGGACCACTCCGGCGGCCAGGTGGGTGGCCACCAGCGGCCCGGGCAGCAGCACCCGTCCGGCCTCCTCGAAGACGAGCACCGCCTCCGGCAGGCCGAGGCCCGCCCCGCCCTCGGACTCCGGCAGCCGGAGCGAGAAGAAGCCCGCCTCCCCCAGCTCCCGCCAGAGCGAACGGTCCACCCCGGCCCCCGGCGCCGCCCCGGCCCCCGGCTCCACCCCGGCCCCCGCCGCCCGCTCCACGTCGGACCGCAGCGCCTCGCGCCCGTACCGCCCCGCGAGGAGGGCCCGGACGCCCGCGCGCACGTCCCGCTGGTCCCGCGTCAGCCGGAAGTCCACGACCGCTCACCGCCCCTTCGGGAGGCCGAGGATCCGCTCGGCCACGATGTTGTGCTGGATCTGGGAGGTGCCCGCCGCGATGGTGTACGACAGCGAGGAGAGCCGCTGCGCCGTCCACTCCTCCTCCAGCGACAGCGACTGCGCGCCCAGGACCTCCGCGGCCGCCTCGTACAGCTCCTGCCGGGCGTGCGAGTACGCCAGCTTGAAGACGCTGCCGCCGGTGCCCGGGACGCCGCCCGCGCCCTGCGCCTCGCTGACGTTCCACTGCGTGAGCCGCCACAGCGCCCCGAACTCCCCGTACAGCCGCCCCAGCCGCCGGCGCAGTACCGGGTCGTCCCAGCGGCCGTTCGCCTTCGCTGCGCGGGCCAGCTCGCCCAGCGTCCGCCGGCAGGCGACGACCTCCCCGACGAAGGCGGTGCCGCGCTCGAAGGACAGGGTGACCATCGTGACCCGCCAGCCGTCGTTCTCGGCGCCGACCCGGTTCGCGGCCGGCACCCGGACCTCGTCCAGGAACACCTCCGCGAACTCGGCCGACCCCACGAGGGTGCGCAGCGGCCGGACCGTGACGCCGGGCGCGTCCATCGGCATCGCCAGCCAGGTGATCCCCCGGTGCTTGGGCGCGGCCGGGTCGGTGCGCACCAGCAGCTCGCACCAGTCGGCGACCTCGGCGTGCGAGGTCCAGATCTTGGAGCCGGTGACGACGTACGCGTCCCCGTCGCGCACCGCCCGGGTGCGCAGGGAGGCCAGGTCGGAGCCGGCGCCCGGCTCGCTGAAGCCCTGGCACCACACCTCGTCCCCGCGCAGTACGGGCGGCAGCCAGCGCGCCCGCTGCTCGGGGGTGCCTTCGGCGGCGATGGTGGGTCCCGCGTGCAGCAGGCCGACGAAGTTCGCGCCGACGTACGGGGCGCCCGCGCGTTCCGTCTCCTCCAGGAAGATCAGGTGCTGGGTCGGGGTGGCGCCGCGCCCGCCGGCGTCGACGGGCCAGTGCAGGCCCGCGTAGCCGGCGTCGTACAGCCTGCGCTGCCAGCCGAGGTCGTAGGCGCGCCGGCCGGGCCAGTCGTCGGGCGAGGGCCTGGGCGGCAGCTCGGGCAGCACCTTGACGAGCCATTCGCGCAGCCGGGCGCGGAAGTCCCGCTCCTCCTCGGAGTAGGCCAGGTCCATCAGACGAGGTCCAGGCCGAGCATGCGGATGGCGTTGCCGCGCATCAGCTTGTGGACGGTCTCCTGGTCGAGGCCCTTGACGTGGTCGAGGGCGACCTCCTTGGTGTGCGGGAAGGTCGAGTCGACGTGCGGGTAGTCGGTCTCGAAGGTGGCGTTGTCGCGGCCGACGACGTCCAGCGAGGCGATGCCGTGCTTGTCGCGGAAGAAGCAGCAGTAGATCTGCCGGTAGTAGTACGTGGACGGCGGCTCGGGGACGGTGTCGCGGACCCCGCCCCAGGCGCGGTGCTCCTGCCAGACGTCGTCGGCGCGTTCCAGGGCGTACGGGATCCAGCCCATCTGGCCCTCGCTGTACGCGAGCTTCAGCGTCGGGAACTTCACCAGCACCCCGCTGAAGAGGAAGTCCATCATCGAGGCCATGGCGTTGTTGAAGCTCAGCGAGGCCTGGACGGCGGGCGGCGCGTCGGGGGAGGCGGCGGGCATCTGGGAGGAGGACCCGATGTGCATGTTGACGACCGTGCCGGTCTCCTGGCAGACGGCGAAGAAGGGGTCCCAGTACCCGGAGTGGATGGACGGCAGCCCCAGGTGGGTGGGGATCTCGGAGAAGGTGACGGCGCGGACCCCGCGGGCGGCGTTGCGGCGGATCTCGGCGACGGCGAGGCCGATGTCCCAGAGGGGGATGATGCACAGCGGGATCAGCCGGCCGCCGCTGTCGCCGCACCACTCCTCGACCATCCAGTCGTTGTACGCGCGCACGCAGGCCAGTGCCACCTCCTTGTCCTTGGCCTCGGCGAAGGTCTGCCCGCAGAAGCGCGGGAAGGTGGGGAAGCAGAGGGAGGCCTCGACGTGGTTGAGGTCCATGTCGAGGAGCCGTGCCTTCGGGTCCCAGCAGCCACGGCGCATCTCCTCGCGGGTGATGCCCTCCAGGGTCATGTCGTCGCGGTCGAAGCCGACGGCGGCGATGTTGCGCTTGTACGGGAACTTCAGGTCCTCGTAGATCCACCAGTCGGTGGGCGGGCCGTCGGGATCCATGGAGATCACGTACTTGCCGCCGGTGTACTCCAGCTCCCCGATCCCGGCGGTGAGGGCCTTGGGGCCGCGGTCGCGGTACTTCGCGGGCAGCCACACGTCGAAGAGGTGGGCGGGCTCGATCACGTGGTCGTCGACGCTGATGATCCGAGGCAGTTCCAGTGCCATGGGCGCGCGCTCCTTCTCCCCAATCTGATGCATCGTCAGAAACAAGCTAGCCCCGCCACCCCTGGACCGACAAGCGCCGGAGCCCTACGCTCGGCCCTTGATCTGACTAACCGTCAGCTGGTGTCCGGCCGGCACGCCCAGGGAGGTCCGCGATGACGACCACGGAAACGGCGGCGGGAGCGGCCGCGGCGGCCCGGACGGCGGACGACGCCACGGCCACCGCCACCGCGCTCGGCCGGTCCGCGACCCTCTGGGAGCTGATCGCCCGCCGCGCCGCCCTCACCCCCGCCGCCACCGTCCTCATCCAGGCCGCCGACCATCCCGCCGCCGAGCAGGGGGCCGCCGGTCAGCCCGCCGCCGACCGGGAGGCCGCCGACCATCCCGCCGCCGACCACCCCGCCGCCGACCGCACCCTCACCTTCGGCGCCCTGCGCGACCGCGCCGAACGCGTCGCCGCCGGCCTGTACGGCATGGGCGTGCGCCCCGGCACCGTCGTCGCCTGGCAGCTCCCGACCCGCATCGAGACCGTGCTGCTGTCGGCCGCCCTCGCCCGCCTCGGCGCCGTCCAGTCCCCGGTGATCCCCTTCTACCGCGACCGCGAAGTCGGCTTCGCGCTGCGCGAGTCCAAGGCCGAGTTCTTCGCCGTACCCGGCTCCTGGCGCGGCTTCGACCACACCGCCATGGCCCACCGGCTCGGCGCCCGCGGCGTCTTCGAGGCGTACGCGGACCTCCCCGACGGCGACCCGGCCGTACTGCCCCCGCCGCCCGCCGACGGCACCTCCGTCCGCTGGATCTACTGGACCTCCGGCACCACCTCCGACCCCAAGGGCGTCCTGCACACCGACCGCTCCCTCATCGCCGGCGGCTCCTGCCTCGCCCACGCCCTGCGCCTGACCCCCGCCGACGTCGGCTCGATGGCCTTCCCGTACGCGCACATAGCCGGCCCCGACTACACGGTGATGCTGCTGCTGTACGGCTTCCCCGCCGTCCTCTTCGAGAAGTTCGCGATGCCCGACGCACTCGCGGGCTACCGCCGCCACCGCGTCACCGTCGCCGGCGGCTCCACCGCCTTCTACTCCATGTTCCTCGCCGAACAGCGCAAGGACCCCTCGGTCAGGCTCCTCCCGAGCCTGCGGCTGCTGGCGGGCGGCGGCGCCCCCAAGCCCCCGGAGATCTACCACGCGGTGGTGCGCGAGCTGGGCTGCCAGCTCACCCACGGCTACGGCATGACCGAGGTACCGATGATCACCATGGGCTCCCCGGACGACACCCCCGAGAACCTCGCCACCACCGAGGGCCGGCCCCCGCGGGGCATGTCCATCCGCATCACCGCCCCCGACGGCACCCCCCTGCCCCCCGGCACCGACGGCGAGGTCCGGCTGCGCGGCGAGGCCGTCTGCCAGGGCTACCTGAACCGGCCGGACACCGGCGAGGAGACCTTCGACGCCGACGGCTACCTGATCACCGGCGACCTCGGCCACCTCACCCCCTCCGGCCACCTGGTCCTCACCGGACGCAGCAAGGACGTGATCATCCGCAAGGGCGAGAACATCTCGGCGAAGGAGGTCGAGGACCTCCTCCACCAGCTCCCCGGCGTCGCCGACGCCGCCGTCATCGGCCTGCCCGACGAGGAACGCGGCGAACGCGTCTGCGCCGTCGTCGAACAGCCCCCCGGCGCCGCCCCCCTCACGCTGCCCCAGGTCACCGCCCACCTGCGCGCCCAGGGCCTCTCCCCGCACAAGCTCCCCGAGCAGCTGGAACTGGTCGACGCCCTGCCCCGCAACGACGCCCTGCGCAAGGTGCTGAAGTACCGGCTGCGCGAGCGCTACAGCTGAAGCCGAGCCGGAATCGAGCGGCGGCTGACACCAAGGTGCCAGGCCTCTTGGTGCCGGGCCGAAGCCCTTCCCGGGCCCCTGGCGGCCGAGCAGGATGGTGATCACCGGAACGGCGGCGGGAACGAAACCCGAAGCCGGGGCCGACGGGGAGACAACCACCCCCGAAGCCCGGACAGCCGCCTTCCGGATCCACCGCAGCACCGTCGCCAGGGGGCACCGCCATGTTCAGAACCACTCAGCTCACCGCACTCCGCGCCCTCGCGATCCGCAACACCGCGGACCGCTCCATCGGGTGGGACTGAAACGGCATGCTCCTCGTCCGACTGCCCCTGATCAGCCACACCGGGGCACCGGGAACGGAGAGCGGGGCGAGCCTCCTCCAGGACGCCCTCTGGGCCCACGCCGGCCCGCAGCACGCCCTCGAACACGTACGGGTGCGCCCCCTCCCGGAGGGGATGAGCGTCGCCCTGTTCGTCCGGGCCGAGAACGACGCCCACGCCCATGACAAGGCCCGCGCACTGCTCGCCGCCGTCATCGCGACCGGCGCGGCCCGCCACTTCTCGATGGGCCCCCTGATCCCCAACTGACGTACCGCACCACCCCCGCCCACCGTCCTCCGTCCGGCCCACCGACCGCTGTTCCTGCAGGGCAGCCGTCCCACCGGCACCACGGTGCGCGCCCCACACCTTCCGGCCTCGACCAGGCCCGCCCGCGTCACACGTACGCGGTCCCCGAACCTTCCCGGCCCTGACGCATCGGGCCGCCATGTCCTCCTGGAGAACACCACCATGTCCGCTCGCCGCTCCTCCCGCATGCTCACCGTCGCCCTCACCTCCTTCGTCGCCGCCCCGATGCTCGCCGTGGCCCTGCCCGCGGTCTCGGCGCAGGCCGAGTCGACGACGGTCGCCACGATCGCCCGTGCCCAGGTCGGCAACACCTGCGGCGACTACAACTGCCAGTACCCGGGCGCCTGGTGCGCCGAGTTCACCCGCTGGGTGTGGAACAGGGCCGGGGCGAACACCTCCGGCATCAGCGCGGCGGCGGTCAGCATCTACCAGTACGGCAAGAACAAGGGGACGCTGCACGGCACCCCGCAGGTCGGTGACGCGGTCCTCTACGACAAGGACGGCAACCTGAACGACGGCGAGGCCGACCACGTCAACATCGTCGTCGCGGTCAGCGGGGACGACATCCAGACGGTGGGCGGCAACGAGAGCGGCGGCGTGCGCTTCCGTTCCTGGTTCAACTGGAAGACCAACTCCAGCCCGGTGGGCGCCGGCCGGGCCCTGGCCTTCGTCGGTCCGGCCGGCCTGCCCGAGACCCCCTCGACGCCCGTCAGCAAGGCCGGCGACATCTTCCACGCGACCCGTCTCGTCGACGGCAGCTGGGAGAACTTCGCTCCGCTGAACGGCTTCGGCGGCGCGGCCTTCTTCAACGCCTCGCAGGAATCCATCGCCGCCACCCCCGACGGCTCCACGCAGACCCTCGCCACCGGCAACGACGGGAACCTCTACCACACCGCCCGCTACACGGACCGCACCTGGACGGGCTGGTCGGCACTGCCCGGATTCGACGGCGCCGCGACCTTCGCCGCCAAGGACCAGGCCATGACGGGCATGGCCAGCGGTGACGCCCAGGTGATGGCGATCGGCAACGACGGCCGCATCTACCACAACGCCCGCTTCGTGAACGGCACCTGGCAGGGCTGGGTCCCCGTCGGCAACTGGCAGGCGAAGAAGATCGCCACCGCGGGCCTCGCCGACGGCAGCATGCAGACCCTGATCGTCGGCAACGACGGCAACGTCTACCACGCCGTCCGCGCCGTCGACGGCACCTGGAGCAGCTGGAACGCCCTCCCCGGCACCGGCACCGCCGCCACCTTCCAGGCCGGCGCCATCGCCATCGCCGCCCTTCCCAACGGCGACACCCAGATGCTCGCCACCGGCAACGACGGCCTCGTCTACCACAACATCCGCTCCGCCAACGGCACCCTCCAGGGCTGGGCCAAGGTCGACGGATACGGCGGCGCCCCCGGCTTCGCCGCCAGCAGCCTCGCCATCACCGGCATGCCCAGCGGCGACACCCAGATGCTCGCCGTCGGCAACGACGGCAAGACCTACCACGCCGCCCGCTACGCCAACGGCTCCTGGCAGGGCTGGTGGGCCACCGGAATGGGCGCCCAGAAGGTCGCCATCGCCGGCCTCCCCGACGGCAGCGCCCAGATGCTCGCCACCCGCAACTGAGCACCCGGGCCGGCCCACCGAGCCCCGGTGGGCCGGCCCCGCCCCGCCGCCCTTCCCTCCATGCCGCACAGAGAGACCTCCGCGATGTCCCGCAACGCCCGCCGTCCCCGCCTCGCCGTCATCACCGCCACCGCGCTCGCAGCCGTCGCCCTCTCCACGATCGGAGCCGGCTCCGCGCAGGCCGCCTCGGTCGCCACCTGGGACAAGGTGGCGCAGTGCGAGAGCACCAACAACTGGAGCATCAACACCGGCAACGGCTACTACGGCGGCCTCCAGATACTGAAGAGCACCTGGGACGCCTTCGGCGGACGGGCCTACGCCTCCTACCCCCACCAGGCGACGAAGCAGCAGCAGATCCTGATCGCGGAGAAGATCCTCGCCGGCCAGGGCGCGGGCGCCTGGGGCAGCTGCGGCTCGGCGGCCGGCCTGGCGTACGACCACGCGGACCCGTACCCGGGGGACACCGCCCCGCCGGCTCCGGTCAGCAAGGCCGGCGACGTCTACCACGCCATCCGCGCGACCGACGGGAGCTGGACGCCGTTCCAGGCGCTGAACGGCTACGCCGGCGCGGCCTTCTTCAACGCCTCGCAGGAATCCATCGCCGCCACCCCCGACGGCTCCACGCAGACCCTCGCCACCGGCAACGACGGGAACCTGTACCACACCGCCCGCTACACCAACGGTTCGTGGAGCGGCTGGGCGGCCCTGCCCGGCTTCGGCGGCGCCGCGACCTTCGCCGCCAAGGACCAGGCCATGACGGGCATGGGCAACGGCGACGCCCACGTCATGGCGATCGGCAACGACGGCAAGATCTACCAGAACACCCGCTTCAAGAGCGGTACGTGGGCCGGCTGGACGGGCGTGGGCTCCTGGCAGGCGAAGAAGATCGCGGTCGCCGGCCTCCCCGACGGCTCCACCCAGACCCTGATCGTCGGCAACGACGGCAACGTCTACCACGCCGTCCGCGCCGTCGACGGCACCTGGAGCAGCTGGAACGCCCTCCCCGGCACCGGCACCGCCGCCACCTTCCAGGCCGGCGCCATCGCCATCGCCGCCCTTCCCAACGGCGACACCCAGATGCTCGCCACCGGCAACGACGGCCTCGTCTACCACAACATCCGCTCCGCCAACGGCACCCTCCAGGGCTGGGCCAAGGTCGACGGATACGGCGGCGCCCCCGGCTTCGCCGCCAGCAGCCTCGCCATCACCGGCATGCCCAGCGGCGACACCCAGATGCTCGCCGTCGGCAACGACGGCAAGACCTACCACGCCGCCCGCTACGCCAACGGCTCCTGGCAGGGCTGGTGGGCCACCGGAATGGGCGCCCAGAAGGTCGCCATCGCCGGCCTCCCCGACGGCAGCGCCCAGATGCTCGCCACCCGCAACTGATCCCGCCACCCCCGTACGCGGCTCCACTCACCCGGAGCCGCGTACGCGTGCGTCCCGCCCGCCGCGGCCCTACAGCCGGCTCAGCGACGCCGCGGCGAAGAGCACGTCACGGATCGCCTCCCGGTCACCGGTCTGGCCGACGGCGGCCTCCTCCGGGGAGATGTGCCCGGCGGCCAGCTGGCAGAACTCCAGCCCGTCCAGGGCGACTTCCGCCACCGTGTGCTCCCGCGACGGTTTCGCGGCCGGGGAGTCCAGGGCGATGTCCCAGCCGCCCCCGCCCGCGCCCTCGATCTCCAGGTGCAGGGTCCGGCCCGGAGCGCCCGCCGCGACCAGGCCGCGGGCCGGCGCCGCCAGTCCCGAGCGGCGCCGGCCCGCCAGGGCTCCGGGCAGCAGCCGCGCAGCGAGGTCGATCATCCGGTGCAGGTGCGGCCCCGAGGGCGGCTCGTACGGGTAGTCCACCGCCTCCGCGATGTCCCAGGCGTGCACCCAGCACTCGAAGGCCCGCTCCAGGAAGGCGTCCCCCAGCGGCAGCGCGAACCCGCCGTAGTCCACGTCCAGTTCGGCCACGCCCCGGCCCGCGAAGGACACCGTACGGACCAGCGTGTGCCCCTGTGCCCGCCAGGGCTCGCGGACCTTGCGGGTGACGGGGTAGGGGGAGGAGTTCCAGAAGTGCTCGGTGCGTCCGGCCGGGCCGCCCGGCGGCGCCTCCGGGCCCAGCGGGTCGTCCAGCCCCAGCGCGGTCGCGATCAGCCCGTCCACCGTGAGCAGGTGCCCGATCACCCCCGCGACCGTGGTGCGGTGCGTACGCCGCCGTTCCTCCTCGAACCACTTCAGCCGCACCGGGGTGTGCCACTCCGAGTCGCCGAAGTCCCGTAGCAGCGCGTCGAGCCGCGCCGTCTCGGTGTCGTACGGGTTCGCCCACACCGGCACGGGGATGCGGGCGGGCCGCTTGCCCAGGCAGTCCTCCAGCACCCGCGAACGCAGCAGCGGCTTGAGGTCGAGGCTCTCCTCCGGGTGCAGCAGGCCCACCGCGTCGCGCAGCCGCAGCGCCTCCTCGGCGCAGGGCGCGCACTCGGTCAGGTGGTCTTCGACGGCCTGGGTCTCCTCCGCGGAGCACGCGGCGAGCGCCCACGCGCCGAGCAGGGACTTCAGCACGGCGTGCGAGGGCGGCGGGGCCGGCAGGGTCTCGGGGGCGTCCAGGTCGTCACCGGCCGCGCGGGGACCCGGTATCCGTGCGCGACCGGCCGCCCGCTGCTCGTACGCGTCGTCGGGGGTGTCTTCGGAGGGTCCGGTCATCGGGGCGTTCCGTATCCGCGTGGGCCGTATCCGGGCGGGGCGGTGTCCTCCCGGGGGAGGACGTTGGCGGTCGACAGCAACTGGAGGCCGAGCCGCAGCCTGCGCCGCGCCTCGTCCTCGCTGATCTGCAGGTCGGCGGCGGCCTGGCGGTAGTCGCGGCGCTTGAAGTACGCCAGCTCCAGGGCGGCCCGCAAGGGCGCGGGCATGGAGGTGACGATGTAGTCCGCGCGGGCGGCCGCGTTGGCGCTGCGCACCTTCTGCTCCAGTTCCTCGCGCGAGCCGCGGCCCAGTTCGGCCTGGCGCAGGCGGGCGACGGCCTGGCCCTGGGTGATCCGGGCGACCCAGGAGCGCATGGAGCCCTGCTTGGGGTCGTAGGCGTCCGGGTTCTCCCAGATGTAGCCGAAGACCTCGCGGGTGATGCGGTCCGCGGCCTTCTCGTCGCCGAGGACCCGGTGGGCCAGGCTGTGGACCAGCGAGGCGAAGCGGTCGTAGAGCTCCCCCAGCGCCGCGGCCTCACCGCGGGCGAGGCGCTGCTGCATGCGACGGTCCCAGCGCGGTGGAACGTCCTTCGCCATCGTGCCTCCAGCCGTGTGTCGACCCGTCAAATGTAGTGGGCAACGGACGGAACGCGCCGGTTTTGCGAGAACCTCCCCCCGCAAGCGGGACCGCCGTGCTAGACCGCGCCCGGGTCAGCGCGTTGGCACAGGTGTACGCGCCCCGGCGCGCTCCCCGTGCGCGGGTTCGATGCGGCCACCTCCTTGACCGCTTCGCTTAACGCGCAGGCCACGAAGGCCGTACGCTCCTGCCTGTCTTGATCTGCACCACGACCGCAGCCCCAACGCACACGTGAAGGCGGAACGCCGAACATGGACAGCGCAGAGTACGAGCGCAAGATCGCCGCCCGATTCGCCACCTTCGACCAGGACGGCTCCGGCTATATCGACCGGGAGGACTTCAGCACGGCGGCGAAGGCCGTGCTGGCCGAATTCGGTACGGCCGCACGCTCGGAGAAGGGCCAGGCCGTCTTCAACGGCGCCGAGGCGTTCTGGCAGGGAATGGCCGGGATCGCCGACGTCAACGGCAACCAGCGCGTCTCCCGCGAGGAGTTCGTCACCGGTGCGGCGAAGCGGCTGCGGGACAACCCGGAGCGGTTCGCGGAGATCGCCCGGCCGTTCCTGCACGCCGTGATCGCCGTCGCGGACGAGGACGGCCCCGGCGCGAGCCCCGCGGCGACGGCCCGCGTGCTGCGCGTCCTCGGCACCGAGCCCGCCCTGGCCGTCCAGGTCGCCTCGGCCCTGGACACGGACGGCGACGGCCGCATCTCGGAGGACGAGATCCTGGCCGCCTTCGCCGGCTACTGCGGCGTCGACCCCGACGCCTGAGGTCCGGCAGCCTCCCGACAGCCGCCCGGGGCCGTCCCCCGGGCACTGTCCGAGCGCGCTGATAGCGTGCCGCCACCAGCCGGAACGATCACGGGAGGCGGCTCGGCATGCAGCACGTACGGGAAGTGGAACGGCACTCGCTGGGCGAGGAGCGGAAGGCCGGGGCCCTCCAGGACATCGTCCTGCGGACCCTGATGCGCCACGGCCGCCTGGAGAGCGACCCGTCCCCCGAGCGGCTGCTGAGCCTGGCCGAGGAGATCCTCGACCACGTCGCCGCCCGCACCACCGAGGGCGGACGCCTCGGCGAGGAGGCCCGCACCGCGCTGCACACCGCCGCGGAGTGCGCCCTGGGCGCCCTCAGCGTCGGCTGCTGGCCGAACGGCGACCAGGAGGTCCCGCTCCCGCTGATCGGCGAGACCCTCAGCAGCGAGGACCTCGACTTCTCCGCCGCCGTCACCGCCGCCCCCACCGCCCGGACCTGGCTCCACGCCTTCGAGACCGCGGTGGTCAGCGGGCTGGTGTGGAACTGGCGGAAGGTCATCGGCCTGCTGCTGCGCAACGACTGCGCCCCCGATCTCCACAAGGGGGTGCCGCACTCGCCCCACACCTCGTACTCCGAGCCCGGCGACCTCGCCGCGATGGACGCCCTGTGCGGCTACCTCACCCCGAGCACCAGCCACCTGCCCAGCGGCTGGCCGACCGTCCCCCTGTGCAAGCCGGACGCCGCCACGCGCGCCGCGGCGGCCGCCGCCCTGGACGCCGCCGGCCCGCTGACCGCCGACCAGCGGCTGCTGCGCGTCCTCCTCGACGACGACCGGGCGGCCTTCGAGGCGGCCCTCGCGGACCGGCTCACCGCCCACCGCGAGAGCGCGCGGGCCGAGGCCGACCCCGCGCCCCGGACCCTGCTGCCACTGGGCCCGCTGACCCTGGCCGCCCTCGCGGTCCAGACCCACCAGTGGGAGCTCGGCGTCCGCTCCGGCTACCTGCCGCCCGAGCTGCTCGGCTTCACCGACGCGATGACCCTGGCCGGCCGGACCCAGGTGAACGGCCTGGGCGGCTGGGCCGCCGCCACGTAGGCCGTGTCTTTCGGATCTTGCCGGTTAAGCCCGCGTTGTCCGGTGCCGTGCCTCGGCGCGTTGGCGGGGCGCCCTTGTACTGGACGTACTCGGGTGCTCCGCCAACGCGGCGAGGTGCGGTGCCGGGCGGCGCGGGTCAGGCAAGATCCGGAAGACACGGCCTAGGCGTCGCGGCCCGCCCAAGACCCCCTACGCGAAGACGACGGTCCGGGAGCCGTTCAGCAGGACCCGGTGCTCGCTGTGCCACTTCACGGCCCGCGCCAGCGCCTGGCACTCCACGTCGCGGCCGATGGCGACCAGCTGGTCCGGGGTGACCTCGTGGCCGACCCGCTCGACCTCCTGCTCGATGATCGGGCCCTCGTCGAGGTCGGCCGTCACGTAGTGGGCGGTGGCGCCGATCAGCTTCACACCGCGCGCGTGCGCCTGGTGGTACGGCTTCGCGCCCTTGAAGCTCGGCAGGAAGGAGTGGTGGATGTTGATGATCCGCCCGCTGAGCTCCTTGCACAGGGTGTCCGACAGCACCTGCATGTAGCGGGCGAGCACCACCAGCTCCACGTTCTCCTCGCGCACCAGCTCCAGGAGCCGCGCCTCGGCGTCCGCCTTGGTGTCCTTGGTGACCGGGATGTGCACGAAGGGGATGTCGTACGAGCCGACCAGCTCGGCGAAGTCGGTGTGGTTCGAGACCACCGCCGCGATCTCCACCGGCAGCGCGCCGATCCGGGAGCGGAAGAGCAGGTCGTTCAGGCAGTGCCCGAACTTCGACACCATCAGTACGATCCGCATCCGCTCGTCGGAGCGGTGGATCTGCCAGTCCATCCGGAAGGAGTCGCCGATCGCGGCGAAGCTGGCGCGCAGCTTCTCCACCGTCACGGCGGACTCGGCCTCGAAGTGCACCCGCATGAAGAAGAGCCCGGTCTCCCGGTCTCCGAACTGCTGACTGTCCACGATGTTGCAGCCGGTCATGAAGAGGTAGCTCGACACGGCGTGCACGATGCCCTGCTTGTCGGGGCAGGAGACGGTCAGGACGTACTGGGCCTGGGCCTCGGGCTGGGCCTGGGACTGTGGGTCTGCGCTCATGACGGCACAGCCTTTCACACCACGCGGGTCAGCGTTTTCAGCACGTCGACGGAGGTCGGCCGGTCGTCCGGGTCCTCCCCGTCCGCCGTCGACATCCGTACGTGCGCCTCGCGCGCCGCCCGGACCGCCTCGGGCCAGTCCTGGTGGCCGAGGTACGCGGAGACGTGCGCGTCGGGACCGACCTGGTGCAGGATCCGCAGCACCCGCAGCACCACGTGGTCGACCAGGGCCGCCTCCTGCGCGTCGCGGAAGATCGTGCCCACGTACTTGTCGGCGGACCAGCTGTCGAGCCAGGTGTCCTCGACGAGCCGGTACACGGCGTCGGTGACGTCGCCGTACCCTTCTGCGCCCGCGACCCAGACCTCTTCCTGGAACAGCGGGTCGGAGAGCATGTGCAGCGCCGAGCGCACGTTGCTGCGCCAGCGCCACCACGGCATGTCGTTGAGGGGCATGCCGCCCATGGTGGAGGAGCGGCCGCCGCGGCGGGAAGAGTTCTTCGAACCTTGGGCGAATGTCACGCTTTCGATCGTACGTTCCCGAGTAGTGCGATCTTGAAGCACCTGTGTGCGACCGCGCCCCCGCAATTCACCTCGGCGTCACCGTTTGTTGTGTCCATCTCATCGCCGAGTTACCCGCGGGGCGGAAGGGTCGGTGGACATGACCCATCACCGACGCGCAACTTCCCTGTCCCGCCTGCTGATTGCCGTGGCGACGGGCGCGTGTCTCACCACGGCGTGCGGGGTGGTCCCCGGCGGCACGGGGGGCTCCGGGGACTCCCTCACGGTCATGACCTTCGCACCCATCGGAACAAAAGCGACCAATATGGCAGGAATGCCGGGCATGGCCAAGGCCTACGAACGGTGGGTGAACGCCAACGGGGGCATAAAGGGCCGCAAACTGCGCGTCATCACCTGCAACGAGAAGAACACCGCCACCGGCGCCGCCGACTGCGCCCGCAAGGCCATCACCGAGAAGGCCGTCGCCGTCGTCGGCTCCTACAGCCAGCACGGCCGCGCCTTCATGGCCCCGCTGGAGGCCGAGGGCATCCCGTTCATCGGCGGCTACGGGGTCTCGCCCGAGGAGTTCCAGAGCACCCTGTCGTTCCCGGTCAACGGCGGCCAGCCCGCGCTGCTCGCCGGGGCCGGCCACCAGCTCGGCAAGGCCTGCTCCCAGGTCTCCCTGGTCCGCCCTGACACCCTCGCGGGCGACACCATGCCGGTCCTGCTGAACGCGGGGCTCAAGGCCAACGGCATGCCCGAGGCCGACGACATCCGTGCCGCCGAGGACTCCGCCGACTTCAAGCCGCAGGCCCGCGAGGCCCTGACCGGCACCCCGTCGGCCCCGGCCGCCGCCCCCACGACGACGCCGGCCACGGCCCCGCCCCCCGCTCCCTCCGCATCCGCTGCCGGATCCGCATCCCCGTCCAAGGACCCCAAGGACCCCAAGGACTCCAAGTCCGCGAAGGCCCCGGCCGCCGACACCGGCAAGGACAAGAGCTGCGTGACGGCCGTCCTCGGCGAGCGCACCGAGATCTTCTTCGACGCCTTCCGCCGCGTCGACACCCAGCACAAGACGCAGATCTCCTCCGTCCTCGGCAGCATCAGCCAGGCCCTGGTGGACCGCACCGGCGGCAAGGAGAGCCCCTTCGAGGGCGCCTACGTCACCAGCTGGTACCCGGTCTCCACCGACCCGCTGTGGGCGCCGATGCGCAAGGTGATCGCCGACCAGGCCTTCGGCGACGACACCGTGGACCCCGACGACAGCGGCGCCCAGACCACCTGGATCGCGTACAACGTCCTCAACCAGATCGTCCAGCGCTTCAAGAGCGACGAGGACATCACCGCCCGCAAGCTCACCCGGGCCCTCAACCATTCCCCGGGCGTCCAGACCGGCAACCTCACCCCCGAGCTGAGCTGGCGCTACCAGGACATGCGCGCCGTCGCCGGGTTCCCGCGCCTGGTCAACGGCCGGGTCAGCTTCCAGACCGTCCAGTCGGGCCGCCTGGTCGCCCAGCTCGGCGAGCAGAACCTCGACATGACCCCGACCCTGGAACAGGCCCCCCGCTCGGCCTGACCCGGGCGGGGCGGCCGTCCGTCACAGCTGGGACTTGTCCCGCTTGGTGAGGCCGTACTTGGCGGCGATCGTGTTCCACATGGTCGCCGCCGACTCCTTGGCCCGGGTGGCCTCGGCGCTGGACTTGTTGCCGTCCTGCGCGTCGTCCGTCACCTTGGCCTTGCCGTCCTTGTCGCCCTTGTCGTCCTTGTCGTCCTTGCCGTTGCCGCAGCCGCCCTTGTCGCGGGAGACGTCGTCCGCCCAGTCCGCGTAGCTGTTGTCGGCGTCCGCCGACGCCTTCCACGCCTTCGTCAGGCTCGCCGAGAGACGGGCGTGGTTCGGGAGCAGGTCGATCTTGAGCTCCTGGAGCCGGGTGACCAGCCCCTCGCGCTGCCGGGCGGCCTCGCGCAGGTCCTGGGCGGCCTGCGTCAGGTTCCGGCAGTCCTTGATGTCGTCGACGGCCTTGATCACCGCGGTCCGGCTGTCGCTGGCGTCCTCCAGCAGCTTGTCGAGCTGGACGGCCTGCGGGCGCGCCGGGTCCACCGCCCCCTCGCCCGGAGCCGCGCCCGAGTTCGCGGAGCCGCTGGCGGCCGGGGCCACCGCGCCCGGGTCGGTGTTCTGGGCCTTGCCGTCGCTGAGCAGGGCGCCCACCCCGAGCCCGGCCACGACCAGCCCGAACACCGCCGCCGCGATCACGGCCGGCGGGATCCGGCGCGCGGGCGCGGGCGGCGGGGGCGGCGGGGGCGCGTACTGCTGCTGCGGCGGCTGCCCGTGCCGCTGGGGCGGGGCGGGCGGCGGTGTCCGGCGCGGTCCCGGATCCCGGACCGGCGGCAGCTGCTGGGTGTGCCCGGCGGCACCGGCGTCCCCGTCGGCCCGGAACAGCGCGTCGAACCCCTCGGCGGCGGCCGCCGAGGGAGCCGCTCCGGCGGGAACGGGCGGGATGTACTGCGTCGCCGCGTCGTCGGCGGCGGCCGGGACCTGGGCGATGTGCTGCGTGGCCTGCTCGTGCAGCCCGGCGGCCGGCACCGGGGGGATGTACTGCGTCGCCTGCTCGTGCGGCTGCGCCGGACCCGCCGGCACCGGGGGGATGTACTGGGTCGCCTGCTCGTGGGGCTGCGCCGGACCCGCCGGCACCGGCGGGATGTACTGCGTCGCCTGCTCGTGGGGCTGCGCCGGACCCGCCTGCACCGGCGGGATGTACTGCGTCGCCTGCTCGTGGGGCGCCCCCGGACCCGCCTGCACCGGCGGGATGTACTGCGTCGCCTGCTCGTGGGGCGCCCCCGGACCCGCCTGCACCGGGGCGATGTACTGCGTCGCCTGCTCGTGCGGCTGCGCCGGCACCGGCGGGATGTACTGCGTCGCCGCGTCCGGCAGCGGCGGGTAGCCGTAGCCGTGCGGGTCCCCCGGCCCCTCGAAACCCGGGCCGACGACGTGGCCGGCCGGCGGCGGGTACCCGTACGCGGGCTGCCCCGGCTGCGGGGGCGGCTCGTACGCGGACTCGTACGGCCCGGAGTACTGCTGCGCGGCCGGCGCCGCCTGCGGGTCCTGCGCGGCCGGATACCCGTACGCGGGCGGCGTGCCCCACGCCTCGCCGGGCTGCGGCCCCGGCTGCTGCGGGTAGCCGGGAGCCGGCACCGGCTGCGCCTGATGCGGCGTCCCGGGCTGGGGGACGCCCCCTTGTCCGTTCTCCGTCACCGGGACTCCTTCTGCCTTCTGCGACCGGCCCGAACCCACGGAACCGTCGCATCAAGCTACCCGGTGACGCCGTGATCACGTCAGGCCGCCTGGACCTCCAGCCTCGCCCCGAACTCCCGGACGGCCGGTTCCTCCCGGTACGGCTCCAGCCGCGCGCGGAAGTCGTCCAGGTACTCCGCGCCCCGGCGCGAGCGCAGCGAGCCCAGCAGTTCGGCGGCCTTCGTCGCCGTCTGGCAGGCCTGCTCCACCTCCCGCCGCTGCACCTGCGAGGCCGCCAGCAGCAGCAGCCCGATCGCCCGGCGGCGCGCCTTCGTCGCGGGCAGGTGGCGCAGCGCCTCCTCAGCCCGCCGGCCCGCCGCGTCGGCCTGCCCCAGGTCCCGGTGGCAGTGCGCCAGCTCGTCCGCCAGGTAGGCCTGGTCGAAGTGGCGGATCCACACCGGGTCGTCGCCGGACTCCGGCTCCGCCCGCTCCAGCGCCGACACCGCCCGGCCCGACAGCACCGCCGCGGCCCGGGCGTCGCCCAGCAGCGCGTGCCCGCGCGCCTCGGCGGCGTAGAACATGGCCTCCACCCGCGGCGTGACCTGCCCCCGCGTGCCCTCCTGCGCGGCCCGCGCCAGCTGCGCGATCTCCCGCGGGTTGCCCAGCTCGGCGGCGAGGTGGCTCATCGACGCCGCCAGGACGTAGCCCCCGTACGCGCGGTCGCCCGCCGCCTGCGCCATCCGCAGGGCCTGGATGTAGTAGCGCTGGGCCAGACCCGGCTGCCCGGTGTCCACCGCCATGTAGCCGGCCAGCTCGGTGAGCCGGGCCACCGCCGCGAACAGGGCCCGCCCCACCGGCTCCCGGTACGAGCCCGCGATCAGCCCCGAGACCACCGAGTTGAGGTAGTGCACCACCACCGGCCGCACGTGCCCGCTGCCGAAACGGTGGTCGAGGTCGGTCAGCGCCTCGGTGGTCGCCCGTACCGCCTCCACGTCCGGCATGCCCACCCGCGCCCCGGCGTTGCGCGCCACCTGCGGGTCGGCACCGGTGATCAGCCAGTCGCGGCTCGGCTCGACCAGGGCGGAGGCCGCCACGCTCGACCCGGAGAGGAAGTCGCGGCGCCCCACGTCGCTGCGCCACAGCTCGCAGACCTGCTCGATGGCGCCGATGACGGTCGGGGAGAACTGCAGGCCGACCCCGGAGGCGAGGTTCTTCCCGTTGGCCATGCCGATCTCGTCGATGGTGACGGTCCGGCCCAGCTTGCGGCCGAGGGCCTCGGCGATGATGCCGGGGGCCCGGCCGCGCGGCTGCTGGCCGCGCAGCCAGCGGGCGACCGAGGTCTTGTCGTAGCGGAGATCGAGGCCGTGCTCGGCCCCGCACATGTTGACGCGCCGTGCGAGCCCGGCGTTGGAGCACCCGGCTTCCTGGATGAGCGACTGCAGCCGTTCGTTCGGCTGGCGCGCTACGAGAGGCCTGGCTGCCATGAAAACCCCCTGAGGCCGCGGGTGATCGTTGGAATGATCACTTCCCGCCTGAAGTGCCGAGAATCTTCCGCTCTGCGACGTGTCGTTACCCATCGGCCGCGCCCCGGCCTCCCACGCGCCCCCGCACATGCACCCGTGCGCCCCGTATGCAGGATCGATGCAGCGCCCACCGGCTGGTTTACGCCCGTAACCCGCCAGGCCCCCGGGAGTTGTGAGGGGCGTGGAAGAGACCATCACAGTCACGGAGACCGCCCCCATCCCCCAGCAGCGCGGCGACCAGCTGCTGGACCACGCCGTGCGGTACGTGGAAGAACGCCACTGGGACGTCTTCGCCGGGACGTGGCTGGAGCCCGGCGACGGCCGGGAGGTGTGCTCCTGCGGGGTGGCCGACTGCCCGGCGCCCGGCGCCCACCCCTCGGTCAAGGACTGGCAGTCGCTGGCCACGGGCAGCGCGGTGGGCGTGCGCCGGATCTGGGGCAAGCACCCCGGCGCCTCCATCCTGATGCCGACGGGCCGCACCTTCGACGCGCTCGACGTACCGGACTCCGCCGGGTTCCTCGCACTGGCCCGGCTGGAACGCCACGAGCGGACCCTGGGCCCGGTCGCCCTGACCCCCGACCACCGGATGCTGTTCTTCGTCCTGCCGGGCGCCGGCGCGAAGGTACCGGACCTGGTGCGCAAGCTGGGCTGGCTGCCGCACGCCATCGACCTCGTCACGCGCGGCGAGGGCCAGTACGTGGCGGCGCCGCCGACCCGCTACGGCGGCAGGGGCCCGGTCCAGTGGGCCCGCAAGCCCACCCCCGCGAACCGGTGGCTGCCGGACACCGAGGAGCTGATCGACGCGCTCGCGTACGCCTGCGGCAGCGAGGCGGCCGCGGCCCGCAACCGCCGCACCGCGTGAACCCGTTCCACCCCGCCGCCGGCTGACCTCCGCCTGCTGACCTGTGCCTGCTGACATACGTGTCCGCAAGCTCATGACATTCGTAACTTCTGACGCCTCTCCCCTCCTCCTATCGTGAGGAAAGTACGACCACGGGGAACAGAACGAGAGGCAGGCGCATGCCGGACCAGGGTTATGCGGCAGGCGGTACGGACGGCGGGACCGACGGGGGCACGAGTGGCGGCGCGCGATCCGCGCAGCCCGCGGCCGCCGTACGCGTGGAAGGGCTGTGGAAGCGCTTCGGCGAACAGGTCGCCGTCGCGGGCATCGACCTGGAGCTGCCGGCCGGCCGCTTCGTCGGCCTCGTCGGCCCGAACGGCGCCGGGAAGACGACCACCCTGTCCATGGTGACCGGGCTGCTGCGCCCGGACGCGGGCCGGGTGGTCGTCGCCGGGCACGACGTGTGGGCCGACCCGGTCGAGGTCAAGAGCCGCATCGGCGTCCTGCCCGAGGGGCTGCGCATGTTCGAGCGCCTCTCCGGCCGTGAACTCCTCGGCTACATGGGCCGGTTGCGCGGCCTGCCGGGCGAGGAGACCGACAAGCGGGCCACGCAGCTGCTGGACGTGCTCGACCTCGCCGGCTCCCAGCACAAGCTCGTCGTCGACTACTCGACGGGCATGCGCAAGAAGATCGGCCTCGCCGCGGCACTGCTGCACAACCCCGAAGTCCTCTTCCTGGACGAGCCGTTCGAGGGCGTGGACCCGGTGTCGGCGCAGACCATCCGCGGGGTGCTGGAACGTTACACCGCGTCCGGTGCGACCGTCGTCTTCTCCTCCCACGTGATGGAGCTCGTCGAATCGCTCTGCGACTGGGTGGCCGTCATGGCGGGCGGCCAGATCCGCGCCGCCGGCCCGCTGGCCGACGTACGGGGCTCCGCGCCCTCCCTCCAGGCAGCCTTCCTCGAACTCGTCGGCGCCCGCGGCCACGCCGCCGGCGACTCCCTCGACTGGCTCGGCGGCGCACGATGAGCACCGCCGCCACGGCCTCCGGGCCCTCCGTCACCTCGCTGTTCGTCCGCCTCAAGCTCTCCCTGGTGCGCAACGGCCTCAAGGGTTCCTCGAAGCGCAAGGCCGTGTGGATCGCCAGCCTGGTGATCTCGCTGCTGTTCTCCCTCTTCGTCACCCTGTGCCTGGCCATGCTGCACGGCCACGTCCACGCCGGGACCGTCGTCGTCCTGCTGGCCGCGATCCTCGCGCTCGGCTGGACCGTGATGCCGCTGCTCTTCCCGACCGGCGACGAGACCCTCGACCCGAGCCGGCTGGTGATGCTGCCGCTGCGCCCGCGTCCGCTCGTACGGGCCCTGCTGGCCTCCTCGCTCATCGGCACCGGCCCGCTGTTCACGCTCTGCATCGCCGCCGGCTCGGCGGCCGCGGTGGCGCACGGCGCGGCCGGCATCACCGCCGCCGTCGTGGGCGCCCCGCTCCTGCTGCTGGGCTGCGTGACCCTGGCCCGCGCCGTGGCCACGGCGAACGTCCGGCTGCTGTCCAGCCGCAAGGGACGCGACCTCGCGGTGCTCAGCGGCCTGCTGATCGCGATCGGCGCCCAGGTCGTCAACTTCGCCAGCCAGAGCCTGTTCAAGCAGGGCGGCCTGACCGCCCTGGAGCCGGTCGAGGCCGTCGTGCGCTGGCTTCCGCCGGCGACGGCCGTCGGCATGGTGGACTCCGCGAGCCGGGGCTCGTACGGCGTGGCCGCCGCGCAGCTCGCCCTCACCCTCGCCGCCCTGGCCGGCCTCCTGTGGTTCTGGGAGCGCGGCCTGACCAGCCTGATGGTCACCCCGGACGGCTCCACCCTCGCGGCCGCGAAGCCCGAGAAGGACCGCGGCGGCGCCGGCGGCTTCTGGTCCCTCCTGCCGGGCGGGCGCACCGGCGCGGTCATGCGGCGCACGCTGCGCTACGCCGTCCGCGACCCGAAGACGAAGTCGGCCTGGGTGTCCTCGCTGGCGGTCGGCGCGATCGTCCCCGTCTTCAACGCCCTCCAGGGCACCGGCTCGGTGTACCTGGCCTGCTTCGGCGCGGGGATGCTCGGCATCCAGATGTACAACCAGTTCGGGCAGGACACCTCCGCCTTCTGGATGGTCGCCCAGACCATCGCCTCGCCGCGCGACGCGTTCGGTGAACTCCGCGCCCGTGCCGGCGCGCTGGCGCTGGTCACCGTCCCGTACACGCTCCTCGTCACGGTGGCCACCGCCGCCCTGGTGGGCGACTGGGCCGCCTTCCCGGCCGCCCTGGGCCTGGCTCTGGCCCTGCTGGGCTCGATGCTGTGCACGGGCGCGCTGGCCTCGGCGCACTTCCCCTACTCCATCCCGACGGAGGGCGCGTTCAAGAACGTCGCCCCGGGACAGGCCGGCCTGGCCTGGCTGGGCATCGTCGGCGGCATGGTGTCGTCCGCGCTGATCTGCTCCCCGGTGATCGGCCTGACGGTGTACGTCAGCCTGTCGGACGACCCCGGCACCCTCGGCCTGCTCGCCCTCCCGCTCGGCACCGCCTGGGGCCTCCTGGTCACCTGGGCGGGCCTGCGCCTGGCGGCCCCGACGGTCTTCCGCAAGCTCCCGGAGATCCTGACGGCGGTCAGCAAGGGCTGACCCACCCCTGCACACCCCGAAGGGGGGCGACGGACCACCCCCCGTCGCCCCCCTTCCCCCACTCCGCACCCCTGCCCGGACCCTCGTCCGGACCCTCGTCCGGACCCCTGTCCGAATCCGCGCACCGTCGCTGGACCGCATTTGCCCAGGCCCCCGCGTCCTGCAAAAGTTCGTTCGATTGCCGGGTTTGTGGGGGGAGTTCCGCGTGGGGTTCGACGAGGAGTGGGGCCGGCTGCGCGCCGAGGCGGCCGGCAGGGCCACCGCCGAGCAGACGCCGACGGCTGTGGGCGGGCCGCCGGCGCGGGACCGGCTGGCGGAGTTCCGCGGCCGGGTGGCGCTCGTTCCGCACGACGAGCACGGCGGGCTGTGGACGGCCCCGCTCGGCGGCCTGGACTGGATCTGCGCCTTCTCGGACGAGGAGGCGCTGGCACGCTTCGCCCAGGCCCGGGACGAGACGGACCGCGCGTGGGACTTCCGGCGGGTGCCCGGGGCCTGGCTGCTGGACGAGGTGATACCGGCGCTGGACTTCCCGTGCGGGGTCGCGCTGGACCCGGCGGGTCCCGACGGCACGGTGTTCCCGCCCGTACGCGGGATCGTGCCCGACTCCGCCGCGCTGGACGGCGGGGCGACGGCATGAGCGGCGAGCAGGGCGAACTCGATGTGTCGAAGGCGGCACTGGGACAGATCGCCAAGGGCATCACGGACACCCTGTCGGAGCTGAAGGAGCTCGGCTCGGTCGGAACGGCGAGCATGGGCGGCGGCTTCACGGAGCTGAAGCTCTCGGGCATGCAGACCGGCCACGAGGCCCTGACCACCATGCTGGACGCGTTCTGCGAGCGGTGGGGCTGGGGAGTGCGCGCGCTGGTCCAGGAGGCGAACGGGTTCGCGGCGGGCGTGGGCCTGTCGGCCGGCCTGGTCCACGAGCAGGACCAGTACATCCAGGGCGGTTTCAAGGTCATGGCCAACGCCGTCCTCGGCGGCGATCCGCACGCGTCCGAGCAGGAGGTCACGGGCAAGGACTGGGGCGAGGTCCTCGCTTCCAATCCCTACACCAGCTTCCGGGACGCCGACTTCAGCGCCGAGTCGGCCCTCAAGTCCAAGGAGGCCACCGACCGGGCCTGGGCACAGGCCTGGGAGGACATCGCCCCGCGCCGGGAGATCGACCCCTCCAAGCTCGCCGAGCTCAGCCGCGACCGGGACGGCGGTGAGCAGCGGTGACCGACTGGGAAGCCCTCGCGGACAAGGGCCTGGGGCAGCTGGGCACCGTCTGGACCGCCGCGAAGAAGAAGGCCGGCGAAGGCGTCGACAGGGCCACCGACGAGATCGGCGGCATCCTCCACAAGGCCGGCAAGGACCGCTGGGCCGACGACATCGAGGACCTCGGCGACGGCCTCGCCTCCCGGCTCGGCGCGTCCGTGGCCGAACAGCAGCTGGGCCAGACCGAGCAGGCCGACGAACTCGTACACGGCTCACCGGCCGCCCTCCGCGCCTCGGCCTCGCACATGAAGGACTTCCAGGCCTCGTTCGACAAGGTCGGCCAGGGCATGAAGGCGCTGGACGCCGGCAGCTGGAAGGGCGCGGCGGCCGACGCGTTCCGCGGGGCGTTCGCCGTACATCCGGCCAAGTGGCTGCACGCCGCCGAGGCCTGCCAGAAGGCGGGGGACGCGCTCACCCGGTACGCGGACACGGTGGAGTGGGCCCAGAAGCAGGCGGCCCAGGCCGTCGAGCTGTACCGGAAGGCCCTCAAGGCCCACGAGGACGCCGCCAGCGCCTACGCCAAGGCCGTCGACACCTACCAGGCCACCGCCAAGTCGGGAAAGAACCCGGGGCCGGTGCCAACCAGGCCGGACAACGTCGGGGCCGCGGAGGCCAAGGCCGCCCAGGAGATCCTCACGGAAGCCCGCCGGCAGCGCGACGAGGCCGCCGCCGGCGCGGCGTCCGCCCTCTCGGCCGCGATGGAACACGCCCCGGCCAAGCCCTCGCCGCGCGAGAAGGCCATGGCCGCGGTCACCGACCACGCCGCCGCCGCGTCCGTGGAGCTCTCCCACTTCGGCGGAGGGGTCGTCAAGGGAACCGCCGGGGTGATCGACTTCGCCCGCAGCGTGTCCCCGTTCGACAGCTACAACCTGACCCACCCCGCCGAGTACCAGCAGAACCTCGGCATGACACTGGCCGGTCTGGTCTCGGCCCCCGCCCACCCCGACCGCATCGCCAACGCCTTCGTCGAACCCTTCCGGACCGACTTCGCCGAGGGCACCGGCCGGCTCCTGCCGGAGCTGCTGGGCACGGAAGGCTTCGGCGGTGCGGCCAAGGGGGCCCGCGCCGGGGCACGGGTGGCGGAGGAGGCGGCGGGGAGCGCGGCCGCCAAGGAGGCCCGCGCGGCCCAGCAGGCGCAGCCGGAGGCCTCCGCCCGCTCCCAGGAGCAGAAGGTGTGCCGCGAGGACCCGGTCGACGTGGCGACGGGACGCATGGTCCTGCCGCAGACCGACGTCGTCCTCCCGGGCCCCCTCCCCCTCGTCTTCACCCGCACCTTCGAGTCCTCGTACCGGGCGGGACGCTGGTTCGGCCCGTCGTGGGCGTCGACCGTGGACCAGCGCCTGGAACGCGACGAGGACGGGCTGGTGCTCGTCCGCGAGGACGGCAGCCTGCTCGCCTACCCGCACCCCGAGCCGGGGATCCCCGTACTCCCCGACCACGGGCAGCGCTGGCCCCTGACCCTCGACGCGGACGGCGGGTACACGGTCACGGACCCGGAGACCGGCCACGTCCGCCACTTCTGCGAGGACGGCCGCCTCCTCCAGCTCGAAGACCGGTCGGGCGCCTGGATCACCTTCGACTACGACGAGTCCGGCGCCCCAGCCTCTCTCGTCCACAGCGGTGGATACGAACTCCGCCTCGCCTCGGCGGAGGGCCGGATCACGGCCCTGTCCCTCGCCGACGGCACGCGGATCCTGCGGTACGCGTACACGGACGGCCACCTCACGGCGGTCACCAACTCCTGTGGCCGCCCGCTCCGTTTCGGCTACGACGAGCTCGGCCGGATGACGTCCTGGACCGACTCCAACGACCGGCACTTCGACTACGTCTACGACGACCAGCACCGTTGCACCGCACAGTCGGGCACCAACGGGCACCTGAACATCCGCTTCGCGTACGAGCCGGGCCTCACCACCCTCACCGACTCCCTGGGCCACACCACCCGTTTCCTGATCAACGAGCGGGCGCAGGTCACCGCCGAGACCGACCCCACGGGCGCGACGACGCGGTCCACGTACGACGCCTACAACCGCCTCCTGAGCCGCACGGATCCCCTCGGCCACACGACGCACTTCACGTACGACGAGGACGGCCGCCTGACGACGGTGACCCGCCCGGACGGCCGCACTGTCCGGGCGGAATACAACGCCTTCGGCCAGCCGCTGAAGATCATCCAGCCGGACGGCCGCGTCCACCTCACCACGTACGACGCCGTCGGCAACCGCACCTCGTACACCGCCCCGGACGGCACCACGACCCGCTTCGCGTACGACACCCACGGCCACCTGTCGGCGGTGACGAACGCCCTGGGCCACACCACGACGGTGCAGTGCGACCGCACGGGCCAGGTGTCGGCCACCACGGACCCCCTGGGCGCGACCACCACCTACGAGCGCGACCCCTTCGGCCGTCCGACCGCGGTCACGGACCCCCTGGGCCACACCACCCGCCTGGCCTGGAGCGTGGAGGGCCGCCTCCTCCGCCGGGAGAACCCCGACGGCACCGCGGAATCCTGGACCTACGACGGCGAGGGCAACTGCCTGACCCACACGGACGCGATCGGCGGCGTCACGGTCTCCGAGTACGGCGACTTCGACCTCCTCACCGCCCGCACCGGCCCCGACGGCGCCCGCTACACCTTCGACCACGACACGCAACTCCGCCTCACGCGCGTCACGAACCCCCAGGGCCTGACGTGGACGTACGCCTACGACGGCGCGGGCCGCCTGTCCCGCGAAACGGACTTCGACGGCCGCACCCTCACGTACGGGTACGACGCGGCAGGCCGCCTGAACTGGCGAACGAACACCCTCGGCGCCACAACGACGTACACGTACAACTCCATGGCCCAGGTGACGCGCAAGGAGACGGCGGACGGCGTCACGTCATACGAACACGACGTGTTCGACGAGCTCTATCGCGCCATCTCGCCGGACGGCACGACCCTCACCTTCGATCGTGATCAACACGGTCGTCTCGTGTCGCAGACCGTTGACGGTCGGACGCTCTCGTACACATATGACGATCTCGGCCGCAGAGACGGCCGGACCACACCGTCCGGGGCACAATCCCGTTGGACGTACGACGCTGCAGGGCGCCGCGCCACTCTGACGGCATCGGGCCGCAGGCTGACCTTCGAGCGGGATGCCGCAGGGCATGAGCTATCCCGGACCATGAGCTCAGCGGTGTCCTTGGCCCACAGCTACGACCAGCTCGGTCGCCTCACCGACCAGCATGTGACCGGTCAGGATGGTCACACCCTCCAGAGGCGCGGCTATCGGTACCGCGCCGACGGAGCACTCACCTCGGTCGATGACGCCCTCGCCGGTCCGAGTACCTTCACCCTGGACTCGACGTCACGCGTCACTGCGGTCGATGCCACGAACTGGGCGGAGCGCTACGCCTACGACACCGCTGGCAACCAGGTCCACGCCAGCTGGCCCCCTCACCACCGCGGAGTCGAACCACAGGGCGCCCGTGCGTACTCCGGCACCCGTGTCACAACCGCCGGCACCGTCCGCTTCGAGTATGACTCTCTCGGGCGCACCGTCCTCCGCCAGAAGACGCGACTGTCCCGCAAGCCCGACACCTGGCACTTCGAATGGGACGCGGAAGACCGCATGAGTGCCGTCACCACACCCGACGGCACTCGGTGGCGTTATCGCTACGACGCTCTCTCTCGTCGCGTCGCGAAGGAACGTCTCACGCCTGCCGGTGAGGTCGCTGAAGAGACCCTGTTCACCTGGGACGGGACAACCCTCTGCGAACAGAGCTCAGAGCCTCTCACCCTGACGTGGACCCATCACGGTCTACATCCCCTCACTCAGGCAGAGACCGCCACAGGCTCCACCGACGATCGGTTCTTCGCCATCGTCACCGACCTCATCGGAACCCCGAAGGAGCTGATCGACGAATCGGGGCAGGTGGCGTGGCAATCTCGCGCCACGCTCTGGGGCGACACCTCCTGGAAGAGGAGCGCCACCGCCTACACCCCTCTTCGTTTCCCGGGCCAGTACTTCGACCGGGAAACCGGGCTCCACCACAACTTCTTCCGCACGTACGACCCCGAGACCGCCCGCTACCTCACGCCTGACCCCCTGGGCCTCGCTCCCGCCCCCAATCCGGCGACGTACGTCCACAACCCCCACCTCGGTTCGGACCCCTTGGGCCTCTCCCCAGAGGAATGCCCCAGGGGGCCCTACGATTTCAGGAAGCCACACCCGGACCACCCCCCGAGTGCTGCTCTCACCGAAGCTATGCGGGCGGCGCCTAAGGGCAGCGAAATCGACTGCACCGAAATATCCGCCTTCATTCAGCGTCACGCATCCGGCGAAGGTAAAATCGTTCACTACGTGACTCCGTCCGGAACCATCAGAACACCGGAGCTCGGCGGCGAAAGGCTCGAGGACTATCTATTTCACCAGATTTACACAGACGGCCGATACGCCTACGACCCAACGCTATCACCAAACCCCATTCCCCTTGGCGATTACGAACGCGCCCTCCGCGCCGAAAACCAAGGCGAGCGGGTCATCCGGCTCGATGGCGAATACAGTATAGCGAACCCCCACACTAGAAGGACATGGCGGAAATGAACCCGAACGGTGAAACATTCCAATCCGGTAGATCCCTGCGCGCCAAGGGAATACTGGAGCGATTCGCACCGCTCTCCTGGTTCCGTCATCCCCTTGAGCGACACCCTCGACTGGGACACCTGCAGATCACGCACCTCGGCTGGAGATTCGCGGATCCTCACGAAGAATTCATTCCCACCTTCGAGGCGGCAACGCGATACGCCCCCCGCCGTGTCAGCTGGGAGTTCAAGGCCGTGAAGAACTGGCTCATCCTCCCCACCCGGCTCGCGGAAGAGACGCAGAGGAACGGAGACGACTTCAGTCACGCACAGATGGAAGTCACCAAGGATCAGGACTTCTGCCTTGCCGCGTCACAGGACATGGACCTGATCCTCCAAGCCCTCGATGATGGCGCCCCTCACTGAAGGCGACTCATGAGCGGAATGAAATTCACCCACAGGTACCCGTTCATGAGGGGCGGTTCGGCTTGCCAGCCGAGATTTCGGCACATCTGGAGGGAGTCGCCCCCCTCGGCACCCTTCAGATGCACCGAGGACTCCACCTGAGGCTGGGGACGTCCCGCAGGACGAGCTCTGTCGGCCGACGGCTGGGTGCACCAGAAGATGGGCATCCCCGCGTGCGGGATTTCAGTCGGTTACGACTGGGACCGGCGTAAATTCACCTTCGATTGGGGGCCGGGCGTGGTTCCCTTCTGTGATGACCTGCTTGGCTGAGAGCACGGGGGCGAGGGACGGGAGCGGAACGATGCCCGGAGTCGGCGTACAGGCCGGAGAGCTCCTGATGTTCCTGCAGGGCCTGCTCTCCGAGTCCCCACGTCGGCGGGCGCTGACCGCCGATCAGGTGACCGACTGGGTGGGGAGCTACTCGGAGGCCGACGGGCGGGTCCTGGCAGGCGTCCTGGCCGTCGCTGCCTGCTCCGAGTCCGACGCGACCGCACTGGAGGCCCAGCTCAACGCCCTCCTCGCGCTGGGCGCGCTCGCGGACGAGGTCTCCGTGTCGTACCTGAAGGAACTCGAAGGGCGGCCGCTCCCGGCAGACCTGTCCGAGTACGTCCACGACCTCCTGCACGAGTGACGGACAGCGTATGGAGTTTCCGGTGAGCACCCCTACGAGCTCCGACACGACGGGGCTCGCCGCCGATCGCGGTCCGCGCGCCGAGGCGGTATCGAAAGGCTGCGCGCCGCTCCTCTGGTCCATTTGCCCGGACGCGGCGTCCGCCCGGACGCCTGGCCGGCTGGGAGAGCCGGCTGTCTGATGCGAACCGGCGAAGAGGGTCTTCTCGAGCTCATACGCGGCAGCGGGCTCGTGGTGGAGGCGGTATTGGGCGACGTGCCCGGGCCGTCCGTGGACGTGGCCTGGCGGGCCGTGGCGGCGGTCGGGGTGGAGCCTGCGGCGGTCTTTCCCCTTGAGGGCGACCACGCGGGGGTGCACGCGCTGTGGCTCCGGCACGCCCTTCAGGGGGATGTCATCGGCGACGACGGGACGTTCCTCCTCACGGCGGTCGTGACCGGCAGCGCGGAGGTCGGGTGGGTGCGCGTGCGGCTGGGCGGCAGTGCCGATGTCTCCCGGCTCGTCGACGACCAAGGGCGCATCGAGTTCGTCGCCCGCTCCCGGTCCGGGCATCGGGTCTGCGGGATCACCGCCGAGGAGTACGGCCACTGGGTCGTGAGCCTGGACATGACGTAACCCCGCTGCCACGGATTCGCCGACGGCAGGACGGGCGCCTTCGACCGCTGGGGCGCGGACGCCCCTCAGGCCGTGAAGGCGGCGACGGCCTCTGCGGTGTCGCGGGGGAGGTTCGCCATCGCCGGGGGCGGCAGGGCGGTGAGCGTCGCGCGGAGGGCGGCATGGAGGTCGGGGAGCGCCGCCCAGGCGGTGGCCGGGGCGCGCACCGCGGCGTGGAGGAGGTCGCCCTCGTGGAAGTACGCGTCCAGCAGCGGATCCTCCAGCAGCAGGCGTACCGCGAGGGGGAGGACGTACGGCAGGGCCACCTGCTGGGAGACGAGCGTGCGCAGGTCCGCCGGCCGGAGTTCCCCCAGCGGGACGGCCCGCAGCGCGTGCACCTTGCGGACCAGGGCCGTCGCGTTGGCGGCGGGCGGGCCCCAGCGGGGCGGGTCGAGGTCGTCGAGGGTGCGGCCGAGGTGGAGGAGGCGGTCCATGGCCCGAACGGTAACGGGGGCTGTCGGTCAGGGCGTCGCGGCGGCGGGCCTCAAGGACTGGCGGTAGGGCGTCGGGGAGACGCCCAGGGTGGCCGGCAGGTGTTGGCGCAGGGGCGCCGAGGTGCCGAAGCCCGCCTGGGCGGCGACCTGGTCCACCGGGAGGGCGGTGGTTTCCAGGAGGCGGCGGGCGGGGTCCACGCGGCATTGGGCTGGCCACTGGCCCGGCGGCCTGCCGACCTCCTCCGCGAAGCGGCGGGCGAAGGTGCGCACGCTCATGCGGGCGTGGTCCGCCGGCCGCGCCGGGGTCAACCGCTCGTCCAGTTGCTGGAGGGCCCAGGCGCGGGCCGGGGCCGTGGTGAACGGCCGGGGGCTAGGACACGGCGGCCCCTTCCAGGAAGGGTTCCAGGGCGGCGCGCAGGGCGGCCGGCTGGTCGTAGTGGACGTAGTGGCCCGCGTCCGGGATCTCGGCGTACTGGCCCGCCGGGAGGACGCGGACCATCTCCTGGGCTTCGGCGCGGCCCAGCTCGCCGTCCAGGGCGCGGACGACGAGGGTGGGGCAGCGGACCTGGGCCAGCTCCTCCCAGTGCGCGTCGTGGACCCAGGTCTCGCGGACGGTCAGCATCTGGCTGCGGGAGAAGAGCGGGCGCCAGCCGTCCGGGGCCCGGTGCATCACCTCGGCGAAGAAGGCGCCCCGGCCGGGGTCGGGGCGCTCGACCCGGGGGTCGTCCTCGCCAAACCAGCGGCGGGCGGCGTCCTGCGTGGGAAAGGGCAGCGGCCAGCGGCGGAACCACTCCTGCCACTCCTGCTGCGAGGCCTCGCCGAGCGCGGAGGCCCGCATGTCGCAGATGACCAGGGCCTGGACCAGATCGGGGCGCCGGGCGGCGAGCTGCCAGCCGGTGAGGGCGCCCATGGAGTGGCCGATGAGGATGACGGGGCCGAGCCCGAGCTGTTCGACGACGGCCTCGGCGTCGGCGACGAAGGCCTCGCGGCTCAGGCGCGCGGGCCGGTCGGGGCCGGGGGCGGGATGGCCGCTGTGGCCGTGGCCGCGCTGGTCGAGGGCGATGACCCGGCGGTGCTCGCCCAGCCAGCGCGCGGTGCCGGCCCAGTGGAGGGCGCGGCCCATCAGACCGTGGAGTAACAGGACCGCCGGTTTCCGTGGCTCGGCGGGCGGGTCCCGGAACTCCCAGGCGGCCAGGCGTACGCCGTCGGCACCTGTGACATCGATGCGCTGTACCACCGGAGATGCACCCCCTTCGCTCCCGGCCAGACTATCGAACCCGCATTCGAAAACGGGCGTCTCGCCGACAACACCGCTCTTTCGAGTGACCTTGCTCAAGGATTGACCGCCGCTGCCGATGGAGATCCTTTCAGCAGGGAGGCGGGCCGCTCGGGGAAGACGGTCCGAAGGGGATGACCTTGAGAGCTCGGGGCTCCAGGTCAGCAAGGGGAGGATCGGTCCCGGCGCCGGAAGGCGCCGGGACCGCCTTGCTTCCGCCGGCCGGCGGCGCCTGGCCGCCGGCCGTCAACACCCTCGGGACGTCAGCCTGACCGCTCCGTCTTCGGCTTCCGCTCTGTCTTCGGCTTCGGCTTCCGCTTCGGCCTCAGCGCTTGGCGACGAACACGTGCGAGGCGATCTCCGCGTCCAGCTCGGCGGCCTCGCCGCCGCTGCCGACCAGCACCCCGCCCGGGGACTCGGTCACGCTCACGACGGAGCCGGGCTGCACGCCCGCCCGGCGCAGCGTGTACATCAGCTGGGCGTCGGTCTGGATCGGCTCGCCGATCCGGCGCACGACCACCGTCTTGCCCTCGGTACCCGGGTCCAGGTCGGACAGGCTCAGCATGCCGTCCTCCAGGAACGGGTCCGCCTCGGCCTTCTCTCCCAGCTCCTCCAGGCCCGGGATCGGGTTCCCGTACGGGGACTCGGTCGGGTGGCGCAGCAGCTCCAGCACCCGCCGCTCCACCGCCTCGCTCATGACGTGCTCCCAGCGGCAGGCCTCCGCGTGCACCTGCTCCCACTCCAGGCCGATGACGTCGACGAGGAGGCACTCCGCGAGGCGGTGCTTGCGCATCACGCGCGTCGCGAGCTTGCGGCCCTCCTCCGTCAGCTCCAGGTGCCGGTCGCTGGCCACCGCGACCAGCCCGTCACGCTCCATGCGCGCCACCGTCTGGCTCACCGTCGGGCCGCTCTGGTCGAGCCGCTCGGCGATCCGGGCGCGCATGGGGACCACACCTTCCTCTTCCAGCTCCAGGATGGTGCGGAGATACATCTCCGTGGTGTCGATCAGTCCGGACATTCGTGCCCCTCGGATTGCGTGCGCTGGCCCTGTCCCCAATTCTGACGCATCGGGCCGACAACCGTCCCGCGTCGAGCACCCCCGAACGTCAAGGCGTGTACGGGACATCCGGCCGGAGCGCGCCCGCAGCCGGATCGACGGCCGTATTGACACGCGCTTGGTCCAGACCGCACGGTGAGCGGCGGACCACGGCGGACCACGGCGGCGGCATCCGCCGCACACCCGACACCCCACACCCTGGAAGGGCCTACGGCGTATGAGCGAGAGCAAGCTGGCCGGGCAGTTCTTCGACGCGGCCATCGGCCTGCTGGAGCGGGTGCGTGACGAGGAGGGCCCGCGGATCAGCGAGGCCGGGACCGTGATCGCCGAGGCCGTGGCCTCCGGGAACCGGCTCTTCGCCTTCGGCGCCGGGCACTCCTCGCTCCCCGCGCAGGACGTGGTCTACCGGGCCGGGGGGCTCGCGCTGATGAACTTCCTCGCCGTCCCCGGCACGGCGGGCGTCGACGTCATGCCGGCGACGCTGGGCAGCGCGCTGGAACGCGTCGACGGGCTCGCCGGGGCGGTCCTGGACAGCAGCCCCGCCTCGGCGGGGGACGTCCTCGTCATCATCTCGCTGTCCGGGCGCAACGCCCTGCCGGTCGAGATGGCGATGAACGCGCGCGCGATCGGGCTGAAGGTCATCGGCGTGACGTCGGTGGCGTACGCGACGGGGACGAAGTCACGGCACGTCTCGGGCACCTTCCTGAAGGACCACTGCGACATCGTGCTCGACAGCAAGATCGCGGTCGGTGACGCCGAGCTGTCGCTGGACGGCATCGACGCGCCGTTCGCTCCCGCGTCGACGGTGGTGACGAGCGCGATCATGCAGGCGGTGATGGCGGCCGCCGCCGGGGAACTGGTGGCGCGGGGGGTGGAGCCGCCGCTGCTGAGGTCGGGGAACGTGGACGGCGGGCACGAGTGGAACGGGCGCGTCATGCAGGAGTACCGGGACCGGATCTTCTTCCGGCACTAGCCCGGTGCCCTGGCCGGCGGGGGCGGGGGGGGTGGCCGCTGCGCGGGGCCGTCCCCTACCCGCCCTTCCACCGTTCCCTGGGGGCTCCGCCCCCAGACCCCCGCGCCTCAAACTCCCCCAGCTACCGCTGGGAGGTGCCCCCAGGCGGGGCTGGAATTCGCGCAGCGAATCAGGCAGGACGGGCGGCCAGCTCGAGGTCCGCCGCCACCCGGGACGCCACCTCCTCCGCGTACAGGGCGTCCGTGCGGTCGAATGCCGGGCGGGACGGACCGCGGAGGAAGGTCAGGGCGCCCAGGGTGCGGCCGCGGCAGCGGAGGACCGCGCACAGGGCGTGCGTCGCGCCCGGAGGCCACTGGCGGGAGCGGGCCCACGCCTCCGCCGCCTCGCCGGCCGGGGCGCTGGCCCGGACCGGGCCGATCCGGTCCAGGGCCTGGAGCGCCGGGTGCGCGGCCTCGTACCGCACCGGGATCGCCCCCGGCCCGGGCAGCAGCACCGCCAGCCCCGACGGGGACACCGCCGAGCGGACCAGGCGCCCGCCCGCGCCCGGCTCCAGTACGTCGAGCAGTACGTGCTCCGCGAAGCCGGCCAGCGCGAAGTCCAGCCGTACGGCGGCCGCCTCCGCCGGGTCCTCGCACTCGGCGGCGGCCCGCCCCGCCCGGTACAGCTGGTGGGCCCGGAACCGCAGCTGCCCGGTGTCCAGCTCGGCCTGCCGGGCCTCGGTGACGTCCTGGAACAGCCACCCCACGCCCAGCGGTACCGGCTCCTCCGCGAGCGGCGACCCCAGCCGCAGGAACCCGCACCGCCAGCACCGCCGCCGCACCCCCTCCGGCGTCCGCACCGACACCCACAGCTCCAGCGGCGCCGGCGGCGCGCCCTCGGCCAGTACGTGCTGGAGCGCGCCCTCCAGTTCCTCGACGCCCTGCTCCAGCAGGTCCCCGAGCGGCCGCCCGAGCAGCGCGCTGCGCCCGGCTCCGAAGGCGCGGGCGGCGTGCGCGTTGACCACCGCCGGGCGCAGGTCCACGTCGACGAGGACGACCCCCCAGGAGGCGTCGTCCATCAGGGCCTCGCTGAGGGCGATGGAGCGTTCCAGGTCGATCTGGGCGTGAACCTCGCTGAAGGCGCAGTAGACCCCGGCCGGTTTCCCGTCGGCGCCGGGCACCCCGGCGGACTGGGTCCGTACGAGGATCCGTCCGCCGTCCTTGGTCAGCAGGGCGAACTCGTGCACCTGCCGGCCCGGCGCGTCCTGCGCGGACATCAGCCGGTCCTGTACGTCCTCCGCGTCGGCGGCCCGGACCGCCCAGCCGGCGAACCCGCGCCGTCCCACCGCCTCGGCGGCGCTCCAGCCGAGGATCCGCTCGGCCTCGCGGTTCCAGTGGGTGATCACGCCGTCGGCGTCGAACGCGCACAGGGCGGCGTCCATCCCGTCGAGCAGCGCTGCGAGCAGATCGTCGGCGGTGTCACTACGTCCGGAAGCACTCACCTGGCACCCCCTGCAGGTGTTCGCGTGTGCGGCACGTCAGATCATTGAACTGGAACGTGACCCAGGCCACACCCGCTTCCCGGAAACCTCCCGGAATGTCCGCCCGGAAACCCGCGCGTTAAATCGCTTGAGGGCTCCGGAACGCCGACCTAGGCTCTGCTTTACACGAGAAGGGAGGTGGTTCCCGAAATGTACGGAAACCGGACGCGTGAGGTGGCTGCGGGCTAAGGGCCCGTCGTCAGCAACGCACCCAGTGCGGTGCCCGGCGGAAACGCCCGGCGCCAATCCCGAGCAGTCACCCGACCCGCGGTCTCGCCGGCACGTCCGGCCGGCTCCTCTCACTGCAGGAGAGGAACCCGAGACCGCGGGTCGCCTGCGTTCAGGGTCACCCCCGCGCGCCGACGGCCCCGCTACGGGCAGAGCCGCTCCACGCGCCACTCGTCGCCCTCCAGCACGTACCGCAGCCGGTCGTGCAGCCGGTTCTCGTGCCCCTGCCAGAACTCCAGCGCGTCGGGCAGCACCCGCAGCCCGCCCCACTCCGGCGGCACCGGCACCTGCTCCCCCTCCGGATACCGCGCCGCCAGCTCCGCGTAACGGCGGTCCAGCTCGGCCCGCGAGCCGATCACCTCGGACTGCGCGCTCGCCCACGCCCCCAGCTGCGAGCCGTGCGGACGCGACCGGAAGTAGGCGGCCGTCTCGTCGCGGCCGATCCGCTCGGCCCGGCCCGTGACGATCACCTGCCGGGCGATCGGGTGCCAGGGGAAGAGCAGCGAGACGTAGGGGTTCTCGTCGATCTCCCGCACCTTGCGGGAGCCGTAGTTGGTGAAGAAGACGAAACCCCGCGAGTCGAACTGCTTCAGCAGCACCGTCCGCGAGCTGGGCCGGCCCCCGGCGGTGGCGGTCGAGACGACCATCGCGTTGGGTTCGAAGAGGTGCGAGTCGGCCGCCTGCTGGAACCACAGGGCGAACTGCGCCATCGGATCGTCGGCGAGGCCCGCCTCCTCGACGATCTCGGAGCGGTACTGCTTGCGCATGACGGCGGGGTCAATGTCCTGATCGGTCACACGGTCATCCTGCCGCAGTACGCCGGGCACCGGTGTGCCGTATGTCACGCTTCCGCACGCCCACCGGAACGGACAAAATCTTGGGGCCGGTCCGAGGGTTCCCGCACGGATGACCTTCGGCCGCGCCGGGCATCAACGGGGATGACCGCGTCGGACCGCGAACCACGCCGGGAACCGCGCGTGTTCGCACTACCTGAGGAGCCGCCTGATGTCCGATTTCGTACCCGGACTCGAAGGGGTCGTCGCGTTCGAGACGGAGATCGCCGAGCCGGACAAGGAAGGCGGATCGCTCCGCTACCGGGGGGTGGACATCGAAGACCTGGTCGGCCACGTCTCCTTCGGGAACGTCTGGGGCCTCCTGGTCGACGGTGCGTTCAACCCCGGCCTGCCCGCCGCCGAACCCTTCCCCATCCCGGTCCACTCCGGCGACATCCGCGTCGACGTGCAGTCCGCGCTGGCCATGCTCGCCCCCGTGTGGGGCCTGAAACCGCTCCTCGACATCGACGAGCGGACCGCCCGCGACGACCTCGCCCGGGCCGCCGTCATGGCGCTGTCGTACGTCGCCCAGTCCGCCCGCGGCCAGGGCCTGCCCATGGTGCCGCAGCGCGAGATCGACAAGGCCGAGTCCGTCGTCGAGCGGTTCATGATCCGCTGGCGGGGCGAGCCCGACCCCAAGCACGTCAAGGCCGTCGACGCCTACTGGACCTCCGCCGCCGAGCACGGCATGAACGCCTCCACCTTCACGGCCCGCGTCATCGCCTCGACGGGAGCCGACGTCGCCGCCGCCCTGTCGGGTGCCGTGGGCGCCATGTCCGGGCCGCTGCACGGCGGCGCGCCGTCCCGCGTCCTGGGCATGATCGAGGAGATCGAGCGCACCGGCGACGCCGTGGCCTACGTGAAGAAGGCCCTCGACAAGGGCGAGCGGCTGATGGGCTTCGGCCACCGCGTCTACCGCGCCGAGGACCCCCGCGCCCGCGTGCTGCGCCGCACCGCCAAGGAGCTGGACGCCCCGCGCTACGAGGTCGCCGCCGCCCTGGAGAAGGCCGCGCTGGAGGAACTGCACGCCCGCCGCCCCGACCGGGTCCTCGCCACCAACGTGGAGTTCTGGGCCGCGATCATGCTGGACTTCGCGGAGGTCCCGGCGCACATGTTCACCTCCATGTTCAGCTGCGCCCGCACCGCCGGCTGGTCGGCGCACATCCTGGAGCAGAAGCGCACGGGCCGCCTGGTGCGGCCGTCGGCGCGGTACGTGGGCCCGGGCCGCCGGGACCCCCGCGACATCGAGGGCTACGCGGACATCGCCGCCACCGCCTGAGGTCCCGCCGTCCTGGGCGCCGCATCCCGAACGGGGTGCGGCGCCTCGCGCGTTCCCGGCCGTTCACCCCAGGGCGGCGTCGATCAGCTTCGACCACTGGGCGACCACGCGGGCCCGGCGGGCCGCGTCGTCGGTCAGGACGTTGGCCAGGCCCAGGCCGCGGGCCATGTCCAGCAGGCCCTGCACGGTCTCCCGTACGCCCGGCAGCGACTCGTCCGCGCCCAGCAGCTCGACGGCGATCCGGTGGGTCTCCCGGCCGACCCGGGCCTCCAGCTCGACGACCTGGGGGCGCAGCTGCTCCTCGTTGGACGCGGCCACCCACAGCTGGAGCGCGGCGCGGAACAGGGCACCCGTGTACAGGTCGACCAGGGCCTCGACGACGGCGGCGCGGGGGCGCGGGGCCGGGGTGGTCTGGAAGAGCTCCCGCAGGGCGGTGGAGCGTTCCTCGGAGACGTACTCGACCGCGGCGGTGAAGAGGGACTCGCGGGTCGGGAAGTGGTGCTGGGCCGCCCCGCGCGAGACGCCGGCGCGTTCGGCGACGACGGCGACGGTGGAACCGGCCCAGCCGTGCTCGGCGAGGCAGGACACGGCCGCCTCCAGCAGGTGGCGCCGGGTGACGCGGCTGCGGGCCTGCTTGGGGACGGGGCCGGTCACCGTACCCATGACGGGTCCCGGCGCTCGAAGCGGGCGGTGATGCCCTCGCGGGCCTCGGCGGAGGCGAACAGCCGCGCGGAGAGCTCCGTCAGGCGGGACCCGTCGCGCTCCAGGGCCTCGCGCACGCCGGCCGCGACCATGGCCTTCGTCTCGGCGAGGGCCTGCGGGGACGCCTTGCGGAGTCCGTCGAGGACGGGGGCGAGGGCGGCGTCGACGTCGTCGGCGGCGTGGAGGGTCAGCAGCCCCGTACGGGCGGCCTCGGCTGCGTCGAAGACCTCGGCGGTCAGGAGGTAGCGGGAGGCGGCGCGGGGGTCGAGGCGCGGCAGCACGGTCATGGAGATGACGGCGGGGGCGAGGCCGAGGTGGGTCTCGGTGAAGGCGTACGAGGACTGCGGCCCGGCGGCGGCGATGTCGCAGGCGCCGAGCAGGCCGAGGCCGCCGGCGCGGACGTGCCCGGTGACGCGGGCGACGACCGGCTTGGGCAGGGCGGTGACCTCGCGGAGCAGGGCGAGGAAGTCCTCGGGGGCGCAGGGGGACTTCAGGTCGGCGCCCGCGCAGAAGGTGTTGCCGGTGTGGGTGAGGAGCACGGCCCGGGTGCCGGGGTCGGCGGCCGCCCCGGCCAGGGCCTCGCGGAGCTCGGCGACGAGCCGGGCGGAGAGCGCGTTGCGGTTGGCCGGGGAGTCGAGGGTGAGGGTGGTGATACCGGTCGCCGCCCGGGCGGCGTGCACGAGTGGGGCCATGTCTCCTCCGGAGGGGTCATAGGGCGGACCCGGCCGGCCCCCCTCGGGGGCAGGGTAGCCCTTGCCCCGGCCGGGCGTTCACCAGCACGGACGCGGCCCTCCCGGCCGGCGGCGAGCCGGGTGGGCGGCGTGCGGGGGTCAGTAGGACTTGGGGAGGCCCAGGGTCTGGTGGGAGACGAAGTTGAGGATCATCTCCCGGCTGACCGGGGCGATGCGGGCGACGCGGGACGCCGTGATCAGGGAGGCGAGGCCGTACTCGCGGGTGAGGCCGTTGCCGCCGAGGGTGTGCACCGCCTGGTCCACCGCCCGGACGCACGCCTCCCCCGCCGCGTACTTCGCCATGTTCGCCGCCTCCCCGGCCCCGGCGTCGTCCCCCGCGTCGTAGAGCCCGGCCGCCTTCCGCATCATCAGGCGGGCTAGTTCCAGATCGATGTGCGCCGCCGCGAGGGGGTGGGCCACGGCCTGGTGGGCGCCGATCGGCTCCTTCCAGACCTGGCGCGTCTTCGCGTACTCCACCGCCCGGCCGAGGGCGTAGCGGCCCATGCCGATGGCGAAGGCCGCCGTCATGACGCGCTCCGGGTTGAGGCCGGCGAAGAGCTGGAGCAGGCCCGCGTCCTCGTCGCCGACCAGTGCGGAGGACGGCAGGCGTACGTCGTCGAGGGTCAGTTCGAACTGCTTCTCCGCCGCCTGGAGTTCCATGTCGATGACCGAGCGGGAGAAGCCGGGGGCGTCCCTCGGAACGATGAACAGGCAGGGCTTGAGGCGGCCCGTACGGGCGTCCTCCGTGCGGCCGACGACGAGGGTGGCGTCGGCGATGTCCACGCCGGAGATGAAGACCTTGCGGCCGGTGAGGATCCAGTCGCCGCCGTCGCGGCGGGCGGTGGTGGTGATGCGGTGGGAGTTGGAGCCGGCGTCGGGCTCGGTGATCCCGAAGGCCATGGTGCGGCTGCCGTCCGCGAGGCCGGGGAGCCAGGCGCTCTTCTGGGCGTCGGTGCCGAAGCGGGCGATGACCGTGCCGCAGATGGCGGGCGAGACCACCATCATGAGGAGGGGACAGCCCGCCGCGCCCAGTTCTTCGAGGACGAGGGAGAGTTCGGCGATGCCACCGCCCCCGCCGCCGTACTCCTCGGGGAGGTTGACGCCGAGGTAGCCGAGCTTGGCGGCGTCCGCCCACAGCTCGTCGGGGTGGCGGCCCTCACGGGCGACGCGGGCGAGGTAGTCGCGGCCGTAGCGCTGCCCGAGGGCGGCTACGGCGGCGCGCAGGGCCTGGTGCTCTTCGGTCTCGATCACTGCTGGTCCTCCTGGACTACGGCGAGCAGGGCGCCGAACTCGACCTGGCGGCCGGTGACGGCGTGGAGCGCGGTGAGCGTGCCGGAGGCGGGGGCGAGGATGCGGTGCTCCATCTTCATGGCCTCCAGCCACAGCAGGGGCTGCCCGGCGGTGACGGTGCTGCCGGGGGCGAGGCCCTCGGCGACGCGGACGACGGTGCCGGGCATGGGGGCGAGCAGGGAGCCCGGTTCGGTGCGGTCCCGGGGATCGGGGAACCGGGGTACGGGCACGAGGGCGTGGGAGCCGAGCACGGAGTCCACGTAGACCGTGTTCGATTTGCGTTTCACGTGGAACATCCGCCGGACGCCCGCCACTTCGAGGGTGACGGCGTCGGGGGTGGCCTCCAGGACACGGACCTGCGGGTCCTCCACCGGGTCGTAGCGGGCCTCGTACTCGGTGCCGGCCACCGTGTAGCGGCGGGTCCGGGGCTGGGAGCGGAGGTTGCGCCAGCCGCCGAGGCGGGCGGCGAGGGGGGCGCCGGGGGCCGGCGCCGCTTCGGCGAGGGCCGCGGCCAGGCAGGCGAGCGCGGGGTCCGGGGCGGCTTCGACGAGGGCGTCGAGGTGGCGTTCGTAGAAGCCGGTGTCGAGCCGGGCGGCGGTGAACTCGGGGTGGCGCAGGGAGCGTACGAGGAGGTCGCGGTTGGTGGTCAGGCCGTGGATCCGGGCCCGGGACAGGGCGTCCGCGAGGATCCGGACCGCCTCCGCGCGGGTCGGGGCGTGGGCGACGACCTTGGCGAGCATGGGGTCGTAGTGGACGCCGACGGCGTCCCCGGCGGTGAAGCCGGTGTCGACGCGGACGTGGCCGGGAAGGTCGAGGGTGTGCAGCACCCCGGTCTGCGGGCGCCAGTCGTGGGCCGGGTCCTCCGCGTAGAGGCGGGCCTCGACGGCGTGGCCGGAGGGCGGGGGCGGGGTGAGGGGCAGGGGCCGGCCCTCGGCGAGGCGCAGCTGGAGGGCGACCAGGTCGAGGCCGAAGACCGCTTCGGTGACGGGGTGTTCCACCTGGAGGCGGGTGTTCATCTCGAGGAAGTACGGACGGCCGTCGGCGCCGACGAGGAACTCGACGGTGCCCGCGCCCCGGTAGGAGACCGCGCGGGCGGCGGCGACGGCGGCCGTGTGCAGGGTCTCGCGCAGGGTGTCCGGCAGGCCGGGGGCGGGGGCCTCCTCGATGACCTTCTGGTGGCGCCGCTGGAGGGAGCAGTCCCGGGTGCCGAGTGCCCAGACGGTGCCGTGGGCGTCGGCGAGGACCTGCACCTCGACGTGCCGTCCGCGTTCCACGTACGGCTCGGCGAAGACCTCGTCGTCCCCGAAGGCCGAGAGGGCCTCGGCCCGGGCCGCCTCCAGGGACTCCTTGAGGGAGTCGAGGTCGCGTACGACGCGCATCCCGCGGCCGCCGCCGCCCGCCGCGGCCTTGAGCAGGAGCGGCAGGTCGGCGGCAGTGGCGGCGGCCGGGTCGACGGGGTCGAGGAGGGGGACGCCGGCGGCGCGCACGAGCTCCTTGGCCCGGGTCTTGGAGGCCATGGCCTCGATGGCCTCGGGCGGCGGGCCGACCCAGGCCAGGCCGGCGTCCAGGACCTGCCGGGCGAAGCCGGCGTTCTCGGAGAGGAAGCCGTACCCGGGGTGCACGGCGTCGGCACCGGCCGCGCGGGCCGCTGCGATCAGCCGGTCGCCGCGCAGGTAGGTGTCGGCGGGCGCGGCTCCGGGCAGCCGGACGGCCGCGTCGGCGTGGCGGACGTGCAGGGCGTCGGCGTCGGGGTCGGAGTGGACGGCGACCGTGGACAGGCCCAGTTCGCGGGCCGTGCGGAAGATCCGGACGGCGATCTCGCCCCGGTTGGCGACGAGGAGGGAGGTGATCGGTGCGGTCATCTGGGGCTCACATCCGGAAGACGCCGAAGCCGCCGCGGGCGCCCTCGACGGGGGCGTTGTGGACGGCCGAGAGGCACAGGCCGAGGACGGTACGGGTGTCGCGGGGGTCGATGACGCCGTCGTCGTACAGCCGCCCGGAGAGGAAGAGGGGCAGGGACTCGGACTCGATCTGGGCCTCCACGAAGGCCCGCATCCCGGCGTCCTGTTCCTCGTCGTAGGGCAGTCCCCGGGCGGCGGCGGACTGGCGGGAGACGATCGACAGCACCCCGGCGAGCTGCTGGGGGCCCATGACGGCGGACTTGGCACTGGGCCAGGCGAAGAGGAACCGGGGTTCGTAGGCGCGTCCGCACATGCCGTAGTGGCCGGCGCCGTAGCTCGCGCCGATGAGGACGGACAGGTGCGGGACACGGGAGTTGGACACCGCGTTGATCATCATCGAGCCGTGTTTGACGATGCCGCCCTGCTCGTACTCCTTGCCCACCATGTAACCGGTCGTGTTGTGGAGGAAGAGGAGCGGGATGTCGCGCTGGTTGGCGAGCTGGATGAACTGGGCGGCCTTCTGCGACTCGGCGCTGAACAGCACGCCCTGCGCGTTGGCGAGGATGCCGACCGGGTAGCCGTGCAGGGCGGCCCAGCCGGTGACGAGGCTGGTGCCGTAGAGGGGCTTGAACTCGTCGAAGTCGGAGGCGTCGACGATGCGGGCGATGACCTCGCGCGGGTCGAAGGGGGTCTTGAGGTCGGGCGGGACGATCCCGAGGAGTTCCTCCGGGTCGTACAGCGGCTCCTCGGCCCGGGGCGGCTCGGCGTACGGCTTGCGGTGGTTGAGCCGGGCCACGATGCGGCGGGCCTGGCGGATGGCGTCGTACTCGTCGAGGGCGTAGTGGTCGGCGAGGCCGGAGACGCGGGCGTGCATGTCGGCGCCGCCGAGGGACTCGTCGTCGCTCTCCTCGCCGGTGGCCATCTTGACCAGGGGCGGACCGCCGAGGAACACCTTGGAACGGTCCTTGATCATGACGGTGTGGTCGGACATCCCCGGGATGTACGCCCCGCCGGCGGTGGAGTTGCCGAAGACGACGGCGACGGTCGGGATGCCGGCGGCGGAGAGCCGGGTCAGGTCGCGGAAGACCGCCCCGCCCGGGATGAAGATCTCCTTCTGGGAGGGCAGGTCCGCGCCGCCGGACTCGACCAGGCTGACGCACGGCAGCCGGTTCCGCAGGGCGATCTCGTTGGCCCGCAGCGCCTTCTTCAGCGTCCACGGGTTGCTGGCGCCGCCCCGGACCGTGGGGTCGTTGGCGGTGATCAGGCACTCGACGCCCTCGACGGTGCCGATGCCGGTGACCATCGAGGCGCCAACCGGATAGTCGCTGCCCCAGGCGGCCAGCGGGGACAGCTCCAGGAAGGGGGTGTCGGGGTCGAGGAGCAGCTCGATCCGCTCGCGCGGCAGCAGCTTGCCGCGGTCGCGGTGCCGGGCGGTGTACTTCTCCCCGCCGCCGGCGAGGGCCTTGGCGTGTTCGGCGTCGAGCTCCGCGAGCCGCTCCAGGGCGGCGGTACGGGCCCGCGCGTGCTCGGCGGCGTGCGGGTCGACGGTGGTTCCGAGGCGGGTCATCGGGTCCCCTCAGGAGCGGGTGTCGGGCTGTCGGGACCTCCGCCACCGCGGGGGAGGAGGTGGGCCGGGACGTCGAGGTGGCGGGCGCGCAGCCATTCGCCGAGGGCCTTGGCCTGCGGGTCGAAGCGGTGCCCGGAGGCGACGCCGTCGCCGAGGAGGCCGGTGACGGTGAAGTTCAGGGCGCGCAGGTTCGGCAGCTCGTGGCGGGTTACCTCCAGGGGGGCCGTCTCCGGGAGCAGCGCCTTGAAGGCTTCGACGGTGAGGGCCTCCCGAGCCCACTCCCAGGCCGGGCCGCTCTCGGCCCACACCCCGACGTTGGCGTCCCCGCCCTTGTCGCCGCTGCGAGCCCCGAGGATCCTGCCCAGCGCCACCCTGCGGGTGGCCCCCGCCCGATGCGCCGCGGTGGCCGGCGGCGGGGGCCCCGCGGGGCCCGGACCTTGGCCGGGGGGAGCCCCGGGCGGGGCGGGTTCGCGCTGTCCGGGGTCGCCCGCCCCGGTGTCGGGAAGGGGCGCGGCGGGGGCCTGGCTCCGCGCGGCGGGGGCCTGGCTCCGCGCGGCGGGCACCGGCAGGCGGGTGCCGTCCGGCAGGACCGCCGTGTGGGGGACCGCATCCGTCGCCACGGCGGTCGCGGTGAAGACGCCGTACGGCTGTGCGGCGGCCGGCGGGGCCGTGACGTGGAAGCCCGGGTAGCTGGCCAGGGCCAGTTCGATGGCCGCGGAGGTCAGGGGCCGTCCCACTCGGTCGGGCGACGGATCGCGGACCACCAGCCGCAGCAGCGCGCTCGCCGCCTCCTGCGTCTCCGCGTCCTCGTGGTCCGTACGGGCCAGCGTCCACTCGGCGCTGGACACCCCGGCCAGGAGCCCGGCCAGTTGCGCGCGCACCAGGGCCGCCTTCGCCTCGACGTCCAGGCCGGTCAGGACGAAGACCACCTCGTTGCGCCAGCCGCCGATCCGGGTCACGCCCGCCTTGAGGGTGCCGGGCGGGGCCTCGCCCCGGACGCCGGAGATCGCCACCCTGTCCGTGTCCGCCGCGGACAACCGGACCGTGTCCAGGCGGGCCGTCACGTCGGGGCCCAGGTAGCGCACGCCCTGGGTCTCGTAGAGGAGTTGGGCGGTGACCGTGCCGACCGTCACGGCCCCGCCGGTGCCGGAGTGCTTGGTGATGACCGAGGATCCGTCCTCCGCTATCTCGGCCAGCGGGAAGCCCGGCCGGGAGACGTCGTACCGCGTGAAGAAGGAGTAGTTGCCGCCGGTGGCCTGCGTGCCGCACTCCAGGACGTGGCCCGCGACCACCGCGCCCGCCAGCCGGTCGTAGTCCTGCGGGCCCCAGTCGAACCACCAGGCGGCCGGCCCGCTGACCAGCGCGGCGTCCGTGACCCGGCCGGTCACCACCACGTCCGCTCCGGCCCGCAGGCAGGCGGTGATCCCGGCGCCGCCCAGGTAGGCGTTGGCGGTGAGCGCGTCCTGCCCGTACGGCATCAGGTCGTCGCCCTCGACGTGCGCGACGGAGACGGGCACCCCCACCTTCGCGGCCAGCGCCCGCACCGCCGCCGCCAGCCCGGCCGGGTTCAGCCCGCCGGCGTTCGTCACGATCCGCACGCCCCGGTCGTGCGCCAGCCCGAGGCCCTCCTCCAGCTGCTTCAGGAAGGTCTTCGCGTAGCCGAGGTCCGGGTTCTTCAGGCGGTCCCGGCCCAGGATCAGCATGGTGAGCTCGGCGAGGTAGTCGCCGGTCAGCACGTCCAGCGGGCCGCCCGTCAGCATCTCGCGCACGGCGTCGAACCGGTCCCCGTAGAAGCCCGACGCGTTCCCGACGCGCAGCGCCCGCCGCGTCACCGCCCGCCGCCCAGGGGGTCGGCGGCCAGCGGGTCGGCGGCATGCGGGTCGGCGGCATGCGGGGTGCTGCCCCGCGGGTCGCGGCCCTGGCCCGCCGGGCCGGCGAAGGCCTGGGCGATGTCGAGCCAGCGGTCGGCGTCGGGCCCGGTCGCGGTGAGGGCGAGGTCGGCGCGGTGGGCGCGCTGCGTGACCAGCAAGCAGAAGTCCAGCGCCGGCCCGGTGATCCGCTGCGGGGCGTCCGCCGGCCCGTACGCCCACACCCCGGTCCCGTCCGGAGCGGTCAGCTCCACCCGGAACTCCCCCTCCGGCACCGGCAGTCCCCGTACCGCGTACGCGTAGTCGCGCGCCCGGACCCCGATCCGCGCGACGTGCCGCAGCCGGGCCGTGGGGGTGCGCGGCACGCCGAGCGCGTCGGCCACGTCCTGGCCGTGCGCCCAGGTCTCCATGAGCCGGGCACTCGCCATCGACGCGGCCTTCATGGGCGGCCCGTACCAGGGGAACCGGGCGTCGGGCGAGGCCGCAGCGAGCGCCTCGTCGAGCGCGGCCCGGCCCTCGCGCCACCGGACGAGCAGTTCCGCGGGCTCCAGCGCGGCACCCTCCTCCGCGCCTTCGTCGACGAACGACCCGGGGGCCTTCAACGCCTCCTCCACCATCCGCGCGAAGCCCTCCGCGTCGGTGAGGGCGAGCAGCGCGGCCCGGTCGGTCCAGTGCAGGTGGGCGATCTGGTGGGCGACGCTCCAGCCGGGCGCGGGCGTCGACCACGCCCAGGCCGGCTCCGGCAACTGCGCGACGAGCGAGTGGAGTTCGCGCCCCTCCTCGCGGAGGTCGGCGAGGAGGCCGGCGAAGACGTCGGCGGCCGTGACTGCGGTCGCGGTGACTGCGGTGGCGGTGACTGCGGTGGCGGTTGCCGCGGTGGCGGTGGCGGACCGGTCTTCGGCGGACGGATCGGGCACGGCGTGCTCCCCTCTCGGCGTGGGGGGAAGCCTGGCAGCCTCCGCTAAAACAATCAAGCGTGCTTGCATTATTTTCTCGAGCCGCGTCCGGATCCCGCCACTCCACCCAATTCCGCTCCCCTGAAGCCCACTTGATCCGAACAGGCCATCACGCAAGGCCCGGCCCAGGGCGGGCCCGCAACGCCCCCCGACACCCCGGAGACGATCAGGGGCGGTTCCGGCCGTACGCCGGGAACGCGCCCTGCACGCGCCCCGCGTGCGCCGATACTGGGTGCTCCCCGCCCGCGCCGCCGCCGCGCCGGGCGGCCACCGCCCCGCACACACCCCGGCGCCGACCCCCGCCGCCGGCCCCGCACCGCCTCCCTCCACGCGCCCGCCACGCCACTCGACGACGAGGACGGTCCGCCGTGAACCCCGCTGCCCCAGCCGCGCCCCACTCCCTCTATCCCGAACTCGACGCCACCGCCCTCACCGCCTTCGCCACCGCCCTGGAGAGCGGAGACCCCGCCGGCCTGCCCCCCGCGCGCGCCGCGGACGTACGGGCCGCCCGGGCCGCGGCCGCCTTCAGCCGGGGCAAGGTGACCGGCGCCTGCGGGGACCTCCTCGACGCCGCGCTCTGGCGGCACACCGGACCCGCGCCGCGCGCGGTCGTCGTGATGCCCTCGCCGTGGACGGCCCTGGGCTGGACCGCGTACGCCGTCCGCGCCGCCGCGCTCGCGACCCGCGGCTACGACGTACTCGCCTACACCGTCCGCGGGTTCGGCCGCTCTGACGGCCAGGCCGACTTCGCCGGCCCGCTGGACGTCGCCGACGGCAGAAGGGCCCTGGACCACCTCCTGGAACGCGCCGCCGGCCCGGTCACCAGGATCGGCTTCCTCGGCGTCTCCTACGGCGCCGGCATCGGCCTGCTCGTCGCCGCGCACGACCCCCGCGTCGACGCGGTGGCGGCGCTCAGCGCGTGGGGCGACCTCGGCGAGGTCCTGTACGAGAACTCCACCCGCCGCGCCGCCGCCGTACAGGCCCTGCTGGCGTCGGCCGGACGGGCCCGGCTCGGCCCGGAGACCGAGCGCGCCCTGGAGGACGTCCTCGCAGGCCGGGACGCCGAAGGCGCCCTGCGGTGGGCGCAGCAGCGCTCTCCGTCCGCGCACGTCAAGGAGTTCAACCGCAGGCAGGTGGCGGTCTTCCTCGCGCACGCCTGGCACGAGACGCTCTTCCCCGCCAACCAGACGCTGGGGCTGTTCGGCGAACTCACCGGCCCCAAGCGGCTCGACCTGTCCGTCGGCGACCACGGCGGCCCCGAGAGCGCGGGGCTGCTGGGGCTGCCGAGCCCGGTGTGGACGGACGCGCACCGCTGGCTCGACCACCACCTGTGCGGGGCCGACAACGGGGTGGAGGAGGAGGGGGAGGTGCGCTCCGAGGTGATGTGGAGCCGCGCCCTGGAACCCTCCGCCGCCCTCCCCGCCCCGGGCGGCGGCGTCCGCCGGCTGTACCTGACGGGCGGGGCGCCGACGGACGGGTTCGGGGGGCTCGGCGGGGAGCCCGAGCACGGCTGGACGGCGGGCGTGCTGTGCGGGGTGGACACCCCGGCCGCCGCGGCCGAAGCGGTGGTGCGGTGCGGGTACGCGGAGATGGCCGGCCTCCCGAAGCCTTACCCGGGCGGCGAGATCGGCGCCGCCGCGGCCGCGGCCGTCACCGCCGCCTGGGCCGGGGACCCCGCCGAGGAGACCCTCCGCGTACGGGGCGTCCCCCGCCTGCGGGTGACGTACCGCGCCGCGAACTCCGGCTCCACCATCGTCGCGTACCTCCTGGACCTGGCCCCGGACGGCTCGGCCCGGCTGATCACGCACGCACCGTTCAGCGACCTGCACTCCCCGCCGGACAGCCTGATCGGCGCGGACATCGACCTCCAGGCCGCGGCGTACGACGTCCCGCGCGGCCACCGGCTCCTGCTGGTGGCGGCCGCCCGCGACCCCCTCTACGGGGACGCCAACCTGCCGCGCGCAACGCTGGCGTTCACCTCGCCGGAGCCGACGCCGTCGTACCTGGAGGTACCGGTGGGCTGAGGGCGGCCCCAGAGACCAGAAATCCAGAAACCAGAATTCATACGACTGTTCCATACAGCTGTATTGAACGTCTGTATGGATTCTGGTTATGGTTCTTCACGTCAAGGTGCGACCGCACCGCGAAGGGAAGAACACCATGACCGCGAACGACACCACCGCCCTCACCCCCGCCGCCCCCACCCGGTCCGAACTCACCATCGACGGCCGCCGGTTGTCCTACCTCGACTTCGGCGGCACCGGCCGCCCACTGGTCGCCCTGCACGGCCACCTGTCCGAGGGCGCCACGTTCGCCGGCCTCGCCCGCACTCTCGGCCCCGAGTGGCGGGTGATCGCCCCGGACCAGCGCGGCCAGGGCGAGTCCGACCGCGCCGCCGACTACACGCGGGAGGGATACCTCTCCGACGTCGGCGCCCTCCTGGACCACCTGGGGCTGGAGCGCGTCGTCCTGCTCGGCCACTCCCTCGGCGCCATCAACGCCTACCAGTTCACCGCGCGCCACCCCGAGCGCGTGAGCGCCCTCGTCAACGCCGAGGGCCCGGCCGCGCTCGGGCTGGACGGCTCCAACCCCCTGGCGTTCCTGCTGCAGCTCCCGTACGAGGCCCCGACCCGCGAGGCGCTGGTCGCGGGCCTCGGCCCGGCCGCGCCGTACTTCTCCGACCGGCTCCGGGAGAACGCCGACGGCAGCTGGCGCCTGCCCTTCCACCCCCGGGAGATGCACGACTCCGAACACCACGTCCACGGCGACCACTGGGCCGACTGGACGGCCTCCACCTGCCCGGCACTGCTCGTACGCGGCACCCGGGGCGTCATCCCGGCCGACCAGGCCCGCGCCATGACGGAACGCCGCCCCGGCACCACCCTGACGGAACTCGACACCGACCACTTCGTCTACACCGCCGAGCCCGAAGCCTTCGCGGCGAAGGTGGGCCGGTTCCTCGACGGGGTGTGAGGGGCGGGGTGCCGGCGGGGCGGTCTCGGAGAAGGTCGGGGGCTTCCCGTCAGTCCCATCGTCCTTCCGGTTCGGGCCGGTCCCTCAAGGGCGCTCCTTCGTCGCGTCACTTCGTGATCGCCTTCGGCGACCCTTGACCGACCGACCCGAACCGGAAAGCCGAAAGACTGCCGGGAAACCCCCGAAGAAACGGCACGGTCCATGGTGGGGGGACGGCCGTCTCAGGGATCAGACGAGGAGCCGGGCGCCGGCCCGCCGGGCATCCGGGTCCTCAAGAGCCGGGATGCGGGGCCGGGTGCGCGGCTACCCGCACGAGAGGTTGATCAGACCGACCTGGGAAGCCCCCAAGCGCGACAGATCGCTACGCGCTCCTCGAATCTCAGCGTCCGACGACCGTCCCGGGCTGATACCCGCACCAAAGGACGAACAGATCCACCTAGGCATCCGACAGGCGCGACAGATCGCTCCGCGCTCCTGCCGGATTGGCGGATGGCGGCCGTCCTGGGCTGGTGTTCAGGGGGCGATGGGGAGCTGGCGCTTGTGCTCCGTGAGGCGGTAGCGGTTGACGATCGTCTCGTAGGCGCGCGCGTCCACCGGCTTGCCTTCGAGGAAGTCGTCGATGTCGTCGTAGGTGACGCCGAGGGCGTCCTCGTCGGCCTTGCCCGGGTCGAGGGTCTCCAGGTCGGCCGTCGGGGTCTTCCACACCAGCTCGGCGGGGGCGCCCAGGGCGTCGGCGATGGCGCGCACCCGGCGCTTGGTCAGGCCGGTCAGCGGGACCAGGTCCGCCGCGCCGTCACCGAACTTGGTGAAGAACCCGGAGATGGCCTCGGCGGCGTGGTCGGTGCCGACCACCAGGCCCGCGTGCGCGCCGGCCACCGCGTACTGGGCGATCATGCGCTGGCGGGCCTTGATGTTGCCGTGCACGAAGTCCTGGTGGGCCGCGTCGCGGAAGGTCACCCCGGCAGCCACCGAGGCGTCGAGCGCCGCGTCACTGGCGGGCTTGATGTCCACGGTCAGGACGTGGTCGGCCTGGATGAAGGAGAGCGCGAGCTGCGCGTCGTGCTCGTCGGCCTGGACGCCGTAGGGCAGCCGCATCGCGTAGAACCGCGCCTCGTGCCCCGCCTCGCGGGCCCGCTCGACGGCGAGCTGGCAGAGCCGGCCCGAGGTGGTCGAGTCGACACCGCCGCTGATGCCCAGGACGAGGGACCGCAGACCCGTGGAGGTCAGCCGCTCGGTGAGGAAGGCCACCCGGCGCTCGATCTCCCGCTCGGCCTCGAAGGTCTCGGCGACCTGGAGTTCCCGGGCGATCTCCTGCTGCAGGGCGATGCCGCTCACGTCTGCTCCTTGTTCCGGTTCACGATGTGCCGTCCACCCTAACGGGAAGGCCCGCGAGGAACCGTCGGGCGGCCCGCACCCCTGCCTCGTCCCGCGCCCAGACTCCCCACTTCACCAAACGCTCCTGGTCGAAGAGCTCCGCGAACGTCCGCCACAGGTGCACCCGGAAGCCGTCGGACTCCCACCACCACTCCGTATGGCCCTCCCCGATCAGGGGCAGCCGGGACGCCGCCTCCCACACCCCGACCGGAGACTGCCCGGGCTTCGGCTCGACCACGGGGATCCAGCTCTCGCACTCCCAGTACAGGGCGTCCGCCTCGATGAGGGCGTCCACGTCCGGGAACACCGCCACGTCCCGGCCGAACCGGTACACCACCGCGCCGTCACCTCGGAGCGTCACGGAGTACGGGTGCGCCACCCCGTGACCGATGAACTGCCCCAGCGGACCGTGTTCCGCGCTCGCCTTGTAGAAGGGCCACGGCTCGAACCGGATCTCCTCCTCGAACGACCACGCCGAAGTCCGGTAGACCAGCCCGCCGTAACGGGCCTGCGCACGGCGGAGACCGGCAAGGACCACGTCCTTGTCCACCCCAGGAAAGCGGGCGAGCCGCTCGGCGACCTCCGCGTCGCCCGGGTTCTCGATGGTCGGGAACGGAACGGTGCGGGCCCGCGCGGACAGGAATCGCCGTGCCCTGTCGGTCAGTCCGCCAGGGGAATCGAGTACATGCAGCACGTCCTCATGATGGGGGACGGCCGACGGACGCTGAGATGTGAGGAGCGCGTAGCGATCTGTCGCGCCAGTCGGATGCCTAGGTCGATCTGTTCGTCCTTTGGTGCGGGTATCAGCCCGGGACGGTCGTCGGACGCTGAGACGAGAGGAGCGCGTAGCGATCTGTTGCGCCTGCCGGACTCCCAGGTCGCCTGGATCAACCTCTCGTGCGGGTGGTCGCGCCCCTGGTCCGGAATCACGGACATAGGGAGCCGTATGTCGGGCGGGCCGGCGCCCGGCCCCTCGCCTCAGCGCTGAGGGAGGCCTCCCTCCAGGATCGTCCGTCCCGTTTCTTTGGGGGTTTCCCGGCAGTCTTTCGGCTTTCCGGTTCGGGGCGGTCGGTCAAGGGTCGCCGAAGGCGATCACGAAGTGACGCGACGAAGGAGCGCCCTTGAGGGACCGGCCCGAACCGGAAGGACGATGGGACTGACGGGAAGCCCCCAACCCGCTCTGAGACCGCCCCGGGGGACCCCCTCAGCCGGCTTCCCTCGGCTCCCTCTGCGACCGGACCGCCCCCATGCTGGCCGTGATCACCAGGGCGATCGCGAGCGCGTCCAGCGGTGACATCGCCTGGCTCAGGACCAGGAAGCCCGCGGTCGCCGCGATGGCCGGTTCCAGGCTCATCAGGATCGCGAAGGTCGGGGCCGGGAGGCGGCGCAGGGCGAGGAGCTCCAGCGTGTAGGGGAGCACCGACGACAGCACCGCGACGCCGAGGCCCAGTGCCAGCGTGCTCGGGGTGAGGAGGTCGGAGCCGGCCTCCGCCACGCCCAGCGGGAGCGAGATGACCGCGGCCACTGCCATCGCCAGGGCCAAGCCGTCCGCCTGCGGGAAACGGCGGCCGGTACGGGCGCTGAAGACGATGTACGCCGCCCACATCGCGCCCGCGCCCACCGCGAAGCCGGCGCCGAGCGGGTCGAGGCCGCCGAGGCCTCCTCCGCCGTGGCCGGCCAGCAGGGCGACGCCGGCCAGGGCCAGGGCGGCCCACAGCAGGTTCACCAGGCGGCGCGAGACGATCACGGACAGGGCGAGCGGGCCGAGCACCTCCAGGGTGACGGCGGGGCCGAGCGGGATGCGGTCGATGGCCTGGTAGAAGAGGCCGTTCATGCCGGCCATGGCGACGCCGAAGGCGATCACCGTCCCCCAGTCGGAACGCCCGTAGCCGCGCACCTTGGGCCGGCACAGGACGAGCAGCACCAGCGCGGCGGCCGCGAGCCGCAGCGTTACGACGCCCGCCGCGCCCACCCTGGGCATGACCATCACCGCGAGGGCGGCCCCGAACTGCACCGACACCCCGGCCGAGACCACCAGCGCGACCGGCCCGAGCCGGGAGGCCCGGGCGGGACCGGAAACCGGACCGGAAACCGGACCGGAAACCGAAGCGGAAACCGGACCGGAGGGCGGAGCGGAAGCCGTGGCGGCGGTCTTCGGGGACGAAGAGGATGGTGCGGGCATGAATCCAGCCTAAGGGGTGCGTAAGACCCATCAGCGAGTGTCCTGCCTTACAGCCCCTCCCCCGGCACCCCCGGCAGCAGCCCCTCCGCCAGGAGCTCCGCCAGGTGCCGCGCCCGCCGCCCGCCCAGCTGCGCGATCTGGGTGCGGCACGAGAACCCGTCCGCCAGCACCGCGGCGTCGGGCGCGGCCGTGCGCAGCGACGGCAGCAGCTGTTCCTCGGCGCACGCCACCGAGACGGCGTGGTGGCCCGGCTCGAAGCCGAAGTTGCCCGCGAGGCCGCAGCAGCCGCCGCTGAGCTCCCCCGTCAGCCCGGCGCGTGCGCGCAGCCGCCGGTCGGCGGCGTCGCCGAGGACGGCGTGCTGGTGGCAGTGGGTCTGCCCGGCGACGGGCCGGTCCAGGCGGGGCGGGGTCCAGTGGGGGGCGTGCTCCTCCAGGGTCTCCGCGAAGGTGCGGACGGCCGCGGCGAGGCGGTGGGCGCGGGGGTCGTCGGGGAGGAGGGCCGGGAGGTCGGTGCGCAGGGCCGCCGCGCAGCTGGGTTCGAGGACCAGCACGGGTCCCCGTACCGCCCCCGTCGTGTCGAGGGTGTCCAGGGTGCGCCGGAGCACCGCGCGGGCGCGGTCCAGCCGGCCGGTGGAGACGTAGGTCAGCCCGCAGCACACCCGGCCCCCGGCGGGGACGGTGACGCCGAGGCCGGCCGCCGTGAGCACCCGGACGGCGGCCCGGCCGGCCTCGGGGGTGAAGTACTCGGTGAAGGTGTCGGGCCACAGGGTCACGTCCACCGCGGCCCCCGCCACGTCCACCCCGCCCCCGCCCGCACCGCCCGCCCCGCCCGCGGCCGTGCCGGGCCGCGCCCCCCACCACCGCGTGAACGGCACCCCCGCCACCGCCGGCAGGCTCCGCTCGCGGGCCAGCCCCGGGATCCGCAGGACGCGTCCGGCGGCGTTGACGGCGCCGGCCGCGCGCAGTGCGGCGATCAGCCGGAGCCAGGTGGGGAGGCCGCCCAGGGTGTAGTGCGAGAGCGGCCGGAGGCGGCCGGACCAGTGGCGGTGCAGGAACTCCGCCTTGTACGCGGCGACGTCCACGCCGACCGGGCAGTCGCCGCGGCAGCCCTTGCAGCCGAGGCAGAGGTCGAGGGCCTCGGCGACCTCCGGGGAGCGCCAGCCGCCGGTGATGACCTCCCCGGCCAGCATCTCGTGCAGCAGCCGGGCCCGGCCGCGCGTGGAGTGCCGCTCCTCGCCGGTGGCCCGGTACGACGGGCACATCACGCCCGGGCCGCCGGTGTCGGTGCCGCGGCACTTGGCGACGCCGACGCACCGCACCACCTCCTCCCCCAGCGCGGAACCGTTCGCCGCCACGGCGAACCGGAGGTTCTCGTCCAGCCGGGCCGGGCGGACCAGGATGCCGGGGTTCATGCCGCCCGCCGGGTCCCACACGTCCTTGTACGCCCCGAACAGCTCCATGACCCGTGGCCCGTACATGCGCGGCAGGAGTTCCGCGCGGGCCTGTCCGTCGCCGTGCTCCCCGGACAGGGAGCCGCCGTGGGCGACGACCAGGCCGGCCAGTTCCTCCGAGAAGGCCCGGAAGCGGGCCCGGCCCGCCGCCGAGACAAGGTCGAAGTCGATCCGGACGTGGACGCAGCCCTCCCCGAAGTGCCCGTACGGGGTTCCGTGCAGCCCGTGCCGTGCCAGCAGGGCCCGGAACTCCCGCAGGTAGGCGCCGAGCCGGGCGGGCGGGACGGCGCAGTCCTCCCATCCGGGCCAGGCCATCGCGCCGGAGGGGGCGCGGGTGGCGGTGCCGGCCGCGTCCTCGCGGATCCGCCAGAGGGCGCGCTGCGCGGCCGGGTCCGTGAGGAGGGCCGCGTCGAGCGCGTCTGCGTCGCGCAGCAGGCGCCGTCCGGCGTCCTCGTCGGGCATCTCCACGAAGAGCCAGGCCCTGCCGCGGGGGAGGCCGCGGGCGCCGCGCACGAGGTCCTCGGCCATGCCCTCGACGGTGAGCGGCCCGTGTCCGAGGAGTCCGGCGGCGGCGTCCGCGGCGGCGCTCTCGTCGGGGTATCCGAGTACCGCGAGGACCGGTGCGGGAGGCTGCTCGACGAGGCGCACCACTGCTTCGGTGACCACGCCGAGGGTGCCTTCGCTGCCGCAGAAGGCCCTCGCGAGCCGGGTTCCGTGTTCGGGGAGGAGGGCGTGGAGGCCGCCGTAGCCGGAGATGCGGCGGGAGAATGATCCGGCGGCGAGGCCGGTGCGGAGCACGGCGAGGTGGGTGTCGACGAGTTCCCGCAGTCCGGCGGGCGCGCCGGCCCAGCCCGTGCCGATCCGGTGGGGGGCGCCTCCGTAGCGGACCACCGTCAGCTCCTCGACGTTGTCGGCGGTGGTGCCCCAGGCGACGGAGTGGGCGCCGCACGCGTTGTTGCCGATCATCCCGCCGAGGGTGCAGCGGGAGTGGGTGGAGGGGTCGGGGCCGAAGGTGAGGCCGTGGGGGCGGCCCGCGTCGCGCAGCCGGTCGAGGACGAGCCCGGGCTGGACGACGGCCGTCCGGGCCGCCGGGTCGAGGGACACGAGGGCGTTCATGTGCCGGGTGAGGTCGAGCACGACGCCGGTGCCGGTGGCCTGTCCGGCGATGGAGGTGGCGCCGCCGCGCGGTACGACGGGCACGCCGGCGTCGGCGCAGATCCGCAGGGCGGCGGCCACGTCCTCGGTGTCGCGCGGGGCGACGACCCCGACGGGTACCCGTCGGTAGTTCGAGGCGTCCATGGTGGCGAGGGCCCGTGCGGCGGCGCCGAAGTCCACCTCCCCGCGCAGCTCTGCCCGCAATGTCCGCTGGAGTTCCCCGGTCGACGTCACGGCGCCCACCTTCCCACCGGTGCGGGGCGTCTCACCGGGTGGACGCGCCTCCGACGCCCGGTCCGGGACCCGATACGCTCCGCTCGTGGCTGAGATCCAGATTCCCGCTGACATCAAGCCCGCCGACGGTCGCTTCGGCGCGGGCCCCTCCAAGGTGCGGACCGAGGCGCTGGACGCCCTCGCCGCCACCGGTACCTCCCTGCTCGGCACCTCCCACCGCCAGGCCCCGGTCAAGAACCTGGTCGGCTCGGTGCGCCAGGGCCTCCGGGACCTCTTCTCCCTGCCCGAGGGTTACGAGGTGATCCTGGGCAACGGCGGCTCGACCGCCTTCTGGGACGTCGCGACCGCCGGTCTGATCGAGCGGAAGTCCCAGCACCTGACGTTCGGCGAGTTCTCGTCGAAGTTCGCCAAGGCGGCGAAGCTCGCGCCGTGGCTGGACGAGCCGACGGTGATCTCCTCGGAGCCGGGCACGCACCCGGAGCCGGTCGCCGAGTCGGGCGTGGACGTGTACGCGTACACGCACAACGAGACCTCGACGGGTGTCGCGGCGCCGGTGAAGCGCGTCGCGGGCGCGGACGCCGGGTCGCTCGTCCTGGTGGACGCGACGTCGGGCGCGGGCGGCCTCCCGGTGGACATCACCGAGACGGACGTCTACTACTTCGCCCCGCAGAAGTCCTTCGCCTCGGACGGCGGGCTGTGGCTGGCGACGTTCTCCCCGGCCGCCCTGGAGCGGGCCGCGCGCGTGCACGCGTCGGGCCGGCACATCCCGGAGTTCTTCTCGCTGCCGACGGCGATCGACAACTCCCTGAAGAACCAGACGTACAACACCCCGGCGCTGTCCACCCTCTTCCTGCTGGACCAGCAGCTGGAGTGGATGAACTCGCAGGGCGGTCTGGAGTTCACGACGGGCCGTACGGCGGCCAGCGCGCGGAACCTGTACGGCTGGGCCGAGGCGTCGAAGTACGCGAGCCCGTTCGTGCAGGACGCCGAGAAGCGCTCCGCCGTCATCGGCACGATCGACTTCTCGGACGACATCGACGCGGCGGCGGTGGCGAAGGTGCTGCGCGCCAACGGCATCGTGGACACCGAGCCGTACCGCAAGCTGGGCCGCAACCAGCTGCGCATCGCGATGTTCCCGGCGATCGACCCGGCGGACGTGCAGGCGCTGACGGCCTGCATCGACTACGTGATCGAGCAGCTCTGACCTGACGGCTGACGGGCCCCGCCCGTCACACCGCCCGTACCTGTGGAGCCCCCGACGCCGTCCCGGCGCCGGGGGCTTCCGCGTTCCGGGCTGTCCCCCGCGCCGGGACTTTCGTCCCGAAATTCGGGGCAAAAACCCAGTAAACGGACGCCCATCACCCCGCTCCCACCTGCACGTCCACCCCGCGGGACCTTCGGCCCGCCCCTCCGGGCACCGGCCCGCGCCGGAAACCGAACACCCCGAATGCCCCTCTTGTCCGGTGTGCCGGGAACGACCCCCGGCCGGCCCGTTCCGTACAGCCCGTTCCGTACAGGAGGAACCCATGCGCAAGGCCCTCACCCTCACCGCCGTAGCCCTCACCACGTCCCTGGCCCTCGGCGGCGCCACCACCGCCTTCGCCGCCGGCACCCCCACCACCGCCCCCTCCCCCACCGCGAGCACGCACCCCGCCGCCTCCGCCCGCGTGGAGGTGCCCACCTCGCCCGTGAAGCCCGGCGACGCCATCAGCGTCACCGTGACCGCCCCGGCCGGCTCCCAGAACCTCGCCGTCTCCTCCGCCGCCCTCGGCGGCGTCCCGCTCACCCCGGGCAAGGCCGGCGGCTGGAGCGCCACCGCCAAGGTCGCCGACGTCAAGGACGGCTCCTACGGCGTCTCCCTCACCGGCAGCGCCCCCGACGGCACCAAGCTCCAGGCGAGCACCCGGCTCACCGTGAAGAAGGGCGACGCCCCGAAGCCGCCCACCCCGGCCCCCTCCACGCTCCGCCTCTCCACCGACTTCGGCCGGCCCGGCGACAAGGTCACCGTCACCGTGAAGACCACCGCCAAGGACGCCCACGTGAAGTCCGGCGCCTTCGCCGGCGGCCGCGTCGACCTGAAGAACGACGGCCACGGCACCTTCACCGGCACCGCGACCGTCGCCAAGGACGTCAGGACCGGCTACTACGGGGTCGACGCCTTCGCGGGCGGCGAGAAGTTCGACACCGCCAAGTTCTCCGTCGAGGCCAAGGGCAACCCGGACGTGAAGCCGCTCCCGCTGAAGCCCTCCGAGCACAAGACTCCCAAGGGCTCCGTGAACACCGGCCAGGCCCCCGCCGATGCCTGAGACCGCCCCCTCCCGCTGCCAGGGCGGCCGCGCACGCCGCGCCGCCGCCCTGGCGGGGGCCCCGGCCCTCGCCCTGGCCCTGGCCCTGGCCCTGGCCACCGGCTGCTCGGTCGGCGCCGCGGCGCACGGGACCACCCCGAGAACCCCCACACCCCGGACGGCGGCCTCCGTCCTGCCCCCGTCCGTCCCCGACCGGATCGAGATCCCCGGCATCGGGGTCGACGCCCCGCTCGACGCCGTCGGCCTCGACGCCCAGGGCGTCATGCGGGAACCGGACTTCGCCAGACCGGACGACGCCGCCTGGTACGAGCAGGGCCCCACCCCCGGCGAGGCCGGCGCGGCCGCGATCGTCGGGCACATGGACACCCCGCAGGCCCCCGAGGCCGTCTTCCACAACCTCAAGACCCTGCGGAAGGGCCAGCAGATCGAGGTCCACCGCACCGACGGCACCACCGCCGTCTTCACCGTCGACTCCGTCGACACCTTCAAGAAGGACGCCTTCCCCACCGGCAAGGTCTACGGCGACACCCACGGCAAGGCCGAACTCCGCCTGATCACCTGCGGCGGCGACCTCACCGCCGACCGCCACTGGGACTCCAACGTCGTCGTGTTCGCCCACCTCACGGGCAAGGCGTAGCCCACGACGCGATACCTTCAGCACTCCAGAGGAGTACGCGGTACAGCGTGGAGGCATGCGGCGTGAACGTGCGAGTGACGGCGGCCGGGAGCGGCATGGACCCCTTCAGCACCGCCCGGCTGCGGAGGGCGGTGCTCGACGCGTGGGGCGCGGGCCCGGCCCGGTTCCGCGAGGACGCCAACGCCGAGGAGGACCTCGCGCTCGGCGGCTACCGGGACCGGCTCGTCGTCGAGCTGGCCCAGAACGCCGCCGACGCCGCCGCCCGCGCCAAGGTCCCCGGCCGGCTGCGCCTGACCCTGCACCCCGCCGGACCCGACGGCCCCGCCGTGCTGGCCGCCGCCAACACCGGGGCCCCGCTGGACGCGACGGGCGTCGAGTCGCTGAGCACCCTGCGCGCCTCTGCCAAGCGGGAGAACGACCAGGGCTCCGTGGGCCGCTTCGGCGTCGGCTTCGCCGCCGTGCTGGCCGTCTCCGACGAGCCGGCGGTGCTCGGCCGCCACGGCGGCGTCCGCTGGTCCCTCGCCGAGGCACGCGAGCTGGCCCGCGAGGCCGCGGCCTTCAGCCCCGGCCTCGGGGACGAACTCCGCCGCCGCGACGGCCACGTACCGCTGCTGCGGCTGCCGCTGCCCGCCGAGGGCACCGCCCCCGAGGGCTACGACACCGTCGTCGTCCTCCCGCTGCGCGACGCCGCCGCCGAGGACCTCGCCGAACGCCTGCTGGCCGGCATCGACGACGCCCTGCTGCTGACCCTGCCCGGGCTGCGCGAGGTCGTCATCGAAACCCCCTCCTCCGGACACCGCGTCCTGTTCCGGCGCATGGACGGCCCGTACACCGTCATCGAGGACTCCGCCTCCGGCACCCACCGCTGGCGCACCGTACGCCACACCGGCCCCATCGACCCCGCCCTCCTCGCCGACCGGCCCGTCGAGGAACGGCTGCGGCCCGACTGGACGGTCACCTGGGCCGCCCCCGTCGACCCCGACGGCGCCCCCGTACGCCCCCGCACCGCGCCCGTCGTGCACGCCCCGACCCCCACCGACGAGCCCCTCGGCGTCCCCGCCCTGCTCATCGCCTCCCTGCCGCTGGACACCACCCGCCGCCACCCGGCGCCCGGACCGCTGACCGACTTCCTCGTCGAGCGCGCCGCCGACGCCTACGCCGAACTCCTGGGCTCCTGGGAGCCGGTGAGCACCGCCCTGGTCGACCTCGTGCCCGGCCCGCTCGGCGGGAGCCCGCTCGACGGCGCCCTGCGCGCCGCCGTCCTCCAGCGGCTGCCCCGCACCGCGTTCCTCGCCCCGGCCGCGCCCACGGAGGAACTCCCGTCGCTGCGGCCCTTCGAGGCCGAGGTCGTGGAGGGCGCCGGCGCCGACACCGTACGCGTCCTCGCGGAGGTCCTCCCGACGCTGCTGCCCGCCGGGCTGGAACGCCGCCCCGAGCTGCGCACCCTGGGCGTGGGCCGGCTGCCGCTCGGCGAGGCCATCGAGCGGATCGCCGGCATCGAGCGCACCCCGCAGTGGTGGCACCGCCTCTACGACACCCTGGCCGGGGTGGACCCCGACCGGCTCTCGGGCCTGCCCGTGCCGCTCGCCGACGGCCGCACCACCATCGGCCCGCGCCACGTCCTGCTGCCCGGCCCCGACACCCCCGCCGATCTGGCCCGCCTCGGCCTGAAGGTGGCCCACCCGGACGCCGCGCACCCGCTGCTGGAGAAGCTGGGCGCGCTCCCCGCCACCGCGCGCGCCGTCCTGACGACCCCGCAGGTCCGTGCCGCCGTGGCCGCCTCCCTGGACGCCGGCGAGGTCTGGGACGAGGACGCGCCGGACCCGGAGGAGCTCGCCGACACCGTCCTGTACCTGGTCCGCGCGGCCGGCCTGGCCCCGGGCGAGGAGCCCTGGCTGGGCGCGCTGGCCCTGCCCGACGAGGACGGGGAACTCGCCCCGGCCGGGGAGCTGCTGCTCGCCGGGAGCCCGCTGGCGTCGGTGCTGCGCGAGGACGAGGTCCCGTACCTGGACGCCGAGTTCGCCGCCCGCTGGGACGCGGACACGCTGGCCGCGTGCGGGGTGCTGACCGCCTTCCAGCTGGTCCGCGCCACCGACGTGGTCCTCGACCCGGACGAACTGGAGCCCCGCGAGGGTGACTTCGCCGAGCCCGACGACGCCGGCCTGCTGGACGCCGTCGACGTGTGGTGCGAGGACCTGCTCGACCAGTTCCCCGACACCCCGGTGCCGCCGGTGGCCACCGAGCTGATCGCCGTGCGGGACCTGGACCTCGTCGACGACGACCGCTGGCCGCAGGCGCTGGCGATGCTGGCGCAGCCGCCGCTGCGCGACGCCCTGACCCAGCCGGTGCGGATCCTGCTGCCGGACGGCACCACGCGGTCGGTGCGCTCGTACACCGCCTGGTGGCTGCGCGACCACCCGGTGCTGGACGGTCGCCGCCCGGCCGGTCTGCGGGCGGCGGGCGGCGACCCGCTGCTGGCGGGCCTGTACACCCCGGCGGACGCGACGGGCTTTGAGGACGAGCAGGTGCTGCGGGCCCTGGGCGTACGCACGTCCGTGCGCGCCCTGCTGGAGGAGCCCGGCGGCGCGGCCGAGCTCCTGTCCCGCCTCGCCGACCCGGACCGGGAGGTCACCGGGCACCAGCTGCACGGCCTGTACGGGGCGCTGGCCGACCTGGACCCGGAGCAGGTGACGCTGCCGGACGAGCTGCGGGCGGTGGTGGACGGCGAGGTGGTCGTGGTGGACGCGGCCGACGCGGTCGTCGCGGACGCCCCCGACCTGCTCCCGCTGACGGCGGGCCTGCCCCTGCTGCCGGTCTCCCCGTCCCGTGCGGGGGACCTGGCGGACCTGTTCCAGGTGCGCCGCCTGTCGGAGACGGTCCCGGCGGAGGTGACGACGCCGGGCGAGGAGCACGAGGTCCCGGAGTCGGTGCGGATCCTGCTGGGCCCGACGACCCCGGCGACGTACGTGGAGCACGAGGAGCTGGTGGCGGGCGGCACGGAGCTGGACTGGCGGCTCACCCCGGACGGGGTGCTGCACGCGGCGACCCTGGAGGGCGTGGCGGCGGGTCTGGCCTGGTCGGCGTCGCAGTGGCCGCGCCGCTTCGAGGTGGCGGCCCTGCTGGAGGACCCGTCACGGACGGCGGAACTGGCCCGGGACCGCTGGTTCGACTGACCGCTAGGCGGGGAAGCGGCGGTCCACCCACCGGAAGGTGAACTCGATCGCGGCGGAGGCTGCCGCCGCGATGGCGACCGCGATCCACGGCATGGTCACGCCCTCCAGCTTGAGCTGGAAGAAGTCCTGGAGCCAGGGCACGACGAGGACGACGAGGAAGGCGGCGCCCATCGCGCCGACCAGGGCGACGCGCCACCACGTGTAGGGGCGGGCGATGATCGCGAGGACCCACATGGAGGTCAGGAACAGGGTGAGGGTGGCGGCGCTGGTCTCGGCCTTGAGGGAGTCGGGTCCGCTGTAGTGGGCGCGGGCGATCAGGTAGGTGACGAAGGTGGCGACGGCCGCGATGGTGCCGCCGGGGATCGCGTAGCGCATCACCCGTTTCACGAAGTGCGGCCTGGCGCGTTCCTTGTTGGGGGCGAGCGCCAGGAAGAAGGCCGGGATGCCGATGGTGAGGGTGGACAGCAGGGTGAGGTGGCGCGGCAGGAAGGGGTATTCGACCTGCGCGCACACCACCAGGACGGCCAGCAGCACCGAGTAGACCGTCTTGGTGAGGAAGAGGGTCGCGACGCGGGTGATGTTGCCGATGACCCGGCGGCCCTCGGCGACCACCGACGGGAGGGTGGCGAAGCTGTTGTTGAGCAGCACGATCTGGGCGACGGCCCTCGTCGCCTCGGAGCCGGAGCCCATGCTGACGCCGATGTCGGCGTCCTTGAGGGCGAGGACGTCGTTGACGCCGTCGCCGGTCATGGCGACGGTGTGGCCGTTGGACTGGAGGGCGCCGACCATGTCCCGCTTCTGCTGGGGGGTGACGCGGCCGAAGACGGAGTTCCCGTCGAGGACCTGGGCCATCTCGGCGCGCTCGGCGGGCAGCTCGCGGGCGTCGACGGTGTGGTGCGCGCCGGGCAGGCCGAGCTTGCCGGCGACGGCGCCGACGGAGACGGCGTTGTCGCCGGAGATGACCTTGGCCTTGACGTTCTGCTCGTCGAAGTAGCGCAGGGTGTCGGCGGCGTCGGGGCGCAGCCGCTGTTCGAGGACGACGAGGGCGGTGGGGCGTACGCCGGTGGCGACGGCGGGGTCGTCGAGTTCGCGGGCGGAGCGGGCCAGCAGGAGGACCCGTAGGCCTTGTTCGTTGAGGCCGTTGATCTCGTCGAGGGCGGGGTCGCCGGCGGGGAGGAGCACGTCGGGGGCGCCGAGCAGCCAGGTGTTGTTCTCGCCGTCGCCCTCGCTGAAGCTGGCGCCGCTGTACTTGCGGGCGGAGGAGAAGGGCAGGGATTCGGTGCAGCGCCACTCGGTGCTGTCGGGGTAGGCGTCGATGATGGCCTGGAGGCTGGCGTTGGGCCGGGGGTCGGATTCGCCGAGGGCGCCGAGGACCTTCTCGACGTAGGCGGTCTCCGCTCCGCCGAGCGGGCGCAGCTCGGTGACGTCCATGCCGCCTTCGGTGAGGGTGCCGGTCTTGTCGAGGCAGACGACGTCGACGCGGGCGAGGCCCTCGATGGCGGGGAGTTCCTGGACGAGGCACTGTTTGCGGCCGAGCCGGATGACTCCGATGGCGAAGGCGACGGAGGTGAGGAGGACAAGTCCCTCGGGGATCATCGGGACGATGCCGCCGACGGTGCGGGCGATGGAGTCCTTGAGGTTGGATTCCTTCACGACGAGCTGGCTGATGATCAGGCCGATGGAGGTCGGGATCATCATCCAGGTGACGTACTTGAGGATGGTGGAGATGCCGGAGCGCAGCTCGGAGTGGACGAGGGTGAAGCGGGAGGCCTCTTCGGCGAGCTGGGCGGCGTAGGCCTCGCGGCCGACCTTGGTGGCGGTGAAGGCGCCGCCGCCGGCGACGACGAAGGAGCCGGACATGACCTGGTCGCCGGGCTTCTTCAGGACGGGGTCGGCTTCGCCGGTGAGGAGGGACTCGTCGATCTCCAGTCCGTCGGCCTCGCCGACGAGGCCGTCGACGACGACCTTGTCGCCGGGTCCGAGTTCGATGACGTCGTCGAGGACGATCTCGGAGGTGGAGACCTCGGCGGTGGTGCCGTCGCGGCGGACGCCGGGTTTGGCCTCGCCGATGACGGCGAGGCCGTCGAGGGTCTTCTTGGCGCGGAGTTCCTGGATGATGCCGATGCCGGTGTTCGCGATGATCACGAAGCCGAAGAGGCTGTCCTGGATGGGCGCGACGATCAGCATGATCACCCAGAGGACGCCGATGATGGCGTTGAAGCGGGTGAAGACGTTGGCCCGGACGATGTCGGCGGTGGAGCGGGAGGAGCGGACGGGGACGTCGTTGACGTCGCCGCGCGCGACGCGTTCGGCGACCTCGGCGGTGCTGAGGCCGGCCGGCTTGAAGCGGGGGGCGGGGGGGTTCACCGGGTGTACCGGGTCGAGCTCGGCGCCCGCGTCGATGGCGGCGCCGCCGGCCCGTTCCGGCCCGTCTTGGTCGATCCTCGCCCGCTGCGTCATGTTTTCGACGGTAAGGGCGGTTCGAACGGTTCACCCGCCGAGCGGTCGGAAGATCCGACTTCAGGATGACCCGAATCGTCCCGAGGTCGCCCGCCCCGGGTCAGTCCTGTGCGGCGGGACCCGGCTCCCCGTGGGCGGCAGCGGCAGCGGCGTGACGCTTGAGGGCGGCGTCGCGGCCGCGGACGTACCAGATGCCGATCAGGCCGAGGCCGCCGCCGGCGGCGCAGGTCCACACCCACCACAGCAGGTCGCGGTCGGCGAACCAGCCGTAGAAGGGCAGCTGGACGAGGAACATGGCGAACCAGAGGATCGTGCCGCCGGTGATGGTGGCGACAACCGGGCCCTCCAGGGGCTCGGGCGCCTCGTGCTTCGCAGTCCACTTCGCCATGGGGTCAAGTCTAGGTGGCCCGATTTCGGGTCTACGCGCGGAGATGGACGGCCCTTCGTTCATGTGTTCATACTGAAACGGTTTGCCTACGACCGGATTCGTTCGTATGAACCGCCCAATAGACCCGTTTGAGGACCGCATGAGCACCTCGGCACCCGCCGCGGCCCCCACCACCGGCCTGGACCGGTACTTCAAGATCTCCGAGCGCGGCTCGACCGTCGCCCGCGAGGTCCGGGGCGGCTTCGCCACCTTCTTCGCGATGGCCTACATCATCGTGCTGAACCCGATCATCCTGGGCAGCGCGAAGGACATGTACGGGCACCAGCTCGACGGCGGCCAGCTCGTCACCGCCACCGTCCTGACGGCAGCCTTCTCCACGCTCCTCATGGGGGTCATCGGCAACGTCCCGATCGCCCTGGCCGCCGGCCTCGGCGTCAACACCGTCGTGGCCCTCCAGCTGGCCCCGCGCATGAGCTGGCCCGACGCCATGGGCATGGTCGTCCTCGCCGGCTTCGTCGTGATGCTGCTGGTCGCCACCGGCCTGCGCGAGCGCGTCATGAACGCCGTCCCGCAGGGCCTGCGCAAGGGCATCGCGATCGGCATCGGCCTGTTCATCATGCTGATCGGCCTGGTCGACTCCGGCTTCGTCACCCGCATCCCGGACGCCGCCCACACCACGGTGCCGCTCCAGCTCGGCAGCGACGGCCACCTGCACGGCTGGCCCGTCCTCGTCTTCGTCGTCGGCGTGCTGCTCACGCTCGCCCTGCTCATCCGCAAGACGCCCGGCGCGATCCTGATCTCCATCGTCGTGATGACCGTCGTCGCGGTCGCCGTGCAGCTCATCGCCGACCTGCCGGACCTCGCCTGGGGCCTGACCGTCCCGCAGTGGCCCGGCAACCCGGTCGCCGCACCGGACTTCGGGCTCGTCGGCCAGGTCAGCCTCTTCGGCGGCTTCGGCAAGGTCGGCTTCCTCACCGGCGCCCTGTTCGTCTTCACCGTCCTGCTGTCCTGCTTCTTCGACGCGATGGGCACCATCCTCGGCGTCGGCGACGAGGCCAAGCTGACCAGGCCGGACGGCACCTTCCCCGGGATCAACCGGGTCCTGCTCATCGACGGCCTGGCCGTCGCCTCCGGCGGCGCCACCTCGTCCTCCGCCACCACCTGCTTCGTGGAGTCCACGGCGGGCGTCGGCGAGGGCGCCCGCACGGGCCTGGCCAACGTGGTGACCGGCGCCCTCTTCACCGTCTCGCTCTTCCTGACCCCGCTCGCCACGATGGTCCCCTCGCAGGCCGCCACCCCCGCGCTCGTCGCGGTCGGCTTCCTGATCCTGGCGGGCTCGGTCCGGGACATCGACTGGAGCGACTTCACCATCGCCGTCCCGGCCTTCATGGCCATGGTGATGATGCCCTTCACCTACTCGATCACCAACGGCATCGGCATCGGCTTCATCACCTTCGCCGTGCTGCGGCTGGCGACGGGCCGGGGCCGCGAGGTCCCGGCCGCCATGTACGCCGTCTCCGCGGTCTTCGTCTTCTACTACGCGATGCCGGCCCTCGGCCTCACGTGAGCCCGTAGAACTTCTCCGTCTCGTCGACGGCGGCCTTGAACCGCTCGTCGAAGTCATCGCGAATGAGCGTCCGGACCACATAGTCCTGGACGCTCATTCCGCGTTTGGCGGCATGGTGCCGGAGCCGCTCCAGCAGCTCCCCGTCTATGCGCATGCTCAGCACATGTGTCCCCATGCCCGAAAGAGTCGGGCCAGAGGGCGCTCACGCGTGTCACTTTCCGCCGCGCACTCACCCGTACGAGTGAGATCGAAACCGTTTTTCCTTAGACAGAGTAATGAGTTATTCTAAAGACATGCATGACCTCTCCCATGGCGACGACGCCGCCGCCGTGAACGATCTGCGCTCCGCCGTGATGCGGCTGGGCCGGCGCCTGAAGCACCAGCGCGTCGACGAATCGCTCAGCCCGACCGAGATGTCGGTGCTCGGCACCCTCGCCCGCTGCGGCCACGCCACCCCCGGCGAGCTGGCCCGGCGCGAGCACGTCCAGCCCCCGTCGATGACCCGCATCGTCGCGCTGCTGGAAGCCAAGGGACTGGTCACGCTGGAGCCGCACCCCGAGGACCGCCGCCAGAAGGTGGTCCGCCAGACCGAGGAGGCCGAGACGATGCTCGAAGAGAGCCGTCGCAAGCGCAACGCCTTCCTGGCCGGGCTCGCGGCCGAGCTCACCGAGGACGAATGGGCCAAGCTCCGCGCGGCCGCACCCGTCCTGGAGAAGCTCGCCCACCTGTAGGAACGACGCCAGGAGGCGAACGCTTTTGAGTACGGGAACCGGAGCAGACTCCGCACCCGGCCATACATCCACCACTACCACCACCGCGAGCGGGAACTCCATGTTCAGCTCGCTGAAGATCCGGAACTACCGGCTCTTCGCCACCGGCCAGGTCGTCTCGAACACGGGCACCTGGATGCAGCGCATCGCGCAGGACTGGCTGGTCCTCTCCCTGACCGGCTCCGCGTCCGCCGTCGGCGTCACCATCGCCCTGCAGTTCCTGCCGATGCTGCTCTTCGGGCTCTACGGAGGCGTACTCGCCGACCGGCTGCCCAAGCGGCCGCTGCTGATCGCCACCCAGAGCGCGATGGGCCTCACCGGCATCGCACTCGCCGCGCTGACCCTGGCCGGCGACGTCCAGGTCTGGCACGTCTACCTCGCCGCCTTCCTGATCGGCCTGGTCACCGTCGTGGACAACCCGGCCCGGCAGACGTTCGTCTCCGAGATGGTCGGCCCCGCGCAGCTCGCCAACGCCGTCAGCCTGAACTCCGCGAACTTCCAGTCCGCGCGGCTGGTCGGCCCGGCGATCGCCGGCGTGCTCATCACCGCCGTCGGCTCCGGCTGGGCCTTCCTGCTCAACGGCCTCTCCTTCGCCGCGCCCATCGCGGGCCTCCTGCTGATGCGCACGCGCGAACTGCACCCCGTCACCCCGCAGCCGCGCGCCAAGGGACAGCTGCGCGAAGGCCTGCGCTACGTCGCGGGCCGGCCCGAGCTGGTCTGGCCGATCGTGCTGGTGGGCTTCATCGGCACCTTCGGGTTCAACTTCCCGATCTGGCTGTCGGCCTTCACCGACGACGTCTTCCACGGCGACGCGGGCACCTACGGGCTGTTCAACACGCTCATCGCGGCCGGCTCCCTGGCCGGCGCCCTGCTGGCGGCCCGCCGAGGACACTCCCGCCTGCGGCTGCTGGTGACGGCGGCGGCGCTCTTCTCGGTCCTGCTGCTGGTCACCGCGTTCGCGCCGGGCTTCTGGCTGTTCGCGGTGCTGCTGGTGCCGATCGGGATGTTCGGGCTGACCGTCAACGTCGTGGCGAACTCCAGCGTCCAGATGGCCACCGACCCCGAGATGCGGGGGCGGGTGATGGCCCTGTTCATGATGGTGTTCACCGGCGGCACCCCGGTCGGTGCCCCGCTCGTCGGCTGGATCACGGACACGTACGGGGCGCGGCTCGGCATGGCCGCGGGCGGCCTGATCTCCCTCGCCGCGGCGGTGGCGGTCGGCCTGGTCCTGTCCCGCGTGGGCAACCTCCGGCTCCGCCTGAACCGCCACGGCGTCGTCTTCGTCCCGGCCGTGGCGCACCGCGAACTGGCCCCCGCCGCGTAAACCCTGGCCGGGCGGGGGTTCCCTGCGGGGCGAGGTCCCCTACCCGCCCTTCCCCCGTTCCCAGGGGCGCCGCCCCTGACCCCGCGCCTCAAACGCCGGCGGGGCTGGAAGAACGGGGCTCCGCCCCGGTGCGCTCAAACGCCGCGCGGGCTGGACGTATCCAGCCTCGCCGGCGTTTGAGGCGCGGGGGTCCGGGGGCGGAGCCCCCAGGGGGTCCGGGGCGCAGCCCCGGGGAACGGAGGAAGGGCGGGTCGGGGACCGCTCCGCGCAGCGGCACGCCGACCCCGCCCGGGCGCGGACGGTACCGTCGGAGACGTGAGAGTCTTCGCCGCCGTCCTCCCCGGCACCGGCGCGGTCGCCGAGCTGCGCGACGCCCTCGCCGCGGCGCCGCGCCCCGACGGACTGCGGTGGACCGCGCAAGCGGACTGGCACTTCACGCTCGCCTTCATGGGCGAGGTCCCCGACCCCCTCCTCCCCGACCTCCGCGCCCGCCTCGCCCGCGCGGCCCACCGCAGCGCCCCCTTCCCCCTCCGCCTCCACGGCATCGGCCACTTCGGGGACCGCGCCCTGTGGACCGGCGCCGCCGGCGGCACCGACGCGATGCGGCTGCTCGCCGAGCGGGCCGAGGCCGCCGCCCGCCGGGCCGGGGTGGCCATGGAGCACCACCGCCGCTACACCCCGCACCTCACCCTCGCCCGCGGCCGCCCCGGCACCGACCTGCGGCCCTGCCTCGACGCCCTCGCCGGCTTCGAGGGCACGCCCTGGCAGGTCGACACCCTCAGCCTGGTCCGCAGCAACCTCCCCTCCTCCGGCGTCCCCGGCGAGCAGCCCCGCTACGAGGTCGTCGAGGCCTGGCCGCTCCACGGCTGAGGCGTTGAGCGTTCGGGGACGGTTCATCCCCCGGTGGCCCGCACGTCGGGGCCCGGAATCCGGATTCCGGTGAAACAGAAGCAGTAGAGGCGACCCCGGCATGCTCCGGACCAGTACCTGGCAAGCCGCCCGCTGACGCACGCACGCCCGCACCCGCATCCAAGCCCCACCGCACCGACGGCCGGCCCGCCACCACCCCGCGGGCCGGCCCGGAGCCCCTCCGGCCACCCTCGAAGGAGTCCCCGTGCCGCTCACCGAGCCGACCACCACCCCGACGGCCGCCCCGACGGCCCCCGCGCGCGTCGCCACCCGCCGCAGGCTGCTGATGTGCCGACCCCGGCACTACGACGTCACGTACTCGATCAACCCCTGGATGCACCCGGAGAACAGCACCGACCCCGCCCTCGCCGTCCGCCAGTGGGAGCGGCTGCGCGACCTGTACCGCGAACTCGGCCACTTCGTCGAGGAGATCGACCCCGTCGAGGGCCTGCCCGACATGGTGTTCGCCGCGAACGGCGCCACCGTCGTCGACGGCAAGGTCTACGGCGCGCGGTTCCGGCACGCGCAGCGCACCGCCGAGGGCCCCGCGTACCTGGGCTGGTTCGAGCGCCGCGGCTACCGCGACGTGCTGTGGCCCGAGTACGTCAACGAGGGCGAGGGCGACTTCCTCACCGTCGGCCGCCGCATCCTCGCCGGCACCGGCTTCCGCACCGACCCGCGCTCGCACGCCGAGGCCCAGGAGTTCTTCGGCCTGCCGGTGACGAGCCTGACCCTCGTCGACCCGGAGTACTACCACCTGGACACGGCCCTGGCCGTGCTCTCCGACGACGAGGTCATGTACTACCCGGCCGCCTTCTCCGAGGGCAGCCGGGCCGTGCTCCGCACGATGTTCCCCCACGCGATCCTCGCCACCGCCGAGGACGCCGCGGTCTTCGGGCTGAACGCCTTCTCCGACGGCCGCCACGTGCTGCTGCCGGAGGCGGCGACCGGCCTGACGGCCCAGCTCAGCGCGCGCGGCTTCGAGCCCGTCGGGGTCGGGCTCTCCGAGCTCCTCAAGGCGGGCGGCAGCGTGAAGTGCTGCACCCTGGAGCTGCGCGACCGCTGAGTCACCACCGACGTAGTTTCCGGAAAGGACAGTTGTGACCTCTGCGACCGCGATCGCGGACAGCCACGCCCGCCTGCTCGACCTCCTGGCGGACGCGGGAGCCGGCCACCGGCTGCTGCGCCACGCCCCGGAGGGGCGTACCGACCTGGCCAGCCTGATACGCGGCCACAGCCTCGAACAGGCCGCCAAGTGCCTGGTCATCAGAGTGGCGCTGGGACGCAAACAGCGCCGTTACGTGATCGCCGTGGTGCCGGGGCACTGCCGCGTGGACCTGGAGGCGGTACGGGCCGAGTACGGCGGCACGAACGCCTCCTTCGCCGTCCGCGAGGTCGCCGAGGAGCTGACGGGCTGCGTCAGCGGGTCGATCATGCCGGTGAGCTTCGACCCGGCCGTGGAGGTGGTCGTCGACCCGGCGCTGCTGGAACACGAGGAGATCTGGTTCAACGCCGGCCGCCTCGACGTCTCGGTGGCGCTGAGCACGGCCGGCTACCTGGCACTGGTGCGGCCGCGCGTCGCACCGGTCAGCGCGGAGCCGGCCGCCGTACGCCTTCGACCGTGACCGTGACCGTGACCATGACGCACGTCTCGCGGCCCCTGGCCCGGGGCTCGGGTGGGAGCGCGTTAGTCTCGACGGGTGGACCCGAAGACCAGGAACCGTGTCATGGCCGGTGTGCTCGTGCTGATGTTCGTCGTCGTGGCGGTGGCGGCCGCGGTGGGCCAGTAGCCCCCGCACCCCGGCCGCTCCGCGTACGCCCGTACCCGTAAGTACCCGTACCGCCCCGCCCGCGCCGCAAGCGCGGGCGGGGCGGTGTGCGTCCGCGGACCCCGCCTACCAGGCGAAGGCCTCCGGCGAGGGTCCCGGCCCCGGGAAGATCTCCTCGAGGCCGGCCAGCACCTCCTCGCCCAGCTCCAGCTCCACCGCCCGCAGCGCGCTCTCCAGCTGCTCGGCGGTGCGCGGGCCGACGATCGGGCCGGTGATGCCGGGGCGGGTCAGCAGCCAGGCCAGGGCGGCCTCGCCGGGTTCCAGGCCGTGCTTGTCGAGGAGGTCCTCGTACGTCTGGATCTGCGCCCGGACGCTCGAGTTGGCGAGGGCGTCCGCCGAGCGGCCCGAGGCCCGCCGGCCGACGGTGGCCTCCTTCTTGAGGACGCCGCCGAGCAGGCCGCCGTGCAGCGGGGACCAGGGGATGACGCCGAGCCCGTACTCCTCGGCGGCCGGGATGACCTCCATCTCCGCGCGCCGCTCGGAGAGGTTGTAGAGGCACTGCTCGCTGACCAGGCCGACCATGCCGCGCCGGGCGGCCGTCTCGTTGGCCTGGGCGATCTTCCAGCCGGGGAAGTTGGAGGAGCCCGCGTAGAGGATCTTGCCCTGCTGGATCAGGACCTCGATGGCCTGCCAGATCTCCTCGAAGGGGGTCCGCCGGTCGACGTGGTGGAACTGGTAGACGTCGATGTGGTCGGTCTTCAGGCGGCGCAGGCTGTCCTCGACGGCCCGGCGGATGTTCAGGGCGGAGAGGCGGTCGTAGTTGGGCCAGGTCTCGCCCTCGCGGTACATGGAGCCGTAGACCTTGGTGGCGAGGACGGTCTTCTCGCGGCGGCCGCCGCCCTGTGCGAACCAGGTGCCGATGATCTCCTCGGTGCGGCCCTTGTTCTCACCCCACCCATAGACGTTCGCCGTGTCGAAGAAGTTGATCCCCGCGTCGAGGGCGGCGTCCATGATCGCGTGGCTTTCCGGCTCGCCCGTCTGGGGGCCGAAGTTCATCGTGCCGAGTACGAGGCGGCTGACTTTGAGGCCGGTGCGTCCGAGCTGCGTGTACTTCATGGGTCACTAGCCAACTGCTTGGAGTGCGCTCCAGGCAAGACCCTTTCGCGGGAGGGGTCTTACCGGGCGGGCGCGGGCCGGTAGGGGCCGCCGATGCCCCAGGCCTGGTGCAGGACGGCCGCGAACTCTGCCGCGAGGCGGTGCTCGCCGGAGGCGTTGGGGTGCGTGCCGTCGTAGGTGTCGTGGTGGATGTCGTACGCGGCCGGCCGGGCGGCCAGCAGGATCGGCGAGGCGTCGGTGGTCAGGTCGGCGACCGCCTTGGCGAGGAGTTCGTTGAACCGGGCGACCTCGGCCGCGAACGGGGGTTCGTCCTCGGCGCGGACGTTGGGGATGACCGGGAGGAAGACCATCCGGATCGCCGGGCGGGCCTCGCGGGCGGCGGCGACGAAGGCGCGGACGTTGCCGGCGGTCTGCTCGGCGTTGGTGTAGAAGCCGAGGTCGATCAGGCCGAGGGAGACGAGCAGCACGTCCGCCCGGTGGCCGGCGGCGGCGGGTCCGATGAGGGGGGCCATGTGCTGCCAGCCCTCGCCCCAGCCGGCGAGGTGCCGGCGGGCGTGGACGGGGAAGTCCGGGGCGGCGTAGTCCTGTCCGGCGGGACCGTCGGCGCCGGTGTCGTCGTACAGGGCGGTGCGCGGGCCGACGATCTCGAACGATCCGTCGCCCAGGGTGGCGCCGAGGTGCTGCCACATGCGGTAGCGCCAGGTGTAGTCGCCGGCGCGTCCGATGGTCATGGAGTCGCCGACGAACATGAAACGCATCCGGTCATCATCGCGGATCACGCGCCGGGAGCCCCTGTGATGCCGGACACGCCCTGCCTGGTGGCAGGCTTGTGGGATGCGCCTGCTGCCCCGGTCGACCGCCGTCCCCGCCGCCCTCGTGCTCGCCCTGCTGCCGGGGGCCGCCCTCGCGGCGGAGACCCCCGCCGCGTCCGGGTTCACCCTCACCGATCCGCGGATCAGGGAGTCGAGCGGGCTCGCGGCCAGCCGGATCCACCCGGGCGTGTACTGGACGCACAACGACAGCGACGACGGCCCGTACGTGTACGCGGTGGACTCGGCGACGGGCAGGACGGTGGCGCGGCTGACGCTGACCGGGATCGGGACCCCGCGCGACGTGGAGGCGATCTCGCTCGGACCGGACGGGCAGCTGTACCTCGGGGACATCGGCGACAACAAGGACGGCACCTGGGACCACGTGTGGATCTACCGCTTCCAGGAGCCGAAGGAGCTCGGCGACCGGACCGTCGCCGCCGAGCAGTTCACGGTCACGTACGCCGACGGGCCGCGCAACGCGGAGGCGCTGATGGTGCATCCGGTGACGGGCCGGGTGTACATCGCGAGCAAGAACGAGCAGGGCGGCGGCCTGTACGAGGGCCCCGAACGGCTGTCGGCGGACGGGCGCAACGTCTTCCGGCGGGTCGCGGAGGTGCCGTGGGTGACGGACGGGGCGTTCTCGCCGGACGGGACGCGGCTGACGCTGCGCGGCTACCTCACGGCCCGTACGTACGCCTGGAAGGACGGCCGCCCCGAGGGCCCGGGCGAACGGGTGGACGCGCCGTGGCAGGGGCAGGCGGAGTCGGTGACGTACACGCCGGACGGCAGGACGCTGATGTTCGGGGCGGAGGGCGCGAACAGCAGGGTGGTGGCCGTACCGGTGGCTCCGGCGGCGGCCGCGTCCGCCCCGGCCCGCTCCCCCGCCCCGCAGCGGCCGGGCGGCGGCCCGACGGGCTCCGCGGGGGCGCAGGGCGCGCCGTCCGGGCAGGACTCCGGCAGCTTCACCAAGGGGGCGCTGGTCCTCGCGGCGGGCACCGCCCTGGTCCTGGCGGGCAAGCGCCTCTTCCGCCGCCGCAAGGGTTAGGGCGGCCGGGCCCCCGGGCGTCGTAAACCTCCTGCGCGCAACGTTCACGATCCGTGCGCGCAGTGCACATGACCTCGAGGAACACCCGCCTAAGCTCACTGTCGGCGAGGGGCCCCCGTCGTTCACGGGGGTGACGACAGGGGCCCGTTCCACACCGCCCGACGTGATGCGAGTCACACCCTGTCACACGTGCGGGGCGCCCGGTGTCTTGTGTCCGAACCCCAACGGAGGAGGACACGATGAGCGAGAACAACACCGACGTGGTCGTGATCGGCGGCGGTTACGCGGGCGTGATGGCCGCCAACCGGCTCACCCGGCGGGGCGACGTCACCGTCACCCTGGTCAACCCGCGCCCGTCGTTCGTGCACCGCATCCGCCTGCACCAGCTCGCCGCCGGCAACGACGCGGCCGTCGTCGCGTACGAGGACGTCCTCGCGGAGGGCGTACGCCTGGTCGTGGACACCGTCGACCGCATCGACGCCCCCGCCCGCGCCCTCGCCCTCGCCTCCGGCGACCGCCTCGCCTACGACTACCTCGTCTACGCCGTCGGCAGCGCCGGCGCGGAACTGCGCGTCCCCGGAGCCGCCGAACACGCCCACCCCATCGCCACCCTCGAGGACGCGCAGCGGCTGCGCCCGGTCCTGGACGCCGCCCCCGCCGACGCCCCGGTGACCGTGGTCGGCGCCGGACCCACCGGCATCGAGACCGCCGCCGAACTCGCCGGCGCCGGCCGCCCCGTCACCCTGGTCTGCGGCGGCACCCTCGGCCCCTACCTCCACGCCCGTGGCCGCCGCTCGGTCGCCCGCCGCCTGGCCCGCCTGGGCGTCACCGTCGTCGACGGCCCCGACAGCACCGTCACCCACGTCAGCGCCGCCGCCGTACGCCTCGCCGACGGCCGCGAACTGCCCAGCCGGGTCACCGTCTGGACCGCCGGCTTCGCCGTCCCCGACCTCGCCGCCCGCAGCGGCCTGGCCACCGACACGGCCGGCCGCATCCTCACCGACGAGACCCTCACCAGCGTCGACGACGACCGCATCGTCGCCGCCGGCGACTCGGCCGCCCCGTCGGGCCTGCCGCTGCGGATGAGCTGCCAGGCCGCCATGCCCATGGGCGCCCGCGCCGCCGACACCGTCCTGAGCCGCCTCGCCGGCGAGCGCCCCGAAACCCTCAACCAGCCCTTCGGGGCCCAGTGCATCAGCCTCGGCCGCCACGACGGCATCTTCCAGTTCGCCAAGGCCGACAACGCGATCTGGTTCCACGTCGACGGCAAGCCCGGCGCCAAGCTGAAGGAGACCGTCTGCACGGGCGTCGTCAAGCACCTCGCCGACGAGGCCCACAAGCCCGGCGGCTACCGTCTCCACCTCATGGGCGCAGCCAACCGCCAGAAGAAGCTCCAGGCCGTGCGGGGACAGACCACGGCCGCCTGACTCCCGGGGGGACCGACCAGATGAACGACCACGCGCACGACGACGCGCACGACGACGCCCGCACCGCCGACACGGCCGCCGACACGGCCGCCGACACGGCGACCGAAGCGGCGACCGAAGCCTTCGTCGCCCACCGCAACCTGCTCTTCACCGTCGCCTACGAGATGCTCGGCTCGGCCTCCGACGCCGAGGACGTCCTCCAGGAGACCTGGCTGCGGTGGGTGAAGGTCGACCTCGGCCAGGTCGAGGACCGGCGCGCCTACCTCGTCCGCATCACGACCCGTCAGTCCCTCAACCGGCTGCGGGCGATGAGCCGCCGCAAGGAGTCCTACGTCGGCGAATGGCTGCCCGAACCGCTGCTGACCGCACCGGACGTGGCGCAGGACGTGGAGCTCGCCGAGAGCGTCTCCATGGCGATGATGCTCGTGCTGGAGACGCTCTCCCCCACCGAACGCGCCGTGTTCGTCCTGCGCGAGGCCTTCGACGTCGGCTACGAGGAGATCGCCGCCGCCGTCGACAAGACCCCCGCCGCCGTACGCCAGATCGCGCACCGCGCCCGCCGTCACGTGGACGCCCGCCGCCCCCGCCAGACCGTCTCCGCGAGCCAGACCCGGGCCGTCATGGAATCCTTCCGGCGCGCGCTCGACAGCGGAGACCTCCAGGGGCTGCTGGACGTGCTCGCCCCCGACGTCGTCCTCGTCGGCGACGGCGGCGGCATCAAGCAGGCCGCGCTGCGCCCCGTCACGGGCGCCGGCAAGGTGGGCCGCTTCATCGTCGGCGGCGTCGGCAAGAGGGCGGGCCGCTTCTCCGTCACCCCCACCGTGGTCAACGGCAGTCCTGCACTGCTCGCCCACCTCGACGGCGAACTCGACGGCGTGATGGCGTTCCACGTCGAGGACGGCCGCATCGCCGGGATCTACTTCGTCCGCAACCCCGAGAAGCTCGGCGCCGTCGCCGCCGAGACCGCGATCACCCTGCGGTGAGCCGAGGGCGGGCGCCGCACCCCGGCGACCCGTCCCTCACCAGCCGACGGCCCGGAGGGGCCGGACGGACCGGACGGGCTACGAGTGCCCGAGATCGGCGGACGGAAGGTCCGCCGACGGCACCGACCCGGTGTCGGGCGCCGGGCGCAGCGGGAACTCGTCCGTCGCCATCGAGTCCAGCACCGGCGGCGCGGGCCGCGGCGGCTTCGGCATGACGGCGGCCTCCGAGTGGCCGCCGCAGCCGTACGACAGGGAGACGAGCCGTCCGTCCGCCGGACCGAACTCGTTGGCGCAGACCCCGAAGGCCTGCCCCAGCGATCCCCCGATCGCCACGAGGAAGCCGCACGAGACGCACGACGCGGGCGCGGCCTGCGCCATCGGCGTCTTCGCCCCGAAGGACTCGTCCCAGCGGTCGGCCGCCGTGTGCAGCCCGTACCGCGACAGGACGCGGGCGCGGCGCATGCCGAGCTCCTCGGCCACGGCGGTGATCGAACCTCGCGCCGGGACGACCGCGCGGTCCGTGACGTCGGCGTCCTCGGCCTCGACCAGTTCCGCCATCTCGCTGGAGACGACCGAGTTCGGCGGCGGCGCGTCCTCCCCGGACCAGCCCGGCTCCAGGCGCAGGTCGTCGGCGTCCGTCGGCAGCAGGTCGCCCGGGCCCATGTCGCCCGGGCGCAGCCGCTCGCTCCACGGCACCCATTCGGGGGCGAGGAGCGCGTCGTCGCCGGGAAGGAGCACCGTTTCGTCGAGGGTGACGTTCTTCGCGCGGGAGGCGCGGGTCACGGTGACGGCCCAGCGCCAGCCGCGGTAGCCCGGCTCCTTGCACTCGAAGAAGTGGGTGACGACCCGGTCGCCCTCCGCTACGACGGAGACGTGCTCGCCCACCACACCGGGGTGGGCGGCCTCCTCAGCCGCCGCGCGGGCGAACTCGACCGCCTCGGCGCAGAGGCGGTCCGGGGCGGGCGTACGCGGGGTACGCGGGGTACGGCTTCGCGTCGTCGCAGCACTCACAGGTCTCGTTCTCTCCTACGCCGTCTCACGAGTGCGCCGTCCGTACTGTCGTTCACAACGACCCGTCGGTCTCGTCCGTACGTAGCGCGGGCGGAGCGGACCAGAGGGCCGCGTCGACGTCCGCGCCCCGATCGGCCTCGGGCGCACCCCACTGTGATCCATTCTGCGGGATCACGAAGAGGCGCGCGGCCAAGTGCAACCGCCGGTGGCGCGCTACGCACGCTACCTCCTTCGAAGCCTTCGGCCCACATGCGAGGTCCGATTCGCGGACAACACACGCGCACGCACGCCGCGCGAACGCCCCGGCGGAAGCCGCGCGAACGCCGGCGGAAGCCGCCCGAACGCCCCGCGGAAGCCGCCCGAACGCCCCGCGGAAGCCGCCCGAACGCCCCTCGGAGCCGCCCGAGACCCGTACGCAGGCCGCGCGGGGCCCGCCCCCGGGCCCCCCGGAACCACGCCCCTGACGCGCCGGGAGGGGTCCCGGATGGCGTCGTGGGGCACTATGGCCACGTGGCTCCCGCACGGTCGTCCGCAGACGGCTCGGGACCGGCCAAGCGGGCCGGCCGGGCGGTCGGGCGTGCCCTGCACCTCCCCATCACCGGTCCGGCGCGCGGAATCCGGCGCGCCACGCACGCCCACGGGGCCGGCGAGTCGGGACTGGGCCGTCTGATCGAACTGCACGCGATCAACGGCGCCGGAGACGTCATGATCACCGTCGCGCTCGCCTCGACGGTGTTCTTCTCGGTCCCCACCGACGAGGCACGCGGACGGGTGGCCCTCTACCTGGCGATCACCATGGCGCCCTTCACCCTGCTGGCCCCCGTGATCGGCCCCCTCCTCGACCGGCTCCCGCACGGCAGGCGGGCGGCGATGGCGTGCGCCATGCTGACGCGGGCCCTGCTGGCGCTGATGATGTCCGGCGCCGTCGCCACCGGCGGCCTGGAGCTGTACCCGGCGGCCCTGGGCGTCCTGGTCGCCTCCAAGGCGTACGGAGTCGTACGCAGCGCCGTCGTCCCGCGGCTCCTCCCGCCGAAGTTCTCACTCGTCAAGGCGAACTCCCGCGTCACGCTCGCGGGCCTGCTCGCCACCGGCGCGGCCGCACCCGTGGCCGCCGGACTGCACACGATCGGACCGCCCTGGCCGCTGTACGGGGCCTGCGCGATCTTCGTGTGGGGCACCTTCGCGGCGTTCCAGCTGCCGCACAAGGTCGACGACGCCAAGGGCGAGCGCCGCGCCCGGCTCTCCACCCACGAGGCCCACTCCAAGCGCCCCGGGCTGCGCACGGTCAGCCGCCCCGTCCTGTGCGGGCTGCTGGCGAACGCGGCGATGCGCTGCCTGTCCGGGTTCCTGATCTTCTTCCTGGCGTTCCTGCTGCGCGAGCAGCCGCTCGCCGGGCAGAGCGCGGCGGTGTCGCTGGGCATCGTCGGCGTCGCGGCGGGCATCGGCAACGCCGCCGGGACCGCGGTCGGCGCGTGGCTCCGCGCCCGCGCCCCGGAGGCGATCATCGCCTCGGTCCTCTCCGTCACCCTGGGCGTGGCGATCCTCTCGGCCGTCTTCTTCAGCGGCCTGCTCGTGGCCGTCCTGGCCGGCACGGCCGGCTTCTGCCAGGCCCTGGCGAAGCTCTCGCTCGACGCGATGATCCAGCGCGACGTCCCGGAAGCCGTCCGCACCTCGGCCTTCGCCCGCTCGGAGACCCTGCTCCAGGTGGCCTGGGTCCTGGGCGGCGCGATCGGCATCGCCCTCCCGCTGAACGGCACCCTGGGCATGGCGGTGGCCGCCGCCGTGGTGGCCGCCGGCACCGCGATGGCCCTCCGCGGCCTCCTGACGTCCCCCCGCCACCAGCCGACGTCCCCGCGGCCCCGGGTGGCGTAGGGGCGCGGGGGTCTGGGGGCGGAGCCCCCAGGGGGTCCGGGGCTCCGCCCCGGGGAACGGGCGAAGGGCGGGGCGGGGAGCAGCCCGCGCAGCGGCACACCCCCGCCCCCGCCCGGCACGGCACGGCACGGCACGGCAACGGTCGACGCGGCCCGAGGACCCCCGTGCGGCGGCGCAGCCCACCGGCCCGATAGCCTTCGGCTCATGACCGCACCGCTTTTCCCGGGTAGGGCCCGCCGCAGCGTCGCGGCCCTCGGAGCCGTGTCCGCCGGCCTCCTCCTCCTGTCCGCCTGTGGCGGCGACAAGCCGACCCCGCTCGCGACGGTGACCGTCGGCAGCTCGTCGGTGTCCGCCGAGTCCGAGGGCGAATGCAGCCCCACCGGCCAGGACCTCACCATGGACAAGGTCCAGAACTGCCTCACGGACCCCAAGAAGGCCAAGACCGTCGAGTACGGCCGCGGCGACACCCTGCGCCTGGGCGTCGAGCCCGAGGTCGTCGAGGACGGCAAGAAGTGGCAGGCCGTCCTCGACGGACAGCCGATCACCGAGCCCTCCTCGAACACCTACCGCAGCTTCCAGGGCGCCGACGTCTTCGCGACCGGCGGCCAGGGCGAGGCACCCCAGTCGAAGCTGCTGGGCTTCGTCCAGGTCGGCGAGGACGGCAAGCCCCTCTCCGTCTGGACCTTCAAGCTCAAGCTGAAGAAGTAGCGGCGGGCGCAGCGGCGTGCGCGCGCTGATCGTGACCGCGGTGGCCGCGGAGGCCGACTCCGTGGCCGCCGGTCTCACCCCTCATCCGGACCCGGTCACGCCCGAACCGCGCACGCTCCCCGGGGGTTACCTCATCACCCGCCGGGACCTGCCCGGCCTCGCCGCCGACGTGCTCGTCGGCGGTGTCGGCCCGGCCGCCGCGGCGGCCGCCACGGCCACCGCGCTCGCGCTGGCCGACTACTCCCTCGTGATCTCCGCCGGCATCGGCGGCGGGTTCGCGCCCGCCGCCCCGCTCGGCTCGCTGGTGGTCGCCGACGCGCTCGTCGCCGCCGACCTGGGGGCCGAGACCCCCGAGGGATTCCTTCCGGTGCAGGAGCTGGGCTTCGGCCGCAGCGTGCACCTTCCGCCCGCCGAGCTCGCCGCCCGCGCCGCGGAGGCCACCGGCGCGCTCCTGGCGCCCGTCCTGACCGTGTCCACCGTCACCGGCAGCGCCCCCCGCGCCACCGAGCTCGCCGCCCGGCACCCGCTGGCGGGGGCCGAGGCGATGGAGGGCTTCGGGGTGGCGGAGGCCGCCGCCGCGCACGGGCTGCCCGTACTGGAGGTCCGCGCCGTGTCCAACGCGGTCGGGCCGCGCGACCGGGCCGCCTGGCGCATCGGCGACGCGCTCGCCGCCCTGACCGCCGGATTCCGCGCACTGGGACCCGTACTCGTCAACTGGGGAGAACGCCATGAGCGCCACGAGCACCGCGAACACCACGAACACCGCTGAACCGCTCGCCATCGCCTACTCGCCCTGCCCGAACGACACCTTCGTCTTCGACGCCTGGGCCCACGGCCGGGTCCCGGGCGCGCCCGCCCTCGACGTGACCTTCGCCGACATCGACGTCACCAACGGCATGGCCGAGCGCGGCGAGCTGGACGTGCTGAAGGTGTCGTACGCCGTACTGCCCTGGGTGCTGGAGGAGTACGCGCTGCTGCCCTGCGGCGGCGCCCTCGGCCGCGGCTGCGGCCCCCTCGTCCTCACCCGCGAGCCCGGCACGGACCTGTCCGCCGGCACGGTGGCCGTGCCGAGCGAACGCTCCACCGCCTACCTGCTGTTCCGGCTGTGGGCGGCGGACGTGCTGCCGGACGGGGTCGGGAAGGTCGTCGTCCTCCCGTTCCACGAGATCATGCCGGCCGTGCGCGACGGCCGCGTGGACGCGGGACTCGTCATCCACGAGGCCCGGTTCACGTACCAGGAGTACGGGCTGCACCGCCTGGCCGACATGGGCGAGCACTGGGAGTCCACCACCGGACTGCCGATCCCGCTCGGCGCGATCATCGCCAAGCGCTCGCTGGGCGCGGAGAAGCTGCGCGCGCTGGCCGAGTCGGCCCGTACGTCGGTGCGGATGGCCTGGGACGACCCGGAGGCCTCGCGGCCGTACGTGCGCGCCCACGCGCAGGAACTGGACCCGGCCGTCGCCGACCAGCACATCGGGCTGTACGTCAACGAGTTCACCGCGGACCTCGGCGACGACGGGTACGCGGCCGTCCGCGGCCTGCTCACCAGGGCCGCCGCCGAGGGCCTCGTCCCGCCCGTCCCGGCGGACGCGCTGCGCTTCCCGTGACGCGAACGCGACGGTGCCCCGCCGCTCGGAAGGAGCGGCGGGGCACCGGCTTGCCGGTCTCGCCCGCTCAGACGTCGAGCTGGTCGGCCACCGCGCGGAGCAGCCCGGCGATCTTCGTGCCGTGCGACTTGTCGGGGTAGCGGCCGCGCTCCAGCATCGGCGTGATGTTCTCCAGCAGCGTCGTCAGGTCCTGCACGATCGACGCGAGCTCATCGGGCTTGCGGCGCTGGGCAGCCGCGACCGAGGGCGCCGGATCCAGCACCGTCACGGAAAGTGCCTGGTCACCGCGCTGTCCCGCGACGACTCCGAACTCCACCCGCTGCCCGGGCTTCAGGGCGTCGACCCCGGCCGGGAGCACCGACGAGTGGACGAAGACGTCGCCGCCGTCGTCACGGGAGAGAAAGCCGAAGCCCTTCTCGCTGTTGAACCACTTGACCTTGCCGGTAGGCACGTCCGTCCTCTGTCCTTGTGCTCGTCGGGTCCGGGTGACCGTGGTGAACGGCTCCGGATAGCAGTACAGCGGGTCCTTCGACCCGCCTCCTCCAGGCTAATGGTCCCCAAACCGCTGACAAGACGTTCCCCGGTCCTTCCCGAGTCCACCGCTTCGGCCAGGGAACTACCCTGGTGGGGTGACTGTTACTCCTCATCCCGACGATGCGCGGCCCGGCGACGGCCTGATCAAGACCGGCGGCATCGTGTTCATCGCCGGCGCGCTGGCGACCCTGGCGACGATGGCCCCGCTGTTCCTGGGAACCGACCCGTTCCCGTCGTACGCGTGGGCCGTGTGCATGCTCATGGGCGTCGGCTTCGCCATCGCCGCGGCGGGCGTGCTCCGCTCCGCCGCCGCACAGCGCAAGGCGGCCCGGGCGTCCCAGGCCGCCTGACGCACCTCGCCCGGCCTCGCCCTCGCCCTCAGGCGGTGCGGGCGCGCTCGTACTCCGCGAGCCACCGCGGCAGCTCCGTGAGGTCGGACAGCACCACGTCCGCACCGGCCTCGCGCAGCTCCGACTCCGCGCACGGCCCGGTCGGCACCGCCACCGACAGCGCGCCGGCCGTCCGGGCGCCGCGCACGTCGCCGACGTGGTCGCCGACGTAGACCTGCGCCCCGTACTCGCGCAGCGCCCCGGCCTTGGCCTCGGCCCAGAGCCAGCCGATGACGGCGTCGGGCTCTATCCCCAGGTGCTCCAGGTGGTGCCGGGCGTTGGGCTCGTTCTTCGCCGTCACGACGATGGCCCGCCCGCCGAGCGCCTGCACGGCCTTGACCGCCTCATGGGCGCCGGGCATCGCGGGCGTCGGCTCGATGGCGTGGTCGACGTAGAGCTCCCGGTAGAGGTCCCGCATGGCCGGGATCTCCTCCTCGGGGAACCAGTACGCGAGCTCCTCCTCCAGCGGCGGCCCGAGGCGGGTGATGGCCTCGTCGGCGTTGATGTACGCCCCGGTCCTGGCGGACAGGGCCTCGTAGGCGGCCTTGATGCCGGGCCGGGAGTCGATGAGCGTCATGTCGAGGTCGAACCCGACGGTGAGCTGCGGGGGGATGGGGGCGGGGGCGGGGTTGGGGCTGCCTGAGGTCATGCCGCCATTGTGCCGAGGCTGGGGGCGGGTGGCGGGGGCGGCACCCTGCAGAGCGGTCTCATCGATGGTTGGGGGCTTCCCGTCAGTCCCATCGTCCTTCCGGTTCGGGCCGGTCCCTCAAGGGCGCTCCCTTCGGTCGCGTCGCTACGCGATGGCCTTCGGCCACCCTTGACCGACCGACCCGAACCGGAAAGCCGAAAGACTGCCGGGAAACCCCCAAAGAAACGGCACGGTCCAAGGGCAAGGGACGGGTCCCTCAGCGAGGGGCGAGGGGCCGGGCGCCGGCCCGCCGGGCATCCGGGCCCTCACGAGTCCAGATTCCGGGCCGGGTGCGCGACTACCCGCACGAGAGCCCGACCAGAGCCCCCTCCAGACCCCCCAGACGCGACAGATCGCTACGCGCTCCTCCCGTCTCAGCGTCCGACGACCGCCTGTGGCTGCTACCCGCCCCAGAGGCCGAACAGATCCACCTAGGCATCCGACAGGCGCGTCAGATCGCTACGTGCTCCTCTGGTCTCGGCGGCTGGCGGCCGTCTTGGGCTGGTCCGGGGCGGGTTCGACGTTGGTGGCGGCGGTGGTGAATTCGCGGCCGCATGCGCCTCGGATGTATGCGAGCTCCATCCAGCGTTCGATGCCGGTGTCGGAGACGTTCTCGTTGATCACGGCCATGAGGATGCCCTCGGTGCCCGAGGCGATGTCTCGAACGCGTCGGTGGAGGAGGCGGTGGGGGACGTATTCGTAGCACTCACTCATCGGGCGCTCCTTCGAAGGTGTCGAGGAAGCGCTCCCAGCCGGCGAGTGCACGGTCCAGGAGCTCTTGGCTGGGGCCGGTGTTGGCCTCCGGTCGTGGCCAGGGTTCGCCTTGCGCGGTCTGGTCATGGGGCGCGGTCATGGAGCCAAGTCTAGCGTGTGCGGGGGTGAGGCGGGCGCCGGGAGGGCGGACGTTTCCCCTCGCGACCGAGCGGCCGTCCATAATCTGGATCCGTGACGGTCGGCATACGGAGGATGAGCAGGCTGTGAAGGAGCTGGTCCTGTTACGCCAGGCGGCGGGGTATACACAGGCGTCGTTCGTTGCCGCGTTCTCAGCCGAGGCGGCGCGACTCGGCATCGCGAAGGGTGAAGAGGAGAACCTTCGTCGCGGACGCGGGCGGTCTCATAGCGGCGGCTCTCATGCCCGCCGCGTCCGGGATGCGCGTGGGTACGGCCGAGCTCGGCCATGTGCGGCAGCGGCTTGCGGGGCTCTACCGGACCGACCACGCCAAGGGCAGCGTGCCGGCGAACGCACAGGCCGATCACATCGAGGCGGACATCACCAGCGCCCTGCGCGAAGCGTCGTACACCTCGACCGTCGGCCGTGAACTTCAGACGATGCTGGCCGAGTTGCACGGTCATCGGGCGTGGTACGGCTATGACGGCGGCCGCATCGCCGAAGGCAGGACCGCATGCATGGAAGCCCTTGCCGCTGCTCAACTCGTCGACAACTCCCTGCTTCAGATCTCCGTTCTGGAGACACTCGTACTGCTGGCGATCAAAGCCGAGCGAACGTGGGAGGCGGCGAGTGCCGTCGAACATGCCTACCGTCTTGCGACTCGGGCACAAGCGGGTGCGACGGTTCATCTGGTGATCGCACTCCGAGGTGCCAACGTGGCCATTCACTCTGGAGACCTGCCGGGCGCCCGCCGATCCCTGAGCCGAGCCGTTCAGTTCCAAGGACGCACGGACCGCGACGAGGATGTACCTGACTGGGCCAGGTTCGTCGGCCCCTTCGAAGTCGACTACGCCACCGCAGACATGTACATGCGAGCCAACCAGCCGGGCCGAGCGGTGCCCTTCCTGCGGGCCGCCGTGGGCGGCATCAGCAGCGGTCTGGCCCGCAACAGCGCCTCCTACCGCGTCAAATTCGCCGATGCGCTGCTCGCGGCCGGAGAGATCGAGGAGGCATGCGCCGTGGTGGACGGTGTCATGGACGCGTGGGGTGACATCTCCTCTCCACGCCTGCTGAGCAAGGTACGGAATTTCCAGCGCTCGGCATCGGATATCGGGAGCCGGACCGCCCGCGACTGTGTTGTGCGGATTCGCGAGACCGTCTGAGAGGACCTGGGATGAGCCAGTCAGCACAGTTCGCCGTCGAGACGCTCGACGGACAGGCTGCGGCACACGCCGAGGCGGCCTTCCGATCGGTCTACGCAGAAGCCTTCGCCGAACCGCCCTACGAAGAGACCGAAGCGGACGTATCGGCCGCCTTCCGGCGCTTCCGGTCCCAGACCCGCAAGAGCACCTTCGTCGGTGCCCTGGCCACCCATGACGGCGAGCCGATCGGCATGGCCTACGGCTACCCCCTCAGCCCGAAGACGGGCTGGTGGGACCAGCTCACCGAACCGGTACCCGAGGACATGCGCCGCGAGGACGGCCACAGAACCTTCGGCCTCATGGAGCTGGCCGTCCGCGCCCACTGGCGCCGGCAGGGGATCGCCCGCCGCCTGCACGACACCCTGCTCGCCAACAGCAACGCCGAACGCGTCCTGCTCAACGTCCGTCCGGACAGCGAACCCGCCGTGGCCGCGTACCGGTCATGGGGCTACCGCAAGGTGGGTGACGCACAACCGTGGCCCGGCGCCCCCCTGCACGACGTGATGCTGCTCCCCCTGAGGGCCGACCAGCCCGAACGATCCCCCTGCCCCGGGTGATCGAAGTGACCGACGCCGCAGGCGCCTTCCGCCCACCTGGTGGACGGCATTCTCAACCGCCAGCAACCCAAGACCGGCGGCAGCCGCCGAGACGGAGAAGCGCGTAGCGATCTGACGCGCCCCCGTGCACCCCGGCCGCTCTGGTCGTCCTCTGGCGTGGGGATCAACCACAGACGGTCGCTGGACGCTATGCCGGGAGGAGCGCGTAGCGATCTGTCGCGCCTGGGGGGTCTGGAGGGGGCTCTGATCAACCTCCCGTGCGGGTAGTCGCGCACCGGCTCCGAATCTCGACTCTTGAGGGCCCGGATGCCCGGCGGGCCGGCGCCCGGCCCCTCGCCTCAGCGCTGAGGGAGGCCTCCCTCCAAGGATCATCCGTCCCGTTTCTTTGGGGGTTTCCCGGCAGTCTTTCGGCTTTCCGGTTCGGGCCGGTCGGTCAAGGGTCGCCGAAGGCGATCACGAAGTGACGCGACGAAGGAGCGCCCTTGAGGGACCGGCCCGAACCGGAAGGACGATGGGACTGACGGGAAGCCCCCAACCCGCTCTGATCCGGCCCAGGGGGGTGCCGCTCCCCGGCCCCCCGGCCCGCAGACAAGGGGGCGGGTGGGCGAACGCCGCCCCGCCCCAGGGGGTCGAGGGGGAGATAGCGGGCCCGCGCCGCAAGGCGCGTACCCGTGCTCCGGGCTACCGCCGCCGCGCCCGCCACAGGAGGTAGGCCGCCGTGAGTGCGCCCGCTGTGCGGGCCAGGGTGGGCCAGAGGGACTGGAAGGTCGGGCCGACCCGGTCGGAGGGGATGGGGGTGCCCCAGTTGCCCGCGGCGCGGCCCCAGAGCCAGAGCATGGCCAGGGTGAAGACCGCCACGGGCAGGCCGAGCAGGACCCACTTGCGCTCGCGGGGTCCGAGCACGCGCGAGGCGTACGCAACCAGCGCGCCGGCGCCGAGCAGCGGCCAGTACCCGGTGAGGGCACCGGCCAGGAGCAGTACCGCCGCCAGTACGAGGAACGCGTGGGGGCGGGGCCTGGGTTCCCCCTCCGGAGCGGCGGCCTTCTTCTTCTCGCGCCGGTCGCGCAGGAACCGTACGAGGCCGCCCGCCGCTGCGGCCGGCCCGGCGGCGGGGTCCTTGGCGGCTTCCCGCTTCTCCTTCGCCGCCCGTTCCTCCTCCGCCTCCTCCCCGAACAGGTCCGGGATCTCGATGCCGCCCGCGAAGCCCTCCACCTGCGGCCCCCGCCCCCTGCCGGAGCCGCCGGGGGACAGGCTCCACCAGTCGGGTTCGGCTCCGCCGGAGGGCCCGAGCTCGTCGAGCCCGGCCAGGTGCGGCGGGACGTTCTGCGGGGCGTTCTGCGGGGCGTCCCGCGGGAGGTCCTCGGCGGTGCGCTGGGTCGGCACGGCCGGAAACGCCGGAACCGCCGGGGCCGCCGCCCCACGCCCGGCCGCGCCGACCGTGTCGAGGACCTCCTCCGGCGTGCCGATGCGCTCCAGGATCCCGCGTACGGCCGCCGGGGTGTCGGGCTCGTACTTGGCGCGGCGGCGGTCGATCTCGTCCCGCAGCCCCGAAACCAGCCGCATCCGGTCACCGGACGACAGCTGCCGCTGGGCCGCCAAGTCCCCGACGCGGCTCAGATATTCGTAGACCAGATGGTCGCTCTCGATCCCCACGCCCCCGACGGTAGCGCGTGCGTCCGTGGAGCGGCCGACGACGCAGCGGATACCGTTGGCCGGATGGGGACCGGCCGACGGTCCGGCCGGCGTGACCAGGAGGCGACCACCGTGCCCGAGGCAAGTACCGCTGCGGCGAACGCCCCGCGCTCCCTCGCCGAGGCGCTCCGCGCCCGCGACGACGTGGCGCTCGCCGCCCTGCTGCACGCCCGCCCCGACCTGCTGAACCCGGTGCCCGGCGACGTCACCCAGCTGGCCACCCGGGCCGGCACCCGGGCGTCGGTGGTACGGGCCCTGGACCGGCTGGACCGGTTCGCGCTCCAGACGGCCGAGGCCCTCGCGGTGGCCCCGGACCCCTGCCCCTACCCGGTGCTGGAGGAGCTGCTCACCGGCAGCGGCGGTGGGGACGCCGAGGGCGCCGAGGCCCGCGACGCGCTCCCCCGGGCCCTGGGGACGCTGCGGGACCAGGCCCTGGTGTGGGGGGACGACGACCGGCTGCGGCTGGTCCGCACCGCCCGGGAGCTGCTCGCCCCGTCCGCGCAGCGGCCCTCCCCGACGGGGCTGGGGCCGACGGTCGCCGAGGCGACGGCGGGCATGTCGCCGACCCGGATCCAGGAGATCGTCGCGGCGGCCGGGCTGCCGGCGACGCACGACCCGGTGTCGGCGGTGGCGGCGCTGACCGGGCTGTTCACCGACCCGCAGCGGATGTCGGCGCTGCTGGACGGGGCTCCGGCGGAGGCGCACCAGGTGCTGGGGCGGCTCGTGTGGGGGCCGCCGTACGGGGAGGTGACGCCGGAGCCGACGCCGCCGGTGCGCTGGCTGCGCGACCGGGGGCTGCTGCTGCCGGCTTCGCCGCGGACGGTCGTCCTGCCGAGGGAGGTGGCGCTGCACCTGCGGGGCGGGCTCGCGCACCGGCGTACGGAGCCGCTCGCACCGGTGGTCGGCGTGTACCGGGAGCACCGTCCACAGCTTGTGGACGCGAACGCGGCCGGGCAGGCGCTGGCGGCGCTGGAGACCGTCGAGGAGCTGGTGAAGTCCTGGGAGCACGCGGGTCCGCTGGTGCTACGCGCGGGCGGGCTGGCGGTGCGGGACCTGAAGCGGACGGCCGCGGCGCTGGACACGACGGAGTCCGAGGCGGCGTTCTGGGTGGAGCTGGCGTACGCGGCGGGGCTGCTGGCCAGTGACGGGGAGGCCGACGAGCGGTACGCGCCGACGCCCGCGTTCGACGACTGGCGGGAGCTGCCGCCGGCGGAGCGGTGGGCGGTGCTGGCGGCGGCGTGGCTGCCGGCGACGCGTACGCCGGGGCTGGTCGGGGAGCAGGACGCGAAGGGGCGGACGCTGTCGGCGCTGGGTCCGGACCTGGACCGTTCGGCGGCGCCGGAGGTGCGGCGGAGGGTCCTGGACCTGGCCGGGGAGCTGCCGGAGGGCGGGGTGCCCGATCCGGAGGCGGTGCTGGAGCGGCTGGCGTGGGAACGGCCGGCGCGCGGTACGAGCGATCTGCGGGCCCGGCTCGCGCGGTGGGCGCTGCACGAGGCCGAGGTGCTGGGGGTGACGGGGCGGGGTGCGCTCAGCGCGTTCGGCCGGGCGCTGCTGGAGCACGGGGATCCGGCGGGGCTGCTGGCGCCGCTGCTGCCGGAGCCGGTGGACCACGTGCTGTTGCAGGCGGACCTGACGGCGGTGGCGCCGGGGCCGCTGCTGCGTCCGCTGGCGGAGATGCTGGCGGTGCTCGCGGAGGTGGAGTCAAAGGGCGGGGCGACGGTGTACCGCTTCACTCCGGGTTCGGTGCGGCGGGCGCTGGACTCGGGGCAGGCGGCGTCGGACCTGCACGCGTTCCTCGCCGAGCACAGCCGTACGCCGGTTCCGCAGCCGCTGGCGTACCTGATCGACGACGTGGCGCGGCGGCACGGCCACCTGAGGGTGGGGGCGGCGTCCTCGTACGTGCGCTGCGACGACGACGCGATGCTGGGCGAGATCCTGGCCGACCGGCGGTCGGCGTCCCTGGGGCTGCGGCGTCTGGCGCCGACGGTGCTGGCGGCGCAGGCGGACCCGGCGGCCCTGCTGGACGGGCTGCGGGCGATGGGGTACGCCCCGGCGGCGGAGTCCCGTACCGGTGACGTGATGGTGGCGCGGGCCGACGCGCACCGCACCCCGGCGCGTTCGGCGCCGGTGCCGGTGCCGGACGGGCCGCCGGTTCCGGACGCGACGCTGCTGGGCGCGGCGGTACGGGCGATCCGTGCGGGCGACCTGGCGGCGACGGCGGTCCGCAAGGAGCCGGCGGCCGGGTCGGCGTCGGGGGCTCCGGGGGAGCTGCCGCGTACGAGCGCGGCGGAGACGCTGGCGACGGTGCAGGCGGCGGCGCTGACGGGGTCGGCGGTGTGGATCGGGTACGTGAACGCGGACGGGGCGGCGAGCCAGCGGGTCATCGCCCCGGTGCGGGTGGAGGGCGGCTTCGTCACGGGGTACGACCACACGGCGGACGAGGTCCGCACGTACGCCCTGCACCGGATCACGGGGGTGGCGGAACTGGCGGAGGACCAGGTCTGAGCGGCCCGGCCGGCCGGGACAGAACGCCCCGGCCCTCCCCGGCACCGGGCCCCTTCGCGCCCTGGCCGGCTGAGCGGCCCCGGGTTGGCCCGTCCCGCCCGGCCGGGACGGGACGCCCCGGCCTTCGCCGGCCGGGGCCCCGTCGTAACCCGGCCCCCGCCGAAAACCGCTGGTAGCCGACCACGGCGAACCGGCACCCTGACGGCATGCCCGAAGCAACGCCCACGGCCCCGGCCGCGCCCGCACCCGGACCGGCACCCGCACCCGCACCCGCACCCGCACCTAACACCGACGCCGACCCCGATCCCGCAGCCCCGACCCCCCGGCACCAGATCCGCGCCCTCCACACCGCCACCACCGTCACCGTCTACCAGGCCTACGCCCCCCACCTCGGCCTCCCCGCGGCCCGGGACGGGCGGTTCCCGCCGGCGTGGAAGCGGGAGCGGATGACGTGGATCAAGCCGTCGTTCCTGTGGATGATGTACCGCTGCGGCTGGGCGGCGAAGCCCGACCAGGAGACCGTCCTGGCGGTCGAGATCACCCGCGAGGGCTTCGACCGGGCCCTCTCCCAGGCCTGCCTGTCGCACTACGTGCCCGGCGTCCACGCGGACCGCGGGGCGTGGAAGGCGTCGCTGGCCGGCTCCCCGGCGCGGGTGCAGTGGGACCCGGAGCGCGACCTCCACCTGAACGCGCTGCCCCACCGGTCCCTGCAGCTGGGCCTGTCGGGGCCGGCGTCACGGGCGTACGCCGACGAGTGGACGGTGTCCATCCGCGACGTCACCCCGCTGGCCCGGGAGATCCACGGGCTGGTCCGCGCGGGCGACCTCGACGCGGCCCGCGCGCTGCTCCCGGCCGAGACCCCCTACCCGGCGGGCCCGCTGCCTCACCTGGGCGCGTAGTCGACCAGCCCGGTGTCGAAGGGCCACACCTCGCGCAGCCAGGCGCTGACCGTCCGGTACACGACGGCGTCGAGGTGCGCCCGGTCCTCGCGCACCCAGGAGCTGACGTGCACCCGCCCGGCCTGCTCCTTCGACGGGTAGACGTACAGGCAGCCGATGACCTCGGCGTCGCCCTCCAGCACGCTGTACGTGAACCCGCGCCGCTCGGCGAAGTCCTGCGCGTGCCGCTCCAGGTCGGCGAGGTTCGCCTCGGCGGACATCCCCTCCGGCGGCGGCCAGTTCCGGCCCGCGAAACCGGGCGTGGCCCGGACGTGCGCGATGCTCCCGCTCCAGGCGGCGAGGTCCCGCGCGTTGTGCTCCGCTCCGAGGGGCTCCAGCCGGAATCCGTCGCCGGCGAGGGTGCGCGGCACGTCGAAGCCCTCGGGTACGAGGGGCTGCTGATCTTCACTCATGCCCGGAAGGTACGCCGCCCGCCCGTCCGGCGTCAGCGGCTTTTCCAGCGCGTCGCGACGGCTCGACGCCGCCCCCGCAGCGGCTCGACACCGCCCCCGCGACGGCGACGCCGCCCCCGCACGGCCGACCCCACCCCTCCCGGCCTGCGATAGGGCAGACTGGAGGTTTGGCCGCCGCGTCCGGGCGACCACTTCACCGCCGGAAAGGGACGTGCTGCGTGAACGGGCCACTCATCGTCCAGAGCGACAAAACCCTCCTCCTCGAAGTCGACCACGAGCTCGCCGGGGCGGCACGGCGGGCCATCGCCCCCTTCGCCGAGCTGGAGCGGGCGCCCGAGCACATCCACACCTACCGGATCACCCCGCTCGGCCTGTGGAACGCCCGGGCCGCCGGGCACGACGCCGAGCAGGTCGTCGACGCGCTCGTCGAGTACTCCCGCTACCCCGTCCCGCACGCGCTGCTGGTCGACGTCGCCGAGACGATGGCCCGCTACGGCCGTCTGACCCTGTCCAAGCACCCCGTGCACGGGCTGGTGCTGACGAGCACCGACCGGCCGGTGCTGGAGGAGATCCTGCGTTCGAAGCGGATCGCCCCGTTGGTCGGGGCGCGGATCGACGCCGACAGCGTGGCCGTGCACCCGTCGGAGCGCGGGCAGATCAAGCAGACGCTGCTGAAGCTGGGCTGGCCGGCCGAGGACCTCGCCGGGTACGTGGACGGCGAGGCGCACCCGATCGAGCTGGAGGAGAACGGCTGGGCGCTGCGCCCGTACCAGGCGCAGGCCGTCGAGGGCTTCTGGCACGGCGGTTCGGGCGTGGTCGTGCTGCCGTGCGGCGCCGGCAAGACGCTGGTCGGGGCCGGTGCGATGGCCAAGGCGAAGGCGACGACGCTGATCCTGGTCACGAACACCGTCTCGGCGCGGCAGTGGAAGCACGAGCTGGTCAGGCGCACCTCGCTGACGGAGGAGGAGATCGGCGAGTACTCGGGTACGCGCAAGGAGATCCGGCCGGTCACGATCGCCACGTACCAGGTGCTGACGACCAAGCGGAAGGGCGTCTACCCGCACCTGGAGCTGTTCGACTCCCGGGACTGGGGGCTGATCCTGTACGACGAGGTGCACCTGCTGCCGGCGCCGGTGTTCAAGTTCACCGCCGACCTGCAGGCGCGGCGGCGGCTCGGTCTGACGGCCACTCTGGTCCGTGAGGACGGGCGGGAGTCGGACGTGTTCTCCCTCATCGGGCCGAAGCGGTTCGACGCTCCGTGGAAGGAGATCGAGGCGCAGGGCTACATCGCGCCCGCCGACTGCGTCGAGGTCCGCGTCAACCTGACCGAGTCGGAGCGGCTCGCGTACGCGACGGCCGAGACCGAGGAGAAGTACCGCTTCTGCGCGACGACGGCGACGAAGCGGAAGGTGACGGAGGCGCTGGTGCGCAAGCACCGGGGTGAGCAGACCCTGGTCATCGGCCAGTACATCGACCAGCTCGACGAGCTCGGCGAGCACCTGGACGCGCCCGTCATCAAGGGTGAGACCTCGAACGCGCAGCGGGAGAAGCTCTTCAACGCGTTCCGCGAGGGCGAGATCAACGTGCTGGTCGTCTCGAAGGTCGCGAACTTCTCGATCGACCTGCCGGAGGCGACCGTCGCCATCCAGGTGTCGGGCACCTTCGGCTCCCGGCAGGAGGAGGCGCAGCGCCTCGGCCGGGTGCTGCGCCCGAAGGCGGACGGGCACGAGGCCCGCTTCTACTCGGTGGTGGCGCGCGACACGATCGACCAGGACTTCGCCGCGCACCGCCAGCGCTTCCTGGCGGAACAGGGCTACGCCTACCGGATCATGGACGCGGACGAGCTCCTGGCGAGCGACTGACCGGCGCCCCGGAGGGCGGGCGCGGGGCCGGGACCCGGTGGGCCGCCGCCGGCGGGTGTCCGTGGTGGACGTCGTCCGGGTGGACGGGGTGGCGGGTGCGGCGGCGGTGGGCCGCGCCCGTCAGGGCGGTGAGGAGCGGGACGGCCCACACCCACAGCTGCGGCCACTCCCGCAGCAGGGCCCGGCCGGGCACCGGGAGGTGGTGGGCCCAGAAGTCGGCGGAGGCTTCGGGGAGCACCAGCAGGCCGAGCAGGACGCTGCCGGCGAGCCCGGCCAGGGCGGTCAGGGCGGCCCGGACGCGCCGGGTCAGCAGCAGGTACGGGACGAGGAGCGCCGGGGTCAGGGTGATCCCGGCGGCGATGCCCAGCGCGAAGCCCTTGCCGAGGGCGGCGCGCGGCCGGCCGAGGTCCCAGACGGCGAGGCAGGCGAGCGCCAGGTTGATCTGGCCGGGCAGCGGGCTCTGGAACAGCGGCTCCAGCCACAGCCCGGCGGTGGTGGCCGCCAGGACCGGACCCCGCCGGGCCCGTACTCCCGCGAGCCGGCAGGAGAGCACGATCAGCAGGGCGAGCAGGCCGGCGTTCCCGAGGACGAGGACGGCCTTGAGCACACCCGCAGGCAGCCAGGCGGCGGGCGTGAAGAGGATCGCGGCGAACGGCGGGTAGGCGCTGGGCGGGTGCCATTCGGCGGCGGAGAAGCCGCTGAGGACGGCGTCGGCCGTCGGAACGCGGAGGGCGATGCACAGGACGCCCAGGGCCAGCAGCGAGCCTGTGACCAGCACAGCTGCGAGTGTGGGGGGTGGGGAAGCGGAGGCGGGGCTGCGGGTCACGCGCGTGACCCTAGTGGATCCGCGCACGGCTACCGCCGGGTTCAGGCCAAGGCCTTGCACGCGGCGTGCGCGGAGGGTCTTCGCGCGGGCGTCAGCGGCGTATGAGGACGCGGGCGTCAGCGGCGTATGACGCCCGCGTCCTCGGCGTACTCGCCGAGGACGACCACGCTCATGGCGGCAGCGGCGAAGACCTTCGCGGCGCGCAGGACATCGCCGACGCGGTGGCGCGGACGGTGGTCGGAGGTCGCGGTGGCCCCGCTCGGGAGGCCGCCCTGGACCGGGGCAAGGGTTGCGGTGCTCATGTCTCCATGGTGCGCTTCTCCCCCTCCGCGCACATCGCCCTCCGGACGGAACCCGCAGGCCGTCCGTGTCCTCCTCGCGACCCATGGCATCCCCTAGTGGCTCTGCCGAAGGTCTGACACTCCCCGGTATGACACCCGTCCGGGGGTACTGCCCCCTCGGGACTTCCGGCCCGGGAATCCGTTCGCGCGGCCGCGCCCCGCTGACTACAATCTCCGCTCTTGCCGCCTCCTCCGCCGTCCCGTGGGGAGAGCCGCCTTCCGGCCGGAAACCGGGGGCTTTCCGTACCGCACGCACCGCACGCACCCGCATGTACCGCTGGAGGCCTTCCCGTGTCCGCGCACGCCCCCGACACCGCATCCGACGCCGCAGCCGCCACCACCCCCGGCTCCGCACCCGACTCCGCCGACCTCCTCGGCCGCGAACGGGCCCACCTGGCCGCCTCGCGCTCCGCGCTGCGCGCCATGCGCGAGGACGTCGAGTCCCTCGACATCCGCGACGTCACCGCGAACTGGGTCAACGCCATCGTCCTCCAGGCCCAGATCGACGACCGGATCAAAGCGCTCGCCGACCTCGCCCACACCCCGCTCTTCTTCGGCCGCCTCGACTACCTGCACGCCCCCGGCGCGGACCTGGCGGAGGGCGCCGAGGGCGAGCAGTTCTACATCGGCCGCCGCCACGTCCACGACGCCGACGGCGACCCGATGGTCATCGACTGGCGCGCACCGGTCTCCCAGCCCTTCTACCGCGCCTCGAAGGCCGACCCGCAGGACGTCGGGCTGCGCCGCCGCTTCGGCTACACCGGCGGCGAGCTGACCGCGTACGAGGACGAGCACCTCTCCGACCCGACGGAGTCCGCAGCCGCCGTCAGCAAGCTGCTCCAGCAGGAGATCGAGCGCCCCCGCGTCGGCCCGATGCGCGACATCGTCGCGACGATCCAGCCCGAGCAGGACGAGATCGTCCGCTCCGGCCTGTCCGGCTCGGTCTGCGTGCAGGGAGGACCCGGCACCGGGAAGACCGCCGTCGGCCTGCACCGGGTCGCGTACCTGCTGTACGCGCACCGCGAGCGCCTCGCCCGCACCGGGACGCTGGTCATCGGGCCGAACCGTTCCTTCCTCCACTACATCGAGCAGGTCCTGCCGGCGCTGGGCGAGCTGGAGGTCAAGCAGGCCACCGTCGACGACCTCGTCGCCCGCGAGGGCCTGGAGGTGCGCGGCACCGACGCCGCCGCCACCGCCGTGGTCAAGGGCGACGCCCGGATGGCGCAGGTGCTGCGCCGCGCGGTCCGCTCGCACGTCACCGCGCCCACCGAGCCGCTGATGGTGGTGCGCGGCTCGCGCCGGTGGCGGGTGCCGGCGTACGAACTGGAGGAGATCGTCACCGAGCTCCAGGAGCGCGACATCCGCTACGGCGCGGCCCGCGACGCGCTGCCGCAGCGGATCGCGCACACGGTCCTCGTGCGCATGGAGCAGGCGGGCGAGGCGCCGGACGACCGGGTGCAGGACGCGGTGGCCCGCAACGCGGCGGTGAAGGCGGCGGTCAAGGCGGTCTGGCCGGCGGTCGAGCCGGCGAAGCTGGTGCTGCGGCTGCTGTCGGACGCGGAGTTCCTGGCGGAGCACGCGGACGGGATCCTCACGCAGGACGAGCAGAAGCTGCTGCTGTGGCCGAAGCCGTTCCGGAGCGTGCGGTCGGCGAAGTGGTCGGCGGCGGACCTGGTGCTGATCGACGAGGCGGCGGACCTGGTGGAGCGGACGCACTCGCTCGGCCACGTCGTCCTCGACGAGGCGCAGGACCTGTCCCCGATGCAGTACCGGGCGGTGGGGCGCCGCTGCACGACGGGCTCGGCGACGGTCCTCGGCGACCTCGCGCAGGGCACCACGCCGTGGGCGACGCGCAGCTGGGACGAGGCGCTGGCGCACCTGGGCAAGCCGGAGGCGGTGCTGGAGGAGCTGACGGCGGGCTTCCGAGTGCCGCGCGAGGTCATCGCGTACGCGTCGCGGCTGCTGCCGGCGATCTCGCCGGGGCTGGCGGCGGTGTCGTCGGTGCGTGAGGCGCCGGGCTCGCTGACGGTGACGGCGTGCGCCCCGGAGCGGCTGACCGCGGACGTGGTCGCCGCCTGCCGCGCCTCGCTCGCGCAGGAGGGGTCGATCGGGCTGATCGCGGCGGACGCGCGGGTGCCGGTGCTGGCGCGGGCCTTGGCGGAGGCGGGTCTGGCGTACCTCGCGCCGGGCGAGGAGACCACGGCGGAGTCCCGGCTCACCCTGGTCCCGGCGTCCCTGGCCAAGGGTCTGGAGTACGACTACGTGGTCCTGGACGAGCCGGCGGCGATCGTCGACGGCGAGCCGGACGAACGCACCGGGCTGCGGCGGCTGTACGTCTGCCTCACCCGAGCCGTGTCCGGCCTCACGGCCCTCCACGCAACCCCGCTCCCGGCGGAACTGACCCCCTGACGCGTCCGCCGGGCGGCTCGGCCGGCTTCGCGCCGCTGCGCCGCACTCCGTCCGTCGGGCCGCCGCGCGGGTCCCGTGGCCGGGGCCGGTGGGTGTGGGGCACCCGGGTTTCCGTGGCCGGGGCCGGCGGGCCGTCCGCGGGCGGGGGGGGGCCGCTGCGCGGGGCGAGGTCCCCTACCCGCCCTTCGCCCGTTCCCAGGGGCTCCGCCCCTGACCCCGCGCCTCAAACGCCGGCGGGGCTGAAGAACCGGGGCTCCGCCCTTGACCCCGGTGCGCTCAAACGCCCGGCGGGGCTGAAGAACCGGGGCTCCGCCCCGGACCCCGGTGCGCTCAAACGCCGCGCGGGCTGGGATTCGCGCAGCGAATTCCAGCCCCGCCTGGGGGCACCTCCCAGCGGTAGCTGGGGGAGTTTGAGGCGCGGGTCCGGGCAGAGCCCGGGGAACGGTGGAAGGGCGGGTAGGGGACAGCCCCGCAGGGCCCGCCCCGGACGCCCCACGGGGCAGCTCCCGGCCCGGCCAGCCGCTCCAGACCGGCACCGCCCCGCAGGGGCACGCCCGCCTGCCCGCGCGACCCGGGGCCCAGGCTTCGGCCCGCCCGGGGCCGCAGGGCCTCGGGACACGGCCGGACGGGGCCGCAGGGCCCGGGACACGCCCGCACGGGGCCGCAGGGCTCGGGGCCCGCCGGACGGTGGCCGGGCGCTACGCCAGCGCCGCTCGCCACTGCGCGACCGCCGCCGCGGAGACCGGCCGCCCCCACCCGGAGGGACGGGCCGCGCCGCCGATGTGGAACGCGTCGACGCCCCCCGCCCGCAGCTCCGGCAGGTGCGACAGCGTCAGCCCGCCGCCGACCAGGATCCGCGGCCCGTACCCCGGCTCACCGCGCCGGCCCGCCCCCGCCTCCGCCAGCAGTACCGGCAGCCCGTCCGCGACCCCGGTCGCCGCGCCCGCCGTCAGGTACGTGTCCAGCCCCGGCAGCTCCGCGAGGGCCTTGCGCAGGCCGTCCCGGTCCGCCGCGCGGTCGATGGCCCGGTGGAAGGTCCAACGGCAGCCGTCCAGCTCCGCGAGCACCGCTTCGACCGCGTCGAGGTCGGGGCTGCCGTCCGGGTGCAGGAAGCCGAGGACGAACTCCTCCGCACCCTCGGCCCGCAGCCCCCGCGCAGCCTCCACCAGCTCGGAGACGTCGCCGGCCGCGAACCCGTCGGACGTGCGGAGCATCACGCGCAGCGGGATGTCGACCGCCGCCCGGATCGCCGCGAAGGTCTCGCGCGGCGGGGTGAGCCCGTCGGCGGCCATGTCGGTGACCAGTTCGAGTCGGTCCGCCCCACCCGCCTGGGCGGCGACCGCGTCCTCCACGTCGAGGGCGATCACCTCCAGGAGCGCACGGTTGCTCATGTGATCCCATCCTTATGCCCATATGGAAAATAGGTCTAGTCCAATATCCAGGGTACGGGCCCCACCCCGCGCTCCACCAGCACAATCGCGTCACCGCCACAATGTCCGCATGGACACGCCCGAGACCGCGCCCGAGACCGCGCCCGAGACCGCGCCCGAGACGACGCCCAAGGCCACGCCCGAGACCTCGCCCGCCCCCGTGCCCGACACCGCCGCCCTCCGCGCCCGCTGGAACGCGACCGCCACCGCCGCCGGCGCCACCCGCGACCCCGCCCCCTACGCCGACCGCCTCCTCACCGCCTGGGCCGAGCCGCAGCGCCGGTACCACACCACCACCCACCTCGCCGACGTCCTCGCACGGATCGACGTACTCGCCCGCCACGCCGCCGACCCCACCGCCGTCGAACTCGCCGCCTGGTTCCACGACGCCGTCTACCGCCCCGACCGCTCCGAGAACGAGGAACGCAGCGCCGCCCTCGCCGAGCGCGCCCTGCCCGAGCTGGGCGTCGGCCCGGCCCGCACCGCCGAGACCGCACGCCTGGTCCGGCTCACCGTCACCCACGACCCCGCCCCCGGCGACACCAACGGCGAGGCCCTCTGCGACGCCGACCTCGGCGTCCTCGCCGGCACCCCGGACGCGTACGCCACCTACACCGCCGCCGTCCGGGCCGAGTACGGCTTCGTCCCCGACGAGGCCTTCCGCACCGGCCGCGCCGCCGTGCTGCGGCAGCTCCTCGCCCTCCCCCGCCTCTTCCGCACCCCCTACGGCACCGCCCACTGGGAGGCCACCGCCCGCCGCAACCTGGAAGCCGAGCTGGCCGCCCTGACCTGACATACGGGACCGCGACCGGGAATGCGCCCCACTTCGAGCCGGTTCGGGAAGAACATGCCCGCAGCCTCCGCATCCTCCGCACGCCCCCCGTCCCGCATGCCCGTGGCCGTCTACGTCCTCGGCCTGTCCGTCTTCGCGCTCGGCACCAGCGAATTCATGCTGTCCGGCCTCCTCCCGCCCATCGCCGAGGACATGGGCGTCACCATCCCCCAGGCAGGCCTGCTCATATCCGCCTTCGCGATCGGCATGGTCGTCGGGGCGCCCCTGCTGGCGGTCGCCACCCTGCGCCTCCCGCGCCGCACCACCCTCATCTCCCTCATCAGCCTCTTCGGCCTCGGCCAGGTGGCGGGCGCGCTGGCCCCCTCGTACGCGTTCCTCTTCGCCTCCCGCGTGGTGTCCGCCCTCGCCTGCGCCGGGTTCTGGGCCGTCGGCGCGGCCGTCGCCATCGCCATGGTCGACAAGGACCAGCGGGCCCGCGCCATGGCCGTCATGATCGGCGGCCTGTCCATCGCCAACGTCCTCGGCGTCCCGGCCGGCGCCTTCCTCGGGGAGCAGTTCGGCTGGCGCTCCGCGTTCTGGTCGGTCGGTGCCGCCTCGGCCGTCGCCCTGGCCGGCATCCTCGCGCTGATCCCGAAGATCCCCCTGCCCGACGAGAAGCCCCGCCTCAGCCGCGAGCTGCGCATCTACCACGACCGCCAGGTGTGGCTGTCCATCGGCGTCACGGCCCTGGCCGCCGGCGGCGTCTTCTGCGCCTTCAGCTACCTGTCGCCGCTGCTCACGGACGTGGCCGGGCTGGACTCGAAGTGGGTGCCGTGGATCCTGGGCCTGTTCGGCGTCGGCGCGCTGATCGGCACCACCGTCGGCGGGCGGATCGCCGACGCGCACCTGTTCGGGGTGATGCTCTGGGGCATCACCGCCTCGACGGTGTTCCTGGGGGCCCTCACCGTGCTGGCCTCCAGCGCCGCCGCCGCGATCGTCCTGGCGTTCCTGCTCGGCGTCTCGGCGTTCTTCACCGCGCCGGCGCTGAACGCCCGCATGTTCAACGTCGCCGGCGCCGCCCCCACCCTCGCCGGAGCCACCACCACCGCCGCGTTCAACCTCGGCAACACCGGCGGCCCCTGGCTCGGCGGCACGGTCATCGACGCCGGCTTCGGCTTCTCCGCCCCGGCGTGGGCGGGCGCGGCCATGACCGTCACCGCCCTCGCCCTCACGACCCTGGCCCTCCGCCTGGAACGGCGCACGCCGTCGGGCGAGACCCGGATCGTCGCCGGGTCGGGCACGCGGGAGGCGTCTGCCGACGCCGTCAGTAGGTGAAGGGCATCGAGTGGCCGCGGACCGGGTCGGCCGTCGCGTTCTGTGTGACGCCGAGCCCGTCCCGGGTGGCGATGTGGACTTCGTACTCGGAGCCGGACTTCAACAGCCCGGTGTCGATCGGCGCCTCGAACAGCTGGGGTTCACCGCCGATCTTGAGGGACCACGTCTTCGGGCCGCCGGCGGGAAGTACGTAGGTGCCCTTCGGCCCGACCAGCCAGAGGTTCACCGTCACGTCCTTCGGAAGGGACGTCGCCCGGACGTAGGCCCGCATGCTGATCCGCCCGCCGTTTCGCACGAAGCAGACCCTGTGCATGACATCGCTGACGCCGGTCGAGTGCTCGGCTCCGCATGACTGCCCGGGGGCACTCGGCAGCGGCGCCACCGCCTTCTGCGGGGCCGGCGCCGCGCCCGTCGGCGCCGACGGCGACGCGGAGGCCGAAGCCGACGCGGACGGCGAAGGCCTGGCGATCGGCGCTCCCGCCGCCGCCGGGGGCGGGGCGGCCGCCGGGGCGTCGCGGGCGGCATCCCCGTCGCCGCCGGTCTTCGACAGGAACATCGCCACGATCGCGACCATCGCCACCAGCGCCAGCACCCCGCCCCCGGCCAGGACGCCGGCCCGGAGCCCGCTCGCGCCCCGGCCCCCCGCACGGGCCGGCTTCGGTGGGGCCGCTGCCCTGTGCGGGGTGATCACCTCCGCGCTGCCGCCCAACGGCTGGACCAGCAGGCTCACCGGGGTCTGGGACCGGCCCCGCAGCCGCCCCTCCTGCTCCGCGAACCGCTCCTTGACGTGCTCCACCAGCGCGTGGAGATCCGGGTCGAGCTCCGGGGAGTGCTCCTCCAGCCAGCCCGTGACGACCGTCGAAAAGTCACCGGACCCGGCGGCCACCCGGCCCTGGCCCGCGACCTGCCCGGCCGCCGCCGCGAAGAGCGTGAACTGCGAGACCGTCTCCCTTCTCCCGGCCGGGAAGGCGGCCTGCGCAGGTCCCGGGGTGCCCTCCGCCCGGCGGTGCTCGATGAACCTCGCGCAGGCGTCCACCAGGAACACCTGCTGGGCGAAGCGCGCCACATCCGCCCCGGTCAGGTACTCCTGGAGGTTGGTCAGCTCGATGCAGCGCTGATCCGCGTCCGACGCGTCCGGGCACAGCAGCAGCCGCCGGTTGCCGTGGTCGAGGACACCGTGTCCGCCCCAGTAGACGTACAGGACGTCTCCCTCAGGGGCGGTCCCGCGGGGCATGAAGTGGTCCATGATCCGGTCGCGGGAGGAGACGTACGTGGGCTCCAGCCCGATGTCCCCCGCCGCGCGGTTGAGCGCCGCGTACGAGTCGGGCGCCGCGGCCAGCAGCAGGGTGATGTTCGCCGTGGGGACGCCCCGCTGACGCAGCCAGCGCGCGAAGCGCACCGCGTCACCGCAGGCGCCCACGAGGTCCCACCCACTGTCGGCCCGCGGGTAGTGCTCGATGCCGACCACCACGGCGTGGACGCGCGTCGGGTCGGAGACGGTCAGTCCAGCCACGTGTCCACGGCCTTCCAGACCTCGGGGTTCGACCAGTAGGTGGTGTGCGCCGCGAGCCAGGGCTGGCGGTTGTCGACCTTCCGGTCGTGCACCCGGCCCGGGAACACCTCGGCCGCCGGGTACGAGAGCCAGTCGCGCTCGTCGTAGATGTTCAGCCACTTCGCCGGGAAGCCCGTCGGCAGCGGCTCGGGGTGTTCGAGCGAGACGAGGGCGCCGATCTCGTACAGGTACGGCGCCTGCGAGCCGACCGTGATCAGCTGGTCCACGCGCTCCAGCCGCTCGCGCACCAGCAGGTCCACGCAGGCGACCCCGCCCAGGCTGTGCGCGATCACGGTGACCGCGTCCCCGGGGGTGTTCTCCAGCGTCCGCTTGATCTGGTCGCGTACGCCCTGGCCCCGGGCCTGGTACCGCAGGATGTCGCCCGCCAGCGGCAGCAGGCCGTCGCCCCACGCGCCGCGCCGGGTGCGCGCCACTCGGCCGGCGCCCGCGAGAGCCACCTTCAGCGCCTTGCCCTTCAGTGACCGGCCCTCGGTGGCGAGCTCCGAGCCCAGTGCGGCGAGCAACGCGTCACGGACCGACCCGGAGACCTCCACGCCCCGGTCGCGCGCCAGGCCGAGGGTCAGACCGATGACGGCACGCGCGTAGGCAGCCCGGTGCTCGTACCCGTCGGCGTCCGCCGTGGCCGCCGCGTCGCGCAGCTCCGGTGCCCGGGCGGCGGTGCGCAGGGCCTCCGCGAAGTACTCGGCCAGTCCGCGCGCGTCGAAGGCCTCGGTGAGGGCGGCCGAGGGGAGGTACTCGGTGACCTCGTCGAAGAACTGCTCGGCGGGCGTCAGCCCTCGGCCAAAACCGGGGGCCGGGGCGTGCTGGAGGCCGAGGAGCCGCAGCTCGTACCAGGGGTCGTCGTAGAGGATGCCCCAGAGTCCGACCTCGGCGTCGTTCTCGCGGGAGCCACCGCCCGTCTGCGTGTAACCGGGCACGGACTGCCCACCGAGGGCCATGGCCGCCCCCTGTTCCCGGCCCCAGAAGCAGCCGCGGATTTCGATCCCGGGGCGGATCCCGGCGAGGCCGGCGCGGATCTCTTCTAGGCTCCGGGTGTACGAGACCTCCCGGACCCCGGTCCCGTGTACGAACAGCACTGACCGACGCACGATCCCCCTCATGCCTGCGCGAGTGGCCGAACCGCGGTCATCCTAGTCCAGCAAATCGCCCTGCCCACAGGAGAGATGACGGGCATTCAGGCCACGGGAGGGCGATGTTTCGGCCGTCGCAGGCCCGCGGCGGTCAGGCGGCGGACCAGTTCCTTGCTGCCGATCTCCACCGCGCCCGCCGCCACCGCGTCCGCGTAGCGGTGCGAGGGCACGTCGTAGTGGTCGCGCTCGAAGGCGCGCGGCGGGCAGCCGATGGCCTCCGCGAAGGCGTGCAGCTCCTCGTACGAGACGTCGCTGACCAGGTGCGACCACATGCGGCCGTGGCCCGGCCAGACCGGCGGGTCGATGTACAGCGTCACCGGCGGTTCACCGGCCCGGGTGGAAGACGGGGCCGAGGCCGCCGACCGCCGCCACCCGCACCCCGGCCTCCGAGCAGACCCAGTGCGGGTCGGGCCCCAGCTCCGGTTCCACGTCCAGCGCGTGCGGGTCCCCGTGCGCGCAGACCGGGCACAGCGGCCAGCGCCCGTACTTCTCCAGCAGGGCGTCCTTCACGTCCTGCGCGACGAGTCCGGCGAGGTAGTCGACTCCCTCCGGCCACTGCTCCACCCACCACCGGCGGTGCGTGACCGAGTCCTCCACGAGGGACACGACGTCGGCATCGGCGACCTCACCCGCGGCGAGATCGGCGAGAACGAGCGCACGGGCGACATGCAGCGCCTGCTCCAGGGGGGTGGCATGGTCCATGGAGACATTGTGAACCCGGACCGGGCCCCAGGCGAAGGCCCCCCTGTCCCGGAGCCCGCCCCCGCCTCTCCCGCCGGGGCGTGCCTTCTTGCTCCCGGCCCCGCCGGGAAATACGTTCCAGCCGTGAGCGAGAACCGCACCACCGCCGCCCGCGCCGACCTCCGCGCCCAGCTCGACACGCTGACGACCGAGGCCTTCCGGCCCGAGCTGGCGGAGATCGACCGGCTCCCCACGCTGGAGATCGTGCGCACCATGAACGCCGAGGACGCCACCGTCCCCGCCGCCGTCGCCGCGCAGCTGGAGCCGATCGCCGCCGCCGTCGACGCGGTCGTCGAGCGGATGGCCCGCGGCGGCCGGCTGGTCTACGCGGGCGCCGGGACCGCCGGCCGGCTCGGGGTGCTGGACGCCAGCGAGTGCCCGCCCACCTTCAACACCGACCCGGCGCAGGTCGTCGGCCTGATCGCGGGCGGCCCCGGCGCGATGGTGCGGGCCGTCGAGGGCGCCGAGGACTCGCGGGAGCTGGCCGCCGCCGACCTGGCCGCCCTCGGCCTGACCTGCGACGACACCGTCGTCGGCGTCTCCGCCTCCGGCCGCACCCCGTACGCGGTCGGCGCGGTCGAGTACGCCCGTACGCGCGGCGCGCTCACCGTCGGGCTGTCCTGCAACGCCGGATCCGCCCTGGCCGCGGCCGCCGAGCACGGCATCGAGGTGGTCGTCGGGCCCGAGCTGCTCACCGGCTCCACCCGGCTCAAGGCGGGCACGGCGCAGAAGCTCGTACTGAACCTGATCTCGACGGTCACGATGATCCGCCTCGGCAAGACGTACGGGAACCTCATGGTCGACGTGCGCGCGACGAACGAGAAGCTGCGCGCCCGCGCCCGCCGCATCGTCGCACTGGCCACGGGCGCGCCCGACGCGGAGATCGAGGCGGCGCTGGCCGCGACGGGCGGCGAGGTGAAGGACGCCGTCCTGGTCGTGCTCGGCGGCGTCGACGGGCCCGGGGCCGCCCGCCTGCTCGCCGAATCCGGCGGCCACCTCCGCGAAGCCCTCGCCCGGACCGGGACCCAGACCCCGACCGGGACCCAGGCCCAGGCCCCGACCCGGACCCAGTAGCGATCCGGCAGGACCCCGTTCGCCATCCCCCCACGCAAGGCGAGTACATGTCCACTGACAAGAACCGCGCCACCGCCGCCGCGATCCTCCCCCTGGTCGGCGGCCCTGACAACATCGTCTCCGTCGCGCACTGCATGACCCGCCTGCGGATCGGGCTGCGCGACCGGTCCCTCGTCGACGACGCCGCGCTGCGGGCGCTGCCCGGGGTGCTGGGTGTGGTCGAGGGGGACGACACCTACCAGGTCGTACTGGGGCCGGGCGTCGTCGCCCGGGTCACGCCCGAGTTCGAGGCGCTGGTGGAGGAGGGGAGTCCGGCCGGCCCGCGGACCGTCACCGCCGGGGACCTCGCCGAGCGGGGCGCCGCGCTCAAGGAGGCGCGCAAGGCGCGGAACGCCACCCCGTTCAAGCTGTTCCTGCGCCGCATCGCGGACGTGTTCGTCCCGCTGATCCCCGCCCTCATCGGCTGCGGGGTCATCGCCGGCCTCAACGGCCTGCTCGCCAACCTCGGCTGGGCCCCGGCCGTGGTGCCGGCCCTCGCCGCCATCGCCTCCGGGTTCATGTCGCTGATCGCCGTGTTCGTCGGCTTCAACACCGCGAAGGAGTTCGGTGGCACCCCCGTCCTCGGCGGGGCCGTCGCCTCCGTCATCGTCTTCCCCGGGGTGGCGAAGATCGACGCCTTCGGCGAGCCCCTCTCCCCCGGTCAGGGCGGGGTCCTCGGCGCCCTGGCGGCGGCGCTGCTCGCGGTGCGCGTGGAGCGGTGGTGCCGGCGCCGGGTGCCCGGGACGCTGGACGTGCTGGTCACACCGACGCTCACGGTCCTCGTCACCGGGCTGGTCACCCTCTACGGGCTGATGTTCCTCGCCGGTGAGGCCGCCGCCGCGATCGGCGCCTTCGCGAACTGGCTGCTGGCCGCGGGCGGGGCCCTCGCCGGGCTGGTGCTGGGCGGGCTGTTCCTGCCGCTGGTGATGCTGGGGCTGCACCAGGCGCTGATCCCCATCCACACCACCCTCATCGAGCAGTCCGGGTACACCGTCCTGCTGCCGATCCTCGCCATGGCGGGCGCCGGCCAGGTCGGTGCGGCCCTCGCCGTCTACTGCCGCCTCCCGCGCAACGGCTCCGTCCGCGGCACCGTCAGGTCCGCGCTCCCGGCCGGCTTCCTGGGGGTGGGCGAGCCGCTGATCTACGGGGTCTCGCTGCCGCTGGGCCGCCCGTTCGTCACCGCCTGCGTCGGCGGTGCGGCGGGCGGTGCCTTCGTCGGGCTGTGCAACCAGCTGGGCGTGGCGTTCGGCTCGAAGGCCATCGGCCCGTCGGGCTGGGCGCTGTTCCCGCTGCTGGACGGTACGTCGGGCACGGGCGTGACCATCGCCGTCTACGCGGGCGGCCTCGCGGTGGGCTACCTGGCCGGCTTCGCCGCGACGTACTTCTTCGGGTTCACGAAGCGGATGCTGGCCGACCTGGACACCGACGCGGGAACCGCCGCCCCGGCCGGCCCCGCCGCGGCGAAGGAGCCGGTGCGGGCCTGATCAGCCGACGCCCGCCCGCCCGTGCAGCACGGCGGCCAGCCGCAGCGCGGTGTCGATGTTGCAGCGCCCCAGGTCGACGAGCGGCAGCCCGTACGACCCGGCGGCCGAGACCCGCTCGACGTCCAGGGACGGGAAGACCACCCCCACCCCGTGGAGGGCGTCCTTCAACTGCCGTACGGCCTCCTCGGCCGCACGCATCCGCTCCTGCGGGGTGAGCATCATGACGGGTCGCCTCTCTCCTGCGGGGTGGGGGTCCGGCACACAGAGTGGCGATCAAGGAGGCGGTCTTCAACCGCCGGTGACCTGTCCCCGGCCGGCGAGGCGTTGAGCACGGCCGGCTGCGTGGCGTTGCGGAGGCCGTGCCGGCGGTTTCCGGGGCGAGGACGAGGAGGGCGGCGGTTGCCGCACGTGCGATCAGGCGCACGGGGAACCACCGAGGGGGAAAGTTCACCCGTACGGAGAACGGGGTCGGACCGGGCTGCGGCACTACCCCCGGTGGACGCGCAGGTACGACACCTCGTACGACATCTCGGTGACACCCGGCCGGGGGGTGGGGTGGTAGCGGCCGGCGCAGACGGACAGGTTGACGATCAGGTACGCGTGCCAGCCTCGGCCGACGCCCCGGCCGTCGGAGTAGACGCGCAGGCCGTTCACCCACCAGATGACCGACCTGCGGCCGAACTCCACCCTCAGGTCGAGCCACGCACCGGGGTGGACGGTGGGGTCGTGCAGGTAGCGGTGCGCCTCGCGGACGTGGTTGGACAGTTCCAGCAGGTCGGGGTTGTCGGGGTGGTACTCGAAGACGTCGATCTCCTGGCCGCCGTCCCGCCAGGTCCAGATGGCGGGCCAGGCGCCCATCTCCTCCGGCAGCCGGACGCGGGCCTCCAGGACGTCGCCGGTGCGGACCTCGAAGCCCTCGTCGCTGCCCTCGGTGGTGAGCAGCCCGGCGTCCCAGTTCCCGTCGGGGCGCAAGGTCGCGCGGAAGGTGCCGGAGCGGCTGTAGGCGGGGTCGGCGGTGAGGTGGTCGAGTTTGTTGTCGCCGGGGTTGACGGGGCCGCCGCCGGGATAGGCCCAGGAGCGGCCGGCCACCCACTGGGTGGTGGAGGTGAAGTCGGCGGTGAAGACGGGGGTGCGGCGGGGGGCGAACACGGGCGGCAGCCCCCCGCCGCCGCCCGCGGGGACGAGGCGGCGGGTCAGGCGCCGCAGCCAGCCGTGCGTTTCCGGTTCCGGGTCCATGCGGCGGTTGTGCCCGCCAGGCCCGCCCCGAACCCCCCGTTCTCACTCAGAGTAATCATACGATCGCGCGGGCGGCCTCGATGAAGGCACGGATGAGCTCCGGGGACTTCACCCCGCGCTCCCGCTCGACCCCGCTGGAGACGTCCACGCCCCAGGCTCCGGTGGCGGCGACGGCCTCGCGGACGTTGGCCGGGCCGAGCCCGCCCGCCAGCAGCCAGCGCCCCTCGGGCGCCGTGAACTGCGCGGATCCCCAGTTCCAGGGCTTGCCGGAGCCGGGGTCGGGGGCGTCGATGAGGAGCAGGTCCTCCCCGTACTCCCCGCAGCGCGCGACGTGCTCGGCGGTGGCCCGCAGCAGTGTGCGCCCCGGCGCCCGCAGATGCGCGTAGTGGTCCGCGGGTTCGTCGCCGTGCAGCTGCACGCCGCGCACGCCGCTCTCGTCGGCGAGCCGGCGCACCTCCTCGACGGGCTGCCCGCGGAACACCCCGACGGTCAGCACCCCGTCCGGCACCCGCGCGGCCAGCTCCCGCGCCAGCGCGGCGTCGACGGTCCGGGGGCTGCCGGGGGCGAACACGAACCCGACGGCGTCGGCTCCGGCCTCCACGGCCACGTCGACGTCGCGGGGGGTCTTCAGCCCGCAGATCTTGACGAACACGCTCTTCCCGTCGCTCATGCCGCAAGTCAACCAAACACCGCTCTGCCACGCCGATACGTCCCACCTTCCGGGCGGCCACCCGGCCCCGGGGCTCAAGCCCCGGGAGTCCGAGCGCCCTGTCTGTGGAATGGGTGGTGGGCGGAGCCCACCACCACCCACCCCCTCCCAACCGCCGCCCATACCAGGCCGGATGACGATCCGTGACCGGCTTGCCACGTAGGGCCATCAGGCCCTACCGTGCGGCTGGAAACGAAAATCGGCCCCCGCCGGTGCGCCAACACCGAACGAGGGCCTGACCAAACGAGATCGGAACAAGCGATCCCCATGGATGACAGCCAGCTTAGTGCTGCCCCGCACCCCCTCGCCAAGCCCGGCTACGGCAAAATCGCCGCACCGGAGCAAGCGCCGCGCACCGCAAGCGACTTCACGCACCTCCCGGCCCGCGAGGCGGCCGTCGCCGGGTACCTCGACCGGCTGCCGGACGGCGCCGACATCAGCGTGAAGACCCTCGCCGCGGTCCTGCCCCTGTGGGGCCAGTGCGCGCTGCGCACCGCCCTCAACCGGCTGGCCACCACCGGGCACCTGCACCGCTTCCGGGAGCGGCTGCCCGGCGCGGTCACCCGCTGGGTCACCCGTACGTACTTCTCCCGCACGGCCCGCGACGGCGCCTGGTGGGCCCGGTTCACCCGGAGGGATTCCCCCGCACCGACCGCCCCTCCACCACCCTCGCCGGTACCCCCGGTCCGGGCGGACGTCCCGGATGACGCGTACGGCGTCCTCTCCTCCCTCGGCCGCACCACCCCCGCGCTGGCCCTCTCCAAGGCCGACTGCACGGCCCTCGCCCCGCTCCTGATCCCGTGGCTGGCCCGGGGCGCCACCCCCGACCGGATCCGGCTCGCCCTCACCGCCGGCCTGCCGCCCGTGGTCCACCACCCGGCGGCCCTGCTCCGCAAACGCCTGGAGTCCAAACTCCCCGCCGCCCCACCGGCCCCGCCGGCGGAAGAAGCCTCACCCCCGCCCCGCACCGAGTGCACCGAATGCCGCGCCCCCGGCCCGCCGGGCGCCTTCACCGACGGCCGCTGCCGCGCCTGCCGCCCCGACACCCCCCGGCCGCCGGTGTTCACCCCGACCCTCACCCCGGCCGAGGTCCGCGCCCACGCCGCCCGCGTCCGCGAAAGGAACCGCCGATGACCAGTCCGCCGCTCCACCGGCGCCGAACCCGGGCACCATGGTGTCGAGGAGGCGACCCCATGACCCCCAGCACCGCCGCGCACCCCCAGATGTCGCTGAAGGACTTCGAGACTCTGGCCCGCCGCGCACCCGAGACCGTCACGCTCGAATTCATCAACGGAAAGCTGGAGGTCAAGTCGGTGCCCGACGGCGACCACGACGAGATCATCATGTGGGTCGCGGACCAGTGCATGGCGCACCGCCCCGACCTGCGCCTGTACCGCGAGCGCGGGCTCCGCACCGAGCAGTACCGCAACGGCCGCGCCCGGCCCGATGGTGCACTCGCACCGCAAGGGCACTTCGCCGGGCACGGCGAGTGGTCCGATCCCGCAGGGGTGCTGATGACCGTCGAGGTCACGTCGCACGACCACGACACCGAGGCGCGCGACAGGCAGGAGAAGCGTGACGGCTACGCGCAGGCGGACATCCCCGTGTTCCTGCTGATCGACCGCGACAGCGACACCATCACGGTCTACAGCCAGCCGGAAAACGGACGCTACCGCCGACGGGAGTCCTGCTCCTACGGCGAAACCATCGCCTTCCCCGAGCCGGTCGGGTTCTCCCTCGACACCGGGAAGCTCAAGGACTACGCCCACTGAGCCCCCGCCCCCGGAAACGCCCGAGGGCGGCACCCCCTCCGTCGGAAGGGGTGCCGCCCTCGTTCGAGAACAGCCGATCAGCCAGGGGCCGATCAGAAGTCCATGTCACCGCCCGGCATGCCGCCCGGAGCGGCGGCGGCCTTCTCCGGCTTGTCGGCGATGACGGCCTCGGTGGTCAGGAACAGCGCGGCGATGGACGCGGCGTTCTGCAGCGCGGAGCGCGTGACCTTCGCCGGGTCGATGATGCCCTCGGCGATCATGTCGACGTACTCGCCGGTCGCGGCGTTCAGGCCGTGGCCGACGGTCAGGTTGCGCACCTTCTCGACGACGACGCCACCCTCGAGACCACCGTTGACGGCGATCTGCTTCAGCGGGGCCTCCAGCGCGAGCTTCACGGCGTTGGCGCCGGTCGCCTCGTCACCGGTGAGCTCCAGCTTCTCGAAGACCGAGGAGGCCTGCAGCAGGGCCACGCCACCGCCGGCGACGATGCCCTCCTCGACGGCCGCCTTCGCGTTGCGGACGGCGTCCTCGATGCGGTGCTTGCGCTCCTTGAGCTCGACCTCGGTCGCGGCACCGGCCTTGATGACGGCCACGCCGCCGGCCAGCTTCGCGAGGCGCTCCTGGAGCTTCTCGCGGTCGTAGTCCGAGTCGGAGTTCTCGATCTCGGCGCGGATCTGGTTGACGCGGCCCTGGACCTGGTCGCTGTCACCGGCACCGTCGACGATGGTGGTCTCGTCCTTGGTGATGACGACCTTGCGGGCGCGGCCGAGCAGGTCGAGACCGGCGTTCTCCAGCTTGAGGCCGACCTCCTCGGAGATGACCGTGCCGCCCGTGAGGATGGCGATGTCGCCGAGCATGGCCTTGCGGCGGTCGCCGAAGCCCGGGGCCTTGACGGCGACGGACTTGAAGGTGCCGCGGATCTTGTTGACGACCAGGGTCGACAGGGCCTCGCCCTCGACGTCCTCGGCGATGATCAGCAGCGGCTTGCCGGACTGCATGACCTTCTCCAGGAGCGGCAGCAGGTCCTTGACCGAGCCGATCTTGGAGTTGACGATCAGGATGTACGGGTCGTCGAGGGACGCCTCCATACGCTCCATGTCGGTGGCGAAGTACGCCGAGATGTAGCCCTTGTCGAAGCGCATGCCCTCGGTGAGCTCCAGCTCCAGACCGAAGGTCTGGGACTCCTCGACGGTGATGACGCCTTCCTTGCCGACCTTGTCCATGGCCTCGGCGATGAGCTCGCCGATCTGGGTGTCGGCGGCGGAGATGGAGGCCGTGGAAGCGATCTGCTCCTTGGTCTCGACATCCTTGGCCTGGGCCAGCAGGGCGGCGGAGACGGCCTCGACGGCCTTCTCGATACCACGCTTGAGGGCCATCGGGTTGGCGCCGGCGGCGACGTTGCGCAGGCCCTCGCGGACGAGCGCCTGGGCGAGGACGGTCGCGGTGGTCGTACCGTCACCGGCGACGTCGTCCGTCTTCTTGGCGACTTCCTTGACCAGCTCGGCGCCGATCTTCTCGAACGGGTCCTCGAGCTCGATCTCCTTGGCGATGGAGACACCGTCGTTGGTGATCGTGGGCGCGCCCCACTTCTTCTCAAGGACGACGTTGCGACCCTTGGGGCCAAGGGTGACCTTGACGGCGTCGGCGAGCTGGTTCATGCCACGCTCGAGACCGCGCCGGGCCTCCTCGTTGAACGAAATGATCTTGGCCATGTGAAGTGGTCCTCCCGGACAGGGGTGGATTGCTCCGGACCGCGCCCGCGCCCGCGACGGACGGCCTGCGGATCCGGCGGTTCCGTCCCGCCGGACCCTGCGGGCCTCACCGGCCCGGTCCTCGTCTTAGTAGCACTCTCACCTGGAGAGTGCTAACGCCAATGATTAGCACTCGACCCCCGCGAGTGCAAGCGGCTTCAGGCAACACGCGGGCGGCGCGCCGGTGACACGGGGCGACACGCAGGAGGGGCCCACATCCCCGTCCGGGATGTGGGCCCCTCGAGCATCCGTGCGTGCGTCGGTGGCCGATCGCGTTCGCTCCGGCTCAGCCGGCCGCTAGCTTGACCATGTCCGCCTGCGGACCCTTCTGGCCCTGCGAGATCTCGAACTCGACCCGCTGACCCTCTTCAAGGGTGCGGTACCCGTCCATCTGGATGGCGCTGTAGTGGACGAACACATCCGCACCACCGTCGACCGCGATGAAGCCGTAGCCCTTCTCCGCGTTGAACCACTTGACGGTGCCCTGAGCCATGCCTAACTCCCCTATTACTGGCCCTTGCGCGGGACCGCACTTCGCGGTCCGGGTCAGAACTTGCGCCGGAACGCCTCGACCGCGGCTGAATGTATCCGCACCGGTGCTGTCAGCAACAGGTCAATCCGACGAGAAATCTGGACACACGGAAACCTGAAAATAAGGTGAAAAGCTGGCATATTCCAGGGCAACTCGGGCCAGACAAGCGGCACCAAAGGCCCAAAAGGCACGCTCATGTTGACTCAATGTCAACCATCCGTCGGCCCGCTCATATGCGGCGGGCATGAACAGCGGAGGGGACTGCCCCAACTCTACCGCGCCCAATCAAGCAGAATTGCCCCCTCCGCTTTTACCGGAGGGGGCAATTCTGATCTGAACGCGTCAGCAGCCGCCCGCGACGGCCGGAATGATCGAGACGCCGGCGCCGTCCGGCGTCGCCGCCTGCAGGCCGCCCTCGAAACGCACGTCGTCGTCGTTGACGTAGACGTTCACGAAGCGGCGCAGCTTGCCCTGGTCGTCCAGGACGCGCGCGGCGATGCCCGGGTGGCTCTTCTCCAGGGACTCGATGACCTCGGCCAGGGTCGCGCCCTCGGCCGGGACCTCGGCGGCGCCGCCGGTGTAGGTGCGCAGGATGGTGGGGATGCGGACGTTGACGCTCATGGCGCTACCGCCTTTCCGGATGTGTCAGGGGGAAGGGTCAGGCCAGGCCGGCGGCGCGGAACGCGTCCAGGCTCGGGCGGATGGTGGCCGTCTGGCCACTGTCCGCGGCCACCGCCTCCAGGGTCTTCAGGCCGTCACCGGTGTTCAGGACCACGGTGGTCAGCGCCGGGTCGAGCTGCCCGTTCTCGATCAGCTTCTTCGTCACGCCGACGGTCACGCCGCCCGCGGTCTCGGCGAAGATGCCCTCGGCACGCGCCAGGATCTTGATGGCCTCGACGACCTGCTCGTCGTTGACGTCCTCGACGTAGCCGCCGGTGCGCCGCGCGATGTCCAGGACGTACGGGCCGTCCGCCGGGTTGCCGATGGCGAGGGACTTGGCGATGGTGTTCGGCTTCTGCGGGCGCACCACGTCGTGACCGGCCTTGAAGGCGGTGGACACCGGGGAGCAGCCCTCGGCCTGGGCGCCGAAGATCTTGTAGGGCTTGTCCTCGACGAGGCCGAGCTTGATCAGCTCCTGGAGGCCCTTGTCGATCTTCGTCAGCTGGGAGCCGGAGGCGATCGGGATGACGAGCTGGTCGGGCAGCTGCCAGCCGAGCTGCTCGCAGATCTCGTACGCCAGCGTCTTGGAGCCCTCGCCGTAGTAGGGGCGCAGGTTGACGTTGACGAAGCCCCAGCCCTCGCCCAGCGGGTCGCCGATGAGCTCGGAGCAGAAGCGGTTGACGTCGTCGTAGTTGCCCTCGATGCCGACCAGGTCACCGCCGTAGACACCGGCCATGACGACCTTGCCCTGCTCCAGGTCGTGCGGGATGAACACGCAGGACCGGAAGCCGGCCCGGGCGGCCGCGGCGCCGACGGCGCCGGCCAGGTTGCCGGTGGAGGAGCAGGACAGGGTGGTGAAGCCGAAGGCGCGGGCGGCCTCGACGGCGATGGCCACGACACGGTCCTTGAAGGAGTGCGTCGGGTTGCCGGAGTCGTCCTTGACGTAGAGCTTGCCGGTGACGCCCAGCTCCTTGGCCAGGTTCTCGGCGTCCACCAGCTTGGTGAAGCCGGGGTTCAGGCTCGGCTTGGAGGCCACGTCCGCCGGGACGGGCAGCAGCGGCGCGTAGCGCCAGATGTTGTTCGGACCGGCCTCGATCGCGGCGCGCAGGGCCTCCGGGTCGCCGAGCGGCAGCTCGTAGGCGACTTCCAGGGGACCGAAGCACTCGACGCAGGCGAAGATGGGGCCGAGCTCGAAGCGGGTACCGCACTCGCGACAGGAAAGTCCGGTGGCGGGTCCGAGATCGACAGAGGTGGCGACAGTCTGTGCAGCCATGATGGCGAGGCCCTTTCTCCTCATCTTCCCCATGGCGCACTTCGCCATGAGACGGAATTGGCACCTTCCCTAGCCGGGGCCTCGCGCTGGCGAGAACCGACTGGAGGGTTGCCGGGGCTTCAACGGGCCGTGTCCCTCTGCCCCTCTGGATGAGCGGTATGGCACCGGACACACGCGCTCTGCGGCGCGCCGGTGCGTTTGTGCGCGGGACCCCCGGCATGCGGCGGTCTCTCGCGTTGTTCAAGACTGTAACCGAAGGGACGGGCGGTTGAGACAGCCGTCCGAACCGCGAGATGGATCACAATTCGGCCCAAATGGCCGAGTGACGCAGAGACCGAATGAAGCCCGAGACATGCCCAAGGGGTGCTGAGAGTGCTGGATGAGGTGGAGCGCTGGCTGGCAGACCGCTCCTGGTCCGCCGCCGACCGACCGCTCGACCAGCTGCTCGACCGGAAACGGGCGGCCGGGACGACGGTGAGCGTGGTGCTGCCCGCGCTCGACGAGGAGGCCACCGTCGGGGAGATCGTCGAGATCATCCGGCGCGACCTGATCGAGTCCCCGCCCGTCCCCCTGGTGGACGAACTGGTGGTCGTCGACTCCGGCTCCACCGACCGCACGGCCGAGGTCGCCGCCAAGGCCGGCGCCCGCGTCGTGCACCGCGACTCGATCCTGCCCCGCGTCCCGGCCCTGCCCGGCAAGGGCGAGGTGCTGTGGCGCTCCCTGCTCGCCACCACCGGCGACGTCGTCTGCTTCGTCGACGCCGACCTGCGGGACTTCGACTCCGCCTTCGTCTCCGGGATCGTCGGGCCGCTGCTCACCGACCCGCAGGTGCAGTTCGTCAAGGCCATGTACGAACGGCCCCTGGGCGACACCCCCGGCCAGGGCGGCCGCGTCACGGAGCTGGTGGCCCGCCCGCTCCTCAACCTCCACTGGCCCCAGCTGGCCGGCTTCGTCCAGCCGCTGGGCGGCGAGTACGCCGTGCGCCGCTCCCTGCTGGAACGCCTCCCCTTCCCCGTCGGCTACGGGGTGGAGCTGGGCCTGCTGGTGGACGCGCTGCACACGGTCGGGCTGGACGCGCTGGCCCAGGTGGACGTGGGGGTCCGGCTGCACCGGCACCAGGACGGGCAGGCCCTGGGCCGGATGGCCGCCGCGATCTACCGCACCGCGCAGCTGCGGCTCTCGCGCGGGCACCTGGTACGGCCGGAGCTGACGCAGTTCGAGCGGGGGCCGGACGGGTTCGTGCCGCGCACGTACGCCGTGGACACGGAGGAGCGGCCTCCGATGGCGGAGGTCGAGGAGTACGCGGGACGGCGCGTGGCGTGAGGGTGGGATGCGGGACGGGGCGGCCCGCGGGCCCCTACCCCTGACCAGTACGTGACGAACCGGACATTTCCCGGACGTTTGAGCGAGCGGGCCCCGGGCTAGGTTCGCCACATGGCTTCCCCCGTGGCTTCCCAGGTACTCGTCGCCGCCAACCGCGGCCCGCTCTCGTACGCCCTCGACGCCGACGGCACCCTCAGCGCCCGGCGCGGCGGAGGCGGCCTCGTCTCCGGCCTCTCCGCCGCGCTCGCGGCCCAGCCGGAGGCCCTGTGGATCTGCGCGGCCCTGTCCGACGCCGACCGGGAGGCGGTCCGCCGGGGCGTCGCGGAGCCGGGCGTGCGGATGCTGGACATCGACCCGGCGGTGTACGACGACGCGTACAACGGCATCGCGAACTCCGTGCTCTGGTTCACCCACCACCACCTGTACGACGTCCCCCGCGAGCCCGTCTTCGACGCGGAGTTCCGGCGGTGCTGGGACTCGTACACCGCCTACAACCGGGCCTTCGCCGAAGCCCTGGCCGAGGAGGCCGCCGAGGGCGCCTGCGTCCTCGTCCAGGACTACCACCTCGCCCTGGTCCCGGGTCAGCTGCGGGAACTGCGTCCGGACCTGCGGATCGCGCACTTCACGCACACGCCCTGGGCGTCGCGGGAGTTCCTGGACATGCTCCCCGACGACATCAGGAGCGAGCTGGTGTGGGGGATGCTGGGGGCGGACCGGCTGGGATTCCACACCGGGCTGTGGGCGGTCAACTTCGTCACTGGCGCCAACCTGGACGACCGGCGCGGCATCGCTTCCCCGTACATGCCCAGGGACGGCTACGAGGGCGTCCACCACCGCAGGATGTCGGCGGACGGCCGGTACGGGGAGAAGCGGTTCACCACGGTGGCCGCCCACCCCCTGGGCGTCGACGGGGACGACCTGCGGGCGCTGGCCCACCGGCCGGAGGTCGACGACAAGCTCGCCGCGCTGCGGGCCGAGGTCGGCGACCGCAAGACGATCGTCCGCGTCGACCGCACCGAACTGTCGAAGAACATCCTGCGCGGCCTGCTCGCCTACCGCGAGCTGCTGACCACGCACCCCGAGTGGCGCGGCCGCGTGGTCCACCTGGCGTCCGCCTACCCGTCCCGGCAGGACCTCAAGGTGTACCGGGACTACACCGAGTCGGTGCGCGAACTGGCCGAGGAGATCAACGCGGAGTTCGGCACGGCGGACTGGCAGCCGGTCCTGGTCTCCGTCCAGGACGACTTCGCCCGCTCCCTGGCGGCGTACCGGCTGGCGGACGTGGCCCTGATCAACCCGGTGCGGGACGGCATGAACCTCGTCGCGAAGGAGATCCCGGTCGTCTCGGAGGCGGGCTGCGCGCTGGTCCTCTCCACGGGTGCGGGAGCGTACGAGGAACTCCGCGCCGACGCCCTGACGGTCAACCCGTACGACGTCACGGCGACGGCCGAAGCCCTCCACGAGGCCCTGACCATGCCGGAAGCGGAACGCGCGGAACGCACGAAGCGCCTGGCAGCAGCAGCCACGGCCCTCCCCCCGGCGGCGTGGTTCGAGGCCCAGCTGGAGGCGCTGCGGGGGTAGGGGCGGCTCGCGGTGCGGGCCGGCTATCTCCCCTCGAGGGGTGGGGGCGGGGCGGTGGCTGCCCACCCGCCTCCCCGGGTGCGGGCTGGGGAGGCGGGGAGCGGGATCCCCTCGCCCCGCCTCAGGGAGGGTTGGGGGCTTCCCGTCAGTCCCATCGTCCTTCCGGTTCGGGCCGGTCCCTCAAGGGCGCTCCCTTCGGTCGCGTCGCTACGCGATGGCCTTCGGCCACCCTTGACCGACCGACCCGAACCGGAAAGCCGAAAGACTGCCGGGAAACCCCCAAGGAAACGGCACGGTCCAAGGGCAAGGGACGGGTCCCTCAGCGAGGGGCCGGGCGCCGGCCCGCCGGGCATCCGGGCCCTCAAGAGTTGCGATTCCGGGCCGGGGGCGCGGCTACCCGCACGAGAGGTTGATCAGCGCCCCCGGGGAAGCCGGGAGGCGCGTCAGATCGCTACGCGCTCCTCATGTCTCGGCGTCCGGCGGCCGTCATGAGCTGGTACCCGCACGAGAGGACGAACAGAGCAGCCCGGGAATCCGACAGGCGCGACAGATCGCTACGCGCTTCTCGGATCTCGGCGGCCATCGGCCGTCTGGGGCTGAGGACCGTGCTGGCGGGCTGTCAGACACCGATGATGTGCACGCGATCTCCGCAGAGCTTCGTCATGTCGTCGACATCAGAGGTGAGCAGGGCGACAGGACGCGGTTGTCGCAAGGCGGCCTCCGCCACAGCCGCATCGAGCGCGTACTTGTGGCCGTGAAGACCCGCCTCCATCAGCAGGACGGAAGCAGCCCTGGCTTCCTCTTCTCCGACCGGGATCACGCGGACACCGGAGAGGATCCAGTTCAGTCGAGTCTTGTTGGTGCGTGCGTGTACTGCCTCGATGATCGTCAACGCGCTGATCACGACTTCCATGCCACGACTGCGTGCTTCGGCGATGAGAGACACCACGGCCTCATCGTCGTTCAGCAGCTTGGACAGCCCCTCGCTGTCCAGAACGAGAGTGCCTTCGCGGCTCAGCTTGCGGCGGGCCATTCCTTGCCCTCCGCGAAGATCTCATCGAAGACCTGACGGGCCGCGTGCTGGGATTCGGCCGAGAGAGGGCCGCGCCGCTGCTCGTAGTCGGCCAGGTACTCGTCAAGGATCTGCCCGCGCAGCTCACGCTCCACGGCCGCCGTCACGAAAGCCGAGAACTCGCGCTTGCCCACGCGCGCACGAATCGCCTCTGCCGTTCCCTCGGGCAGTGAGAGGCTCACTCGGGCGGCTGGCCCCTCGCCGATTCCGTACGTCGTCTCAGACACCCTTCCAAAGTATCAAAGATGTAGGAATCGGTTCCGGTAGCCGCCGGGGCCCGTCCGGCTCTGGTGGGTTCTTCTTCCGGGTCAGAGGAGCGCGTAGCGATCTGTCACGCCGGTCGGATTCCCGGGCTGCTCCGTTCGTCCTTGCGTGCGGGTATCAGCCCAAGGCGGTCGTCGGACGCTGAGATGTGAGGAGCGCGTAGCGATCTGATGCGCCTGTCGGCTTCCCCAGGGGCTCTGGTCAACCTCTCGTGCGGGTTGCCGCGCCCCTGGCCCGGAATCATGGATCTGGGGGCCGGATGCCCGGCGGGCCGGCGCCCGGCCCGCTCGTCCCATCTCTGAGGCGGCCGCTCCTCCAACGATGGACCGTGCCGTTTCTTTGGGGGTTTCCCGGCAGTCTTTCGGCTTTCCGGTTCGGGTCGGTCTGTCAAGGGTGGCCGAAGGCCATCGCGTAGCGACGCGACGAAGGAGCGCCCTTGACAGGCCGGCACGACACGGAAGGACGATGGGACTGACGGGAAGCCCCCAACCCGCTCTGATCCGGCCCCAGGGGCTACCGCCCGTCCGGCCCACCGGCCCGCAGACAGGGAGGCGGGTGGGCAACCCCCGCCCCGCCCCACCCCTCGAGGGGAGATAGCGGGCCCCCAGCACGAGCCGGCAAAGAGCCCGCCCGGGCCGTCAGCCCCGCAGCTTTCCCGCCAGTTGCGCCAGGAATGCCGATACGGCTGCCGGGCCCGGGAGGACCAGGTCGGCTCGGGCCGCGAGTTCGGGGACTTCCGCCGAGCCGCTGCAGACCAGGAGGCCCGGGAGGCCGTCGGCGCGGCGCTTCTCGACCGCCGAGTACGCCGCGAGGTCGCCCAGGTCGTCGCCCGCGTAGAGGACGGCCTCGGCTCCGCGTTCCGTGAGGAACTCGGTCAGTGCGACGCCCTTGTCCATGCCCGGCGGGCGCAGTTCCAGGACGGCGCGGCCCGGCTCGACCATCAGGCCGTGGCGGGCGGCGAGCTCCGCGAGGGGTTCGCGCAGGGCGTCGAAGGCCGCCGCCGGGTCTTCGGCGCGGCGGGTGTGGACGGCGAGTGCCTGGCCCTTCTCCTCGATCCAGGTCCCGCGCCAGGCGCCGATGGCGTCGAGGAAGCCCGGCAGCTCGGCCCGTACCGCGGCGACGCCGGGGTGTTCGGCGGGGGCGCGGACGATGCCGGTGACGGCGTCCCAGCGCTCGGCTCCGTAGTGGCCGAGGACGACGAGGTGCTCCAGTCCCGGTATCCCGGCGAAGCCGCCGTGGCGTACGGCGACGCCGGCCGGGCGGCCCGTGACGACGGCGACGGCGTCGACGCGGGGGGCGAGCTCGGCGAGGGCCGGTACGGCGTCCGGGTGGGCGCGGGCCTGGTCGGGGTCGGGGACGATCTCGGCGAGGGTGCCGTCGAAGTCGAGGGCGATGACGGCTCTGCGGGGTGTGCGGAGGAGGGCTTGGAGTCCCTCGCGTCCGGCTGCGGTGGCAGGCACGGGCATCGGCTGCGGATCATGCGGCTGGCTCCCCATACGGACGACCCTACCGGCGTGGCGCGGCCGCCGCCCAGGGTTCCCCCGGGGCCGCGCTACCGCCTGGCCCGCTGGGCCGCGCGGATGCGGCGGAGGCGGTTGACGGTGCCGGGGGCGTGGGCGAGGGCGCGGGGGTCGTCCATGAGGGCGTTGAGGAGCTGGTAGTAGCTGACGGGGGTGAGGCCGAGGGCCTCGCGTATCGCGCGTTCCTTGGCGCCGGGGCCGGGCCAGCTGCGGCCTTCGTAGGCGAGTACGGCGGCCTCGGCGGCGGTCAGCGGCCCGGGGGCCGCCTCCGCCGCCGCGCCGCCCGTGTCACCCGCCTGCCCGCCGTCCGTCATACGGCCAGATTAACGGCGCCCACCGACAGCGCTCGGGGGAAGGGTCAGCGTTCCCCGTCCGCCTTGCGCGCGGCGACGGCGATCTCCTCCAGGACCTTGGCGGGCTGTCCGCCCGGGGCGACGGTCTTGCCGATGTTCTGCTTGACGTCCTCGCTGACCTGGGCCCAGGACTTCTTGCCGACGGGGTAGAGCCTGGCGCTGGGCAGGGCGGTGAGGAAGGTCCTGAGCTGGGCGGCCGAGCCGCCGGTGCTGCCGGCCATGGCCCGGTAGCCGCTGGTGGTGACGGGCAGGAGGTCGTACTGGCTGGTGAAGGTGGTCACGTTCTTCGCGGAGAAGAGGTGGTCCAGGAACTTCCCGGACTCCTTCTTGTGGCCGTTCTTGAAGGCCATGACCCAGTCGGCGACGCCCATGGTGGAGTGGTCGGTGCCGTCGACGGTGGGCATGGCGACCATGCCGAACTTCACGCCCTTGCCGGCGGCCTGCTTCAGCAGGGTGGGGTGGCCGTTGAGCATGCCGACCTCGCCGCGCGTGAAGGCGTCGAAGGCGGCCTGGCGGTCGAGCTTGGCCGGTTCGACGGGGCCGGTGAGCTGCTGGCCGACCATCTTGTCGCGGAGGAACTCCAGCGACTTGACGTTCTCCGCGGAGTCGATCGAGTACGCCTCCTCGTTGTCGGTGTAGCCGCCGCCGCCCGCGAGCATCCACATCATCGTCTCGGCCTGGGCCTCTTCGCGGCCGAGCGGCAGCGCGAAGGGGGTGGGGACGTTGGCGGCCTTGAGCTTCTTGGCGGCGGCCTCGATGTCGGCCCAGCTCTTGGGCTGCCAGGGGGTGCTGCCGTCCTTGGGGATGATGCCGGCGTCGCCGAGGAGCTTGGTGTTGTAGAAGAGCAGCCGGGTGCTGGCGACGAAGGGCATCCCGTACTGGACCCGCTTGACCTTGCCCGCGTCGGCGAGGGGGGCGAGGAAGTCGGCCTCGGTGGTGACGGAGAGCAGTTCGTCGGCGGTGTAGAGCTTGCCGGCCTCGGCGTAGTCGGCGTAGGCGCCGATCTGGGCGATGTCGGGGGCCTTGCCGGCCTTGACCATCGCGGCGACCTTGGCGTCGACCTCCGACCAGGAGTAGACGCTGACCTCGACGTGGACGCCGGGGTTGTCCTTCTCGAAGGAGGTGGCGAGGTTCTTCCAGTAGCCGGAGGAGGAGTTCTGCGGATTGTCCCCGTAGTCGGCCGCCACGACCCGCAGGGTCACCTCGTTGTCCCCGGTGAGGCCGGACACGGTTCCGCAGCCCGCCAGTGTGGCCAGGGTCAGGCAGAGTGCGGCGCCGGTCGTCGCCGGCCTCAGGTAACGGCCCTTCACAGTTCTTGATCCACCCCAGGTTGTACGTACGATCCGACGTAAGGTCTACACCACTTTGGCGGCTCCTCCACATCCGGAACGGGGTGCGCCGCGGACTGTTTCCGGACTGTGTCCGTAAGGCGGTCCTGATTTGTATGGCCGGTCAACAATCCCCTCCAATGGACTAGACCTTTCCCCGCCGAGCACGCGAGACTGTCTGCTGTGAAACCCGTGAAACACGTCATCGCCCTCGATGTGGGCGGCACCGGGATCAAGGCCGCCCTCATCGGGGCGGACGACACCCTGCTGCACGAGGCACGCCGCGCCACCGGCCGCGAGCGGGGCCCCGACGCCGTCGTCGAGACGATCCTGGACTTCGCCGCCGAGCTCCTCGACCTCGGCCGGGAACGCTTCGGCACCTCCGCCTCGGCCGCCGGCGTCGCCGTCCCCGGCATCGTCGACGCCGAGCGCGGCACCGCCGTGTACGCGGCGAACCTCGGCTGGCGGGACGTCCCGATGCGCGACCTGCTCACCGCCCGCCTCGACGGGATCCCGGTCGCCCTCGGCCACGACGTCCGCACGGGCGGGCTCGCCGAGGGCCGCATCGGCGCGGGCGTGGGCGCCGAACGCTTCCTGTTCGTCCCGCTCGGCACCGGCATCGCCGGCGCCATCGGCATCGCCGGCCGCATCGAGGCCGGCGCCCACGGCTACGCGGGTGAGATCGGGCACATCGTGGTCCGCCCCGGCGGCCCCGCCTGCGGCTGCGGCCAGCACGGCTGCCTGGAGACCCTCGCCTCCGCCTCCGCCGTCAGCCGCGCCTGGGCCACCGCCTCCGGCGACCCCGACGCCGACGCCGCCGACTGCGCCAAAGCCGTCGAGTCCGGCGACGCGGCCGCCCGCGAGGTCTGGCTCGCCGCCATCGGCGCCCTCGCCGACGGCCTGGTCACCGCGATCACCCTGCTGGACCCGAGCACGCTGATCATCGGTGGCGGGCTCGCCGAGGCGGGGGAAACCTTGTTCACACCACTGAGGACGGCCGTCGAGGAGCGCGTGACGTTCCAGCGGCTGCCCGAGATCGTTCCGGCTGCCCTCGGGGACACCGCCGGATGCCTGGGCGCAGGGCTGCTCGCCTGGGACCTACTCGCCACGGAGGTACCGGCCTGATGTCCGGAAGCGCACAGAGCACCGTTCTCTCCGGCGCGAGGGTGGTGCTGCCCACCGGGATCGTGGCGGGCGGCCGCGTCATCGTGGAGGGCGCCCGGATCGCGGGCAGCGCCCCCGAGGACGCCGCGGTCCTCGACCTGTCCGGGCACTGGGTCGTCCCCGGCTTCGTGGACATGCACAACCACGGCGGCGGCGGCGCCTCCTTCACCTCCGGCACCGCCGAGGAGGTCCTCACCGGCGTACGCACCCACCGCGAGCACGGCACCACCACCCTCGTCGCCTCCACCGTCACCGGCGACCTGGACGAACTGGCCCGCCGCGCCGGGCTGCTCGCCGAGCTCACCCAGCAGGGCGAGATCGCCGGCATCCACTTCGAGGGCCCCTTCATCAACCCCTGCCGCAAGGGCGCCCACAAGGCCGACCTGCTGCGCGACCCCGACCCGGCCGAGGTCCGCAAGCTCGTCGACGCCGCGCACGGCGCCGCCCGCATGGTCACCCTCGCCACCGAACTCCCCGGCGGCCTGGACTCCGTACGGCTGCTGGCCGAGCACGGGGTCATCGCGGCGATCGGCCACACGGACTCCACGTACGACCAGACCCGCCAGGCCATCGACGCCGGCGCGACCGTCGCCACCCACCTCTACAACGCCATGCCCGGCCTGGAGCACCGCGCCCCCGGCCCGATCGCGGCGCTGCTGGAGGACGAGCGGGTCACCGTCGAGCTGATCAACGACGGCACCCACCTGCACCCGGCGATGCTGGAGCTGGCCTTCCACCACGCGGGCGCGCACCGCGTCGCGCTGATCACCGACGCGATGGACGCGGCCGGCTTCGGCGACGGCACCTACCACCTCGGCCCGCTGGAGGTGGAGGTCAAGGACGGCGTCGCCCGGCTCGTCGAGGGCGGTTCCATCGCCGGCTCGACGCTGACCCTGGACACCGCGTTCAAGCGGTCGGTGACGGTGGACCGGCTGCCCGTCGAGTCCGTGGTCCAGGCGATCTCGGCGAACCCGGCCAAACTGCTCGGCCTCTACGACGAGGTCGGCTCGCTGGAGCCCGGCAAGTACGCCGACCTGGTGGTCCTCGACGCCGCGTTCGACGTCAAGGGCGTCATGCGGCGCGGCGAATGGATCGTCAGCCCGCTGGACTGAACCGGCCTTTCATACGGCGCAAAGGGGGCGGCCCGCCCACGGGACTGGGATGGCCGCCCTCGATTTGGCATGATCCCGGCACACACCAAGACCGGGGCTGGCCATGATCCTCACCGTGACGCTCAACACCGCGCTCGACGTCACCCACCGGGTGCCGCGCATGCTGCCGCACACCTCCCACCGGGTCACCGGTGTCACCGAACGCGCCGGCGGCAAGGGCCTGAACGTGGCCCGGGTGCTCGGCGCGCTCGGCGAGGAGGTCACGGCGACCGGCTTCGCGGGCGGCCCCGCCGGGCAGACCGTGCGCGAACTCCTCGCCGGCGCACCCGGGGTGACCGACGCCCTCGTCCCCTGCGCGGGCACCACCCGGCGCACCCTGGCCGTCGTCGACGAGAGCACCGGCGACACCACCCAGTTCAACGAGCCCGGCCCGCTGATCTCCGCGGCCGAATGGGCCGCCTTCCTGGAGCGGTACGCCGAACTCCTCACCGGCGCCCGCGCGGTGGCCCTGTGCGGCAGCCTGCCCCCGGGCGTGCCGGTCGGCGCGTACGCGGTCCTCGTGCGGGCGGCCCGCGCGGCCGGGCTCCCCGTGCTGCTCGACACCAGCGGCGAGGCCCTGCGCCGCGGGGTCGCCGCCCGGCCGGACATCATCAAGCCGAACGCGGCCGAACTGGCGGAGCTGACCGGCGCCCGCGACCCGTTCCCCGCGACCCGTGACGCCCGCCGCCGGGGCGCCCAGGCGGTGGTGACCTCCCTCGGCCCCGCCGGGCTGCTCGCCGCCACCCCCGACGGCACCTGGGAGGCGGCCCCGCCCCGCCCGCTGCGCGGCAACCCGACCGGTGCGGGCGACTCCGCCGTCGCGGGCCTGCTCTCCGCCCTGACCGGGGGCCTGGACTGGCCCGAGCGCCTGGTCCGTGCGGTGGCCCTGTCCGCGGCCACCGTGCACGCCCCCACGGCCGGGGACTTCGATCCGCGCACGTACGAGGAGATCGCCCCGCAGATCAGGGCCGTGCCGGTGCCGGCCCCGTAGGCGCGCGGGAACGACGGAGGGGGAGACGCACCCGGTGCGCCTCCCCCTCGTGATGTCCGTCGCCGGCCGTCAGCCCCTGGCCCAGCCGGAGGTGAGGCGCAGCTGGTCGAATATGGCGTCGCACTGGTTGCCGGCCTCGCACGAGATCTTCATCGTGTTCGTGCCCTTCTTGAGGGTGACGAAGGCGTAGGTCCGGGTCCAGCCCTTGTCCCAGGCGCCCGCCTCGGCCTTGGAGAAGTTGGCCAGGTTCAGGGACTGCGTGGGCGACTGCCCGTTGACCGTCAGCGTGACCTTCGCGTCCTTGCCCGGCACCGCGTAGTTGACGTTCAGCGTGTAGTCGCCGGCCTCGGGCAGCTCGGCCGTCCAGGTCAGGGCGGCGCCCGTCTGGTTGAAGTTGCCGACGTACTGGCCGCCCGTGCTCTTGGAGCCGGCGACGCTGCTCTGGAGCGTCGCACCGCCGGTGAGGGCCATGCCGGCACCGGCGGCCTCGCCCTTGGGCAGCGGGGCCTTGGAGGGCTCGGGGGAGGCGCTCGTGTCGTTGTCGGGCTTCTTCGAGGGCTGCGCCGCCTGGGTCGGGCCGGTCGCCTGGTTCTTCCCGTCCTTGTCCTTGTCCTTGCCGAAGACCACGGCCGCGCCGATGCCGATGCCGACGGCCGCCACCACGGCGACCGCCGCGATCAGCAGGCCCCGGCGGCTGGAGCCGCCGCCGCGGCCGCCGCGGCGGGGCGGCACGCTCTGGCTCTGCGCCGTCTGCGCGGACGGCTGCTGCGGGACGCCGTAGCCGCCCGCCTGGAGGGCTTCGGGGGCCTGGTACTGGGCCTGGTAGGACTGCGGGGCCTGCTGCTGGGGAACGGCGCCGCGCTGGCCGCCGTACGTCCGCTCGCCGACCGTGCGCACCTGGTTGTACGAGGTCCGGGGGACGCCGGGCTGCGCTCCGGGCGGTCCGCCGGCCGTCGGGCCGGGGTAGCCGTATCCGCCGCCCTGACCGGGCGGGGTGGCTCCGGCGGCCTGGCCGTCCGCGTAGAGGTAGCCGAACGGGTCATCGTCCCCGGGCTGGTTGGCCCCACCGTGCGGGCCGTTGTTCGCGGGCGTCGTCATCGCAGGTCACTCCTTTCGACCCACGGGAGCCTACCCCGAACACGTGCGCACACGGGCGGCCCTCGGCCTCAGCCGGCCCGCCGGTGCGCCTTGGAACGGGACCGCTTCTCGATGTACATCCGCTGGTCGGCGGAGCGCAGCACCTCGTCCGCGGACATCCCGCAGCTGGCCCAGCCGATGCCGAAACTCGCGCCCACGCGGACCGCGCGGCCGTCGACCCGGATCGGCGGGATGATCGCGTTGCGCAGCCGTACGGCGAGGTCGGCGGCGTCGGCGGCGCCCAGGCCGTCGGCGAGGACGACGAACTCGTCACCACCCAGCCGGGCGACGGTGTCACCGTCCCTGACGCACGTCGTCAGGCGGCGGGCGACCTCGATGAGGACGGCGTCGCCGGTGTGGTGGCCGAACCGGTCGTTGATCGACTTGAAGCCGTCGAGGTCGCAGAAGAGGACGGCGAGCCCCTTCGTGCCGTCGTCGACGTCGGTGGCGGGCGCCACGGTGTGCACGTGGTGGTCGTACGGGCCGTCCGCGCTGCCCGGGAAGGCGCCGGGGAAGTCGAAGGCGTCGGCCGCCTGCCCGGGGGCGGGGGCGGGTGCGGCGGGGAAGCCGCCGTCGTAGGCGTGGTACTGCCCGGGGTGCTGCCCCTCGGGTGGAAAGCCGTGCTCGCCGGCACCACCCGCCTCGGGGCGGCCCTCGTACGCCGCGTCCAGCGCCTCGACCGCTCCGGCCCGTACGGACTGGGGCCGGCGACAGAGGCGCGCGCCGAGCCGGGAGCGCAGTTCGGCGCTGTTGGGGAGGCCGGTGAGGGAGTCGTGGCTGGCGCGGTGGGCGAGCTGGAGTTCGTGCCGCTTGCGCTCCTCGATGTCCTCGACGTGGGTGAGGAGGAAGCGGGGGCCGTCGGCGGCGTCGGCGACGACGGAGTTGCGCAGCGAGACCCATACGTACGTGCCGTCGCGCCGGCCCAGGCGCAGTTCGGCGCGGCCGCCCTCGGCGGAGGTGCGCAGCAGGGTGCCGATGTCCTCGGGGTGGACGAGGTCGGAGAAGGAGTAGCGGCGCAGCACGGAGGCGGGCCGGCCCAGCAGGCGGCACAGGGCGTCGTTGGTGCGCAGCAGCCGGCCGTGCTGGTCGCCGCCCATCTCGGCGATGGCCATGCCGCTGGGCGCGTACTCGAAGGCCTGCCGGAACGACTCTTCACTCGCGCGCAGCGCCTGCTGCTCGCGCTCGAGGCGGACGAGGGCCCGCTGCATGTTCGCGCGCAGCCTCGCGTTGCTGATCGCAATGGCGGCCTGGAAGGCGTACATCTGGAGCGCTTCGCGCCCCCACGCGCCGGGGCGGCGCCCGTTGCGCGGCCTGTCCACCGAAATGACACCCAGAAGTTCCCCGCCGGTCGCGTACATGGGGGCGTAGAGCCGGTCCTCGGGGTGCCACTCGTCCTGGAAGCGCGGATCGGGTCCGTCGGTGTGCCACTGGGGGACGTCGTCCTCCATCAGGACCCAGCCCTCGGTGTGCGGGATGAAGCGCAGGCCGTCCCAGTTCTCGCCCATGGTCAGGCGGCGTTCCCAGGCCGGGCGGGAGCCGACGCGTCCGGTGATCAGGGCCTCGGCGGCGGGGTCACCTGCGAAGGCGGCCACGACGAGGTCCCCGTCGGGGCGGACGAGGTTGACACAGGCGAGTTCGTAGCCGAGGCCCCTGACGATGCCGTCCACGACGGTCTGCAGGGTGTCCGCCAGGCTCCGGGCGGTGTTGAGCTCGGCCACCACCTGGTGCAGCTGCCGCAGGGTCGCAAGACGGACGTACGGCTCCGACTCGGTCTCCATTGCTCGCTCTCCCCGAGACCTCGACAGCAACTCCAGGTTTGTCATCGGCGTTTCGTTGCGGTGTCCCGTCCACTGAATCACAGTGAGCTGTGCGCCAGGTACACAGGGTCAACAAATCTTGCCCTCTGTGACTCAAGTCACATGAGATGAAGAAGGGCCGCGCCGGAAGGGGCGCACGGAGTGGGAGCGCTCCCCTTCCTTCCCGGAAGCAAACGATACGCCCGGCCTAGGCCGCGGGGCGGGGACACGGCTCGGACCAGGGGCCGATGTGCGCCGCACGGGGGCGGGACTAGCGTTCGGTACGTGCCCAAGACGACCCCCGTACACCCGGCCCCCGTGCTCACCACCCCCCATCCTGAGGGGGTGAGCAACGACGAGTTCCGGGCCGCCATGTCCCGGCTGGCCGCGGGCGTGTGCCTGATCACCGCGCACGAGCCGCCCCTGACCGCGGACGGCCCGCGCGGCGAGGACGTCGGCATGACGGCCACCGCCTTCATGTCGGTCTCCCTGGACCCGCCGCTCGTCCTGGTCAGCGTCCGCGAGGGGTCCCGGATGGACGACCTGCTCGCCGAGCAGCCGCTGTGGGCGGTCTCCCTCCTCGCGGACAGCCAGCTCCAGGTGGCCGGCCGGTTCTCGATGAAGGGCCGGATCAGCGACCGGCTGCTGTTCGAGGGGCTGCCCCTCGTACGCGGCGCCCTGTCCGGCGCGCTCCTGCTGACCGGCTCGCTCGCCACCCTGGAGTGCCGCACCGAGTCCCGCGTCACCGCCGGCGACCACACCCTCGTCATCGGCCGCGTCCTCGGCGCCGGCCTGCCGGTCCCGGACGCGCCGCCGCTGACGTACTTCCGCGGCCGCTACCGCCACCTGGCCCCGTAGGAACCGGTCGCGCGCCGCTACCAGTCGCGCGAGCTGCGGTTCCGCTTGGTCTCGCCGCGGGCCTTCTTCTCCCGCAGGCGCCGCTCGTTGATGCCGCGGGGGATCTTCGTCGCCCGGCGCGGCTTCGGCGGCGGGGCCGTGGCCTCCGCCAGCAGCGAGGCCAGCCGGACCAGCGCCATCTCCCTGTTGCGCAGCTGCGAGCGGTGCTCGGAGGCCCGTACCGTCACCACCCCGTCCACCAGCCGCGACGCGAGCCGCTCCAGCGCCCGCTCCTTCCACACCTCCGGCAGCGCCTTGGTCGCCGCCAGGTCGAACGAGAGCTCCACGCGCGAGTCCGAGGTGTTGACGTGCTGCCCGCCCGGTCCGGAGGAACGCGAGAACCGCCAGGCGAGCTCCGCCTCGGGGAGAACGACGGAACCGCGGATGACATGGGGACCAGGCATGGCCCTATGATCGGCCCCCGCCCGCGCCGCCGTCACCCGCATTTCCGCGTCCTGGAACCTCCGCGCCCCCTCGCCGCGTTATGAAGGGCAGCGGTAACTTGACCCCACATCGCGGTCAAGCGTCGAGGAAGGACACCAGTCAAAATGGCAGTAAGCCTGTCCAAGGGCGGCAACGTCTCGCTCTCGAAGGAGGCCCCCGGCCTCAGCGCCGTCACGGTAGGCCTCGGCTGGGACGTGCGCACGACGACCGGTGTCGACTTCGACCTCGACGCCTCGGCCATCGCGGTCAACGCGATGGGCAAGGTCGTCTCCGACGGCCACTTCGTCTTCTTCAACAACAAGTCCACCCCGGACCAGACCATCGTCCACACCGGCGACAACCGCACGGGCGCGGGCGCGGGCGACGACGAGGCCATCAACGTGAACCTCGCGGGCCTGCCCGCCGACGTCGACAAGATCGTCTTCCCGGTCTCGATCTACGACGCCGAGAACCGCAGCCAGAACTTCGGCCAGGTCCGCAACGCCTACATCCGCGTCGTGAACCAGGCCGGCGGCGCCGAGATCGCCCGCTACGACCTCTCCGAGGACGCGGCCACCGAGACCGCCATGGTCTTCGGCGAGCTCTACCGCAACGGCGCCGAGTGGAAGTTCCGCGCCGTCGGCCAGGGCTACGCCTCCGGCCTCGTCGGCATCGCCCAGGACTTCGGCGTCAACGTCTGACCCGCGTCCCACCAAGCCGAAGCCCCCTGCCCGGCCGCGTCCGGGAGGGGGCTCCGGCTTCGCCGCCGGCCACCCGGGGGCCCGACCGGGCGGCCCGACCCGGCGGCCACGGCCACGCCCGCGGCCTACGCCTTGGGGCGCCCCTCCCCGTACAGCCACACGTCCCACACCTTCTTCAGGTCGTGGCCCGTGCGCCGCTCCGCGTACGCCGTGAAGTCCGCGGTGCTCGCGTTGCCGTACCGGTGGTCGGCGACCCAGCCGCGCAGCAGGTCGAAGAACTTCTCGTCCCCCACCTCCTGCCGGATCCGGTGCAGCACCATCGCACCCCGGTAGTACACCGGCGCGTCCGAGACGTGGCCGGCACCGGGCGGCGCGGCGGGCGGGAACGCCGCCCAGTCCCCGCCGGCCTGGTCGTCGACCGAGGTGTCACCCGTCAGGAACGCCTCGAAGCGGCGCTGTGCGCCCACCCCGCCGTGGTCCTCGGACCACAGCCACTCCGCGTACGTGGCGAAGCCCTCGTTGAGCCACATGTCCTTCCAGGTCTTCGGCGACACCGAGTTCCCGAACCACTGGTGGGCCATCTCGTGCACCACGAGACCCTCGTCGGGCGCGCCCGAGTAGACGGGCTTGGTCTGCGTCTCCAGCGCGTACGCGAGGGTCCGCGCGGGCATCACGATCGAACCGGCGGTACCGAAGGGGTACGGGCCGAACCGGGCGCCGCCCCACTCCACGACCTCCGGCAGCCGCTTCAGCGCCGCCCCGCTGCCCGCCGCCTCACCGGGAGCGACGGCCTGGTACACCGCGACCCCCGACGGGGTCCGCCCGGTGCTCACCTCGAACTTCCCGATGGCCACGGTCGCCAGGTAGCTGGCCATCGGCTCCGGGCTGTGCCACGCGAACTCCGTCCGCCCGTCCCCCACCTCCCGGCGGGAGCGCAGCTGCCCGTTGGACACGGCCTCGTACCCGTCCGGGACGGTGACCGTCACGTCGTACGCGGCCTTGTCGCTCGGGTGGTGGTTGCCGGGGAACCAGCCCATCGACCCGACCGGCTCGCCGACGGCGACCGCACCGTCCTCGGTGGTGATCCAGCCCTCGTGCGCCCCGTCGGGATCGACGACGGGCTTCGGCCGGCCGGTGTAGTCCACCCTCGTACGGAAGACCTCGCCCTTCTTCAGGTCCTTGGCCGGGCGCACCGTCAGCTCGTTGCCGGTCCGGTTGAACCGCGCCCCCGCGCCCTGCACGTCCACGGCCTCGACCTTCAGCCCGCTCAGGTCGAGGTTGAAGGAGCTGAGTCCCTGCTCGGCGCGGGCGGTGATGACGGCCGTGCCGTGCAGCCGGCCGTCGGCGGGGTCGTAGGCGAGGTCCAGCGCGTAGTGCTCGACCTGGTAGCCGCCGTTGCCCGCCCGCGGGAAGAACGGGTCCCGCAGCCCGGACGCACCGGGCCGCCCCTGCACCGTCGCGCCCGTACATCCCGTCGCGAGGACGAGGAGGGCGGTGACGGCGGGGACGGCCAGGCGCTTGAGTTCCACGCCCCGATCCTAAGGAGCGGAGCCCGCACTCACTGCTGCAGGGACTCCACGCCGGCCTTGGCGAACTTCTCGTCCAGGTCGCCGCTCGGGGCGCCGGCCACGCCGATGCCGGCGACCGGGGCGCCGTTCGCCTGCACGGGGGCGCCGCCGCCCAGGAAGAGGGTGCCGGGGATGTCCTTCAGGTTCGGGGCCTGCGCGAGGCGGCCCACGAGGACGGAGGTCGGGGCGTTCCAGGACACGGCGGTGAAGGCCTTGCGCTGCGCCGACTCGTAGGACTGCGGGCCCGCACCGTCGCCGCGCAGGGTGACGATCGTGTTGCCGTTGCGGTCGACGACGGCCACGGTGACCTTCTGGTTCTCCTTCTCCGCGGCCTCCAGCGCGGCCTGCGCGGCACGGGTGGCGGCGCCGATGGTGAGGTGCGTGGAGGTGGTGAAGTTCTTGTCCGAGTCCTTCTTGGCCGGCGCGGCCGGGGTGGCGCTGGCGGTGACGGCGCCGAAGGTCCCGGCGCCGAGGACGACGGCGAGGGCGGTGCCGGTGAGGACGCGGGTGCGGGTGTTCATGTCAGCTCCTGGTGGGTCGTCGGCTTGGCTCCCCCCAAGCCTCGCCCCGCCCCCCGCCCCGGGCCGTCCCCGTACCGGCTGAGCCCGGCGACCGCACCGGTTGACCCGGGGGTCATCCGATCGGCCGATGCGGCGGGCCCGGCCGCCCGCTTGGCTGTCCCCTACCCGCCCTTCGCCCGTTCCCCGGGGCTCCGCCCCGGACCCCGTACGGGCGCTCCGCGCCCGTCGCCTCAAACGCCGGCGGGGCTGTTCACAGCCCCGCCGGCGTTTGAGGCGCGGGGGTCTGGGGGCGGAGCCCCCAGGGAACCCCGCGCAGCGGGACACCCGTACCCGCCCGGCCAGGGCAGAGGCAGTATGGACACCACAGCCCCACCCCCAGGAGCCACGCAGTGACCCGGGCACCCGACACCCGCACCCTCGCCACCGTCATGCACACGGCGTTCTTCCTCCTGCTCGGCGCCTCGGTGGCCCGCTTCCTGCTGCGCCACCCCGGCGAACCCCGCACCCCCTGGGTGATCTCCCTCGGCATCGCCCTCGCCCTGCTGTACGTCCTCGGCCCCGCCGTCGGCGTCACCCAGGCCGCCCACGCCACCGACCGGCCGGCCCCCACCCTGCGCCGCAGGCTCTGGCTCGGGCTCGTCGTCGCCACCTGGGTGGTCCTCGTCGTGCTCGCCCCGAGCTTCGCGTGGTGCGCCGTACCGCTGTTCTTCACCGCCCTGCGCACCCTCCCCCCGCGCGCCGCCGTGGCCCTGGTCGCCGTACTCACCGTCTTCGTCGTCGCGGCCCAGATGAAGCTCTCCACCGCCTTCGACCCCAACCTCCTGCTGGCCCCGCCCGCCATCGCCGCCCTCGCCACGGCCGTCTTCGTCCACATGGAGCGCCAGGCCCGCGCCCAGCGCGCGCTGATCGACGACCTGATCCGCACCCGCAGGGAACTCGCCGCCACCGAACGCCGCGAAGGCACCCTCGCCGAACGGCAGCGGCTGTCCATGGAGATCCACGACACCCTGGCCCAGCACCTGTCCAGCCAGCAGATGCTGCTCCAGGCCGCCGACCGCACCTGGGACAGCGACCCGGCCACCGCCCGCGCCCACGTCCGCACCGCCAACGGCATCGCCGCCCGCGGCCTCGCCGAGGCCCGCCGCCTCGTCCACGACCTGGCCCCGCCCGAGCTGGACAACGGCGCCGGCCTCGCCGAGGCCCTGCGCGCGCTGGACGCCGGGCCCGGCGTCGAGGTCCGCTTCCACCTGGAGGGCGTACCGGCCCCCCTCCCGGACCGCACCGAGTCGGCCCTCCTGCGCATCGCCCAGGGCGCCCTGGCCAACATCCGCGAGCACGCCCACGCGCACACCGCCGCCCTCACCCTGAGCTTCCTCGGCGACCAGGTGGTCCTGGACATCGCGGACGACGGCGCCGGCTTCACCGCCGCCGCCTCCGACCCCGGCCGCGGTCACGGCCTCCCGGCCATGCGCGCCCGCGTGCGCCAGCTGGGCGGCAGCCTGACGATCGAATCCACCCTCGGCGAAGGCACCGTCCTCTCCGCCTCGATCCCCCTGGAGCCCGCCGGATGACGACGATCCTCCTCTGCGACGACCACGTGGTGGTCCGCGCCGGACTCCTCGCGCTCCTCGGCAGCGAGCCGGACATCGAGGTGCTCGGCGAGGCGGGCAGCGGCGAGGAGGCGGTCGCGCTGGCCGCCAAACTCCGCCCGGACGTGGTCCTGATGGACCTCCAGCTGGGCGAGGGCATCGACGGCGTCGAAGCCACCCGCCGCATCACCGCCCTCCCCGGCCCGCCGCACGTCCTGGTCCTCACCACGTACGACACGGACGCGGACATCACCCGGGCGATCGGCGCGGGCGCGACCGGCTACCTGCTGAAGGCGGAACGCCCCGAGGAACTGTTCGCCGCCATCCACTCGGCGGCGGCCGGCCGCACCACGCTGTCCGCACCCGTCGCGAGCCGGGTCATGGCCCACATGCGCGGTACGCGGCCCACCCTCACCGACCGCGAACTCGACATCCTGGGGCAGCTGGCCCGGGGCCTGGGCAACCGCGACATCGCCCGCGCGCTGTTCATCAGCGAGGCCACCGTCAAGACCCACCTGGGCCGCATCTACGACAAGCTCGGCGTCGACACGCGCGCGGGCGCGGTGGCGGTGGCCAAGGAACAGCGCCTGCTGCCCTCCTAGACCGTGTCCGCGTCCGCAGCCGTGCCCGGGCCCGCGTCCGCGGCCCCGGCCGCGGCGCGCTCGGCCAGCCTCAGCCGCCACTGCTCCATGACCCCGCGCAGGGACTCGTTCACGAGCGTCAGCAGCTCGACGGAGGACTCGAAGCGGGCCCCCGCCGGAGTCGAGGCCCCGAGGATCTCGGCCCCGCGCTGCGACGCCGCCACCAGGACGTCGTTCATCTGCGCGGCCGAGAGCAGCGACCGCAGCCAGAGCTGGTCGTCGATGGCGTAGCGCTCGCGGCGCGCCCCGGGAGTCCGTTCCCGCCTGAGCATCCCCTGCCCTTCGAGCCAGGCGACGGCGTGCGAGACGGACGCCGGGCTCACGTGGAGCCGCTCGACCAGCTCGGCGGCGGTGAGGGCGCCCGAGTCGGTGGTGTAGAGGCAGGCCAGCACCCTGGAGACCATCGGCGGCAGCCCCTGCCCGGCCAGCAGCCCAGTGAAGGACTCGGTGAACTCCCGCACCGCCCGCGGGTCCCGCCCGTGACCGGCGTCGGGAACCGGCGGCGCCGCCGGACGCACCTCCTTGCGCCGCCGCGCACGGTGCCGCGCGGCCTCCTGCGCCCGGTCCGCGCCGTAGCCCCCGGGGCCACCGTTGCGGGTGACCTCCCGCATGACGGTCGAGGCGGGCCGGGCCATCCGGCGGCCGATCTCCGCGTATCCGAGGCCCTCGGCCAGCCAGGTGGCGATGTGCCGGCGTTCCTCGCCGGTGAGCCGTCCTCCGGGCATCGGTGCTCGTCTCCCCTCGTCGACAGCCGCAGTATGCATCCACCCCCACCCCATTGCAATCCACCCTCCGGCACCCCATTGCGTTCACCCCCAGAACCATTGCAACACTTACCCCAACTTCCATCACCACCAGCAAAATCACCCCCCAAAAGTTCGTTGACGCATCCATAAACGCAATGTAGCTTCGAGCGAGTTCAGCGGTTCTCAAACACTCACGGGGAGACATGACGATGGGACAGAACGGCTTCACCGAGGCGGGCCTGCGCAAGATGCGCGACGTGCTGACCCGGCACGTCGAATCGGGGAGGATCCCCGGCCTCGTCGCCCTCGTCAGCCGCGGCGACGAGACGCACGTCGAGGCGATCGGCACCATGCGCCACGACGGCGGCGCCCCGATGCGCCGGGACACGATCTTCCGGATGGCCTCCACGTCCAAGCCCGTCGCGATGGCGGCCGCGATGGCCCTCGTCGACGACTGCGAGATCCGGCTGGACGACACCGTCGAGCAGTGGCTGCCCGAACTCGCCGGCCGCCAGGTGCTGGCGCGGATCGACGGCCCGCTGGACGAGACCGTCCCCGCCCGACGGCCGATCACCGTACGGGACCTGCTGAACTCCACCTTCGGACTCGGCATCGACCTGACGGCGATGGGCTCCCCGATCACGGCCGCCCTCTTCGAACGGGGCGTCTTCACCCAGGGCGGCGAGCCCGCACCCGAGCAGGACGAGTGGATGCGCCGCCTCGGCACGCTCCCCCTGATGCGCCAGCCCGGAGAGCAGTGGCAGTACCACATCAGCCACGACGTGCTCGGCGTCCTCGTCTCCAGGGTCACGGGCAAGCCGTTCGAAACGTTCCTGCGCGAGCGGGTCCTCGACCCGCTGGGCATGAAGGACACGGGCTTCCACGTACCCGCCGACAAGATCGACCGGCTTCCTCCCAGCTACGCCCCCGACCCGCAGACCGGTGAGTTCCACGTGTGGGACGAGGCCGCAGGCGGCCGCTACAGCGCGCCCCCGGCGTTCCAGTCCGGCGGCGGCGGGCTGGTCTCCACCGTCGACGACTACCACGCGTACTTCCGCATGCTGCTGAACCAGGGCACGCACGGAGGCGAGCGGATCCTGTCCCGGCCCGCCGTCGAGCTCATGACCACCAACAGCCTCACGGCCGAGCAGGAGGCCACCCGCTCCGCCCTGGCCCGCAACAGCGTCCACGTGTCCTTCGGCCAGGGCCAGCAGGGCGGCTGGGGCTTCGGCATGGCGGTCCGCACCTACCGCGGCGACTACGCGCCCGTCGGCCAGTTCGGCTGGGACGGCGGCACCGGCACCTCGGCCTACGCCGACCCGCACAACCAGCTCACCGGCATCCTCCTCATGCAGGTGGGCCTCACCAACCCGGCCCCGGCCCGGGTCATCCACGACTTCTGGACCACGACGTACCAGGCCCTGGAGAACTGACCCCACCCCCCGGGACCCTCCAGCCCCGCCGGCCCCTCCAGCCCCGTCGGCGTTTGAGGCGCGGGGGTCTGGGGGCGGAGCCCCCAGAAGCGGGCCCGGGCCCAGCCCGGGACCCTCCAGCCCCGCCGGCGTTTGAGGCGCGGGTCCGGGCGGAGCCCGGGGAACGGTGGAAGGGCGGGTAGGGGACGGCCCCGCGCAGCGGCCCCCACCCGGCCCCACCCCCTCCCCGCCCGGCCAGAGCAAGGGCCCGGATCCGGACACTCCGCCCCGCTCTTCGGACAACCCCCCACCGCACACCTCCCCCACCCCCACCCCCCGATGACACGCTCGCCCCCGCCGTCACCCGGCCACCACCCCGGCCACCGCGAACCGCGAACCGCGAAGGAGCCCGCGTGTCACACCCCCACCGCCCCCGCCGCCTCGCCCTCACCGCCGCCGCCCTGCTCGGCGCAGCCGCCCTCGCCTCCACCACCCCCGCCACAGCGGGAACCGGCGCAGCCACCGGCACCGGCATCACCCAGTACTCCGCCACCGTCCCCCTCGGCACCACCTCCACCGGCACCACCCCCACCGCCTACCAGCTCCAGGACCCCACCCGCGGCGGCCAACGCACCCTCGACGCCCTCAACCAGACCGACAACCCCGGCGTCCCCTTCACCGACGCCGACAACACCTGGGGCGACGGCACCCCCGCCCACCGCCAGACCGCGGCCGCCGACGTCCACTACGCCACCGCCGTGACCTGGGACTTCTACAAGGCCGCCTTCAACCGCAACGGCGTCCGCGGCGACGGCGCCGGCACCACCTCCCGCGTCCACTACGGCAGCGGCTTCGGCAACGCCTTCTGGAGCGACAGCTGCGCCTGCGTCACCTACGGCGACGGCACCACCCCCGGACGCCCGCCGACCTCCCTCGACGTCGTCGGCCACGAACTGGCCCACGGCCTGACCGCCTCCACCGCCCGCCTCGGCTACAGCGGGGAGCCCGGCGCACTCAACGAGGGCACCTCGGACATCCTCGCCACCGCCGGCGAGTTCTTCGCGGAGAACAAGGCCGACCCCGGCGACTACCTCCTCGGCGAGCGCGTCTTCGACGGCCCGCCCCGCCGCATGGACCGCCCCAGCGCCGACGGCGTCTCCCGCGACTACTGGTCGTCCGACATCGCCGCCCTCGACCCCCACGCCGGCTCCGGCCCCGCCCGCCACTTCTACTACCTCCTCGCCGAAGGCAGCGGCCCCAAGGTCATCGACGGCGTCGCCTACGACTCCCCCACCCACGACGGCTCCAAGCTCCTCGGCATCGGCCGCGACAAGGCCACCCGCATCTGGTACCGGGCACTGACCCTCCACATGCGCTCCACCACCAACTACGCCGGCGCCCGCACCGCCACCCTCCGCGCCGCCGCCGACCTCTACGGCCCCTCCGCCCCCGAGACCGCCCGCGTCGCCGCCGCCTGGACCGCCGTCAACGTCCGCTGACCCGGACGGCACCACCACGCGGACGGCACCACCACCCCCGCAAGGCCCCCCGCGCCGGGAGAGGCGCACCCGTGACACCATCGGGAACGTGCTCGACATCGGCTACTCCCTCTCCCGGCGCTTCCCCGACCCCCCGCAGACCGACTACCGCTCCGCGGACGTCCACACGCTGCGCCACGACCTGTTCTGCGGCGACGTCTACCTCGCCGACACCGAGAAGGACACGGAAGTGTCCACAGCCTGGGGATGGGTGCCCGTACTCGACTTCGCCTGGGCGCTGTGCGACATCGTCGAACAGCTCGACGAGGACCCCCGCGGCAGCCGCTCCGCCAACCGCCAGTACGCCGAACTCGACTTCACCGAGTCCGCCGACCGCATGCTCTTCGAACGCCGCTTCGGCTGGGTCGACATCGAAGCCGACTGGATGGCCCCCGAGGAAGAACCCCTCACCTTCAGCCACCGCCTGCTGCGCCGCGAGGCCCGCGACTTCCTCCACGACCTGATCGCCGACCTCGTCGACATGCACGAGGGACTCGGCGACAACCCGGTCATCTGGACGCTCCAGTCCCGCTTCCCCCGCGTCCCCGCCTGAGACGCGCCCGTCCCACCACGGCCGACGGCCCGCCGGGGAAGGTGTCGGCTACCCTCTCCCGGTTGGCTTCAGGCGTCGGCAGGCTTTGAACTGCCTGATGGGGGACGGACTTTTCATGAGCGACACGCATCCTGCCGAACTCTTCCAGCCGCTCGGACAGGACGACCCCGCCACGGTGGGCGGCTACCGGCTCAGCGCCGTGCTCGGCTCGGGCGGCATGGGCAAGGTGTACCTCTCGTACACGCTCGGCGGGCGGCCCGTCGCACTCAAGGTGATCCGGCCCGAGTTCAGCGAGGACGCCGAGTTCCGGCGGCGGTTCCAGCAGGAAGTACGCGCCGCCCAACGGGTCCAGGGCCTGTACACGGCACCCGTCATCGACTTCGACACCGACGGCGCGCAGCCCTGGCTGGCCACCGCGTACGTACCCGGCCCCTCCCTCGCGCACGCCGTCTCCGCCCACGGCCGGCTGCCGCTGCGCAGCGTCCTGCTGCTGACCATCGGCGTCGCCGAAGCCCTCCAGGTCATCCACGGCGCGGACATCGTCCACCGCGACCTCAAGCCCGCGAACGTCCTCCTCGCCTCCGACGGCCCCCGCGTCATCGACTTCGGCATCGCCCGCGCCGCCGACGCCACCTCCCTCACCAGCAGCGGCGTCAGCGTCGGCACGCCCGCCTTCATGGCCCCCGAGCAGGCCTCCACCGGCACGGTCACCGCCGCCACCGACGTCTTCGCCCTCGGCCAGATCATGGCGTTCGCGGCGATCGGCGCGCCCGCCTACGGGGACGGGAACTCGCACGCGATCCTCTACCGCATCGTCCACGAGGACCCCGACCTCAGCGCCCTGCCCGCCGAGCTGAAGCCCCTCGTGGCCCGCTGCCTGAGCCGCGACCCCGCCGGGCGCCCCAGCCTCTCCGAAATCATCGAGACGTGCCACGCCATCTCCCCCGCGCCGCTGCGCCAGGGCGAGGACTGGCTCCCGAAGGCCGTCGCCGGTTCCATCACCGAACGCCTGCGGCTGCCCGAACCGGCCAGGACCCCGCCCCCGCAGCCCTCGGCCGCACCCACCCCGACCGAACTCTCCGCCCCCGCGCAGCCGCCCACCGCGCCGGCCCGGCCCGCCGACTACCCGCTCCGGCCGCCGGCCCCCGCGTACGCGCCCACCCAGACGGCCCCCGCGCCCCCAGCGGCCGCCCCGGGCCACCCCACCCAGCCGCCCGGCTACCAGACGCCCCCGCCCGGCTACCCCACCCCGCCGCCCGGCTACCCGACCGCCGCCCCCGGCTACCCGACCCCGCCCCCGCTCCACCAGCCGGGCTACCCGCCCGCCACCCCGCCGAAGTCCGGGCCCAACGGGCGGGTCATCGCCGGGGCCGTCATCGGCGGGCTCATCGGGATCGCCGTCATCGTCTCCCTGCTCCCGGACGGCTCCGCCAAGGACAAGGGGAGCAGCGCCGCCGGCGACCGCGGCGCCGCCACCACCCCCGCCCCCGGCAGCTCGGCCGCCCAGAACCAGAACAAGAACCAGAAGCGGCCCGACCCCACCCCGGCCACCTACCAGGGCATCGACATCACGGCCAACTACCAGGTCATGCTCGCCGACAACCCGCCGCGCCCGGTCACCGGCGGCAGCAACGGCGTCCTCTACAACGGCGGGGACTTCTTCTACTACCGCGACTCCCTGTTCGGCGAGACCAAGGTCGGCACCGCCAACGGCAAGCTCGTCGTCCTGAACAACGCCCAGAAGGGCTCCCTGGAAACCTGCCGCACCGAGACCCGCTACGCCGAGAAGATCGGCCTCGACCAGCTCACCAACGGCTCCGAGATCTGCGTGCTCAGCAACGCCGGACACATCGCGGTCCTCACCTACCGCGGCAAGTCCGACGCCAAGGACGCCAGCAACTACATCACCGTCGACCTCACCGTCTGGCGCAACGCCGAGGACCCGAAGAAGCACTGACGCCACCGCCCCACCGCCCCCGGCGGCGCCCGGCCCGTACGACCCCCGTCCGTACGGGCCGGACCCGCTACCCCACCACCCGCAGCCCCAGGTGCGCGGCCAGCACCGGAGCCAGCTCGAACAACTGCCCCGGGCTGATCACCGCCCCCGCCAGCGCCTCCACCCCCCGCGCGATCCCCAGCTCCACGGCCCCCCGCAGGTCCACGTCCGCCAGCCGCGCGCCCGTCAGATCCGCCCCCCGCACCACACAGTCCCGGAACTCCACCCGCTCCAGCACCGCAACGCCGAAATCCGGCTCCACCAGCACGCACCCCTCGAACACCACGTCCCGCAGGCGCGCCGCCCGCAGGTTCAGATAGTCGATCTTGCCGCCGCGCACGAGGACCCGCTCCAGCACCGCACCGTGCAACTGCACCCCGCCCAGGCGCGCCTCCACCAGCTCGACGTCCCGCAGCGTCACCCCCGACAGGTCCGTCCCCACACCCCGGACGCCCTCCAGCACCGCGTCCAGGAACCGCGCCTTCGGCAACCGCGCCCCGTCCAGCGCACACCGTCGCAGCGCACAGTCCATGAACCGCGCCCCGGTCCCGTCCTCCGCCCCCAGGTCCAGGTCCGCGAACTCCAGCCCGTCGTAATCCCCGTCCGGCTCCAGCCCCCCACCGCCCCACACCACCAGCTCCGGCAGCCGCACCTCCGGCCGCCGCGCCTGCGCCACCTTCACCTTCGCCCGCTCGTTCCGCGCCATGCGCCCATCGTGGCCCACGGCACCGACAACGCCCCGGCTAACCCGCCCCGCCCAGCCGCGCCAGCGCCCCGTCCGTCAGCCGGTACACCGACCACTCGTCCTGCGGCCGCGCGCCCAGCGCCTCGTAGAACCCGATCGTCGGCGCGTTCCACTTCAGCACCGACCACTCCAGCCGCTCGTACCCGCGCTCCACGCACGTCCGCGCCAGCTCCGCGAGCAGCGCCCTGCCGTAGCCGCCGCCGCGCGCGCCCGGCCGTACGTACAGGTCCTCGAGGTAGATCCCGTGCACCCCCCGCCAGGTCGAGAAGCTCAGGAACCACACCGCGAACCCCACCACCTCCCCGGACCCGCTCTCCGCGATGTGCGCGAACACCGCCGGCCGCTCCCCGAACAACGCCCCGCGCAACTGCTCCTCCGTCGCGCGCGCCTCGTGCGGCACCTTCTCGTACTCGGCCAACTCCCGGATCATGGAGTGGATTTCGGCAACGTCATCAACCACCGCGGCACGGATCATGGCGCCACCCTAGGGTCTGTCGTCAAACTCCCCCTACGCCGGACCACCCCGCCCGCACACCGAACATCCCGCCGCGCAACCGGCCCCCGGCCACGACATCCGGTACCTGGACACCCCCGCGGGACCCCGTGTACCAACTCCCCCATGACGATCAACGGCGGCATCTCCTTCTGGTACGCGACCGGCACGACGGCCCACCAGCCGCCCCGCGCCCCCCTCACCACCGACGCCACGGCGGACGTCGTCATCGTCGGCGGCGGCTACACCGGCCTGTGGACCGCCTACTACCTCAAGCGCGCGGCCCCGGACCTGCGCGTCACCGTCCTGGAGCAGAAGTTCTGCGGCTACGGCGCCTCCGGCCGCAACGGCGGCTGGCTCTACAACGGCATCGCCGGCCGCGACCGCTACGCCGCCCTGCACGGGCACGAAGCCGCCCGTCGGCTCCAGCTCGCCATGAACGACACGGTCACGGAGGTCATCGACGTCGCCGCGAAGGAAGGGATCGACGCGGACATCCACCGCGGCGGCGTCCTCGAAGTCGCCCGCACCCCCGCCCAGCTCGCCCGACTGAAGGCCTTCCACGCCGCCGAGCTCTCCTTCGGCGAAACCGGACGCGAACTGTACGACGCCCCCGCCACCCGCGCCCGCATCGACGTCGCCGACGCCGTCGGCTCCAGCTGGACCCCCCACGGCGCCCGCGTCCACCCCCTCAAGCTCGTCCGCGGCCTCGCCGACGCCTGCGACCGCCTCGGCGTCGTGATCCACGAAGCCACCCCGGTCACCGAGATCGCCCCCCCGCCGCGCCGTCACCCCCTACGGCACCGTCCGCGCCCCCTACGTCCTGCGCTGCACCGAGGGCTTCACCGCCGCCCTCAAGGGCCACAAGCGCACCTGGCTCCCCATGAACTCCTCGATGATCGTCACCGCCCCCCTCCCGCCCTCGGTCTGGAAGCACCTCAACTGGCAGGACGCCCCGCTCCTCGGCGACATGGCCCACGCCTACATGTACGCCCAGCGCACCGCCGACGACCGCATCGCGATCGGCGGCCGCGGGGTCCCGTACCGCTTCGGCTCCCGCACCGACAACGACGGCCGCACCCAGCCGGCCACCGTCACCGCCCTGCGCGACCTCCTCTTCACGTTCTTCCCGCAGCTGACCGGCACCCCGATCACCCACGCCTGGTCGGGCGTCCTCGGCGTCCCCCGCGACTGGTGCGCCACGGTCACCCTGGACGCCGGCACCGGCCTGGGCTGGGCCGGCGGCTACGTCGGCTCCGGCGTGGCCACCGCCAACCTCGCCGGCCGCACCCTGCGCGACCTGGTCCTCGGCGACCGCACGGACCTCACCGCCCTCCCCTGGGTCCACCACCGCGTCCGCCGCTGGGAGCCGGAACCCTTCCGCTGGCTCGGCGTCCACGCCCTCTACGCCGCCTACCGCAAGGCGGACCACCACGAATCCGCCACCCACCGCCCCACGACGACCCCCCTGGCCCGCCTGGCCAACCACATCTCGGGCCGCGCCTGAGGCACGCAAAAGGCCCCGGGTGATCACCCGGGGCCTTCCGCTTCTGTACGAATTCCCTCGATCAGATGCCATCTGACCTGGGACGGAGCCGCCTGTCGGAATCGAACCGACGACCTCAAGATTACAAGTCAAGCGCTCTAGCCAACTGAGCTAAGGCGGCACAACACCACCCGCGACCTACTGCGCGTGGAGCCGCCATCACTCTACACAGCGCCCGATTCCCCGAGCCATCACATTGATCCGCACCCGTAATGACGGGGCCCGGGCCAGGCGGTGCTCCGCCCGCCACGCCAAGGCGCCGGCGTGCCCGCACGCAATCCGGGCCGTCAGATTGCTGACAGGAGCCGTACCGCCAGGTAGCGTCAGGCGGAGTCCAGTCGACTGGACTAGACCTTCCACTCGGATCGTCCGGCACGTTCCTGCCGGTAGAAGGGATTCATCACCATGGCTTCTGTCACCTTCGACAAGGCGACCCGCCTCTACCCGGGCGGCGACAAGCCCGCCGTCGACCAGCTGGAGCTGGAGATCGAGGACGGCGAGTTCCTCGTCCTCGTCGGCCCCTCCGGCTGCGGCAAGTCCACCTCGCTGCGCATGCTCGCCGGCCTGGAGGACGTCAACGGCGGCGCCATCCGCATCGGCGACCGCGACGTCACGCACCTGCCGCCCAAGGACCGGGACATCGCGATGGTGTTCCAGAACTACGCGCTCTACCCGCACATGACCGTCGCCGACAACATGGGCTTCGCGCTCAAGATCGCCGGCGAGGACAAGGCCACCATCCGCCGCAAGGTGGAGGAGGCGGCGAAGATGCTGGACCTCACCCAGTACCTCGACCGCAAGCCCAAGGCGCTCTCCGGCGGCCAGCGCCAGCGCGTCGCCATGGGCCGGGCCATCGTGCGCAAGCCGCAGGTGTTCCTCATGGACGAGCCGCTGTCGAACCTCGACGCCAAGCTCCGCGTGTCCACCCGTACGCAGATCGCCGCGCTCCAGCGCGACCTCGGCATCACCACCGTGTACGTCACCCACGACCAGGTCGAGGCCATGACCATGGGCGACCGCGTGGCCGTGCTGAAGGACGGCCTGCTCCAGCAGGTCGACACCCCGCGCAACATGTACGACCGGCCGGCGAACCTCTTCGTCGCCGGGTTCATCGGCTCGCCCGCCATGAACCTCGTCGAGGTGCCGATCACCGACGGCGGGGTGAAGTTCGGCGAGAGCGTGGTCCCGGTGTCGCGCGAGGCGCTCTCCGCCGCCGCCGGCTCGGGCGACAAGACCGTCACCGTCGGCGTGCGCCCCGAGCACTTCGACATCGGCGACACCGGCGGTCTGACGATCACCGTGAACGTCGTCGAGGAGCTGGGCGCCGACGGCTACGTGTACGGCAGCCGCGACGGCCAGGACCTCGTGGTCCGCGTCAACGGCCGCCAGGTGCCCGAGAAGGGCTCCTCGCTGCACGTCGTGCCGCGTCCGGACGAGATCCATGTTTTCTCGACGTCGACCGGTGCACGGCTGTCCAACTGAGTGACCGGCAGGGGCGTTCCGCCAAGGGGCGCCCCTGCCGCGGCAGTTGCGCGGACGCACCCCCCGAACCCCGGCAGACCGGGCCATTCGGCCGCACCCGTCAACCCTTAAATCGAAAAGCCACGTCGAACCATCCCCCGACCGGGTGACTAAATGTCGCCAAATCCTCACCGAGCGCTACTCTCGCCCTCGTGACCCACACTGCCCGCCGAATCGGCCGTTCCCTCGCCCTGGTCCTGCCCGTCGTCCTGGTCCTGTCCGGGACCCTCGCGGTCACGATGGTCCCCTGGGCGGACAATTCCTCCCAGATCCTGACCGCCTCCGCCGAGGACGTCTCCGTCCCGAAGAAGCCGGCCGCGCCCCAGGACCTGCTGCGCGACAAGCTCCTCGGCGAGCTCCAGCAGGGTGAGCAGCCGGGCACGGTGCTCACCCACCTCCAGCAGGAGGTGAACGGGCGGCCGTCGCTGGCGGAGCACTGCGTGAGCATCGCGCGGGCGCTGGGCCGGGCCGCGGTGGAGGCGTACGGGCCGACGAAGGCCCAGTCGTACGCGCGCCCCGTGTGCGACACCTCCTACGCGACCGGTGTCGCCTCGATGGGCTGACGTCCCGTCGCGCCTGCCCCGTCGGGGGCGGGGGCCGTCCCTACGCTGGCGGCCATGACCGAGACCGGCCCCGAACCACCCCAAACCACCGATGACGCGGCCGCGTTCCCGGCCCCTCCCACCCAGGCTGTCGTCCTGGCGGGCGGGCAGGGGACGCGGCTGCGGCCGTATACGGACGACCGGCCGAAGCCGATGGTGGAGATCCCGGGTACCGGACTGCCCATCATCGGACACCAGTTGGTGTGGCTGGCGGCCGAGGGGGTGACCGATGTGGTGGTGTCGTGCGGGCACCTGGCGGAGGTGCTCCAGGAATGGCTGGCGACGGCCGTGCTGCCGCTGCGGGTGACGACGGTGGTGGAGGAGGAGCCGCTGGGGCGCGGCGGCGGGCTGAAGTTCGCGGCGCGCGGGCTGCCGCGGCCGGACGGGGCCTGGTACGCGACCAACGGGGACGTGTGGACGCGTTTCCCGCTGCGGGAGATGGCGGCGTTCCACGCGGAGCGCGAGGCGGTGGCGACGCTGGCGCTGGCGCGGCCGCGGATGCCGTGGGGGGTGGTGGAGACGAACGAGTTCGGGCAGGTGCTGGACTTCATCGAGGCCCCGCCGTCGCCCTATCCGATCAATGCCGGGGTGTACGTGTTCGCTCCCGGATTCGCCTCGCTGCTGCCGGACTTGGGGGACCACGAGCGGACGACGTTCCCGCGGCTGGCGCGGGAGCGGCGGCTGGCGGGCTTTCCGCTGCCGCAGGGGGCGTACTGGCGGGCGATCGACACGGCGAAGGACCTCACCGAGGCGGCGCGGGAGTTGGCGGCGCAGGGCGGCGTCTGAGCGGTTTCCGTGTTGCTACGTCGTCTCGTGCCGCCGGCGGCATGCGGAAGGGCCCGGTGCGCCGTACGCGCGCCGGGCCCTTCGGCCTGGGGGTGCCGGTCAGCCGAGGAGGCCGCCGACGAGGCCGGGCTTCTTGGCCGGGGCGTCCCCGCCGGAGCCGCTGCGGCTCCCGGAGGAGGTGGCCGGCGGCTGCTGCGGGCTGGACTGCTTCGGGGTGCTGCCGCGCGGGGTCTGGCCGCCGCTGCCGGACGTCTTGCCGGCGGTGGGCGCTCCGGAGCCGGTGGTGGAGCTGTTGCGGGTCGGGGCGCTGCTGCCGGGGCGGCCGGAGGTGGCGGCGGGCTGGGAGGGGGCCGCGGAGGGCGAGGCCTGCTTCGAGGGCTGCTGCTGCCTGCCGGGGGCGGTCTGCTTGGCGGGGGCCTGCGGGAGCGGGCTGCCGGGGAGGTAGTTGCTGGGGGCCTGGCCGGGGCCGGGGACGGTGACGACGGTGGAGGAGCGGACGGCTCCGCCGAGGAGGGAGCCGATGAGGAGGGTGAGTCCGCAGACGACGGTGGCCATGACGGCCCCGCGCCGCAGGACGCGGCGGCGCAGCCGCCAGATCTCGGAGCGGGGGCCGAGGGTGCGCCAGGCCTCGCCGGACAGGCGGGCGTCGAGGGAGTAGACGGGGGCGCCCGCGATGACCAGCGGGCTCCAGGCGGCGAGGTAGATGATGTCGGGGGCGTCGTAGGCGGGGACGGTCTTCCAGCTGACCGTCATGAGGAGGGCGGCGGAGAGCAGGGCGCCGATGCAGGCGGCGAAGCGCTGCCAGAGGCCGAAGACGGTGAGCACGCCGACGATGACCTGGAGGAAGGCGACGCTGAGGCCGGCCCCGACGGGGTGGGCGAGCGCGAAGTCGCGCAGGGGTTCGGCGAGGGCCCAGGGGTGCAGGGTCTGGAGCCAGGTGACCATGGAGCCGCGTTCGCCGCCGTCGAAGTAGACGGGGTCGCAGAGCTTGCCCATGCCGGCGTAGATGGAGATGAAGCCGAGGAAGACGCGCAGGGGGAGCAGGACGACGCCGAGGTTCATGCGGCGGCCGGGGTAGTAGGAGGCCTGGCCGCGGGCGTCGGGGGCGGGGCGGCGGCTGTCGGGGCCGGTGTCGGGGCCCTGGTGGTCGCCGTCGTGGCGGCCGTACGGGGGGTAGGGCTCGCGCGGGAGGTCGCGCACGGCGGCGAGGGGACGGGTCTCGTCGGGGTCGCCGTAGGTGCGCTGGCCGATGACGGTGGGGCTGGCGAGGGTGTCCTCGCCCAGGTCGTGTGCCAGGTCGACCCGGGGGATGGTCTGGGTGGCGGCTCCGCCGTCGTAGTCGTCGTGGCCGCGGCCTGCTTCGCGTACCGCCTGGAGGAGTCCTCCCATGGCCGCGGCGTCGCCGGGGGCGGACTTGCCGCTCCAGACGACGGGTGCGCGGCGGCGGGCGGCTCCGGCGGTCGCGACGGCGGCGGCGCCGAGGAGGGGCGCGCGGCCGGGGGCTTTCGCGGGCTTGGAACGCGCGCTCGGGCTCGGTGCGAGCCGCACGCGGAAGCTGGCGTGGTTGACGATGACCTGTGCGGGGTCGCACGGCACCTTGACCATGCTCAGCGCGGGCTGGTCGTCGAACCCTGACGTTCTGGTGTCCACACTCATCTAACCGAGTGATGAGTGTTTAGGACACTGCCTTGACACGAGGGATCTGTCCGAGACCCGTCAAGATCAAGTCGCCCCGCCCGTGGAGGGCGGGGCGACACGCTCACGGGTCACGTCCCGTGGGCCAGGTGGATCAAGCGGCTGCCGCCGTCCGGGTCAGACGCGGCCGCGCTGGGCGCGCTTGCGGGCCGCCTCGTAGAGGACGACGCCCGCGGCGACACCGGCGTTGAGGGACTCGGCGCCACCCGGCATCGGGATGCGGACGAGGTAGTCGCAGTTCTCGCCGACGAGGCGGCCGAGGCCCTTGCCCTCGGAGCCGACGACGATGACGACCGGACCCCCGAGCGCGTCGAGGTCCTGGACCTCGTGGGTGCCCTCGGCGGCGAGGCCGACGACGGTGATGCCGGCCTTCTTGTAGTCCTGGAGGGCGCGGGTGAGGTTGGTGACGCGGGAGACCGGGGTGCGGGCGGCGGTGCCGGCGGAGGTCTTCCAGGCGCCGGCGGTCATGCCGGCGGCGCGGCGCTCGGGGATGACCACGCCGTGGCCGCCGAAGGCGGAGACGGAGCGGACGATCGCGCCGAGGTTGCGGGGGTCGGTGACGCCGTCGAGGGCGACGATGAGGGCGTCCTCGCCGTTGTCGTGGGCGGCGTCGAGGAGGTCCTCGGGGTGCGCGTACTCGTACGGCGGGACCTGGAGGACGAGGCCCTGGTGGTTGAGCCCGTTGGTCATGCGGTCCAGCTCGGGGCGCGGGGCTTCCATCAGGTTGATGTTGCCGCGCTCGCCGGCGAGCTTGAGGGCGTCGCGGACGCGCTCGTCGTTGTCGATGAACTGCTGCACGTAGAGGGTGGTGGCGGGCACGCCGTCGCGCAGCGCCTCGAAGACCGGGTTGCGGCCGACGACCATCTCGCTGGTGCCCTTGGGGCCGCCGCGGCGGGGCGCGGGGCGGCGCTTGGCGGCCTGGCGGGCCATGGCGTTGGCGATGCGGTTCGCCTTGTGCTTCTTGCGGTCCTCGGCCTTGGGCGTGGGGCCCTTGCCCTCGAGGCCCTTGCGCCGCTGGCCACCGCTGCCGACCGTGGCGCCCTTCTTGTTGGACGTGCGGCGGTTCCTGCGCTGGCTGTTCCCGGCCATGACCTCTACCTGTTTTCGTTCGTGCTGCGATATGTACGTATGAAGAGTGTGCCGCCCGGAAGCCCGGGCGGCACAACACGGCTGGTCCGGGTGGGTCCGGATCAGCGGGCGCCGAGGGTCCAGCGCGGGCCGCTGGGGCTGTCCTCGATGACCAGGCCGGACTGGTTCAGCTGGTCGCGGATGGCGTCGGCGGTCGCCCAGTCCTTGCGGGCGCGGGCGGACTCGCGCTGCTCCAGGACGAGGCGTACGAGGGTGTCGACCGCGCCGTGGAGGTCCTCGCCGCGGTCGGCCTCACCGGCCCAGTGCGGGTCGAGCGGGTCCAGGCCGAGGACGCCGAGCATCGCGCGGACCTCGGACAGCCGGGCGATGGCCTCGTCCTTGTCGTCCGCGGCGAGCGCGCTGTTGCCCTGGCGGACGGTGGTGTGGACGATGGCCAGTGCCTGCGGGACGCCCAGGTCGTCGTCCATCGCCTCGGCGAAGGCCGGCGGGACCTCGGCGGCGGCCTCGACGGGACCGCCCGCCTTCTCGATGACGCGCTGGTAGAAGCCCTCGATGCGGGCGAAGGCGGACTCCGCCTCGCGCAGCGCCTCCTCGCTGTACTCGATCATCGACCGGTAGTGCGGGGTGCCGAGGTAGTAGCGCAGGACGATCGGACGCCACTGCTTGACCATCTCGGAGACCAGCACCGAGTTGCCGAGCGACTTCGACATCTTCTCGCCCGACATGGTGACCCAGGCGTTGTGCACCCAGTAGTTCGCGAACGCGTCACCGAAGGCCTTGGCCTGGGCGATCTCGTTCTCGTGGTGCGGGAAGATCAGGTCGAGCCCGCCGCCGTGGATGTCGAAGGCCTCGCCCAGGTACTTGTGCGCCATCGCGGAGCACTCCAGGTGCCAGCCGGGACGGCCGCGGCCCCACGGGGTCTCCCAGGAGGGCTCGCCGGGCTTGACGGACTTCCACATGGCGAAGTCGCGGGGGTCGCGCTTGCCGGTCTCGCCGGTGGACTCCGGCTGGCGGATGTTGTCGAGCTCCTGGCGGGAGAGCGAGAGGTAGCCCGGGAAGGACTTCACGTCGAAGTAGACGTTGCCCTCGGACTCGTACGCGTGACCGCGCTCGATGAGCCCGCGCATCATCTCGACCATCTCGGTGACGTGCCCGGTCGCGCGCGGCTCGTACGTGGGCGGCAGGCAGCCGAGGGCGGTGTAGCCGTCGTTGAACGCGCGCTCGTTGTCGTAGCCGATGGACCACCAGGGGCGGCGCTGCTCGGCCGACTTCGCGATGATCTTGTCGTCGATGTCCGTCACGTTGCGGATGAACGTGACGTCGTAGCCGCGGTACGTGAACCAGCGGCGCATCATGTCGAAGTTGAGGCCCGAGCGGATGTGCCCGATGTGGGGGGCGGCCTGCACGGTCGCGCCACACAGGTAGATCGAGACGCAGCCCTGTTCGAGCGGGACGAAGTCGCGGATCTGCCGGGCGCTGGTGTCGTACAGGCGAATAGTCACGGCATCCAGGGTAGTGCGCCCACGGCAGTGCCCAGCGACCGTTTGAGGCCGCCCGTACGGTTTGTTGCCGAAGAGGTGACATCCGTGGCGGGCGGCCCGTGGCCGTACGTCGTGCTCAGGCCCGGTTCGTCCGGTAGACGAGGGCGGTCGCGATGGCGGCCAGGCCTTCGGCGCGGCCGGTGAGGCCGAGTCCGTCGGTGGTGGTGCCGGAGACGGAGACGGGGGCGCCCGCCGCCGCCGTGAGCGCCTTCTGCGCTTCCTCGCGCCGCTTGCCGATCTTCGGGCGCACGCCGATCACCTGGATCGCGATGTTGCCGATCTCGAAGCCCTCGGCGCGGACGATCCGGGCGGCCTCCGCCAGGAGGGTGACCCCGGCGGCGCCGGACCACTCGGGGCGGGAGGTGCCGAAGTGCGCGCCGAGGTCGCCGACGCCGGCGGCGGAGAAGAGGGCGTCGCAGGCGGCGTGGGCGGCGACGTCGCCGTCGGAGTGGCCGGCGAGGCCGTCCTCGCCCTCCCACAGCAGGCCGGCGCACCACAGCTCGCGGCCCGTCTCGAAGGCGTGCACGTCGGTGCCGATCCCGACGAGCGGGATCAGGGGCAGGTCAGTAGACATCGGTGGCCCTCCTGCGGGCGAGTACGGCCTCGGCGAGGACCAGGTCGAGCGGACGGGTGACCTTGAACGCCTCCTCGTGACCGGGGACGGTCACCACGGTGACCCCGGTGCGCTCCACCATGCCCGCGTCGTCGGTGGCGCCCTCGCCGCTGACGGCGATGGCCTCGTGCGCGCGCAGCAGGGTGGCGAGGTCGAAGCCCTGCGGGGTCTGCACGGCACGCAGCCGGGCCCGCTCGGGCGTGGCGACGACCGGCTCGGGCTCGCCGGGCGCGCCGGGCTCGACCTCCTTGACCGTGTCGGCCAGGGGCAGTGCGGGGACCACGGCGGGGGCTCCGGCGCGGACGGCCTCGACGACGGAGTCCACGGTGTCGACGGGGACCAGCGGCCGGGCCGCGTCGTGGATCAGCACGGAGGTGATGTCGGCGGGGAGGGCGGCCAGGCCGGCGCGCACCGACTCCTGGCGGGTGTCGCCGCCGGGGACGACCAGGATCTCGGTGCTCCCGGGCAGGGCGTGCTCGTCGAGGAGGTTGCGCACCTCGGGCGCGCCGTCCGGCGGGGCGACGACCACGACCAGGGCGACCGCGCGGGAGCGGGCCATGGCGCGGACGGCGTGGATCAGCATCGGGGTCCCGCCGAGGGCCCGCAGGGCCTTGGGGGCGCCGGGGCCGAGGCGTACCCCGCGGCCGGCGGCCGGGATCACCGCCGCCGTGCGGTGGGGGCGGGATTCGTCAGACATCAGTAGCTCCGAGCCAGGTTTGTGACTTCGGCCGACATGGGTATGGCCTTGGGCGTACCCCGGCTCCGGCCGGGGGCGGTGCCGGGTGCGAAGCCCTCGCCCCTTCCGTGACGACCGGTCGAGCCGGCTGCCCGGACCCGGCACGCCAGTACCGGGACCGTGCGGGTGTGCACACGCAGGGTACGGCGGGATGAGCGCAGGGTACGGCCGTCAGGGTACGGGCGTGCGACCCGGGGCCGGCCGGGCGGCCGGGGACCGGGTGAGGTGCCGGGCCGTGCGGGTGCGGCGGTGCGGGCCGGTGCCGCGCGGGCGGGTGTGTGCGGGCGGGTGTGATGCAGGTGCCCGGACGCGGACATGCCGCAGCGCCCGGCAACAGCCCCCTCGAAACCGAGAGGGCGGGTCATCGGGCACCGCGGCACACTGTGGCCGGTTCGTGCGTCAGGACGCAAGAACCTCGTCGAGGAGGGCCTCGGCCTTGTCCTCGTTGGTGTTCTCGGCGAGCGCGAGCTCGCTCACCAGGATCTGACGCGCCTTCGCGAGCATGCGCTTCTCTCCTGCGGAGAGACCGCGCTCGCGCTCACGACGCCAGAGGTCGCGCACTACTTCGGCGACCTTGATGACATCGCCAGAAGCGAGCTTCTCCAGATTCGCCTTGTAACGACGGGACCAGTTCGTGGGCTCTTCTGCGTACGGTGCGCGGAGCACCTCGAAGACCCGGTCCAGCCCGTCCTGGCCGACTACGTCGCGAACGCCGACGAACTCCGCATTGTCCGCAGGCACACGAACCGTCAGGTCGCCCTGGGCGACCTTGAGCACCAAGTAGGTCTTGTCCACGCCTTTGATCTGGCGAGTTTCGATGGCCTCGATCAGCGCGGCCCCGTGATGGGGATAGACCACGGTGTCGCCAACCTTGAACGTCATGTGACAGGTACCCCTTCCGTGGCTATCCAGGGTAACACGAGAACTGACTGTTATGAATGGCGTTTTCGCAGGTCAGGGCACATCTCGGGGCTTGACAACAGCGACACGAACGTGCTGCGAAAGGGTTCCGGAGGGGGGTATTCGCAGGTCGGAGGCGCTGTGCGGACCGGGCGAAACGACCACGTTACACCTGGCGGCCCCGGCCACGAGTGTGACGTACGTCCCGTTTTGCCGGGTTCCCCGACGCGAAACGGAAGTACTCCGTTCGACTGGCGGCCACCCGTACGCAGCGGGTTCAGGCCCAATCTGCAATTGATCACGCCGCCGCGTTCGAGGGAATCCCGGAATTGATCACGGAGCGGCCCGGGACGGGATAGTGGAATGCAAGATCGCGGGACCGGCGCAGCACGGTGCGCGCCCTGCGGAGGGTCGGGTGCGGGGGCGGGGCGGCGGCTCGGTAACCTAAGCGCGCTGACACACCCTTAGGGCGGCTTTACCTCGGCCACCCTGAGCCTGTACCCGTCCCGTCCGTACGTCCAAGGAGTTGCCGCCGCCGTGAGCCGCAGCCTTCGACGCGGCGCTCTCGCCGCTACCGCCGTCGTGTTCTCCCTTGCATCGCTCGCAGCGTGCGGTGCGGGCAACGACGCGCAGACTCTCGAGATCAAGCCGGACAACGCCGCTGTCACCAAGGGCGACATCAAGATCCAGAACGCGCTGGTGATCACCAAGGGCGAGAAGGACAAGAAGGGTCCGGCCGCCCTCTCGGCGACCGTCTTCAACTCCGGCACCAAGGCCCAGACCCTGGATGGGATCACCCTGAAGGGTGGCAAGTCCAAGGTGGTCCTGAAGCCCGCCGAGGGCTCCGGCAAGGTCATCGTGCCCGCCGGCGGCTCCGTGGTGCTGGGCGGCAAGGGCAACGCCTCCGCCGTCATCGAGGGCGGCCGCGAGGCCGTCCAGAACGGCAACGTGCAGGACGTCGTCTTCCAGCTGAGCAACACGGGCGACGTGGAGCTGGGCGCCTTCGTCGTCCCGGCCGCCGGCATGTACGCGGGCTACGGGCCGACGGAGGCCCCGGCGGCCGCCCCCGCCCCCGCCCCGTCCACCAGCCCCTCCGGCTCCCCCTCCCCGGCCGCGTCGGGCTCCCCCGCCGCGTCGGGCTCTCCGTCCGCCGGCACCAGCCCGTCGGGCGCCGCGTCGGCGTCGCCGTCGCGCAGCGCGGGCCACTGAGCGCGGCAGCAGTAAAGGGGAGGGCCCCAGCCGCGGTACGGCTGGGGCCCTCCCCCTTTTTCTCCGGGAACGCCGCAGGGCGCCCGACGGCCTACGGCTCGAACTTGTAGCCCAGGCCGCGGACGGTGACCAGGTAGCGCGGCGCGCCCGGGTCGGGCTCGATCTTGGCGCGGAGGCGCTTGACGTGGACGTCCAGGGTCTTGGTGTCGCCGACGTAGTCCGCGCCCCAGACCCGGTCGATCAGCTGCATGCGGGTCAGCACGCGGCCCGCGTTGCGCAGGAGCATCTCCAGCAGGTCGAACTCCTTCAGCGGGAGGTCGACCTTGGCCCCGGCGACGGTGACCACGTGCCGGTCCACGTCCATGCGTACGGGCCCGGCCTCCAGGGCCGCCGGGGTGACCTCCTCCGGCTCTCCGCGGCGGCGCAGGACCGCGCGGATGCGGGCGACCAGCTCCCGGGAGGAGAAGGGCTTGGTGACGTAGTCGTCGGCTCCTATCTCCAGCCCGACGACCTTGTCGATCTCGCTGTCCTTGGCCGTCACCATGATCACGGGGACGTTGGAGCGCCCGCGCAGCTGCCGGCAGACCTCGGTGCCCGGCAGGCCGGGCAGCATCAGGTCGAGGAGGACGAGGTCGGCGCCGTTGCGCTCGAACTCGTCGAGCCCGTCGGGCCCCGTCGCGGCGATGGCGACCTCGAAGCCTTCCTTGCGGAGCATGTAGGACAGGGCGTCGCTGAAGGATTCCTCATCCTCGACGACGAGCACTCGGGTCACGGAAGGACCTCCGGGGCAGGGATGACAGGTTCTGGGTCAAGCTGGGGTCGGGCGGGATCGGGGGCGGTCGCCGGGGCCGGCGCGGCCGCCTCGGGGAGTCGCAGGGTGAACGTGGAGCCCTGGCCCTCGGAGCTCCACACCGACACCTCCCCGCCGTGCGAGGCCGCCACGTGCTTCACGATCGCGAGGCCCAGACCGGTTCCGCCCGTGGCGCGGGAGCGGGCCGGGTCGACGCGGTAGAAGCGCTCGAAGACGCGCTCGCGGTCCTTCTCCGGGATGCCTATGCCCTGGTCGGTCACGGCTATCTCGATCAAGTCTCCGCCCGGCGCCGTCACCCTGCGCGCGGCGATGCCGACGCGGGTGCGGGCGGGGCTGTAGTTCACGGCGTTCTCCACCAGGTTCCCGAGGGCCGCGGCCAGCTGCCCCCGGTGTCCCCATACCCGCAGGTCGGCGGTGCCGCCGGCGGCCATGGTGATCTGCTTGGAGGTGGCCGTGTGCCGGCAGCGGTCGATGGCCTCCGCCACGAGCGTGTCCACCCGTACGGGCTCGGCGTCCTCCAGTGCCTCGTCGTTCTGCACTCGGGAGAGGTCGATGAGCTCCTGCACGAGGTTGATCAGACGGGTGGACTCGATCTGCATGCGGCCCGCGAAACGGGTGACCGCCTCGGGGTCGTCGGACGCGTCCATGACCGCCTCGGAGAGCAGCGAGATCGCGCCGACCGGGGTCTTCAGCTCGTGCGACACGTTCGCGACGAAGTCACGGCGCACCGCCTCGATGCGGCGGGCCTCGGTCAGGTCCTCGACCAGCAGCAGCACCAGGCGCGAGCCCAGCGGGGCGACGCGGGCGGAGACCGCGAGGGCCTCGCCGCGGCCGGTGCCGCGCCGGGGCAGGTCGAGCTCGATCTGGCGTATCTCGCCGTCCCGGCGGGTGTCGCGGGCCATGTGGAGCATGGGCTCCACCGCCAGCTTCCCGCCGCGGACCAGCCCGAGCGCGTAGGCGGCCGAGCTGGCCTTGACCACCGCGTCGCCCTCGTCGAGGACGACGGCGGAGGAGCGGAGCACGGAGAGGACGGTGTCCACTCCGGGCGGCAGCACCGCGTTGATGTCGGGGCGCATGGAGCTCCGGGTGGGGCGGGCCTGGTCGCGCTCGCTCCAGCGGAACGCCAGCATGGCGATCACACCGGTACAGAGACCGGCGATCGCGGCAGCTGCGGCGACCGCCGCGTTCACGTCCATGGATCCAGGTTAAGCAGGCGCGCGGACACTTCCACAGCCGTTCGGGTGGCACCTCGAACAGTCGTCGCCCAGAGTTCACCCTGACGACGGGGTTGATTCATTTGTGATGCCGGAGTCGGACGCGTTGGCGACCGAACGTGTAAACGTGGGGCCGAGAGCCCCGCACGAGCAGCACCGAGCAGACAAGCAGCAGCGAGCAGTAGGCAAGCAGGCCGGAGAGGGACACCATGCGCGACGCGTACCACGAGGAACTGGACTCGATCGGAGAGAGCCTGGTCGAGATGGCCCGGCTCGTCGGTTCCGCGATCGGCCGGGCCACGACCTCCATGCTGGACGCCGACCTGAAGCTCGCGGAGAGCGTCATCGCCGCGGACCAGAAGGTCGACGACCTCCAGCACGACCTGGAGGCGCGCGCCATCGCCCTGCTGGCCCGGCAGCAGCCGGTCGCCACCGACCTGCGCATCGTCGTCACCTCGCTGCGCATGAGCGCCGACCTGGAGCGCTCCGGCGACCTGGCGCAGCACGTGGCGAAGCTGGCCCGGCTGCGCTTCCCGGACACGGCGGTCCCGCGCGACCTGCACGCGACGATCCTGGAGATGGGTCAGCTGGCGCAGCGCCTGATGGCGAAGGCGGCCGAGGTCATCATCACCAAGGACGTGGACCTGGCGCTCCAGCTGGAGCAGGACGACGACGAGATGGACCAGCTGCACCGCACGCTGTTCCAGCACCTGATGGACGACCGCTGGAAGCACGGCATCGAGACGGCCGTCGACGTGACGCTGCTGGGCCGCTACTACGAGCGGTTCGCGGACCACGCGGTGTCGGTGGCCAAGCGCGTGGTGTACCTGGTGACGGGCGAGCACGCGGACGAGCTGCAGCAGCCGACGCAGGTCGAGGGCGTCTGAGCCGCTTCGCGCGGCACTCCGCGCGGCACGCCCCAATGCGCCGTTGACGCGCCGGGGTGGCTGGGCATGAATGAGGCGAAGGCACCACGACTTCCCGTACGCCGCCTGCGAGGAGGCACCATGCCCGATACCCCTGTCCCCATCACCCCGGAACAGGAGCAGCCGCCCCGTCCGGAGCCGCTGCGCCTCCCGCTGCTCGCGGCCTGCGGCTGCGGCTCGGGCTGCGGCTGCGGCTGCCAGTCCGGCGCCCCGTGCCAGTGCGGCGGCTGACGGACCGCACCGCCGTCCGCTCAGCCCGCAGGGCCCCGTCCGACAAGGCCGGACGGGGCCCTGCGCGCACGGCCCGGCCCGCGAGCCGGCCCGTGGCCGGTGTCCCCGTCAGGCGCCCGGATCCCGGGGCCCGACACCCGCGGCCGCCCGCGCGGTACGTCGCCCCGAGGCCGGGCCCGGCTCCTCCTGGAACGCCTTGACCAGGTCGTTGATGAAGTGACGCGTCTCCTCGGGGTTGAGGGCCTGCGCCTGGAGGTGGGCGTACGTGACGTAGTACGGGTGGCGGTCGGTGTACTTCTCCAGGTAGAGATCGCTGGTGAACCGCTCCAGGTAGACGACTCCCGCCTCGGCGTCGGCAAACCCGAGGATGGAGAACTGCCCCAGGAGGCCGGCATGGGCTCCGGCGGCGTGCGGCAGGACCTGCACGGTGATGTGCGGCTGGGCGCCGAGGGTGTTGAGGTGCTCCAGCTGCTCGCGCACGACCTCGCGGCCGCCGACCTCGCGGCGCAGCGCGGATTCGTCCAGGATCGCCCATAACCGGAAGGGGCGGGCCGGGTGGTGCGCCCGGTGCTGGCGGCGCAGCCGCACCTCCAGGCTGACGGCGGCCTGCTCCGGGGTGATGTGAGGGACCGTTTCGTTGATGAGCGCGGCGGCGTACGCGGGGGTCTGCAGCAGACCGGGAACGACCAGTGGCTCGTAGGTGTGGATGGAGGCGGCCCCCGTCTCCAGCCCGATGTAGACGCCGTAGGGGACGTCGCCGCAGGAGACCCACCAGCCCTGGCGGCCCGACTCCTTCGCCATCCGCATCATCGAGTCGACGACGTCCTGGTCGGTGACCCTGTAGAGCCGGCACAGGTCGCGCACGTCCCGCGGGTTGATGGGACGACGGCCGGTCTCGATGAGGCTGATCTTGGACTGCGACACCAGCAGATGCCCCGCCGCCTGCGTGGACGTCATGCCCGCGGCCTTGCGCAGTTGCCGGAGCTCCGCGCCCAGCCGGCGCCTTCTGACCGTGGGTTGTCCGTTCACCGCCATGGGCGGTCTACCTCCAGCTCCAGACGCGCAGGCACTCATCCCACGGCCGACACCGACGCAACGCATTGTGCATACGCGGCCGAACAGGCCGTGCATCCGCGTGGCGAGCACCACCTGTTCGGCCCAACGCGCCGCCGTGCGCCCGGTCACAGACCGCCGGTGATCCACCGTCGAAGGGCCGCGTGGGTGGTGTCGTCCACCGTGGAGAGGACGGCGATGGCGTGCGGGTCGTCGGTGTGGGGGCGGACGCCCGCACTGGTCAGCCACGTGTGGAGGTCGAGCCGCCGGCGGTCGGCGGAGTCGGGGGTGGCGTCCGCGCCCGGCCGGCGGGCCGGTGCGGGAGGGGGCCCGGGTGCCGGTGAGGGGCCGGGCCACGCATCCACGGGCGCCCCGGCCTCCGCATCGTCGTCGTACGGGTGGCTCCGTAAGCCGGGGAACCGGTAGGGGTCGGTCAGCCACTCGTTCATGCGGGGCTCTCCGAACCGGTCACCGGCCGGACGCCCCCGCCCGCGGTACGGGGTTCACAGCTGCTCGCCTCCCAGGGCGTGGGCGCCCGCGGCGATGACCTCGGCGAGCTGGTTGGCGAGGGCGACGCTGCACCCCCCGAGCCGGACGAAGCCCCGGCAGCCTACGGGTCCGTCGTTGTACAGCGAGGGCAGGGTCAGACCGGCGAGCGCGAGGGCGGCCTGGAGGTTGGTGACGGCTTCCTCACCGGCCTGGTACGCGGCGTCCTGGCGCCGCTTGTACCGGAGGCGCTCGGCGTGGGTGAGCTCGTAGGGCATGCTGTCGTCCTCTCTCTCTGGGGGAAGGGGCGCAGGGGCGGGATGCTCGTAGGACTGAGACCGTCCGCAGCCCGTGACCTATGGGTTTCGATCTTCGTTCCTGTGATGCACGTGTTCGTTGAAGTCTGGAAGGCTTGAGGTGCCCGAGAAGTTAGCGACCCCCGACCGCATCGCGTCGAGCGCCGACGACGGCCTGCTCCGCGGTGCGGTCGTGGCCACCCCGGCGCGCCTCGGGCGCCCGGCCCCCCTCCGGCCGGGGCTCGCGGCCTTCATGATCCGTAGCGGAGCCGGTATCCGGCGGGGGCACGGACGGAGTCCGTCCGGTCCCGCACGGGGTATTCGGGGAGCACGCCGCCAGGGCTGCCCGTCGGCGTCGGCGGCCGGAGCGGTGCGGGCCGGCGGCGGCCGCGGTGCCGCGGAGCGGGTTGCCGGGGCGGGCGCGTCAGCGTGATCTGCCGGACGAGTTGCTGGAAGCAGGCCAGCGCGGCGATGGGGGGCAGGGTGGCCGCCGCCTGCGCGGCGAACGTGCGCGGTGCCTGCGCCAGGCAGAGCAGTGTGGCCAGGGTGGAGAACAGCAGGACGATCGACCAGGAATGCACGGCCCGGCGCTGGTGCAGGGCGGCCCGCAGGATGGACAGGGAGGCGACCATCCAGGGTCCGTAGATCAGCAGCGGCCACCAGCTGGAGACACCGTGCGCGGTGCCCGGCCCGGCGCTGTGGCGCAGGGCTTCGCAGATGGCCAGGCCGCTGAACATGCTGACGACGGCGGCGATGACGGCCACGAGCACCGCGGTGCAGAGGCTGCCGGTGTGCAGGAGGGTCATCACCGACGTCTTCACCGCGCCGCCCCTCCGGTGCCCGGCCGGGGCCGGCGCCCGGAGCCGGTGCCCGCCGCCCGCCGGGATCCCCCCGTCGTCCAGTCCGGGGACGAAGCCGGGTCCCGGGCCGGGCCCGGGACCGGGCGCGAAGCCGGAGGCGAGACCGGGCCCGAGGCCTGACGCGAGGCCTGACGCGAGGCCGATGCCGCTGACCGTCTCGCTGGCGGTGTCGTCGTAGGCGGCGCGGTCGACCGGCTCCGCCGGACCCGGCGGCATGGCGTCCCGGCAGAGATGGGCCAGTTCCTCCGACGGATCCCACGAGGCGCCCGCCCCGGCCGGCCCGAAGAGCGGCCGCCCGACGTAGGCGGCGTGCTGCTCCTGGTCCGGCCCCGGCCAGTACACCGGCGGCTCCGGTCGAGGAGCGTAGTGGCCGTACCGCTCATACACGGGACGTCCGCCCCGGACGTTCCACGGCCGGCGCCGTCAGCGGTGCGGCCTCCTGGTTCACCTGGGACCTGCGGTGGAACTCGGTCTGGATCCTGCCTACCGCGACCAGGAAGTCCTCGAAGATCGAGGACGAGTAGTGGAGGCCGACCTCCAGCTCCTCATGCCGAAGGGTCGCGCCCTTCTCCGGGGCCGGGTCCTGCGAGACAGGCGTGTACGTCCATTTCCCGACCCTCGCGGCCCGGATCCGACCGTCGCGCACGCCGTCGTCCGCGCTCAGCGGGGACATTGCCGCGTGGTTTGCTGTTGTCATAGTCCACCCAACGCTCCGGGTACCGGGGAGGGTGTGCGCCATCCAGGTGAGGGTGGCCGAAACAGAGCAAGGTTGACCGGTGTCTTTTGTCGGTTCTGCGCTCTCCGGCGGCGCGTGGCGGCAAACGGCTGACAGCACGCAACCCGGCATATGCCTCCACGTTATGACGATGTCGCCGGGGGCGCCGGAGCCCCCTCCCCGATCACCTGCACCGGAGAGGACCCGCAGTGACAGACACCCTCCTGTGGTTCGCACTGATCTGCTCCGCACTGGGCACGGGCGTCACCGCCCTGACCACGTCGGGCATTGGCCGCATGCACCCCCTGGACGTCCGTGAACTACGGCGCCACGAACACTTCGGAGACGTCCTGTCCCGCCACGTGGCAGCGACGAGACCCCTCCCACCGCCACCCCCGCCCCACGCCCCCGACGCCACCCCCCGCTGACGGAAAGGCCCCCCACCCGCCGGAAGACCAGCAGGTGGGGGGCGGTTTCGTCGCGCTTTCGGGCTACTTCTTGCCCTGGTTCTTGTTCCGGCCTGGGGCTTTACCGGGTAAAGGCGCCCTGACCTGGGGTAGAGCGGTCAGCGGTTGTCACCCTCGGCCGCCCTTGGCCACCGCCCCACGGCCCACAGACGGCCCCGGCCCACTGCTTCCGTGAGGCCGGCGGCGGGTCCCCATCGACCGTCAGCCTCCGAGCAGTACAGCGGCCGCCTGCTGGGCGGCCCCCGAGGCGACTCCGCTCAGAATGGCGGCAATGAGCGCCCAGAGGGCGTGCTGATCGCCACCCCGCGGATCGCCACTGACGGCGTGGTCAGCACCTCGGCGGGTGTCCATCGTGAGGCACTTGCGCATCACGCGGATCCAGATGTTCATCAATCTCCCTAGTCAGCAGGGTCGTTGGCAGTTGACGTGTCGACACATCCAAAACCGTAGACCCCACTCGCAGCCCCCGGAATCCATCGCCAACCGGGGTGCAAATCGGGAAAGATGCCCGCATTCACAAAGACCTGCGCGCCCCCGCGCGGGCGCGCGCGCGTGGACGACTATACAGGTGACGCAGATCACCTCCTCTTCCTCTTTCTGCGCCGAGGCCTTTTTACGCTTTGTGATGCTTTAGCCGCTATTCGCGCCTGCCTGACCCGCTCTCGTGCCTTGTCTCGGAGCTCCTGTTTGATCTGGTGAGCCCTGCGGGCTGCGGCCGAACTCTCCCATTTCGCCAAGACGGACGGCGTATAGCCCGTGAGCTCTGCAACCTCCTCCAGGGGTACGCCCAGTTGCATGGCTCGAACGGCCATGGGCTCGGTCTCAACTCGAATCTTCGATTCGGCCTCTCGAAGCCTGCGCCGCTCGGCGCCAACCGCCTGCAACAGCTCGTAGAACTGCTCGCCGTTGTCGAATGCCATCCAGGTCACCTTTTCCACATGATCAGGATGGCGAAGGTCATCCATCGCTGCGGACCTTTCGGCCAGGACCTCGGGCACCCCGCGCCGCCGGCCACAGCATCCCCAACTCCCATCCCGTCTGCCGTCGGCCCACACGTATGTGGAGCGGGCGCGGTGCCGGGCGTCCAGGTGGAGCGCCCAACTGGACGTACGACCTGGACGCCCGGTGCCGTGGCTGCTCGGCTTGTCCTGGGTCGATGGCAGACGGGATGGGAGTTCCCCCGCCTCAGCCCTCTTCGGCCGGCACTCGCGAGCGGCGCCCCCGCCATCCCGGAGCCTGAGCGCCCCCGCCGGAGGCATGTTCGGTGAGAGGGGAACCAGCGGCCTCCGGGGGCTCGGCTCATGCCTTCGGGCCTATCCCGTCTTGCAGGGGCGGGCGTCGGCGCAGCGCGCGCGGAGCGGGCCGAAGGCAGGAGCGTCGCGCGAGAGCGGAGCCGGGAAGCCCGCCCGGCGGAGCGGAGCGCAGCCGGGTGCTTGATGAGGTAGAGAAACCTGTAACAGGTCCGCGTGACTCCTACGGCTACGCCGTGCCCCGTCGATAGCGCGCATGTCGTCGGTGATGGCGTCGGCTCCGGCTTCGGCGAAGGCGCGGCCTTGCGGGGATTGCTGGCGTAGGCGATGACCCTTGCGCCGGCGGCGTGAGCGGGCCTGGACGTTGACGAGCGAGTCACCGACGAGGGGTGCAGTCCGCTCCCCCACCCCGCCCGCTCCGCCGCCCTCATGATCGGAAGTGGGTTGGGCTCCATCAGGCGGACTGCCCGACCGGCGTCCGGTGATCCCCCGCCACCTGCTGACGACACCCCGCCTTGGAGCCAGCCGCTAGCGGCTCGCCTCGCCGCGAGCTTGGGTCAGCTCGCTTATGAGCGAGGAGAGTGCTGCCTGATGGCCGGACACATCCAGGACCGCTGGTACAAGTTCGAGCCTGGGCCTGGTGGTAAGCCCGTCAAGGTCAAAACCGAGCGCTACGGATCCGGGCTGCGCTATCGGGCCCGGTACGTCGGGCCGGACGGCACGGAGAAGAGCAAGTCCTTCCCGGACCGACAGAAGCGGCTGGCCGAGCAGTGGCTCGCGCACATCGAGGCCGACATGTCGCGCGGCGCGTACATCGACCCGAAGGCCAGCAGGATCACGTTCCAGCAGTACGCGGAACGCTGGCTCGGCAACCACGGCGCCGACCCGAACACGGGCTTCTCGATGGAGTCGCAGCTTCGGCTGCACGCCTTCCCGTACATCGGGTCGCGTCCGCTGGCGTCCTTCCAGCCGGCGCACATCCGGGACTGGGTGGCCAAGCTGAAGGCGGCCGGCCTGTCCGGGTCGTACGCGAGGGTCATCTACTCGAACGTGCGGAGCGTGCTGAACGCGGCGGTCGATGACACCCTGCTGGCCAAGAACCCGTGCGCGGCCCGGTCGGTGAAGGCCCCGACCGTGGAGGCCAAACGGGTGATCCCCTGGACCGCCGAGCGGGTCTTCGCGGTACGGGCCGAGCTGCCGGAGCGGTACCGCGCGCTCGTGGACCTGGGTGCCGGGTGCGGGCTGCGGCAGGGCGAGATCCTGGGCATCGACGTGGACGCGATCGACTTCGCCGCGGACACGGTTCACGTGGTGCAGCAGCTCAAGCTGAGCCGGAGCAAAGCCGTGTTCGCTCCCCCGAAGGGCGGGAAGCTCCGGGACGTCCCGCTGCCGGGTCCGGTGGCCGATGCGCTGCGCGCGCACATGCAGCGGTGCCCGCCCGTCGCGATCACCCTGCCCTGGGGCGTGGCCAGCGGACCGCTGGTGACGAAGCGGCTCGTCTTCACAGCGCCGATGGGCGGCCACGTGTGGCGGGGGATGTTCAACACCGACCAGTGGAAGCCGGCCCTCGCCGCCGCGGGCGTCATCGCGGAGCGGGAGGGGGGGCGGGGGAGCTATGCCGCCGCCCGGGAGCACGGGATGCATGCGTTGCGGCACTTCTACGCGTCGGTGCTACTGGACGCGGGGGAGAACGTGAAGGCGCTCGCCGAGTACCTGGGCCACTCGGACCCTGGCCTCACCCTTCGCGTCTATGCACACCTGATGCCGAGCAGCCAGGAACGAACCAGGAAGGCTGTCGCAAGTGTGTATGAACGGGCGTGAGACGGCCGAGTGCCGGGATAACCGACGCGGATATTGAACCACGTATCTGGGGTACTTGCTGGCGCGCCCTCCAGCTAGCTCGCTCGCCAGCTAGGCCCCGAAGCCCTTTCCATGCATGCACGCACGGATGAGTGGACACGAAATGCAAACTGAGCCAGAAGAAATAGATAACCGCAGGTCAGAGGCAATCACGCGGCAAGGCGAACCAACATTAGGAGAAATACCAGCTTTAACCCTGTAGCCCCCACCTGGGCATTTGTCTCACAGAACAGCGCTCGGTAAGGTCGCCAATGCGCGAAAAAAGAGAGCCGCCCCGGCCAGGGCGGCTCTCACTTCCGTCTGCGCTGCACGACCTCTTGTCTTGGACCCACGAGCACATCTGGAGCCTCCATGGTGCCACGCCCAGGTTTGACCATCGACGTCTCGCTACGCGAACTGCCGTTCCTCGCCATCAGCGCGGGCGCGGCAGCCCTTCCCGCGTGGACCGATGTCCCGCCGGCCGCCGCACTGCCTGTGGCGATTCTGGTTGCGGCCCAGATCCGAGTCCGGCGGCACGCCCGGCGCGCCTGACGGCCCAGCGACGGCCCCAGGGCAACGAGAAGCCCCCTACCCACTGGGAAGCAGCAGGTAGGGGGCTGTTTCGTGCTTCGAGGTTACTTCTTGCCCTGGTTCTTGACGGCTTCGATGGCGGCCGCTGCGGCCGTCGGGTCGAGGTAGGTGCCGCCCGGGTTGAGGGGCTTGAAGTCGGCGTCGAGCTCGTAGGAGAGCGGGATGCCGGTGGGGATGTTCAGGCCCGCGATGTCGGCGTCGGAGATGCCGTCCAGGTGCTTGACCAGGGCGCGGAGGCTGTTGCCGTGGGCGGCGACCAGGACGGTGCGGCCGTCGAGGAGGTCCGGGACGATGGCGTCGTACCAGTACGGCAGCATGCGGACGACGACGTCCTTGAGGCACTCCGTGCGCGGGCGCAGCTCCGGCGGGATGGAGGCGTAGCGCGGGTCCTCGGACTGGGAGAACTCGGTGCCGTCCGCGAGCGGCGGCGGCGGGGTGTCGTAGGAGCGGCGCCACAGCATGAACTGCTCCTCGCCGAACTCGGCGAGGGTCTGGGCCTTGTCCTTGCCCTGGAGGGCGCCGTAGTGGCGCTCGTTCAGGCGCCACGAGCGGTGCACGGGGATCCAGTGGCGGTCGGCGGCCTCCAGCGCGAGCTGGGAGGTGCGGATCGCGCGCTTCTGGAGCGAGGTGTGCACGACATCGGGGAGCAGGCCGGCGTCCTTGAGCAGCTCACCGCCGCGGACCGCCTCCTTCTCGCCCTTCTCGTTGAGGTTGACGTCCACCCAGCCGGTGAACAGGTTCTTCGCGTTCCATTCGCTCTCGCCGTGGCGGAGGAGGATCAGCTTGTACGGTGCGTCGGCCATGCGTACGAGCCTAGTGGACGCCGCAGGACGCCTGCGCTCCCCCCGATTGACGGACGGCGTCAATCCAGTGGACGGCGGCGGCCCCCGTTCGTAACGTGCCACGAGACCGATCGGTGCTTACGTCTTCGGGGGAATCCGTATGTCCGCTGCCAGTTTGAGACGGGCTGCCCGGGAGAGCGTGTCGGGGCTGCCGCGCGCCTTCTGGTGGCTGTGGGCCAGCACGCTGGTGAACCGGCTCGGGGCTTTCGTCGCCACGTTCATGACCTTGTACCTGACCCTGGACCGGGGCTATTCGGCCTCCTTCGCGGGACTCGTGGTCGCCCTGCACGGTCTGGGCGGGGTGGTGTCCTCGCTGGTGGCGGGCGTGATGACGGACCGGCTGGGCCGGCGTCCCACGATGCTGGCGGCGAACGTGTCGACGGCGCTGTCGGTGGCGCTGCTGGGCTTCATGGAGCACCCGGCGGCCATCGCGGCGGTGGCGGGCCTGGTGGGCATGGCGTCGAACGCCTCGCGCCCGGCGGTCTCCGCGATGATGGCGGACATCGTCCCGCCCGAGGACCGGGTGCGGGCCTTCGCGCTGAACTACTGGGCGATCAACCTGGGCTTCGGGATCAGCTCGGTGGTGGCGGGCGTGGTGGCCGAGTACAGCTACCTGGCCGGCTTCCTGGGTGAGGCCGCGCTGACGCTGCTGTGCGCGGTGCTGGTGTTCGCGAAGCTGCCGGAGTCGCGTCCGGTGAAGGAGGAGGCGGAGAAGGGGACGGAGCCGGAGACCGGGCTGGGGACCGTGCTGCGGGACGGGCGGTTCATGGCGGTGGTCGGGCTGTCGTTCCTGATCTCGCTGATCTTCACGCAGGGTTCGGTGGGCCTGCCGGTGGCGATGGGCCAGGCGGGGTTCTCGCCGGGGGACTACGGGCTGGTCGTGGCGGCGAACGGGCTGCTGATCGTGATCCTCCAGATCCCGGTGACGCGCTTCATCGAGCACCGCGACCCGAGCCGGCTGCTGGTGATCTCGGCGCTGCTGGCGGGGTACGGGTTCGCGATGACGGCCTTCGCGGGGTCGCTGTGGGCGTACGCGCTGACGGTGTGCGTGTGGACGCTGGCGGAGATCGTGAACTCGCCGACGCAGATGGGGCTGGTGGTGCGGCTGTCGCCGGTGCACGGGCGGGGGCGGTACCAGGGGATGTACACGATGTCCTGGGCGGTGGCAGCGCTGGTGGCTCCGCTGATGGCCGGGTTCGTGATCGACCGGTACGGGGCGGGGTGGCTGTGGGCGGCCACGGGGGTCCTGGGGACGGTGGCGGCGGCGGGGTACTGGCTGCTGATGCGGGGGCTCCCGGCGGGGGCCGTGGCCGCCTCCGGGAGGGGTACGGCGGTGGCGGAGCCGGCCCCGCGGGCCGCCCCCGCCGAGGCCTAGCCGGCCGGGGCGGGGCCGGGCCGCGTGTTGCGGGGCCGCGCGGGCCGCTGCGGTGTCAGGAGGGCTGCGTCAGGTGCTTGAAGGCGTCCAGGTTGCGCGTCGGCTCCCCGCGCGCGACGCGCCAGTCGTACTCGCGCCGGATCGCGCTCGCGAAGCCCAGCTCCAGCAGGGTGTTGAACGCGCCGTCCGCCGCCTCCAGGACCGTGCCCAGGAGGCGGTCGAGGTCCTCGGGGGTGATGACCGACAGCGGGAGCCGGGCCGTGAGGTAGACGTCGCCGAGGCGGTCCACCGCGTACGCCATCCCGTACAGCTTGAGGTTGCGTTCCAGCAGCCAGCGGTGGACGCCGGCCTCGTTCTCGTCGGGGTGGCGGATGACGAAGGCGTTCACCGACAGGGAGTGCCGGCCGATGCGGAGCGAGCACGTGGTGCTCAGCTTGCGGGTGCCGGGGAGCTGGACGACGTACGTGCCCGGTTCGGGGCTCTCCCAGCTCAGCTCGGCGCCGGCCAGCGTGGACTCGATGATCGCGGCGGTGTCAGCCATGGTGGGAGCGTACGCGACGGCGGTGATCATGCATGGCGGCGGTGTACACGTCCGCGGTGCCGCCGGCTGCGGTGTCCCAGCCGAAGAACTGCGCGTGCCGCGCGGCCTCGGCGCCCATCCGGTCCGTGAGGCCGGGGTCGTCGACGAAGCGGCGCAGCTCGCGGGCGTAGTCCACCGGGTCGTGCCCGGGTACGAGGATGCCCGTGACCCCGTCGTTGACGGCGACCGGGAGCCCGCCGACCTCCGCCGCGAGGACCGGCGTGCCGGTGGCCTGGGCTTCGATGGCGACGAGGCCGAAGGATTCGCTGTACGACGGCATGACCAGCACGGACGCGGCCCGGAACCAGTCGGCGAGGCCGTCCTGGGCCACCGGCGGGTGGAAGTGGACGAGGTCGGTGATGCCGAGCCTGGCGGCGAGCTTCTGCAGGCCCTCGGGCTTGGCGAGGCCGCTTCCGCTGGGGCCGCCGACGACGGGGACGAAGAGGCGGCGGCGCAGCGAGGGCTCGCGGTCGACGAGTTCCGCGACGGCGCGGAGCAGGATGTCGGGGGCCTTGAGGGGCTGGATGCGGCCGGCGAAGAGCGGTATCACGGCGTCCTGCGGGAGGCCCAGGCGGGCGCGGGCGGCGGCGCGGCCGTCGCCCGCGGTGAAGCGGTCGAGGTTGACGCCGGGGTGGACGACGGCGACCTTGGCCGGGTCGGCGTCGTAGTGGCGTACGAGTTCCTCGGCCTCTTCGGCGGTGTTGGCGATGAGCCGGTCGGCGGCGGCGACGATCTGGGTCTCGCCGATGACGCGGGCGGCGGGCTCGGGGGTGTCGCCCTCGGCGAGCGCGGCGTTCTTGACCTTGGCCATGGTGTGCATGGCGTGGACGAGCGGGACGCCCCAGCGTTCGGCGGCGAGCCAGCCGACGTGCCCGGAGAGCCAGTAGTGGGAGTGGACGAGGTCGTAGTAGCCGGGGCGGTGGCGGGCCCAGGCCTGCATGACGCCGTGGGTGAAGGCGCACAGCTGGGCGGGCAGCTCTTCCTTGGCGAGGCCTTCGTAGGGGCCCGCGTCGACGTGCCGTACGAGGACCCCGGGGGCGAGCTCGACCACGGGCGGCAGGCCGCCGGTGGTGGCCCGGGTGAAGACCTCGACCTCTATGTTGATCGCGGCGAGGCGCTTGGCGAGCTCGACGATGTAGACGTTCATGCCGCCGGCGTCGCCGGTGCCGGGCTGGTGCAGCGGTGAGGTGTGCACGCTGAGCATGGCCACGCGGCGGGGCTTGCGGTGGTGGCCGACGGCGGGGAGGCGCAGGCGGGGGGCGTCGGGGCGGGTGGCGCGGGCGGCGGCGATGCGTCCGCTGATGCTGCCGCCGAGACGGGACACGTACTGGCTCAAGGGAGCAGTTCCTCTCGCTCGGACGACGGTCGACGGTCCTCTGCGGCCCGCTCCGGCGGCGGGTCGGCAGCGCCGGTGGGGCGGCATGACTGCGGGAGCGCGGTCGGCGCCCTGCAAGGAGTGCAACCCGGATGGCGGTCCGCCGCATTCCGGGAGCCCGGATGTTCCTGGCCGTTTGCCGGATTTTTATCTTGGCCGTGCCCTCCGCTTACGCTCGGCGCATGGTCTCCCGCAGCACTCCGCCGTCCTCGAAGCGCCCCGTGGGCACCGTGACGCGCGGGACGACGAACCCGAACCGGCTGCGCCGCATGGACCGCTGGATCGCGGCCGCGCACGGGTCGGCGCTGCGCCGGGCGGACGCGCCGGTGGCGGTGGACCTGGGGTACGGGGCCGCGCCGTGGACGGCGGTGGAGCTGCTGGCGCGGCTGAGGGAGGCGGCGCCGGGGGTGCGGGTGGTCGGGATCGAGATCGAGCCGGCGCGGGTGGCGGGGGCGAAGCCGTACGAGCGGGAGGGGCTGAGCTTCCGGCACGGGGGCTTCGAGGTGCCGCTGGACGGCGGTGAGCGGCCCGCGCTGATCCGCGCGGCGAACGTGCTGCGGCAGTACGACGAGGAGCAGGTCGCGCAGGTGTGGCAGCGGCTGTGCGGGCGGCTGGCGCCGGGCGGGCTGCTGGTGGAGGGGACCTGCGACGAGATCGGCCGGCGGCACGTGTGGGTGGCGCTGGGGCCGGAGGGGCCGCGGACGGTGACGTTCGCGACGCGGCTGGGGTCGCTGGAGCGGCCCTCGGACCTGGCGGAGCGGCTGCCGAAGGCGCTGATCCACCGGAACGTGCCGGGTGAGCCGGTGCACGCGTTCCTGCGCGACTTCGACCGGGCGTGGGCGGCGGCTGCTCCGTACGCCTCGTACGGGGCGCGGCAGCGGTGGATCCGGACGGCGCGGGCGCTGGCCGCGGACTGGCCGCTGGCGGACGGTCCGGTGCGGTGGCGGCAGGGGGAACTGACGGTGCGGTGGGAGGCGTTGCGCCCGGCGGGGTGAACCTCGCGCGGCGGGGAACCGGCGTTGGGGGCGGGCCGTTGAGTCGGCTGGGACGGCCGGGGCGGGTGCGGTCATGATCGGGGCGGCATCCGGAGGGTGTTGGAATTCACCGAGTCGTGGCACCATCCCGGTGACAGTGCCAAGTTACTGATGAATAGTCAGATCTGATGTCCGGTCCGGTCCGGTCCAGTCCGGTTCGCCCGTCCTGACCGGGGACGTCGGTCTGACCCGGGGCGCCTGGGGGAGCCATGGGGACCGTGAAGCGAGCGTCGTCGCGTCGGCAGGGAGCGTCCGCTCTCACGCTGCTGTGCGCCATGGCGATACTGGCCGCGCCGGGCCTCGCGGGCACCGCGTACGCCGCCCCGGGCGCGCCCTCCGCCCCCTCCGCCCCGTCGGCCCCCGCCGCACCGGCGGCTCCCGCGCCCGAGCCGGGGGCCAAGTCCCTGGAGCAGGTCCGCAAGGAGATAGAGGACCTCTACCGGCAGGCCGGCGCGGCGACGGACGCGTACAACCTCGCGGAGGGCGAGACGAAGGCCCAGTCCGAGCGGATCGTCCAGATCGCCAACCTGGTGGTGGCGGGCCAGGACCGGATCTCCTCCCTGAAGGCCCGCGCGGGCGCCGCCGCCCGCGCCCAGTACCGCTCGGGCGGCCTGCCGCCGGGCGCTCGGCTGGCGTTGAGCGAGAGCCCGGCCGACTACCTGGACGGGACCGGCCGGTTGCGGCAGGGCGAGAAGGCCACCACGGACCTGCTGTCCGAACTGAACCGCACACAGACGGACTTGGAGCGGTACGCGAAGGAAGCGGGCGCGCTCTGGCAGAAGATGGAGGACAACAGGGCCAAGAAGGAAGCCGCCAAGAAGGAGATCGAGGAGAAGATCAAGACGGCGGAGGCCCTGGAGAACCGGCTGGAGGCCGAGGAGAAGGCCCGGCTGATCCAGCTGGAGCAGGAAGCGCAGTACAAGGCGCAGACGGCGTGGCTGTCCTCGGGCGGGATGAAGGACGTCAACGGCGCCGCCACGGACGCGGGCAAGCGGGCCGTGCAGTGGGCCACGGCGCAGATCGGCAAGCCGTACGTCTGGGGCGCGACGGGACCGGACTCCTTCGACTGCTCCGGACTGACCTCCCAGGCCTGGCTGGCGGCGGGACGGGGCATCCCGCGCACCTCGCAGGAGCAGCTGCGGCTGCTGCCGAAGGTGGCGCTGAAGGACATGCGGCCGGGGGACCTCATCATCTACTTCGACGACGCGACCCACGTCGGGATGTACGTGGGCGACGGCGCGATGGTCCACGCCCCGCGGCCGGGGCGCACGGTGACGATGGCGGGGGCGGGCTCGATGCCGATCAAGGCCGTGGTCCGCCCCGACGCGTAAGCCCGGGCCGCGCGGCACCCCCCACCCGGGGCCCCGGGCCCCGCAGGCTCCGCCGTGCACCGCGCGCCGGCGGCGCTACCGCGCCCGGGCCGGGGTCTCGGTGGGCGGGATGGCGGGGGCGGGGGTCGTGACGTTGGTCATCCCGGGGGCGCGGTTTTCCCCCGCGATAGGGGCATATGACGGCGGCCCCCGGCCGGCGGCCATTCCGCTCGCCCGCACCCGCCCGCTAGGGTCACCGCATGAGCGCACCTTCGGGGGGAGGCAAGGAACCGGAGACGATGCCCGTACCCGTACCGCGGCAGCGGGACACCCCCGCCCCGCAGGCAGCGGCAGCGGTGGCGGCGGCGTCCCTGACGCTGCTGGTCGTCGAGGACGACCCCGCCGGCGGCCTCACCGTCCCCGAGATCCTCGACGCCGACGGCCACCGGATCCGGATCCGCAGCGCCCGCAACCTCACCGAGGCCGCACGGCTGCTCACCCCGGACGTGCACTGCGTACTGCTCGACCTGGCCCTGCCCGGCCCCGACGAGGACGGCCTCGGCGCCCTGCGCGAGGTGCTCCGCATCGCCCCGCGCCACGCCGTGCTCGTCCTGACCGGCGAAGCGGACGCCGACCGCGCCGCCGAGGCCGTCCGCGTGGGCGCCCAGGACTTCCTCTACCGCGACGAGCTCGACGGCCGGCTGCTGAGCCGCGCCATCCGCTACGCCGTGGAGAGAAAGCGCGCGGACATCGCCCAGTACAAGCTCGCAGAATCGAAACTGCGCGCCCAGGAGAACGCCCGCCTGGAGCGCGGCCTGCTCCCCACCCCGCTCCTGGACGGCTCCGACCTCCGCTTCGCCGCCCGCTACCGCCCCGGCCGCAGCCGGGCCCTGCTCGGCGGCGACTTCTACGACACCGTCCGCACCCCCGACGGCACCGTCCACGCCATGATCGGCGACGTCTGCGGCCACGGCCCCGACGAGGCGGCCCTCGGCGTCGAGCTGCGCATCGCCTGGCGCGCGCTGACGCTGGCGGGGCTGTGCGGGGACGACCTGCTCGCCACCCTCCAGGAGGTCCTGGAGGTGGAGCGGCCCTGCGAGGAGATCTTCGCGACGCTGTGCACCGTGGACATCTCCCCGGACGGCCGGCGCGCGGGCCTGTGCCTGGCCGGGCATCCGGCCCCGCTGATATCGAGGCCGGGCAAGCCCGCCCGGCTGCTCCCGTACGAGAACAGCGGCCCGGCGCTCGGGCTGCTCCCCCGGGCCCGCTGGCCCCGCCGCCAGGTCGACCTGGGCGGCACCTGGAGCCTGATGCTCTACACCGACGGGCTCATCGAGGGCCGCATCGGCGACGGCCGCGAGCGCCTCGGGCAGGACGGCATGGTCGAGATGATCAACCGGCACATCGAGCGGGGCCTGAGCGGCGAGGCGCTGCTGGAGGCGTCCGTCACCGAGGCCCGCCGCCTCAACGGGGGCGAGCTCACCGACGACGTCGCCGTGGTCCTGCTCTCCCGCGCGGCCGGATAGGGGCTCAGCGGCCGCCGTTGTACGGACCGTAGGGGCCGTCGCTGCTGCTGCCGCCGCGGCGCGGGCCGCCGCCCGAGACCTGCTTGAGGGCGGGGCGCACGTCGACGAAGAAGACGATGCTGGCGACCAGGCCCGCGATCTGCAGGAACAGCATCCCCAGGAAGAAGTCCACGAGGACGGTGATCCCGAGGATGACCAGCCAGAAGGTCTTCGTCTGCTTCTCGGCGGCCCGGTACGCGTCCTCGCGCGCCAGCAGCGCCAGCACGAAGGCCACGACGGCGAGCGCCAGCATGGCGTAGCCGAGCAACGGGAGCACCCCGTTATCGAACCCCTGCATCAGCATCGTCTCGACCGCCTTCTCGCATCCGGTACCACTGGCTCCACTGCTCCACGCTACCGCCGGAGCCGTCTTCCCAAACGACAACGAACCGGGCACCCGCCAGGTGCCCGGTCCGTTATGGGGTCGTTCAGGCCCCTTCGCCGACCTCGGCGGTGGCCTTCTTCGCTGCGGTGCGGCGCGCGGCGGGCTTCTTCGCGGCGGGCTTCTCCCCGTCGGCGGACTCGGCCGACGCCGGCGCCTGTCCCGACGCCTCGGCCGGGGCGGGCTCCTGCGCCGGCTCCCGCACGGGCTCCGGCTCCACGGCCCCGGCGATGTCCACGATCTCCTCGGCGACCTCGCCGCGCCAGGCGCGCACGGTCTGCTCGCCGTGCTCGGCGACCTTGTCGTAGGTCTCCTTGGCCCGGACGGCGTACTCGGCGGCCACGCCGACGCCGCGCAGCGCCAGGTCCTGGGCGGTCTCGCCGAGCTTCTTCGGGTCGATCGAGCCGAGGACGCCGGTGACCTTGGCGGTGACGGCCTCCTGCACGGCCTTCGGGTCGGTGTTCTTCACGGCCTCGATGCGCGCGGGGGCCTCGGCGCGCAGCTGCTCGATGAGCGCGGGCACCTTCTTGGCCTGCTGGACGGCGAGGTCGGCCGTGCCGGCGGCGAAGTAGAGGGGGGTGGGGTCGGTGAGGGTCTTCTTCAGGTCATCGGCGATGGCCATGTGCGGGTCCTCCCGGATCACAGTCAATTCGTAGGGGGCATCGCGACGTCGTCACCGGCGCCGCCGGCACGGCCGGCCGCGTCCTCGCCGGGAGCCTCGTCGGCCTCCAGCGCGTTCTCCTTGCGGAACGCGTCGTAGATCTGGAGCAGCACCTGCTTCTGCCGCTCGTTGATCGACGGGTCGGAGAGGATGACGGCCCGCGTCTCCACCTCGTCCCGGTCCCGCTCGTCGAGGATCCCGGCCTGCACGTACAGCGTTTCGGCGGAGATCCGCAGCGCCTTGGCCAGCTGCTGGAGGATGTCCGCGCTCGGCTTGCGCAGCCCGCGCTCGATCTGGCTCAGGTACGGATTCGACACCCCCGCCGCGTCGGCGAGCTGCCGCAGCGAGAGCTGGGCCTGCCGCCGCTGCTCGCGGAGGTATTCGCCGAGGTTTCCGACGTTGAGCGATGCCATGCCCCGATCCTGCCCCACCTTGCTAACTATTGCAAGCGCTTGCTAGCAATAGCTCCCACCGGGCCCGACCCACCCGGCCGAAGTCCGCGCCTCCCCGGCCCGCCCGGTGCTAGCTTGCGGGCGTGGACCTCTTCTCACTGTCGTGGGCGGCGCTGCGCGCGGCGGTCGCCGGCCTGGCCGACGAGGACTTCGCACGGCCGTCCGGCTGCCGCGGGTGGCTCGTACGCGACCTGGTGTGCCATCTGGTCATCGACGCCCAGGACGTGCTGATCACCCTCGCCACGCCCTCCGACGCGGAGCCCACCCGGGACGCGGCCGGCTACTGGCAGGCCGGCGACGCCCCCGACGGCCAGGACCCGCTCGACGCGCTGACCGTGCGGCTGGCCGCCGCCTACGGGGAGCCCCGGCTGCTCCAGTTCCACCTCGACGACGTCGGCTCCGCCGCCGGACGCGCCGGCGCGCTCGCGGACCCCTCGGCCCGCGTCGGCACCCGCGACCAGGTACTCACCGCCGGCGACTACCTGTCCGCGTACGTCCTGGAGTGGACGCTGCACCACCTCGACCTGGTCGCGCACCTCCCGCACGCGCCGCGGCCGCCCGCCCAGGCCCTCGCCGGGGCCCGGGCGCTGCTGGAACGGATCGCCGGGGCGGCGTTCCCGGCGGGGTTCCGCGACGAGGACGCGCTGCTGGTCGGCACCGGCCGGCGCGCCCCGACCCCGGCCGAGGAGGCCGCGCTCTCACAGCCCGGGGAACTGGGCGCGCGCGTACCGCTCCACCTCGCCTGAAACGGCCCCCGCCCCCGGGTACCCACAAAAAGGTGGGTACTTGGCGGGGCGCCGCCGCCCGGCAAAGCTTGGTCCAGCGGCCGGAAGGAAGGGATCAGGAAGCCGCGCGGCGGGACTCCGCCATACGGTCCAGCCGCTGGTGACCCCAGTCGGACAGCGGCGCCACCGCCTGCGCGAGCGCCCGGCCGAAGTCGGTCAGCGAGTACTCGGTCTTCAACGGCAGCACGTCGTGCACCTCCCGGTGCACGATCTCGTCGGCCTCCATCTCGCGCAGCGCCTGGGTCAGCACCTTCTCGCTGAGGCCCGGCATCCGGCGCCGCAGCTCGCCCGGACGCTGGGGACCGTCCTCCAGCATCCACAGCAGGGACGTCTTCCACTTCCCGTCGATCACCGCCATCGCGGCGGTGACCCCGCAGACGTTCGGATCCTGTGCGCGACTCCGCGTCATCTCCCCGTCCCTCTCCTGCCGGCCCGTTCTCGTACCACCCATGTTTCCACGGGAGTTGAGTTTTTCATGTCCACGTCCACGTCCACCTCCACCTCCACCTCCACCTCCACCTCCACGTCCGCCTCCGCCTCCGCCCGGCAGCCCGCCGTCACCGTGCTCGGCCTCGGCCCGATGGGCCGGGCCCTGGCCGGCGCCTTCCTCGACGCCGGGGTGCGCACCACCGTCTGGAACCGCACCCCCGGCCGCGCCCAGGACCTCGTCGCACGCGGTGCCGTCGCCGCCGCGTCGGCCCAGGAGGCGGTCGCCGCCAGCGCGCTGACCGTGGTCTGCGTGGTCAACTACGACGCCGCCGACGCGATCCTGCGGCCCGACGCCGTCACCGCCGCCCTGAAGGGCCGCACCCTCCTCAACCTGACCGCCGACACCCCCGCCCGGGCCCGCGACACCGGCGCCTGGGCCTCCGGCCACGGCATCCGCTACCTCGACGGGGCGATCATGACCCCGACCCCCACCATCGGCACCCCGGACGCGGTGTTCATCCACAGCGGCCCCGAGGACCTCTACCGCGAACACCGGCCCCTCCTCGACCTCCTCGGCGGCACCCACACCCACCTCGGGCAGGACATCGGCCGCGCGGCCGCGTACGACATCGCCCTGCTGGACATCTTCTGGACCTCGATGGCCGGCTACGCCCACGCCCTGGCGGTGGCGAAGGCCGAGGGCGTCAGCGCCGGCGAACTGACCCCGTTCGCCCAGGGCATCGCCACGATCCTGCCGCCGCTCTTCGAGGAGTTCGCCGCCGACGTGGACAGCGGCAGCTACTCCGGCCGGCTCAACCCGCTGACCTCCGGGGCCTCGTCCATGGCCCACATCATCCACGCCTCCGAGGCGCACGGCATCGAAGCCGCCCTGATGCGCGCGACCGAGGGCCTGGCCCAGCGGGCCATCGCCCACGGCCACGGCGGCGACGGCTTCATCCGCGTCGCCGAACTCCTCGGCAGGACGGCCGTCCCCGCAGCCGGCTGACACCCCCGCGACACCCCCCACGCGGCCCGCCGGAAAAAACTTCCGGCGGGCTGTCACATCCGCGCGGCGCGGCGGGTCAAAGGGATGTCGCAGCAAGCGAGACCGCCCCGAAGGAGCCCCCGATGTCCACCACCGCCACCGTCTTCACCATCATCGCCGCCGTCCTCGCCATCTACTCGGCCATCTCGCTCTACACCCGCTCGAAGTACACGGTCGAGCCCCTCGTCCAGTACGGCGTCCCCGAGAAGACGTGGAACCTGCTCGCCACCGCGAAGCTCGCCGGCGGCCTCGGCCTCCTCGCCGGGTTCGTCGTCCCCGCCCTCGGCATCGCCGCCGGCACCGGCCTGGTGCTGTACTTCATCGGCGCCGTCATCGTCACCCTGCGGGCCCGGGACTACGCCCACGTCGTCTTCCCGGTGATCTACTCCGCGCCGATGGCCGTCGCCCTCGCCCTGACCGTCTGACGGCCGGGGCGGGGCGGCGGCCCCGCCGCCTCAGCCCTCCAGCGCCGACAGGTCGAGCTCCTTGAGCCGCGCCAGGTCGGACAGCACGTCGATCGCCACGATCTTCCCCCCGACGACCGTGAAGGCCATGACGGCCACCGCGTTCGCCTTCGGTACGACGACCACCCCGGCCGCGCCGTTGACGAGCGCGGGCCGCACGAACGGCGTGAGCGCGCGATAGCTCGCCGCCTGGCCCGCCACTTCCCGCGCACCGGTGAAGACCACCGTCTGCCGACCGCCCACACCCCCGTCGGAACGCAGCACCACGTCCGGGTCGAGCACCGCCACCAGCGCCTCGAACTCCCCGTCCCGCGCGGCGGCGAAGAACGCGTCCACCGCCTCCCGCTGACGGGCCAGGTCCGCGTCGGGCGCCGGGGCCTGACCCTGCACCTTGCGGCGCGCCCGGCTGGCGAGCTGCCTGGTCGCCGCCGCGGACTTCTCGATCAGCGGCGCGATCTCGTCGAACGGCACCGCGAACATGTCGTGCAGGACGAACGCCAGCCGCTCCGCCGGAGCCAGCGACTCCATCACCACCATCAGCGCCAGCCCCACCGAGTCGGCGAGCAGGACCTCCTGCTCGGGGTCGATCCGCCGCGCCGGGCTGATGAGCGGGTCCGGGACCCGCGTCTCCAGCCGCTCCACCGGGTCCTCGCGCCGCGCCTCGCGCGAGCGCAGCAGGTTGAGGCAGATCCGCGAGACCACCGTCGTCAGCCAGCCCCCGAGGTTCTCCACCCCGCTCACGTCCGTGCGGTTCAGCCGCAGCCAGGTCTCCTGGACGGCGTCGTCGGCCTCGCTGAGCGAACCGAGCATCCGGTAGGAGACCGCCCGCAGGTGGCTGCGGTGCTCCTCGAACAGCTCCGTCAGCGCAGCCCCGCCACCGGCGTCGCCGCCCCCGCCCACGCCCTCGTCCGCGTCCACGACCTCGTCCACTTCCGCCCCTCCCCTTGCTTCCTCAGGCAGCCGGAGCCGGCGCCCGTCCGATGACCACCGTCGCGTACAGCTCCTCCGAACCGGCCGCCCGCACCACGAGACCGCCCCCGGTCAGCGCGGACGCCGTCAGCGGCGCCTGCCTGGCACTGGTCTCCATCAGCAGGTGCCCGCCCGGCGCGAGCCACTCCAGCGCCCCCGCCGCGACCCGGCGGTGCACGTCCAGGCCGTCCGCGCCCCCGTCCAGGGACACCAGCGGCTCGTGGTCGCGGGCCTCGGACGGCATCAGCCCGATCTCCCCCGTCGGCACGTACGGGGCGTTGACCACCAGCACGTCCACCCGCCCCCGCAGCTCCGCCGGGAGCGCCGCGTACAGGTCGCCCTGCCACACCGCACCGCCGTACGGGGCCACGTTGCGCCGCGCGTACACCAGCGCCGCCGGGTCCACGTCGGCCGCGTGCAGCTCGACCCCGCCCGGGACCTGGGCCGCCACCGCCGCGCCGAGCGCGCCGACACCGCAGCACAGGTCCAGCACCACCGCACCGGGGCGGGCCAGCTCCACCGCCTCCTGGACCAGGAACTCCGTGCGCCTGCGCGGCACGAACGCCCCCGCGCCCACCTCCACCCGCAGTCCGCAGAACTCCGCCCAGCCCACGACGTGCTCCAGCGGTTCACCCGCCACCCGGCGGGCGACCATGCCCGCCAGGTGCCCGTCGTCGGTGGCGGCCGCGACCAGCAGGCCGGCCTCCTCCTCCGCGAAGACACAGCCCGCCGCGCGCAGCCGTTCCACAATCGAAGTCACGTAGCTCAATCCTCTTGGTTCTGCCGGTGCCGACGATAGGCCCCCGGCGGCGCCCGGACCCGGCCGGACGGCCCGGTCCGTCATGTCACCGCCCGCCGGGGCTCAGAAGACGTCCGGGCACCACGGCCGGCGCGCGGTGCGGAACACCGCGTCGGCCAGCGCGACGGCCCCCGGCTCCAGCTCGGCGACCCGGCCCAGCGCGGCCAGCCGCACCGCCGACGCGTCCCCCAGGTACAGGGACCCCAGCGCGGACACGTCCAGCCGCACCCCGGCCGGCCCCTCGGTACGCGTACACGTGCCGGCGCCCGCGTCCAGCCGGTAGCGGCCGCCCGCCGGACCCGTGGCGTCCTCGACCTCCAGCACCAGCACCCCCGGCACCTCGTACGCCCGCGCCCCCAGCGCCCGTACGACGTCCAGGACCCGCACCCACAGGAAGTCGGCCGCCGACACCGGCCGGGCCGCCCGCGCGTCGGGCAGCAGCTCCGGCAGCAGGTCGTCGGGGGCGCGGTTGCCGGTACGGACCTTCAGCACCCAGTCGATGGAACACAGGAAGTGCCACAGCGCACGCTCCGCCTGCGGGGTCGCCGCGAGGAAGTCGACGACCTGGACGGTGTTCAGCGGGGTCTTCGCGTCCGTCCAGTGGTCGTCGGCCTGGTAGACGGCCAGCCCCGCCACCTCACCGGCCGCGTCCCGGTACACGGCCTGCATCTTCTCCCGGTACGGGCGGTGCGACATCTGCTCCAGGCCCGTCTTCAGGCTCCACCAGCGCGCGTCCCGGTCGACCATGCCGTGCCGGGCGGCCCGCAGCCGCTCGTGCAGGGCGGGACCCACGCGCCGCACCTCGGCGGCGTCGACCAGGTCGATCCGGCCGCCGTCGACCGGCGCCGGACGGCTGCGGTCCAGGCCCGTGCGGGCGACGTCGACCTCCCACTCGGCGTGAACGGTCGCGGCGCCGTAGCCGTAGCGCCCGTAGATCGGGTACTCGGCGGCGATCAGCGTCGACAGGACGTCACCGCGCGCGTGCGCGGCGGCCAGCTCGGCCTCCATCATCCGCGTCAGCAGCCCCTGCCGGCGGTGGGTGGGCAGCACGGCCACGTTGGAGACCGCACTGCTCCCGACGGCGGCACCGCCCGGCACGGTCACTTCCTGGGCGAAGGACCGGAAGGTGGCCACGCACCGGCCGGTCTCCTTGTCGAAGGCCCCCTGTACCCGCGCGAGATCGGTGTGCGCGGCACGCTGGGCCACATCGGATTCCGTCGCGGTGCCCGGAGTCAGGAAGCCCGAGTTCAGCGTGGTGAGCCAGGCGGGCAGTTCGGACGCGGCGATCGGCCGCACGTCAGCACTCATAACCGGCCACGCTAACCGCCGCGCCCCACACCGGTCGCCCCAATTTCCGCAGCCCAGCGGCCCCCGAGCGGCCCGGCAACCGGCCCCGGCGGCCGCCCCCGCCCTACGCCAGCAGGTCGTCCACCTGCGCCTCGCCCTCGCGGTAGCGGCGCGTGATCTCCGCGCTGGAGTCGTCGGCCATCCGCTGGAGCTGCTGCCGGCGCCGCGAGACCTGCTGCTCGTAGCGGACCAGCCGGCCCATCGCGGCGTGCAGCTCCCCGTCCGTGCGCGCCTCCAGGTCGGAGAGCTCCACGTCGGACAGCATCTCCGCCGCCAGCAGCCGGAACTCCTCGTTGTGCGGGGTACCGAGGGTGACGTGCCGGGCGGAGGCACTGCGGCTCGACGGGGCGTCGGCGAGGATCTCCGAGAGCCGGTCCACCACCGGCGCCTCGGTGGCCGTCCGGCGGGCCAGTTCGGCGCGCAGGATGTCGATGCGGCCCTGCAGGAGCCTGCGTACGTAGCTCAGGTCGGCCTCGTCGCGCTGCGCGTCGCGGCGCAGCGCGCGCAGCTCGGGCAGGCCCAGGGCGGTGGCGGGGGTGGTCGGCCCCAGCGACTCGCCGGTGCGCTGCGCGGGAGGCCGCCCCGTGGTGCCCGCGGGGGTGTCCGGAGCGGGTGACGCGGGTGCAGGTGCGGAGGTACCAGAAGTGTTCATGACGTTGTATCCGTCCCCTCGACCGGTGCTGGGGGCACCGCCTGCGTGCATGGTGCCACTCTCCGTGGTCCGTACGCAGTCCCGGTCCACCCGATCGGCCCCGGACGGGTGCACTCCTGGTACACAGGTGGTATGCGAGCAGTGGTGCAGAGGGTGGACGGCGCGAGTGTCGTCGTGGCGGGCGAGACGGTCGGGGAGATCGTCGGCGAGGGGCTGTGCGTGCTGGTGGGGGTGACCCACGACGACACTCCCGAGAAGGCGGCGGTGCTGGCCCGCAAGCTGTGGTCCGTGCGGATCCTGGAGGCGGAGAAGTCCTGTAGCGACGTGGACGCGCCGCTGCTGGTGATCTCGCAGTTCACGCTGTACGGGGACGCCCGCAAGGGCCGCCGTCCCACGTGGAACGCGGCCGCGCCCGGGCCGGTGGCCGAGCCGCTGGTCGACGAGGTCGTGGCGCAGCTGCGGGCGCTGGGCGCGACGGTGGCGACGGGCCGGTTCGGCGCGGACATGCGGGTCTCGCTGACGAACCACGGCCCGTTCACCGTCGTCATCGACGTGTAGCGGCGGTCAGGGCGCTACGACGACCTCCTGCGCGGCGGCCGTGTTCCCGGCCAGCAGCGGGGCGTCGACCGGGACGTTCCGCTTGACCAGGGCCAGGGCGATCGGGCCGAGCTCATGGTGGCGGACGGCGGTGGTGACGAAGCCGAGCTGCCGCCCGTCCTCCCCGTCCGCGGCGAGCCGTACGGGCGTCCCGTGCACCGGGAGCAGCACCTCGGAGCCGTCCAGGTGCAGGAAGACCAGGCGGCGCGGGGGCTTCCCCAGGTTGTGGACGCGGGCCACCGTCTCCTGGCCCCGGTAGCAGCCCTTCTGCAGGTGCACGGCGGTGCCGATCCAGCCCAGCTCGTGCGGGATGGTGCGGTGGTCGGTCTCGGCGCCGACGCGCGGGCGGTGCGCCTCGACGCGCAGGGCCTCGTAGGCGAGGAGCCCGGCGGCGGGGCCGTGGGCGGCGGCGAAGGTCTCCAGCTGCGGGCGGGGCAGGAAGACGTCCCGGCCGTGCGCGGTCTCGCGTACGACGTGCTCCTTGCCGGGCTCGGCGATGGAGCCGGCCGGGAGGTGGACGACGGCGAAGTCGGCCGTGCGGTCGGCGACTTCGACCCGGTAGAAGAACTTCATCGACTCCAGGTAGCCGAGGAGGGCCTCCTGGGTGCCGGGCTCGACGTGCGCCCAGACGGTCTCGCCGTCGTCGACGAGGTAGAGGGCGTGCTCGATGTGCCCGTTCGCGGAGAGGATCAGCGCCTCGGTGGCCTGGCCGGCGGGGAGGTCGCTGACGTGTTGGGTGAGCAGCAGGTGCAGCCAGCTCAGCCGGTCCGCCCCGGTGACGGTGACGACCCCTCGGTGGGAGAGGTCGACGAAGCCGCGGCCGTCGGCGAGGGCGCGCTGTTCGCCGTAGAGCTCTCCGTAGTGGGCGGCGACGCCCTCGTCACGGCCTTCGGCCGCTACGGCGCCGGGAAGATGGAGCAAGGGGCTGCTGGTCATGCCCCCAGCCTACGACGGCGCTAGGCCGAGCCCTCCTGGCCCTGCCGGGCCGCCTGGCCCCCCTGGCCCGCCTGGCGCTTGGCCGCCGCGCACTTCTCGCACAGCCCGAAGATCGCGAAGTGCTTCATGTCGGTCTCGAAGCCGAAGGTGGCGCGGAGCTTGGCCGTGAACTCGTCGGCGATGCCCACGTCGGCCTCGATGACGCCGGTGCACTCGCGGCAGACGAGGTGGATGTGGTGGTGCCGGTCGGCGAGGTGGTAGGTGGGGGCTCCGTGCCCGAGGTGGGCGTGGGAGACCAGGCCGAGCTCCTCCAGAAGCTCCAGGGTCCGGTAGACGGTGGAGATGTTCACCCCGGAGGCCGTCTTGCGGACCTCCACGAGGATCTCGTCGGGGCTGGCGTGCTCCAGGGCGTCGACCGCTTCGAGCACGAGCTGGCGCTGCGGTGTCAGCCGGTAGCCGCGCTGCCGCAGATCGCTCTTCCAGTCGGTGGTCACCACCCGGCCAGTGTAAGCGCGGAAAGGGGACCGCGGTCAGCCCGCGGTCCCCCGTCCTCCTGCGTCCTGCGTGCGCTCGCGGCCTCACGGCCGGGCGGGCTCAGCGGAAGAAGGCGATGCCGTCCTCGGGGAGCTCCGGGAGGTTGCGCGCCATGTCGGCGATCTCCTCCGGGGTGACGACCTTCTTGAGCTGGGCCGACATGTACGGGCGCAGCTCGACGTCGGGGGTGGCCTTCTCGCCGACCCACATGAGGTCGCTCTTCACGTAGCCGTAGAGGCGCTTGCCGCCGCTGTACGGGCCGGACACGGCGGTACGCGCGACCGCGTCGGTGACCAGGTCGATCTGGGGCTTCTGGTCGGCGAGCTCGCCGTACCAGACCTCGACGACGCCCTGGTCGCGGACCATGACGATCTCGACCTTGCGGTCCTTGTCGATGCGCCAGTAGCCCGACTCGGACTCCAGCGGGCGCACCTTGTTGCCCTCGGCGTCGAGCACCCAGGTACGGGAGGTGTACTCCAGGAAGTCCCGGCCGTCGTGGCTGAAGACGACTTCCTGGCCGAAGTTGCACTTCTCCTCGCCGGGGAAGTCGAACACGCCTGCGCCTTCCCAGGTGCCGAGGAGGAAGGCGAGGGGGACGAGGCCCGGGTTCAGGTCGGACGGGATCTGGATCATGGTTGGCTGCTCAGGCGATCTGTGGGAGGGGTTCCGGGGCGGTCGGCTGGGCGGATGCTCAGCGCTGACCCTGGTACAGCTTCTTGACGGCCAGGCCGGTGAAGGCGAGGACGCCGACGCAGACCAGGACCAGCAGGGAGGTGAAGACTGCCTCAAGCACGGGGTGCTCCTCGGAGGATTCGGTGCGGGTGGACGGGGCCGGTCCCCAAGCCTACTGGCCCGGGGCCCGGAGCACGGAGTGAGGTAGGCCGTACCGGTTCAGTGGAGCAGCTGGTCCTGGAGGATCACCGTCTGGTGGAAGGGGACCGCGGCCACCTTCCCCTTGCGGGTCTGGAGGACGACGGCCTGGATGTCTCCGCCCTTGACGCAACCGGCCTTCAGGTCCTCGTCGCCGACCGGGGCGGCTTCGGCGAACAGGGACACGTCCGCGAGGTCGGGCGGGTTCTGGTCGTTCTTGACCTTGCTCCAGTCGCTGTCGCCCTCGATCCGGTTGATCCCGTTGAGGTTCATGTTGATGCCGCAGCCCTCGAAGGCGTCCACGAAGCCGGAGGAGTGGAAACGCAGCAGGTAGACACGGGTACGGGTGCCGTCGGGCATGGTCCAGCCGCGGGCGGCGATCTGGCGCAGGCCGTCGTCGGTGAAGGCCTGCTTCATCTTGGTCCGCGCGGCGGGTTCGTACTCCTCCAGGAAGGTGTCGACGGACACGGCCTGGTCCTTCTCCACCCTGAGCGCCGCATCCGGGGTGGAGCCCTTGGGGGCGGGCAGCAGGAGCTGGGGCAGGGCGGCGTAGTGGATGCCGTCCTCGTTGTCCTTGGCGAAGGGCTGGGCGGCACCGGGGGCCAGACCGGGCTTGGCGAGCGCCGGGTAGGTCCAGCGGCCGTCGTCCTGGGTGGACAGGCCCGGCAGGTCGGTGCGCTCGGCCCGGGTGATCCCGTACGCCGCTCCGGTGCCGGCGGCGGCGAAGGCGAGCACGGCGACGGTCCAGCGAAGGGCGGCGAGGAGCCTGCGACGGCCCTTGGGAGCGGGCCCCTCGGGAGCGGGCGGGGCGACGGCCTCGGCGGCGGGCGTCCCGGCGGTTTCCGGGGTGACGGTGCTCTGCTCGGTCACGCGGACTCCCCGGGGGACTTCAGGTGGTTCAGCTGCTGCTGGAAGAACTTGACGGCGTCGCCGGACGAGAAAGGCTGGGGCCCGTAGGCGCGGAAGCTGACGAGGACGTCGCCCTGGAGCGCCACGCACTCCACCGAGTCGATCCTGTCCTTCCGCTCCTCGTCCCCGAGGGTGACCACGGCGCACTTCGCGTCGGGGTACCCGTCCACCTTCGGGGTCTCGCGTCCTTCCGACACGGCGTCCATGAGCTTCTTGAAGACCTCGGAGGTCTTGCCCAGGAATTTCGGGTCGGCCTGCATGAGGCGGATCTCGACGACCGACCGGCCCGTCCCCTCCGTGTAGCTGCGGCCGGCCCGGCCCTTGAGCTTGAGTTCGGCGAGCGCTTCGTCACGCTTCTTGCGCTGGCTGTCGGAGAGGCCCTTGCGAGCGTCCTTGAATCCCTGGACGGTGTTGTCGCCGGAGACGAAGAAGTCGTTGCCGTCCTTGCCGAGATCGGGTCCCGGCCTGTGGCTGCCGGGCACGGGCAGCAGCCTGGCCGCCAGGCCGTCCTGGGGGACGGCGGCGGGCATCTCGGGGCCGCGGGGGCTGACGCCCTCGGCGCTCCAGTAGCGCGTGGCAGCGGTCCGGTCGGCGGCGTCGAGCGCCCAGGCGGCCCCGACCCCGCCGGCCGCGAGGAGGACGACGGCGGTCCCGGCGGCGACGTAGGCGCGGGTCCGGCGGGATCGCGGGGCGACGGCCTCCACGGGGGCGGGGGCCTCGGCCTCGGCCGGGGCGGCAGCGGCGTCGTGCAGCGGCTCGGTCACAGTCGCTCCAGCTGCTTCTTGGCGAGGTCGATGACGTCGGCCTCCGCGATCTTGCCGTGGTCTTCGTAGTAGTGGATGTCCACGACGATGTCGCCCCGGCGGGCGAGGGCCCGGGCACCGTGAACCCCGTCGGCCTTGGCGTCCACCCAGACGTGGCCCAGGTCCGGGGTCACACCCGGAATGGCCACGCCCCGGTTCCCCGCGAAGTCCGCCTCGGGCATGTACTCCGACTGCCCCCGCTGGAAGTCCTCCGCTCCGGCGCGCTCGCGGAACTGGACCAGCTGGATCTCGGCGTGCACCTGACCCTGGGTCCACGAGGTCGACGCGACGCGCCGGATCCGTCCTTCGGCGAAGTCGGCGAGGGCCCCGCCGGGCTCCTGGAAGTAGCCGACGGCGAAGGCGTCGAGGGGGATGTAGCCGGCGCCCTCGGCCTTGGCCCCGTCCGGCACCGGGAGCAGCAGCTCGGTGAGGTCGCCGTCCGTCTTGTGCCAGCGGGTGGCGTTGACCGACTTGGCCGTCGTCGTGTCGTTCGGCGCCAGCGCCTTCGGCGTGTCGAGCTTCTGCTGCGCCAGCGGCGGCAGGGCCGTGGGCGGGCGCTGGTACTGGACGGCGTAGCCGGTGACGGTGCCGGCGGCCGCTCCCAGGACGAGGGCGGCGGCGATCAGCAGCGTCGTACGGCCGCGGCGGCGCGGGGCACGGGTCGGAGCGGGTACGTCCGGAATGGCCGGGTCGACCGGCGGAGTTTCCGGAGTACCCGATTCCTGGATCTGGTTTTCCAAGAGGGGTCCCCCCACAGGACTGGAGCCGCGGGATCGTTCGTTCGCCCGCGCACATCCAAGACACCCTGGGGCGGGGGCCCGTTGCACGCATCTTTATTACGCTTTTATATAGGCGGCATTCAGTCTTCCGGATGCCGCTTTCCGTCCAGTTCGTCCCACCACTCGTCCGATTTCGGATCACCCGAGGGGTCGTCCCACCAGCGGTCGTCCGGCCCCCGCCGGTTCGCCACCATCGCGGCGACGGGCGGAATGACCATGGCGACCACGCACAGCGCGACCGCCGCCTCGACCGAGAGGAGGCGCACGAAGGACCAGGCGGAGACGAAGAGGAACAGGCATCCGCCCATGAGCCAGAAATAGGCGCGTCTGCGCCGCGCGTACATGTTTCCAGCGTAGGACGGGCCCCCGGGAACACAAGGGCGGCGGACGGCGCGAAGGGCCGCACCCCGTTCCAGTGGCGTCCAACCCCCGGGGGTGCGGCCCTTCGGCCGGTTCGGCTGTCGGTCCGGTGTGCTCAGACCGCGACGGTGCTCAGACCGCGATGGCGACGTCCGTCACGCCGCCGGCCTCGGCCACGACGACGGCGCGGTCGGCCTGGGCACCCGGGACGAGCGCCCGCAGGGTCCAGGAGCCGGTGGCCGCGTAGAAGCGGAACTGGCCCGTCGCGGAGGTGGGGACCTCGGCGGTGAACTCGCCGGTCGAGTCCAGCAGGCGGACGTAGCCGCTGACGGGCTCGCCGTCCTTGGTCACCTGGCCCTGGATCGCGGTCTCACCGGGCTTCAGCGTCGCGAGGTCGGGCCCGCCGATCTGTGCTCCACACATGTTCTCTGTCCTGTCCTAGAGAGGTTCTGCTGCTGCGAGGGCGCGGGGGCGGGCGTCGCGTGCCCGCCCCCGCCGCCGGGACTACTTGTTGGGGCCGAGCTCGATCGGCACGCCGACCAGCGAGCCGTACTCGGTCCAGGAGCCGTCGTAGTTCTTGACGTTCTCCTGGCCCAGGAGCTCGTGCAGCACGAACCACGTGAGCGCGGAGCGCTCGCCGATGCGGCAGTAGGCGATGGTGTCCTTCGCCAGGTCCACCTGCTCCGCCTCGTAGAGGGCGGTCAGCTCCTCGTCGGACTTGAAGGTGCCGTCGTCGTTGGCGTTCTTGGACCACGGGATGTTGCGGGCGCTCGGCACGTGGCCGGGGCGCTGCGACTGCTCCTGCGGCAGGTGCGCCGGGGCGAGCAGCTTGCCGGAGAACTCGTCGGGCGAGCGGACGTCGACCAGGTTCAGGGAGCCGATCGCGGCCACAACGTCGTCGCGGAAGGCGCGGATCGAGGTGTCCTGCGGCTTGGCCTTGTACTCGGTGGCCGGGCGGTTCGGGACGTCCTTGCCGTCGACCAGGTCGCGGGAGTCGAGCTCCCACTTCTTGCGGCCGCCGTCGAGGAGCTTGACGTCCTGGTGGCCGTAGAGCTTGAAGTACCAGTAGGCGTAGGACGCGAACCAGTTGTTGTTGCCGCCGTAGAGGACGACGGTGTCGTCGTTGGAGATGCCCTTGGCGGAGAGGAGCTTCTCGAAGCCCTCCTGGTCCACGAAGTCGCGGCGGACCGGGTCCTGGAGGTCCTGCTTCCAGTCGATCCGGACGGCGTTGGTGATGTGGTTCTTGTCGTACGCGGACGTGTCCTCGTCCACCTCGACGATCACGACGTTGGCGTCGTTCAGGTGGGCCTCGACCCAGTCGGCGTCTACGAGGACGTCGCTGCGGCTCATGGTGTTCTCCTCCGGGGCAGTTGCGGCGGGGCTGTGTGGGGCTGCTGCGAAGCGGGCTGTGCTGGTGCGTGCCGCTGCGGGTGCGGCTCTCGGACCCTGCGCGGGGAGGCGTCAGGGGGCAGGAGGCCGGTGCGCGCCAGGCGCGGTCACGCGGATGAAGGGCCGTCGGTCCGGCCGGCGGAGCGGAAGGCTCACACCTCACATGGAGCGACAGAGCATGGCGGCGACGCGACACAGGTCCACTGCCCGCCGCTTCGTGAGGTCCGCCTGCTGATGCTTCATAGCCATGGATCGTAGGGACGAAACGGCCGCCCTGTCACCGGCGTGTCATATGCCGAGACAGGATCGTCCGCATTCCGGGACGAGAAAGCCCCGGACGGCCTTCTCGCGGCCTTCCGGGGCTGGTCGGGCGGTCCGCCCTTCTGCGGATCGGACCGCTCCGTCTCACGATCCGGCCAGGGACACGTCCGTACCGCTCAGGGCCAGGTGCACACCGGACTCGTCCGAGGTCAGCGAGGCGAGCTTGAGCCCGGCCGGCAGGCCGTCGTCGATGCGGCGGTCGAAGTCGGTCCGCTTGCGCACCGCGCTCTCGATGCCCGGGATGCCCTCGCCCGGGACGGCGTCCGCGCGGACCCGGACGACCTTGGAACCGCCCGCGTCGACGAGGGCGACGGTGGACACCACGCTGCGGGTCATGGTCCTGCCGAGGAAGTCCAGGGTCGCGGTGACCTTCACCTTGTTCGGCGCCCCGCCGTAGGTGAGGACCACACCGTTCTGTGAGGCCTTGGTGAGGTCCTCGTACGTGATCAGCGCGGAGCCCTCGGCCCGCTTGGCGGTACCGCCGTTGTAGCCCTCGTTCAGCTTCACCTCGTGGAACGAGGCCTTGAGCTGCGACAGCCGCGTCTTGCGGCCGTCGGCGGTGACGTCGACCCCGTCGAGCAACAGGTCGACCTGCTCCAGGTCGCGGCTGAGCGCCTGTGTCAGGAAGGGGAAGCCGTGTATCTCCGCCTCGGCACTGCCCGCGAGGCCCTGGCGGGACCGGACCTGGTCGGCCAGCCGGTCCTCGGCATAGCCGACCGCCCAGCGGTCGACGCCCACGAACAGTCCTCCCAGCACCACGCCGATGATCACCACGACACGTAGGAAACGCACGTGTCCCTCCCCCAACTAGTCGGTACGTACGTTCCAGTGGACCATGATCGGCCGTGAGGGTGGTGTCAGCGGCGCGGCTGCCCGGGGGCCCCGCGGGGCAGCCCCGGGGCCGCGCGGGGCAGCCGGGGGCGTCAGCCGACCACCCGGCCCATCAGGTAGACGGCGGGGGCCGCGGCGGCCAGCGGCAGCGCGACACCGGCCGTCATGTGGACGAACTTCGACGGGTAGTCGTACGCGGCCACGCGCAGCCCGATCAGGGCGCACACCCCGGCCGCGAGGCCGACCAGCGCCCCGCCGGCGCCCAGCCCGGTCAGCCCGCCGACCGCGATGCCCGCACCGGCCGCGGCGGCCAGCGAGACGCCGACGGAGGCCGGGGTGGGCAGCGGCAGCGCCCGCGCGAACACCGCGACCGCGACGGCCACCGCACCGGTGGTCACCGGCTGCCAGTCAGCGCCGAGGAAGCCCGTGCAGACGATGGCCAGCGCGGCGGAGACCACCGAGGCCATCAGCCCGTACATCCGCTCGTCGGGGTCCGCGTGGCTGCGCAGCTGGAGCACCAGCGTCAGCAGCACCCAGGCCCCGAGCGTGCCGATGACCGCGCCGGGCGCGTACGTGCGGTCCAGCGCGAGCACCGCGCCGTCGGCGACGAGGGCCCCCGCGAAGGCCAGGACGATGCCCTGGCGGGCCGGCCACATGCCGTTGAGGCGGAACCACCCGGCCGCGGTGAGCCCCTGGAGGGCGATCAGCGGGACGAGCAGCGCCCACTGGCCGACCGCGGCGGCACCGGCCATCAGCAGGCCGAGCGCGGCGGTCAGTATCGCCGACTGCGGACCGGGGTCGATGATCGGCGACCGGCCCTCGGCGCGGGCCTGGGCGGGGTCGACGGCACGCAGGGTGTTGCCGCCGAGGGTCGGCGGCGAGTACTCGGCGGACGGACCGGGCACGGCGGCCTGCGGCTGCGGCTGCGGCTCCGCCGGGACCGGCGCGAGGTACGCGGTCTGCTCGGCGGCGGGCTCCCGCACGGGCGGCAGGTACGCCGTCTGCGCGGCGGCGGAGTCCTCCGCGCCCCACGCGCCCGGCGCGGGGGCCTGGGGCTGCACGGGCGGGAGGTACGCGGTCTGCTCCGCCGCCCCCGCGGACTCCCGCACCGGCGGCAGGTACGCCGTCTCGGCGGCGGCCGCGGCGGCGGAGGCCTGCTGCGGCTCCTCGCGGAACCAGCCGTCCGGCACGGCCCCCTGCGGCTGCACCGGCGGCAGGTACGCGGTCTGCTCCGCGGCCCCGGCGGGCTCCCGCACCGGCGGGAGGTACGCGGTCTGCTCCGCGGCCGCTGCGGACTCCCGCACCGGCGGCAGGTACGCGGTCTGCTCCGCGGCCCCGGCGGGCTCCCGCACCGGCGGGAGGTAGGCCGTCTCGGCGGCGGCGGAAGCGACCCCGCCGCCCCCGGTGGCGTCCGGCCACGGCACGGCCGGGGCCTGCGGCTGCGGCTGCGGCACCTGCGTCGGCTCCTCGCGGAACCAGCCGTCGGGTACGGCGGGCTGCTGGGGCTGGTGCTGCTGGTGCTGCTGCGGAGCCTGCTGGGCAGGCACGGGCGGCAGGTACGCCGTCTGCGCGGCCGCGTCGCCGGGCCAGCCGCCCTGCGCGGGAGCCGCCGGCTGCTCGTCGCGGAACCAGCCCTCGGGCGCCGCGGGCTGCTGCTGCGCCGGCACGGGCGGCAGGTACGCCGTCTCGGCGGCGGCCGCACCGCCCCCGGTGGCGTCCGGCCACGGCACGCCACCGCCACCGGTCTGCCCCCACTGCCCCTGCGGGGCCGGGGCCGGGGCCGCCGGCTGGCCGGGCACCGAGCCCAGCGGCGGCTGCACCGGCTGGTACCCGGTCTCCCAGGTGTCGGACTGCCAGGTCTGGGTGGAGTACGGGTCCTGCTCGGCGTCCTGCCGCTGCTGCCGCTGCTGCTCTTCGGGAGTGCTCATCGGTATCCGCTCACCCGCCCGCGAACGGCGGGAGCACCTCGACGGTGCCCCCCTCGGTCAGCAGGACGGCATCGTGCGGGCGCTTGCCCACGGGCTCGTCGTTCACGAGGAAGGAGCAGCGCTGCAGGACCCGGGTGAGTTCCCCCGGATGGCGGTCCCGCACGGCGTCGAGCGCCTCGGCCAGTGTGCGCGCCGAGTACGGCTCCTCCGCCGTCTCGGCCGCGGCTTTCGCCGCCGCCCAGTAGCGGATGGTTCCGGTTGCCACTGCAGCTCCTATCGCTCGGCCGACCGGGCGGTCCCGTGGTCGGCTCCGTCGGCTCTCTACCGTCGGCCTCCATGATGACCCCTCCGGCCCGTCACCCCGGCGTGCCTCAGCGCGCCGTCCGTGCGCCCCGAGGCCCCGCAGGACTGGTCGGCGGACCGCTCGATCCGGTGAAACCAGGGCATACGCAGGAGGAAGGCGTGGCGCGAACCACAGAATGCGGTGCACGACAGCCCTCGGCCCCGAAAGGGCCGGTGGGCTATTCTGGCGGCGTAGAGGATCCGGGCAACGTGGCCCCCGGGTCCTTTTGTGCTTTCAGCACGTTGAACGGACCGAGAACAGAGGTATCCGTCCGGACCCCAGGGCGCGGGGGCCGGAGGGCATGCCAGGCAAGTCGTACGAAGCCGTACCGCGCACGTCCTCGACGGGACCGAGGAGGAACCGACGTGATGGACCAGCGAAGCAAACAGGAGCACGGCCGCCCGAACCGGGCAGGTGGCCGGGCATGAGCTCTCTCCTCCTGTTGACCAATGCCCTGCAGCCGTCGACCGAGGTGCTGCCCGCACTCGGCCTGCTGCTGCACAACGTCCGGGTGGCCCCCGCCGAGGGACCGGCCCTGGTGGACACCCCCGGCGCCGACGTGATCCTCGTCGACGGCCGCCGCGACCTGCCGCAGGTGCGGTCGCTGTGCCAGCTGCTGCGGTCCACCGGACCCGGCTGCCCCCTGATCCTCGTCGTGACGGAGGGCGGCCTCGCCGCCGTCACCGCCGACTGGGGCATCGACGACGTACTCCTCGACACCGCCGGCCCCGCCGAGGTCGAGGCACGGCTGCGGCTGGCCACCGGCCGCCAGCAGCTGGGCTCGGACGACTCCCCCATGGAGATCCGCAACGGCGACCTGTCGGTCGACGAGGCGACGTACAGCGCGAAGCTGAAGGGGCGGGTCCTCGACCTCACCTTCAAGGAGTTCGAACTGCTGAAGTACCTCGCCCAGCACCCCGGCCGGGTCTTCACCCGCGCCCAGCTCCTCCAGGAGGTCTGGGGCTACGACTACTTCGGCGGCACCCGGACGGTCGACGTCCACGTACGGCGGCTGCGGGCCAAGCTCGGCCCCGAGCACGAGTCCCTGATCGGCACCGTGCGCAACGTCGGCTACCGCTTCGTCACCCCGGAGAAGGTGGAGCGCGCGGCCGCCGAAGCCGCCGCCAAGCAGGCCCCGGGGAAGGCGGCGGCACAGGCCGCGCCGCAGGCCGCCGACCGTACGAGCGGACCCGTAGGCCGTTCGGAGGAAGCTCCTGTGACCAGCCAGTCGGCCAAACACCCTGCCCAGAGGTAGGTCACCCCGCGTAGACTTCCGCGCGTGGCCAAGGTGACGCGGGATGACGTAGCGCGACTTGCGGGTACTTCTACCGCCGTCGTGAGCTACGTCATCAACAACGGACCCCGGCCGGTCGCCCCGGCCACGCGCGAGCGTGTACTCGCCGCGATCAAGGAGCTGGGGTACCGGCCCGACCGCGTGGCCCAGGCCATGGCGTCACGCCGCACCGACCTCATAGGCATGATCGTCCCCGACGCCCGTCAGCCGTTCTTCGCGGAGATGGCGCACGCGGTCGAGCAGGCCGCCGCCGAACGCGGAAAAATGGTCCTCGTCGGCAACTCCGACTACCGGGACGAGCGCGAGGTCCACTACCTGCGCGCCTTCCTCGGGATGCGGGTGTCCGGTCTGATCCTCGTCAGCCAGGGCATGAGCGAGCGCGCCGCCTCCGAGATCGACGCGTGGGACGCGCGGGTGGTGCTGCTGCACGAGCGCCCGGAAGCCATCGACGACGTCGCGGTCGTCACGGACGACATCGGCGGCGCGCAGCTCGCGACGCGGCACCTGCTGGAACACGGGCACGAGTACGTCGCCTGCATCGGCGGCATCGAGAACACCCCCTCGGTCGGCGACCCGGTCGCCGACCACGTCGAGGGCTGGCGCCGGGCCATGCTGGAGGCCGGACGGTCGGTCGAGGGCCGGCTCATCGAGGCCCCGTACAACCGCTACGACGCGTACCGGGTCGCCCTGGAGGTCCTGGCCCGCCCGGACCGGCCGACGGCGATCTTCTGCGCGACGGACGACCAGGCCATCGGCGTCCTGCGCGCCGCGCGCGAGCTGCGCATCGACGTCCCCGAGCAGCTGGCGGTGGCCGGCTTCGACGACGTCAAGGAGGCGGCCCTGACGGACCCGCCCCTGACGACGATCGCCTCGGACCGCCCCGCGATGGCCCGCGCGGCGGTGGACCTCGTCCTGGACGACGCCCTCCGCGTGGCCGGCTCCCGCCGCGAACGCCTGAAGCAGTTCCCGTCGGCCCTGGTCATCCGGCGCAGCTGCGGCTGCCGGTAGGGGGGTCGGGGGCGGGGGCTCGCTGTGTCCCCCTCGAGGGGTGGGCGGCGGTTGCCCACCCGCCCCCTTGTCTGCGGGCCGGGGGCCGGGTGGGCGGTATCCCCACGGACCGGATCAGTGCGGGTTGGGGGCTTCCCGTCAGTCCCATCGTCCTTCCGGTTCGGGCCGGTCCCTCAAGGGCGCTCCTTCGTCGCGTCGCTACGCGATGGCCTTCGGCCACCCTTGACCGACCGACCCGAACCGGAAAGCCGAAAGACTGCCGGGAAACCCCCAAAGAAACGGCACGGACGATCCTTGGAGGGGCGGGTCCCTCAGCGATGAGGCGAGGGGCCCGGCGCCGGCCCGCCCGACATACGGGCCCTCAGGAGCGGCGATTCCGGGCCGAGTGCACGGCAACCCGCACGAGAGGTTGATCAGAGCGACCTGGGAAGCCCCCAGACGCGTCAGATCGCTACGCGCTCCTCTCGTCTCAGCGCCCGACGACCGCCTGTGGCCGATACCCGCATCAAGAGCCGATCAGAGCAGCGCAGGGACCCGACGGGCGCGACAGATCGCTACGCGCTCCCCTCGTCTCGGCGGCCAGCGATCGTCTTGGGCTGATAGCCGCGCCAGAGGACGAGGTCAGTCGAGCTGGGCGAGCATGCCCACCAGCGTCCGGCCTTCCCGGGCCCCTCTGCGCAGCAGGATGGCGCCCACCTTGTGCAGCTCGGCCCACGCGTGCGGGCGGCCGACCTCCGAGGCGTCGTGGATCACGCCCAGGGCCTCGGTCAGGGCGGCCTCGGCCTCTCCAGCGCCCGCGTATGCGTGGGCGAGGCAGGATCCGTACCAGGCCCGGTCCCGGCGGAATGACGGGGCGAAGCCGGCCAGCCCCGAGGTCAGGTTCCCGACCGCACCGTCCCAGTCCTTCAGGTGCAGGTCTGCCATGCCGCGCTGGGCCGCGAACCAGGACTCGCCGTAGAAGTAGAGCCACGGAGGCGCGTCGACGGCACCGGCGATGATCCGCTGCGCCTCGTCCAGTCGGGAGTACGCCTCGTCGCGCTCACCCGCCAGCGCGTATCCCCGCCCCGCCATCTGCACCGCCATGGCCCGAGTGGCCTCGCTCGCCCCCGAAAGAGAAGCAGCAGCTTCACCCAGCCGCACACACCGGCGGCCCCTGCCTCCCGACCACGCCAGGTGCGCCTTCATGCTCAGGGTGGTGGCCGCCAGGTCGCCGTAGCCGGCCTCCAACGCCCAGTCGTAGGACCGGTCGAACCATCCGAGTGCCACGGGGGCTTTGTCCTGGTCCTGCGCCATCCACGCCAGGAACTGGGCGTACTCGGCCAGCAACCTCACCACCTGGTCGGCCAAGGCCCCCCGAGCCTGTCCGTACAGCCCGGCCACCTCCCTGAACTGCGCCAGAACCAGCGGTGCAACGGTGCGCGACCCCACCGTGTCCTCGGCCCGCCGATGCGCGGCCAACAAGGCGTCCATCGCATCCACAGAAGCGGCATCCAGTCGCATCCCGCCCTGTCTCACCGCGCCCAAGCGTTCGCCGTCAGCCTCCGACACCACTCCGGGCAGCACGAGCGAGGGAAGCGGCAGGTCCTCGTACCGGGCACCGAGCAGTTCCAGGGGCACGCCGAGCCCGTCGATGATGCGCTGCCGCACCTCGGCCGAGGTCACCACGCGCCGGCGGTTCTCGATGGCGGACACATCGGGTTGGGCCAGGCCCACGAGGGCACCGAGCCGGCTCTGGCTGCTCCGCGTCAGCTTCCGCCACGTCCCCAACAGGGCAGCCCAGTCCTCAGCGGCTGCGGCCGCCCGTAATTCGGGGTGCACCCACACATCCGACTCGGGCTCCATGCGGGAAATATAGGTCGGTCCTATAGGACGCGGCAGTGGTTCGGCCTGGGCGCCACCCGACATGGTGGGTCACGCCTGGGCGGCCGCCGGGTTCGAATGGGAGCGCTGCGAAGAGTTCCGCTCCACCACTCATTGACGAGGGCAGGGAGTAACCCGTGACCAGCCGCATCAAACACAGCTGCACGCGCGACGTACCCAGTAGCGACGGTCTTGACGGCCCCTCGGGGAAGGCGCCCTTCCTGATCGAGCCCAGCGCCGATCTGCTGGACCGCGCCCAGAGCGGCTGGATGTGGTTCCTGAACAGCTTCCCAGAGGTGCCGGGTGAGTGAGCAGTACGAATACGTGCCCCACCGGCTCCTGCGCCGCCGCGTCCGCGACATTGCCTCCGGCGTCGAAGGCGAACTGATGGCTGTGATCAACGAGAACGTCTCCGACACCCTCACCGAGCACTGGACAGAACTCGCCTACATCCGCGATGCCTCCGGCCGTGAATTCACCACTGCCGCCACCAACATCGAACCCGTAGACGATCAGCCCCAGACGGCCGCCGGCCGCCGAGATCCGAGGAGCGCGTAGCGATCTGTCGCGCCTGTCGGATTCCTGGGCTGCTCTGTTCGTCCTTGCGTGCGGGTATCAGCCACGGACGGTCGCCGGCCGCCGAGAAATGAGGAGCGCGTAGCGATCTGTCTCGCTTGTCGGCTCCCCGGGGGCTCTGGTCAACCTCTCGTGCGGGTTGCCGCGCCCCTGGTCCGGGATCTCGGCTCTTGGGGGCCCGGATGCCTGGCGTGCCGGCGCCCGGCCCCTCGCCTCATCGCTGACGGACCCGTCCCTCCACCTTGGACCGTGCCGTTTCTTTGGGGGTTTCCCGGCAGTCTTTCGGCTTTCCGGGGCGGGTCGGTCTGTCAAGGGTGGCCGTAGGCCATCGCGTAGCGACGCGACGAAGGAGCGCCCTTGACAGGCCGGCCCGAACCGGAAGGACGATGGGACTGACGGGAAGCCCCCAACCCGCTCTGAGACTGTCCGTGGGGATCCCGCCCACCGGCCCCCCGGCCCGCAGACATGGGGGCAGGTGGGCAAACACCGCTCGACCCCACGGGGTCGAGGGGGAGATAGCGGGCCCGAACCGGACCCGACCCAGGCCTCAGCTCTCCGTCCGGTACATCAGGTCGATCTCGTGCGTCGCGAAGCCCAGGCCCTCGTACACCGCCAGGGCCGCCGGGTTGTCCGCGTCGACGTACAGCATCGCCGTCGGCAGGCCGGACTCCGCCAGGTGGTGGAGGCCGATGGCGGTGAGGGCCTTGCCCAGACCGCCGCCCTGGGCGCCCGGGCGGACGCCGACCACGTAGACCTCGCCCAGCTGTTCCTCGGCGTGGACCTTCGTCCAGTGGAAGCCGACCAGTTCGCCGTCCCGCTCCGCGAGGAAGAAGCCCTTGGGGTCGAACCACGGCTGCGCGATCCGGTCGTTCAGGTCCCGCTGCGTGAGTGCGCCCTGCTCCGGGTGGTGGGCGAAGGCGGCGGCGTTGGCGGCGAGCCAGGCGGTGTCGTCCTGCCCGGGCACGAAGGTGCGGACGGTCACGCCGGCCGGGAGGGCCGGTTCGGGCAGCGGGGCGGCGTCGGGGCCCAGGGGGCGGCGCAGCTGCCGGAGTTCGCGGAAGAGGGTCAGCCCGAGCACCTGGGCGAGGTGCCGCGCGGCGGACTTGCCGCCGTGCGCCCACACCCGGATCCGCTTGCCGGAGGCGTGCAGCAGGGCGGTGCCCAGGGCCCGGCCGTAGCCGCGGCCGCGCAGGGCGGGGTGGATGACGAGTTCGGCGGCCGGGGCCTCCACCGGGTCGGTGTCCTCCAGCTGCCCGTACCCGCACAGCCGCCCGCCGTCGGTGAGGAGGAAGTGCCGGATCCCCTCGCGCGGTCCGCCGCGCAGCTGGAGGCGGCCCTGTTCGGAGACGGCGGTGGTGCCGTCGGTGCGGGCCGCCTCTCCGATCAGGTCCAGTACGGAGGCGGCCTGCTCCTCCGTCAGCTCGTCGAGGATCTCAATCTGCCGTCCCGGCTCCAGGGCCGCTGCTGCGTCAGTCATGCTCCGAGCCTACGGCGCCACCGCTGAGGGCTGCGCGTAACCAGCTCGCAACCCGCTACCCCCTGTCGTAGCTACGCGCGTTGACCATAGGCTGCGGGCACCTCCCAAAATGTTGTCTCGCTGTCCACAAAGGGGAATAAATGTCAGCGAAGCCACAACGGCCCCGTACGGCCCGCCGGTTGACCTTCGGCGCACTCGCCCTCACGGCGGGGGCCGGCGCGATGGTCGCCGCCGCACTGCCGGCCGGTGCCGCGAGTGGTGGCGGTACGCCTCCCAAGGCGCGCACCGTCGACGTACAGATGCTCTCGTTCAACGACTTCCACGGCACGCTGGAGCCCCCGCAGGGCTCGTCCGGCACCGTGAGCGAACGTCAGGCAGACGGCACCACCAAGGCCATACCCGCGGGTGGCGTCGAGTACCTCGCCACCAGCCTGCGCGAGGCCCGCAAGGGTCACGAGTACTCCGTCACGGCCGCGGCCGGTGACATGATCGGCGGCAGCCCGATGCTGTCCGGTCTCTTCCACGACGAGCCCACCGTCGAGGCGCTCAACAAGCTGAACCTCGACGTGTCGAGCGTCGGCAACCACGAGTTCGACGAGGGCAGGACCGAGCTGCGCCGGATGGCGTACGGCGGCTGTCACCCGACCGAAGGCTGTTTCGAGTACGGCAAGACCTTCACCGGTGCGCAGTTCCAGTACCTCGCCGCCAACGTGACGGACGAGAAGACCAAGCGTCCGCTGATGTCGCCCACCTTCGTCTGGAAGAAGGGGGACGTGAAGATCGGCTTCATCGGCGTCACCCTGGAGGGCACTCCGGACGTCGTCACCGCCGAGGGCGTCAAGGGCCTGAAGTTCGGCGACGAGGTCGAGACGATCAACAAGTACGCGGCCGAGCTGAACAAGCAGGGCGTGAAGTCGATCGTGGCGCTGATCCACGAGGGCGGTCTGCCCGCGAGCGGCGCGTACAACTACGACTGCGACGTGCCGGGCGCCGGCGCGGGCATCTCGGGTGCGATCGTCGACATCGCCAAGAACGTCGACCCGAAGGTCGACGCGCTGGTGACGGGCCACACGCACCAGGCGTACAGCTGCAACATCCCGGACCCGGCGGGCAACCCCCGTACGGTGACCTCGGCCGCCTCCTACGGCCGGCTGTTCACGGACACCACCCTCACGTACGACCGGGCGACGAAGGACATCGTCCGGACGCCGGTCCTGTCGCCGAAGCCGGTGAACAAGCTGGTCGGCCGCGAGCAGCCGAAGGCCGCGGACATGTCCGAGCTGATCACCCGCTGGAAGGCGCTCGCCGCTCCGGTGGCGAACCGTCCGATGGGCTACATCTCGGCCGACATCCCGGGCCGCGGTGCGGAGGCGCCGGAGAAGCCGCTCGGCGACCTGATCGCGGACGCGCAGCTGGAGGCCACGGCCGCGGCGGACAAGGGCGGCGCGCAGCTGGCCATCATGAACCCGGGCGGCATCCGTGCCGACCTGGCCTACAAGGCCGCGGGTGACGAGGGCGACGGTGTCGTGACGTACGGCGAGTCGTACACGGTGCAGCCGTTCAACAACCTGATGAACGTCGTGGACCTGACCGGCGCGCAGCTGGTCACCGCGCTCCAGCAGCAGGTGAGCGGTACGGTCAACGGCCCGAACCCGAAGATCCTGCAGGTCTCGAAGGGCTTCACGTACACCCTGGACATGACGAAGACGGGTGCGGACCGGATCGTCGTGGACTCGGTGAAGCTGAACGGCGCGGCGATCGACCCCGCCAAGACCTACCGGGTCGTGATGAACGAGTTCCTCGCGGGCGGCGGTGACGGCTTCACCGTCCTGAAGGAGCACAAGAACAAGCTGGTGGGCGCGTCGGACCTGGACGCCTTCAACGCCTACCTGGCGAAGTCGACGGCGGCGACCCCGATCGCCCCGCCGGCGGCGGACCGCATCAAGGTCGTCAAGTAGTGGCGCTGTAAGCAGTGCGTCCCCGAGGGGGCGGTGGGCCGATGGCCCGCCGCCCCCTCGGCTTTTGGCTAGAGGGTCGCCAGGAACTTCCCGACGGCCGCGTGGAAGCCCTCGGGGTCGGTGAAGGGGACGAAGTGGTCGCCCTCCAGGGCGGTGTACGAGGTGCCCGGGCGCCGGCGGACCATGGCGTCGGCGACGTCCTGGGTGAGGGCCCGGCTCTGGCGTCCGTGGATGAGCAGGGCGGGGCAGGGGCTGGCGGTCCAGGTGTCCCAGTGGTCGCCCGCGCAGGCGTGGATGGAGTCGAGCATGTCCTGCCCGTGGAAGCCGAGCCGCCAGCCGGTCCCTCCGGGGAGCGGGCGTACGCCGTCGGCGACGAAGGGCAGGGCGGCCGGGTCGACGGCGCCGAGGAGTTCCTCGCGGGTGGGGGCCGAGTAGGGCAGTGCCCCGAGGAAGTCGAACCACTGCGGGCCGGCCGGGATGTCGATGGCGACGGTGGCGTCGACACCGATCAGGGCGCCGGCCCGGTCGGGGTGGGCGGCGGCCAGGTGGTAGGCGTTGAGGCCGCCGAGGGAGTAGCCGAGGACGGCGACGGGCTCGGTGAGGCCGAGGTGGTCGAGGAGGGCGACGGCGTCGGCGACGTAGCCCTCGCGGCGGTAGTGGGGTGCGCGGTCGGAGTCGCCGTGGCCGCGCTGGTCGGGGGCGATGACCCGCCACGCGTCGCCGAGGGCGGCGGCGAGGCCGGTGAAGGCGGCGGCTTCGGACATGCCGCCGTGGAGGGCGAGGAGCGGTCGGCCGGGGCCGCCGAAGTCCAGGTACGAGAGGGTGCGGCCGTCGATGGTCAGCGTGTCGCGCATGGTTGGTGTCTCCCCGTTTCCGTTGCCCGCCGTGGTCACGGGCATCACTGTGCCAGCAGTTGGGCAAGCGCGCAATACATTCGTATTGGGCGCTTGCCCAAACGGTGGCCGGAGGGGCGCCGATACCATCCGGGGCATGGGAAATCGCGAGGACCTGCTGGCCGGCGCGCGCCGCTGCCTTGAGGAGAAGGGCTACTCGCGCACGACCGTGCGCGACATCGCCACGGCGGCACAGGTGAGCATGGCCGCGATCGGCTACCACTTCGGGTCCCGCGAGGCGCTGCTCAACCAGGCGCTGTTCGCCGCCATGGACGACTGGGCCGCCGGCTCCGGCCGGCTCACCGGCGAGGGCGACACCGCGGCGGAACGGTACGGCGACACCTGGGACCGCAAGATCCGCGACTTCCTCGACATGCGCTGGCTGTGGATCGCCAACATCGAGGCCTTCGTCCACGCCCAGTCCTCGCCCGAACTGCTGGCCGTCCTGGCCGAGGGACAGCGCCGCTCCCGGCGGACGGTGGCCGCGCACCTGGCCGGGGTCTCCGAGGAGGCGGTGACCGACGAGGACGTACGGGCCCTCGGGTCGGTGCACCTCGCGCTGCTGAGCGGGGTGATGGTGCAGGCGCTGACCGATCCCGGGCAGGCTCCCACAGGGGTCGAGCTCACCCAAGGGCTGCGCAGGATGGTCGAGTTGCTCGAAGAGCCCGCGCCTACCGACGGGTAGTAAACGCCGGTCCCGCACGCCATAATCCGGTCCCACCACCAGGTCGGCGAAGGGGCGGGGCATGGACGCGGGCAGAGGCACGGGCACGGACACGGACACGGGTGCGGACGCAGGCACGGGAACGGGCACGGCTCCGCGTACGCGTCCGGGGGCACGCAGGGCCACGGGCGCGCGCACCGCACCGGACCGGCGGGCCTTCCTCGCCGGCGCCGCGGCCGTGGGCACGGGCGCGCTCCTCGGGCTCGGGGCGGCGGCACCGGCTCACGCCGCCCCCGCCCCCGCGAGGGCCCTCGGCACCCAGGACTGGATGGCCGGGCTCGCCGACTCCACCGCCCTCCAGCGGATGACCATCCCCGGCACCCACGACTCCGGCGCCACCAAGGGCGGCCTCTACGTCGCCTGCCAGAACACCTCCATCGCCCAGCAGCTCGACTCCGGCATCCGCTTCCTCGACGTCCGCTGCCGGGTCACGGGCGGCTCGTTCGCCATCCACCACGGTTCGTTCTTCCAGGACCTGATGTTCGGCGACGTCCTCGCCGCCTGCCGGGACTTCCTCGCCGCGCACCCCTCCGAGACGGTCCTGATGCGCGTCAAGCAGGAGTACTCCACCGACTCCGACGCCGCCTTCCGCGCCGTCTTCGACGACTACCTCGACCGCCGCGGCTGGCGCCCCCTCTTCCGGATCTCCGACACCCTGCCCGCCCTCGGGCAGGCCCGCGGCAGGGTCGTCCTCCTCGCCGACAACGCCGGCCTGCCGGGCCTGCGCTACGGCGACGGCGGCGTCTTCGACATCCAGGACGACTACAACACCGAGCCCTTCGCCAAGCGCGTCCGCATCGAGGACCACTTCCGCAAGGCCGTCCGGGAGCCCGGCAGGCTCTTCGTCAACTACGTCAGCACCGCCGCGTACATGCCCCCGCGCTGGAACTCCGACCGGCTGAACCCGCAGGTCCACGGCTTCGTCGACGGCTCCGAACTCAGCGGCCGCACCGGCCTCGGCATCGTCCCGATGGACTTCCCGAACACCCGCTCCGGCCTGGTCGCCTCACTGCTCCGGCACAACTGACGGCGACGGCGGCCGCGGCGACGGCTGCTCCGACGGCGGAGGCGACGGCGCGCCCGGGATGCGCAGCACCGCCTCCGTGCCGCCCGCCCCGTCCGCGGCGGCGCGCAGCTCGGCGCCGCCGCCCGAGCGGGCCGCCGTGCGGGCCACGATGGACAGGCCCAGCCCGCTGCCGGGCAGGGCACGGGCCGACTCGGAGCGCCAGAACCGCTCGAAGACGTACGGGAGGTCCTCGGGCGGGATCCCCGGCCCGTGGTCGCGTACGGTCAGCTCGCCCGCGCGCAGCGAGACCTCGACGGCGCCGCCCGGCGGGCTGAACTTCACGGCGTTGTCCAGCAGGTTGACCACCGCCCGTTCCAGCGCCGCCGCCTCGCCCCGCACGTACCAGGGCTCCAGGGCGGAGCCGAACCGCAGCTCGGGGCCGCGCAGCCGGGCCCGGGACAGCGCCGAGGCGGCGATGTCGTGCAGGGCCACCACGCCGAGCGGGGCGTGCGGGGCGGCGTCGGGGCGGGACAGCTCCTGGAGGTCCCCGATCAGCGCGGCGAGTTCCGTCATCTGCGCCTTGACCGAGGCGAGCAGCTCGCGGCGGTCCTCGGGCGGGATGGCCCGGCCGGTCTCCTCGCTGCGCGCGAGCAGCTCGATGTTGGTGCGCAGCGAGGTGAGCGGCGTACGCAGCTCGTGACCGGCGTCCGCGATCAGCTGGGCCTGGCGTTCCTGGGAGGAGGCGAGCGCGGCGGTCATCGCGTTGAAGGAACGCGACAGGCGGGCGATCTCGTCGTCGCCCTCGTCCGGGATGCGCACGGTCAGGTCCTCGGTGCGGGCGACGTGCTCGACGACACCGGTGAGCTCGTCCACGGGCCGCAGCCCCGTGCGGGCCACCCACAGGCCGGCCGCGCCCGCGCCGACGACCCCTATGCCCGAGACCAGGAGCAGCACCCAGGCCAGGGTGGACAGGGGCTTGTCGATGTCGGCGAGGGGCTTGGCGATGGAGATCCCGAAGGTCGGCCCGCCGGTGGTCAGGCGCCGGCCGATCGTGTAGACGCGCATCCGGTCGCCGTCGGCCGTGGTGGCGTCGTGCAGCCGCGCGGTGCTGCGGCCGGCGGCGACGTCCTGGTCGGTCTGGGTGGCGGGCAGGTCCGTCCGTCCGCTCACCCAGCAGCGGCCGCCCTCGGCGGTGACGATCTGCACGGTCGCGTTCAGGTCCCCGGCGATGTCCATCTGGTTCGGCGGCGGGCGCAGCGTGCAGCCCTCGCGCAGGGTGCGGAGCACCTGCTCGCTGGGGTCGGTGGCCCTCAGGGACTGGTTGAGCTGGTCGTTGAGCTGCGCCCGCACCATCACCCAGGACGCCCCGGCCACCGCCGCGACGGCCACCGCGACGGCGACGGTGACCAGCAGCGCCAGCCGGGAGCGCAGCGGCAGTGCGCGGAACCGGTCGGCGGGACCCGTCATTCGGGCCCGCCCTCGCCGGCGCGCAGGACGTAGCCGACCCCGCGCACGGTGTGCACGAGGCGCGGCTCGCCGGCCGCCTCGGTCTTGCGGCGCAGGTACATCACGTAGACGTCCAGGGAGTTGGAGCTGGGCTCGAAGTCGAAGCCCCACACCGTCTTGAGGATCTGCTCGCGGGTCAGCACCTGGCGCGGGTGCGCCAGGAACATCTCCAGCAGGGTGAACTCCGTGCGGGTCAGCTCCACCGGCCGGCCGCCCCGGGTGACCTCGCGGGTGGCGAGGTCCATGCGCAGGTCGCCGAAGGAGAGGGCGTCGCCGGCCGGTTCCGGGCCGGCGGCGGGGGCGGCGTAGGAGCTGCGGCGCAGCAGGGCGCGGACGCGGGCGAAGAGCTCGTCCAGTTCGAACGGTTTGACGAGGTAGTCGTCGGCGCCCGCGTCGAGGCCGGTGACGCGGTCGCCGACGGTGTCCCGGGCGGTCAGCATCAGCACCGGGGTGACGCTGCCGGCGGCGCGCAGCCGTCGGGCGGCCGTCAGGCCGTCCATCCGGGGCATCTGGATGTCGAGGACGATCAGGTCGGGGGCGTACGCGGCCGCCTGGTCGAGGGCGTCGAGCCCGTCGACGGCGGTCCGCACCTCGTACCCCTCGAAGGCGAGGCTGCGGCGCAGGGCCTCGCGCACGGCCGGTTCGTCGTCGACGACGAGGATGCGCTGCGGGTCGCCTTCGGCGGGATTCATGGTCGGGGTCCCCCAGGGGTGGTGGTCGGTGCGCGGGGCACGTCCCAGGGTGTCAGAAGGAGATGCCGAAGCCGTTGCCGCTGCTGTCGGAGCCGTTGTCCTGGCTGCTCCCGCCGCCGGGGCCGCCCTTGCGGAGGGAGTCGAGGTCGGCCTTGATCGTGTTGACCGGGATGGCGAAGCCGAGGCCGACGCTGCCGGCGCTCGAGCCGTCGCTGGAGGGCGAGTAGATCGCGGAGGGCATGCCCACGATCTCGCCGTTCATGTTCACGAGGGCGCCGCCGGAGTTGCCGGGGTTGAGGGAGGCGTCGGTCTGGATGGCCTTGTACGAGGTGGTGTTGGCGCCGGTGTCGCCGTTGAACTGCTGACCGTCGTACGAGAACGGCCAGCCGCCGCGCTGGCGCTGCGGGCTCTGCTGCTGGCGGTTCTCGGACTTGGGCACGTTCACCTCGCGGTTCAGCGCCGAGACGATGCCGCTGGTGACGGTGCCGGTGAGGCGGTCGGGGGAGCCGATGGCGACGACCTGGTCGCCGACCTTGAGGCGGTCGGAGTCGCCGAGCTTGGCGGGCCTCAGGCCGCCGGCGCCCTGGAGCTTGATGAGGGCGAGGTCCTTGCCGGGGTCGGTCCCGACGATCTTGGCGCTGTACTTCTTCCCGTCACTCATCGTCACCTGGATCTCGGAGGCTCCGTTGACGACGTGGTTGTTGGTGGCGATCTCGCCGTCGGCGGTGAGCACGATGCCGGAGCCGGTGCCCTGGCCGGAGGCGGTGCGGGTGTCGATGCGGACGACGGACGGGCTGACCTGCTCGGAGACGCCGGAGACGGTGCCGTTGGCGGACTGCGAGACGTTGGTGCCGTTCACGCCGGCGACGGCGGCGCCGGCCTGTCCGAGGAGCTGCTGCACGGCGACGGCCGTTCCGCCGCCGACCAGGGCCGCCGCGAGGGCGACGGCGGCGAGCAGCGCGACCGGCCGCTTGGCGCGGGCCGCGTGCGCGGGGCCGGCCGGGCCGGCGGCGGCCGCGGAGCCCCAGGCGTCCCACCCGGCGCCGCTGCCCGCGCTGCCGCCGCTGCCGCCGGCCGCCGGGACGGTCTCGCCCTGGATGACGGGCGGCTGGTGCGCCTCGTGCCACCCGGGAGCCGGGGCGGCCGCCGGCGGGTACGGGGGCGGCGGCGGATAGCCGGCGGCACCGGCGTCCCGTGCCAGCCGCTCGCGCCCCCGCTGCCAGTCGTCCCCGAAGGGCGCGTTCCGGGCCGGGCCGTTCTCCTGGGGGTACTCGCCTTCGCGGCGGAAGCTCTCGGTCATGTCTCTGACTCTGTCCCCGGATCATGAGAGCAATCTGAGTCCCGGCTGAGAAGCCCGGCAGAACCGCGTATGCCCGACATAAGCACCTGGGCCCCGGCCCGGCCGCACGATGTTCCGAACGCGTTCAAACCGGTGGGGACGACCAGGGGGACGACCATGCCCGCAGCGGCGCCCGCCGGCTCCGGGGCGTACTGGTCCCGCCGCTCGGCGCGGCTTCCGTGGGGGCGCAGGCCCCGCTCGCCGCCCCGTACGTGCTGCGCGCGCTCCCGGGCCGGCAGCGGAGGCCCGCCCGGCCGCCGGGCACCGGTCGCCGCTTCCCCGACCCTAGAAGCCATACGCCATTAACCGGGCATTCAGACGTGCTTGCGAGCCTCACGTCATGCAGCCCCGACTCCGCCTCACGGCAGACCCTTCCGACGCGCCTGTCCTGCCGCGTGCGCGGAAGAATGGAGTCATGAGCCACCAGCCCAGCGCAGGCCCCACCGAGGTCCCCGCACAGCACTCGTCTCACACCCCCGCGACCGGAAACGGAACGGGCAGTACCGGTGCCGGCAGCGGCACAGGTCCAGACACAGGCACGGGCACGGGCAAGAAGGCCGACGGCGGCGACGGCGGCAGCAAGCCCCGCCTCGGGTCCATAGCCGCCCACCGGCCCCACGCCGCCCGCGTGACCGGCCACGTCGACCTCGATCCCGACCTCGACGCCGACCTGGACGCCTACGAGGACAAGGACGACACCGGCGAGCTCCCCCCGAACCGGTTCCTCGACCGGGAGCGCAGCTGGCTGGCCTTCAACGAGCGGGTGCTCGAGCTCGCCGAGGACCCCGCGACCCCGCTGCTGGAGCGCGCCAACTTCCTGGCGATCTTCGCGAGCAACCTCGACGAGTTCTTCATGGTCCGCGTGGCCGGACTCAAGCGCCGCATCGCGACCGGCGTCGCCACCCGTTCGGCCTCAGGCCTCCAGCCCCGTGAGGTACTGGACCTGATCTGGACCCGCTCGCGCGAGCTCATGGCCCGGCACGCCGCGTGCTTCCAGCACGACATCGCCCCCCAGCTCGCCGAGGAGGGCATCCACCTCATCCGGTGGCCCGACCTCACCGAGAAGGAGCAGGCACGGCTCTTCACCCTGTTCCGCAACCAGATCTTCCCGGTGCTCACCCCGCTGGCCGTGGACCCCGCGCACCCCTTCCCGTACATCTCCGGCCTCTCCCTCAACCTGGCCGTCGTCGTGCGCAACCCCGTCAGCGGCCACCGCCACTTCGCCCGCGTCAAGGTGCCGCCGATCCTCTCCCGCTTCCTGGAGGCCTCCCCGCAGCGCTACGTCCCCCTGGAGGACGTCATCGCCGCGCACCTGGAGGAGCTGTTCCCCGGCATGGAGGTGCTCGCGCACCACATGTTCCGCGTCACCCGCAACGAGGACCTCGAAGTGGAGGAGGACGACGCCGAGAACCTCCTCCAGGCGCTGGAGAAGGAGCTCATGCGGCGCCGCTTCGGCCCGCCCGTCCGCCTGGAGGTCGAGGAGTCCATCGACCCGGGCGTCCTGGACCTCCTCGTGCAGGAGCTGAACGTCAGCGCCGCCGAGGTGTACCCGCTGCCCGGCCCGCTCGACCTGACCGCCCTCTTCGGCATCGCCTCCCTGGACCGGCCCGAGCTCAAGTACCCGAAGTTCGTCGCCGGCACCCACCGGGACCTCGCCGAGGTGGAGTCCGCGTCCGCGCCCGACATCTTCGCCGCACTGCGCGAGCGCGACGTGCTGCTGCACCACCCCTACGACAGCTTCTCCACCTCCGTGCAGGCCTTCCTCGAACAGGCCGCCGCGGACCCGGACGTCCTCGCGATCAAGCAGACGCTGTACCGCACCTCCGGCGACTCCCCCATCGTCGACGCCCTGATCGACGCCGCGGAGTCCGGCAAGCAGGTCCTCGTACTCGTCGAGATCAAGGCCCGCTTCGACGAGCAGGCCAACATCAAGTGGGCGCGCAAGCTGGAGGAGTCCGGCTGCCACGTCGTCTACGGCCTCGTCGGCCTCAAGACGCACTGCAAGCTCTCCCTCGTCGTCCGCCAGGAAGGCGACACCCTGCGCCGCTACAGCCACGTCGGCACGGGCAACTACCACCCCAAGACCGCCCGCCTGTACGAGGACCTCGGCCTGCTCACCGCCGACCCGCAGGTCGGCGCGGACCTGTCCGACCTCTTCAACCGGCTCTCCGGCTACTCCCGCCGCGAGACCTACCGCCGGCTGCTGACCGCCCCCAAGTCCCTGCGCGACGGGCTGATCTCCCGCATCGACAAGGAAGCCGACCACCACCGGGCCGGCCGCCCGGCGTCGGTCCGGCTGAAGATGAACTCGATCGTCGACGAGGCCCTCATCGACTCCCTCTACCGGGCCTCCCAGGTGGGCGTGCCCATCGACATCTGGGTGCGCGGCATCTGCGCCGTGCGCCCCGGCGTCCCCGGCCTGTCGGAGAACATCCGGGTCCGCTCCATCCTCGGCCGCTTCCTGGAGCACTCCCGGGTCTTCGCCTTCGGCAACGGCGGCGAGCCCGAGGTGTGGATCGGCAGCGCCGACATGATGCACCGCAACCTCGACCGCCGCATCGAGGCGCTGGTCAGGGTCACCGACCCGGCCCACCGAGCGGCCCTGGACCGGATGCTGGAGACCGGCATGTCCGACGCCACCTCCTCCTGGCACCTGGGCCCGGACGGCGAATGGACCCGGCACAGCACCGACGCCGAGGGCCAGCCGCTGCGGCACGTACAGGAGATGCTCATAGACGCCCGGAGGCGCCGGCGTGGCTCTGCCAAACCATGACGACCCGACCGCAGGTGACGTGCTCGGCGTGTACCTGCGGTCCCAGGCCACCGCGTTCCTGCGGGCGCTGCGCCTGCACGAAGCCGGAGCGGCCGGCGGCCCGTCCGCCGACGCGGCGGAGAGCGGCGAGGCGGCGTACGGGCTGCGGAGCGCGGCGCGCCGGATCGCCGGATCGCTGAGCACGTTCCGGGCGGTCACCGAGACGCGCTGGGCGGACTCGCTGCGCACGGAGCTGGTCTGGCTGTCGTCCACACTGGCCGACGAACACGCGTACGCCGCCCGGCTGTCGCGGCTGATGGAAGCCCTGCAGCGGCTGTCCGGCTCCCCCGACCTGCCGGCCCCGCGGGGCGGCGGGGCGGCCGCGCCGGGCGCCCTCACGGTGGGCTCGGCGCGGGCGGGCGCCCTGCTGGAGCGGCAGCTCACGCTGGCGCGCACGCGGGCGCACTCGGCCACCCTCCAGGCCCTCGGGTCGTCCCGCTTCCACGCGGTCGCGGACGCGGTGGCGGTGCTGGCCTCGGAGGTGCCGCTGAACCCGGTGGCGGCGCGGGGCCGGGTCGGGGACGTGCTGGAACCGCTGGCGGAGGTGACCGCAACCCGGCTCACGGGAGCCGTCTGCGCGCTCCCCGCCGCGCAGGGCACCCCGTACGCGGCGCACGAGGACGCCTCCTGGCACGAGGTGCGCCGGCTGCTGCGCGTGCACCGGTACGCGCGGGAGGTGCTGGGCGGGGACGTGGCCCGGCTCTCGGCGGCGGGAGAGGCGCTGGACCTCCACCGGGACGCGTCGGAGGCCGCCACCGCCTCGGCGACGGCCGCCCGCACCCCGCGGATCGCCCCGGCGACGGCGTACGCGCTGGGCGTGCTGCACGCCGACCAGCGCCACGCGGTGGAGGCGGCCCGCCTCTCGTTCCACCACATCTGGCACCCGGCCCCCGCCCTCCCCTGACCCCGCCGCCACGCGGGCTGATCCCCGGGGCTGCGCCCCGGCCCCCCGCGCCTCAATCGCCGGCGGGGCTGGATACATCCAGCCGGCGCGGCGTTTGAGCGCACCGGGCGCGGAGCGCCCGGTATCGGGGTCCGGGGCGGAGCCCCGGGTTCTCCAGCCCCCCTGGGGGCACCTCCCAGCGGTAGCTGGGGGAGCTTGAGGCGCGGGGTCAGGGGCAGCGCCCCTGGGAACGGGCGAAGGGCGGGTCGGGGACCTCGCACCGCGCAGCGGCAGCCCGCGCCCGGCGTCGGCCGGTCAAGTCTGAGACGCTGGACGGGGCGGGCTCCCCGGCACGGGACCGGCGAAATCCGGCCATCCCGCCCGGCCAGGGCAACGGCCAGGGCAACGGCCCCGAGAGGGTAACAGCGGCATAACGGGCGGATAACGCCCGATTGCGCCCAGGTACAAACCACCCCATCCGCACCGGGCCGTCCGCCATGGTTCACCCCCCGTTCACCAAGCGCGGTCGACCGCTTCACCTGTTCTGCCTAATTTCGGTAGCGCACGGTGCGAGCCGATCGGGAAAACACGGCGCCGCACCACAGCAGCCCGTAGTCCTCTTCGCACGCCGCCCCGAAACAGAAAGCGGCCGGCGGCCCCTCGGAAGGAACACCCGAAAGTGAAGCTTCAGCGCAAGAACCGGCTTCGTGCCTCCGCCCTCGGGGCCCTCGTCGTGTCCGGCGCCCTGGTCCTCACGGCGTGCGGCTCGGACGACAACACGAAGACCGGCGCCGACGGCACCACCAAGGCCTCGGCCCCGGCGCCCGGCGACATCAAGTGCGAAGGCGCCAAGGGCAAGCTCCTCGCCTCCGGCTCCTCCGCGCAGAAGAACGCGGTGGACCTCTGGGTGAAGAACTACATGGCCGCCTGCTCCGGCGTCGAGGTGAACTACAAGTCCTCCTCCTCCGGCGAGGGCATCGTCGCCTTCAACCAGGGCACCGTAGGTTTCGCCGGCTCGGACTCGGCGCTGAAGCCCGAGCAGGTCGAGGACTCGAAGAAGGTCTGCACCGGCGGCCAGGGCATCAACCTGCCGATGGTCGGCGGCCCCATCGCCATCGGCTTCAACGTCTCCGGCGTGGACAAGCTGAACCTGGACGCCGCGACCCTCGCGAACATCTTCAACGACAAGATCAAGAAGTGGGACGACGAGGCGATCAAGAAGCTGAACCCCGGCGTCACGCTCCCCTCCACCGCCATCCAGGCCTTCCACCGCTCCGAGGACTCCGGCACCACCGAGAACCTCGGCAAGTACCTCAAGGCCGCCGCCCCCGACGCCTGGACCTACGACGCCGCGAAGAAGTGGCCGGCCCCCGGTGGCCAGGCCGCGTCCGGCTCCGCCGGTGTCGCCTCCCAGGTCAAGGCCGTCGACGGCGCGATCGGCTACTTCGAGCTCTCCTACGCCACCTCGCAGAGCATCAAGACCGTCGACGTCAACACCGGCGCCGGCGCCCCGGTCAAGGCCACCCCGGAGAACGCCTCCAAGGCCATCGCCGCCGCCAAGGTCGCCGGCACCGGCTCCGACCTGGCCCTGAAGCTCGACTACACCACCAAGGCCGAGGGCGCGTACCCGATCGTCCTGGTCACCTACGAGGTCGTCTGCGACAAGGGCAACAAGGCCGAGACCCTCGGCACCGTGAAGTCCTTCCTCGAGTACACCGCCTCGGACGCGGGCCAGAAGGTCCTCACCGAGAACGGCTACGCGCCGATCCCGGCCGAGATCAACACCAAGGTCCGCGAAGCCATCAAGTCGCTGGCCTAGCCACACCCTCCCGGCCCGGGCCGATCCGCTGATCGGCCCGGGACCCGGGACCCTCCCCCTCCACCCGGGGGAAATCCGGTGCACCGCCGCCAGGGGGCCCGCCCCCCACACAGACCGGAAAGACCATGGCTTCCACCACACCCACGCACATAGAACCGGCTCCGCCGGTCTCCAGGAGCGCGAGGTCCACCGGCCGTGCCGGTGACAAGATCTTCGCCGGCCTCTCCAAGGGCTCCGGCGTCCTGCTCCTGGTGATCATGGCGTCGATCGCCGTCTTCCTCACCTATCGCGCCTCGATCGCGCTGTCGAAGAACGAGGGCAACTTCCTCACCACCCTCGACTGGAACGCGTCGGCCAACCCGCCCGTCTTCGGCATCGCCGTCCTGCTCTTCGGCACCGTCGTCAGCTCGGTCATCGCGATGGCCATCGCCGTCCCGATCGCCGTCGGCATCGCCCTGTTCATCTCGCACTACGCGCCGCGCAAGCTGGCCGCGCCCCTCGCGTACGTGGTCGACCTGCTGGCCGCCGTGCCGTCGATCATCTACGGCATCTGGGGCGCCCTCTTCCTGGTGCCGCAGCTGAACGGGCTGAACCTCTGGCTCGACGAGTACCTCGGCTGGACCTACGTCTTCGACAAGACCCAGGTCGGCGTCGCCCGCTCGCTCTTCACCGTCGGCATCCTGCTCGCGATCATGATCCTGCCGATCGTGACCAGCGTCAGCCGCGAGGTCTTCCTCCAGGTCCCGCGCATGAACGAGGAAGCCGCCCTGGCCCTCGGCGCGACCCGCTGGGAGGTCATCCGCATGTCGGTGCTGCCCTTCGGCCGCTCCGGCGTCATCTCCGCCTCGATGCTCGGCCTCGGCCGCGCGCTCGGCGAGACCATGGCCGTGGCCACCGTCCTCTCCCCCAGCTTCCTGATCTCCCTGCACGTCCTGAACCCCGGCGGCGGCACCTTCGCGCAGAACATCGCCGCGAAGTTCGACGAGGCCAACGAGTTCGGCCGTGACGCGCTCATCGCCTCCGGCCTGGTCCTCTTCCTGCTCACCCTGCTGGTCAACGGCGCAGCCCGCCTGATCATCGCCCGTCGCAAGGACTTCTCGGGGGCGAACGCCTGATGAGCCACGCACTCCAGGACCCGCGCCCCGTCGGGGCCCGCAAGTCCTCCTCCCCCGCCGGCCTGACCCGCGGCGGCCTGCCCCGCTGGGCCCCGGCCGGCATCGCGGCCCTCTCGGTCGCCCTCGGCTGCGGCACCGGCGCCGTCGCCGACCTGCACAGCAAGGTCCAGTGGGGCCTGATCTCGGCGCTGCTGTTCGTCGCGATCACGTACGTCGCCAGCTCGGTCGTCGAGAACCGCCGCCAGGCCAAGGACCGCGTCGCGACCTCCCTCGTGTGGGTCTGCTTCGTCCTCGCGGTCATCCCGCTGCTCTCGCTGATCTGGACCACGATCAGCCGCGGCATCAAGGCCCTCGACGGCGACTTCCTCAGCCACTCGATGAACGGCGTCACCAGCTTCGAGGAGGGCGGCGGCGTCTACCACGCGCTGCTCGGCACCATCGAGCAGGTCGCCCTGGCCACCCTGATCGCCGCGCCCATCGGCCTGCTGACCGCCGTCTACCTGGTCGAGTACGGCAAGGGCCGCCTCGCCAAGGCCGTGACCTTCTTCGTCGACGTCATGACCGGCATCCCCTCCATCGTCGCGGGCCTGTTCATCCTCACGACCTGGAACCTGGCGCTCGGCTTCGGCCCCTCCGGCTTCGCCGGCTCGATGGCCCTGTCGATCCTGATGATGCCCGTCGTGGTCCGCTCCACCGAGGAGATGCTCAAGCTCGTCCCGAACGAGCTGCGCGAGGCCGCCCTCGCCCTCGGCGTGCCGAAGTGGCGCGTGATCCTCAAGGTCGTGCTCCCCACCGCCATCGGCGGCATCGCCACCGGCGTCATGCTCGCCATCGCCCGCATCGCCGGCGAGACCGCGCCGATCATGCTGCTGGTCTTCGGCACCCAGCTGATCAACGGCAACCCCTTCGAAGGCGCCCAGTCCTCGCTCCCCCTCTACATCTGGGAGCAGTACAAGGTCGGCAGTGAAGCCTCCTACGACCGGGCATGGGCCGCGGCGCTCGTCCTGATCGCCTTCGTCATGATCCTCAATCTGGTGGCCCGCGGCATAGCCCGCTGGAAGGCCCCGAAGACCGGTCGCTGACGCGACCGAATGAAAGCGAAGTGACCCTCATGGCCAAGCGAATCGACGTCAGCGGCCTCTCCGCCTTCTACGGCACCCACAAGGCCATCGACGACATCTCGATGACCGTGGAACCCCGCTCCGTGACGGCCTTCATCGGCCCCTCCGGCTGCGGCAAGTCCACCTTCCTGCGCACCCTGAACCGCATGCACGAGGTCACCCCCGGCGGCCGCGTCGAGGGCAAGGTTCTGCTGGACGACGAGAACCTGTACGGCGCCGGCGTCGACCCGGTCGCGGTCCGCCGCACGGTCGGCATGGTCTTCCAGCGCCCGAACCCCTTCCCCACCATGTCGATCTTCGACAACGTGGCGGCGGGCCTGCGCCTGAACGGCAGCTACAAGAAGTCCGAGCTCGCGGACATCGTGGAGCGGTCCCTCAAGGGCGCCAACCTCTGGAACGAGGTCAAGGACCGCCTGAACAAGCCGGGCTCCGGCCTCTCCGGCGGCCAGCAGCAGCGTCTGTGCATCGCCCGCGCCATCGCGGTCGAGCCGCAGGTCCTGCTGATGGACGAGCCCTGCTCCGCCCTCGACCCGATCTCCACCCTCGCCATCGAGGACCTGATCGGGGAGCTGAAGGAGCGCTTCACGATCGTCATCGTGACGCACAACATGCAGCAGGCGGCCCGCGTCTCCGACCGCACCGCCTTCTTCAACCTCGCCGCCGTCGGCCAGCCCGGAAAGCTGATCGAGATCGACGACACGGACCGGATCTTCTCCAACCCGTCCGTCCAGGCGACCGAGGACTACATCTCGGGCCGCTTCGGCTAGACGCCGGACCCCGCCTGAACGTCCTGCGGTGCTGCATGGCGGTGCCACCGCAGGGCGAAAGAAAAGGGCCGGCTCCCCCTGGGTGGGGGGAGCCGGCCCGCTTTCACGTCCGCGCTCAGACGAACGCCAGGTTCACGATCCAGAAGCTGACCGCCGCCACCAGCGCGGCCGCCGGCATGGTGATACTGCATCCCCCGGGGGATGACCCCCGGACCCCCAGCAGGGGAAGCCGGCTCCGGCTAGACGAACGCCAGGTTCACGATCCAGAAGCTGACCGCCGCCACCAGCGCGGCCGCCGGCATGGTGATGAACCAGCCGAGGATGATGTTCTTGGCGACGCCCCAGCGGACCGCGTTCACCCGCTTGGTCGCGCCCACGCCCATGATCGCCGAGGTGATCACGTGGGTGGTGGAGATCGGCGCGTGGAAGAGGAACGCCGAGCCGAACATGATCGAGGCACCGGTGGTCTCCGCCGCGAAGCCCTGCGGCGGGTCCAGCTCGATGATCTTGCGGCCGAGCGTACGCATGATGCGCCAGCCGCCCGCGTACGTACCCAGCGACAGCATCACGGCACAGGCGATCTTCACCCACACCGGGATCGGGTCGCCGGCCGCCGACACGTCCGCGATGACCAGGGCCATCACCACGATGCCCATCGTCTTCTGCGCGTCCTGCAGACCGTGGCCGAGCGCCATGCCCGCCGCCGAGACCGTCTGCGCGATACGGAAGCCGCGCTTGGCCTTGTGCGGGTTGGCCCGCCGGAACATCCACAGGATGACGACCATCACCAGGTAGCCGACCACCAGGCCGACGACGGGCGAGACGAACATCGGGATGACGACCTTCTCGACCACGCCCGACCAGATCACCTCGGTCCCGCCGGCCAGCGCCGCGCCCACCATGCCGCCGAACAGCGCGTGCGAGGAGGACGAGGGCAGCCCGAAGTACCAGGTGATCAGGTTCCAGACGATCGCGCCGATCAGGGCCGCGAACAGGATCCACATGCCCTTGTTGCCGTGCGGCGTCTCGATCAGGCCCTCACTGACCGTCTTGGCCACCCCGCTGCCGAGGAAGGCACCGGCCAGGTTCATCACGGCGGCCATCGCCAGCGCCGCGCGCGGCGTCAGGGCCCGCGTCGAGACGGAGGTGGCGATGGCGTTCGCCGAGTCGTGGAAGCCGTTCGTATATGTGAAGCCGAGCGCGACACCGATGGTCACGACCAGCGCAAAGGTGTCCACGAGGTTCAGGACTCCTTGACGGCGATGGTCTCCACCGTGTTCGCGACGTGCTCGAACGCGTCGGCGGCCTCTTCGAGGACGTCGACGATCTGCTTGAGCTTCAGCACCTCGATGGCGTCGTACTTGCCGTTGAAGAGCTGGGCGAGCAGCTTGCGGTGGATCTGGTCGGCCTGGTTCTCGAGGCGGTTGACCTCGATCCAGTACTCGGTGAGGTTCTCCATCGTCCGCAGGTGCGGCATGGCCTCGGCGGTCAGCTCGGCCGCCCGCGCCAGCACCTCGATCTGCTGCTCGACGCCCTTGGGCAGCTCCTCCACGTTGTAGAGGACGACCAGGTCGACCGCTTCCTCCATGAAGTCCATGATGTCGTCGAGCGACGAGGCGAGGCTGTAGATGTCCTCGCGGTCGAACGGCGTGATGAAGGACGAGTTCAGCTGGTGGAAGATCGCGTGAGTGGCGTCGTCGCCCGCGTGCTCCGCCGCCCGCATCCGCTCCGCGATCTCGGCCCGGGCGGAGGGATCCGCTCCGAGCAGTTCCATCAGGAGCTTGGAGCCCGTGACGATGTTGTCCGCGGATGCGGCGAACATGTCGTAGAAGCTCGTCTCCCTGGGGGTCAGACGAAATCGCACGTGAGGTCCTCGGGGTGCATTGGATTCGGTCAGGCTGATGCTAGGCGCATCCCCCGGCCACGGCTAACCGGCCGTTCCCCAGTGTCCTCCATCAGGCAGAGTGGGCGTCACGGACCCCTGTCCCCCCGGCCTGGGCGAAGTACCCTATACCCATGAGGGGTATAACCCCTCTTTCCGGACCACGGGAGGACCGATGACCACCATCGAGGCGGAGGGCTCCGGAGCCGTCCACGGCTACCACCACCAGAAGGACGAGCACCTCAAGCGACTGCGCCGGATCGAGGGCCAGATCCGCGGCCTCCAGCGCCTCGTCGACGAGGACGTGTACTGCATCGACATACTCACGCAGGTCTCGGCCAGTACGAAGGCCCTCCAGTCCTTCGCCCTCCAGCTACTGGAGGAGCACCTGCGCCACTGCGTCGCGGACGCCGCGGTCAAAGGCGGCACCGAGATCGACGCGAAGGTCGAGGAGGCCACCAAGGCCATCGCCCGCCTGCTGCGCAGCTGACGACCGGCCCCGCCCGCGCCGGCCCCCCGGACACCGTCCGGGGGCGCGGCCCCGCAGGCCACCGCGGCTACGGGCAGACGCTCATCAGCACTTCGTCGATCCGGTCCTGGCTCAGCCGGTCCTCGGCCGCCGCCGAGGCCGCGATGATCAGTTCGCCGCACAGCTCGATCTCGGCGAGCGCCACGTGGTCCTGCACCGACATGCCGCCTGCGGGAGTCACGCGTGTCACCTCTCTCTGCCGTCCTCGCCCGTCGGCGCTCGGCATCCCAGCCTAGGGAGCGGGCCCCGTTCCGCGCATGACACGGATGGACCATTTCCGGATAGCGGCGCCATGGCCCGGAGGCACCGCTTCGGACCGCCCGGACGGCTACTCGGCGATCTTCCCGGCGTAAATGTCCCCGCTTGGGGGCAATACGACGGTCACCGGAGTCCCGAAACCGTAGAGCAGCGTGGTCGAGGAGACATCGATCACGCCATTCTTGACGTAGGTGAAGCGGTGCCGGACCTTGCGCAGCCGCCCCTCCTCGTCGAGGTAGGCGTCGAAGGGGACGCTGTCCTTGCTGAACCCTTTCGCCGCCGCCTCCAGGGCCCCCTTGACGCCCGGGGAGGCGCTCTGCGCGGCCCGCGCGATGTCCGTCGTACCCCGGTAGTGGCGCACCTTGGTGCCGGCCAGGTCGGTCTCGCCGACGTACGTGACCTCCTGCGCGCCCCGCAGCAGCTCGGCCGCGGCCACCGGGTCGGTGGCGCCGCCGGTGACGAGGTTCCCGTCGGAGAGGGTGGTGGTGTCGAGCCGGACCCACTTGTCGTCGGGGACTCCGGCGCCCCGGTTCTTCATGTAGAGCGCGCCGGGGACGAGCAGCTCGGTGATGGGCCGGTGCTCGGGCTGCCCCTTCACGTCGGCGGGGAGCATCACCAGCAGCTGGCCCATCCGCTTGCGGAAGTCGACCCCGCCCTCGCCCCGGATGGTCACCCGGGTGCCGCCGGTGGCCATCTCCATGGCCGTACGGGTCTGCGCGCTCCCGGCGGCGGTCAGCGCGTCGGCGGCCCCGCGCACCGCGGCGGCCGGGTCTCCCGGCGGCCGGTCGTCACGGGCGCCCTTCGCGCTCCCGCCGCCGGGGCCGCTGCCGCCGGCCGGGCCGCTGCCGCCGTCGGTGCCCGTGCCGCTCGCCGCGCCGCACGCGCTGAGCGCCGCCACGGCCAGGGCCGCACAGACGGCGACCACCGCCTCACCCGCACGCCTTCTCGGTCGCCTGTGCTGGTGCACCACCATCGCCTGCCAACCCCCAACGCGTGACCGCTGTTTGCCCGAGGCCCCCACCCGCTCCGGTTAACGAGGTCCGGGGTTTCCCGTAACGGGCCGCCGGGTTCCGGGGGCCGTACCGGCTGCGGTCGGGCCCCGGTACCGTGGAGGGGTGGACCCGCACACCAAGGCGACCCCGGTCGCTCCGTTTACCGTTGTGCCCGACCCGCGAGACCACGCGGAACCGGCTCGGCCGCCCGTCGGCCACTCCACCAGCACCGCGGAACGCGGCTCGTTCTGCCTGGCCGTGTGCAGCTGCGGCTGGACGGGGCCGGCCCGCCGCTCCCGTGACCTGGCCCGCAGGGACGCCGGCAGACACACCGCGGGCTGACCCTCTTCTTCCGTTTCCTCCGTTCGGACGTCCCGGCTGGCCGGGGGCCCGGGTAGCGGTTGCGCTGGTTCCATGCCAGGTACCGCACGCTCCCTCGCCGCCCTCTGCTGGGCGTTGCTGCTCGTGCTCACCCCGGCCGCGGCCGCCTGGGCCCGCCCGGTGGGCTCGGCGGACGGGCCGGCCGACGTGGCGCTGGCCGTCGGGCTCACCACCGCGGCCGCCGTGGCGACCGGGCTGTGGCTGCGTTCCCGCTACCGCCGCGACGGCAGGGGGACGGAGCATCGGGGCGGGCGCGGCGGGGGCGGCGAGCAGTGACCCCGCGCTCCCGGCCGACGGCGGTGCGGCTGTGCTTCGCCGCGGCGGCCCTGTGCCTGCTGGTGGCGCTCCTGCTGGCGCTCTGGAGCCCGTAGCCGGCTCCGGCTCGACACGGCCTACGCCGCGAGGTCGCTCTCGGCCGGCCGCTGCGCCAGCTCGACGGGCCGGGCCACGACGCGCTCGCGGGCCCGTACGAGCACTCCGAACCGGGCCGAGCGGGCGACGGCCCTGACGACGGGGGCGAGCGCCGCCATGGCGAGCGGGGCGAGGAGCAGGACGACGGCGGTGCCGAGGGCGAAGCCGCCGATGACGTCGGTGGGGTAGTGGACGCCGAGGTAGACCCGGCACATCCCCTCGGCGAGCGCCAGCCCGATCCCGACGAGCCCGAGCCGGCGGTTGACGAGGAACACCCCGACGGCGAGGGCCATGCCGAGCGTGGCGTGGTCGCTGACGAAGGAGAACCCGGAGCCGGGGGCGCCCGCGCCGCCGAGCACTTCGATGCCGTCGTGCTGGAGGAACGGCCGCGGCCGGGCGACGAATCCGCGCAGCGGGACGTTCACGAGGAGGGCCACGGCGGCGGCGAGCGGGGCCCACACGAGCGCGGCGAACGACTCGGCGGCGGTCGTCTCGTCCTGCCGCCTGGCGCCGCGCCAGCACCACAGCACGAGCAGGACCATGGCCAGCGGGAGCCCGTACGACCCGGCGAAGGCCACGGCCCGGTCGAACCAGCCGGGGGCGTGCCGGGAGAGGGAGTTGATCCCGTACAGCAGGCTGACATCCACGTTCGGCCCACCGGTCGTGAGTCCAGCCATGTGCCACGGCCCCTTGCCTGCGTAGGTCCCCTGCGGGCGCACGACGGTGTGCGCCCCCTTCAGCCCCCCAGCCGAACGACCCCCCGTGCTCATGGAACGCCCGTTCTGCCTGGGACGTTCCACTCTCCACCGAATGATCACTCCAACGTTATCCAAGAGAGACTCATCGCCGCAGCTCAGGGCCTGCGCTTCACAGAGAGTCGCTAGGGCTTGGAAGTTGACCCCGATCGCTCCGGAAGGGCCTCGGCCCCCTCCTTGGTCACGCGGGTCGCGCCGAAGTAGTCGGGCGTGTCGATCTTGTCGAAACGGATGACCGCGCCGGTGAACGGCGCGTTGATCATGTAGCCGCCGCCGACGTAGAGCCCGACGTGCCGGATTGCCCGAGAGTTCGTCAGATCATCGGAGAAGAACACCAGATCACCGGGAAGGAGTTCGGCGCGCGACGGATGCGACCCGGCGTTGTACTGGTCGTTCGCGACACGCGGCAGCTCGATGCCGACGCTCTCGTACGCCGCCTTGGTCAGCCCGGAACAGTCGAACCGCCCGTTGTCCGCGGCCGTCCCGTCCCCACCCCACAGATACGGCGTCCCGAGCTGCTTCTGCGCGAAGTACACGGCCCCGGCAGCCTGCTGCGCGGGCGCCACCCGGCCGACGGGCCGTTCGAAACTCTTCGCCAGGCCGGTGATCGACTTCACGTACCCCTGGGTCTCCTTGTACGGAGGGACCCCGCCGTACTTGATGACCGCGTACGCGCCCGCGTTGTAGGCCGCGAACATGTTCGATGTGGCGTCACCCGGAACACCGGCGACTTCCTTGGCGAGTTGGCAGTCGTACGAGGCCGCCGACGGGATCGCGTCGTTGGGGTCCCAGATGTCCCGGTCCCCGTCGCCGTCACCGTCGATGCCGTGGCCGGCCCAGGTACCCGGGATGAACTGCGCGATCCCGCGCGCATCCGCAGGACTGACCGCACGCGGGTCCCAGCCGCTCTCCGAGTAGAGCTGAGCGGCCAGCAACGCGGGGGTGAGCGCAGGACACAGGGTGCCCCACTTCTGCACGAGGCCCTGGTACTGCTGGGGCACGGCACCCTTGGCGAGGCCGAGCGCCCTGCCGCCCCCCGCACCGCCCACGAGACCGGCAGCGGCCGAGTACGTCCCCACCACGATGAGCACGAGGAAGCCCAGACAGAGTCCGACCCCGATTCCCCCGACCATCCAGAATCTGCGCATCCGTCAACACTCCCCCATCCCATCCACTTTCGCGGACGAACCGCGCGTGTCGTTGACCGGACTACCCCACTCGGAAGCCCGAGCAGTTGATGCTCACGTACTTCTTGGGGTCATCCTCGACGTGGTAGAAGACCAGCGTCCAGTCCCCCGGGTCATTCGTCAGGGGCACGGCGGGGTACGTCTTGCCGTCCAGGTGCTCCGCGAAGTCGTCCGGGTACTTGAGGGTCAGGAACTCGCTGGAAGGCCACTTGCCGTAGATGTCGACCGGCTTGCTCGTGAACCCCACCGCCTTGTTGTCGACCTTGAACGGCTTGCCCGACACATCCAGGTCATGGGGGGCTCTGACGGCCACCGACACGTAGTACGGCTCGTGCTTGACCGGGCTCATCTCCGCGTACTTGATCCGCATCTCGATGGTCACCGAACCGCCCGTGACCTTGGCGGACGTCTGCATGTCGGCACCCGGCGGCTTCTGGTCCACCGCAGTGTTGCACTGGCCCACGCCGTGGGCGGCCAGGGCCGGATCCGCGGAAGGATGCCAGAAGTAGTGCGAGATCTGGTTGCCCTCGATGTACTCGGCCGGAGACTTGGGCGCGCCGGGCGAAGGCGCACCGGGTGTGGACGCACCCGCCGTGGAAGCACCGGGCGTGGACGCTCCACCGGAGGCCGGGGCCGCCCCGCTCTGCGCGGGCGAGCCCGTGACGCCCGTGGGGCCTCCCCGGGCCTGATCCCCCGGGCCGCCGGCCCCGCCGAGCGGTAGCAGCTTCCACGCGGCCAGCGACAGCGCGGCGAGCACCGCCACGCCCGCGGCGGCCCACACCGCGGGACGACCCTCGCGACGCGCTGCCGCCGGGACTGCGGCCTGCGTCGGCACGTACGGGTACCCCGGCCCCTGCGTACGCATCTCGTGCAGCGGCACCGGCTCCCCGAGTGCCAGCAGCGCCGTGTACGCGGGGTCGTCCACGAGCGCGTCCCGCACTCCGCACCGCCGTATGACCTCCGCGGGATCCGGCCTGGCCGCAGGATCCTTCGCCACGCAGGCCTCGATCAGCGCCGCAAGACCCGGCTCCACACCGGCCACGTCGACCGGCTCGTGCACCGCCCGGTAGCCCACGGTCGAGGCCACCCCGGTCCCGAACGGCGGCCGGCCAGTGGCCGCGTACGCGAGCGTCGCGCCGAGCGCGAACACATCGGCCGCAGCTGCGGCCTCGCCCCCGAGCAGCACCTCCGGGGCGGTGTACCCGGGGGTGCCCGGCGCCTGACCGTCCTGCGTCAGGGCCGTCGCGCCGACCCCGCGCGCGATGCCGAAGTCGATCAGCTGGGGGCCCTGCGCACCGAGGATCACATTCTGCGGCTTCAGGTCCCGGTGCGTGACCCCGTACGCGTGCACGCTCGCCAGGCCCTCGGCCAAGGCCGCTCCCAGACGCCGGCACGTCTGCGCGGGCAACGCACCACGCGCGCCGATCGCGTTGCCGAGCGTAGGGCCCGCCACGTACTCGGTGGCCAGCCAGAACGGGGCCGTCTCCAGCGAGGCGTCGATCAGGTTGGCCGTGTACGCCGACCGCACGGCCCTCACCGTATGGGCCTCCCGCCGGAAACGGGCCAGCGCCTCCGGATGCCCGGTGATCTCCTCGCGCACCACCTTGACGGCCACGAGCCGCCCACCGGGCGACCGCCCGAGGTAGACCTGTCCCATCCCACCGGCCCCGAGCCGGGCCAGCAGGGCGTGACTGCCTATACAAGCGGGATCGGTGTCCCTGAGCGCCTCCATCCGCCCGAGCCTGCCATACCGACTACGGTCAGCAGAACGGGGGTTGACCCCGCGACACGTACGGCCGGCCGGGGCAAGAGCTCAGCGCCCGGCCACGAAGAGGCTCTGCGCCCCCCGCCCGATCGGCCCCTTCTCGTCGTGCAGGCGGGAGTCCGCGAGGCCGATCCCGGCCGCGTCCACGCTCGTACGGGCCTCCACGCACACCCACTCCCCCACCGGGTGGCGGTGCAGGTGGACGGTGAGGTCGCCGTTGACGAAGACGAACCGGCCGAAGTCCATCACCGCGCTGATCCCGTTCCCCGAATCGGCCGCCACCAGCACCCGGTCCAGCGGCCGCACCTCCTCGCCCGCCACCAACGGCACCCGCATCCGCATCCAGCAGGTCCCCGGCCCCGGCTCGACGAAGGCCCCCTCCGTGAACCGGGCCTCCACCGAGGAGTGGTAGCCCGTCTCCCACGGCACGGGGAAGAACGGCGTCACCCCCACCTCCCCCGGCGGCGGCACCACCGCCGCCGGGACCACCGCCGGCACCGGCTCCCCGGCCACCCGGATCCGCAGCGCCCGCGCCAGCATCACCGGCGCCCCGCCCGCCGGGGCCAGCGCCGCCTCGACCACCTCCGTGCCGCGCCCGGCCCGCAGCACCGAGGTGGTCACCTCCAGCTCCCCGATCGGCACCGGGCGCAGGATCTCGTACGTGATGCGGGCGATCCGCATGTCGGCCCGCGCCCCCGGCCGCTCCTCGACGGCCCGCCCGAGCAGGGCGGCCGGCGGCCCGGCGTGCTGGGAGCCCGCGTCCCACGGCCCGCGCGTCGCCGCGGTGGCCAGGAAGCGCCCTTCGCCGAGCCGCTCGTAGAACCCGTCCTCAGCATCCATGCCGCCGCACGCTACCCACAGGTAACCCGACGCGCCAGGCCCTGCACCCCCGCCACCCCGCCACCCCTCCGGCCCGCGCGCCCGCTCAGCGCGCGAAGCCCAGCCCCACCCCCAGCCCCACCAGCACCGACCCGATCGCCCGGTTCAGCGCCTTCTGCGCCTTCAGCATCCGCTCCCGCAGCCGCGAGTTGGAGAAGAACAACGCCACCGCCCCGAACCACACCAGGTGCGCCGCCGCCATGAACAGCCCGTACCCCGCCTGCTGCCACCCCGACGTCCCCGGGTTCACCACCTGCGTGAACGTCGACACCACGAACAGCGTCGTCTTCGGATTCAGCACATTGGTCAAGAACCCCGACCGCAGCGCCCCCACCCGCGTCAGCCCCGGCCCCGACTCCAGGTCCACCGTCAGCTCCGCCCGCGCCCGGAACGTACGGATCCCGATCCACACCAGGTACACCGCGCCCGCCAGCTTGATCGCCGTGAACAGGGCGGTCGACGAGGCGATCAGCAGACCCACCCCGAGCATCGTGTACGACACGTGTACGAGCACCCCGGCCGCGACCCCCGCGGCCGCGAACAGACCCGTGGGCCGCCCGTACAGATAACTGTTCCTGACCACCATCGCGAAGTCCGCACCGGGACTGATCACGGCGAGCAGGGTGATGACGGCAACTGCGATCACTTCTGTCATGCACGCGATGCTCCCCCGCCCCCTCCGCCCGGATCAAGGGACTCCGGAGATCCGGGGACAATGGAGGGGTGTCCACCACCCCGCTGCCCCTGCTCCAGGCCGACTGCTCGAACTGCTTCGCCCTGTGCTGCGTCGCCCTGCCCTTCGCCAAGTCCGCCGACTTCGCCGTGAACAAGCCCGCCGGCACCCCCTGCAAGAACCTCCGGCAGGACTTCCGCTGCGGCATCCACACCCGGCTGCGCGACCAGGGCTTCCAGGGCTGCACCGTCTTCGACTGCTTCGGCGCGGGGCAGCAGATCTCCCAGGTCACCTTCGAGGGCCGCGACTGGCGCACCCACCCCGAGACCCGCGAGGCCGTGTTCGAGGCCTTCCCCGTCATGCGGCAGCTCCACGAGCTGCTCTTCTACACCGCCGAAGCCCTCACCCGCCCCGCGGCCGCCACCCTCCACCCCGCCCTGCGCACCGCCCTCGCCAAGACCGAGGCCCTCACCCGCGCCGACGCCGCCACCCTCACCGCCCTCGACGTCCCGGCCCTGCGCCAGGAGGTCAACGCCCTCCTCCTCGAGACGAGCGAGCTGGTCCGCGCCAAGACCCCCGGCCGCAAGAAGAACCACCGCGGCGCCGACCTCATGGGCGCCCGCCTCTCCGGCGCCGACCTGCGCGGAGCCAACCTCCGCGGCGCCTACCTGATCGCCGCCGACCTCAGCCGCGCCGACCTGCGCGGAGCCGACCTGATCGGCGCGGACCTCCGCGACGCCGACCTGCGCGGAGCCGACCTGCGCGACACCCTCTTCCTCACCCAGGCCCAGGTCAACGCCGCCCGGGGCACCCCCGAGACCCGCATCCCCCCGCACCTCAACCGCCCCGCGCACTGGGCCGCGTAACACCCCGTCACCGACGGGAGACCCGAAACGGCCCGTCTCGGCCCGCCCCCACCCCCCACCCCAGCGGCGCCCGCCCGACACCCGTGCGCCCCTCAAGCCTCCGTACGCTCCCCCGCTGCCCCGCCCTCCCCCCATTAGCCCGAACGGCCGCCCCTCACACGGCCCCGCGCACCCCGGGCCGACAATCATTGCCCGGGGTCACCCCCCGTGATACACAGAGTGACCTGCTCAGGGTGCGCATACGGGGCGCGGGCCGAGAGAACGGGTAAAGAGACCGGCCAAGTCGGCGACGCCGCCGGTTTCATCAGCGAAGATAGGGCGTGACCCCTGCCACCGGGCACGGGCTACCGGAACTACCCATACAGGGGCGGTGAGTTACATGATCCTGGCAGCTGAAAAGGGCGACATCACCACCATCATCGGCGGAATCGCCCCGAACTGGGGGCCGTTCGGCAGCCTCGGCAACGAGGCGAAGGTCATGATCGAGGTGGTCATGGCCGTCGCGATCCTCCTCTGCCTCGGCATCGCCATCTGGGGCGCGGCCAAGCAGCGCATCGGCGCGACCGCCCTGCGCGACACCTTCAGCGCGGAACAGGGCAAGGGCCTGATCGTGGCCGGCCTCACCGGAGTCTTCATCATCGGCTCCCTCGGCACCCTCTTCACGATCGTCTACGGGATGGCCGTCTAGCCGGACCGCAGCGCCCGGCCGCACCCTGATGAGGAATCACCACACCGCGCCTGAGCGGGAACGAGCGCTACCGTCGTACGACGCGGAGGGGGCGGACACGCAATGAGCAACGACGACCAGTACGGCGGCGGCACCGGCCACGCCGAGGTCGGCGGCACCGGCCAGACCCGCACCCGGCTCCCCGACCCGCCCTCCGACCCGTACGGCGGCCCCCGCCGCACCCCCCGCCCCTCCCGCGGCCTGATCACCGTGGTCGGGGTGGTCGTCCTGCTCCTCGCCGCCATCGCCTTCGCGAACCGCTCGGGCGACACCCCGGACACCACCACCTCCGACAAGGCCCCGACCACCACCTCGACGGCCCCCACGGGCACCGCCCCGGTCACCACCAAAACGGCCGGCATCCCCAAGGGCTTCGCCCACGACGAACAGGGCGCCCAATCGGCAGCCGCCAACTACGCGGTAGCCCTGGGCTCCGACGGCATGTTCAACAAGAACACCCGGCACGTCCTCGTGGACGGCATTTACGCGCCCCAGGCGGCGGCCGCCCTGAAGGGGCCTCAGGACGCCGCCTACGGGCCGGCCTTCCTCGCCCGGCTCGGGCTCGACTCGAACGGTGCCCCACCCCAGGGCAACACCTTCGTGACCCGCACCATCCCGATCGGCACCCGCGTCGAGAACTACAGCCCCACCTCGGCAAAGATCGCGGTCTGGTACACGGGTGTGATCGGCATGTCCGGCGAGAAGTCCACCGATCCGGTCCGGACCACCTGGAAGACCTGGACCTTCGAACTCAGCTGGGTGGCCGACGACTGGAAGGTCGTCAACGACACACAGCAGGACGGACCCGCCCCGGTTCCCGGCGATGTCCCCGTCTCGACGTCTGACGACATGAGCAAGGCCATCAAGGAGTTCGGAGGCTTCACCTATGCCCGCTAGCTTCCCGCGCAGGCTGGGCGTGATCGCTACCGTGCACCTCGCCCTCGTCTCCCTGACCACACGCGCCTACGCCGCCCCGTCCCCCAACACCACACCCCCTCCCTCCGGCACACCCACGGGCACCCCCGCCCCCACGGGCACTCCCAGCCCCCAGGCGAGCAACGACCCGTGCGCCCTGCTCGACGGTCCCGCCAAGCAGTACTGCGAAGCAGACAAGGGCACCGGCAGGGGAACGGGCTCCGGACTGGCCCCCAGTGACGGCGCGGGCGACGCCATCAACCCCCTGGCCTCCCTCGCCAAGGGCTGCGCCGACGCCGCCGCCTGGATCGTGGGCAAGCTCAGCGAAGCCGTGAAGTCCACCGCCAACGTCGACTTCACCAACCCCGCCTTCCTCCAGCAGTACGCCGTCGTCTTCGCCGCCTCCACCGTCCTGACCCTCGTCCTGTGGCTGCTGGCCGTCGCCAAGCGCGCCATCCGCGGCGTCCCCCTCAGCACCGCCCTCTCCGAAGCCATCGGCTTCCTCTGGCTGACCGTCCTCGCCTCCGCCTTCACCCCGCTGATCCTCTACACCGTCGTCTCCGCCACCGACGGCATCACCGAGGTCATCGCCTCCGCCACCGGCAGCCAGACCGACGTCTTCTTCGGCTCCTTCTCCGAGGCCCTCAAAAAGGGCGACGACATCGGCGGCGGCCCGATCATGCTGATCGTCGTCGCCCTCGTCACCGTCCTCGCCGCCGGCGTCCTCTGGCTGGAGCTCGTCATCCGCGCCGCCCTGCTCTACGTCGGCGCCCTCCTCGGCACCGTCGTCTACGCCGGACTCGTCGACCGCAACATGTGGGGCCACGTCCGCCGCTGGGCCGGCATCATGATCGCCGTCACCCTCGTGAAACCGGTCATCGTGATCGTCCTCGGCCTCGCCGGCGCCCTCGCCGGCGACAAGGGCCCCAACGCCTTCTCCGCCGTCGTCTCCGGCCTCGCCATCATCCTCCTGGCGATCTTCGCCTCCGCGATGATCTACCGCTTCGTCCCCGGCTTCGGCGACGAGATCGCCTCCGCCCGCTCCAACCGCAAACAGGCCACCGACGGCGCCCAGGCCGCAGCCGTCATCAGCTCCCCGGCCTCCCTCGTCTCCCAGGGCATCAAGACCCACAGCAGCCGCGGCGGCGCCCACCGCGCCGGCGGCGGCTCCGGCGGCGGCGACGCCAACCAGATCTCCGGAGGCATGGCCGCCCACAGCAGCCGCCGCTCCGGCAGCGGGACCACCGGCGGAAGTGTCCCCTCCGCCACGCCCCCGCCCCGCACTGGCTCGAGTACGAGGAACACAGGAGGTGACGGGCGTTGACGACCCAGTCCCACCAGCTCCACCCGGTCGCGCCCCGCCGCACGTATCTCATCGGCCGCGCCCGGCCGAACGCGATCGTCGGCAAGAACCGCGAAACCGGCGAAATCGCCCTGATCATCACCGGCGCCTTCTTCGGCATGATGAGCGGCCTGCTCGTCCCCGACCTCACCCTCCGCATCGTGAGCCTCGCCGGCTTCCCGCTGCTCGCCCTCGCCGCCGTGTACGTCCCCTACAAGGGCCGCACCTTCTACCGGTGGTTCGAGATCACCCGCAGCTACAAGCGCACCCTGCGCCGCGGCACCACCTACCGCTCCTCCGCCATGGAGGCCGGCACCCGCGCCGCCGACGGCCGCGAGGTCGAGATCGGCCCGCCCCCCGGTATCGGCCGCATCAACTGGCTCGCCGCCCCCTTCGGCCCCGACGAGATCGCCGTCCTCCTCCACGCCGACCGCAGAACCGTCACGGCCGCCATCGAGATCGAGGGCCCCGGCGTAGGCCTGCGCGACAGCGAGGACCAGGAAGCCCTCGTCGACCGCTTCGGCACCCTCCTCAAGCACGTCGCCAACGGCGACGGCTTCGTCACCCGCCTCCAGATGCTCGCCCGCACCCTCCCCGCCGACCCCGACGCCCACGCCAAGGACGTCGCCCAGCGCGGAAACGCCACGGCCCCCACCTGGCTGCGCGACTCCTACGACCAGCTCCAGTCGATGGTCTCCACCTCCTCGGAGCAGCACCGCGCCTACCTCGTCGCCTGCATGCACTACACCCGCGAGCTCGCCGCCGAGGCCAACACCATCGCCCGCGCCGGCAGCACCAAGGGCCGCAAACTCGACCGCGACGCCGGCCTCGCCATCGTCATGGCCCGCGAGCTCACCGACATCTGCGCCCGCCTCGCCGAAGCCGACATCCGCGTCCGCCAGCCCCTCGGCCAGGGACGCCTGTCCTCCCTCGTGCACTCCATGTACGATCCGGACCACCCGATCGACCACATCCAGGCCATGACCAAGCGCAACGCCTGGCCGGCGGAACTCGACGCCGTGGAGCCCACCTACCTCCAGGCCAAGACCCGCGAATCCTCCACCCGAGCCCCCTGGTGCCACGCCACCGCCTGGGTCAAGGAGTGGCCGATGACCCCCGTCGGCGTGAACTTCCTCGCCCCCCTCCTCGTCCACACCCCGGACGTCATCCGCACCGTCGCCGTCACCATGGACCTCGAACCCACCGAGGTCGCCATCGAGCGCATGCTCACCGAGAAGACCAACGACGAAGCCGACGCCTCCCGCGCCGCCAAGATGAACCGCACCGTCGACCCCCGCGACATCGCCGCCCACGGCCGCCTCGACCAGAGGGGTGAAGATCTCGCCAGCGGCGCTGCCGGAGTCAACCTCGTCGGGTACATCACGGTGTCCTCGCGTTCACCCGAAGCCCTCGCCCGCGACAAGCGCACCATCCGCGCCTCCGCCGGCAAGTCCTACCTGAAGCTCGAATGGTGCGACCGCGAGCACCACCGCGCCTTCGTCAACACCTTGCCGTTCGCCACCGGCATCCGACGCTAGCTGGAGGGAATAGCCGCCATGCGAGATCCCATGTCCGCGCTGACGGACGCCTTCACCAGCTTCCTCTTCGGCAAGGTCGAGACCACCCGCCTGCCCGTACGCACCTCCACCGGCCAGGCCCAGGCCGTCTACCTGCCCACCGCCGCCCCCGGCCTCGGCGACTCCGGCGTCATCATCGGCCGCGAGGTCTACAGCGGCAAGGGCTACATCTACGACCCCTTCCAGCTCTACGGCCAACAGCTCCCGGCCCCCCACTGGCTCGTCCTCGGCGAATCCGGCAACGGAAAATCAGCCCTGGAGAAGACCTACGTCCTGCGCCAGCTCCGCTTCCGCGACCGTCAGGTCGTCGTCCTCGACGCCCAGGGCGAGGACGGCGTCGGCGAATGGAACCTCATCGCCCAGCAGCTGGGGATAACCCCCATCCGCCTGGACCCCATCGCCGCCAACGACGACGGGATCCGCCTCAACCCCCTCGACCCGGCGATCACCACGACCGGACAGCTCGCGCTGCTCCGCACCATCATCGAAGTCGCCATGGGCCACGGCCTCGACGAACGCTCCGGCTTCGCCCTCAAGGTCGCCCACGCCTACGTCGTCGACACCATCACGGACCGCCAGCCCGTCCTCACCGACATCGTCGACCAGCTCCGCCACCCCGAAGCCGAATCGGCCCAGGCCATGAACGTCGACATAGACGACGTCCGGGCCTGGGGCCTCGACGTGGCCCTCGTCCTCGACCGCCTCGTCGACGGCGACCTGCGCGGCATGTTCGACGGCCCCACGACCGTCGGCATCGACCTCGACGCCCCCCTGATCGTCTTCGACCTCTCCCACATCGACCGCAACTCCATCGCCATGCCCATCCTCATGGCGATCGTCGGCGTGTGGCTGGAACACACCTGGATCCGGCCGGACCGCAAGAAGCGCATCTTCCTCGTCGAAGAGGCCTGGCACATCATCAACAGCCCCTTCGTCGCCCAGCTCTTCCAGCGCCTCCTGAAGTTCGGCCGCCGCCTCGGCCTGTCCTTCGTCGCCGTCGTCCACCACCTCTCCGACGTCGTCGACGGCGCCGCCGCACGCGAGGCCGCCGCCATCCTCAAAATGGCCTCCACACGCACCATCTACGCCCAGAAGGCCGACGAGGCCCGCGCCACCGGCCGCGTCCTCGGCCTGCCCCGCTGGGCCGTCGAAATCATCCCGACCCTCACCCCCGGCATCGCCGTCTGGGACGTCAACGGCAACGTCCAGGTCGTCAAACACCTGATCACCGAAACCGAACGCCCCCTCGTCTACACCGACCGCGCGATGACCGAGTCCTCCACCCCCCAGCAGCTCCCCGACGACCTGCTGGCCGCCGAACTCGAAGCGGAGGAACGAGCCCTGTACATCGAACGCCAGCGGGGCTCCGGCCCCGGATCAGCGACCACGGTGGCCTGACCATGCCCGACGCGAGACGTACGGAGCCCCCCGCGCGAGCCGGCGGCGTCCCCGACGGGGTCCTCGTCGGCCTCCTGGCCTTCCTCCTCGGCCTCGCCGTCCTCGTCTGGTCCGCCACCGGCCTCGCGGCCCTCTTCACGCGGGGCGCCTGGCCGGCCACCGTCACCTTCACCCGCACCCCGGGGGCCGTCCGCGCCCTGATAACGCAACCCCACGACATCCCCGGCGCCTGGCCCGACACGGACCCCGCGGCGCTGTCGGGGTGGGGCCTGTTCTGGGGCCTGTTCATCAGCCAGCTCCTGGTCGTGCTGGTCCTGACGATCTTCACCATGGGCATCGTGGCCCGCACCAAGGCCCGCCGCACCCAAGCCCGGCAACAGCCGCAGCCCCAGCCGGCCGAGCCCCACCGCACGCACCCCGCCCAGATGCACCCCGCGCAGGCAGAGCCCCACCGCACGGCCCCCGCACAAACGCACCCCGCCCCGGCCGAGCCCCACCGGGGGGACCCCGAACGAACGCACCCCGCACTGGCCGAGCCACACCACACGGCTCCCACGCAGATGCACCCCGCACCGACCGAGGCCCCCCAGGGGGACCCCGCCCAGACGCACCCCGCCCCGGCGCCGGCCGAGGCCCGCCCATGGGACCCCGCGCCCCACGAGGCCCGCCCGCGGACGCAGCCGCCCGCGCCCGGCAGGACCTCGGGCACCCCGCCGCACCCCGAGCCGGCACTCCCCGGCCGCTCCCCGTCCCACGCCCCGTCAGCGGCAGCGCCGGCGGCAGCCGCACACGCCTCAGCCTCGGCACCGGCACCGAACCCCGTACACGCACCCGGCACGGGACACGCGCCACCCCGCAGACCGAGCCCCGCCCGCTACACCTCGCTCGGCGACACCCCCACCCCCGCCAAGGACGCCTACCGCTACGGCTTCGGCTACGCCCCCGCGAGGTCCACCGCCGCCGCCCCGGCCCCCCGCCTCGCCTACGCCGACCCGGCCGAACGCCACCGCCTCGCCGCCCAGGCCCTCGCGGCCGCGGAGGGCGCCGCCCTGGTGGTCACGTCCTCCCCCGCCCTGTGGGCGGAGACCAAGGACGCCCGGGCGAAGCTCGGCCCGGTCCTCCTCTACGACCCCTCGCACCTGTGCGACACCCCGGCCCGCATGCACTGGAACCCCGCCGACGGCTGCGCCGACCGGGACACCGCCGCCGCCCGCGCCGTCGCCCTGCTGGCCCCCGTACGCCCCCAGGCCCGCATCGACAGCGCCCTCGCGGACACCGCCGAAACCCTCCTGCGCAGCTGGCTCCAGGCGGCCGCCCTCGACGGCCTCCCGTTCAAGCAGCTGGCCCGCTGGGCCCAGGGCACCGCCGCCCAGGACCCCGTACGCATCCTGCGCACCCACCCCCAGGCGGCCCCCGGCAGCGCCGGCGAGCTCGAAAGCGCGCTCACCGCCCACCCCGAACGCCGCGAGCAGGCCCAGCAGCTGACGGCCCGCGCCCTGTCCTGCCTGACGTCGATCCACATCCGCGAGGCCTGCAAACCGAACCGTACGGATTCCCTCACCCTGGCTTCGTTCGCCGCCGAAGGGGGCACCCTCTACGTACTGGGCGAACCCCTGGAGGAACCGCGCACCCACCCGGGTGCGATGCCCCTCCTCACCGCCCTCGCCGCAGACGTGGTCGAGCACGGCCGCCGCATGGCCGCACGGTCATCCCACGGTCGGCTCGACCCACCACTGACCCTGGTCCTGGAGGACGTGGCGGCCGTCGCCCCCGTCCCCCGGCTCCCGGAGCTCCTCGAGGACGACGCCCTCCCCCTCCTTGCGCTCTGCCGCAGCCGCGAACAGGCCCGCTCCCGCTGGCCGGACTGGCCCGCCGACGCCCGCTAAGGCCGACCAATCACGTACTCGTGCTCCTTCGCCGTCGGGTCGTCCGGCTTGGGGATCACCAGCCCGCTCGCCCGGAACCCGAACCGCCGGTAGAAGCCGCCGGCTCGCTCGTTGTGCTCGTGCACGAAGAGCCGTACGCGTTCCAGCACCGGCTCCTCCCGCGCCCACACCCAGTCCAGGGCCGCCGCGAACAGCGCGTCGGTCAGCCCGCTCCCCCGCTGCTCGGGACGCACGAACACCCCGACGACGTGCCCCTGGTCGGCCTCGACGACCTGCTCCAGGAAGTCCCTGCCGCCGGCGGCCTCGATGAACACGGTGACGGACCCGTCCCACCGCCCGTCGGGCGCCTCGGCGACGAACTGCCGCACGTGCACCCCCTCCGCCGCGCCGGCCGCCCGGTCCTGCCAGAACGCGTCGGGCTTGGCGGCGGCCTCCTCGACGGTCTCCAGGAACGCCATCGGCGCCGCCGGATCACTCAACGCGGCCAGCCGCAGTTCCTTGACCTTCTGCCATTCGTCGGCCCGCACGGACCGGATCACATGCTGTTCCATGCACCGAATCCAACGCCCCGTCCCACGTCGGGTCAACGGGATATCGGATCCGCACGGCCCGTAAACGCAGAAAAGCCCCGCACCAGAAGGTGCGGGGCTTTCCCACAATGATTGTTCGGCGGCGTCCTACTCTCCCACAGGGTCCCCCCTGCAGTACCATCGGCGCTGAAAGGCTTAGCTTCCGGGTTCGGAATGTAACCGGGCGTTTCCCTAACGCTATGACCACCGAAACACTATGAAGTTTGAACTCCAGCCGGCAAGGCGAGTTCGTTACTTCAGAACTAACACAGTGGACGCGAGCAACTGAGGACAAGCCCTCGGCCTATTAGTACCAGTCAGCTCCACCCGTTACCGGGCTTCCACATCTGGCCTATCAACCCAGTCGTCTACTGGGAGCCTTACCCTCTCAAGGAGGTGGGAATACTCATCTTGAAGCAGGCTTCCCGCTTAGATGCTTTCAGCGGTTATCCCTCCCGAACGTAGCCAACCAGCCATGCCCTTGGCAGGACAACTGGCACACCAGAGGTTCGTCCGTCCCGGTCCTCTCGTACTAGGGACAGCCCTTCTCAATATTCCTACGCGCACAGCGGATAGGGACCGAACTGTCTCACGACGTTCTAAACCCAGCTCGCGTACCGCTTTAATGGGCGAACAGCCCAACCCTTGGGACCGACTCCAGCCCCAGGATGCGACGAGCCGACATCGAGGTGCCAAACCATCCCGTCGATATGGACTCTTGGGGAAGATCAGCCTGTTATCCCCGGGGTACCTTTTATCCGTTGAGCGACGGCGCTTCCACAAGCCACCGCCGGATCACTAGTCCCGACTTTCGTCCCTGCTCGACCCGTCGGTCTCACAGTCAAGCTCCCTTGTGCACTTACACTCAACACCTGATTGCCAACCAGGCTGAGGGAACCTTTGGGCGCCTCCGTTACCCTTTGGGAGGCAACCGCCCCAGTTAAACTACCCATCAGACACTGTCCCTGATCCGGATCACGGACCGAGGTTAGACATCCAGCACGACCAGAGTGGTATTTCAACGGCGACTCCACAACCACTGGCGTGGCTGCTTCAAAGTCTCCCACCTATCCTACACAAGCCGAACCGAACACCAATATCAAACTGTAGTAAAGGTCCCGGGGTCTTTCCGTCCTGCTGCGCGAAACGAGCATCTTTACTCGTAGTGCAATTTCACCGGGCCTATGGTTGAGACAGTCGAGAAGTCGTTACGCCATTCGTGCAGGTCGGAACTTACCCGACAAGGAATTTCGCTACCTTAGGATGGTTATAGTTACCACCGCCGTTTACTGGCGCTTAAGTTCTCAGCTTCGCAACCCCGAAAGGTCACTAACCGGTCCCCTTAACGTTCCAGCACCGGGCAGGCGTCAGTCCGTATACATCGCCTTACGGCTTCGCACGGACCTGTGTTTTTAGTAAACAGTCGCTTCTCGCTGGTCTCTGCGGCCACCCCCAGCTCAGAGAGCAAGTCTCATCACCAGGAATGGCCCCCCTTCTCCCGAAGTTACGGGGGCATTTTGCCGAGTTCCTTAACCATAGTTCACCCGAACGCCTCGGTATTCTCTACCTGACCACCTGAGTCGGTTTAGGGTACGGGCCGCCATGAAACTCGCTAGAGGCTTTTCTCGACAGCATAGGATCATCCACTTCACCACAATCGGCTCGGCATCAGGTCTCAGCCTTAACGTGTGACGGATTTGCCTACCACACGGCCTACACCCTTACCCCGGGACAACCACCGCCCGGGCTGGACTACCTTCCTGCGTCACCCCATCGCTTACCTACTACCACCTTGGATCGCCGGCTCCACCACTTTCCATTCCCCGAAGGGTCCGGAACGGCTTCACGGGCTTAGCATCAGAGGATTCGATATTGGGCGTTTCAAAGCGGGTACCGGAATATCAACCGGTTGTCCATCGACTACGCCTGTCGGCCTCGCCTTAGGTCCCGACTTACCCTGGGCAGATCAGCTTGACCCAGGAACCCTTAGTCAATCGGCGCACACGTTTCTCACGTGTGTATCGCTACTCATGCCTGCATTCTCACTCGTGAACCGTCCACAACTAGCTTCCGCTGCTGCTTCACCCGGCACACGACGCTCCCCTACCCATCACAGCGGGCGTTGGCCCTATTGCTGCAATGACACGACTTCGGCGGTACGCTTGAGCCCCGCTACATTGTCGGCGCGGAATCACTTGACCAGTGAGCTATTACGCACTCTTTCAAGGGTGGCTGCTTCTAAGCCAACCTCCTGGTTGTCTCTGCGACTCCACATCCTTTCCCACTTAGCGTACGCTTAGGGGCCTTAGTCGATGCTCTGGGCTGTTTCCCTCTCGACCATGGAGCTTATCCCCCACAGTCTCACTGCCGTGCTCTCACTTACCGGCATTCGGAGTTTGGCTAAGGTCAGTAACCCGGTAGGGCCCATCGCCTATCCAGTGCTCTACCTCCGGCAAGAAACACACGACGCTGCACCTAAATGCATTTCGGGGAGAACCAGCTATCACGGAGTTTGATTGGCCTTTCACCCCTAACCACAGGTCATCCCCCAGGTTTTCAACCCTGGTGGGTTCGGTCCTCCACGAAGTCTTACCTCCGCTTCAACCTGCCCATGGCTAGATCACTCCGCTTCGGGTCTAGAGCGTGCAACTCAATCGCCCTATTCGGACTCGCTTTCGCTACGGCTTCCCCACACGGGTTAACCTCGCTACACACCGCTAACTCGCAGGCTCATTCTTCAAAAGGCACGCAGTCACGAGGATCCGAAGATCCCGACGCTCCCACGGCTTGTAGGCACACGGTTTCAGGTACTATTTCACTCCGCTCCCGCGGTACTTTTCACCATTCCCTCACGGTACTATCCGCTATCGGTCACCAGGGAATATTTAGGCTTAGCGGGTGGTCCCGCCAGATTCACACGGGATTTCTCGGGCCCCGTGCTACTTGGGAGATGAGCAAGCAAGCCGCTGATGTTTCGTCTACGGGGGTCTTACCCTCTACGCCGGACCTTTCGCATGTCCTTCGACTACATCAACGGTTTCTGACTCGCCCAGCCGCCGGCAGACGACTGAAGCTCATTCCCACAACCCCGCATGCGCAACCCCTGCCGGGTCTCACACGCATACGGTTTGGCCTCATCCGGTTTCGCTCGCCACTACTCCCGGAATCACGGTTGTTTTCTCTTCCTGAGGGTACTGAGATGTTTCACTTCCCCTCGTTCCCTCCACACTGCCTATGTGTTCAGCAGTGGGTGACAGCCCATGACGACTGCCGGGTTTCCCCATTCGGACACCCCCGGATCAAAGCTCAGTTGGCAGCTCCCCGGGGCCTATCGCGGCCTCTCACGTCCTTCATCGGTTCCTGGTGCCAAGGCATCCACCGTGCGCCCTTAAAAACTTGGCCACAGATGCTCGCGTCCACTGTGTAGTTCTCAAATAACGACCAGCCACCCATCACCCCACCAGACAAGCTGGCGAGTTCACTGGGGCCGGCACTGAAGACTGACCAGACGGCCGTGCCTTCAGGACCCAACAGCGCGCCAGGCACCCTCGCTCATCCGTCTTCTCTTTCCACGCCGAAGCAGTACTCGAGAACCATCAGATCCGAAGATGCCAAATAATCAACGTTCCACCCATGAGCTGACCGTGCAGAACGTTTGTCTGCAATCGGTACTGTGCTCCTTAGAAAGGAGGTGATCCAGCCGCACCTTCCGGTACGGCTACCTTGTTACGACTTCGTCCCAATCGCCAGTCCCACCTTCGACAGCTCCCTCCACAAGGGTTGGGCCACCGGCTTCGGGTGTTACCGACTTTCGTGACGTGACGGGCGGTGTGTACAAGGCCCGGGAACGTATTCACCGCAGCAATGCTGATCTGCGATTACTAGCGACTCCGACTTCATGGGGTCGAGTTGCAGACCCCAATCCGAACTGAGACCGGCTTTTTGAGATTCGCTCCACCTCACGGTATCGCAGCTCATTGTACCGGCCATTGTAGCACGTGTGCAGCCCAAGACATAAGGGGCATGATGACTTGACGTCGTCCCCACCTTCCTCCGAGTTGACCCCGGCGGTCTCCTGTGAGTCCCCATCACCCCGAAGGGCATGCTGGCAACACAGGACAAGGGTTGCGCTCGTTGCGGGACTTAACCCAACATCTCACGACACGAGCTGACGACAGCCATGCACCACCTGTATACCGACCACAAGGGGGGCACTATCTCTAATGCTTTCCGGTATATGTCAAGCCTTGGTAAGGTTCTTCGCGTTGCGTCGAATTAAGCCACATGCTCCGCCGCTTGTGCGGGCCCCCGTCAATTCCTTTGAGTTTTAGCCTTGCGGCCGTACTCCCCAGGCGGGGAACTTAATGCGTTAGCTGCGGCACCGACGACGTGGAATGTCGCCAACACCTAGTTCCCAACGTTTACGGCGTGGACTACCAGGGTATCTAATCCTGTTCGCTCCCCACGCTTTCGCTCCTCAGCGTCAGTAATGGCCCAGAGATCCGCCTTCGCCACCGGTGTTCCTCCTGATATCTGCGCATTTCACCGCTACACCAGGAATTCCGATCTCCCCTACCACACTCTAGCTAGCCCGTATCGAATGCAGACCCGAGGTTAAGCCTCGGGCTTTCACATCCGACGTGACAAGCCGCCTACGAGCTCTTTACGCCCAATAATTCCGGACAACGCTTGCGCCCTACGTATTACCGCGGCTGCTGGCACGTAGTTAGCCGGCGCTTCTTCTGCAGGTACCGTCACTTTCGCTTCTTCCCTGCTGAAAGAGGTTTACAACCCGAAGGCCGTCATCCCTCACGCGGCGTCGCTGCATCAGGCTTTCGCCCATTGTGCAATATTCCCCACTGCTGCCTCCCGTAGGAGTCTGGGCCGTGTCTCAGTCCCAGTGTGGCCGGTCGCCCTCTCAGGCCGGCTACCCGTCGTCGCCTTGGTGGGCCATTACCCCACCAACAAGCTGATAGGCCGCGGGCTCATCCTTCACCGCCGGAGCTTTCCACCACAGGAGATGCCTCCCGCAGTCGTATCCGGTATTAGACCCCGTTTCCAGGGCTTGTCCCAGAGTGAAGGGCAGATTGCCCACGTGTTACTCACCCGTTCGCCACTAATCCACCCCGAAGGGCTTCATCGTTCGACTTGCATGTGTTAAGCACGCCGCCAGCGTTCGTCCTGAGCCAGGATCAAACTCTCCATGAATGTTTACCGGTAATCCGGTCCACACCACGAAAGAGCGGGCCAGTCACGGTCGGAATAAGACCGACTGACCACAACGTCCTCGCTGTGTTCGTTGCCTGCAAGCATCACCCGAAGGCGACCTCGCAGGTCTTTTTCAAAGGAACCTCATCCACCGGAGTGGACGGGGTATCAACTTCTGGCGTTGATTTTTGGCACGCTGTTGAGTTCTCAAGGAACGGACGCTTCCTTTGTACTCACCCTCTCGGGCTTTCCTCCGGGCTTTCGTTCTTCGTTCTTGCGTTTCCGACTCTATCAGACTCTTTCGTGTCCGATTTCCTCGGCGCTTTCGAGGTTCTGCGCTTTCGCGCTTTCCCTTTCCGGCGGTTCCGACTCTATCAGAAGTTTTCCACCGGATTTCCCGGCTTCAACGTTTCCGAATGGGGAGTCGAATGCACTCCACCCGGAAGAGATTCCCTGTGGAGTGGTGGTCGCCGAACTTGTCCAGTTCGAGGCAACCGTTTGACTCTACAACCCTGCTCCTGGGGGTGTCAAAACGAGGTGGGAGCCTCGTGCAGCCGCAGCAGCAGGGCCATCAGGGTGTCCCGTTCGGCCGGGGTGAGGGGGGCCAGCAGCTGCTCGTTCGCCGCTTCCGCGAGGGTCGCGCAGCGGGCCAGGGCCGCCTCTCCCCGTGGGGTGACGGTGACGGCGTTCTTGCGGCGGTCGGCCGTGTCCGGCGTGCGCAGGACGAGACCCGCCTCCTGGAGGTGGTTGAGGATCCCGACCATGTCTTTCGGATCCACGGCGAGCCGGCGCCCCAGGTCCGCCTGCGCCACGGGGCCGTACTCGGCGGTCGCGGCCAGCACGGCGTGCTGCATGAGCTTCAGGCCCTCCGCCGCCAGGGCCTCCGCGACCAGGCCCCGCCCGCGCGCCGCGACGCGGCCAACGAGCCAGCTGGGCAGGGACTGGATGTGGCCGAGGGGTGAGGTCATGCGAGCACCCTACCCAGAATCGTTGGACACCCCTACGAATTCGAGCCTATCGTTGGAACGCCCAATGAATGAGTCGGATGGGGAGGTCCTGTGCTGCGCATGCGCCATGAGGTCGACGGTGGGGGCGGCGGAGTTCTGGTCGCCGAGGAGGTCGGTCGGCCCGTGCCCGGGCCCGGCCAACTGCTCGTAAGGACCGAAGCCATCGGGGTCACGCTGCCCACCGTCCGCAAGGTGCGGGAGGGAAGCGGGCCCGTGTCGTTGGGCGGGGAGGTGGCGGGGGTGGTCGTCGGCACCGGTGGGGACGTCACCGCCTTCGCCGTCGGAGACCGCGTCACCGGACTCTGCTTCACCGACGCCTACGCCGAGTACGCGGTGCTGGACACCGCGATGGCCTCCCCCGTCCCCGCCGGGGCGAGCGCCGTGGAGGCGGTGGCGCTCGTCCGCAGCGGGCTGGTGGCCCGCGGCGCGTACGAGGCCGGCCGTGTGCGGCCCGGCGAATCCGTCCTCGTCACGGCGGCCGCCAGTGCGGTGGGCACCTTCGCCTTCCAGCTCGCCAAGGGCGGCGGGGCGGGGCGCGTGGTCGCCGCCGTCAGCAGCGCCGCCAAGGCCGCCTTCGTCCGCGGCCTGGGCGCCGACGAGGTCGTCCAGTACGAGGACGCCGACTGGGGCGCTGCGTACGACGTGGTCCTCGACGGAGTCGGCGGCGACCTCCTCGGCCCCGCCGTGCGGGCCCTCGCCACGGGCGGCCGGCTGGTTGCCTACAGCTCCGGCGGAGGCACCGTGGAGGCGTACGAACTCCTGCTCCGCGGCGCCTCGTTGATCGGCTTCCAGATGCGGGCCGTCGCCCTCGGGCATCCCGACCTCTACGCCCGCTGGCGGCGCGAGCTGTGGGAGCTGCGCGACGCGGGCGCCCTGCGCACCGCCGTCCACGCGCGGATCCCCCTCGCCGAGGCCGCCCGCGCGCACGCCGTCATCGAGCAGCGCCGCAACCTCGGCAAGGTCGTCCTGGTCCCCTAGGCAGTATCCGGCGGGAGCGGCCTGTGGTTCTAGAGTCTCCCCGTGGACGTCAACAGCTGGTTCGTGGTCGAGGACCCGGAGGAGTACGGCGAGGAGCCCTGGGACTTCGACGAGGCCGAACTCGCTTTCCTGACGGCCCTGCGAGCCCGGGCAGCTGAATGGCAGGTGCCGTGGGCGCCCAGCCAGGTCGGACGGCCCGAGGACGAGTCGTCGTTCCTCGTCCATGTCAGCCTTCTCGATGAGGCGCGCCGACTGGTGCTCGGCGAGTGGGCCGTGCACTTCTACGGCACACACGTGCTGGCCGGGAAAGTCCGCGACCAGCTCTTCAACCTTCACGAGTCGCCCGAGCACGGCTTCTTCCGGGCCTCCGGCACGGTCGAGGAGCTCGCGGAGTGGTGCGCCGACTGGTTCGAGAGCGTGTTGAGGCGCCCTGTCGTCCGCGTCGAATGGCCGTTCAAGGATGGGAGGCATGCGACCCATTGGGAGTTCGCCGACACAGGCGAGATCCTGGCGACGCGCGGCTCCACCCCCGCCGACGGCTCACCCCCGGCCCACCGCCTCCCGGTCCGTCTCTGATCCGCCGTTCCCGGGACACCTGACGCCAGACCTGCCAGGGACGGGGCATCAGCCCCAGCGCCACCAAACCTGCCCAGGCTCAGCAGACTTAGCGGGGGCCGGGCTCCGCGGCGGCGCGCCAGGTTCTCGCGTGGCCCTCGCGGAGGGGGCCGCCCACGAGGGCGAGGATTTCCCCGGCGGCATCGGCAAAGCGTTCCGGATCGCCGGTCTCGCAGAGGCGGCGGTAGCCGTCCAGGAGGGCGCCGCCGTGTTCGGGGTCGGCCTGCAACAGGCGGCGGGGGAGCCACTTCCCGCTCCCGGTCCATGCCCTGCGGTGGTCGAAGAGGAGGTCGGCGGCCGTGTTGAGGACGACATCGGCCACGGCGAGGCGTTCGACGACGTCAGCCACGTCGGCGAGGTCGTCCAGCGCATCGGTGAGCACGTAGCGCCGGCTCAGCACCACTGCTCATGATCAGCAGGCTGGCACACCCGCCGCCGTCCGAGCGAGGGGTTTCCAGCGGAGTCTCCCGTCACCTGAGCGTCAGGGCCTCCGCTATACGAGTCCGGGCTGCCCGGACTCCTGAAAGCGGTGTACGGAGCGACGGAGGAGGTCGAGGAACTCCGCGAGGCCGCCCGTGATCCGTTGGAACTCGCCGTCCTCGGAGGCGGTCCGCGACCGCCAGACGGCGCCGTCCGCGGCGACCGCGTACAGGATCCCTCCCCCGTCGGAGCCGATGAGTACGGCGGGGACGGTGCCGCCGGCCTCGGGCAGCTCGATGCGTTCGATGGCGGCGCGCGACGCGGAGTGCAGGAAGTAGCCGTTGCCGATGTCGCCCATGTCGACGGCGCCGATGGCTCCGTAGAACGCGGCGAGGTCGGCGAAGCCCGGGGACTCCGCGGCGAACCGGTCAGCGGCGACGCGGTCCGCCGGCTCCGGGGAGCGGACCGCGTTCTCCCCCGGGCCGTAGCCGTACTTCTCCTCGAAGCCGACCACCACGACGGCCAGGGCCGCCGACACCTCCTCCCGCCACTCGGCGAGGAAAGCGGCGGTCACCGGGACGGAGCCATACGAATCGCGCATACTGCCATTCTCCGTTCTGCCGGCGCCGCCTTCTGCGTACACCACGGCCCGTAAACGCAGAAAAGCCCCGCACCAGAAGGTGCGGGGCTTTCCCACAATGATTGTTCGGCGGCGTCCTACTCTCCCACAGGGTCCCCCCTGCAGTACCATCGGCGCTGAAAGGCTTAGCTTCCGGGTTCGGAATGTAACCGGGCGTTTCCCTAACGCTATGACCACCGAAACACTATGAAGTTTGAACTCCAGCCGGCAAGGCGAGTTCGTTACTTCAGAACTAACACAGTGGACGCGAGCAACTGAGGACAAGCCCTCGGCCTATTAGTACCAGTCAGCTCCACCCGTTACCGGGCTTCCACATCTGGCCTATCAACCCAGTCGTCTACTGGGAGCCTTACCCTCTCAAGGAGGTGGGAATACTCATCTTGAAGCAGGCTTCCCGCTTAGATGCTTTCAGCGGTTATCCCTCCCGAACGTAGCCAACCAGCCATGCCCTTGGCAGGACAACTGGCACACCAGAGGTTCGTCCGTCCCGGTCCTCTCGTACTAGGGACAGCCCTTCTCAATATTCCTACGCGCACAGCGGATAGGGACCGAACTGTCTCACGACGTTCTAAACCCAGCTCGCGTACCGCTTTAATGGGCGAACAGCCCAACCCTTGGGACCGACTCCAGCCCCAGGATGCGACGAGCCGACATCGAGGTGCCAAACCATCCCGTCGATATGGACTCTTGGGGAAGATCAGCCTGTTATCCCCGGGGTACCTTTTATCCGTTGAGCGACGGCGCTTCCACAAGCCACCGCCGGATCACTAGTCCCGACTTTCGTCCCTGCTCGACCCGTCGGTCTCACAGTCAAGCTCCCTTGTGCACTTACACTCAACACCTGATTGCCAACCAGGCTGAGGGAACCTTTGGGCGCCTCCGTTACCCTTTGGGAGGCAACCGCCCCAGTTAAACTACCCATCAGACACTGTCCCTGATCCGGATCACGGACCGAGGTTAGACATCCAGCACGACCAGAGTGGTATTTCAACGGCGACTCCACAACCACTGGCGTGGCTGCTTCAAAGTCTCCCACCTATCCTACACAAGCCGAACCGAACACCAATATCAAACTGTAGTAAAGGTCCCGGGGTCTTTCCGTCCTGCTGCGCGAAACGAGCATCTTTACTCGTAGTGCAATTTCACCGGGCCTATGGTTGAGACAGTCGAGAAGTCGTTACGCCATTCGTGCAGGTCGGAACTTACCCGACAAGGAATTTCGCTACCTTAGGATGGTTATAGTTACCACCGCCGTTTACTGGCGCTTAAGTTCTCAGCTTCGCAACCCCGAAAGGTCACTAACCGGTCCCCTTAACGTTCCAGCACCGGGCAGGCGTCAGTCCGTATACATCGCCTTACGGCTTCGCACGGACCTGTGTTTTTAGTAAACAGTCGCTTCTCGCTGGTCTCTGCGGCCACCCCCAGCTCAGAGAGCAAGTCTCATCACCAGGAATGGCCCCCCTTCTCCCGAAGTTACGGGGGCATTTTGCCGAGTTCCTTAACCATAGTTCACCCGAACGCCTCGGTATTCTCTACCTGACCACCTGAGTCGGTTTAGGGTACGGGCCGCCATGAAACTCGCTAGAGGCTTTTCTCGACAGCATAGGATCATCCACTTCACCACAATCGGCTCGGCATCAGGTCTCAGCCTTAACGTGTGACGGATTTGCCTACCACACGGCCTACACCCTTACCCCGGGACAACCACCGCCCGGGCTGGACTACCTTCCTGCGTCACCCCATCGCTTACCTACTACCACCTTGGATCGCCGGCTCCACCACTTTCCATTCCCCGAAGGGTCCGGAACGGCTTCACGGGCTTAGCATCAGAGGATTCGATATTGGGCGTTTCAAAGCGGGTACCGGAATATCAACCGGTTGTCCATCGACTACGCCTGTCGGCCTCGCCTTAGGTCCCGACTTACCCTGGGCAGATCAGCTTGACCCAGGAACCCTTAGTCAATCGGCGCACACGTTTCTCACGTGTGTATCGCTACTCATGCCTGCATTCTCACTCGTGAACCGTCCACAACTAGCTTCCGCTGCTGCTTCACCCGGCACACGACGCTCCCCTACCCATCACAGCGGGCGTTGGCCCTATTGCTGCAATGACACGACTTCGGCGGTACGCTTGAGCCCCGCTACATTGTCGGCGCGGAATCACTTGACCAGTGAGCTATTACGCACTCTTTCAAGGGTGGCTGCTTCTAAGCCAACCTCCTGGTTGTCTCTGCGACTCCACATCCTTTCCCACTTAGCGTACGCTTAGGGGCCTTAGTCGATGCTCTGGGCTGTTTCCCTCTCGACCATGGAGCTTATCCCCCACAGTCTCACTGCCGTGCTCTCACTTACCGGCATTCGGAGTTTGGCTAAGGTCAGTAACCCGGTAGGGCCCATCGCCTATCCAGTGCTCTACCTCCGGCAAGAAACACACGACGCTGCACCTAAATGCATTTCGGGGAGAACCAGCTATCACGGAGTTTGATTGGCCTTTCACCCCTAACCACAGGTCATCCCCCAGGTTTTCAACCCTGGTGGGTTCGGTCCTCCACGAAGTCTTACCTCCGCTTCAACCTGCCCATGGCTAGATCACTCCGCTTCGGGTCTAGAGCGTGCAACTCAATCGCCCTATTCGGACTCGCTTTCGCTACGGCTTCCCCACACGGGTTAACCTCGCTACACACCGCTAACTCGCAGGCTCATTCTTCAAAAGGCACGCAGTCACGAGATACAGCAAGCTGCATCCGACGCTCCCACGGCTTGTAGGCACACGGTTTCAGGTACTATTTCACTCCGCTCCCGCGGTACTTTTCACCATTCCCTCACGGTACTATCCGCTATCGGTCACCAGGGAATATTTAGGCTTAGCGGGTGGTCCCGCCAGATTCACACGGGATTTCTCGGGCCCCGTGCTACTTGGGAGATGAGCAAGCAAGCCGTACAGATTTCAGCTACGGGGGTCTTACCCTCTACGCCGGACCTTTCGCATGTCCTTCGCCTATCCATACGGTTTCTGACTCGCCTCACAGCCGGCAGACTGTGAAAGCTCATTCCCACAACCCCGCATGCGCAACCCCTGCCGGGTCTCACACGCATACGGTTTGGCCTCATCCGGTTTCGCTCGCCACTACTCCCGGAATCACGGTTGTTTTCTCTTCCTGAGGGTACTGAGATGTTTCACTTCCCCTCGTTCCCTCCACACTGCCTATGTGTTCAGCAGTGGGTGACAGCCCATGACGACTGCCGGGTTTCCCCATTCGGACACCCCCGGATCAAAGCTCAGTTGGCAGCTCCCCGGGGCCTATCGCGGCCTCTCACGTCCTTCATCGGTTCCTGGTGCCAAGGCATCCACCGTGCGCCCTTAAAAACTTGGCCACAGATGCTCGCGTCCACTGTGTAGTTCTCAAATAACGACCAGCCACCCGTCACACCCTGCCGAAACAGAGCTTTACCGGGGCCGGCACTGAAGACTGACCAGACGGCCGTGCCCTCAGGACCCAACAGCGCGCCAAGCACGATCCCCTCGACCATCACCCGTGTTCCACGCCCGGAGGCAGTACTTACAGGAGGTTTCGGAAACCGTGCCAAATAATCAACGTTCCACCCATGAGCTGACCGTGCAGAACGTTTGTCTGCAATCGGTACTGTGCTCCTTAGAAAGGAGGTGATCCAGCCGCACCTTCCGGTACGGCTACCTTGTTACGACTTCGTCCCAATCGCCAGTCCCACCTTCGACAGCTCCCTCCACAAGGGTTGGGCCACCGGCTTCGGGTGTTACCGACTTTCGTGACGTGACGGGCGGTGTGTACAAGGCCCGGGAACGTATTCACCGCAGCAATGCTGATCTGCGATTACTAGCGACTCCGACTTCATGGGGTCGAGTTGCAGACCCCAATCCGAACTGAGACCGGCTTTTTGAGATTCGCTCCACCTCACGGTATCGCAGCTCATTGTACCGGCCATTGTAGCACGTGTGCAGCCCAAGACATAAGGGGCATGATGACTTGACGTCGTCCCCACCTTCCTCCGAGTTGACCCCGGCGGTCTCCTGTGAGTCCCCATCACCCCGAAGGGCATGCTGGCAACACAGGACAAGGGTTGCGCTCGTTGCGGGACTTAACCCAACATCTCACGACACGAGCTGACGACAGCCATGCACCACCTGTATACCGACCACAAGGGGGGCACTATCTCTAATGCTTTCCGGTATATGTCAAGCCTTGGTAAGGTTCTTCGCGTTGCGTCGAATTAAGCCACATGCTCCGCCGCTTGTGCGGGCCCCCGTCAATTCCTTTGAGTTTTAGCCTTGCGGCCGTACTCCCCAGGCGGGGAACTTAATGCGTTAGCTGCGGCACCGACGACGTGGAATGTCGCCAACACCTAGTTCCCAACGTTTACGGCGTGGACTACCAGGGTATCTAATCCTGTTCGCTCCCCACGCTTTCGCTCCTCAGCGTCAGTAATGGCCCAGAGATCCGCCTTCGCCACCGGTGTTCCTCCTGATATCTGCGCATTTCACCGCTACACCAGGAATTCCGATCTCCCCTACCACACTCTAGCTAGCCCGTATCGAATGCAGACCCGAGGTTAAGCCTCGGGCTTTCACATCCGACGTGACAAGCCGCCTACGAGCTCTTTACGCCCAATAATTCCGGACAACGCTTGCGCCCTACGTATTACCGCGGCTGCTGGCACGTAGTTAGCCGGCGCTTCTTCTGCAGGTACCGTCACTTTCGCTTCTTCCCTGCTGAAAGAGGTTTACAACCCGAAGGCCGTCATCCCTCACGCGGCGTCGCTGCATCAGGCTTTCGCCCATTGTGCAATATTCCCCACTGCTGCCTCCCGTAGGAGTCTGGGCCGTGTCTCAGTCCCAGTGTGGCCGGTCGCCCTCTCAGGCCGGCTACCCGTCGTCGCCTTGGTGGGCCATTACCCCACCAACAAGCTGATAGGCCGCGGGCTCATCCTTCACCGCCGGAGCTTTCCACCACAGGAGATGCCTCCCGCAGTCGTATCCGGTATTAGACCCCGTTTCCAGGGCTTGTCCCAGAGTGAAGGGCAGATTGCCCACGTGTTACTCACCCGTTCGCCACTAATCCACCCCGAAGGGCTTCATCGTTCGACTTGCATGTGTTAAGCACGCCGCCAGCGTTCGTCCTGAGCCAGGATCAAACTCTCCATGAATGTTTACCGGTAATCCGGTGCACACCACGAAAGAGCGGGCCAGTCACGGTCGGAATAAGACCGACTGACCACAACGTCCTCGCTGTGTTCGTTGCCTGCCAGTGCCCGAGGGCCCGACAGGTCTTTTTCAAAGGAACCTCATCCACCGGAGTGGACGGGGTATCAACTTCTGGCGTTGATTTTTGGCACGCTGTTGAGTTCTCAAGGAACGGACGCTTCCTTTGTACTCACCCGCAGTAACAATTACTGGGGCTTTCCTCCGGGCTTTCGTTCTTGCGATTCAGACTCTATCAGAGTCTTTCTCGCTTGCTTTCCAGGTCCTGCGCTTTCGCGCTTTCCCTTTCCGGCGGTTCCGACTCTATCAGATCCTTTCGGGCCTGACTCCCAGTCAGCGGGGTTTGTCCTCCGGGCTGTTGGGCCCTTCCGACACCTGAACTCTAGCGCGTTTCCCCGGCAACCGATAATCGGGCCTTCGGAAATGAATTCGGGCATGCCGAATTCGTTCCCTGTGGGAGTTCGTGCTGAGTAGGTTGCCGCTACGAGGCGGCGGGATTCGTTGACTCCGGGACCTTCCGGCTCCGGGGCAACTCGGAGAACCTTACGGATCAGCGGGGGGCGTGTCAACCCGGGAGGTCAGGGGCCGTCAGGCCCTGGACTGGAGCTCCTCGACGCGGTCCAGGAGGCGGGTGAGCATGTCGCCCAGTACCCCGCGCTCCGCCGTGGAGAGGTCCTGGAGGAGGTCCTCCTCGAAGACCGTGGCCGCGCGCATCGCGTCCAGCCACTTGCTGCGGCCCTCGTCCGTCAGCTCGACGATCACGCGGACCCGGTTGGACTCGTCCCGTTCGCGGGTGACCAGTCCTTCCGCCGTCATGCGGTCGATCCGGTGGGTCATCGCGGCCGGCGTCAGGCCCAGCTGCTTCGCGAGCTCGCTCGGACCCATCCGGTAGGGCGCCCCGGAGATGACGAGGGCCTTGAGGACCTCCCACTCCGCGTTGCTGATGCCCAGGGCCGCGGTCTGGCGGCCGTACGCGACGTTCATGCGGCGGTTCAGCCGGCTAAGGGCCGAGACCACCTTCTCGACCTGGGGGTCGAGGTCCTGGAACTCGCGCTGATAGACGGCGATCTGCTCGTCGAGGCTCGGCTCTTGGACGGGCGCCGCGCCGTCGGGGGTGTCAGGCATGCCCCGAAGTATCGCACGAACCCGTTGGCATCTAACTCCTTCGATGTGTAGAGTTAAGCATCGAAGTTTAGGTATGAAGTTCTGAAGTCTTCAGTCTTCGGCTCTCAAGGCAGGTGAGAAGTGACCAAGGTGATGGGCGCTGCGATGCGGCGGATCCAGGCCGGCAACGCGCTGACCGCGTTCGGCATCGGTTTCACGGTTCCGTTCCTCTACATCTATGTGGCGCAGGTGCGGGGTCTGGGTTCCATGGCGGCCACGAGCGCGTTCGTGGCCTTCGCCCTGGGTGCTCTCGTCGCGCTGCCCTTCACCGGCCGGGTGATCGACCGGCGTGGTCCGGTGCCCGTGGTCATGGGTGCGGCCGTCGCGGCCTCGGTGGGTGCGCTCTCCCTCGGGCTCTCCACCGGCCTCGGGCCGATCCTGCTGTCCGCCCTGGCGCTGGGTGCCGGGCAGGCCGTGATGCAGCCCGCGCTGGCCACGATGATCGTGTGGTGCTCGACGCCGTCGACCCGTACGCGTGCCTTCGCGCTGCAGTTCTTCATGCAGAACCTGGGTCTGGGCATCGGCGGGCTCGTCGGCGGCCAGATCGTCGACGAGAGCCGTCCGGGCAGCTTCACCCTGCTGTTCGGCATCGAGGCCGTGATGTTCCTGGTGCTGGCGGTCGTGATCGCCACCGTGCGGATGCCGCACGTGCAGAACATCAGCGACGCGATGGCCAAGGACGCGGTGCCGACGGGCGGTGGCTGGAAGCGGCTGCTGGGGCACAAGGCGATGGTGCAGCTGTGCGTGCTGGGCTTCGTGCTGTTCTTCGCCTGCTACGGGCAGTTCGAGTCGGGTCTGGCGGCCTTCGGTACCGAGGCCGCGGGGATCTCCCCCTCGACCCTCGGGTTCGCGCTCGCCGCCAACACGGGTGCGATCGTCGTGGCGCAGTTCGTGGTGCTGAAGCTGGTCGAGAAGCGCCGTCGGTCGCGGGTGATCGCGCTGGTCGGGCTGATCTGGACGGTGGCGTGGCTGATCGCCGGGTTCTCGGGGCTGGGGCACGGAAGCGCGATGATGGCGGCCGCCGCGTTCATCACCACGTACGCGCTCTTCGGCATCGGTGAGGCGATGCTGTCGCCGACCCTGGCCCCGCTGGTGGCCGATCTGGCTCCCGAGGGTTCGGTCGGGCAGTACAACTCGGCCTTCGCCCTGGTCAAGCAGATGGCGCTGGCGCTCGGGCCGCTGGGTGTGCCGCTGGGTGCGGGGATTCCGATGCTCTACATCGGGGTGTTCGTGCTGGTGTCGCTGGGGATCTCGGTGCTGGCGCTGCGGCTGGGCAGGCGGCTGAGCCCGGTGCAGGACAACCCGTCGGTGGTGAGCCGGGTCGTGGCGCGGGGGCCGGTGGTGGCCTCGGAGCGGGCGGAGCGGGTGTCCGCGTAAGGGGTACGGCGGGCAGTGGCGAAGAAGGGGAGGGGTTCCCCGTCCTTGGGACGGGGAACCCCTCCCCTTTCGTGTCGCTACTTGTCCGGGAGGGCGAACTCGCACCAGACGGCCTTGCCGCCGCCGGGGGTGCGGCGGGAGCCCCAGGCGGAGGCGATGGTGGCGATGATCGAGATGCCGCGGCCGGTCTCGTCGGCCGGTTCGGCGCGGCGGCGGCGCGGGAGGTGGTCGTCCCCGTCGGTGACCTCGACGATCAGGCGGCGGTCGGTGCGGCGCAGGCGCAGCCGCATGGGCGGGGTGCCGTGCTGGAGGGAGTTCGCGACGAGCTCGCTCGCGGCCAGGACGCCGAGGTCGCACAGTTCGACGGGGAAGCGCCAGGAGCTGAGGACGCCCTGGGCGAAGGCGCGGGCGCGGGGGGCGGCCTCGACGCCGCCGAGGAGTTCGAGGGCGGCGTTGTGGAAGAGCTCGGCGTCCACGCCGGTGCGGGCGGGCTGCTGGAGGACCATGACGGCGACGTCGTCGTCGTGGTCGGCGTCCACGCCGAGGGCGCGCATCAGGCGGTCGCAGATGATCGCGGGGGTGCCCTGGGCGCCTGCGAGGGCGCGTTCGAGGGCGGCGACGCCTTCGTCGATGTCCTCGCCGCGGCGTTCGACCAGGCCGTCGGTGTAGAGGACGGCGGTGGAGCCGGGGCCGAGGGCGATGGTGCCGGAGCTGTGGAGCCAGCCGCCGGTGCCGAGCGGGGGCCCGGTGGGGTCGGCGGCGCGGCGTACGGTGCCGTCCTCGTCGCGGACGAGGATGGGGAGGTGGCCGGCGGAGGCGTAGGCCAGCAGGCCTTCGTTGGGGTCGTGGACGGCGTAGACGCAGGTGGCGATCTGGCTGGCGTCGATCTCGGCGGCGAGGCCGTCGAGGAGCTGGAGGACCTCGTGCGGGGGGAGGTCGAGGCGCGCGTAGGCGCGGACGGCGGTGCGGAGCTGGCCCATGACGGCGGCGGCGCGGACTCCGCGGCCCATGACGTCGCCGATGACGAGGGCGGTGCGGCCGGCGCCGAGGGTGATGACGTCGTACCAGTCGCCGCCGACGGCCGCTTCGGTGCCGCCGGGCTGGTAGGTGGCCGCGACGCGCAGGTCGTCGGGCTGTTCGAGTTCCTGGGGCAGGAGGGAGCGCTGGAGGGTGACGGCGGCTTCGCGCTGGCGGCGTTCGCTGGCGCGGAGGCGGTCGACGGCTTCGGCGTGGTCGGTGACGTCGGCGAGGTGGACGAGGATGCCGGTGTGCTCAGGGTCGCTCTCGCCGTCGGTGGCGGCCTTCGGGAACTCGACGGGGGTGCAGGTGACGGTGTACGAGCTGCCGCCGCCGGGGGCGGTGCGGTTCTTGGCGGTGCGGGGCTTGCCGCTGCGCTGGACCTGGTCGAGGAGTTCGAGGAGGCCGAGCTCGCCGAGTTCGGGGAGGGCTTCGTGGGCGGGGGCGCCGGTGGTGCGGGGACCGAAGCCGGCGGTGTAGGCGTCGTTGACGTAGGCGACGCGGTGCTCGGGGCCGTGGACGAGGGCGACGAGGGCCGGGAGCAGGCCGAGGACTTCCCGTACGGGGAGCTCGTCGAGGGCGGGCGCGGCGGGGAGCGGTGCCGTGCCGGTACCGCGGACGGTGGCGTCGGCGGGGCTGCCCTCGGGGGGCGCGGCGGGGTGGGCGGCGGCGCCGCGGGCTGCCGGGACGGAGCCCTCACCGCGTTTGGCCTGGGCCGCGGCGTGCTCGTTCCGGGCGGCGGCGCGGCGCGTGCCGGGGAAGCGGGCGCTCCAGCGCGTGAAGTTCACTGCGTTCAAGCCTCGTGGTGTCGCAAGTGGTCGCGGTGTGTCCTCCCGGTGGTGCCGGGAGGTGCCCCTGGGGTCGGGCGCTGGACGGTGTCGCTGGGCGGGTGTCGCGGGGGGGGTGTCGCTCGGTGCTGTCGCTCGGTGGTGTCGCTCGCGGATGTCACTGTGTGCAGGCGCGAGCCCACCTATGGTCACACGTCCAGTGTGGCCGACGGCACTGACAACGTCAGCCCTGCTTGTCCTGCGGGGGGTCGGGGGCGGGCTTGGGCGGGTGGGGGCGGTGGCCGCCGCCGGCGGCGAGTTCGAATTCTGCCCTGGGGTGTTCGAGTGATCCGAGGGAGACGATCTCGCGCTTGAAGAGGCCCGCGAGGGTCCATTCGGCGAGGACGCGCATTTTGCGGTTGAAGGTGGGGACGCGGCTGAGGTGGTAGGCGCGGTGCATGAACCAGGCGGGGTAGCCCTTGAGCTTGCGGCCGTAGAGCAGCGCGACGCCCTTGTGGAGGCCGAGGGAGGCGACGGAGCCGACGTACTTGTGGGCGTACTCGGTGAGGAGTTCGCCGCGGAGGGCGGCGACGAGGTTGTCGGAGAGCTGCTTGGCCTGGCGGACGGCGTGCTGGGCGTTGGGGGCGCAGACGCTGCCGGCTTCGGTGGCGGTGATGTCGGGGACGGCGGCGGCGTCGCCCGCGGCCCAGGCGTGTTCGACTCCTTCGACGGTGAGGAAGGAGGTGCAGCTGAGGCGTCCGCGTTCGTTCTTGGGGAGGTCGCTGGCGGCGAGGACGGGGTGGGGTTTGACGCCGGCGGTCCAGACGATGGTGCGGGTGGGGAAGCGGGAGCCGTCGCTGAGGACGGCGACGCGGTTCTCGCAGGATTCGAGGCGGGTCTCGAGGCGGACGTCGATATTGCGGCTGCGCAGTTCACGGACGGTGTAGACGCCCATTTCGGGGCCGACCTCGGGGAGGATCCGGTCGCTGGCCTCGACGAGGACCCATTTCATGTCCTCGGGCTTGACGTTGTGGTAGTAGCGGGCCGCGTACCGGGCCATGTCCTCCAGTTCGGCGAGTGCCTCCACGCCGGCGAAACCGCCGCCGACGAAGACGAAGGTGAGGGCGGCGTCGCGGATTGCGGGGTCGCGGGTGGAGGAGGCGATGTCCATCTGTTCGATGACGTGGTTGCGCAGGCCGATGGCCTCTTCCACCGTCTTGAATCCGATGCCGTAGTCGGCGAGTCCGGGGACGGGGAGGGTGCGGGAGACGGAGCCGGGGGCGAGGACGAGTTCGTCGTATTCGATCTCGATGCCGCCGGTGCCCTCCTCGTCGGTGGCGAGGGTGGTGACGGTCGCGGTGCGCTTGGCGTGGTCGATGCTTCGGGCCTCGCCGATGACGATGCGGCAGCGGTCCAGGACGCGGCGCAGGGGGATCACGACGTGCCGGGGCGAGATCGCGCCGGCGGCGGCCTCCGGGAGGAAGGGCTGGTACGTCATGTAGGGCTCGGGCGTCACCACGGTGATCTCGGCCTCGCCGGATCTCAGCTTCCGCTGGAGACCCAGGGCCGTGTACATGCCGACGTAGCCGCCGCCGACGACGAGGATGCGCGTGCGGGGCGGGGTACCGGGGTCGTCGCCCCGGGAGTTAGCAGCCTTCACCATCCCATGACGCATCGTGGCCGGGAGTTTGTCCACAGGCCCGGCAAATTGTGTGACCGGTGGGGGTGGTGGGACGGGGTCGTCAGGAGATCCGGATCACGTTAAAAGTGCGCAGGTCAGGACTCCGGAGGGGGTGATTCCGGGGAGTTGCGGCGGAAAAGTGGCGGTGAATGCTCCGATCGGGCGGTGCTCGGTCGGCGGCTGCCTCTTCTGAATTGACTCTGGCTCAACTATGTTCGTATCTCGTCGAGGATGTAGGACCAGGGCCCTCATGACCGTGGCCCCCCTCGACACGAAGGCGGGGAGTGTCTCCGGGGGGAGACAAGTGATTACCGGGGGATACATATGAACATTTCCGATTTCCATGGCTCTGTCACCGCTCTGTCCGCGGAGACCGGCGGACGCGTGATGGCGGGCACGACCACCCACGGCGTGGGTCGCTCCACGCCGCTGCGCGTCGACGCCCAGCGCAACCTGGAGCACGTCCTGCGGGCGGCCCGGGAGGTCTTCGGCGAGCTGGGCTACGGCGCTCCGATGGAGGACGTGGCACGGCGCGCGCGGGTCGGCGTCGGCACCGTCTACCGGCGGTTCCCGAGCAAGGACGTGCTGGTCCGGCGGATAGCCGAGGAGGAGACCGCCCGGCTGACCGAGCAGGCCAAGTCCGCCCTGGGCCAGGAGGAGGAGCCGTGGCAGGCGCTGTCGCGCTTCCTGCGCACCTCCGTGGCCTCCGGTGCGGGCCGGCTGCTGCCGCCGCAGGTGCTGCGGGTCGGCGCGGCCGCCGAGGACGAGGCGGACGAGGCCGCGGCCCGGGTGCCGCAGCAGCGCCAGGCCGCCGCGGGCGGCACGGCGGAGCTGCGCGTCGTGGGCTCGCGGACCGCGCTCGAGGACGAGCCCTCGGAGGACGCCGGAGCGGGCGCGCTGCTGGAGGTCGTCGGCCGGCTGGTGGACCGGGCGCGGGAGGCCGGTGAGCTGCGGACCGACGTCACGGTGGCCGATGTGCTGCTCGTGATAGCGACCGCCGCGCCCGCGCTGCCGGACCCGGCGCAGCAGGCCGCGGCTTCGGCCCGGCTGCTGGACATCCTGCTCGAAGGACTGCGTTCCCGGTCGGCGTGAGCCGGCGCCCCGGCCCGGCCGGGGCGTGGCGCCGTGGCACCGGGACGAGCCGTGGTCGGGTCGGCCCCCGCAGGGGTGGGGGCCGGTTCGTCAACGGCGGTCCTCGAACAGGAGGTCGCCCGAAGGGGTGAGGAACGGTCCGGCGATCCGCCGGATTGTCCCCGGATGGGTGGATGCCGCGGAGAGGGCCCCGGGGCGCCATCGCCGTGTGACAGGCTGGATCGGTGTACCGGTTCGAGTGTGTCGTGCGGAGGCTTCCGCGATGAGCGTTGACGGGCGGGACGAGTCCCTCGGTGGCGTCGGTGGCACCGGCGCCGAGGTCGGGGCGGACAGCCTGCCCGCCCGGCAGGTCCCGGCCCAGCGCGAACGCGGCGGCAGGCATGCCTCACCCGGCACGCCCGGTAGCGAACTCCCCCCGTCCGACGGCGACTTGATTGCCAGGATGCGGGGCGGTGACGACGGGGCGTACGAGGAGCTGTTCCGCCGGCACGCCGACGCGGTACGGCGCTACGCGCGGACCTGCTGCCGGGACGGGCACACCGCCGACGACCTGACCGCCGAGGTGTTCGCGCGGACGCTGCAGGCGGTACGGGGCGGGGCCGGGCCGGACCAGTCGGTGCGGGCCTACCTCCTGACCACCGTGCGGCGGGTCGCCGCGGCCTGGGCGAAGACCGCCCGGCGGGAGCATCTGGTCGAGGACTTCGCGGTGTTCGCGGAGCAGGCGGCCGCGGGTGCGGAGAGCGCCGGGGGGCTGTCCGGGGACGACACCCTCGAACTGGGCGCCGATGTGCGGGCGATGCGCGAAGCCGAGCGGTCGCTGGCGATGCAGGCCTTCCGGAGCCTGCCCGAGCGGTGGCAGGCCGTGCTGTGGCACACCACCGTCGAGGAGGCCTCGCCGAGCGCGATCGCCCCGCTGTTCGGGCTGAGCGCCAACGCGACGGCGGTGCTGGCCAGCCGGGCCCGGGAGGGCCTCAAGCAGGCCTACCTCCAGGCCCATGTGAGTTCCGCGCTCAGCGCGGGCGGCGACTGCGCGCGGTACGCGGACCGGCTGGGCGCGTACGCCCGGGGCGGGCTGCGGATGCGGGCGGAGCGGGGGCTGCGCAAGCACCTGGAGGAGTGCGCCAAGTGCCGGCTGGCCGCCGGGGAGCTGAAGGACGTCAACGCGGGCATTCCCGCGCTGCTGCCGGTGGCGGTCATCGGGTGGTTCGCCGCCGGGTACGCCGCGAAGGCGGCCGGGGTGGTGGCCGGCGGGGCCGTCGCCGCCGGGGGTGCGGGTGCTGCCGCCGCCGCGGCGGGCGGGTCGTCGGCCGGGGCGGGCGCTGCCGGGGCGGGCGCTGCCGGTGGGGCCGGGGCAGGGGGGGCCGGCGGGGCCGGGGGTGCGGTGGTTTCCGAGGGGCTGGGGCTGCCCGCGAAGGCCGCCATCGCCGCCGGGATAGCGGTCGCCGCCGCTGCCGGGGTGGTGTTCGCGCTGACCGGGGACGAGCCCGAGCCGCAGGCCGGGCCCGCGCCCGGGGTGGTGGCACCCGAGGTGCCCGCGCCGGCCGTGTCCGCCGCGCCGGAGCCGGCGCCGCCGGGGGCGCCGTCGCCGGCGGCCCGGGGGCCGGTGCCGCCCCGGCGCAGCGCGGCGCCGTCGGCTCCCGCGTCCTCGGCTCCGGCCGTGACGGCCGCGCCGCCGTCCGCGCCGCCGAGCCCGCGTCCGAAGCCCTCCCCCACGCCGACGCCTTCGCCCACGCGGGCCCGGCCGACGACACCGCCGCCGCAGCCGCCGCAGGGGTTCCCGCTCGCCGGGCTCGGGCACTCCGCGGTCGGCCGGCACACCGGTCCCGAGCTGGCGACCTGGCGCAGCAGCTGGGTGTGGCAGCGGTGGGGGCTCGTGGTGGGCGGGCAGCGGTTCGGGCAGGGGATCACCGTGCCCTCCCGCTCCACTGTGGAGATCACCCTCAACCGGCAGTGCACGAGCTTCTCGGCGCGGGCCGGGGTGGACGGGCTGTCGCTGCCGACCGACGGGACGGTGCGGTTCTCCGTCTACGGCGACGGGCAGCGGCTGTGGCGTTCCGGTGCCCTCGGGTACGACGACGCCCCGGTGCCGGTCCAGGTGCCGCTGGCCGGGCGTTCGACGCTGCGGCTGGTGGTGGAGCAGGCCGGGCAGGGGCGGCTGCCGACGCTGGCCGGCTGGGCCGACGCGGTGATCAGCTGCCGCTGACGCCGAGCAGGGAGAGGACCTCCGCCGGGGTCAGGGTCCGGCCCTCGGCCTCCGCCCGGGCCCGGCCGGCCGCCCCGAGGGCGGCGAGGGTACGTTCCGAGAGCCCCTCCAGGGCGGCCTCCTCCGGCACCGAGCGGGGCTGGCCCGCGCGCCAGGCGGAGGCCGCCGCGAGGAGCCGTACGCTCTCCTCGGGACGGCCGGTGTCGGCGAGGAACAGTGACGCCGTCTCGGCGATGCCGGCCAGGACGCGCTCCGCGCAGTGCCCGGACACCGCCCCGGCGAGGGTCCCGCCGATCCGGGCCAGTCCCGCCTCCGGGCCGTTCTCGCGGGCGTCCAGGACGGTTTCGATGAGGTCCATCCCGGCGGTGAACTGGGCGGGCACGTTGATCCGTGCGGACGCTGCCCGGGCGGCGGCGCACTCGGTGCGGGCGAGGGCGAGGTCGCCGCGCCGGAGGGCGAGCGTGGCGGACAGGAACCGGCTGAAGGTGTTCACGTCGTACACCCCGCCCTGCTCGTCGGCCTCGCGGTCGGCCTCCGAGAGGAGCTTCTCGGCGCTCTCGTAGTTCCCGGCGCAGTACTCGGTCTCGGCGATGCGGGCGATGGCGAAGGGCGCCTCGATGCGGGCGCCGACCTCCCGGGCCAGGCGCAGGCACTCCTCGTAGGCGGCGCGGGCGGCGCCGTACTGGCCGCGCGAGAGGGCGGCCTCCCCGGCGGCGCTGGCCACCTGGGCGCGGATCCAGCGGTCGCCGACGCGGTGGGCGATGGCGTCGAGTTCGGCGAGGTCCGCGTCCACGGTGGAGAGGCCGCCGGTCATGTCGATGGCGAAGTGGGTGCGCATCAGCAGGGGGATGGCGGTCTCCCAGTCCCCGGCGTGGCGGCGGCAGTTGGCGATCGACTCGTCGACGTTCTCGTGGAAGTGCTCCATGTCGCCGGTCAGGAAGCAGATCGCGGGCCAGAGCATGCCGGGGAAGCGGGTGGTCTCCGGGGAGCCGTGGCGGAAGACCTCCTTGAGGCGGGCGGCCGACTCACGGTGTTCCGGCGTGCGGAAGCGGTCGGCGCCGGTGCTCTCGGCCAGCAGGAACACGTGCAGCATGCGCAGCCGCATGGAGGGCCAGTACTCCGGAGTGCCCTCGGCCGGTTCGACGGGCATCCGGGCGAGGATCCGGGCGGTCCAGTCGGCGCCCTCGCCGCGGTAGTCGCGCAGCCACCAGAACCAGCCGAGGGCGGCCAGCATGCGCTGGGCGATCGTGGTGCCGACGGCGTCCTGCTCCCCCTCGATGACGGTGTGGAGGGCGGAGCGCAGGTTGTCGAGCTCGGTCTCGAAGCGGCGGATCCAGGGGAGCTGGCCGGCGGAGCGCAGCAGCGGCTCGGCGCGTTCGGTGAGGGCGAGGTAGTGCCGGGCGTGCCGGAGGGCGGTGGCGCGGGCGTCGGCGGGGTCCTCGGCGAGGCGTTCGGCGGCGTACTCGTGGATGGTCTCCAGGAGGCGGTAGCGCATGCCGTCGGGGTCGGGTTCGGCGCCGACGAGGGACTTGTCGACGAGGGCCGCCATGGTGCCGGCGATGTCGGCACGGGTCGCGTCGTCCGCGCAGACGGCCTCGGCGGCGTCCAGGTCGCAGCCGCCGGCGAAGACGGACAGGCGGGCGAGGACGGTGCGCTCGGCGGTGTCGAGGAGGTCCCAGGACCAGTCGACGACGGCGCGCAGCGTCTGCTGGCGGGGCAGCAGCGTGCGGGCGCCGCCGGTCAGCAGCCGGAACCGGTCGTCGAGCCGGTCGGCGATCTGGCGGGGGGTGAGCAGCCGCAGCCGGGCGGCGGCCAGCTCGATGGCGAGCGGCAGGCCGTCGAGGCGGGCGCAGATCTCGGCGACGGCGGCCGGGTCGTCGCCGGGGTCGAAGCCGGGGCGGGCGGCGGCGGCACGGTCGGCGAAGAGGCGGTGCGCGGGGCCGGGCGGCAGCGGTTCGAGGGGGCGCAGGAACTCGCCGGGCACGCCGAGGGGTTCGCGGCTGGTGGCCAGGATCCGGACGCCGGGGCAGTGGGTGAGGAGGCGTTCGGCGAGTTCGGCGGCGGCGGCGATGACGTGCTCGCAGTTGTCGAGGACGAGGAGCAGGCGGCGGTGGGCGCAGTGTTCGAGGAGGGCGGCGGTGGGGTCGTCGTCGGCGGGGGTCTTCTCGCGGGCGACGAGGCTGTTCTCGCGCAGGCCGAGGGCGCTGAGGACGGCGCCGGGCACGGCGGCGGGGTGGTCGAGGCGGGCGAGTTCGACGATCCAGCCGGAGTCGGGGCGGGCGGCGGCCGCGTGCTCGGCGAGGCGGGTCTTGCCGGAGCCGCCGGGGCCGGTGAGGGTGACGAGGCGTACCCGGTCCAGGTCGGCGGCGAGAGCGGCGAGTTCGGGCTCGCGGCCGACGAAGGAGGTCAGGCGGGGGCGGATGTTCCCGCGGGGCTGCGGGGGCTGGTGCGGGGGCTGGGTTCGGAGCAGCTCCGCGTGCAGGGCGCGCAACTCGGGTCCGGGGTCGGCGCCGAGGTCTTCGGCGAGGTCGCGGCGGGTGCGCTCGTAGGCGGCGAGGGCGTCGGCGGAGCGGCCCGCGGCGCGCAGGGCGCGCAGCTGCTGGGCGCGCAGTGGTTCGTCGTACGGATGCTCGCGGATCAGCGCCTCGATCTCCGGCAGGAGTGCGGCGGGGGCGGTGGCGCCGCTGCGCAGGTCTGCCTCGACGCGGTCCCGCCGGGCGCTGGAGCGGCGGGCCTCGGAGGCGGCGGCGTACGCGGTGCGGGCGGGCTCGGGGAGGTCGGCGAGGGCGGGCCCGCGCCACAGCGCGAGGGCCTCGCGGAGGGTGGTGGCGGCGGTGGCGGGGTCGGTGGCCAGCTGCTCGGCGCCGAGGGTCGCGAGGCGGGTGAAGCGGTGGAGGTCGACGTCGTCGGGGGCGGCGGTGAGGCGGTAGCCGCCGGCGGGGTCGGTGGTGAGCCGCCCGGGGCCGAGGGTGCGGCGCAGGCGGGACACGAGGGCCTGGAGCGCGGCGGGGGCGTCCTGGGGCGGGTCGTCGCCCCAGACCTCGTCGACCAGGTCGGTGACGGACGCGGCGGCCGGGGCGCCGGCGCGGAGGGCGAGGGCGGTGAGGAGCGCGCGGACGCGGGGGCCGCCGGGGGTGAGGGGGGCGCCGGTGTCGTCGTGGGCCCGGGTGGGGCCGAGGATTTGGTAGCGCACCGGGCAATTCTGCCTTGCCCCTGCCGGGGGTGGGTGGGGGTTTTCGGCGGGGCGGCCGGGGGCGGGGGCCGCTGGCCGGGGGGTGTCCTGGGGACTTGGCCGGGGGTCCGGGGTCGGGGGCCGGGGTCGAGGCCCGGGGCGGGCGGGCCGGGGGCGGTTGTCCGGGGGACTTGGCCGGGGTCCCGGGGCCGGGGGCCGAGGTCGAGGCCCGAGGCGGGCGGCCGGGGCTTGGCCGGCGTGCCGGGCCGGGCCCGTGGCCGGGGCAGGGGGCGGGGGCCGCTGGCTGGGGGCCGAGGTCGAGGCCCGGGGCGGGCGGCCGGGGCTTGGCCGGCGTGCCGGGCCGTGGGCGGGGCCGGGGCCGTGGGCCGGGCCGTGGGCGGGGCCGGTGGGGTGGGGCGCTGCGCGGGGCTGGTCCCCTACCCGCCCTTCCACCGTTCCCCGGGCTGCGCCCGGACCCGCTTCTGGGGGCTCCGCCCCGGACCCCCGCGCCTCAAACGCCGGCGGGGCTGGAGGGGGCGGAGGGGCCGGCGGGGCTTCAGCGGCCTGCTGGGAGGGCTCTGGGGGGTAGGCGGGGGAGGGGGGTGTCCAGGGGTGGGACCGCGCGGCGGCGGGGGGTGGAGGTGCCGGTCCAGCAGGTGCCGCGGCGGGCCAGGAGGCGGCGGAGCCACAGTTCCATCGAGACGAGTTCCGCGAGCCCGTCGAGCGGCACCGGCCGCCCCTCCGCCGCGTCGATGAGGGCCTGCTGCACCACCCGGGCGTCGACGAGGCCCGCGTCCGCGAGGAGCGGCGCCGCGAAGAGGGCCAGCAGGGAGGTGAGGGCGGCCCGCAGCCCCAGGCGGGTGGCGTTCTCGTTCGGGGTGTGGGCCGTGGCGCCCCAGCCGGGCGGGAGTTCGCGCACCCCGGCGGAGGACAGGACGCTGCGCAGGATCTCGGCGCGGGCCCCGGGCTGGACGCGCAGGGACTCGGGCAGGGCGCGCGCGGCCCGTACGACCTGGTTGTCGAGGAACGGCGCGTGCAGGCGCTGGCTGCGGACCTCCACGGCCTGCTCGAAGACGCGGTGGTCGGCGGCGTGCCGGGCCAGCAGGGCGCGGGCGCGGGCCTCGCCGGGCCGCAGCGAGAGCGGGGGCCGGCCGGCGGCGGCGCGCAGCCGGATCGATACTTCCGCGAGGGCTTCGCCGGTGAGCCAGCCCGCGGCGGGGCCGGGGCGGGACCAGGTGAGGGCGGCGAGCGAGGCGTCGACCGGCCCCGAGGCGGCGGCGACGGCCGCACCGCCCTCCCGGAGCCGGGCCGCGGCGGCCTCCATGCCCGCGCGGTACGGCGTACGGGCGAGGCGGCGGGCGGCCGTGTAGACGGAGAAGGGGACGAGCAGCGGGTCGGCGGGAGCGGAGCGGGCGAGGGCGGCGACGGGGCGCAGCAGGTGGCGGCGGCGGCGGTCGAGCAGGAGGTCGGCCATGCGGGCGGGGTGCGCGTCGAGGACGCGGCGGGCTCCGTGTCCGGTGAAGTGGTCGGCGGAGCCGGCGGCGAGGCGGCGGCGCTCGCGGGCGGCGGAGACGAGGGAGGGGCCGGGTTCGTCGGTGAGGGGGCCGTCGAGTTCCGCGTAGGGGAGCGCTTCCTCGGCGGCGGCCACGACGACGTGGTGGAGCCGGGGGTCGGCGGCGAGGGCGTGGGCGCGTTCGAGTTCGCCCTCGCGGCCCCGCGGGGTGGCGAGGTCGTTGAAGGTGACGGCGAGGAGCCGTGAGCCGGAGCCCGGGAGGGTGCCGGGGGCGCCGGGCAGGCCGGCGGCGAGGAGGGCGAGCGTCGCGGAGGCGGTGCCGCCGGAGAGGTCGGCGCCGACGCCGGGCGCGGGGGCGCCGCGGGCCGCGCGCCGGTCGGCGGGGCCCATTCCGGGCACGGGTCCGGGGTCGGGGAGCAGGGTCTCGGGGGCATGCCTCGGTGCCGTGAGCCGGGCGCGCACCGCGGCGGTCAACGCTTCCCGTACGCCCTCCACGGCGCGTTCGGGGTCGGCTTCGGGGGCGGCGACGGCGAGGGAGGCCACTTGTTCGTAGCCGGTGATCTCCCGGGAGCCCTCGCGCAGGATCAGGGCGTGGCCGGGCGGGATGCGCCGGACGCCTTCGTAGGGTGTGCCGTCGCCCAGTGCCTCGGGGCTGTCGGGGCAGGCGAGGAGGGCGGCGAGGTGGCCGACGTCGAGCTGCGCCTCGATGAGGTCGGCGAGGGGGAGCGCGGCGGTGGCGTAGGCGGTGCCGCCGGCCCAGGGGGTGTAGAAGACGGGGCGGGCGCCCGCGAGGTCGCCGAGGACGGTGATGCGGCGTCCGGCCTGGACGACGGCGGTGTAGCTGCCGGGCCATTCGGTGAGGTGGCGCAGGGCGCCGCCGCGGGCGGCGTAGAGGGCGCGGCGGAGTTCGGCGTCGGTGGCGCCGCAGCAGCCGAGGACGGCGAGGCGGGTGAAGGGGTCCGCGGGGTCGGCGGTGACGGTGCGGATCTCGTCCGGGCGCCAGTCGCCGACGGCCCAGAGGGGGTCGGGGTCGCCCCACAGGAGCTGGGCGCCGACGGGGTGGACGGTGCGTTCGGCGTCCTGGGCGGCGGGGTCGTCGGCGTAGGCGGCGTCGGCGATGCCGCCGTGCTGCGGCGGCTGGGGGTGGGGTCGGGAGGGGCCGCCGTAGGGGGATCCGTGGCCGCTGGAGCCGGTGCCGTACGGGGCGCCGTGTCCGCCGGTGCCGTACGCGGATCCGTACCCGTCGGCGCCGCGGCCGTGGGGTCCGTGGCCGTTGCCGGAGCCGTGGGGGTCCGATGAGCCGCCGGGGCCGGACGGGACCCGCCCGGCCGTGCCGAAGCTCGCGGCGATACTGCTCCAGCCGACCAACCAGCGCACCGCCGCCTCCCCCAGCCCGTGGGCAAATGACCGGGGCAACGGACGGCCGGGACGACACGGACGGCGTGCGTCGGCGTGCGTCGGCGCTCGGAGGGCGCGGCCGGCGGGACCCCGGGTGGCTCGGGGTCCATGCTGCCACGAGAAGGGCGTGCGAGAGTGGCTTCGGGGGGCGCACATGTAAACGAACACGCCCCGGCCACACGGTATTTGGCGTTCCGTTCCCACCGCCCCATAGGTCGGTTTCGGCCATTCTTCGGCCGCACTGAGGGCTGGTACGGGCCCTCGCGCGGGGAGCCCGGGAGGCCGCGGGGCGCGGTCCGGGAGGCGTCTGCCACCTCCCGGACCGTTCCGCCACCCGCGGGGATTGAGGCAGCGGCATCCCCCGGCCCACCGGATCCACGCGGCGGGCCGACCCACGCACCGCACATCGAATCGCCGGGTCCCGGCAGCGGCCAGAGCGCACGGCCGGGCGCACGGCCACACGGCCGGAGCACGAGCGGACACGTGCGCCCGGGGCACGACCCCCGGGGCCGGCTGTGCATACGGACAACAATCCCGCCATACGGAAGTCGGGGCCTTAACGCTTGGGAGGCGGGGAACTACGCTGGGTTTACGAAATGCCGGGCGCCTATGCCCCGGCGGCGTCTGCGTTCCGCGTGTGACGAGGGGTGGCGCATGTCCAGGGAGCTCCGCGAGCCCAACGAGAAGCTCGGCGCCGTCCTCGCCCTGGCGGGCATCAGCAACGCCGGGCTGGCTCGGCGGGTCAACGACCTGGGCGCGCAGCGCGGTCTGACGCTCCGGTACGACAAGACGTCGGTGGCGCGGTGGGTGTCCAAGGGGATGGTGCCGCAGGGCGCGGCCCCGCACCTGATCGCCGCAGCCATCGGCGCGAAGCTGGGCCGGCCGGTTCCGTTGCACGAGATCGGGCTGGCGGACGCCGATCCGGCGCCGGAGGTCGGGCTGGCCTTCCCGCGCGACATCGGGGCGGCGGTGCGCTCGGCGACCGACCTGTACCGGCTGGACCTCGCCGGTCGGCGCGGCGGTGGCGGGATCTGGCAGTCGCTCGCGGGCTCGTTCTCGGTGTCGGCGTACGCGACGCCCGCCTCGCGGTGGCTGATATCTCCGGCCGACAGCTCGGTGGCCCGCGAACCGGGCCCCGCCGGCGACCCGCGCCCCGCCACCCCGGACGCGGCACCCACAGCCGCGGCCTCGGCCGCCCAGGGCCCTGTACCCCCGTCGGCGCCCGCACCGGCCCCCGCAGCCGCCCCGGCCCCCGTCACGGCCGCCCCGCTGCGGCGGACGCCGGAAACCCCCGCGCAGGGCGTTGTGCCCGCGCGCTCCGGGCCCGAAACCGCGCCACCGGCCGTCGCGGCGGCGGCCACCGCCGCCGCCGTGCGGCCCGTCCCGGACGCCTCCCCGCAGCGCGTGGGTCACAGCGACGTGGCGAAGCTGCGGGAGGCCGCCGAGGACGCGCGCCGCTGGGACTCCAAGTACGGCGGCGGGGACTGGCGTTCGTCGATGGTCCCGGAGTGCCTGCGGGTCGACGCGGCACCGCTGCTGCTCGGCTCCTACACCGACGAGGTGGGGCGCGCCCTCTTCGGGGCGACCGCCGAACTGACCAGGCTGGCCGGCTGGATGGCCTTCGACACCGGCCAGCAGGAGGCCGCGCAGCGCTACTACATCCAGGCGCTGCGCCTGGCCCGGGCGGCCGCCGACGTCCCACTGGGCGGGTACGTGCTGGCCTCGATGTCCCTCCAGGCGACCTACCGGGACTTCCCCGACGAGGGCGTGGACCTCGCGCAGGCCGCCGTCGAGCGCAACCGCGGCCTCGCCACCGCCCGCACGATGAGCTTCTTCCGGCTGGTCGAGGCGCGGGCCCACGCGAAGGCGGGCGACTCGGCGGCCGCCGGGGCGGCGCTGCGGGCCTCGGAGGGCTGGCTGGAGCGTTCACGGGAGGGCGATTCCGACCCGACATGGCTGGGTTTCTACTCGTACGACCGTTTCGCGGCGGATGCGGCGGAGTGCTACCGGGACCTCAAACTCCCCCGTCAGGTGCGCCGCTTCACGGAGCAGGCGCTGTCGCGCCCCACGGAGGAGTACGTACGCTCGCACGGGCTGCGGCTGGTGGTGAGCGCGGTCGCCGAGCTGGAGTCGGGGAACCTGGACGCGGCGTGCGCGGCGGGCACCCGTGCCGTCGAGGTCGCGGGCCGGATCTCCTCGGCGCGGACGACCGAGTACGTGCGTGACCTGCTGCACAGGCTCGAACCGTACGGGGACGAACCGAGGGTCGCGGAGCTGCGCGAGCGCGCCCGGCCGCTTCTGGTGGCCCCCGCGTAGCCCGGTTGTCGGTGGTGGGGTGCAGTATGCAGGGGTGGGAGGTGTCAGCGTGGATTGCGACGTGCTGGTGATCGGTGGCGGGATCGTCGGCTTGTCGACAGCCCATGCCCTGTCACGGCTGGCCCCGGGAACCCGGGTGACCGTACTGGAGAAGGAGTCCGCCCCGGCCCGGCACCAGACGGGCCGCAACAGCGGGGTGATCCACAGCGGCATCTACTACCGCCCGGGCTCGCTCAAGGCGCGCTTCGCGGTGGCCGGTGCCGCCGAGATGGTCAAGTTCTGCGCGGAGCACGGCATCCCGCACGAGGTGACGGGCAAGCTGATCGTCGCCACCGAGCGGTCGGAGCTGCCGCGGCTGCACTCCCTCGTCCAGCGCGGCCGGGAGAACGGCATCCCGGTGCGCGAGCTGGGGCCGGCCCAGATCACGGAGTACGAGCCGCACGTCCGGGGCCTCGCCGCGATCCACGTCGGCACCACCGGGATCGTGGACTACGGGCAGGTCGCGGCGCGGCTCGCCGAGGAATCCGGGGCGGAGGTCGTCTACGGCGCGGAGGCGGACCTGATCTCGCGCCGGCCTTCGGCGGTGGCGGTCCGCACCACCTCGGGCCGGGTGTTCCGCGCCCGCGTCCTGGTGAACTGCGCGGGGCTCCAGTGCGACCGGGTGGCCCGCCTGGCCGGGGACGACCCGGGCATGCGGATCATCCCCTTCCGGGGCGAGTACCACGACCTGGCCCGCCCGGACCTGGTCCGGGGCCTGGTCTACCCGGTGCCCGACCCGGCGTTCCCCTTCCTCGGCGTGCACCTGACCCGCGGCATCGGCGGCGGGGTCCACGTCGGCCCGAACGCCGTCCCGGCCCTGGCCCGCGAGGGCTACGGCTGGGGCACGGTCCGCCCGCGGGACATCGCCACGGAACTGGCGTGGCCGGGATCCTGGCGGATGGCCGGGCGGCACTGGCGGTACGGGGCGGGGGAGATCCACCGCTCGCTGTCGAAGCGGGCCTTCACCGAGGCCGTGCGCCGCCTGCTGCCGGCCGTCACGGAGGCGGACCTCACCCCGGCGGCGGCCGGGGTGCGGGCGCAGGCGGTGCTGCGGGACGGCACCCTCGTCGACGACTTCCTCATCCGCGAGGCGCCGCGCACGGTGCACGTCCTGAACGCCCCGTCGCCGGCGGCGACCGCGTCCCTGCCGATCGGCCGCGAGATCGCCGGGCGCGCCCTCGCCCACCTCTCCTCTTCTTGACGCGTCGCTCGCGCGGCTCGGCCGCAGGTGGCCTCCCCGGCTTCGCGCCGCTGCGCCGGACTCCGTCCGTCGGGTGCGGGGCGGGGCCGGTTCGGGTGGCGGGGCGTGTGGGTCGTCTGCGGGTGGTGTGCCGCTGCGCGGGGCGGGGTCCCCTACCCGCCCTTCCACCGTTCCCAGGGGCGCTGCCCCTGACCCCGCGCCTCAAACGCCGGCGGGGCTGAACAACCGGGGCTCCGCCCCGGACCCCGATGCCGTGCGCTCCGCGCCCGGTGCGCTCAAACGCCGCGCGGGCTGGCTTCGCTGCGCGAAATCCAGCGCCGCCGGCACCCTCCAGCCCCGCCGGCGTTTGAGGCGCGGGGGTCTGGGGGCGGAGCCCCCAGGGGGTCCGGGGCGCAGCCCCGGGGAACGGGCGAAGGGCGGGTAGGGGACCAGCCCCGCGCAGCGGCCGCCGGGGACGGCGCCGGGCCGCGCAGCCACGCCCGCCGAGGACGGCGCCGGGCGCGGCAGCCGCGCCCGCCGGGGCGGAGTCGGGGGCCGACGTAGAATCTCGGCATTGTGTCTGAGCCCCTGAATCCCCAGCCCGGCCTCCCCGACTCCCCGCCGGAGGCGTACACGCCGCCCAAGTGGCGCACCGAGCCGCGGTTCCCCGACGGTCCCGCGCCCGACCCCGCCGGTTCGCACCACGAGCGCCGGATCCGCAGCTTCCAGCCGCGCCGCAGCCGGGTGACCACCGGCCAGGGCGAGGCGCTGAAGCGGCTGTGGGGTACCTGGGGGCTCGACATCGACGGCCGCGAGGTCATCGATCTGGAGAAGCTCTTCGGCGGGCTCCCCGTCGTCCTGGAGATCGGCTTCGGCATGGGCGAGGCCACTGCCCAGATGGCCGCCGCCGACCCCTCCACCGGCATCCTCGCCGCCGACGTCCACACCCCCGGCCAGGGCAACCTGCTCGCCCTCGCCGAGCGCGGCGGGATGACCAACGTCCGCGTGGCCAACGGCGACGCGATCATCCTGCTCCGCGAGATGCTCCCGCCGGCCTCCCTCGCCGGGATGCGCGTGTACTTCCCGGACCCGTGGCCCAAGGCCCGTCACCACAAGCGGCGGCTGATCCAGCCCGAGTTCCTCGACCTGGCCGCCACCCGCCTGGCGCCCGGGGCCCTGCTGCACTGCGCGACGGACTGGGAGGACTACGCCGAGCAGATGCTCGAAGTCCTCACCGCGCACCCGGAGTTCGTGAACACCCAGGCCGACGGCGGATACGCGCCGCGGCCCGAGTTCCGCCCGCTCACCCGGTTCGAGGGGCAGGGCCTGGACAAGGGCCACGTCGTCCACGACCTCCTCTTCGCCCGCCGCGGCGCCGAGGAGATCGAACCGGCAGTCGAACCTGACTCCAAGAACTGACAAACGTCACTCCGAGTGTCCGACCCGCTCGCTAGGGTCATCATGTGTACCGAGCGCTCTCCCGTGTGCTCGCACGCCCGTCGGGCACGGCCCGCACGTGCGTGCTCGGCGCGCTGCTCACCGCCACCGGGGCCGTGATCCTGGAACTCGTGCGGGAGCAGACCGGCACGGCCGGGTTCTTCGTGGGTCTGGGCCTGGCCCTGCTGCCGGTGCCGCCGCTGATGGCGGCGTTCCGGTGGCTCGGCCGGGCCGCGCCGGGCCCCTGGCGGCAGCTGCTGTTCTGCTTCGGCTGGGGGGCCTGCACCGCGGCGCTGATCGCGATACTGGCCAACAGCTTCGCCACGGAGTGGATGGCCGCGGCCTCCACCGACCCGTCCGCCGCCGACCGGCTCGGCTCGGTCGCGGTCGCCCCGGTCGTGGAGGAGACCGCGAAGGCCGCGGCGCTGCTCCTGGTGTTCGTCTTCCGAAGACGGCGGCTGGCCGGCGCCGCCGACGGGATCGTGCTCGCCGGGTTCACCGCCACCGGCTTCGCCTTCACCGAGAACATCCTCTACCTGGGCAACGCCTTCGAGGAGGACCTGGCCAACGGCACCCGGGTGCTGGACTCCGTGACGGCGGCGACGTTCTTCGTGCGGGTGGTGCTCTCCCCGTTCGCGCACCCGCTCTTCACGGTGCTCACCGGCCTCGGCTTCGGCGCTGCCGCGCTCACCGCCCGCCGTGCGCGCAGGACCGGCCTGCCCCTGCTGGGCCTGGGCCTCGCCATGGGCGCCCACGCGTTGTGGAACGGTTCCTCGCACTTCGGTGAGTACGGTTTCTACCTGGTCTACGGCTGCGTGATGGTCCCGGCGTTCGGGCTGCTGCTGTGGCTGGCCGTGCGGGTCCGGCGCCAGCGCCTGCGGGCCGTCGCCGCCGAGCTGTCGGTGTACGCCGCCGCGGGCTGGCTCAGTCCGGCGGAGGTGCCGGCCCTGGCTTCGATGCCGGCCCGGTCACTGGCCCGGGCCCTCGCCCGCCGCAGCGGAGGCCGCCCCGCCGCCCGCGCGGTGTCCCGGTACGCGGCGGACGCCGCCGCCCTGGCCCTGCTCCGCCGGCACGCCCGCCGCTCGGGTCCGGGCGGCCGGGACCCGGAATTCGCCGAGCGGGAGCGCGAGTTGCTGCACCGGCTCTGGCACCGCCGGGCGACGGCCGCGCCCGCGCTGGCTCGGGCGGCCGTACTGGAGGAGCTGCTGCCCGCCCCGCACCGGCCCCCGCAGACCGCGGCCCCGGCGCCCGCGCGGGTCTTCGTACCGGTGTCCAGGACTCCGGAGCTGTCGCCCGCGCCCGGCTAGGCGCCCGCAGGGGCGTGCGTCAGACGTCGAGGCCCTTCGAGCCCAGCCAGGCCAGGGGGTCGACCGTGGAGCCGCCCTTGCGCACCTCGAGGTGGAGGTGGGCGCCGGTGACGTTGCCGGTCGCGCCGACCCGGCCGATGGTCTCGCCGGCGCCGACGGAGCCGGAGGTCACGGACATCGAGGAGAGGTGGCAGTACCAGATCTCGGTACCGTCGTCGAGCTTGAGCACGATCCGGTAGCCGTACGCCCCGGACCAGCCGGCGGAGATGACCGTGCCGCTGCCCACGGCCTTGACGGGGGTGCCGGTCGGGGCGGCGAAGTCGAGGCCGGTGTGGTAGCCGGAGGACCACATGGAGCCGGCGACCCCGTAGTGGGAGGTGAGGGTGTAGGAGGAGGTCGGCAGGGACCAGCCGCCCGCCGACTGCGAACCGGAGCCCGGACCCGAACCGGTGGCCGCCTTGGTGGCGGTCTGCTCGGCGGCGGCCTTCTCCGCGGCCTCCTTCTCCGCGGCGGCAGCCTGCTCGGCGGCGGCGCGGGCCGTCTCGGCCTCCTTGTCGGCGGCTTCCTTCTGGGCCTTGGCCTCCTGGGCGGCGGCCTCGCGCGCGGTCCGCTCGGCGTCCGCGCGGGCCTGGGCCTGGTCGGCGTCCTGCTGCGATTCGGCCTGGAGGAGGATCCGGCTGAGCAGCGCCTCGCCGGCGTCGCCGCCCTGCTGCGCCGCCGCGGGGGTCTCCGTACCGCCCGCGACGCCGGTGCCCGTGCCGGTGTCGGCCGCGGCGGCGCTCCGTACGGCGTCGCCGCCGCTGCCGGAGTGGCCGCTCCCGCCGCCGAGCAGGTCGGGCATGGATATGGAGACCTGGGGCCGGTCCTGCGCGGTGGCGATGCCGCCGGCGCCGACCGCGGCGATCACGCCGACGCCGAGCACGGTGGAGCTGCGGGCGAGTCCGCCGCGCGGCTTGAGGACGCGGTGCTTGCCGCGGAGCGGGCGGGCGGAGTCCTCCGTGGGATTCCATTCGCCCCAGGCTCCTGCGGTGGGCGTCTCCTGGACGTCGATACCGTCAGGGGCAGGCGAGTTGGAGGCCACAGGGGCACACTCCTCATGGGCGAGAACGCACACGGGTGCCGTCGTTGCGACGGCTGGGACGACCGCGCTGCGTTATCGAAAGGTAATCTACGCGGGGGAATGATTCCAAGCCGAAGCGACTGATCGTTAACACCAATCGGCCACGCCCCGAACGGCTTTGGCCTCTACATTCGCCCCACAGGGCGACAACTCGGGGCGATTCCCTCGCCTCACCCCCATCACTTCAGCCACAGGGGCTCGATGACGCCCTGTCAAGACCTTCGCGCAGGGCGCCCCTTCGGCCACGCAAGGTGACCAGGCCGCCCGCCGTCCGGCACCCGGCACCCGTTCAGGGGCCGTCGCGGCGCACCACCGGGACCGTCTTCCTGCGCTCCGGCTGCCCCTCCCCCGCCCGCCCCACCGCGAGCAGCGCCATGTCGTCGGTCGTGCCGCCGCCGGTGTGCCGCCGCACATCGCTGCTGAGCGCGCCCAGCAGCTCGTCCGGCCCCGGGAAGACCCGCCCCCGCAGCCGGGCCGCCGGATCGTAGAAGGTGCCCGACCCGTCCCGCGCCTCGGTCAGCCCGTCGGTGTAGAGGAGCAGCGTGCTGCCCGGCGGGAAGGGCCACTCCCCCGGCCGGGACACCGCGTCCGCCGCCAGCTCGCCCAGGCCCAGCGGCAGCGCCGGCTCGGCCGGGGCCAGGGCCTCCAGGCCGCCGTCCGCGTACAGCAGCAGCGGCTCGGGGTGGCCCCGGTTCAGCAGCCGCAGCCGTGCGGCGCCGGGCGGGATCTCGCCGAGCACGCACGTCGTGAACCCCTCCACCGCGTCCAGGCTGCCCCGCCGCGTCCCCTCCCGGCTCAGGGCGCGCTCCAGGCGCCGTGCGAGGCCCTCCAGGGTCGGCTCGGTCTCCGCCGCCTCCCGGAAGGCCCCCAGCACCACGGCGACGGCCTCCACGGCCCCCAGCCCCTTGCCGCGTACGTCGCCCACCGCGAACCGCACGCCGTACGGGGTGTCCTGGACGGCGTAGAGGTCCCCGCCGATGAAGGCGTCGGCCTGCGCGGCCTCGTACCGGGCGCAGACGTGCAGCCCCGCGATCCGCTCGGCCGGCGTGGGCAGCACGGCCCGCTGCACGGCCTCGGCGATCCCGCGCGCCGACGCGAGCCGCTCACCGCTGCGCCGTACGACGCGGTTGATCAGCAGGGCCAGCCCGGAGACGGTCACCACCGTCGCCAGCTCGGTCAGCGCCTCCACCTTCCAGCTGGTGCCGTTGTGGATGTGCAGGGCCACGACGACCAGCGAGGCGGCGATCCCGGTCAGCGCGGTCGCCCGCAGGGTGAACAGCGGCGCCGCGATCAGCGGGGCCGCGGTGAAGAAGGGGGATCCGGTGAAGCTGGGCGGGGTGGCGAGGTCGAAGAGCGTCCCCAGCACGATCAGCAGCACCGGCAGCATCCGCACCACCCGCCGGGCGGCACCGTCCGCACTGACGTCCGCACCGCCGTCCCTGCCCTGCCGGCCCAGCACCACGCTGCTCTCCCGCCGCCCGGTCGCGCCCCGCCCCTCCAGGCTGGCGGCAGCGGCCCCCGCACGGCGACCGGACCGGTCCGAAGGGGTGACCCGGGCACCCACACCCCGGCACCCACTCCAGCACCCCGACGCAGACACGACGAAGGCCCGGTTCCAAAAGGAACCGGGCCTTCGTTCTGAGTAGCGGGGACAGGATTTGAACCTGCGACCTCTGGGTTATGAGCCCAGCGAGCTACCGAGCTGCTCCACCCCGCGTCGGTAAACCCAACTCTACGTCATCCGGGGGACGTCTCCCGCCAATTAACTCGCCCACACCCCTCCGAAACCGCATAAGCGCAGGTCAGAGCCTCTTTAACTGGTCGAATCCCGGTGGGGACGGGATCAGGCCACCGGCCGGCCCCCGGAACGACCGAGCGCCCCGTCCGAAGAAGTCGGACGGGGCGCTCGGCGCAGGTTCCGGGGAGATCCCCCGCCCTGCGAGCGGTAGGCCATGTCGGACTCGAACCGACAACCAACGGATTAAAAGTCCGCTGCTCTGCCAATTGAGCTAATGGCCCTCCAGGTGCTCACCCCAGAGCATAGCCGGAGAGGGGCCGCGGACCGATCGGGTATCGCCGGGTGTGGCTCCGGCGGTTTCCCGCCATCCGGTGCGGGTGGGGCGAAACGGCCGGAAATGGGCTCGGCCCCCACCGCACCGGAGTGCTGTGGGGGCCGAGTCCTCGTCAGGTGACGCTCAGGCGTCAGCCGTTGCGCTTCCAGCGGGGCTTGTCCTCGCGGCGGAAGCCACCACGGTCGCCACCGCGGTCGTCGCGGTTGAAGCCGCCCGACGGACGGTCGTCGCGGCGGAAGCCACCGGAGGGACGGTCGTCGCGGCGGAAGCCGCCACGGTCGCCACCGCGGTCGTCACGGTTGAAACCACCCGACGGACGGTCATCGCGGCGGAAGCCACCACGGTTGTCGTCACGACGGTCGTCACGGCGGAAGCCACCCGAGGGACGGTCGTCGCGGCGGAAGCCGCCACGGTCGCCACCGCGGTCGTCACGGTTGAAACCACCCGACGGACGGTCATCGCGGCGGAAGCCACCACGGTTGTCGTCACGACGGTCATCGCGGCGGAAGCCACCCGAGGGACGGTCGTCGCGGCGGAAGCCGCCACGGTCGCCACCGCGGTCGTCACGGTTGAAACCACCCGACGGACGGTCATCGCGGCGGAAGCCACCACGGTTGTCGTCACGACGGTCGTCACGGCGGAAGCCACCCGAGGGACGGTCGCCACCGCGGAAGCCACCACGGTCACCGCCTCGGTCGCCACCGCGGTCGTCACGGCGGTTGTCGCGGCGCTCGTAGTTGCCCCGGTCGTCGCGGCGCTCGAAGGTGCGCTCCTGGGCGACCGGCTCGGCGACGGCGGCCACGGCGGCGGCGACCTCGGCCTCGGCGGCCTCGGCGACCTCGGCGACGGCGGCCTCCGGGTCCTCACCGCGCTCACGGGCGGAGCGGGCGACGAGGCGGTCGGCCTCCTCGCGCAGCTCGGCGGCGCGACGGGTGGCGCGCTCCAGCTGCTTGGTCAGGTCGGCGACCTCGCGCTCGGCCTGCTTGGCGGCGTTGTTCGCGGAGTCGGCCTGGACCTCGGTGAGCGAGCGCGCACCGGTGATCTCGGCGACCTCCGGGTCGAACGCGCCGGCGCCCTGGACGATGTGGCGCGAGGCGTCGACGCCCGCGTCCTCCATCAGGCGGAAGATCTGGCGGCGCTGGTGCGGCAGGGCCAGGGAGACGACGACACCGGACTTGCCGGCACGGGCGGTGCGGCCCGAGCGGTGCAGGTAGTCCTTGTGGTCGCCGGCCGGGTCCACGTTGAGGACCAGGTCGATGCCGTCGACGTGGATGCCGCGGGCGGCGACGTCGGTGGCGACGAGCGCGTTGACGTAGCCGTCCTTGAAGTCGGCGAGGACGCGGGTACGGGCGCCCTGCGTCATGCCGCCGTGCAGCGCGTCGGCCTTCACGCCGGCCTCGATGAGCTGCTCGGCGATGCGGTCGGCGCCCAGCTGGGTGCGGACGAAGATGATGGTGCGGCCCTTGCGGGCGGCGATGGCGGCCGTGACCGGTGCCTTGTCCTTCGGCTTCACGACGAGGACGTGGTGGGTCATGGTCGTGACGTTGCCCTGGGCGCTGTCGACCTCGTGGCTGACCGGGTTGCTCAGGTAGCGCTTGACCAGGGTGCCGATCTCGTTCTCCATGGTGGCGGAGAAGAGCATGCGCTGGCCGCCGGCCGGGACCTGGTCGAGCAGCTCGGTGACCTCGGGCAGGAAGCCCAGGTCGGCCATCTGGTCGGCCTCGTCGAGGACCGCGACCTCGACGTTCTCCAGGGAGCAGGCGCCGCGGTTGATGATGTCGCGCAGACGGCCGGGGGTGGCGACGAGGACGTCGACACCGCGCTCCAGGGCGTAGATCTGGTTGCCCATGGAGGTGCCGCCGCAGACGACCTTCATCTTCAGGCCGAGGACGTCGCCGTAGGGCTGGAGGGCGTCGGCGACCTGCATGGCGAGCTCGCGCGTCGGGGTGAGGATGACGGCGCGGGGCTTCTTCTTCTCCGTGTGGCCGCCGGCCAGGCGGGCCAGGGTCGGCAGACCGAAGGAGAGGGTCTTGCCGGAGCCGGTGCGGCCACGGCCGAGGATGTCCTTGCCGGCCAGGGCGTCCGGGATGGTCGCGGCCTGGATCGGGAACGGGCTGGTGACACCGTTCTGGCCGAGCTTGCGCACGACGCCCTCGGGCAGACCGAGGTCCGCGAAGGTGATGGTGGGCTCGGCGTCGTCGGCGTCGGCCGCGTCCGCCTCGGCGGTCACGTCGGCGACGTCCGCCACGTCCGCCTCGAGGGCCTCGATGATCTCGTCGCGCTCGATGGCGTCCATGGCCTCGGTGACCGCGAGGGTCTCGGCGTCGACGATCTCGGTGGAGTCGTTCTCGGGCATGACGGAACGGTCAGAACTGGAAATGGACATGCGAAATGCGAAACCTTCCGGAGTCTCGGCACGCGCCCAAACTCCGTGAATCGCAAATCGACCGCCTCAATGCGGTCAGCCACGGCTAGGGAGAGTACGCGCCACACGGCGCTCTTCGGATTCGGCGCCGGGCAATGGGATCAAACGATCTATAACCATACGCACCCTCCCGGGGGTCTGGCAAATCACCCCCCGGACCCCGCACCTGACCTGCGGCGATGCGCCGGGGACGAGCGACGCGAACCCCGGAAGGGTGCCCCATAACCCCGCAGACCGGGGCAGAGCACCCCTAGGCCATGGTCGCTCCGGGACCCGCGTCGGAGGACCCGCTCGGTGTGGGTTCCGTCACAGTGGGGGTGGGGTCCGGCGTGGGGGCGCTCGTCCCGCCCGAACCGGATCCGGAGCCGCCGGAACCGGATCCCGAGCCCGAACCCGACCCGCCGGAGCCCGAACCCGACCCGGACCCCGAACCGGATCCCGTGCCGCCGGCGGCCGGCCCCGCGCCGCCGGACCCCGAGCCCGACCCGGACCCGCCCGCCGCGGACCCCGCGCCGCCGGCCCCCGTACCGCCCCCGGAGGGCACCTGGCCGCCCTGGCCGCCCGCGCCGCCGCCCGGACCGGCCGACGGGGAGGGCTGCCCGGGCTTCGCGGGCGTGCCCGGGCCGGGCGAGGCGCCGGTCGCGCCGGAGGCCTTCCCGGGCTCCCCGGGCTTGCCCGCCTGGCTCCCCGTACCGTCCTTCACGCCGTGGCCGTTGCCGTGCACCCCGGAGCCGTGGCCCCCGGCCGCCGCCCCGACGGGCCCGCCCGTGTCCTTGCCGCCGACCGAAGCGGAGGGCCCCGGCTTCGCGGCGTCCTCGCCGACGCTCATGCAGCCGGCCGTCGCCGCCACCGCGAGCGCGGAGACGGCCAGTCTGAGGGACGCGGACAGGGAAGCGTTCAAAGGGCGCACGGGGGCACCTCCGGAGCACTGCGGCGGGGTCCGCGATGAGCGGGTCAATGAGCCCAACTCCCTTTACCCCGTAAGAGACACGCCCCTTACGCGAACAGCTGCCGCGCCACCTGCGAGCCGAGCGTCACCGCTCCGAGCCCCGCGAGCACCGACGCGGCCACGTTCGCCGCCGCGAGGAACCGCCGGCCGCGCTCGGCCAGCCGCAGCGTCTCGTACGAGAACGTCGAGTAGGTGCTGAGCGCCCCGCACAGCCCCGTCCCCAGCAGCAGGTCCACCCGCGAGGAGCCCGCCCCGGCCAGCGCCGCCCCCGCCAGCACCCCGAGCAGCAGGCACGCGCCCACGTTGACCACGAAGGTCCCCCACGGGAAGACGGAGTCGTGGCGCGCCTGCACCGCCCGGTCGGTCAGGTACCGCAGCGGCGCCCCGACGACGGCGCCCGCCACCACCAGCAGCCAGTTCACCGGCTCCCCCGCAGTGCGAGCCCCAGCCGGGTCACCGACGCCGCCGCCCACACCACGCCCAGCGCGGCCACCACCGTCAGCCCGGCGTACGCCAGCGCGGTCCCCGCCTCGCCCTCGTCCAGCAGCCGGGAGAAGTCCACGGCGTAGGTGGAGAACGTGGTGAACCCGCCCAGCACCCCCACCCCCGCGAACGGCCGCAGCAGCGGGTGCGGCGCGCTCCGCCCGCCCTCGCTGATCAGCACCATGAGTACGCCGATCAGCGCGCAGCCCGCGGTGTTGGTCCAGAAGGTCGCCCACGGGAAGGCCCCGGGCGCGGCCGGCCACAGCAGTGCCAGCCCGTACCGGGCCGAGGCGCCGACGGCCCCGCCCGCGGCGACCGCCGCGAGCACCCGGCCCTGCGGTTCGGCCCGCTGGGCCGGCACGTGCAGGTCGACGTCGGGGTCAATGGCCTCCGCGCCGGGGACGGGCTCGGTCACCCGTAGCCCAGGGCGTGCAGCCGCTCGTCGTCGATCCCGAAGTGGTGGGCGATCTCGTGCACCACCGTCACCTCCGTCTCGGCGACCACGCTCTCCCGGTCCTCGCACATCCGCAACGTGGGGTTCCGGTAGATGGTGATGCGGTCGGGGAGCACCCCGGCGTACCACTCGCCGCGCTCGGTCAGCGGGGTCCCCTCGTACAGGCCGAGCAGCTCGGGGTCGTCGGTCGGCGGCTCGTCCTCGACGAACACGGCGACGTTGTCCATCAGCCGCGTCAGCTCCGGCGGAATCCGGTCCAGGGCCTCTGCGACGAGCTCCTCGAACTCCTCGCGCGTCATCTCCAGCACCCGGCCATTGTCGCCCCGCCGCGGGCGCGCGCAGCCGGTGGGGGGAAACCGTTTTGGCGATAGCTCCTCCGATCCCATATGCTTCTCACGTCCCCGACGCGCTGCAAAGTGCCCGGCGGGCCTTTAGCCCTCATCGTCTAGTGGCCCAGGACGCCGCCCTTTCAAGGCGGTAGCACGGGTTCGAATCCCGTTGGGGGTACGCAACACCATGTGCAAGACTTGCTCTTGCACACACCAGGTCCTGTGGAGCAGTTGGTTAGCTCGCCACCCTGTCAAGGTGGAGGTCGCGGGTTCAAGTCCCGTCAGGATCGCTGAGGCTGGAAACAGTCTCGTGGCTGGGTAGCTCAGTTGGTACGAGCGATCGCCTGAAAAGCGATAGGTCGCCGGTTCGACCCCGGCCCCAGCCACAGAAGGAAGGCCCCGTCCATCGGACGGGGCCTTCCGCGTTCTACCCCTCCCGTCGCCCGTCCCGGGCGGAGCGCCGCCACCGCGCCAGGCCGACGGCGAGGGCGCCCGTGGCGACCAGGCCCAGCAGCGCCCAGTCCGGTACGGCGTCCGCGACCGAACCCACCCACCGCTCGACGGCGTACGAGTCGTCCACGTCCAGCAGCCCGGGCAGGGCGCTCGCCCCGTCGTAGGCCAGGAAGAGCGCGCCCAGGGTGATGAAGAACAGCCCGGACAGCAGCGAGGTCGTGTGCAGTTCGAGGCGGCCCGCCCGCAGGGTCCGGCCGCGCAGCCAGCGCCGCCGGCCGAGGTCGAAGCGCTCCCAGAGCAGGGCCAGCACGAACAGCGGTACGGCCATGCCGAGCGCGTACACGGCGAGCAGCAGGCCCCCGTAGGCCGGGCTGCCGCTGACGGCGGCCACCGTCAGGACGCTGCCGAGGATCGGGCCCGCGCAGAAGCCGGCCAGCCCGTAGACCGCGCCGAGGGCGTAGACCGACAGGGCGGTGGTCGGGCGGATCCGGCCGGACAGCTCGGTGATCCGCCTCGGGGCGAAGCCGAGGCCCAGGATCTGGGCGAGGCCGAGCGCGATGATCAGCCAGCCGCCGGCGAGGACGAGCAGGTCGCGGTTGCCGTGGAGGAAGCGGCCCGCGTAGGAGCCCGCCGCCCCCATCGGTACGAGGGTGCTCGCGAGGCCCGCGTAGAAGATCCCGGTGCGTGCCAGGAGCCGTGAGCGGGAGTCGATGGAGTACGCGAAGAAGGCGGGCAGCAGCAGGGCGCTGCACGGGCTGAGCAGGGCGAGGAGGCCGCCGAGCAGGGCGGCCAGGTATCCGATGTGGGTCACCGCCGGGCCGCCGCCCCGGCCTTGGCGATGGCCGCGGTGAAGGCGTCCAGGGGCTGGGCGCCGGCGATGGGCTGCCCGTTGACGAGGAAGGAGGGGGTGGACTGGACGCCGATGCGGTAGCCCTCCTCCTGGTCGCGGCGCAGGGCGGCCGCGGCCTGTTCGCCGGCCAGGTCGGCCTTGAAGCGGTCCAGGTCGGGGACGCCGGCCTCGCGGGCCAGTTCCAGGAGGCGGTCCTCGCCGAAGCCCTTGGCCTTGGCGCCCTCCGCGTACGCGGCCGCGTGGAAGGCGGTGAAGCGGTCCTGCTGCCCGGCGGCCCAGGCTGCCTTGGCGGCGGCCTCGGACTCGGCGCCGAAGATCGGGAAGTTGCGCCACTCGATGCGCAGGGTGCCGTCCTCGACGTACCGCTTCACCAGTTCGGGTTCGGTGTCGCGGGCGAACTTGCCGCAGTAGCCGCACTTGAAGTCGGAGTACTCGATGAGGACGACGGGGGCGTCGGCGCGGCCGACGGCGAGCTTGTCGCCGGGCTCGCGGCGGGCCAGCGCCATGAGCTCGGCGGCGGGGTCGGTGCGGGGTGCGGCGGTCGCGGTGGCGCTGTCGCGGCGCGGCTCCTCCTGGGGGGCGGTGGCCTGCCAGGACACCAGCCCGAGGGCGACGGCGGCGACGGCGACCCCGGCGGAGATCAGCAGGGGCTTGCGGGACGAGCGGGACATGGGTGCTCCAGGACTGCGTGTGGTGAAGGGGACCGGTGGTGCGGCTCCCCCTACACCCGCATCACGGACAGCTCCACGGGCTTGGGCGCCCGCTGGTCGGGCCCCCGTACGGGCACCCGTGCGCGGGACGCGGCGCGCGGGCGCGCCTGCTCGGGCGCGTACCGGCCGGCCGCGAGCTGCGCGTGCTCCTGGACCCCGCCCCGGGGCAGCACCCCGGCCCCCCGCCCGTGCCCGTGCCCTCCGGGATCGCAGGAGGGCCCCCGCTCCCCGGCCGGGCCGGCGGCCTGATCCGCCCCGCCCGCGGCGGCGACGGCCGTCCCCGGGGCCGGAGCCCGGTCCACGCCGGCGGCCACCGCCCGGGCCGGATCCCGGTCCGGGGTCACCGGTGCGCGCCCGGCCAGGGCGAGGGCGAGGGCGAGGCCCAGGACCAGCACCAGCGTGGCGGCAGCCCGCAGGCGCCACGCGCCGGGACGGAAGGACAAGGGTGGGCGGCCTCTCACTGGCACAACTGGGGGACTCGTCCCGAAATGGTACGGGGAGGGGCACAAATGCGTTCGCCACCCGCCCGGCCCAGGTGAGATCCTCGATCAGGTATGTCTACTTCCTTCGCCGCCCTGCAGACGCTTCTCGGGGAGATCTCCCTCCGTGACGCGCACCGCCTCGGCCGCCGCCTCGAGGGCGCCCGCCGCATCCGCAAGCCCGAGGCCAGGCAGGCCGTGCTCGACGAGATCGCCGCGGAGGCCGAGAAGGCCGCCGCGCGACTGGCCGGCCGCGCCTCGCGCATGCCGGAGGTCACGTATCCCGAGAACCTGCCCGTCAGCCAGAAGAAGGACGAGATCGCCGAGGCGATACGCGACCACCAGGTCGTGATCGTCGCGGGCGAGACCGGCTCCGGCAAGACCACCCAGATCCCCAAGATCTGCATGGAGCTGGGGCGCGGCGTCCGGGGCATGATCGGGCACACCCAGCCCCGGCGGATCGCCGCCCGCACGGTCGCGGAGCGCATCGCGGAGGAGCTGAAGTCCGAGATCGGCCAGACGGTCGGCTGGAAGGTCCGCTTCACCGACCAGGTGGACCAGGACGCGACCTTCGTGAAGCTGATGACGGACGGCATCCTGCTCGCCGAGATCCAGACGGACCGCGAGCTGCGCGCCTACGACACGATCATCATCGACGAGGCGCACGAGCGGTCGCTGAACATCGACTTCCTGCTCGGCTACCTGGCCACGCTGCTGCCGAAGCGCCCGGACCTGAAGGTGGTCATCACCTCCGCGACCATCGACCCGGAGCGTTTCTCCCGCCACTTCGGCGACGCCCCGATCGTCGAGGTCAGCGGCCGGACGTACCCGGTCGAGGTCCGCTACCGGCCGCTGCTGGAAGAGGACAGCGAGGAGAGCGACCGCGACCAGATCACCGCGATCTGCGACGCCGTCGACGAGCTCCAGGCCGAGGGCCCGGGTGACATCCTGGTCTTCCTCTCCGGTGAGCGGGAGATCCGCGACACCGCCGACGCGCTGGTGAAGAAGAAGCTGCGCTTCACGGAGGTGCTCCCCCTCTACGCCCGGCTCTCGCACGCCGAGCAGCACCGGGTGTTCCAGGCGCACACCGGCCGCCGGATCGTCCTCGCGACGAACGTCGCCGAGACCTCCCTGACGGTCCCCGGCATCAAGTACGTGATCGACCCGGGTACGGCCCGCATCTCCCGCTACAGCCACCGCACCAAGGTGCAGCGGCTGCCGATCGAGCGGATCAGCCAGGCCAGCGCCAACCAGCGCAAGGGCCGCTGCGGCCGTACCAGTGACGGCATCTGCATCCGGCTGTACTCCGAGGACGACTTCAACGCCCGTCCGGAGTTCACGGACGCCGAGATCCTGCGCACGAACCTGGCGTCGGTCATCCTCCAGATGACGGCGGCCGGGCTCGGCGAGATCGAGAAGTTCCCGTTCATCGACCCGCCGGACCACCGCAACATCCGCGACGGCGTGCAGCTGCTGCAGGAGCTGGGCGCGCTGGACCCGGCCGAGAAGGACCACCGCAAGCGGCTCACGCCGATGGGCCGCCAGCTCTCCCAGCTGCCGGTGGACCCGCGGCTGGCCCGCATGGTCGTGGAGGCGGACAAGAACAACTGCGTCCGCGAGGTCATGGTCATCGCGGCGGCCCTGTCCATCCAGGACCCGCGGGAGCGGCCGTCGGACAAGCAGACGCAGGCGGACCAGAACCACGCCCGGTTCAAGGACGAGACGAGCGACTTCCTCTCGTACCTGAACATGTGGCGGTACGTCCGCGAGCAGCAGAAGGAGCGCGGCTCGTCGTCCTTCCGCCGGATGTGCAAGCAGGAGTACCTGAACTTCCTGCGGATCCGGGAGTGGCAGGACATCTACGCCCAGCTGCGGTCGGTGGCGCGGACGATGGGGATCCACGTCAACGAGGCCGACGGCGCCGAGACGAACATCCACATCTCGCTGCTGGCCGGCCTGCTGTCGCACATCGGGCTGAAGGACACCGACAAGAACGAGTACCTGGGCGCGCGGTCGGCGAAGTTCGCGGTGTTCCCGGGGTCGGCGCTGTTCAAGAAGCAGCCGAAGTTCCTGATGTCGGCGGAGCTGGTGGAGACCTCGCGGCTGTGGGCGCGGGTGAACGCCAAGGTGGAGCCGGAGTGGGTGGAGCCGCTCGCCCAGCACCTGATCAAGCGCACGTACAGCGAGCCGCACTGGGAGAAGGACCAGGCGGCCGTGATGGCGTACGAGAAGGTCACGCTGTACGGCGTGCCGATCGTCGCCCAGCGGAAGATCAACTACGGCCGGATCGACCCGGAGGTGTCGCGGGAGCTGTTCATCCGCAACGCGCTGGTCGAGGGCGACTGGCGGACCCACCACAAGTTCTACGCCGACAACCGCAAGCTGCTGACCGAGGTCGAGGAGCTGGAGAACCGGGCGCGGCGCCGCGACATCGTCGTGGACGACGAGACCCTGTTCGACTTCTACGACCAGCGGATCCCGGAGCACGTGGTGTCGGGGGCGCACTTCGACTCGTGGTGGAAGCACAAGAAGCGCGAGGAGCCCGAACTCCTCGACTTCGAGCGCGAGATGCTGCTGACGGAGAAGGCGGCCGGGGTCACCAAGGCCGACTATCCGGACTCCTGGCGGCAGGGGCAGCTGAAGTTCCGGGTGACGTACCAGTTCGAGCCGGGTGCGGACGCGGACGGTGTGACCGTGCACATTCCGCTCCAGGTGCTGAACCAGGTCACGGACGAGGGCTTCGACTGGCAGATCCCGGGTCTGCGGGAGGAGGTCGTCACGGAGCTGATCCGTTCGCTGCCCAAGCCGATCCGCCGGCACTACGTACCGGCGCCGAACTACGCGACGCGTTTCCTGCGGACGGCGCATCCGATGCAGGAGCCGCTGCCGGTGACGCTGGCGCGCGAGCTGCACCGGATGGTGGGCGTGCCGGTGTCGGCGGAGGACTTCGACCTCGGCCGGATCCCGGACCACCTCAAGATCACGTTCCGGATCGTCGACGAGCGGCGCCGCAACCTGGCCGAGGACAAGGACCTGGAGGCGCTGCGGCTGAAGCTGAAGCCGAAGGCCCGCCAGGCGCTCTCCAAGGCCGCGGCGGCCACCGCCGAGCGGGCGGGCGGGGAGTCCCTGGAGCGCACCGGTCTGACGGACTGGACGATCGGCACGCTGGAGAAGGTCTTCGAGACCCGCCGGGCCGGCCAGCCGGTGAAGGCGTACCCGGCGCTGGTGGACGACGGGGCGAGCGTCTCCGTACGGCTCTTCGACACGGAGGCCGAGCAGCAGCGGGCGATGTGGCTCGGCACGCGGCGGCTGATCCTGCTGAACATCCCGGTGAACCCGGCGAAGTTCGCCTCGGAGAAGCTGTCGAACCAGCAGAAGCTGGCGCTGTCGCGCAATCCGCACGGCTCCATCCAGGCACTGTTCGACGACTGCGCGACGGCGGCCGCCGACAAGCTGATCGCCGACCACGGCGGTCCCGCCTGGGACGAGGCCGGTTTCCGCCGGCTGTACGACAAGGTCCGGGCGGACCTGGTGGACACGACGGTGCGGACGGTCGCGCAGGTGCAGCAGGTGCTGGCGGCCTGGCAGGCCTGCGAGCGGCGGCTGAAGGCCACGAACAGCCTGGCCCTGATGGCGAACGTCGCGGACGTGAAGGCGCAGCTGGCGGCGTTGGTGCCGGCCGGTTTCGTGACCCTGACCGGGCTGAAGCGGCTGCCGGACCTGATGCGCTATCTGGTGGCGGCCGATCGGCGGCTGCAGCAGATGCCGACGGGCGCCCAGCGCGACACGACGCGCATGCAGAAGGTCCACGAGATGCGGGACGAGTACCTGTGGCTGCTCGAGCAGTTGCCGAAGGGCCGGCCGGTCCCGGAGGCGGTCACCGAGATCCGCTGGATGATCGAGGAGTTGCGGGTCAGCTACTTCGCGCACGCCCTGGGAACGGCGTATCCGATCTCCGACAAGCGGATCGTGAAGGCCGTGGACGCGGCGGCGCCGTGATCCGGTTCGACCGCACCCCCTGAGCTGCTGTACAGTCTGTTTCGCAGCCGCGCCAGTGGGCCGCGAATCAAGGTCCTGTGGAGCAGTTGGTTAGCTCGCCACCCTGTCAAGGTGGAGGTCGCGGGTTCAAGTCCCGTCAGGATCGCAGAAACGTCAGGGCCCGTATCCCGCCAGGGATACGGGCCCTGACGCGTATCCGGGTACCGGACCGTGCGCGCGGCACCGGCGGGCCCGCCCGGCCCTCCGTGTCGTGATCGGCCGGGGCGCGCGGCGCCCCTGTGGGGCCGCTGGAAGCCCCGGCGCCCCCTCGGCGCTCCCGGTTCACCGGCCCGGCCCCCGGGGCCTTGCAGGGGCCCCTGAGCGGGCCGGGGGAACACATCGCCCAGAGGGGAGAAATCCCCCGTACGCATGAGGCGCTCTGTACCGGACCTCCCTTTACGGGGGGCATTGCCGGATGTACAAGAGTTATCAGCTGTGACGGGAGTCACCGCATGAGTTTTTGAGATGCGTACGCTTATCGGACCCCTACGCATGCTCAATTTAATATGTGCAATGGCACCCAGCCCGCCGGCGCCCGGGAACGACGGGATCCCCGGACTCCTCCCGGGGCCGCCCGGGAGTGTCACGGACACAAAAAAGATCGCGCTGGACCCGGCGGAGTCCAGCGCGATCGAACGGCAGTGACCTGTTGGGGCAGGCCCAGCCGATGAAGCCATGTGGGTTTCATCGGATTGGGGGATCCGACACGTACCCGTTAATGCGGTGTTGCTACGGGACCTCAGGCCTCGCTGCGCTGCTGCGGAATTCCCGCGAGCAGTGCGCGGACCTCGGCCTCGCGGTAACGGCGGTGTCCACCCAGGGTGCGGATGGACGTGAGCTTGCCAGCCTTGGCCCAGCGGGTGACCGTCTTCGGGTCCACGCGGAACATCGTGGCAACCTCAGCCGGGGTCAGCAGCGGCTCGGCATCAGGGGTGCGAGCGGTCATGAGCGGCCTCCTCGGGAGAACCGAACCATCTCGGTTCTTTCCTCTAAATTCTGCACCTTGGCCCACGTTGCCCGAAATGGACATACGCAGGCCGAGTCGGTTATAGGACGAACGGCTTGTCCTCGGCACTACAACTACACCATCCGTCCAGCCTCGACGGCCAAACCGATGGAATTGCCCTCCGAGGTGTTCATCAGCGGCGGAAGCCGATGGACCGTCCCATAACGGACAGTCACCCCACTGTGACGATCAGTCACAGAGCGATCAGGAGTCGTCAGACCCCCCATAGAGTGCAATACCGAGCATTCCGCCCAAAGTTGGGTGGAAGGAACCCTCCCCGGACTCCTTGTCCTATTTTGGCACGAGGGTAGGGGAAGGACGCAAGGGTGTGGATAGTGCGTTCCGTCACGCTTGGGCCAATGGCCCGTATCGGGACGTAGGTCCTGGAACTAAGACCCTAATGCGGTGATCGAACCCCTGATCTGCGTATTGTGGCGGATCAGCCGATGACAACCGATACGGGCGATACGCCAGGGGTCCGAACGGGTACCGAACGGGATTCGTACATGATCCCCACCGGCCCCCGGTTCCGAAAGGCCCCAAGCCCTCCTAGTTCGCGAAGAGCCTCTCCCGGACCGCCCGCCACCGCACCGAGAGCTCCCCGTAGACCTCCGCGGCGCCCTCCAGGTCACCCGCCCGCAGCGCGGCGAGGCCCTCCGCCAGGTCGCGGGCCGACCGGTCCCCCGCCAGGCCGTCAGCCGGCAGCGCGTGCAGCAGCCCCCCGTAGTCCAGTTCGACCATCGAGCGCGGATGGAACTCCTCCAGCCAGCTCCCGACCTCCACCAGCCCGTCCGCCAGCGGCCCGTAGCCCCGGCCCTCCTGCGCCCGCAGCGTCCGCAGCGCCCGCGCGAGCCGCCGCCGGGCCTGCACCATCGGCGTCCGGTAGCGCAGCCGCTCGCCCGGCAGGTACTCCCGCTCCTCGTCCGCCACCAGTACGAACCAGCGCAGCGGGACCTGCCACACCCCGGTCCGGATCCACGGCCGGCCGTCCGGGTTCCGCTCCCGCCAGGCCTCGTACGCCTCGGCGGCCCGGCGCCGCTGCGCCGGCGGCAGCGCCGCGTCCAGCACCGGGCGCGGGAACTCGGCGACCAGCTCCTGCAGCGCCAGCCAGCCGCGCAGCCGGGTCCGCCAGGGGCACACCAGCAGCACCCCGTCCCGCTCCGCCGTGAAGGCGTCGCCGCTCTCGTGCACCGGGACCCCGACCACGGGGACCCGTACCAAATCGGAGAGCGAGCGCCGCAGTTCGTCCTGGGCCGTCGGGGCGGTCCCGCGCCGGGCGTACGCGGCCCAGTGCGTGCGCTCGGGCTCCGCGAACGCCGCCAGGGGCTCGTACACGCGCAGGTAGGAGGCGTACGGGACGGCCGGCGCGGGCCGTGGGGATTCGCTCACGCACCGGTCCTCCCCCTTTTGCCGCTCCGGCTCACCTCCGGGGCCGCGGCAACCCGGGAGCGTTCCGATCCCCGGACAGGGGGTACCCCCGCGCGCCGCAGGTCTTACTCTGCTCCCAGTGCGCCCTCCCCCACCCGCAGGGCGGGCGTCTTTCCGCCGCATCTCTTCCATGGGAGTCACCACCGTGACCGAAATGACCGACGGCGTCCTGCACACCCTGTTCCGCTCGGAGCAGGGCGGCCACGAGCAAGTCGTGCTGTGCCAGGACCGAGCCACGGGCCTCAAGGCCGTCATCGCCATCCACTCCACCGCCCTGGGCCCCGCCCTCGGCGGCACGCGCTTCCACGCGTACGCCTCGGACGAGGAAGCCGTCCGCGACGCGCTGAACCTCTCGCGCGGCATGTCCTACAAGAACGCCCTCGCCGGTCTCGACCTCGGCGGCGGCAAGGCCGTGATCATCGGCGACCCCTCCACCCTCAAGAGCGAGGAACTCCTGCTGGCCTACGGCCGGTTCGTGGAGTCGCTCGGCGGCCGCTACGTCACCGCCTGCGACGTCGGCACCTACGTCGCGGACATGGACGTCGTCGCCCGCGAGACCCGCTGGGCCACCGGCCGCTCCCCCGAGAACGGCGGCGCCGGCGACTCCTCCGTGCTCACCGCCTACGGCGTCTTCCAGGGCATGCGCGCCAGCGCCCAGCACCTGTGGGGCGACCCGACGCTGCGCGGCCGCAAGGTCGGTGTCGCGGGCGTGGGCAAGGTCGGCAAGCACCTGGTGCGGCACCTGCTGGAGGACGGCGCCGAGGTCGTGATCACGGACGTCCGCGAGGAGTCCGTCCGCGAGCTCCTCGACCTCCACCCGGACGCGAAGCTCAGCGCCGTCGCCGACACCGAGGCCCTGATCCGCGTGGAGGGCCTGGACATCTACGCCCCCTGCGCGCTCGGCGGTGCCCTCAACGACCACTCCGTCCCGGTCCTGACCGCGACGGTCGTCTGCGGCGCGGCCAACAACCAGCTCGCCCACCCCGGTGTGGAGAAGGACCTCGCGGACCGCGGGATCCTCTACGCCCCCGACTACGTGGTCAACGCGGGCGGGGTCATCCAGGTCGCCGACGAGCTGCACGGCTTCGACTTCGACCGGTGCAAGGCGAAGGCCTCGAAGATCTTCGACACCACGCTGGCCATATTCGCACGTGCGAAGGCGGACGGGATCCCGCCGGCCGCGGCGGCCGACCGGATCGCCGAGCAGCGGATGTCCGAGGCCCTCGCGGAGCGCGCCGCGGCACGCAAGGCGTAGCCCTTCCGGGACCCGCCGGAGCGCGGCGAGACAGAACTCACTGCGCTTCGGCGGGTCGGCGGCCAGGAAAGCGTTAAAATCGCAGCTGACCAGCGAGTACGGGGTGTCCCGCTGGTTCTGTGGAGAGGCGCGTCATGCGGGCGGCGTACCGTATGGCCGCGGAAGCAGGTACCGTTAAACCCCTACGGACGGTCTCTCCACGGAGAGCCCGCTCCGAACCATGAACGCGTGTCAGACTCTGGGGCCGTCGAGCCCCGTCACCGAGGGGGTCGAGCCATGGGGCGCGGCCGGGCCAAGGCCAAGCAGACAAAGGTCGCCCGCCAGCTGAAGTACAACAGCGGCGGGACTGACCTCTCGCGTCTGGCCAATGAGCTGGGCGCATCGCAGACAGAGCCGCTGCCTATCAGCGCGCCGGTCGAAGTCGATGACGATCTGGACGACGACGACCCGTACGCCAAGTACGCGGATCTGTACAACGATGACGACGAGGACGAGGACGAACAGTCCGGTCCCTCAGCGCACCGTCGCGGGGCTTGACGCAGCGGTCCTCTGTTCACGGCGTGCGGACCCGCAGGCTGACTGAACTCGTTCCACACGTGCCGAAACCCGGTCCAGGGCATTGCCCCGGACCGGGTTTCAGTGCTGCTCAGACCGCGTAGCTCCCGGTCAGGGTCGCGCCCTCGGCGTGGTCGCCCCGGTCCAGGATCTCGCCGGCGACCCAGGCCTCGACGCCCCGGTCCGCGAGGGTGGTCAGGGCCACCTCCACCGACTCCTGCGGGACCACGGCCATCATGCCGACGCCCATGTTCAGGGTCTTCTCCAGCTCCAGCTGCTCGACGCTGCCGGCCTTGCCGACCAGGTCGAAGATCGCGCCGGGCGTCCAGGTGGAGCGGTCGACGGTGGCGTGCAGGTGGTCCGGGATGACCCGGGCGAGGTTGGCCGCGAGGCCGCCGCCCGTGATGTGCGAGTACGCGTGGACCTCGGCCGTCCGGGTGAGGGCCAGGCAGTCCAGCGAGTAGATCTTGGTGGGCTCCAGCAGCTCCTCGCCGAGGGTGCGGCCGAGCTCCTCGACGTGCTGGTCCAGGGACATCCCGGCCCGGTCGAAGAGGACGTGCCGGACGAGCGAGTACCCGTTCGAGTGAAGGCCGGACGAAGCCATCGCGATGACGGCGTCACCCGTACGGATGCGATCGGCGCCCAGGAGGCGGTCGTACTCGACCACGCCGGTGCCGGCGCCGGCGACGTCGAAGTCGTCCGGTCCGAGCAGGCCCGGGTGCTCGGCGGTCTCGCCGCCGACGAGGGCGCAGCCGGCGAGGACACAGCCCTCGGCGATGCCCTTGACGATGGCCGCGACACGCTCGGGGTGCACCTTGCCGACGCAGATGTAGTCCGTCATGAAGAGCGGCTCGGCGCCGCAGACGACGATGTCGTCCATGACCATGGCGACCAGGTCGTGGCCGATGGTGTCGTACACGCCCAGCTGACGGGCGATGTCGACCTTGGTGCCCACGCCGTCGGTGGCCGAGGCCAGCAGGGGGCGCTCGTAGCGCTTGAGGGCGGAGGCGTCGAAGAGGCCGGCGAAGCCGCCGAGGCCGCCGAGGACCTCGGGGCGCTGCGTCTTCTTCACCCACTCCTTCATCAGCTCGACGGCGCGGTCGCCCGCTTCGATGTCGACGCCGGCGGCTGCGTAGCTGGCACCGGTGGTCTTCTCTGTCATGGCAGGCGAGAGCTTTCGTGTCGTTGCTGCGTGTGGTGCCGGGCCCTGGGAGAAGCCTCAAAGACAGGGCTCGGCGCAGGTGGAGCCGGGCCGGCTCGGAGAGGGCCGGCCCACGGGCCTACGGGCGGCGGAGCGCGTCGGCGGCGTCCGTGCCGCCCGCGAGCTCGTTCTCCAGGAGCTGCTTGCCCAGGAGCTGCGGGTCGGGCAGCTCCATGGGGTACTCGCCGTCGAAGCAGGCACGGCAGAGGTTGGGCTTCTGGATGGTGGTCGCCTCGATCATCGCGTCGAGCGAGATGTACGAGAGCGAGTCCGCGCCGAGCGACGTGGCGATCTCGTCGACCGTCATGCCGTTGGCGATCAGCTCGGCCCGGGTGGCGAAGTCGATGCCGAAGAAGCACGGCCACTTCACCGGCGGGGAGGAGATCCGGATGTGGACCTCGGCCGCACCGGCCTCGCGGAGCATCTTCACCAGGGCGCGCTGGGTGTTGCCGCGGACGATCGAGTCGTCGACGACGACGAGGCGCTTGCCCCGGATGACTTCCTTGAGCGGGTTGAGCTTGAGGCGGATGCCGAGCTGGCGGATCGTCTGCGAGGGCTGGATGAAGGTCCGGCCGACGTAGGCGTTCTTGACCAGGCCGGAGCCGTACGGGATCCCGCTGGCTTCGGCGTAGCCGACGGCGGCGGGCGTGCCGGACTCCGGCGTCGCTATCACCAGGTCGGCCTCGACCGGGGCCTCCTTGGCGAGGCGCCGGCCCATCTCGACGCGCGAGAGGTAGACGTTCCGGCCGGCGATGTCGGTGTCCGGGCGCGCCAGGTAGACGTACTCGAACACGCAGCCCTTGGGCTTCGCTTCCGCGAAGCGCGAGGTGCGCAGGCCGTTCTCGTCGATCGCGATGAGCTCGCCCGGCTCGACCTCGCGGACGAAGCTGGCGCCGCAGATGTCGAGGGCGGCGGTCTCGCTCGCGACCACCCAGCCGCGCTCCAGGCGGCCGAGGACCAGCGGGCGGATGCCCTGCGGGTCACGGGCGGTGTAGAGGGTTCCCTCGTCCATGAAGACCAGGGAGAAGGCGCCCTTGACCTGGGGGAGGACCTTGGCGGCCGACTCCTCGATGGTCAGGGGCTTGCCGTCCTCGTCGGTCTGTCCGGCGAGGAGGGCGGTGACCAGGTCGGTGTCGTTGGTGGCGGCCACCTGGGTGGCACGGCCGTCCTGACGGGGGAGGTCGGCGACCATCTCGGCGAGCTCGGCGGTGTTCACCAGGTTGCCGTTGTGACCCAGGGCGATAGAGCCGTGGGCGGTCGCCCTGAAGGTGGGCTGAGCGTTCTCCCAGACGGAGGCTCCGGTGGTCGAGTAGCGGGCGTGACCGACCGCGATATGACCTTGGAGGGATCCGAGGGAGGTTTCGTCGAAGACCTGGGAAACGAGGCCCATGTCCTTGAAGACGAGGATCTGGGAACCGTTGCTCACAGCGATTCCCGCGGACTCTTGTCCGCGGTGCTGCAGTGCATACAGTCCGAAGTAGGTGAGCTTGGCGACCTCTTCACCCGGAGCCCAGACACCGAAGACGCCGCAAGCGTCCTGGGGGCCCTTCTCACCGGGGAGCAGGTCGTGGTTGAGTCGTCCATCACCACGAGGCACGCCACCGAGTGTAGGCGAGATCGACCACTGGTCCGAATTGGGGACGGCCGGGAAATCTCACAGCACAGAGGGTGACGGGGCAGCCCCGTCTCGTATTCCGATCACTTTGTTGACAGCTACGAGGGAATTCGTACAGGCTCTCGCCCCATGCAGCCTCTCGGTGACCGTTCCGTCACCCTCGTCGAGCGCCGCCACGTAGACCTGGTCCGTGTCGCGAGCGCCATCTGTCGCTGTTCTGCGTAGCCACAACTCTTTCTGCTTCTTCCTGATTTCGCCCGCCCAGCCCCGCCCGGCCCCCGCCCCGCCGTGCCGCGCGCCGTCCCGCGCCCGGCCGGGGCGGGGGTGGCCGGGCCGCGCCTTGGAGTTCTCGTGTCTTCGTACAACAGCAAGCTGTCCCGCCGTGCCTTCGGAGGGGCCGTCGGAGGGGCCGCGGCCACCGCCGCGGTGGGCCTCGGCGCGGCTCCGGCGCAGGCCGCCGACGCCCGTGAGACGGGTCCGCAGGAGCGCGAGTTCCGGGCCGCGCGCGGCCGGTCGTCCCGCCGCCCGAACATCCTGTTCATCCTCGGGGACGACCTCGGCTGGGCCGACCTCTCCTCGTACGGCTCCCCGCACATCAAGACCCCGAACCTGGACCGCCTCGCCCGCCAGGGGGTCCGCTTCACCGACGCCTACTCCGGTTCCGCGACCTGCTCCCCGACCCGGTTCAGCCTGTACACCGGGCGCTACCCGGCCCGTACCAGGGGCGGCCTGGCGGAGCCGATCGCCGACAAGTCGGCGGGCCTGGACCCGACGCACCCGACGCTGGCCTCGCTGCTGAAGGAAGCCGGCTACGCCACCGCGCTGATCGGCAAGTGGCACGCCGGCTACCTGCCCGACTACAGCCCCACGAAGTCCGGCTGGGACACGTTCTTCGGCAACTTCGGCGGGGCCCTGGAGTACTACTCCAAGCTGGGCCTGGGCGGCGAGTACGACCTCTACGAGGGCGACGCCGAGTACAAGGACCTGCGCTACTACACGCGGATCATCACGGAGCGGGCGAGCGAGTACGTCTCGCGCGACCACGGCGGAAGGCCGTGGCTGCTGAACCTCAACTTCACCACCCCGCACTGGCCGTGGATCGCCGACGGGGACACCGCCGAGAGCGCCGAGATCGTCCGGCGGATCAAGGCGGGCGACGCACGGGCGCTGTGGCACCAGGACGGCGGCTCGGTCCGGAAGTACCAGCAGATGGTCGAGGACCTCGACCGGTCGGTCGGCGAGGTGCTCCAGGCGCTGAAGCGCTCCGGCCAGGAGGAGAACACCCTGGTCGTCTTCTCCAGCGACAACGGCGGCGAGCGCTTCTCCTACAACTGGCCGCTGTCCGGCAACAAGGCCTCGCTCCAGGAGGGCGGGATCCGCGTGCCGAACATCGTCCGCTGGCCCGCCCGGCTGGACGGCGGCCAGGTCAGCCGGGTGCCCGTGTTCAGCCCCGACTGGACCGCGACCCTGCTGGAGCTGGCCGGCACCCGGCCGCACCGGGCGTACCCGCTGGACGGGGTGAGCCTGGCCGGGTACCTGCTGCGCGGCGAGAAGCCGGCCGAGCGGGACCTGTTCTGGCGGGTGCGCGGTGAGCGGGCGCTGCGTCGGGGCGACTGGAAGTACTACCGCGGCAAGTCGGGGCGCGACCAGCTGTTCAACCTGGCCGGGGACCTGCGGGAGCAGGCCGACAAGGCCGCCTCCGAGCCGGCCCGGCTGGCGGAGCTGCGCCGCGCCTGGGAGACGGTCGACGCCGGGCTGCTGCCCTACCCGGCCTGACCGGCGGAGGCGCGGGACGGGGTCACTCCGCGGCGGAGGCCGCCTCGGCGGTGGCGGTGGCGCCGTCGGGGGCGGTGAGGGTGAGGGTCCCGCCCTGGATCTTCCAGGTCAGGGGCCCGGCGCCGAAGAGGGTGGTCAGGGCCCGCTCCACCTCCCCCGCCGCGCCCTCGCAGGCCATCCGGGTGCTGGTGACGGGGCCGAAGGTCACGGTGGTGCCGTCGACGGTGACGGGGGCGCTGAAGCGGTTGCAGCCGAGGGTGCCGCTCGCCGCGCCCTCGGGGGTGAGGGTGAAGCGGGCCTCCCGGTCCGCGGGGGCGGTGGTCCCGGCGACGGAGCGCACGGTCCAGGCGGTGGCGGTGAGCGGGGCGTCCGGGACGGGCGCCGTGGCGGGGGTCTGCTCGGTCGGGGCGGCGTCGCCGCCGTCCTGCCCGGCCGCACTGCACGCGGTCAGGGCCAGTACGAGGGCCAGGGCGCCGGTCGTGAGGAGCCTGAGGGTACGCATGCCCCTGGGACGGACCGGGCGCCCGGCCGGTTCCGTCCCGCTCAGCTCATCAGGGGCAGCAGCCCCGACAGGTCGGCGCGCTCGCCGCTGGCGCTGACCCGGGCGGCGTCCAGTTCCCCGGCCCAGCGGGTACGGCCCGTAGCGAGCCGGATCCAGGTCAGCGGGTCGGTCTCCACCACGTTCGGCGGGGTGCCCCGGGTGTGACGGGGGCCCTCGACGCACTGGACCACCGCGAAGGGCGGGACCCGTACCTCGACGGAACCGCCGGGGGCCTTGAGCGCGAGGGCGTCGGCGAGCAGGCGCGTACAGGCGGCCAGGGCCTGGCGCTCGAGGGGGATGCCGAGTCCCGCGGCGCGGTTCAGGTCGTCGGTGTGGACGACCAGCTCGACGGTGCGGGTGACCAGGAAGTCGGCCAGGGTCATGTCGCCGATCCACAGGTCCAGCACCCGGCTGCCCGGGTTGGCCTCCAGCGCCGCGGCGAGGCGGGCGCCGGCCCGCTCGTACAGCTCGGGCAGCGGGGCGCCGGTCAGGGTCTCCCGTGCGGCCTCGGAGATCTTGCCGGCGAGGGAGGCGGTGGCGAAGGGCCACTCGGCGGCGGTCAGCTCGGCGACGGCGGCGGGCGGCCGGGCGAGGCCGTGGGCCAGCGAGTCGGCGATCCAGGCGACGTGCGCGGCGAGCTCGGCCACGCTCCACTCCCCGAGCCCGCTGGGCCGGGCGAGCTGCTCGGGGGTCAACTCCGCGACGCCCCGGGCCAGATGCCCGAACTGGGCGGTGACCGCGGCACGGATCTTCGCCTGGTCGTAGGTGCGCGGCTTCTTCTTGGCGGGCGGCATGGCCCGACCCTACTCGGGCGGGCGGCGGGCCGGACGGCCGTGGAAACGGCCGGCCCCCGCCCGGAAGGTTCCGGACGGGGGTCGGTCGCAGTGCGGGTCGGAGTGCGGGATCAGGCCAGCAGGCCCGGGATCGTCGCCTCGTGGGCCTCGCGGAGCTCGGCCAGCGGGATCGTGAACTCGCCCTGGACCTCGATCGCGTCGCCGTCGACCACACCGATGCGGGCGGCCGGCAGGCCCCGCGCGCCGCACATGTCGGTGAAGCGGAGCTCCTCGCTGCGCGGGACGGCCACGATGGCGCGGCCCGCGGACTCGGAGAACAGGAAGGTGAACGCGTCCAGGCCCTCGGGGACGACCACGCGCGCACCGTTGCCGCCCTTGAGGCAGGACTCGGTGAGCGCCTGGATGACGCCGCCGTCCGACAGGTCGTGCGCGGCGTCGATCATGCCGTCGCGCGAGGCGGAGATCAGGATCTCGCCGAGCAGCTTCTCGCGGCCGAGGTCCACCTTGGGCGGCAGGCCGCCGAGGTGGCCGTGGACGACCTGGGACCAGGCCGAGCCGCCGAACTCCCCGGCCGTGTCGCCGAGCAGGTACAGCAGCTGGCCGGCCTCGGCGAACGCCATCGGCGTGCGGCGGTTGACGTCGTCGATGACGCCGAGCACGGCCACGACCGGGGTCGGGTGGATCGCGACGTCGCCCGTCTGGTTGTACAGGGAGACGTTGCCGCCGGTGACCGGGGTGCCCAGCTCCAGGCAGCCGTCCGCGAGGCCGCGGGTGGCCTCGGCGAACTGCCACATGACGTCCGGGTCCTCGGGGGAGCCGAAGTTCAGGCAGTTGGAGATGGCCAGCGGCTTCGCGCCCGTCGCGGCGACGTTGCGGTACGACTCCGCCAGTGCCAGCTGCGCGCCCGCGTAGGGGTCGAGCTTGGCGTAGCGGCCGTTGCCGTCGGTGGACATGGCCACGCCGAGGTTGGACTCCTCGTCGATGCGGACCATGCCCGCGTCCTCGGGCTGCGCCAGCACGGTGTTGCCCTGCACGAAGCGGTCGTACTGGTCGGTGACCCAGGACTTGGAGGCCTGGTTCGGGGAGGAGACCAGGGCCAGGACCTGCGCGCGCAGCTCCTCGGAGGTCCCGGGGCGGGGCAGCGCGCCCGCGTCGTCGGCCTGGAGGGCGTCCTGCCAGGAGGGACGGGCGTACGGGCGCTGGTAGACCGGGCCCTCGTGGGCGACGGTGCCCGGGGGCACGTCCACGATCTGCTCGCCGTGCCAGAAGATCTCCAGGCGCTCGCCGTCGGTCACCTCACCGATGACGGTGGCGATGACGTCCCACTTCTCGCAGATCTCCATGAAGCGGTCGACGTACTGCGGCTCGACGATCGCGCACATGCGCTCCTGCGACTCGCTCATGAGGATCTCCTCGGGCGAGAGCGTCGCGTCGCGCAGCGGCACGGTGTCGAGCTCGACGCGCATGCCGCCGGAGCCGGCGGAGGCCAGCTCGCTGGTGGCGCAGGAGAGCCCGGCGCCGCCGAGGTCCTGGATGCCGGCGACCAGCTTCTCCTTGAAGATCTCCAGGGTGCACTCGATGAGGAGCTTCTCCTGGAAGGGGTCGCCGACCTGCACCGCGGGGCGCTTGGTGGGCTTGGTGTCGTCGAAGGTCTCGGACGCGAGGACCGAGACGCCGCCGATGCCGTCGCCGCCGGTGCGGGCTCCGTAGAGGATGACCTTGTTGCCGGGGCCGGAGGCCTTGGCGAGGTGGATGTCCTCGTGCTTCATGACGCCGATGCAGCCGGCGTTGACCAGCGGGTTGCCCTGGTAGCACTCGTCGAAGACGACCTCGCCGCCGATGTTGGCCAGGCCCAGGCAGTTGCCGTAGCCGCCGATGCCCGCGACGACGCCCGGCAGGACGCGCTTGGTGTCGGGGTGGTCGGCCGCGCCGAAGCGCAGCGGGTCCACGACGGCGACCGGGCGGGCACCCATCGCGAGGATGTCGCGGACGATGCCGCCGATGCCGGTGGCCGCGCCCTGGTAGGGCTCGATGTACGACGGGTGGTTGTGCGACTCGACCTTGAAGGTGACCGCGTAGCCCTGGCCGACGTCGACGACGCCGGCGTTCTCGCCGATGCCCACGAGCATGGCGTCGTTCTCCGGGACCTTCTCGCCGAACTGGCGCAGGTGGACCTTGCTGCTCTTGTAGGAGCAGTGCTCGGACCACATCACGGAGTACATGGCGAGCTCGGCGCCGGTGGGGCGGCGGCCGAGGATCTCGCGGATCCGGGCGTACTCGTCCTGCTTGAGGCCGAGTTCCTTCCAGGGCTGGGAGGCGTCCGGGGTCTCGGTGGCGTTCTTTACGGTGTCGAGGCTCATGCGCTGACCAGCTTCTTCAGGACCGACGTGAAGAACGGGAGGCCATCGGTGCGGCCGGTCCCGATCAGCGGCTCGACCGCGTGCTCGGGGTGCGGCATGAGGCCGACGACGTTGCCTGCGGCGTTGGTGATGCCGGCGATGTCGCGCAGCGAGCCGTTGGGGTTCACGTCGAGGTACCGGAAGGCCACTCGGCCTTCGGCTTCCAGTTCGTCGAGGGTGCGCTCGTCGGCGACGTAGCGGCCGTCCATGTTCTTGAGCGGCACGGAGATCTCCTGGCCGGCGGTGTAGTCGCCGGTCCACGCGGTGTCCGCGTTCTCCACCCGCAGCTTCTGGTCGCGGCAGATGAAGTGGAGGTGGTTGTTGCGGAGCATCGCCCCCGGCAGCAGGTGGGCCTCGGTGAGGACCTGGAAGCCGTTGCAGATGCCGAGGACGGGCATGCCGGCCTTGGCCTGCTCGATGATGGTCTCCATCACCGGCGAGAACCGGGAGATGGCTCCGGCGCGCAGGTAGTCCCCGTAGGAGAAGCCGCCCGCGAGGACGACCGCGTCGACCTGGTGCAGGTCCTTGTCGCGGTGCCAGAGCGAGACCGGCTCGGCCCCCGCGAGGCGGACGGCGCGCAGCGAGTCACGGTCGTCGAGCGTTCCGGGGAACGTGACGACTCCGATGCGTGTGGTCACCGTCAGGCCTCGACCTTCACGGTGAAGTCTTCGATGACGGTGTTGGCGAGGAACGTTTCGGCCATCTTGTGGATGCGGTCGAGGGCGGCCTGGTCGACCGGTCCCTCCACCTCCAGTTCGAAACGCTTCCCCTGGCGGACGTCGGCGATCCCATCGAAGCCCAGGCGCGGCAGTGCACGCTGCACCGCCTGGCCCTGGGGGTCGAGGATCTCCGGCTTGAGCATGACGTCGACTACGACGCGTGCCACTGGCACTCCCGATGAGGTGGTTGGTGCGAAGGCGGTTCCCTCAGCGTACCCGCCCGAAATTTCTACGCGGGTAGATATCCGCCCGGCCCGAACCCGCCGCCGTTTCGGCTTCACCAACGCTTCGCAAAATCCACCGGAAAACCACGCCCCCGGGATTGCGACGGGACACGCGGAGACAATTAACTGGGCTTCGCAATTCAATGCGAATCGCGGTACAAAGGAATCAGCCGGGATTCCAACGGTTTGACGTATTCCACCGAAACATCCACACAGGCGACATCACCGCACGTCAGCGCGCGGCGACGGCGCACGAAGGGACCGATATCCGTGGCGCAGCGCGTAGTAGTCACGATCTCCGACGACATCGATGGCGGAGAAGCGGCGGAAACGGTCACGTTCGCCCTGGACGGTAAGTCGTACGAGATCGACCTCAATGCGGCCAACGCAAAGAAACTGCGGAAGAGCCTGGCCCCCTTCGTGGCCGCCGGCCGCCGCCGGTCGCGCTCCGGGAAGGCGTTCAAGACGACGTCGATCGCGCCGGACCCCGCGGTCGTGCGGGCCTGGGCCCGCTCGCACGGGCACGACGTGCCGCCGCGGGGCCGCATCCCCAAGACCGTCTACAGCGCGTACGAAGCCGCGCACTGACCGGACGGTGGCCGTCCGGTGACCACCGGGCGGCCACCGTCCGGTGGTCCGCCGACCCGGATTTGCCATGCACCCCCTCCGATCGGCTAGTGTGTGGATCACGCCGAGGGGCGAGGCCGAAAGGCAAGAACCCCGAAGTCGTGCGGGTGTAGTTCAGTAGCAGAACACCCCCCTTCCAGGGGGGAGGCGCAGTGTGCAATCCCTGTCACCCGCTCTGCACCGCTTTACCGACCACGGTTGTGGATCAGGTAGAGTAGTGCTCGCATCGCAACGGCCCAGGTCGTAGCAGCATGCGGACGTAGCTCAGTTGGTAGAGCACCACCTTGCCAAGGTGGATGTCGCGCGTTCGAGTCGCGTCGTCCGCTCAGTGAACGAAGGCCCCGATCGGAATCCGATCGGGGCCTTCGTCATTTCCCTCCCCGCTTTCGCGTGCGTGACGCGGCGCACACCCGATGACAAATGTCATCGCGGGCCGTGACAGCGCGCACTGCCGCGCCCGCCGGGCCGCCGCGAGGCTTGAGCCATGACCACCGACACAGTGATCCAGGCCGAGGAACTGCGCCGCGGCTACGCCGGGGGCTTCGAAGCCGTACGGGGCGTCACCTTCTCCGTGACCCGCGGCGAGGTCTTCGCCCTGCTCGGCACCAACGGCGCCGGCAAGACCTCAACGGTCGAACTGCTGGAGGGGCTCGCCGCCCCGACCGGCGGACAGGTCCGCGTCTTCGGCCTCGACCCCCACACCCGGCGCGCCGAGGTCCGCCCGCGGACCGGGGTCATGCTCCAGGAGGGTGGCTTCCCCTCGGACCTGTCGGTGACCGAGACCGTCCGGATGTGGAGCGGGGTCACCACCGGCGCCCGCCCCGCTCCGGAGGTCCTGGACCTGGTCGGACTGGGCGCGCGTGCGTCCGTACGCGTCAAGCAGCTGTCCGGCGGCGAGCGGCGGCGGCTCGACCTCGCGCTCGCCCTGCTGGGCCGGCCGGAGGTGCTCTTCCTCGACGAGCCGACCACCGGGATGGACCCCGAGGGCCGCCAGGACACCTGGGCCCTCGTCCGGGAACTGCGCGCGCAGGGCACCACGGTGCTGCTGACCACGCACTACCTGGAGGAGGCCGAGCAGCTCGCCGACCGCCTCGCGATCCTGCACGAGGGGGAGCTGGTCCTGTCCGGCACCCCCGAGGAGGTGACGGCCACCCAGCCCTCCCGGATCCGCTTCACCCTGCCGGACGGCGTCCCGGCCGCCCGGCTCCCGCTGGAACTGCGCGCGGCCGCCGACGGGCAGCGGGTCGAGATCCGCACCGACCGGCTCCAGCACGACCTCGGCGCCCTCCTGCGCTGGGCCGACGGGACCGGGGTGGCCCTGGCCGGGCTCGACGCCCGCCACGCCTCCCTGGAGGAGGCCTTCCTGGAGATCGCCCGGAACCGGCGCCACGCGGGCACCGGCGCTCTGGCCCACGACGACACGATGGCGGGGACCCGATGAACACCATGACCGTGAACCCCGGCCGGATCGCGGCCCTCGGCCGCTCCGAGCTGACCCTGCTGCTGCGCAACCGGGCCGCGCTGAGCGTGGCCGTGCTGCTGCCCGTCCTGATGGTGTTCGTCCTGCGCTCCTCCGTCGGCGGGGACACCGCGGCCGCGGTCGCCGAGGCCACCCTCACCGGCGGCATCGGGATGGTGCTGCTGCTCGTCGTCTACATGAACCTGGTCTCCGCGTACGTGGCCCGCCGCGAGGAACTCGTACTGAAGCGGCTGCGCACCGGCGAGGCCGGCGACCTGGAGATCCTCACCGGGAGCGCGCTGCCCGCCACCGCCATCGCCCTCGCGCAGATCGCCGCGCTCACCGTGGCGGGCGCCGCGGTACTGGGCGCGCCGATGCCCGACAACCCGGCGCTGGTCGTGGCGGGCGTGCTCGCCGCGCTCCCGCTGCTCGCCGGACTGGCCGCCCTCACCAGCGCGGTCACCCGCAACGTGGAGACCGCGGGGCTGACCACGCTGCCGCTGTTCCTGGCGACGATGCTCGGCTCGGGGGTGTTCGCGCCGACGGACAAGATGCCCGACGTGGTGGCCTCCGTGTGCGAACTCCTGCCGCTCAGCGGTGTGATGACGCTCGTCCGCGCCGGCTGGAGCGGCGGGAGCACGGGGTACGACCTGCTGGGGGCCGCGCTCACCACGCTGGCCTGGATGATCGTCACGGTGTTTGCTGTCCAGCGGTGGTTCCGCTGGGAGCCGCGCCGCTGACCAGAGCGAAGAGCCGGGGGGACGGAACGTGTCGAAGCTGACCGGGTGGTGGAAGAAGCGCAACAGCGCGGGGAAGGTCGAGCTGTACACACGCTGGTCCTTCCACCTGTTCGTGCTCATCGAGATCGTGTCCTTCGGACTGGTCGCCGTCGTCTCCAGCGCGGAGAACGACACACCGCGGCCCCTCGCACTCGCCGCCCTGGCCGTGGTCGTCGCCCACGCGGTCCTCATCGGCTTCCTCTCCTCCAGCGCCCTCGACGCCGTCTGCGGCCGCCGCGAACGCCCGGTCCGGCTCGCGGTGGTGACCACCGCCGCCACCGTCGCGGCCGTACTGCTCTTCCTGTTCCTGCGCCGGTTCGGCAGCCTCGACGAATCCGTGGCCCCCGGCCTGGTCGTGGGGGTGACCTGCTTCGGCTGCGGATCCCTCGTCCTCGCCGTGGAGAAGGTCCAGCACATGAAGTACGTACCCCTGGTCGCCGCGGTGGGCACCGGAGCGACCGTCGCCGCGCTCGGCCTGCCGCTCGGCGAGGCCGTGGGGTACTTCGTCGCCGTCCTGGTCGCCGGCGTCTTCCTCGCCTTCACCTGCGGGTTCTCCGGCTGGCTGCTGCGCACCGTCTACGAACTCGACCACGCCCGGGAGGTCCAGGCGCAGTTGGCGGTGGCCGAGGAGCGGCTGCGCTTCGGGCGGGACCTGCACGACGTGATGGGCCGCAACCTGGCGGTGATCGCCCTCAAGAGCGAGCTGGCGGTGCAGCTGGCCCGGCGCGAACGCCCCGAGGCCGTGGACCAGATGATCGAGGTGCAGCGGATCGCGCGCGAGTCGCAGCGGGAGGTGCGCGACGTCGTGCGCGGCTACCGGGAGGCGGACCTCTCCGTGGAGCTGGAGGGCGCGCGCGGGGTGCTGAGCGCGGCCGGGATGGACTGCCGCGTCGAGTACGCGACGGCCGGGCGGCAGCTGCCGGGCGAGGTGCAGTCGGCGCTGGGCTGGGTGGTCCGGGAGGCGACGACGAACGTCCTGCGGCACGGGGACGCGCGCAGCTGCCTGATCCGGCTCGCCGCGCCGGCGGACTCGGGCACGGTGACGCTGCTGGTGGAGAACGACGGGGTGCCCGAGACACCCGCCGGAATGCCCGGATCCGGCCTCGCGGGGCTGCGGGAGCGGCTCGCGGCGGTGGACGGGACCCTGCTGGCGGGGCCGGCCGAGGGCGGCCGGTTCCGGCTGCGGGCCGAGGTGCCCCTGGACACACGACGAGTGGAGGTGCGGGCGTGAGCCCCGTACGCGTACTTCTGGCCGACGACGAGCACCTGATCCGGGGCGCGCTGGCCGCACTGCTGGGCCTGGAGGACGACCTCGTCGTCGTGGCCGAGGCGGCCTCCGGGCCGGAGGCGCTGGCGATGGCGCGGGCGCACCGGCCGGACGTGGCGGTGCTGGACCTCCAGATGCCGGGCGCCGACGGTGTGAGCGTGGCCACATCGCTGCGGGCCGAACTGCCCGACTGCAAGACCATGATCGTGACCAGTCACGGGCGTCCCGGGCACCTGAAGCGGGCCCTCGCGGCCGGGGTGCGGGCCTTCGCGCCGAAGACGGTCTCCGCGCAGCGGCTGGCCGAGCTGATCCGCACCGTGCACGCCGGAGGGCGGTACGTGGACCCCGAGTTGGCGGCCGACGCGATCAGCGCGGGCGACTCCCCGCTGACCGCCCGCGAGGCGGAGGTGCTGGAACTCGCGGCGGACGGGGCGCCGATCGCGGAGATCGCGGAGCGGGCCTCGCTGTCGCAGGGGACCGTACGCAACTACCTGTCCTCGGCGGCGACGAAGCTCGGCGCGGAGAACCGGCACACCGCGGTGCGTCTCGCACGGCAGCGGGGTTGGGTATAGTGGGTGTCGCGCTACGGCGCACAGGCGGACATAGCTCAGTTGGTAGAGCACCACCTTGCCAAGGTGGATGTCGCGCGTTCGAGTCGCGTTGTCCGCTCAGCTGGCGAAGGCCCCGATCACCGATCGGGGCCTTCGTCGTGTCAGCTCCAGGTCTGACCGGTGAGGCGCTCGTAGGCCTCGACGTACTTGGCGCGGGTCCGCGCCACGACCTCCTGCGGGAGGACCGGCGGCGGGAGCTCGCCCTTGGAGTCCCAGCCGGAGGCCGGGGAGGCCAGCCAGTCGCGGACGTACTGCTTGTCGAACGAGGGCTGGGTGCGGCCCGGCTGCCACTGGTCGGCCGGCCAGAAGCGGGAGGAGTCCGGGGTGAGGACCTCGTCGGCGGCGACGAGCGTGCCGTCCTTGTCGAAGCCGAACTCGAACTTGGTGTCCGCCAGGATGATGCCGCGCTCGCGGGCGATGTCCCGGGCCCGCCCGTACACGGCGAGGGTGGTCTGGCGCAGCAGCGCCGCCGTCTCGGCGCCGGTGGTGCGGGCGACCTCCTCGTAGGAGACGTTCTCGTCGTGGTCGCCGACCTCCGCCTTGGCGGCCGGGGTGAAGATCGGGGCGGGCAGCTCGGAGCCGTCCACCAGGCCCTCGGGGAGGGCGAGTCCGCAGACCGTGCGGGTCTGGACGTACTCCTTGAGACCGGAGCCGGTGAGGTAGCCGCGGGCCACGCACTCGACGGGGACCATGTCGAGGCTCTTGCAGACCAGCGTGCGGCCCTCCCAGTCGGCGGGGGCGCCGGCGGGCAGGTCCGTGCCGATGACGTGGTTGGGGACCAGGTCGGCGAGCTGGTCGAACCACCAGAGGGAGAGCTGCGTCAGGATGCGGCCCTTCTCCGGGATCTCGGTGGGCAGCACCCAGTCGGCGGCGGAGATCCGGTCGCTGGCGACCATCACGAGGTTGCCGTCCTCGTCGCGGTAGAGGTCGCGGACCTTGCCGGTGTGGAGGTGGTGGAGGCCGGGCACCTGCACCGGCTCGGGCTTTTCGACGAATCCGGGCACGGGTTCTCCCTGTGGTTCTGTACGAGCGCGGGACCATTCTCCCGCACCCGTCCGCGAACGGGGACAACGGGTCCGGTCAGTCCCGCTTGCAGATCCGGTCGAGGAGGTTCGCCGTCGCCCGCTGGACCCGCTCGTCCACGTGCCCGGGGCGGTCGAGTGCCGGGGACCAGGCGAAGGTGCCGGACGCGAAGACCAGGGAGCCGCTCGGGGCCCGGTACAGGGAGGTCTCCTGGTGGCGCTTGGCCCCCTCGCCGTCGAGGTACGGGGAGTGGGCGAGCAGGATGCGGTCCTGGTGCTCGGGGAGCTGGGTGCGCGGGAAGTATCGGTCGGCCTCGCCGGCCACCAGCCCGTCGAGCTCGTCGTTCTCCGCGGCGCCGGTGGAGTCCCAGAGCCAGTGCGTGGCGTTGCGGACGACCAGCGGCGCGGGCTCGGGGACCCGCCCCGCGTACTGGATGCCGAGCAGCTGCTGTTCGGGGCGGTCGACCTCGCGCCACAGGCTGGGGCGGCCGGGGCCGCGGCGTTTTCGGCAGGTCAGCAGCCGGTCCTCGACCCCCGAGGGCGAGGGGGAGAGCTCCACCTGCCAGTACATGGTGTTGGCGGAGAGGAAGACAAGGGAGGTGCCGTGGTCGCGGGCGCGCTCGACGGTGCGGCGCATGGGGACCGACCAGTACTCGTCGTGGCCGGGGAAGACCAGGCCCCGGTAGCGGGTCGGATCGACGCGGCCGGAGTGCAGGTCGCGGGTGTCGGCGTACGCGAGGTCGTAGCCGTAGCGCTCGGCCCAGCGGATGAAGTCGTAGGCGTGGCCCACGTGCAGCGGCAGGCCGGCGCCCGCGTAGGGGCGGTCGAAGGAGACGGTGATGGCCGCGTCGCGCTCGCCGAGCAGCCGGCCCTGCTCGTCCCAGGCGTGGTAGAGGCTGGCGCCCGTGCGGCCGTCCTCGGGGTAGAGGTTGTAGGCCTGCCAGGTGATGTCCGGGAGCAGCAGGAGGAGGTCGGCGGGGTGGTCGTCGCGGACCGTGAAGGGGATGTGGGAGCGGTATCCGTCGGCGGTGGTGAGGACGGCCACGTAGGCGCCGATGCTCCAGTACGAGGGGACCTGGAGCCGCCAGGAGAGCCACCAGTGGTGGCAGGAGACGGTGCGGTCGGCGGTGAGCGGGGGCGGCTGGACGATGCCGGACAGCCGGGGGCTGGTGGTGATCTTGGAAGCGCCGTCGCCGCCGTAGTGGCCGATCCGGTAGACGTCGACGGAGAACTGCTGGGGCGGGTCGACGGTGACGTGGAAGTCGATGGCCTCGCCGGGGGCGACGGCTCCGGTGGAGGCGAAGCCCTTGATCTGCCGGTGCACGTCGTCCGCGGTGCGGGGGCCGCCGCCCCGGGGGCTCTGGGCGGGGACGCGGGGGCGGCCGTCCGGGCCGTGGCCCGGGGTGGCGACGGCGGGGTCCACGTACCAGGGGACCACCTGGCCGGTGTCGTCGAAGTACAGCTCGCTGCCCCGGAACCAGGGCAGCGGGCCCTGCCCGAAGGGGTCGGTGACCGCGTGCGCGAGCGCGCCCGACTCCCAACGCCGGATCTGGTCCGCACCCATACCGCTTCCCTCCCTCGCTCCCCCGAACGCCTTTGCTCCCGTCAGGTGCGCGGCGGCATTTCGGACACCTTTCCGCGACCGGTCCCAAGCACATCACATAACGCACTCACTCCGTCACCGTTCGTCGTGAATTGACGTGAACGGAACGCGGGGGGCGGGCGGGCGCTTCAGAGGAGGCGTACGGGCTTCTCGGGGCGCACGCCGAGCTCCGCGAGCCAGTCGCGCAGCGGCGCCGGGTCCCCGTCCTCGACGAGGGAGAGCACGCGTGGGGCGAGGTCGGCGCGGCGCTCGCCGCCGACCAGCAGGACGGGGCCGTCCAGCCAGTCCATGCCCGGGCCCGCGCCGGCCGAGTCCACGGCGGCGCAGCAGACGAGGGCGGTGACGTGGTCGGCGAGCAGGTCGCGCCCGCTGCGCGGGGGCTGGAGCGGGAACAGCGGCAGCGTGTCCGCGCCGCCGCGGGGCTGCGGCCTGGCGGCTCCGGCGGCGCGCTCCTCCCGGGCCAGGTCGCCGCTGAGCCGCCCGGCGAGGGCCTCCCCGGCCGCGCCCTCCCCGGCGGGGTCGGTGAGGTAGCCGAGGACCCGCTCCAGCGTCGCCCCGCCCGGGGGAACCGGTCCGCCCGCGCCGGGGGCCCGGTCCGCGGCGCGGGCGGCGGCGGGGGCGGAGGGGCCGCCGGGGGCACCCGGGGCACCGCTCACGGAGGCTCCGGCGGGGGCGGGGGCGCCCGTGGTGACGGGCACGGGCTCCGCCGGGGCCGCGGGGGCGTCCGGCCGGGGCCGGCCGGCGGCGGGCGGTGCCAGCTCCGCCGGGACGGACAGGGCGTCCAGGGCGGCGTGCAGGCGGGCCGCCTCGGTACGCCACTTGCGGTCCACGACCTCCTGCGGGTACGCCGCCCAGTCCACGGGGGACCAGTCCGGGCCCGCCTCGGCCGGGCCGCCGTGGAACAGCCTGGCCGCCAGCAGGGAGGCGGCCTCGTCGACCACGCCGGGCTGCTCCAGCAGGTCGCAGGCGGGGCGCTCGCCGAGCCGCGAGGTGAACCCCTCCGCCAGCCGGTCCCGCCGGGACAGCTCGGTCAGGGCGGAGACCACCCCGGCGTCCAGGTGCGCCGGCCAGCGGCCCATCCGCCAGGCGGGCAGCGCGACCCGGGTCAGCAGCCGGTCCCAGCCCGCGTAGGCGAGGCCGACCTGCTCCTGGGCGACGATGCGCAGGCCGTAGTCCACACCCTGTGCGCGGTCGGAGGCGGCGGCGGCCACCCCGCGCTCCATCTCGGCGGCGTCCGTCCGGCACAGCCGCAGCAGCAGCCGGGCCGGGCGGCCGATCCAGCCCAGGCCGGGCCTGCCGCCGATGTCCGCCGCCGCGTCGAGCCCGCGGACGAAGCCGCGCGCGTCGGCTATGTCCGGATGCGCGGAGGGGCCCGTACCGGCGACGACGGGCGCGAGGACGGCCCGCAGCTCCGCGACCCGCATCCACCACAGGAAGGGCGATCCGATCACCAGGACGGGGGCCGCGCCGGGCTCGGACTCCGGTCCGGTGCCCGTGCCCCTGCCCCGGCGGCGGTGGGCGGCATGGGTGCGGTCCTCCAGCCAGCTGTCGCAGTCCGGGGTGAGGGCTATCGCGGAGGGCGCGGGGACGTCCATCCGGTCTGCCAGGTCCCGCACGAGGCGGTAGAGGTCGGGGGCGGCGGCTTCCGGCAGCGGCACCGTCGGGGTCACGGCGGGACCCGCGCGCAGCACCACCGCGCCGAATATCCCGCCCGCCAGCAGCACCAGGGCGGCCACCGCGCAGACGGCCAGGGTCACCGCCGGCCAGGGGTCACCGCCCAGCCGGCCCGTCATCCGGGCGGCGACGAGCACCACCGCGAGGGCGGCGGGCAGCAGGACGGCGGCCGTGGCCCTGCTGCGGACCCGCAGCACGGCGAGGGCCCGTGAACGCGCGGACGGCGCGCCCACTTCTGCGATCGAACCGGTTCCGGACACGGCCGGACCTCACCCCCTCTGCCCTGCGGCGGCTTTGCTCACTCCCCCACTGTGACACCCGCCACTGACATCGCAATGCCGGTGGGCCATGTGCCGGAATGCTTGCGCCGCACCCTAGTTGGGGCGGGCGCGGACGTCAGGCAGTCCGGGTGACGATCACCCGATGGAATGGCTTTGGCTAAAGGTGGCTGCGTTCGAAGGCGGCCGGATGCAGTCGCACGCGTACGCACGCGCGGACCCGGTGCGCTTCTCCGCACACCGGGCCCGCGTCATGACGGCCGTGCTGGTCAGCGGCCTTCGGCCGCCTTGGCGGCGATGTCCGTGCGGTGCTGGGACCCGTCGAGCTTGATCCGCCCGACCGCCTTATACGCCTTCTCGCGCGCCTGCGCCAGGTCGGAACCGGTCGCCGTCACCGACAGGACGCGACCGCCCGCGCTGACGACGGCGTCGCCCTCGCGGCGGGTCCCGGCGTGCAGCACGTACGCGTCGGGCGCGTCCTTCGCCGCCACGTCGCCGAGGCCCTCGATCGGGTCGCCGGTGCGCGGGGTATCGGGGTAGTTGTGCGAGGCGATGACCACCGTGACGGCCGCGTCGTCGCTCCAGTTCAGCGCCGGGAGGGAGTTCAGGGTGCCGTTGGCGGCGTTCAGCAGCACGCCGGCGAGGGGGGTGCGCAGCCGGGCCAGGACCACCTGGGTCTCGGGGTCGCCGAAGCGGGCGTTGAACTCGATGACGCGGGTGCCGCGGCTGGTGATGGCCAGGCCCGCGTAGAGCAGCCCGGAGAAGGGGGTGCCGCGGTGGCGGAGCTCGTCCACGGTCGGCTGGAGCACCAGCTCCATGACCTCGTCGACCAGCTTCGGGTCCGCCCATGGGAGCGGCGAGTACGCGCCCATGCCGCCGGTGTTGGGGCCCTGGTCGCCGTCGAGCGCGCGCTTGAAGTCCTGGGCGGGCTGGAGCGGCAGCACGGTGACGCCGTCGGTGATGGCGAAGAGGGAGACCTCGGGGCCGTCGAGGTACTCCTCGATGACGACGCGGTCGCAGGCCAGCGCGTGGTCGCGGGCGACGGCCCGGTCCTCGGTGACGACGACGCCCTTGCCGGCGGCGAGGCCGTCGTCCTTGACGACGTACGGGGCGCCGAAGGCGTCGAGGGCCGCGTCGACCTCCTCGGCGGTGGTGCAGACGTAGCTGCGCGCGGTCGGGACCCCGGCCGCGGCCATGACGTCCTTGGCGAAGGCCTTGGAACCCTCCAGCCGCGCGGCCTCGGCGGACGGCCCGAAGACCGGGATGCCGGCCGCGCGGACGGCGTCCGCCACGCCGGCGACGAGGGGGGCCTCCGGGCCGACGACGACCAGCCCGGCGCCGAGCTCGACGGCGAGGGCGGCGACCGCCGCGCCGTCGAGGGCGTCGACCGGGCGCAGCTCCGCCACCTCGGCGATGCCGGCGTTGCCGGGGGCGCAGTACAGCGCGGAGACGTCGGGGTCGAGGGACAGAGAGCGGCACAGGGCGTGTTCGCGGGCGCCGCCGCCGATGACGAGGACCTTCACGCCGCCCAGGGTAGCCCGGACGGCGCGGCCGGTTTCGTGCGGCCACCCAATCAGCGGGGGCTACTCGTTCGTGTATTCCTCCACAACGGTCGCCCCGAGCTCGCGCACGATCAGGTCGTGTCCGGTCAGGGCGCTGTCGACGAGGTCCGGGTCGTCCTCCTCCGGGACGTCGTCCTCGGGGGCGACCGGCGGCGGCGCCTGCTGCACGGGCGGCTGCGGGGCGGGGGCCGCCTGCGGGGGCGGCGGCTGGTACGCGGGCGGCTGCGGGACCTGCTGCGACGGCGGGGCCTGCGGGGCCGCCGGGGGCGGGCTGTAGGCGGGGGCGGCCGGCGCGGAGTAGGAGGAGTACGAGGAGGGCGCGGCCGGGGCCGGCCCGCCGCCCCCGACCACGGCGTCGATCTTCCAGTTGACCTGGAACTGCTCGGCCAGGACCGCCTTGAGGACGTCCTCGCTGCCGCTGCTCGCGAAGTTGTCGCGGGCTCCGGCGTTGGGGAAGCCGAGCTGGAGGGTGGTCCCGTCGAAGCCGGTGACCTGGGCGTTCTGGCTGAGCAGGATCCAGGTGAAGCGGCGGCGGTTCTTGACGGCCTCCAGCACGCCGGGCCACATCGCCTGGACCTGCCCGACGCCGGCCGCCATCTCGGCGGAGGGCGCGGCGGCGGCCGGGGCGGCGGGAGCGGAGGCCGCCGGGGCGGGGGTGGGTGCGGGGGCGGCCGGGGCTCCGCTGCCGGGGACGGCGGCGGAGGGCCAGGCCCCGGCGGCGGGCGTGGCCGGGGCGGCGGGCGCGGCGGGCGCGGCCGGTGTGGAGGCCCCGGGCCAGGCGCCGGGGGCGGGTGCCCCGCTGCCGGGCTGCGCCGCCCCGGGCCACGCACCGGGCGCCTGCGCGGGAGCGGCGGCGGCCGGAGCGGGGGCCTGGACGGGCGCGGGCGCCTGGGCGGGCGCGGGCGCCGGAGCCGGGGCGGGAGCCGGCACGGGCGGGACCTGCGCCGGCGCCGCGGCGGCGTCCGGCCCGGGTCCCCGTACGGCGGCACGCGCGGCGGCGACCCCGCCGCCGGGACCGGCCGGGGCCATGCCGTGCACCTCGGGCGCGGGCACGTAGCCCATGGCGGGCGCTGCGGCCGGCGCGGCGAAAGCGGCGGCGGGCGGCCCGCTGCGCTCCAGCCGGTCCAGCCGGGCCTGGAAGGAGCGCTCGTCGTCGAAGGCGGCCGGCAGCAGCACCCGGGCGCAGATCAGCTCCAGCTGGAGCCGGGGCGAGGTGGCGCCGCGCATCTCGGTGAGCCCGGCGTTGACCAGGTCGGCGGCGCGGCTGAGCTCGGCGGCGCCGAACACCGACGCCTGGGCCTGCATCCGTTCCACGACGTCGGCGGGGGCGTCGATCAGCCCCTTCTCCCCGGCGTCGGGCACGGCGGCCAGGATCACCAGGTCGCGCAGCCGCTCCAGCAGGTCGGCGACGAACCGGCGCGGGTCGTTGCCGCCCTCGACCACCCGGTCGACGACCTCGAACGCGGCGGCCCCGTCCCCGGCGGCGAAGGCGTCGACCACCGAATCGAGCAGCGACCCCTCCGTGTACCCGAGCAGGGAGGTGGCCATGGCGTATGTCACACCCTCCTCGCCGGCACCGGCGAGGAGCTGGTCCATGACGGACATGGAGTCACGCACGGACCCGGCACCGGCGCGCACGACGAGCGGCAGCACGCCGTCCTCGACCTTGGCGCCCTCGCGCCCGCAGACCTCGCCGAGGTAGTCGCGCAGCGTCCCGGGCGGCACGAGCCGGAAGGGGTAGTGGTGCGTCCGGGAGCGGATCGTCCCGATGACCTTCTCGGGCTCGGTGGTCGCGAAGATGAACTTGAGGTGCTCCGGCGGCTCCTCGACCACCTTCAGCAGGGCGTTGAAGCCCGCCGAGGTGACCATGTGCGCCTCGTCGATGATGTAGATCTTGTACCGGCTCGACGCGGGCCCGAAGAAGGCCTTCTCGCGCAGGTCACGGGCGTCGTCGACACCACCGTGCGAGGCGGCGTCGATCTCGATGACGTCGATGGACCCCGGCCCGTTCCTGGCGAGGTCCCGGCAGGACTGGCACTCCCCGCACGGATCCGGGGTGGGGCCCTGCTCACAGTTGAGGCAGCGCGCCAGGATGCGCGCGCTGGTCGTCTTGCCGCAGCCGCGCGGGCCGCTGAACAGGTACGCGTGATTGACCCGGTTGTTCCGCAGGGCCTGCATCAGCGGGGCAGTGACATGCTCCTGCCCGATGACCTCGGCGAACGACTCGGGGCGGTAGCGGCGGTACAGCGCAAGGGACGACACGTCTACGAGGTTATCCGGGCCCACCGACAACCACGGCCCGCCGACGCCCCCGGACCCGCCCCGGAACGCAAAGCGCCCCTCACGCACCCGCCAGAGCCCACTTACCCTTGCTGCCTTCCGGCCCTGGGGGAGTTGGGTGAGATAGCGCCACGTGAGGGGCTGGGCCCCACCCTAGCGGATACGGGGCCCCGGAATCGAGCCGGACCCCTCCCCGGATCCACCCGGGACCGCCGGCCGGGATCGTGTTCGCGAGCACCCCTCAACGTCTTGTATTGTTTGCGGCGGAGGATTCGCCTAGAGGCCTAGGGCGCACGCTTGGAAAGCGTGTTGGGGGCAACCCCTCACGAGTTCGAATCTCGTATCCTCCGCACTCGCCCGCAAGGGCAACCGAAGGACCCGACCGCTCAGCGGCCGGGTCCTTCGCCGTTCCGCGGCCATGCCACCCCAGACGTGGGATCAAGCGCCCGGCCAGTTCCCCTGCGCGGTCACCACGGGAAGCCCTCGGCGCAGCCGTACGCGACGAAGGCGCCGGCCATCAGGACGGCGGTCGCGGCCAGGCCCCGCCGGCACCACTCCGGAAAGGTGCACAGGGCGACCAGGCCCGGGCCGGCGGCCAGGGCGGCGAAGCTCAGGAGCGAGGGCTCCGGGTACTCGCGGACGGAGAGCGGGGCCAGCAGCGCCAGGGCGTACATCTGCAGGGCGAGGCAGGCGGGAACGGTCGCCGCCCTCGGCCGGACGTCCAGCAGGCGCAGGGCGACCACGTAGAAGACCGCCGTCACGGCCAGCCACGAGGCGAAGGCGATGAACTGGAACACCGGCAAGCAGATCGTGGGGCCGGATTCGCAGCGGCCGTCCTCGGTGGCGCCCCACCACCACAGCCCCATCGCCAGGTATCCGGTGAACAGACCGGCGAGGGTGCTGCCCACCACTGAGTAGATCTTGTCCATGCGTCAGACGCTCCCAGTGCGGGACCGACGCGTCCTGAGTACGCGTACTCAGAAGTGGCCACTTTCGTAGACACTGTCTACTCCCCGGCGTCGACAGTGCCCCCGTCGGCGCCGGGCGGCTCAGGTCCCGCGTCGGCGCAGGGACTCCTGGGCGGCGACGTACTTCAGCATCAGGCGGGCGAAGTCCAGGCGTTCGCGCTCGCTCCAGTCGGCGGTGACGTACTCGAAGGCCGAGCGCTGGTGCCTGCGGAAGCGGGCCATCAGCTCCTCGCCCTCGGGGCTGAGGTGGAGGACCGTGCGGCGGCCGTCCCGCTGGGAGGCGGCGCGGACCAGGTAGCCGGCGGAGATGCAGTCGGACACCATGCGGCTGGCCACCGAGGGGTCGGTGCCCAGGTGCGCGCCGACCGCGCCGACGGTGACCTCGCGGGCGCCGTCCTGCCCGATCTCCAGGACCACGTTGAGGACCAGGGTCCGGCCCAGGTCCTTCTGGGAGATCGGGTTCTCGACCTCCAGGAGCGAGGAGCGCCGCAGTTTCCCGAACGCCGGGCCGACGGCGTTCAGGAGGTCCTCGTCGCCCATGTCCGCCACGTCCGCCTGCTGCTTCGTCATGACCCTCATCGTACATACGTGACTGTCGGCAAACATGTGTTGACCCGAAAACGTGTGCATGCAAGCATGCATATGTCAGCGGTCAGGCAATGACGGCCGCCCTCGCGAACGGAGAACCCATGAGCACCCTCGTCACCGGCGCCCGAGGCAAGGTCGGCCGGGCCCTCGTCGGCCGCCTGCACTCCGCCGGACACGCCGTCCGCGCCGCCAGTTCCCACCCCGCGCGGCTCACCGTCCCGGACGGGGTCGAGACCCGTGAGCTCGTCCTCGACCGTCCCGAGACCTTCGCCGCCGCACTGGACGGCGTCCGGCAGGTCTTCCTCTATCCCGAGCCCGCCGGCATCCAGGAGCTGATCGCCGCCGCCGAGGCCGCCGGCGTCGAGCACGTCGTCCTGCTGTCCTCGTCCTCCGTCCTCGCCCCGGGCGCCGCGCACGACGCGCTCGCGAGCCACAGCCTGGAGGTCGAGCGAGCCCTCACCGCCTCCGCCCTGACCTGCACCTTCCTGCGCCCGGACGCCTTCGCCAGCAACTCCTTCGGCTGGGCGTACCCCATCGGCCGGTCCCTGCCGGTCCAGCTCGCCTACCCGGACGCGCACATCGCGCCCATCCACCCCGAGGACATCGCCGACATCGCCTTCGAGGCCCTCACCGGCGACGCCCTCACCGGCCGCCGGCTCACCCTGACCGGCTCCGAGTCGCTCACCTTCCGACACCAACTGGCGGTCCTGGCCGACGCGATCGGCCGCGAGATCCCCGTCGAGCAGATCACCCGCGCCGAGGCCGAGCGCCAGATGGGCGCCCACATGCCCGCCCCGATGGTCTCCTCGCTGCTCGACCTGTGGGAGGCCGCGAACCACGGCCCCGCCACCGTCGCCGACACCACCGAGACCCTCCTCGGACGGCCCGCCCGCACCTACGCGCAATGGGCCCGCGAGAACGCCGCCGCCTTCACCGGCCACTGATGACACCCGGGCGCAGGCCCGCCCCTCACGCCCCCCCTTCACCACCACACGCCGTGTCACGGAACGTGACCTCCGCCTACCGTCGGTCATGACAGCTGGCCGGGCGGGAAACGAGGAGGAAGCGGATGAGGAACCGGATGGGTGTGGGGACGCGGAGGGGAATGGGGACGCGGGCGCGGAGGGCGGCGGGGCTGGTCGGCGCGTGCGCGGCGGCCGTGGCGCTGGCGCTGGCGGCCCCCGGTACGGCACAGGCGGCCCAGGGCGTCCTGTTCATCGACGGCGCGCCGAACGAAGCCCCCAGCGGCTGCTTCCCCCTGGGCGACTTCGCCCCCTCGGAGGTCGCCAACTTCACGAACGGGGTGGCCTGGGTGTGGGACGGCGCGAACTGCGACGGCCGGGTGGTGCACGCGATCCTCCCGGGCCGGATCGCGATCGGTCACGGCCGGAGCCTGTTCATCGAGTAGGACGCCGCAGGGCCTCCAGCGCCCCTCCCCCTGGGGCGGGCCGGCCAGCGCAACCGCGCCCGTACCGGGCGCGGTTGGGTACGCGTACTCACGACACCGCGGCCGTCCGGGCCGACGCTGGAGGCACACCACGCCCCAGGGAGAGCCGATGAACGCGCGCACGCTGATACGCCTGACCTTCGCCAATCCCGCCTCGGCGGTGTACCTCACCCTCGTCGCCGGGGCCATCGCGGTGGCGACGGGCATCACCCTCTTCGGTCAGGACCCGGGGTTCGTCTGGATCTGGCCCACCCTCGTCACCGCCCCGTCCTCCTTCGCCGCGACGGCCGTCGGCATGCTGCTCTGGGGCGCGTCGAAGCCTCCCCTGTGGTTCTCCGCCGGTGTGCTGGTCGCCTGTGGCCTCGTGCAGTCCGCGGCGCTGGGCGCCGCCTGGGAGGCCGTCCGGCGCGGCCGGCGCCACGGCCGGCCGCACGGCCGACCGTAGGCACCAGGCGCCCCGCAAGCCGGGCGGCCTAGCCGAAGCTCGGCATCTCCCCGGCCGTCGTCGACAGGTCGATCACCGCGAACGCCGCCCCCTGCGGGTCGGTGACCGCCGCGAAGCGGCCGAAGGGGCTGTCCATCGGCCCGAAGTGCAGCTGCCCGCCGTGCTTGCGGGTCTTCGCGACCGCCTCGTCGCAGTCCGGCACCGCGAAGTAGACCTGTACGTAGGAGGGGATCTCCGGCGGGAACTCCTCGCCCATCCTCATCCGGCCCAGCAGCGGGTTCTGCGGACCGCCCACGCTGAAGACCTTGAAGTCCATCCCGGCCGCCTCGGGGTCGTCACCGGGGTCCATCTGCTGCGACTCGTACGGGAAGACCTGCGAAAGGAAGGCGTCCGCCTTGTCCGGCTCGCGCGTGAACACCTCCGCCCAGGCGTACGCACCGGCCTCGCCGAGCTTCTCGAAGCCCTTGTGCTCACCGGGCTGCCAGACGCCGAAGACCGCGCCGCTCGGCTCCTTGGCGATCGCCATCGTCCCGAACGAGCCGACCTGCATCGGCTCCATCATCAGCGCGCCGCCCGCCGCCCTGATCTTCTCGGCGGTGGCGGCGGCGTCGGACGAGGCGAAGTAGAGACACCACTGCGAGGGGGCGTCACCGCCCGGCATCGGCGGCACCACGGCCGCGACCGCCTTGCCGTCGGAATAGGCCTGCGTGTAGTTGCCGTACTCGCTGCTGGCCTCGCCGAAGGTCCAGCCCAGCACGTCGCCGTAGAACTCCTTGGCGCCCTCCACGTCGGAGAACATCGCGTCCACCCAGCACGGGGCGCCTTCCGGGAACTCAGCCATGGTCGATCGACTCCTGTGTCGTCTGCCGTCCGTACGCGTGCTTGTCCTGTCGCTCCCACGCTAGGCGGGGGGTCTGACAATCGCGCGCCGACCGGGCGCCGGGGCCGCCGCCGGGGGAGGCTTGGGGCATGGACGACATCACCATCCGGCTCGCGCAGCAGCCCGAGGCCGACGCCCTGCTCGCGCGCAGCCCGCTGGCCGCGCTCACCGGCATGCTGCTCGACCAGCAGGTGCCGATGGAGTGGGCGTTCTCGGGGCCCTGGACCATCGCCCGGCGGCTCGGCACCGACGACCTCGACGCGCACGCCATCGCCGCCCACGACCCGGAGGCCTTCGCGGCGCTGCTGTCGCAGAAGCCCGCCGTGCACCGCTACCCGGGATCGATGGCGAAGCGGATCCAGCAGCTCTGCGCGTACCTGGTGGAGCACTACGACGGAGACGCGGCCGCCGTGTGGGCCGACGCCTCCAGCGGCGCCGAGCTGCTGGCCCGGCTGAAGGCACTGCCGGGGTTCGGGGAGCAGAAGGCGCAGATCTTCCTGGCCCTGCTGGGCAAGCGGTTCGGCGTCCGACCCGAGGGCTGGCGCGAGGCCGCCGGCGGCTACGGCCTGCCGGGCGTCCACCGCTCGGCGGCCGACATCACGGGCCCGGAGTCCCTGGCGAAGGTCCGCGAGTACAAGCAGGCCCAGAAGGCCGCCGCCAAGCGCTCCGCGTCAGCCGACGGGGCGTGAACTCGCAGCGGGCAAACGGAGTTGGGCGCTCCAGGGGCACCCGTCGGCAGAGCGGCGGAGCGGTCGCCGTAGGGTCGGGATCATGACCGAGAACCTCACCCGCGCCGCGAACGCCGAAGTCATCTCCGACGGCCCCGGCAGCTTCATCACCCTGCTCACCGACACCCCCGAACTCACCTGCAACACCGCACGCTTCGAGGTGGGCGCGGCCGGGGCCCCGGTGCACTTCCACACCAAGGCCACCGAGTTCTTCCACGTCACCGACGGCCGGCTCGACGTCCTCGTCGGGGACGAGGTCCACACCCTCGCCAAGGGCGACTTCATCAGCATCGCCCCCGGCGTGAAGCACGCCTTCGCCCCGGCCGCCGGCCACACCGCCGAGGTGTTCGTCGGCTTCACCCCCGGCATGGCCCGCTTCGACTACTACCGCCTCCTCGGGCGGGTGCGCGCGGGCGAGGCCACCGTGCAGGACATCATCGACAGCCAGCCCACGTACGACAACCACTACGCCGAGAGCGACGCCTGGGCCGCCCGGCCGCGCAGCACCGAGGCGTAGACCTCGTCGGCGTCGAGCCGCCGCAGCTCCTCCGCGATCAGCTCGGCGGTGCTGCGGATCTTCAGCGCGACCTTGCGATCGGGCCAGCCCGGCAGCACCAGCGTGGCCAGCGAGCCGGTCGGGCGGTCCACGACCACCTCGCCCACGGAGGTCTCCAGCCGGACCCGGGTGATCAGCGGCCCGTCCGAGGCCACCCGCGCCACCGGCACGCCGAGGCGGTCCTCCAGCCAGCGCGCCAGCAGCTCGGCGCTCGCGTTGTCGGGCTCGCTCTCCACCGCGCCGCCGGTCACCGGAAGCGGCTTCTGGTCGAACGCGCAGGCCAGCAGGGAGCGCCACGGCGTGAGCCGGGTCCAGGCGAGGTCGGTGTCGCCGGGGGCGTACGAGGCCGCGCGCGCGTCCAGCACGCCGAGCGGGTCCGGGGCCTCCTGCGCGTCGGTGATCCGCCGCTGGGCCAGCGCGCCCAGGTCGTCGCGGGCGGGATCGGCGGGCGCCTCGGCCGGCCACCACGCCACCACCGGCGCGTCCGGCGCCAGCAGCGGGAGCACCACCGAGCCGGCCTGGGTGGTGAGTTCGCCGTGCAGGCGCAGGATCACCGTCTCCCCGGACCCGGCGTCCGATCCCACGCGCAGTTCGGCGTCGAGCCGGGTCCGGCGCCGCCGTTCCGGGCCCCGGTGGGTCCGCTTGATCACCGCGATGATCCGGCACGGGTGCTCCCGCGAGGCCTCGGAGGCCGCGCGTACGGCGTCGTAGGCGTGCTCCTCGTCGGTGACGATGACGAGGGTCAGCACCAGCCCCATGGTCTGGCTGCCAACGGCCCGGCGGGCGTCGAGCAGCGCCCGGCCGATCTTGCTGGACGTGGTGTCGGTGAGTTCGGTCCGCATGCCCCGAGTCTGTCAGCGCCCGCCGGGTGCCCGACAGCCGGTTCGCTCGACTCCGTCTTGAGGGCGACCGTGGCGTCCCCGGTCAGCGGCGGCGGCGCGCGGTCCCGAAGACCGACCGGGAGATCTCCCGTCCCAGCTGCGTCCCGATCGACCGTGCCAGGGAACGGAACAGCCCGCTGCCCACGACCTGTTCGGCCAGGGAGGGTTCCGGTTTCGGGGCGGAGCGGGCGGCCCTCGCCGCGTCCTTGGCCTGCTTCTCGGCCTCCGCCGCCGCGGCGGCCGCCTCCGCCGCGGCCTCCGCGGCGGCCTGTTCTGCGGTGATCTTCTCGTACGCGGACTCGCGGTCGACCGGCTCGGCGTAGCGCGCGTACAGCGGTGAGGACGTGACCGCCCGGTCCAGGGCCTCGGCGCCGACCGGCCCCATCAGCGACTGCGGTGCGCGCAGCCGGGTGGCGGCGACCGGGGTCGGGGCGCCCTTCTCGCTGAGCACCGTGACGACGGCCTCGCCGGTGCCGAGCCCGGTGAGCGTCTCCTCCAGGTCGTAGGGGGAGTTGGGGAAGGTCTTCACCGTGGCCTTGAGGGCCTTCGCGTCGTCGGGGGTGAAGGCGCGCAGGGCGTGCTGGACGCGGTTGCCGAGCTGGGCGAGCACGTCCGCGGGCACGTCCTTGGGGGTCTGGGTGACGAAGAAGACGCCGATCCCCTTGGAGCGGATCAGCCGGACGGTCTGGGTGATGGATTGCAAGAACGCCTTCGAGGCGCCGTTGAAGAGGAGGTGCGCCTCGTCGAAGAAGAACACCAGCTTGGGCTGTTCCAGATCGCCGACTTCGGGAAGTCCTCCGTAGAGGTCGGCGAGCAGCCACATCAGGAATGTGGAGAAAAGCTGCGGTTTGTCCTGTACTGCCGGGAGTTCCAGGACGGAGACCACTCCGCGCCCGTCGGCGGCCGTCCGGAGCAATTCACTGGTGTCGAATTCGGGCTCGCCGAAGAATTCCGAGGCGCCCTGCTGCTCGAATGCGGTCAGAGCGCGCAGGATCACCCCGGCGGTCACGGTGGAGAGGCCGCCGATTCCCTTCAGCTCCGGCCTTCCCTCGTCGGACACGAGGAAGGCGACGACCGCCCGCAGGTCCTTGAGGTCGATCAGCTCCAGGCCCTTGGAGTCGGCGTAGTGGAAGATCAGGCCGAGGGACTGCTCCTGCGTCGGGTTGAGCTGGAGCACCTTCGACATCAGCACCGGCCCGAAGGCCGTCACGCTCGCGCGGACCGGGATCCCGGGGCCGATCCCGCCGAGGGAGTAGAACTCGGCGGGGTACGCGGTCGCCTCCCACTCCTGCGCGACCTCGCCGGCCCTGGCCGCGGTCCGCTCGTTCGCCGCGCCGGGCGCGGAGATGCCGGAGACGTCGCCCTTGACGTCGGCCAGGAAGACGGGCACGCCGTTCGCCGACAGCTGCTCGGCGATCAGCTGGAGCGTCTTGGTCTTGCCGGTGCCGGTCGCCCCGGCCACCAGCCCGTGCCGGTTGAGCATGGCGAGGGGGATCCGGATCTGCCGCTCGGGCAGGCACTTCCCGTCCCAGAGCAGCGCTCCGAGGTCGAGCGCCGCGCCGGTGAAGGCGTACCCGGCGGCGATCGCGTCGACGGCGGGGGCGGGCGCCCCGGACGGTTCGGACGGGTCGGCCGGAACCGCCGGGCCGGTGCTCTGGCTCATGCATCCCTCCCGGAATAGGCCTGTCTGCCACTTTTGCACCGACAGCGCGAGGCTGCGCCCGGAGGCACCGGCCCGGTAGGCTTTCCGTGTGATCTTCAAGCGCATCGGAAACGGGCGGCCGTACCCCGACCACGGCCGGGAGAGCGTCCGGCAGTGGGCGGACGTCGCGCCGCGCCCGGTACGGCTCGACCAGCTCGTGACGACCAAGGGGCAGCTGGACCTAGAGACCCTGCTCGCGGAGGACTCCACCTTCTACGGGGACCTCTTCGCCCACGTCGTGAAGTGGCAGGGCGACCTCTACCTGGAGGACGGGCTGCACCGCGCCGTGCGCGCGGCCCTCCAGCAGCGCCAGGTCCTGCACGCACGCGTCCTCGAACTGGACTGATTGCGCCTTTCGGGTCTGCCTTACCCGATCAACAGATCATTTCGTAGGCATCGTTCCGGTACGGCACTACGCTGCGCCCATGAGCATGCTCACTCCCCCCGGCATGGGCGGAAAGTACCGCGTAACGGGAGCTGCCTACCCCCGTATGAGCCGTCCCCGGCGGCGTCGGAAGATCGTCCTCGCCCTGCTCGGATCCGTCCTGGCCCTGGCCCTGCTGGGCTACGGGGCGCTGCAGCTCATCGACGTGTTCGGCGGCGACGACAGCGGCAAGCGCAACACGGCGGCGTCCGACGGGAACTGCCCCACGGCCTCCGCCAAACCCGCGAACGCCGTGAAACCAGCCACCGCCCCGGACGCGGGCCCCGCCGTCTCCAAGGCCCCCGCGGTCGCCCTTCCGCAGCCCGGCCAGATCACCGTCAACGTCTACAACGCGACCCCGCGCGCCGGCCTGGCCAAGGCCGTCGGCGACGAACTGAAGAAGCGCGGCTTCGCCGTCGGCCACGTCGGCAACGCCCCCGCCGACTTCGACAAGAAGGTCCCAGGCGCCGGGATACTGCTCGGCTCCCCGCGGACGGACAAGGCCGCCTACTCCGTCCTCGGCACCCAGCTCGCCGGGGTCACCACCCAGACCGACGCCCGCGAGGGCGCGGACATCGACCTGATCCTCGGCGACTCCTTCAAGGAGCTCAGCACGAAGGAGGACGCGGACAAGGCGCTGGCCGTCCTGGCCAACCCCGCGCCCACGCCCGCGCCCTCCGCGAAGTGCTGATCCCCTGAGGGTCCTCTCGAGGGTCCTCTGACAGGAGTACTGCTACTCGGCCGAGCCGTACATGCGGTCGCCCGCGTCGCCCAGGCCCGGGACGATGTAGCCGTGCTCGTTGAGCCGCTCGTCCACGGCGGCCGTCACCACCGTCACCGGCGTGCCCGCCAGCTCGCGCTCCATGACCTCGACGCCCTCCGGCGCGGCCAGCAGCACCACGGCGGTCACGTCGTCGGCGCCGCGCTTGATGAGCTCCTGGATCGCGGCGACCAGCGTGCCGCCGGTGGCCAGCATCGGGTCCACCACGTACACCTGGCGGCCGGAGAGGTCCTCGGGCATGCGCGTCGCGTACGTGGAGGCCTCCAGGGTCTCCTCGTTGCGGACCATGCCCAGGAAGCCCACCTCGGCGGTCGGCAGCAGCCGCACCATGCCGTCCAGCATGCCGAGGCCGGCGCGCAGGATCGGGACGACCAGCGGGCGCGGGTACGACAGCTTGACGCCGGTGGTCGGGCCGACCGGGGTCTCGATGTCGGACTGCTCGGTGCGCACGTCGCGGGTGGCCTCGTACGCGAGCAGCGTCACCAGCTCGTCGGCGAGCCGGCGGAAGGTGGGGGAGTCGGTGCGCTTGTCGCGCAGCGTGGTGAGTTTGTGCGCCACCAAGGGGTGATCGACGACCTGCAAACGCACAACATCCTCCAAGACTCAGCCGGGCTTCGACCTGCGATCAGCGAACTGCGAGACCCTGCTACCTGCGAAAACGGCCGCCTGTTCGCGACCCACTGGCAAAAGGCTACGCGCTGTGCGCACCGCCGCGCGTCCGCCGCGGGCCCTGAGATGCGGCCCGCCGCCGCGCCCAGCACGCTGGACTGGTGACCAACGGACTGGTGATCGCGGCCGTCGACGGATCCGAGCACAGCCTCCGCGCCCTGGAGTGGGCCCGCACGGCCGCCCTGCGGCACGGCACCGGCCTGCTGGTCGCCCACGTGCTGCCCGACGCCGCCCAGCTGTACGCCGGCCGCCGCTCGGCCCTGCACGACCCGAACGAGCCCGAGGAGTACGCGGACCCCGTGGGCGACCGCGTGCGCGCCATCCTGGAGGCCTCCCCCGAGCGGCCCGCGGAGGTCCGCTACGAGGCCCTGGAGGGCTCGGTCCCGGAGGCCCTGCGGGTGATCAGCGCCGAGGGGGCGCCCCGGATGCTGGTGATGGGCTCCCGAGGACGCGGCGGGTTCGCCACGCTGCTGCTCGGCTCGAACAGCAGGGCCGTGGCCACCACCGCCTCCTGCCCCGTCGTGGTGGTCCCGCACGCCGACCGCGACGCGGCCGCCGGGCCCTCCGGGGAGGCCGCGGGCGCCTCGGCCGGCAAGGTGGTGCTCGGGCTGCACGTCACCGAGACGCCCGAGGACGTGCTCTCCTTCGCCTTCGCGGAAGCCGCCGCACGGGGGACCACCGTCCAGGTGGTCTCGGCGTACGCGATCCCGCCCGGCCCGGCGAACCTGCTCGGCGGCCCCTTCGCCGTGATCCCGCCCGAGGCCCTCGCCGACGAAGGGGACTCCGTGCCGGCCGAACGGGAGATGCTGCGGGCCCAGACCCGGCGGCTGGAGGCGGTGCGCCGCCGGTACCCGGACGTGCCCGTCGAGCAGGCCGCCGAACCCGGGAACGCGGCCGGGCGGCTGGTGGACGCGTCCCGGTCGGCCGCGCTGGTCGTGGTGGGCCGCCACCACCCGCGCGTACGGTCCCTGCTGATCGGGTCGGTCGCGCACGCGGTGCTCCAGCACGCGCACGGCCCGGTGGCCGTCGTACCCGCCCTCACCGACACGGACGCCGAGGACTGACCCCTGACCTGGGGCGATCTGCGCGCCCTCGGCATCAAACGCGCCGGCCGGGGGAAGGGGGGATCCGGGGGGTCTGCTCCGTGACGGCGGAGGAGGACGACCGGACCAGCCTGGGGTGGTGCCGATGCCCGAGACGCAGTCGAACGACACCGACGGGAGAGAGGCGTACGAGGCGCCGGAGACGGCGGCGCAGCGCAGGGCGCGACGCGCGCAGTTCCTGCGCGATCTGAACGAGGCCAGGGAGCTGCGCGACCGGGTCCAGCCCCGGCGCGCCCGAGCGGCCCGGATGCGGCAGCAGATGCGGATGCGCACCTTCCGCTGGTGACCGGGCGACCGGGCGGGGCCGGGGCGTGCCACGCGGTGCGCGGCCCGGCCCACCGGCGTGCGCTCCGACGGCCCCCTGACCGGGCGCGAGGCCGGGTGCGCCGTCGGCGCCGCGACACGGCCGCCGCGCGGAAGACCTCTCGCAAAGCCGCTGTTTCTGCCACGATGCCGATTGGGCGGGGTGCGGACGGCAAGCGTCACGGCCGTGCACACCCCAACCTCCGGCCGGGGGGATCTCCAACCGGCACGCCTATGACCAGTGGGAGAGTCACGGTGTATTTCGCCGCACTGCTCGCGCGCACCGAAGACGGGTGGGAAGCGAGCGACATGGAACTCGACGACGTCGAGTCCCTCAGTGATCTGATCGATCTCGCACGGTCCGCCGCTGTCGACGACGACACGGTGGTCGCCCTCATCGAGCAGGAGGACGCCTGGTTCGGCGTCATCCGCGTGGACGGAGAGGAGGACCCCCGCTACTTCGTGTCGAACGCCTCCGTGGCCGACCGCAGCTCCTACGGATCGATGCTCACGAAGGAGCTGCTGGGCACCGACGAGGAGGACGACGGCCTCGACGTACTGGACCTGGACGGCACCGAGGACGGCGAGGAGGAGCCGGTCGCCGCCTACGCGGACGAGGAGGACGGCGCGGACGAGGAGCCGCGCGCCGGCTCCGAGCCCCTGCCGGCCGGTCCCCTCGGCGACCCCCGGCTGCTGGACGACCTCGGGGTCGGCCACAAGGAACTGCTGACCCTCGACGGAGACGCCGTCACCGAGATCGCCGACGCCCTCGGCGCCACCGACGTGCTGGAGGCCGTCCGCTAGTGATCACCGAGCACCACTTCACGTACGGCCCCGATCCCGTACGGGATCCCTGGCGGGACTCCATGCGCCTGGCGCTGGAGGAGGCCGCCCTGGCGGTACCGGCCGGCGACGTGCCGGTCGGTGCCGTCGTGCTCGGCCCCGGCGGGGAGCTCCTCTCCACCGGGCACAACGAACGGGAGGCCGCCGCAGATCCCACGGCGCACGCCGAGCTGCTGGCGCTGCGCCGGGCGGCCGCCCGGCTCGGGGAGTGGCGGCTGACCGGGTGCACCCTGGTGGTGACCCTGGAGCCGTGCGTGATGTGTGCGGGCGCGCTGGTGCAGTCCCGCGTGGCGCGGGTCGTCTACGGCGCGGGGGACGAGAAGGCGGGCGCGGCCGGGTCACTGTGGGACCTCGTACGCGACCGCCGGCTCAACCACCGCCCCGAAGTGATCCGCGGGGTACTGGAGCAGGAGTGCGCACGGCAGCTCACGGACTTCTTCCGGGATCTGTGAGCCCCCCGCGGGAGCCTTCCGGGAGGGGTGAGCCAGGCCACGTCCTGCGGATTTGCAAAGCACTCCCCACCTTGGGCTAGGATCTCTCTCGGTGGTGTGTCCGAGTGGCCGAAGGAGCTCGCCTCGAAAGCGAGTATGGGGCAACCCATCGGGGGTTCAAATCCCTCCACCACCGCCACTGAGAGCCCCGGTTCGTACGAACCGGGGCTCTCGCGCGTGCCCGCCGTGACCGGCCGCCCGCTCGGCCGTTGTCACGGCATGACCAAGACCCAGCGCATGCTCGCCGCCTTCGCCCTCGCGGGGGCCGCCGCGGGCCTCGCCGCACCCGCCGCCTCCGCCGCGCCCCTGGACGCGGCCCCGCTCAGCCTCCCGGACCTCCCGGCCGCCGCCCCGGGCATGCCCGCCGGCGCCCAGCCCTCCGTCCCCGAGATCGGCGGGCGGCTCAGCCAGGGCGCGAACCAGCTCAACCAGCTGATGACCCTGCCCGACCAGCTCTCCCCCGTGATCGCGCCCGTCCAGCCGGTCCTGGGCCTCGCCGGCGCCATCCAGTAGCACCCGGCCCCTCCCCGCCCGCCCCCGCCCCGGACGCGAAGAAGGTCCCGACCTGGGTCGGGACCTTCGACGGTGGGGACGGGGGAAGTGGCGACCGGGGGGACAAGCCACTTCCCCCGACGGGGACGGAACCTGCCAGCCCGAGCCGCAGTCAGGGGGGAAGCCCGCGGCTCGGACCCCGCAGTGAGGTCCTGTCCCTCACCCACCGGTTTCCTGCCAGAACCGGTGGGCTCGTGTTCCATCCTGCGCCCGCCCCGACCGGGCAACCCAGCGGCAAAGGGCCCCAACCACCGGGTCATTGGTCCTTAAAGGACAGGTGAGTGACCAAACCTGACCGGTTAGACTCACCCGACTTTGCAGCGCCGGTTGGGGAGGCCGACACCGTCCATGGACACCAAGAAACTCATCACGGGCGTCCTCACCGTGTTCGTCCTCTTCGTGATCATCACCCAGCCCAAGCGGGCGGCGGAGATGGTGGGAATAGGCTTCCAGGGCATATCGGATGCCGCCTCCGGCATCGGCGAGTTCATCACCGAACTGGTGAACTGAAACCGCACGCCGAAGCGATTTTTGGACTTCCGGGTCCCCCACTCCGACGGGTGGGGGACCTTTCGCGTTCACGGTGGGGGGAGCCGGTAAAAGGAATACCCCTAAATGCCCAACTTGCCCTCAACACGGCTATATACGGTGCTTGCACATAGTGCACATCTCTTGTGATGCTATGACCGCTTTTGACCGATGAGTTGATCGAAGGGGTGGCGTGACCGTGCCGGCCAGTACTGCGCCTCAGGTGCCTCCCCAGCAAGAGCTCCGCCCGCACGAACCGCGCCACCAGGAGCCGCGCCCGGCGGAGCCCCGTACGGCCGAGCCCCGCGCGGCCGAACCCCGTAGCGCCGAGCCCCGCCCGGGCGGCGCCCTTCCGGGGGAGCCGCGCGCGGGGGAGCCGCGAACCGGGCCCGGGCCGCAGGAGCAGCCGGCGGAGCAGTCGCAGGAGCAGCCGCAGGACGCATCCCCGGACGCGTCCCGGGAGCCGTCCCAGGACGCGGCCCCGCCGCCGCCCAGGCCGCAGGGCCGGGGCGCCGACACCCGGGCACTGACCCAGGTGCTCTTCGGCCAGCTGAAGAACCTGGAGCCGGGCAGCAGCGAGCACTTCCGGGTGCGTGGGGCGCTGATCGAGGCCAACCTCCCGCTCGTCCGGTACGCCGCCGCCCGCTTCCGCAGCCGCAACGAGCCGATGGAGGACGTGGTCCAGGTCGGCACCATCGGCCTGATCAACGCGATCGACCGGTTCGACCCGGAGCGCGGGGTCCAGTTCCCCACCTTCGCGATGCCGACGGTCGTGGGCGAGATCAAACGGTACTTCCGCGACAACGTCCGCACCGTCCACGTCCCGCGCCGCCTCCACGAGTTGTGGGTGCAGGTGAACGCCGCGACCGAGGACCTCACCACCCTCCACGGCCGGACCCCGACCACTCCCGAGATCGCCGAGCGGCTGCGGATCAGCGAGGACGAGGTGCTGTCCTGCATCGAGGCGGGCCGCAGCTACCACGCGACCTCGCTGGAGGCCGCGCAAGAGGGCGACGGCATGCCCGGGCTGCTCGACCGGCTCGGCTACGAGGATCCCGAACTGGCCGGCGTCGAGCACCGTGACCTCGTGCGGCACCTGCTGGTCCAGCTGCCCGAACGGGAGCAGCGGATCCTCCTCCTGCGCTACTACAACAATCTGACGCAGTCGCAGATCAGCGCGGAGCTGGGCGTCTCGCAGATGCACGTCTCCCGGCTGCTCGCCCGGAGCTTCGCCCGTCTGAGATCCGCAAACAGGATCGAGGCCTAACCGGATCGGGTGGACCTGTTCCAGCGTTTCCCTACAGAATCGGCTCATTCTGCTCGGTCGGCCGACTGTCGCTGGAGATACTTGTCGACATGACGCTACAGCGTGTTGCCGACATGTGACATTCTGCTGGAACCGCGTTTGCCGCAGCTCCGCCTCCGGTATTCAGGTGGAGGCTGCGTTCCTCCGACGGGCGCAGAGACGCGACCGTCCGCGACCTCAAGGGGGTGGCATGTCCGCAGAACAGGGCAGCTCCAAGGTGCTCACGCTCGACACGCGTGAGCTGCCGGCAGTGGCCGACCGCTCGGAAGCCATCGACACCCGCACCCTCTCCCGCTCCCTCTTCCAGCGACTCGCCGCCCTGGACGTGGACAGCCCCGAACGGGCGTACGTACGAGACACCCTGATCGAGCTGAACCTGCCGCTGGTGCGCTACGCGGCGGCCCGGTTCCGCAGCCGGAACGAGCCGATGGAGGACATCGTCCAGGTCGGCACCATCGGCCTGATCAAGGCGATCGACCGGTTCGACTGCGAACGCGGCGTGGAGTTCCCGACGTTCGCGATGCCGACCGTCGTGGGCGAGATCAAACGATTCTTTCGAGACACTTCCTGGTCCGTCCGCGTCCCGCGCAGGCTCCAGGAACTGCGCCTCGCGCTGACCAAGGCGAGCGACGAACTGGCCCAGAAGCTGGACCGGTCCCCGACCGTCCCCGAGCTGGCGGCCGTGCTCGGCGTCTCCGAGGAGGAGGTCGTCGACGGCCTCGCCGTCGGGAACGCCTACACCGCCTCCTCGCTCGACTCGCCCTCCCCGGAGGACGAGGGCGGCGAGGGCTCGCTCGCGGACCGCCTCGGGTACGAGGACAGCGCGCTGGAGGGCGTCGAGTACCGCGAGTCGCTCAAGCCGCTGCTCGCCAAACTCCCGCCCCGGGAACGGCAGATCATCATGCTGCGGTTCTTCGCGAACATGACCCAGTCGCAGATCGGCGAGGAGGTCGGCATCTCCCAGATGCACGTCTCCCGGCTGCTCACCCGCACGCTCGCCCAGCTGCGGACGGGCCTGATCGGGGACTGAGGCACGGAGTGGCGGGCGGGGCGAGCGGCGGCGCGGGCAGGGTTCACATTTGACATCGCGTCAGGAACACTGGCGCGATGCGAACGGGACCCCGCGCCGCCCTCGCCCTCGTCGTCTGCTGCACCGCCCTGGCCGGCCTCGCCGGCTGCGGGCAGGACCGGGACGGATACGTCGTCGTGGGAGCCGCCGCCCCGGGCCCCGAGCGGAGCGCGGGAGAGAACGTGCCGCCCCGGGGCCAGGTGGAGTTCCAGCCGCTGGCATCCGGCGGACCGGCCTCCTCCGCCGACGCCCCCGGTCCTACGCCGACCGGCGCGCCCGGGTCCCGGCCGGGCGACGGCTCCGGCGAGGGCGGAGGGACGGCCACCGCCCCGGTCGGCTCCGCACCCGCCCCCGGCACCCCGCCGGACCCGGGCACCCCGGCCACCCCCGGCGGCACCGGGGGCGCGGGCACGGGCGCCACCACCCCGGGCGCGCCCGGCACCCCGGCCCCGCCCGCCCCGCCGACCTCGCCCGGCGCTCCGGGCACCCCCGCCCCGCCCGCCCCCAGGCCGGGCACGACGCCCCCCGCCCCGCCGGCCACCCCGGCCCGGCTCACGCTCGGCGCCCCGGTCCGCGCGGCGGCGTCCTCCCGCTGGTGCGAACGCGTCACGGTGACCTTCACCAACACCGGCACCACGGCGGCCCGCTCCGGCACGGTCGGCTTCGCGACGCACGTCATCGGCGCCCTGGGCGTCGACTGGGCCACGGTCACCACGACCCAGCCCCTGCCCGCCCCCATCGCCGGCGGCAGCTCGAAGACGCAGACGTACACGGTCTGCGTGGAGGCCTGGCGGGTCCCGCTGGGCATGCACGTGGAGACCCGGAACGTCAGCGCCGCCTGGAACTGAGACCCCCGGCCCCGTCCGTCCCGGTTTTCCGATTCCTTTACCGCCGCACCCCCCGAATTCATTTGCCTGTAGCAACCATGCGCTTCTATGGTTGCCCTAAGCAACAAGATGGGGGCGGTTCCCGGTGACCACGCAGACGGCCCAGCACACCCGCTACGAGGAGCTGGCCCGCCAGCTCACCGGAATCGGAGCGGTCAAACGCGACCTGGCCCGGATGCTGCCCCCGCACTGCCCGCCCGGCTCCGCCGCCGTCCTCACCGTCCTCGACCGGCACGGCGAGATGCGGCTCAGCCGGCTCACCGAATTCATGGCCGTCGACATCTCGGTCAGCAGCCGGCACGTCGCCCACGTGGCGCAGCACGGCTGGATCGAGCGGGAGACCGACCCCGGCGACGGCCGCTGCCGGATCCTGCGCCTCACCGAAGCCGGGCGCGCCACGCTCGCCGAGCTCGGCGCCCGCTACACCGACGCGCTGGAGAAGGCCCTGGCCGACTGGTCGGCCGAGGACATCGACGTACTGAACACCCTGCTGGCCCGACTCCGATCGAGCTTCTAGGCAAAGGAAACACATGGCTACGACCACACCCGGCGGTCTGCGGGGAGGCGGCCGGTCGGAGACCACGTCCGACGGCGCGCCCATGACCCATCCGCAGATCATGAAGGCGCTGTCCGGGCTCATGCTCGGCATGTTCGTGGCGATCCTGTCCTCCACGATCGTCTCCAACGCCCTGCCCCAGATCATCAGCGACCTCGGCGGCACCCAGTCCTCCTACACCTGGGTCGTCACCGCCGCGCTGCTCTCGATGACGGCCGCGACCCCGCTGTGGGGCAAGCTGTCCGACCTCTTCAGCAAGAAGCTCCTCGTCCAGATATCCCTGGTGATCTACGTCCTCGGCTCCGTCGTCGCGGGCATGTCGCAGAACACCGGGATGCTCATCGCCTGCCGCGTGGTCCAGGGCATCGGCGTCGGCGGCCTCTCGGCCCTCGCCCAGATCGTGATGGCCGCGATGATCTCCCCGCGCGAGCGCGGGCGCTACAGCGGCTACCTGGGCGCCGTCTTCGCCGTCGCCACCGTCGGCGGTCCGCTGCTCGGCGGCGTCATCACCGACACCGACTGGCTGGGCTGGCGCTGGTGCTTCTACGTCGGCGTGCCGTTCGCGGTCATCGCTCTGATCGTGCTCCAGAAGACCCTGCGGCTCCCCGTGGTCCGCCGCGACGTCAAGGTCGACTGGCTCGGCGCCTTCCTCATCAGCGGGGCCGTCTCGCTCCTGCTGATCTGGGTCACCCAGGCCGGGGACTCCTACGACTGGATCTCCTGGACCACCCTGGCGATGACCGGCGGTGCCGTGGTGCTCGGCCTGCTCTTCCTCCTCGTCGAGTCCCGCGCGAGCGACCCGATCATCCCGCTGCGGCTGTTCCGCAACAAGACCATCAGCCTGGCGTCCGCCGCCTCGCTGTTCGTCGGCATCGCGATGTTCTCGGGCACGGTCTTCTTCAGCCAGTACTTCCAGCTGGCCCGGGGCGAGTCCCCCACCATGTCCGGCCTCCTCACCATCCCGATGATCGGCGGGCTCTTCGTCTCCTCCACGGTCTCCGGCCAGATCATCACCAAGACCGGCAAGTGGAAGGCCTGGCTGGTCTCCGGCGGCGTGCTGCTGACCGCCGGCCTCGGCCTGCTCGGCACCCTGCGGTACGACACCCCGTACTGGCACATCGCGATCTACATGGCGCTCACCGGGCTCGGCCTCGGCATGATGATGCAGAACCTGGTCCTCGCGACGCAGAACCAGGTGGCCCCAGAGGACCTCGGCGCCGCCAGCTCCGTCGTCACCTTCTTCCGCTCCCTCGGCGGTGCCATGGGCGTCTCGGCGCTGGGCGCGGTCATGGCCAACCGGGTCACCCACTACGTCCATGACGGCCTGGCCGCGCTCGGTCCGAAGGCCGCGGCCATGGGGCACGGCGGCACCGCCGGCGGCGGGATCCCCGACCTCGACAAGCTGCCCGCGCCGTTCCGGACCGTCATCGAGTCCGCGTACGGGCACGGCGTCGGCGACGTCTTCCTGTACGCCGCCCCGAGCGCGCTGCTCGCGCTGCTGCTGGTGCTGTTCATCAAGGAGGTCGCGCTGAAGTCGAAGCCGGCCCTGCACGAGCCGGCGGCGGAGGGCGGCACCGGGGCCGGGACCGGGGCCGCCGAGGCCGCCGCGTCCGCCGGGGCCGCCGCGCAGGCCAAGGCCTGACCGGAAGCCGCCCGCAGCGCGCCGTGAACGGCCCGGGCCCGGACCCCGCTAAGGGGTCCGGGCCCGGGCCTTCGCCGTGTGCGCGGCCTTGGCCTCGATGCCGGCGATCAGGACGTCGAGGGCCAGGGCGAACTCCGCCTCGGGCGCCCGCCGGACCGCACCGCCACAGCCGTTCAGGGCGCAGCCCCCGAGGAACTGGGAGACGGCCAGGTGCGCGCCCGTCCGGGCGGCGTCCACCAGGCCGGTGGACTCCAGCAGCCGGTGCAGGGCCGCGTCGAAGGCACGCGCGTGCGGGCCGATGTTCGGGTAGGCGACGCTGAGCGGGGCCACCCACGGGTGCTCCGCCAGCAGCTGCCGGTAGCCGCCGGCCAGGCTCCGCAGCCGGGCCGGCCAGCCCTCCCCGGGGGGCGGGCCGGCCGGCAGCCGCTGCTGGCCCAGGGCGCTGTCCAGGGCCAGCTCGAGCAGATCGTGCTTGGTGTCCACGTACCAGTACAGGGACATCGCGGTGACCCCCAGTTCGGCGGCCAGCCGGCGCATCGAGAACCGGCCGAGCCCCTCCGCGTCCAGCAGCCGCACGGTGGCGGCGGTGATCCGGTCCCGGTCCAGGCCCGAGGGCGCCTCACTGCGGCGTCTGCTGGGGGCGCCGGCCCGGGCGCCCAGCCACACACTGGTCCTGGCCTCGCCCGGATCAGCCTCGGTCGCCATGGAGGCACCCTCCTCACCACAAGGGGATCGGCCCGGAATGCCCGGTCCGCCCTCTTGATGCTAGGGGGTCGTCAGGTCGTAGAAGGTGGCTCCGCCGATGGTGGTGGCCTTGAAGTTCGCCTTCACCCAGCTGTCGATGGCGGAACCCGCCGCCCCGCCGGGACCTCCCGTGCCGCCGGGCCGGTTCGTGCCCGTACCCCCCTCGCCGAGGGCGTCGTCGACACCGCCCTGGGCGATGAACCAGTGGATCCTCCCCGCCTTCACGTACGCCTTGAACTGCTCCAGCGTGGGCGAGGGGTCGCTGCCGTTGAAGCCGCCGACCGGCATCACGGGCGCCCCGGAGGCCAGCTGGTAACTCGCCGCGTTCTGGGAGCCGATGGTGGCCGCCGCCCAGGTGTAGCGGCCGGCACCGCTGCTCAGCGCGGCCTTGGCCTGCGCACCGACCCGGGTACCGCCCAGCAGCCCGCCGGGACCGCCGCCCCCGAAGCCCACGCGCTCACGGCCGGCCTGGCCGCCGGGGACGCCCTGGCCGCCGGGGCCCCCGCCCGGGGCACCGCCTCCGTTCGGCCGGATCGCACCGCCGCCCATCGGGCCGCCCAGCGGCGCTCCCCCGGGGAACCCGCCCGGCGCGCCCTGGCCCGCGGGCCCGCCCGGGCCGCCCCGGAACTGCTCGGCGCCGGGGCCGAAGCGCATCCCGCCCGGACCGCCCCGGCCGCCGGCCACCGCCGGGCCGGCCGTCGGAATGGACCCGGTGTGGCCCGTGGCGACGGTGGTCAGGCAGTACGCGAGGGGGCCCGCCAGGGCCGCACCCAGTCCCAGCGCGGCCGTCGCGAGCAGCAACCGGCGCCCGAGGCGGGCCGCGAACGGCAGCAGGGCGGCGGCCAGCAGGCCCCCGGCCAGTACCGCCCAGCGCAGCCACGGCAGGTAGCCGGAGGAACGGCCGAGGAGTATGTACGACCAGACGGCGGTCAGCGCCAGCGTCCCGGACAGGGTGAGCGCGGCGGCCTTCCCGCCCCGCTCCTCCCAGAGCACCGCCGTGCCCATCCCGACCAGCGCGGCCACGCACGGGGCGAGCGCGACGGTGTAGTACTCGTGGAAGATGCCCTGCATGTAGCTGAAGACGAGCACGGTGATCAGCAGCGGGCCGCCCCAGGCGAGGAACGCCGCGCGGGCCATGCCTTCCAGGGAATCGGTGGCCCTGCGGGCCCGCCAGGTGACCACCAGCCCGGCCACCAGCAGCACCAGGGCCGCCGGCAGCAGCCAGGAGATCTGGCCGCCCACGTTCCCCGAGAACAGCCGGTCGATGCCGGTCTCCCCCCAGCCGCCGCCCCTGAGGCCCGGGCCGCCCTCGGGCATCCCGTAGCCCCCGGCCGCACCGGACACGGCGCGCCCGCCGCCGACGCTGCCCGTCTCGTCGCCGTTCAGCCGGCCGAGGCCGTTGTAGCCGAAGGTGAGTTCCAGGAAGGAGTTGTTCTGCGAGCCGCCGACGTACGGGCGGGAGGAGGCGGGCCACAGCTCCACCACGGCCACCCACCAGCCGCCGGACACCACCGCCGCCAGCCCGGCGAGCAGCAACTGCCCGAGCCTTCCGCACAGCCGGGTCGGCGCGCAGACCGCGTACAGCAGGGCCAGCGGCGGCAGGATGACGAAGGCCTGCAGGGTCTTCGTCAGGAAGCCCAGGCCGATCGCCGCGCCGGCCGCCACCAGCCACCCCGTGCGCGCCCCCTCCAGGGCCCGGAGCACGCAGTACACCGTGACGGTCAGCAGCAGCGTCAGCAGCGCGTCCGGGTTGTTGAAGCGGAACATCAGCGCCGCCACGGGCGTGAGCGCGAAGGCGGCACCGCTCAGCAGGGCGGCCCCGGCCCCGAACTGGCGCCGTACGGCCGCGTACAGCACGGCGGTGGTGCCGACGCCCATCAGGGCCTGGGGCACGAGGATCTGCCAGGAGCCGAGTCCGAACAGCCGGACGGACAGCGCCATCGGCCACAGGGCGGCCGGGGGCTTGTCCACGGTGATGGAGTTCCCGGCGTCGGAGGAGCCGAAGAAGAAGGCCTTCCAGCTCTCCGAACCGGCCTGTACGGCGGCGGAGTAGAAGGAGTTGGCGTAGCCGGAGGCTCCCAGGTTCCACAGCAGCAGCACGGCGGTGGCGAGCAGCAGCGCCGCGTACGCGGGCCGCTCCCAGCGCGGCCGCACGGCCCCGGCCCGGTGCGCGGCGGCCCCCGCGGACACGGCGGGCGGCCGCTCGGGGAAGGGGGAGTCGAGGGGGACGGGTGCGGTGGTCATCGGTGGTCGTCCTTCACGGGAGTGGCGCGCCGCTCGGGGAAGACCCAGGCGCGGAAGAGCAGGAACCGCAGCACGGTGGCGGCGAGGTTGGCGGTGATCAGGACGGCCAGTTCGGTGCTGTGGGCGGGGTTCGCGGCGGCCGTGTCGAGCGCGGCGAGCGAACCGCTGGTCAGGGCCAGTCCGATGGCGAACACCACGAGCCCCTGGGCCTGGTGGCGGACCGCCCGGTCGCGGCCCCGGACGCCGAAGGTGAGCCGCCGGTTGGCGGCGGTGTTGGCCACGGCGGACAGCAGCAGGGCGGCCGCGTTGGCGGTCTGCGGCCCGGCGCCGAGCCGGAAGAGGGAGTACAGGGCGAGGTAGCAGAGGGTGGACAGCACCCCGACCACGCAGAAGCCGAGGAGCTGGCGGGCGAGCCCGCGCGGTACCCCGGGCAGGGCCGTGCGGTCGCGCGGGTCGTCACCGAAGGGGCGGGCGAGCCGGTCGAGCGGGAGCGCTCCGACGGCCAGCGCCCGGCCCACCCGCCAGACGCCCCTCAGGTCCTCGGTGGCGGTCTTCACGATGTGGACGGTGGAGTCCGGGTCGTCCACCCAGTCCACCGGCACCTCGTGGATGCGCAGGCCGGCCCGCTCGGCCAGTACCAGCATCTCGGTGTCGAAGAACCAGCCGGTGTCCTCCACCAGCGGCAGCAGCCGCTCCGCCACCTCGCGCCGGATGGCCTTGAACCCGCACTGGGCGTCGCTGAACCGGGCGGCGAGCGAGGAGCGGAGCAGCAGGTTGTAGGCACGCGAGACGAACTCCCGCTTGGCTCCCCGTACGACGCGGGAGGAGCGGGCCAGCCGGGTGCCGATGGCCAGGTCGGAGTGGCCGGAGATGAGCGGGGCGACCAGCGGCAGCAGCGCGTTCAGGTCGGTGGAGAGGTCCACGTCCATGTAGGCGAGGACGGGGGCCTCCGAGCGCGACCATACGGTGCGCAGGGCCCGTCCGCGGCCCTTCTCCTCCAGCCGGAAGCTGCGTACTCCCTCGACCGAGGCGGCGAGCCCGGCCGCGACCTCGGGGGTGCGGTCGGTGCTGGCGTTGTCGGCGATGGTGATGCGGAAGGCGTAGGGGAAGGTGCGCGTGAGGTGGGCGTGGAGCCGGCGTACGCAGGGCCCGAGGTCCTTCTCCTCGTTGAAGACCGGGATCACCACGTCGAGTACGGGCTCGCCGGGCGCGGACGCGAGCGGCGCCCGGGCCGGGAGGGCGCCGGGAGAGGTGTCGGTTGGCATGTTCCGACCCTCGCCGGACGCCCTGTCACCTCGGTGTGGTGAGCCTGTGCGCCGTCTGTGAGTGCGTGCCGGGGTCGTGGGCGGCCAGCGGGAGCAGCACTTCGAAGCAGGTCCGGCCCGGCTCGCTGCGTACCCCGACCCGTCCGTCGTGCGCGCCGACCACGGCCTCGACGATGGCGAGGCCGAGCCCGGTCGATCCCGCCGAGCGGGACCGTGAGGCGTCGCCGCGGGCGAAGCGCTCGAAGACGTGGGGCAGCAGCTCGGGCGGGATCCCGGGGCCGTCGTCCTCGATCCGCAGCCGGACGGCGGATGTTTCACGTGAAACATGGGCGGTGACGGTGGTGCCGGGCGGGGTGTGGGTGCGGGCGTTGGCGAGGAGGTTCACCAGGACCTGCTGGATCCGTGCCGCGTCGGCGCGGACGGGTGCGGGCGCGTCGGGGAGGGAGAGGCGCCAGTGATGGCCCGGGCCCGCGGCACGGGCGTCGCTGACGGCGTCGACGACGAGCGGGGCCAGGTCGGTGTCCGCGAAGGACAGCGGGCGGCCCGCGTCCAGCCGGGCCAGCAGCAGCAGGTCCTCGACCAGCCCGGTCATCCGGGTGGCCTCGGACTCGATCCGGCCCAGGGCGTGCCGGGTGTCGGGGCCGGGCTCCTCCCGTCCGCGGCGGGTGAGTTCGGCGTAGCCGCGGATGGAGGCGAGCGGGGTGCGCAGCTCATGGGAGGCGTCGGCCACGAACTGCCGGACCTGCGTCTCGCTCTGCTGGCGTGCCGTCAGCGCGGAAGAGACGTGCCCCAGCATCCGGTTGAGGGCGGCACCGACCTGCCCCACCTCGGTGCGGGGGTCGGCTTCGGCGTCCGGGACCCGCTCGTGCAGGGCGGGTTCGCCACTGTGCAGGGGGAGTTCGGAGACCCGGGTGGCGGTGGCGGCGACCCGGCGCAGCGGACGCAGGGCGACCCCCACCAGGGCCTGTCCGGCGAGGGAGGCGGCGATCAGGCCGGCCAGGGTGACGCAGACCTCGACGGCGATCAGGGTGCGCACCGTGGAGTCGACGCCCTGGAGCGGGAAGGCGAGCACCAGGGTTCCGTCGGGGGCGGAGACGGCCCGGTAGGCGCCCAGGCCGGGCAGGTCGGTGTCCACGGGTCCGGTGCGGCCGGGACCGGCCTTTCGGGCGACCGCCGCGAGGGCGCCGCTCTGGGCTTCGGTGAGCAGCTCGCGGTGGTCGGGGCTCTGGCCGGACACGGGGACGATCCGGGCGCCGCCGATCACCGTGCGCGCCGCGTCGAGGCGGATCCCGGCGGCACCGATCGGGGAGCCGGGGGCGAAGACGAAGCCGAGGCCAGCGTCGCGGGCCGCCTTGGACGCGCCGGGGCCCCGGACGGCCATCTCGACGGAGGTCGTCAGCTGCTTGTCGAGCTCGCCGACCAGGCGGGAGCGCATGGCCAGGGTGGTGACGGTGCCGATGGCCGCGCCCACGACGGCGATCAGCGCCACCGCCGAGACGACCAGCCGCGTCCTCAGCGACCACGGGCGCCGGAGGGCCACTAGTCGGCGGGCTTGATCAGGTAGCCGGCGCCGCGCCGGGTGTGGATCATCGGGGGCAGACCGGTGCCGCCCTCCAGCTTCCGGCGCAGGTAGGAGATGTAGAGCTCCACCACGTTGGCCTGGCCGCCGAAGTCGTAGGACCACACCCGGTCCAGGATCTGCGCCTTGCTGAGCACCCGGCGCGGGTTGCGCATCAGGTAGCGCAGCAGCTCGAACTCGGTGGCGGTCAGGTGGACCTCCTGCCCGCCCCGGACCACCTCGTGGCTGTCCTCGTCGAGGCGCAGGTCGCCGACGGTCAGGACCGAGCCGCCGCGGGCGGCCTGCGCGGCTCCGGAGCGGCGCACGAGCCCGCGCAGCCGGGCGACGACCTCCTCCAGGCTGAACGGCTTGGTGACGTAGTCGTCACCGCCCGCCGTCAGGCCCGCGATGCGGTCTTCGACGGAGTCCTTGGCGGTCAGGAACAGCACCGGGACCTGCGGGATCTCCCGGCGCAGCCGTCCCAGGACGGCCAGCCCGTCCATGTCGGGGAGCATGATGTCGAGGACCACCACGTCCGGCCGGAACTCCCGCGCGGCCCGGACGGCGCCCGCCCCGTCACCCGCGGTGCGGACCTCGCAGCCCTCGTAGCGCAGGGCCATGGAGAGCAGCTCGGAGAGCGAGGCCTCGTCGTCGACGACGAGGACCCGGCAGGGTCCGCCGTCGGGCCGCAGCAGGGCCGTCGGGGTGCCGGTGGACGTGGACGCGTGGGAGGTGGTCGTCGCGGTCATGACCCCACGCTGGCGGCCGCCTCTGAGAGCGTTCTTGCCCCTTCCTGTGAATCTCCTGAGAAAGGGCGGTCCCCGCAAGGGTGCTCAGGGGAGGGGGAGGCCGAACAGGCGGGCGGCGTTGTCGTGGCATACCGCGCGCAGCCAGTCGTCGCCGAGGCCGAGCCGTTCCAGTGCCTCCAGCTGGTGCTCGTAGGGGTAGGGGATGTTCGGGAAGTCGGTGCCCAGCAGGATCCGGTCTCCGAGGTCGGCGAGCCGCCCCAGCTCCCCGGGCGGGAAGGGGCCGAGGCGCTCGGAGAAGTCGGTGAAGGCGATGGTCGTGTCGAGCCGCACCTCGGGGTACCGGGCGGCGAGGTCGAGGAAGTCCGTGTACTCGGGCATCCCCATGTGGGCGATGACCAGCGGCAGCCGGGGGTGGCGGGCGAGCAGCCGGGCGACCGGGCCGGGGCCGGTGTGCTTGCCCGGCGCGGGCCCCGAACCGCAGTGGACGACGGTCGGGATCCCCGCCTCGGCCAGCAGGCCCCAGACGGGGTCGAGCCGCTCGTCGTTCGGGTCGTAGCCGCCGACCTGGAGGTGCGCCTTGAAGACCCGGGCCCCGTCTGCCACGGCCTGCGCGGTGTACGCCGCCACGTCTCCCTCGGGGAAGAAGGTCGCGGTGTGCAGGCAGTCGGGGGTGCGGGCGGCGAAGTCCGCGGCCCATGCGTTGAGCCAGGCGGCCATGGCGGGCTTGTGCGGGTAGAGCATGGAGGTGAAGGCGCGGACCCCGAACTCCCGCAGCAGCGCCACCCGCCGCTCCTCCTCGAGCCGGTAGGTGATGGGCCAGGGGACGCCGGTCAGCGGACCGACCGCGTCGAAGTAGTCCCAGACCTTCGCGAGCACCCGCTCCGGCATGAAGTGGGTGTGGACGTCCACCAGTCCCGGCAGACCGAGCCGCTCGCGGAACGCGCGGACCGCTTCAGCTGTTGCGGGCAAAGCCGTGGCTCCGCTCGACGGTCGCGACGTGCAGGGTGTAGCTCTCGTACCAGTGGGCGCGGCCCTGCTTCATGGCGGCCTGGTGTTCCAGGTCCTCCCGCCAGACGCGCAGGGACTCGTGGTCTCGGAAGTACGCGACGGTGATCCCCAGGCCGCCGGGGGTGCGGGCGGATTCGTAGCCGAGGAACCCGGGGTTCTCCGTGACGATCTCGTTCATCCGGGCGTTGGTCTCCGGATAGCCGCTCTCGTCGGAGGTGCGGACATTGCTGAATACGGCCATCACATAAGGCGGTTCGAACGCCGGAACGGGCTGAATGCTCATGCCCCCACCCTCGGCGGAAGGCCCTTGGCATGTCCATCGGAATCGGCCCCGGGAGGCCAAAGGGATCCAAGTTTTGACCTTGACCGGCGTCAGAACAGTCCGCCCTGCTCGGCCTCGGGCGGCCCGGGCGCGACGACGGCCAGCGGTACGTCGGTGCGGGCCCCCTCGGGGGCGGCCGACAGCTCCCATCCGGCCAGCAGCCGGGTGTCCACCACGAGCCCGTCCGCGAAGTGCAGGTCGGGTCCGGCGGCCCCCGCCAGCCGCCCGGCGACCGTCCCGCCGGGCACCAGCTCCGTGACCAGCCGGGCCGGTTCGGGCAGCCCGGCCAGCCCGAACGCCCCGGCGTGGTCGATGACCTCGCACCCCACCCGCTCCAGCGACTCCGGCCACCCGGGCAGCGCGGCGGCTCGCGCGTGCAGCTCGGCGACCTCCCGGGCGCGCTCGGGCTCCGTCGGCAGCCGGGCCCGTACGGCACGCTTGCGGGCGTACGCGATCCGGTCGGGCACCCCCAGGGCGGCCCGCAGCAGCTCCTCGGTCCGGCGCGCCGCCATCAGCGGCCCTCGCCCCAGCCAGGCCCAGGTGACGGCCCCCTGCTCCAGCAGCCGGACCGGGCCGCGCTCCTCGGCGGTGATGCCGACCTTGACCATCCCGGGCCCGAACCACGCCAGGTAGACGCGGTAGGTCCGCGGGTCGGCCGCGTTGGTGTCCGCGGCCACCGAGAAGGACCGGTCCAGCCGGGCGCACTCGGCGCACTGCGCGTTTCCCGCCCGGCCCGGCACCGGCCGCGCCACCGGGCACGGGGTCCGCTTCCCGGCCCGCCACACGCCCAGGCAGTGGCGCTCGCCACGGGCGGTGAAGGCCAGCCGCTGCCCCGGGGTGAGCGGGCTGCCGCGCTCCCCGCGCCCGCACCACCCGATGGCGGGACCCTCCGCGCTCCACCGGATCCCGGTGCACCACCAGCCCGAGGCGGGGGCGGTCACAGCGGGAGCGGCCGCTCGAAGAAGGTCTCCAGGACCACGGTGGCCTGTGTCCCGCTGACCCCGTCGATGGCGTAGAGCCGCCGCAGGACGTCCTGGAGCTGCTCGGTGGTGGCCGTGCGCACCTTGACCAGCACCGAGGCGCTGCCGGCGATGATGTGCGCCTCCTGGATCTCGGGGATGGCGGCGAAGTCCTGCGCCGACTCGCCCATCCACGCGTTGGAGTCGACCATCACGTAGGCCAGCACCCCGCTTCCGACGGCGGCCGGGTCCACGTCGACGGTGGTCCGCCGGATGACCCCGCGCTCGCGCAGTTTGCGTACGCGCTCGTGGGTGGCCCCGGCCGAGAGCCCCACGGCCGCGCCGAGCGCCGCGTAGGACTGTCCCGCGTCCTGCTGGAGGCGCAGGACGAGCGCCCGGTCGATGTCGTCCACGCCGTCTTCCTCCCGTGGGCCCGCCGGCCCGTCGAGCCCCTTGGGCCGGTCGAGCCCGTCGGCTCTTGCGAAGACGGTACCTGATCCTGCAATCTCACCATCACACCGAACACCATTCGGCGCTTAACCAATCTGGGGGAATCATGTTGGGCATAGCTGACCTCACCTTGTACGAGATCCTGGACGAACGCTTCCGTACCGGGCGCTGTGCCAACGGAGACGCCCGCCTGGAACGGCTCTACGACGACTGCCGCTGGGCCGAAGGCCCCCTGTACCTGCCCGCCTGGCGCCAGCTCGTGTGGAGCGACATCCCCAACGACCGGATGCTGCGCTGGGACGAGGCGACCGGCGCGGTCTCCGTCTTCCGCTCCCCGGCCGGCCACTCCAACGGCAACACCCTCGACCGCGAGGGCCGCCTGATCACCTGTGAGCAGGGCAACCGGCGCGTCACCCGCACCGAACCCGACGGGAGCATCACCGTCATCGCCGACCGCTTCGACGGCAAGCGCCTCAACAGCCCCAACGACGCGGTGGTCCGCTCGGACGGCTCCGTCTGGTTCTCCGACCCGGACTTCGGGATCACCAACGACTACGAGGGCCGGCGGGCGCCGAGCGAGATCGGCGCCTGCAACCTCTACCGGGCCGACCCGGCCACCGGCGAGGTCCGCCTCGTCGCCGACGGCTTCCTCGGGCCGAACGGCCTGGTCTTCTCCCCCGACGAGAGCGAGCTGTACGCCGCCGACACCCGCGCCGGCCACATCCGCGCCTTCAAGGTCGGCGACGACGGCACCGTCAGCGGGGACCGCGTCTTCACGGACTGCCCCTCGGTCGACAACATCCGCTTCGACGACGAGGGCCGGCTGTGGGCGGCCGCGATGGCGTCGGGCGTGCACTGCTACGCGGCGGACGGAGACCTCATCGGCCGCCTGCGCGTCCCGGAACCCGTCTCGAACATCGCCTTCGGCGGCCCGAAGAACAACCGCCTCTTCATCACCGCCACCACCTCGCTCTACTCGCTGGTGCTCTCGGTGACCGGCCTCCCGCGCGTCCTGCCCGCCCGCCCCTGAGACCGTGCCCGCCTAGCGCGCGACGAACTGGGTCAGGATCGCCTGCATCTCGTAGATGTCGACCCCCTTGGTGAAGGTCTTCTCGATCGGCGCCGGGCTGCCGGATATCCATATCTTGAGCTCGGCGTCGAGATCGAAGTGCCCGGCCGTCTCCACCGAGAAGTGCGTGATGCTCCGGTACGGGATGGAGTGGTACTCCACCTTCTTGCCCGTCAGCCCCTGCTTGTCGACGAACACCAGCCGCCGGTCCGTGAACAGGATCGTGTCGCGCACCAGCAGGTACGCCGCGTGGACCTGCTCGCCGTTCCCCAGCAGGCGCGCGTAGTCCCGCTGCGCCGACGACGGGTCGACGGTGTGCGCGTTTCCGAAGAGTCCCATGAGAGCCCCCATCAAGGTTCGAACGATCTTCGAAAACCGTATCCGGGGGGCAGCGTGGTCCACGTCCCCCTCAGGAGCCATTCCGTCCCTGAGCTCTCCCGGGGGACCCCTCCGCCTTGAGTACCGTCCGGACACACGAAAGAGGCCCTCAGGAATTCTCCTGAGGGCCTCTCGGCTGTGCACTCGGCAGGATTCGAACCTGCAACCTTCTGATCCGTAGTCAGATGCTCTATCCGTTAAGCTACGAGTGCTTGGGCTTCCCGGGTTTTTTTCGCCCCGTTGGCCTTGCGAGAACAACAATACATGGACCTCGCCGGGACGCGAAATCCATTAGCCGCAACGCCTCTGACCTGCGGAAACGCCCTGGAAGAAGATCGTCCGGAGGGATCCGCGCCGCAGCGCCGGGCCGGCCGGGGTACCCATACGGGCCCGTCCCAAACCCCTCCAAGCCCTGAACGCGCCGGCCCACCGTCCACCCGGTCCGCACCCCCGCCGGCAGCCCGAACGCACCGAAGCCCCGGTCCATCAGGACCGGGGCTTCGGTGAGGTGCGGAGGCGGAGGGATTTGAACCCTCGATGGGGTGTAAGCCCCAAACCGCATTAGCAGTGCGGCGCCATAGACCGGACTAGGCGACGCCTCCAGCACACCCCCGCGTACGAAGGTGCGTGCAGATGATGACACAGCCGCGGGGCCGCTCACCAATCCGCTCCCAACGGTACAAGGAGCCGGGGCCGCAGAGCAAAGGCTTAAGCACGCAACGTCCGAGCGGGAAGGTCGTTGGTGAGGCGTACGACGTACGGACGACCTGGAGTGCCCCATGCTGCGTCTCGCCGCCTTCGCCGTCACCTCCGCCCTCGCCGCCGCGGCCGCCGGACCCCTGCCGCCCCTGCCCCTGGGGCGCCTGCTGTCCTCACCCGACCGGCTCACCATCGAGATCTCCAAGAGCGGCAACCGCCTCGTCGACGGCACGCACCGGCTGGAGTGCCACCCCGCCGGCGGTGACCACCCCTTCGCCGAGGAGGCCTGCGCCCGCCTCGACACGCTGGCCCGGCAGGGCAAGGACCCCTTCGCCGAGTCGGACGCCAAGAACTGCTCCTTCCAGTACGGCGGGTCGGCCGTCGCCCGCGTCACGGGAACGTGGCGCGGCCAGAAGGTGGACACCACCTTCCAGCGCAGGAACGGCTGCGACATCGCCCGGTGGAAGAACCTGGAACCTGTGCTTCCGGGGGAGCGTTCCTGACCTGGGACGATGCGGCGGATGCACGTTTTCCCCCGTTCATCCGCCACCCCACGGCGGGACGGTGCCCTTAGACTCCTCCCGTGACATGCCGGTAGTCGTGGTCAGGGAGGAAGCTCGTCGTGAGCAGCAGGCCATCCCGAGGCGCTGCTCGCCTCGCAGCAATACTCGACGCGCTCCCGGACGCGCTGTTGCTCGTCAACGCCAACGGCACGGTCGTCAACGCCAATTCGATCGCCCTCGAAGTGATGGAGAGCCCCGGTACCGGGCTCGTCGGCCGCGGGGTGCTCGACCTCCTGCCGGAGTTCGACTCCAAGCAGATCCCCGGCTCGATGCGCCGCCCCGGCGACCGCGAGGAGGGCCGCTCCAAGCCGAAGCGGATGACCGCGCGCCGCACCGACGGCAGCGAGTTCCCCGTCGAGGTCACCAGCGCCCACCTCGACGGCCGTGACGCCTACCGCGAGCCCCAGCCGTACACCGGCGACGAACTGCTGATGCTCGTCGTACGGGACCTCTCCGAGACCGTGGACACCGAGGCCGAGCTGGCCCGCTCCCAGCGGCAGACCGAGATGATCCTGCGCGCCGCGGCCGAGGGCGTCGTCGGCACGGACACCGAGGGCCGCGTCGTCCTCGTCAACCCGGCCGCCGCGCAGATCCTCGGATACCGCGCCACCGACCTCGGCAACCGCGAGCTGCACGGGCTCATCCAGCACTCGCGCGCCGACGGGTCGCCCTTCCCCTTCGACGAGTCCCCGCTCGCCGACACCCTGCGCAGCGGGCGCAAGCACCGGGTCCGCGGCCAGGTGCTGTGGAACAAGGCCGGGCAGGCCGTCTCCGTCGACCTGACCACCTCCCCCGTACGGGACGGGGACCTGCTCGTCGGCGCGGTGATGACCTTCACCGACCGGCGCCAGTACGACGCCCTCGCCGCGCGCCACGCCCAGCTGCTGGCCGTCCTCGGGGACTCCCTGCGCGGCCCGCTGGAGGAACTGCGCGGAGAGCTGGCCACGCTGGCCGCCGACGACGGGGGCCAGCTGTGGCCCGAGGCCAACCAGCTGCTGCACCATCTCGCCGCCGGCTACTCCCGGATGACCACCCTCGTGGACAACGTGCTGGAGTACCAGCGCCTGGACGCGGGCAGCGAGAAGCTCAAGAAGAAGAACGCCCTGATCAACACCGTCGTCGCGGCGGGTGTCGACGGCGCGGTCGAGCTGGTCGGCCCCGGGCGGGTGCAGTTCGCCGTCCACGCGCCGACGATCGAGGCCGAGGTGGACGAGGGGCGGATCGCCGCCGCCCTCGCGCACCTGATCGCGGACGTCGCCGGAGTGGACGCCACCGGCAAGACCGCCCAGGGCAGCGGGTACGGCGACTCCACCGTCGTGGTGGCCGCGGCCCAGCGGGGCGACGTCGTACGGATCGAGGTGCGCGGCCCCTACGAGGGCGGCGACCCGGTGCACGAGCCGATCGTGCGGGGCATCGTCACCGCGCACGGCGGTGTCCTGCAGACGGTGGAGGTGCCCGGCGCGCCCGGCGGGGCGTACGTGCTGGAGCTGCCGCTGGGTTCGGGCGCCGGGACGGTGACCCTGCCGGAGCCCGAGGAGCAGCCCGCGCCGGAGCCCGAGGCCGCCCCCGCGACGGTCTCCGGCGGCCGGCGGGGCCGGCGCGGGGTGGACGCCTTCCTGGAGGACGAGACCGCCGGGCCCAGGAACCCCGAGGCACGTGAGGGCGGGGGCGCGCTGGCGCTGCCGTCCGGGCGGCGCCGGGCGGAGGGCGAGGCCCCCGCGCAGGGCGTCGTGGCCGGTCCGGCGGAGCTGGCCCAGTCCCCGGTGAACCCGGCGGGGCTCGGTACCGGGCGACGGCGTGGCCGCGACGGTGACGACGCCCCGCACGACCGGCCCGTGCCGCCGCAGGGCACCGCCATGCCCGCGCTGCCGCCCGTGCCGTCGGTGCCCCCGGTGCCGGTGACCGAGCACCCGGCGGGCCGCCGCCGGGCGCTGGGGCAGGCCGGGGCGGCCGCGCAGCCCCCCGGCCCGGTGCCGGCGGCCGGGCTCCCGGCGCCCGCCGCGCCGCGGCCCGTCGCCCCCGAGGGCGGCTTCGCCCTGCCGGCCGGGCCCGCCGCGGGTTCCGGTTCCGCCGATTCCGAGGCCGAGGGCCCGGGCGGACGCCGTGGCCGGCGGGTGCTCGGCGCGCCCGCGGAGCCCGAGTCGCAGCAGCCGGCCGACGGTGCGGAGCCCGCGCTCCCGACCGGGCGGCGGCGTGCGCTGCCCGCGACCCCCGCATGGCCGGTGCCCGCCGCGCGCACCGCCCCCGAGGACGGGGAGGCCCCCGGGCAGCCCTCCGTACCCGGTGCCCGCCGGCCGGGTGAGGCGCCGGTGGGTGCGGGGCAGCCGATCAGCGTGCGCGCTCTGGGCACCCTGGGCCAGGGCATCGCCGTGGACCCGGGCGCCGCGGGCGCGGAGGGTTCCGGTTCCGGCCGGCGCCGTCGGCTCGCCGAACCCGCGCCCCAGGGGCGGGCCTTCGCCATAGGGGCCCCCGAAGCGGGCGCCGCCGAGGGCCCGGAGCCGCTGGACGGCCCGGGGGGAGCGGTGGAGGTCGTCAACCGGCCCGTACCGCAGCCCGTGGACGACGAGCTGCCGCCGGAGCCGCTGGACAACCCGCGCCGGCTCCTGGTGTGGCCGGCCCCCGACGCGCAGACGCAGCAGGCGCTGAGCGACCGCGGCTACCGCCCGGTGGTGGTGCACTCGCGCGAGGAGGTGGACGCGCAGATCGCCGCGTTCCCCGCCGCGCTGTTCGTGGACCCGCTGACCGGACCGATCACCCGGACCGCCCTGCAGTCCCTGCGCCAGGCAGCGGTGGCCGCCGAGGTGCCCGTACTGGTGACGGCCGGGCTGGGGCAGGCCACGCGCGAGGCGGCGTACGGTGCCGATCCGGCCGTCCTGCTCAAGGCTCTCGCGGCGCGCGACAGCGAGCAGCACCCGTCCCGGGTCCTGCTGATCGAGGAGCACGACGAGATCGCCACCGCCCTGACCGCCGCGCTGGAACGGCGCGGCCTCCAGGTCGGCCGGGCGGGCGCGGACACGGACGCCGTGGAGCTGGCGAGCCGGATGCGCCCCAACCTGGTGGTCATGGACCTGATGCAGGTCCGTCGTCGGCGGGCCGGGATCGTGGACTGGCTGCGTGCCAACGGGCTGCTGAACCACACGCCGCTGGTCGTCTACACGACCGCCGGGATCGCTCCCGCCGACCTGCCGCGGCTGGCGTCGGGCGAGAGCGTGCTGTTCCTCGCCGAGCGGGCCACCACGGCCGATGTGCAGGGCCGCATCGTGGACTTGCTGGCCAAGATCGGGACCAACTAGCGATCCTGGGGCCCATGGCCATCACCGACACGTCCGAGCGCACCGTTCCCGCCGACAACGGGGAGGTCAACCTCCTCATCGCCCGGCAGGTGGAGCCCGGCCACGAGGAGACCTTCGAGGCCTGGGCCCACGGGATCCTGGAAACGGCCGCCGCCTTCCCCGGGCACCTGGGGTACGGGCTGTTCCGGCCCGCCACCGAGGGCGGCCCGTGGTTCCTGGTGCACCGCTTCCGCGACCAGGCGGCCTTCCAGCGCTGGCAGGACTCCCCCGAGCGGGCCCAGTGGTTCTCGAACTGCCTGGGCCACCACCACACCGAGATAGCCCGGCGTGAACTGCACGGGATGGAGACCTGGTTCGCCAAGCCGGGTACGACCCGGCCCGCGCCGCCGCGCTGGAAGATGGCGATCAGCTCGGGGCTGGCCATCTTCCCGATCTCGCTGGCGGGCAACGCGCTGCTCGGGCCGTACCTGGTGGACCTGCACTTCGTGGTGCGGACGGCCGCCTTCGCGGTCGTCTTCAGCACCTTGATGACCTACGTGGCCATGCCGGCGGTCAGCAGGCTGCTGCGGCCGTGGCTCACGCGCGGCTGACGTCGGCGGGGCCTGTACGCCTAGGCGAGGGTGGTGACGTCGAGGGCGCCGTCCGCGTACTGCTTGCGGATCACCTTCTTGTCGAACTTGCCGACGCTGGTCTTCGGCACGGCCTCGACGACCGTCCAGCGCTCGGGGAGCTGCCACTTGGCGATGGAGCGGCCGAGGAAGGTGCGCAGGCCGTCGTAGTCCACGGTGGCGCCCTCCTTGAGGACGACGGTGGCCAGGGGGCGTTCGCCCCACTTCTCGTCCGGGACGGCGACGACCGCCGCCTCGGCCACCTCCGGGTGGGCCATCAGGGCGTTCTCCAGCTCGACGCTGGAGATCCATTCGCCGCCGGACTTGATGACGTCCTTGGCCCGGTCGGTGAGGGTGAGGAAGCCGTCGGCGCTGATCACGCCGACGTCCCCGGTCTTGAGCCAGCCGTCCGCGCTGAACTTGTCATCGGGGCGCAGGGCTTCGCCGGACACGCCGTTGTAGTAGGAGGCGGCGATCCAGTTGCCGCGGACCTCCAGCTCGCCGGCCGACTCCCCGTCCCACGGCAGGACGTCGCCGGCCGGGCCGATGAGGCGGGCCTCGACGCCTGCGGGGAAGCGGCCCTGGGTGACCCGGTACGGCCACTCCTCCTGGGCGGTCAGCCCGGCCGGCGGGTGGGCCATGGTGCCCAGCGGGGAGGTCTCGGTCATGCCCCAGGCGTGGCAGAGGCGGACGCCGAGCTTGTCGTAGGCCTCCATCAGGGAGGGCGGACAGGCGGCGCCGCCGATGGTGACCTGCTTCATCGAGGTGAGGTCGCGCGGCTTCGCGGTGACTTCGGCGAGCAGCCCCTGCCAGATGGTGGGGACGGCCGCGGCGTGCGTGGGCTTCTCCTGCTCGATCATCTCGGCGAGCGGGCCCGGCTGGAGGAACCGGTCCGGCATCAGCATGTTGATGCCGGTCATGAAGGTGGCGTGCGGCAGACCCCAGGCGTTCACGTGGAACTGGGGCACCACGACCAGGCTGGTGTCGTGGTCGGTGAGCCCCATCGACTCGGTCATGTTGACCTGCATGGAGTGCAGGTAGATGGAGCGGTGGGAGTAGACCACGCCCTTGGGGTCCCCGGTGGTGCCGGAGGTGTAGCACATAGCAGCGGCCTGGCGTTCGTCCAGCTCGGGCCAGTCGTAGCGCTCGGGACGGCCCGCGAGGAGCTCCTCGTACTCGTGGACCCGGACGGCCAGCCCGTCGAGGGCGGAGCGGTCGCCGATGCCCACGACCACGACGTGCTCGACCGTCGGCAGGTGCGGCAGCAGCGGGGCCAGCAGCGGCAGCAGGGTGCCGTTCACCAGCACGACGCGGTCCGCGGCGTGGTTGACGATGAAGACCAGCTGCTCCGGGGGCAGGCGCAGGTTGAGCGTGTGCAGGACCGCGCCCATGGACGGGATCGCGAAGTACGCCTCGACGTGCTCGGCGTTGTTCCACATGAGGGTCGCGACGCGTTCGTCCTGCTGGACTCCGAGCTCGTCGCGCAGCGCGTGCGCGAGCTGGGCGCTGCGGACGCCGATCTCGGCGAAGCTGCGCCGGTGCGGCTCGGCGCCGGTCCAGGTGGTGACCTGGGACGTCCCGTGGATCGTCGACCCGTGGGCCAGGATCCGCGAGATCAGCAGCGGTACATCCTGCATGGTGCTCAGCAAAGCGTCCTCCCGGTGAGCGCTGCGGCGCTGCGGCGGCTGTCGGATGCTGCCGATTCTGCGCACGTACCGGTCGGCATGTCACTACCCGGGAGTACAAACAGGCTGGCCCATCACTGTCCGGGGCCGTTCCGTGGCCGATGTTTCACGTGAAACACGTGGGCGGGGCCGCAGCGGCACCGGTCGCCGTTCAGCGCACCGGGGTGAGCTCGGGGTCCTCGCGCAGCTTGACCAGCGCCCGGGAGACGGCGCTCTTGACCGTGCCGATCGACACTCCGAGCAGCTCGGCGGTCTGCGCCTCGCTCATGTCCTCGTAGTAGCGCAGGACGACCATGGCCCGCTGCCGGTCGGGCAGCCGGGTGACCGCACGCCACATCGCGTCACGCAGCGCCTGCGCCTCCGCGGGGTCCGTTCCCGCCGGGGTCTCGCCCTCCGGGATCTCGTCGCAGACGAACTCGTCGACCTTGCGCTTGCGCCACTGCGAGGTGCGGGTGTTGACCAGGGCCCGCCGGACGTAGCCGTCGAGGGCGCGGTGGTCCTCGATCCGGTCCCAGGCGACGTAGGTCTTCGCCAGGGCCGTCTGGAGCAGGTCCTCCGCGTCACAGGGGTTGGCGGTCAGGGAGCGCGCGGTACGCAGGAGGACGGTGCCACGGGTCCGTACATACGTCGAGAACGACGGGTACTGCATCGGGTTCGCGGCGAGCGTGCACACAGGCGTGGTCATGGCTCCACGCTAGAAGCGGGACGCCTTCCTGGGATCGGCCCCAGGTGCCGGAGCCGGGTCCCTCTCAGGTTGTACGGCCGGGCCGCGCCCCACCTCCTGAAGGTGGAGGACGCGGCCGGCCACCGGGACCGCAGTCAGAGCCCGGCTCCCAGGACCAGGCCGGAGGTCGGCACCCCCGTACCGGCGGTGACCAGGATGTTCTCCGCCCCGGGGAGTTGGTTGACGGAGGTGCCGCGAACCTGGCGGACGGCTTCGGCGATGCCGTTCATGCCGTGCAGGTAGGCCTCCCCGAGCTGTCCCCCGTGGGTGTTGAGGGGGAGCGTCCCGGCCGCCGTGAAGTCCGCGGCCTCCCCGGGGCCGCAGAAGCCGAACGCCTCCAGCTGCATGAGGACGAAGGGGGTGAAGTGGTCGTAGAGGATGCCCACGTCGATGTCCGCGGGCCGCAGTCCGCTGGTGCGCCATAGCTGGCGGGCGACCACGTCCATCTCGGGGAGGCCGGTCAGGTCGTCCCGGTAGAAGGAGGTCATCCCCTCCTGGCGGCGGCCGGCGCCCTGTGCGGCGGCGGTGATCACGGCGGGCTTCTGCCGCAGGTCCCGGGCCCGCTCGGCGGTGGTGACGACGAGGGCCTGACCGCCGTCGGTCTCCTGGCAGCAGTCCAGCAGCCGCAGCGGCTCGACGATCCAGCGCGAGGCCGCGTGGTCGGCGAGGGTGATGGGCTTGCCGTGGAAGTAGGCGGCGGGGTTGTTCGCGGCGTGCCTGCGGCCGGTGACGGCGACGTGGCCGAAGGCCTCCGGGGTCAGGTTGTAGGTGTGCAGGTAGCGCTGGGCGGCCATGGCCACCCAGGACGCGGGGGTGAGCAGCCCCCAGGGCAGGGACCAGCCGAGGGCGGCGCCCTCCGCGGAGGCTTCGCGCTGCTGCACCCCGGACCCGAAGCGGCGGCCGGAGCGTTCGTTGAAGGCGCGGTAGCAGACCACGACCTCGGCCACCCCGGTGGCGACGGCGAGAGCGGCCTGCTGGACGGTGGCGCAGGCCGCGCCGCCGCCGTAGTGGATGCGGGAGAAGAAGGACAGCTCCCCGATGCCGGCCGCCTGGGCGACGGTGATCTCGGGGCTGGTGTCCATGGTGAAGGTGACCATGCCGTCGACGTCGGCGGGGGTGAGCCCGGCGTCGTCGAGGGCCGCGTGCACGGCCTCGACGGCGAGCTTCAGCTCGCTGCGGCCGGAGTCCTTGGAGAACTCGGTCGCGCCGATGCCGGCGATGGCGGCCCGGCCGCCCAGTCCGTCGCGGGTGCGGACGCTCATGCGGCGGCCCCCAGGGTGACGGTCACGGTGCCCGTGACGTGGTGGCCGATGCGGTTGGCCCCGACGACCCTGATCTGCGCGGTGTCCCCGTCGACGGCGGTGACCTTACCCGTGAGGGTCATCGTGTCGCCCGGGTAGTTCGGGGCGCCGAGCCGGATCGCGACCTTGCGCAGGACCGCGCGCGGGCCCAGGTGGTCGGTGATGTAGCGGCCGACCAGGCCGTTGGTGGTCAGGATGTTCATGAAGACGTCCGGGGAGCCCTTCGCGCGGGCGAGCTCCGCGTCGTGGTGCACGTCCTGGTAGTCGCGGGAGGCGATGGCCCCCGCCACGATCAGGGTGCGGGTCACCGGGATCTCCAGCGGCGGCAGCGCGTCGCCGACGTTCATGCGTGTTCCCCCTCGGACATCAGGTCTTCCCCTTCGGACAGGGGGCCCTCCCCCTCGGATATGAGGGCGCCCAGTTCGGCCAGCAGCTCGCTGCCGCAGCCCAGGTAGGCGTCCAGCTGGCGGCCCCACAGGAAGTGCCGGTGGACGGGGTGGTCCAGGTCGGCGCCCATCCCGCCGTGCAGGTGCTGGCCCGCGTGGACGACCCGCTTGCCCGCCTCGGAGGCCCACCAGGCCGCCGTGAGCGCGTGCTCGCGGGCCGGGAGTCCTTCGTCGACGCGCCAGGCCGCCTCGTACGCGGTGACCCGGATCGCCTCCGTGTCCATGTACGCGTCGGCCGCACGGAGCATGACGGCCTGGTTCGTGGACAGCGGCCGGCCGAACTGCTCGCGGGCCGAGGTGTGCTCCACGGCCCGGGCCAGCGATCCCGCGCAGACCCCCGCCTGGAGTCCCGCGAAGGCGGTGCGGGCGGCGCCGAGCACCTGGTCGTAGGCCTCCGGGCCGCCGAGCCGCTCCCCCCTGGACCCGTCCAGGGTGAGGCTCCCCGACGCCCAGGGCGCGGTGGTCTCCACCGGCCGGACGGTCGCCCCGGGCGCGTCGGTCCGTACGAGCCACAGGGTCCGGCCGGTGTCGGGGAGCAGCACGTGCGTGGCGTCGCGCAGCCAGGGCACGGCGGGGGCGTTGCCGGTGAGGAGGCCGCCGGGAGTGGCGGTGAACCGGCCGCGCTCGGGGAAGGCTCCGGTGGCCACGGCCTCGCCGGAGCCGAGGGCGGGCAGCAGCCGGCCCCGCTGCTCGGGGCTGCCGTGCGCGGCCACCGGCAGGACGCCGTACGCGCAGGTGGCGGCGTACGGGACCTGCGCGGTGGTGCGGCCCTGCTCCTCCAGCAGCAGGACCAGGCCGAGCAGGCCGACGTCCTCGACGGCGGAGATCAGTCCGGCGGAGGTCAGGGCCTTCCAGAGTTCGGCGTCACTCGCCGTGCCGGCGGCGGCGAGCCGTTCGTGGGTGGCGAGGTCGCGGAAGATCCGCGCGGCGAGGCCGGCCGCGGCGGCCTGTTCCTCGGTGGGGTGGAAGTCCACCTCAGCCCGCCTCCCCTCGGAAGACGGGCAGTTCGAGGGTGTCGTCGACGCGCAGGAACTCCAGCCGGACGGGCATGCCGATGCGGACCTTGTCGTAGGGGACCCCGGTGATGTTGCTGATGATCCGGACGCCCTCGGCCAGCTCGACCAGGGCCACCGCGTACGGGGGGTCGAAGGCAGGGAAGGGCGGGTGGTGCATGACGACGTACGAGAAGACCGTGCCGGCGCCGTTCGCCTCGACGGTGTCCCAGTCGGGGCAGGAGCAGGCGTTGCATCCGGGCAGCCAGGGGAAGCGCAGGGTCGCGCAGGCGGTGCAGCGCTGGATCAGCAGCCTGTGCTCGCGGACCCCGTCCCAGAAGCCCTGGTTGTCACGGTTGATCACGGGTCGCGGCCGGGGCGGGGCGGCCGGGCGGCTCTCGGGCCGGGCGGCGGGGGCGTATTTGAGGATGCGGAAGCGGTGGGTCCCGGCGAGTTCGCCGTTCGCCCGGACGTCCATGCGGGTGGTGACGAAGTGGCCGGTGCCCAGCTTGGTCGTCTTGCGCGGCGAGACCGACTCGATCACGGCGTCGAAGCTCACTTCGTCGCCCGGGCGCAGCGGGCGCAGGTACTCCTGTTCGCAGTCGGTGGCGACCACGGAGGTGCAGCCGGCGCCGTCGAGGAGCTCGAACAGCTCGTCGTAGGCGGAGGAGCGGTCGGTGTGGCCGGAGAGGCCGCCCATCGTCCAGGCCTGGAGCATGGTGGGCGGGGCGATGGCGTCGGGTCCGGTGTAGGCGGGGTTGGTGTCGCCCATCGCCTCGCACCAGTGGCGGATCATCGGCTCGTTGACCGCGTCCTTGGCCCGGCCCTCGGTGGCGGCGGGCCGCCCCTCGAAGGCCTTGAGCCTCTCGTGGAACGGGTCGCTCTCCCCGGCGGTCATCGCTTCCTCCCCTTCATTCCGAGCCGCATCATGGCGACGATCTCGCGTTGGACCTCGCTGACTCCGCCGCCGAAGGTGTTGATCTGGGCGGCCCGGTTCATCCGTTCCAGCTCGCCGCCGGCGAAGGCGTCCGGACCGCGTACGAGGGCCTCCTCGCCCACCGCCTCCTGGCAGATCCGGTAGACCTCGACGGTGGATTCGGTGCCGAGGAACTTCACTCCGCTGGCGTCGCCGGGGGCCAGGGTGCCCGCTCCCACGTCCTGGACGAGGCGCCAGTTGAGGAGGCGTACGGCGGCCAGCCGGGCGTGGGCCTCGGCGAGCCGGGAGCGCACCCAGGGGCGGTCGGCGGGGCGGTCGCCGGTGGCGGGGTCGGGGGTGCGGGCGTGGCGCAGGGCGCGCTCGTAGAAGTCCTCGGCCTGCATGCCGATGGCGGCGAGGGCGACGCGTTCGTGGTTGAGCTGGTTGGTGATCAGGCCCCAGCCGCCGTGTTCGGGGCCGACGAGGTTGCCCTCCGGGACCCTGATGGAGTCGTAGTACGTCGCGGTGGTGGTGAGGCCCCCGACGGTTTCGATCGGTGTCCAGGCGAAGCCGGGGCTGTCGGTGGGCACCAGGATGATCGAGATGCCCTCGTGCTTGGGCGCCCCCGGGTCGGTGCGGCAGGCCAGCCAGATCCAGTCGGCGTTCTGGGCGTTCGAGGTGAAGACCTTCTGTCCGTCGATCACCCAGTCGCCGCCCTCGCGGACGGCCTTGGTGCGCAGCGAGGCCAGGTCGGTTCCGGCTTCGGGTTCCGAGTAGCCGATGGCGAAGACGATCTCGCCGCGGAGGATCCGGGGGAGGAACCAGTCCTTCTGGTGCTGGGTGCCGTACTTCATGAGGGTGGGGCCGACCGTGTTGAGGGTGACCATGGAGACGGGGGCGCCGGCCCGGTAGGCCTCGTCGAAGAAGACGAACTGTTCGTCGGGGCCGCGGCCCTGGCCGCCGTACTCGACGGGCCAGCCGAGGCCGAGCAGGCCGTCGGCGCCGATCCGGCGCAGCAGGGCGCGCTGGGCGTCCGGGTCTTCGGGGACCCCGTCGGGGAGCAGGTCGCGGAAGTACTCGCGCAGTTCGGCGCGCAGTCGCGCCTGGCCTTCGGACGGGGCGAGGTGCACGGCGCTGGCCTCCCGGCATCGCGGCGGACGAGTAAAACTGACTGTCCGTCAGATTCGCCGTGGATGTCAAGGTCGGGAGGGAGGGAGGGCAGCCGGACATGCGGAAGGGCGCCCGCGCGACCGGACCCCAGCCGGTCCGGTCGTACGGGCGCCCTCAGCGGTCAAGCGGCTCCGGGAGGGCCGCCTACCACCACGGGAAGAAGTTCACCGCGACAGCGGAGTTGGCCTGGTGGATCGCCGTGTACGCGGAGCCGTTGACCTGCGCGGTGTTGTTCTGGTTCGACGCTCCGGAGCCGGTGGCCACCTGCTGCGAGGTGGAGGAGTTTCCGCTGTTGCCGCCGCCCACACCGCTGCCCACGATGCTCGCGACGCTCGCATTCGATCCGTCGTTCGCGAAGGAGCCGTTGTCGGCCGCGGCCACCCCTCCGAAGAAGGCGGCGGCGAGGGGGAGCGAGGCGACGGCGGCGATGACGCGGGCGGTACGGATGCTTGCCATGTCTGATTTTCCTCCATGAAACCGAAGTCGGGTGTATTCCAAGGCAGTTGGCCGACCGCCTCGGTCGTTCGTGCTGCTGACGACGTCGCGAGACCAGAGTTGCCCACCGAATCCCCGGCGAACCACCCCGCAGCCTGCTATTCCCCCGCAAGCATGACCAACTACGGATAAACCCCGTTCGCGCCCCTTCCGCCCCACGCGGCGCACCCGCAACGCGCAGAACCCCGCGCACGCAAGAGGCGAATCGTTCCGTCAAACCGGCCCGCCCCGGACATGCCGAAAAGGGCCGCACTGTCCGGGAACCCCACCGTCTCCCGGCCCTGCGGCCCTGCCGTACCAAGCTTCACGCCCCCCGCGCGCCCCGGACGAACGCCGGTGCGACCCCCTGTGCCCCATCCCCGGGGGCACTGCGCGGCGCGCCTGCGCCGCATCCTTCCGTTCCTGACGCTGCTGGTCGCGCCCCCGCTAAGCGGCGAGGTCGAGCCGGCCCCGATCCGCACGGGAGGCGCGGGCGGCCTCGGAACCGTGTGCCGCGGCAGGAGCGAGGAGCGCATCGGAGGCGGCGAGCCCGTCGCGGACGGCGAACGCATCGGGGACGACGCACGCATCAGGGGCGGCGAACGCATCAGGGGCCAGGGCCGCGGCGGTGGTCGATCGCCGGACGGACGGGGCCTTGCCGTGGGCCTCGGCCCGGATCCGCTGCTTGATCGTCGGCGGGAGCGAACCGCCCCGCATCACCGCCCGCCAGGTCCGCCGCGCCACCACGGCCGGACGACGGCGCACCGCCGGCGCCACCGGAGCGGCGACCGCCTCACCCGCGGCCGCCGGGGCCGCCTTCCCACCGAGGCCGAGGGCGGCCAGGAGCGCCACGAGCGCGGCGAGGACGCTGGTCCAGATCGAGGTGAAGCTGCGGTGGGTCATGACGAGCCCCTCATTTCGCGATGTTCCGACGGGCGGATCTGCATACATTCGTCATGATGTGGCCGCAACCGCACGACCCCCGCCACGCGCGCCGATCTTCTGACAAACACCACCCGGAAGGCCCAGCCCCCTTGCCGCCGGCCCCGGGGACACCGGCCGGGCGCCCCGGACACACGAAGAAGGGGCGCCCCGCGATCGGGGCGCCCCTTCTGGTCAGCGCGTGCGCTGAGGTGTGGCGGTGGGTGTGGGATTTGAACCCACGGTGACTCGCGCCACGACGGTTTTCAAGACCGTTCCCTTAGGCCGCTCGGGCAACCCACCTGGCCGGTACAGAGTACCGGGATGTCGGGGTGGGTGGGGTGGGAGTTGCGGTCGGGCGGGTCAGGAGGTCTGGGCCTTGTCGTAGGCGGCCTTGGCCTCGTTGCCGAAGTACGGGCCGAACATCGTGTTGGGCAGGAAGTTGTAGCCGAAGCTGTTCACCGAGACCTGGGTGCCCAGGCCCGTGGACTCGTTGAAGTCCTGGAACCAGGGGCCGCCACTGGAGCCGCCCGTCATGTTGCAGGCCATGCTGTGGTCCTTGGTCAGCAGGAAGTCCTTGCCCGTGTTGGCGCTGCAGTAGACGAGCTTGGTGCCGTCGTACGGAGCCGCCGCCGGGAAGCCGAAGGAGTACATGCGCTTGTTGTAGCCGCCGTTGAAGAGGATCCCCTGCGCGCCGACGGCCTGGCTGAGCTTCTGGCCGTTCAGCGGGGCGACGACGGCGAGGCCCACGTCCATGTTCATGTCCTCGCTGGCCGCCCACTGGTCGGTGGCGAAGGTCTTGACCGCCGACCACTGGCCGTACGGGGCGTTGCCGTTGGCGTACGCCGGCACGAAGATCCAGTTGGTGTGCCAGGCGCCCTGGTACTTCACGCAGTGGCCGGCCGTGATGACCGTGCTGCCGTTCTGGCTGGTGACCGAGTCGCCCGAGCAGGAGGCCGTACGGCCCTGGAAGGTGAAGAACACCCGGCCGGAGGTCCTCACCACCGCCCCGCCGCCCGTCCAGGCGCCGCCCGCCTGCGGGAACGCCATGACGGACGAGGGGGAGGTCGGGGGCACCCGGGTGGGGAGGGCCGCCTTCACCGGCGCCGTACGCGCGCCGCCGGGAGCCGCCTCCAGGTCGAGCGGGGTGGCCTGACGCATCCGCTCGGCGGTCCAGAAGCCGGGGGTCTGCCCGGGCCGGAACGAGGAGGGCGGCTCGGCCGCCGCCGAAGGGGCGGCCGCCGTCAGGGCCCCCGCGAGCAGGGCGCCCGCTGCCAGGAGGACGGACAACGCCGTGCGATGACGATTCACGCAGGACTCCTTCTGCCGTGCCCGTGGCCGGAGTGACCCGGGCAGGGGTGGGGGTGAAGAGCTGTCGGTGCGGATCGGCTGTTCGGCTTGCGGGGGCAGAGTCGCACGCGGGCCCGGAGATGTCAGGGGGCGGTCCGGACGTTCGGTCGGTTCCGGCCAGGAAATGGCCAACTCGCCCCGGGTCCCGCCGTCATGCGGTCACGAGGACACCGGCGTACGAAACCCCCGCCACCACCACCCAGGCTCCGAGCCCGAGCAGTGCGGCGCGCCCTCCGGTGCGGGCCAGGGTCGGCAGGTGGACCGCGCTGCCCAGCCCGAACAGGGCGGCCGCCAGCAGGGCCTCCTGGGCCGTGTGCGCCCAGTCCAGGGCCGCCCCGGGCAGCAGACCGGTGGCGCGCAGCGCGGCCGCCGCCAGGAACCCGGCGACGAACAGCGGCACCGGTGCCGGACGCCGCCCCGAGGCGGTGCGTACGCCGCGCCGCCGGGCCCGCATCGAGAAGGCCACTGCCGCCACCAGGGGGGCCAGCAGCGCCACCCGCATCAGCTTGACCAGCACCGCCTCGCCCAGTGCGCCGGGGCCCGCGGTCTGGGCCGTCGCGACCACCTGGCCGACATCGTGGACGCTCGCCCCCACCCACCGCCCGAAGGCCGGGTCCGAGAGCCCCAACGGGCCCTGGAGGAGCGGCAGTACCGCGATGGCCAGCGTTCCGCACAGGGTGACCAGTGCCACCGAGGCGGCCACGTCCTCCTCGTCGCTGCCGGAGACCTCGCTCACCGCGCCGATGGCCGAGGCACCGCAGATCGAGTACCCGGTGGCGATCAGGAGGGGCTGGTCCCCCGGCAGGCCGAGGCGGCGGCCGAGCCAGACCGTGCCGAAGAAGGTGGCGGCGACCACGGCGCAGACCATCGCCACCGTCGCCCAACCGAGGCGGAGCACCTGGTCCAGCCCCAAACCGAGGCCCAGCAGGACGATGCCGATGCGCATCAGCCGCCGCCCGGCCAGCGACAGACCCGGGCGGGCCGGCCCGCGCACGACGGTCCGTACGCCGGGAAGGTGGGCCACGGCGATCCCGAGCACCACCGAGGCGGTCAGCATCGGCACGCCCGGCACCAGCCGGTGCACGCCCCACGCCACCAGCGCGCCGGCGGCGGCCATGCCCAATCCGGTCCAGGGAGTGGGTGTTTCACGTGAAACATGGCGGACCGCCGCGCTCTGGGGGCGGTGGAGGAGGGCCATCAGTCGACGGGAAGCGTGTAGACGCGGCGGATGCTGGTGCCCAGGCGGGAGACGTCGGCCCCGTAGACGTGGATGGATAGCGCCGTGCCGGTACAGGAGTTGCGCACCTTGTGGATGTCCCCGGGCGGTGCGAAGCCGCAGACCTCGCCCTGGGCGTTGACCACGTCCTCGGTGGCGACCAGACGGGCGGCGTCGGGGCCCGGGGCGAGCCGGTAGCGGCGCTCGCTCTCCTCGCCCTGGTGCACGCCCGCCACGCACCACGAGACGTGGTCGTGGATGCAGGTCTCCTGGCCGGGCATCCAGACCAGGGCCACGACCGAGAAGCTGCCGTCGGGCTCCGCGTGAAGGATGTGCTGCCGGTAGTGCTCCGGGTCGCCCTCCTGCTGCTCGGCGGTCAGCAGGTCGGCCGCGCCCAGGTGCGGGGCGAGCCGTTCGCCGACCAGGTAGGAGGTCAGGTCGGGGGCAAGTCCCCGGTCCACGACGGAGCGGATCTCGGTGACGAGGGCGGCCATCCTCGTGGTCGTACGGGCCGGCGTGGTGGTGGTCATACAAGCAGCGTCGGACGGCGCATCCATCACGTCCAACGACAGTTATGACCTGAAATCCCAAGCAGAGCTTATGGATTGAGGACCGCTGGAGCCGTCGGATCAGCAGCCGACGCGGTTCGAAGCGACCCTCTTCAGCTCGTCCAGCACCACCGCCGTCGCCGGGATCCGCAGGTGGTCCCGGTAGACGTACGCGGCGATGTGGCGGCGGCCGGCGGGCTCCAGCACCCGCCCGCAGACCCGGCTGAGGGAGAGCGAGGGCAGCACCAGAGCGGGCATCATCGCCACGCCCAGCCCCTGTGCGACCAGGCTCTGCACCACCAGGTTGTCGTCGGTCGCGAAGCGGATGTCGGGTACGAAGCCCAGTTCGGCGCACTCGTGCAGCAGGTTGGCCCGGCAGCGCGGACAGCCCGCGATCCACCGCTCCTCGGCGAGGTCGGCGAGGTGCACGGCCCGGCGCCGGGCCAGCGGATGACCCGTCGGCAGCAGCACCGTGAGCTGGTCCTCCAGCAGCCTGACCTCGGCGACCTCCTCCGGGATCTCCTCGTGCAGGCCCGGGTAGGTGAAGGCGAGGGTGATGTCGCACTCGCCGCGCTGGAGCCTGTGCAGGGACTCCGGCGGCTCGCCCTCCAGCAGCTCGACCTGGACTCCGGGATGCTGCTTGGCCAGGCCGCTGAGGGCTTCCGGGACGAGCGTGACATTGGCGCTGGGGAATCCGCAGACCCGTACGCGCCCCGTGCGCAGCCGCGTGTACGCCTTGAGCTGGGCCTCGGCGGCGGAGAGGCTGCCGAGGATGGACTCGGCGTGCCGGGCCAGGGACTCACCGGCCTCGGTCAGCTTCATGCGGCGGCCGACGCGGGTGAACAGCGGGGTGCCGACCGCGCGTTCGAGCGCCTTCATCTGCTGGGTGATCGCCGGCTGGGTGTAGCCCAGGACGCGGGCGGCCGCCGAGTAGGAGCCCGCCGCGACGACTTCATGGAATGTCCGTATGTGCCGTGAATCGAACACGAGCGAAGCATAAGCAGATGTTGGGAGGGGCCGTAGGCGGAATCCCGCCCACGGCCCCTCCCATCAAGCCACTGTCGAGCGCCTGTTCACCTCGGCGCCCGCGGCCCGCATCTCTTCCCGGCCGCGGGTCGGCCGGCGGTTACTTGTCGCCGACGCGCGAGCCGAGCGTGATGTCGACGGTGGTCGGCTTGCCCCCGCGCAGGTAGGTCAGCTTCACCGTGTCGCCCGGCTTGTACGTCCAGATCAGGCTGATCAGGGTCGGGCCGCTGTCGACCTGCTTGCCGCCGAACTCGGTGATGATGTCGCCGGGCTTGAGGCCCGCCTTGCCGGCCGGGCCGTTGGGGTCGACGAGCTCGTTGGCGGGGGCCCCCTGCTCGGAGATCTTGGCGCCGTTCGCCTTGGCCTGGAGGTCCACGGAGACGGAGATCACCGGGTAGACCGGCTTGCCCGTCTTGATCAGGGACTCCGCGACGTTCTTGGCCTGGTTGATCGGGATGGCGAAGCCGAGGCCGATGGAGCCGGCCTGGCCGCCACCGCCGAAGCCGCCGCCACCGCCCGCGGACTGGATGGCGGAGTTGATGCCGATGACCGCGCCGCGGCCGTCGATCAGCGGGCCGCCGGAGTTGCCGGGGTTGATGGAGGCGTCCGTCTGCAGGGCGCTCATGTACGAGTTCTTGCCGCCGGAGCCGTCTCCCGAGGCCACCGGGCGGTTCTTGGCGCTGACGATGCCGGTGGTGACCGTGTTGGACAGGCCGAAGGGGGCGCCGATCGCGATGGTCGGGTCGCCGACCGCGACCTTGTCGGAGTCGCCCAGCGGCAGCGGCTTGAGGCCCGTCGGCGGGTTCTTCAGCTTGATCACCGCGACGTCGTAGCCCTGGGCCCGGCCCATCACCTCGGCCTCGTACTTCTTGCCGTCGGAGAAGGTCGCGGAGAGCTTGCCGCCGTTCGCGGCGGAGGCCACCACGTGGTTGTTGGTGAGGATGTGGCCCTCTTGGTCGTAGACGAAGCCGGTGCCCGTGCCGCCCTCGCCGTCGCCGGCCGAGGCCTCGATGGTGACGACGCTGGGCAGGGCGTTCGCGGCGAGGCCCGCGACGGAGCCGGCGTCGCGCTTGAGGTCCTTGGGGGTGTTGCCCGCGGTGATGGTGGTGGAGCCGAAGCCGCCGCCGCTGTTGCGCTCGGCCGCCCAGTAGCCGACGCCGCCGCCCACGCCGCCCGCGAGCAGGGCCGCCACCAGGACGGCCGCGACCATGGCGCCCTTGCCCTTCGGCTTGGGCGGCGGGGTGCCGTCGGTGGTGAGGGGGGCGCCCCAGGCACCGCCGCCGTGGCCGCCCTGTCCGCCGTACGCCGGGACAGCGGGCGGCGGCGGGGGCCACGCCTCGGCGCCGTACGCCGTGTGCGCGGCGGGAGCCGGGGGCTGCGCCGGGTTCTGGGCGTGGGCCTGCGTCTGGTCGTAGCCGTAGGCCGGGGGCGCGGCGGGCGGGGCCGCCGGGGCGGGGGGCAGCTGCTGGGTCTGGTCGGCACCCACCGCGGGGGCCGGGGCCTGGGCCGGCGCGGCCGGGGCTTCCGGCTCGCCGGGCGCGTACCCCTGGTCCGCCGGGGCCGCGGCGGGCGCGGCCGGGGCCTTCGTCAGGTCAGGGGTGGAGGCGGCCGGCGCGGGGGGTACGGACGGGGCCGCGGGGGGCGTCGGGGCCGCGGTGCCCTCGTTCTCGGTGCTCACAGCGCTCTCTCCTCGTCACACACGGCTTACAGGCTTACACGGCTGCACAGGCTCTGGGTGTCTCAGCTACTGGGCATATCAGGCGAAACCGTCCCGACACTCACCTGGCATCGGTCCGACTGAACGTTCGAGGTGCCGTACAAGTTCCAGGACGAAGCCTTTCCCATGGCCCGTCAGGGCACTGTAAGCCGGACCTGTGCATCTCCCCCCATTCTTTATATCCGACATATCAGATGCACCCACAGGACTCACCCCGACGCGCGAGGTCTCCTCGATGGCACCATGACCGGGTGACCCACGCATCGCCGAGCCCCATCCAGGTCGTCGCCCACCGCGGCGCCTCGGAGGACGCCCCCGAGCACACCCTGGCCGCGTACCGGAAGGCCATCGAGGACGGCGCCGACGCCCTCGAATGCGACATCCGGCTGACCGCGGACGGACACCTGGTGCTGGTCCACGACCGCCGCGTGAACCGCACCTCGAACGGCCGCGGCGCGGTGTCCGCCCTGGAACTCGCCGACCTCGCCGCCCTCGACTTCGGCTCCTGGAAGGACCGCGAGGAGTCCCCCGACTGGGACGCGGACCCCGAGCGCACCTCCGTCCTCACCCTGGAACGGCTGCTGGAGCTGGTGTCCGACGCCGGCCGTCCCGTCCAGCTGGCCATCGAGACGAAGCACCCCACCCGCTGGGCCGGACAGGTGGAGGAACGCCTCCTCTTCCTCCTCAAGCGGTTCGGGCTGGACGCCCCGCCCGCCGCCGGGCCGCACCCGGTCCGGGTCATGAGCTTCTCCGCCCGCTCCCTGCACCGCGTCCGGGCGGCCGCGCCGACGGTCCCGACCGTGTACCTGATGCAGTTCGTCTCCCCCCGGATGCGCGACGGGCGGCTGCCCGCGGGCGTGCGCATCGCCGGCCCGGCGATGCGGATCGTGCGCAACCACCCCGGCTTCATCCGCAGGCTCCAGGCCGCCGGCCACTCCGTGCACGTATGGACGGTGAACGCTCCCGAAGATGTTCAGCTATGCGCTGATCTGGGTGTAGAAGCGATCATCACGAACAGGCCACGTCAGGTTCTGTCACAACTCGGACGCTGACGTCCCCATTTGCCCACCCGTCACGTCCGTCCCGTGCGTGACAGGGAGTGCACCGGCGCATCCGCTCCGCATCCGACGGTCATGAATGCGTCAGGACGGTGCCAGAGGGCCTCGTCAGGGCGGTTTCCGGTCCAGGCCAGTGGGGCATCCAGACCTTGGCGTGGGGCTAAGGAGGTTCCGGGGGTGGCGTTGGTGATGGCACAGGAAGTGCCCACGTCGTCGTGCATGGACATACGCCATGGTCCTGCGGGCGTGGGCGAGGCGAGGCGCCGGATGCGCGAACAGCTGCGCATGAGCGGCCTGTCCGAATCGGTCGTGGACGATGCCGTATTGATCCTTTCCGAACTGCTCAGCAATGCCTGCCGGCACGGCCGGCCGCTGGGCCGGCACGAGATCGGAGACGGGGAGATACGCGCCGCGTGGCGCGTAGACGCCGCGGGGCGGCTGACGGTCGAGGTCACGGACGGCGGCGGCCCCACCCGCCCGATCCCGGCCACGCCTTCGGTCACCGCGCACGGCGGCCGGGGGCTGAACATCATCAGCGCCCTGGCCCAGGACTGGGGTGTCCGGGACGGAGCGGCGGGTGAGGTCACCGTCTGGGTGATCGTCGCCCGGGGGCCCCGGCACGAGGATTTCGCTACGCGCGTCACTGCCCCGGCGATGGACTTCGCATCCGCCTTCGACGACCTGGATCACTGAAGCGGGCCCGCCCGCACGACCAGTAGCACCGGCCATCCGCACAGGCGGCCGTCCGGGAGCGCACGCCGACCGTGCTCCCGGCCGCACCCCACCGGTTCCGGCGGTACGAACGGCTAGGCTCGCGCCCAGAGACACCGCCGTACCGCCGCAACCGGGAGACACCCACGATGGCCAAGAAGCGCCCCGCCGCGAAGACCGCGAAGCCCCAGCTCGAGAACGGGGAGATCCCGGTCGTCGGCGCGCGCGAGCCCTGCCCCTGCGGTTCCGGGCGCCGCTACAAGGCATGTCACGGCGCGGCCGCCTCGCACGCCGCGACCGAGCACGTGCAGCGCCCGTTCGAGGGACTGCCGGGCGAGCGCGACTGGGTGGCGCTGCGCGAGCTCGTCCCCGCGGCCACCATCCCGCTCACCCTCAAGGGCGGCCTGCCCGAGGGCGTCCCGTCCGTCACGCTGGTGACCGTACTCCCCATGGCCTGGCCGGCCCTGCGGCGCGAGGACGGCTCGGTCCTGCTCGCCCTCCAGAACGACTCGACCACCGGCGACCTGGCCCGCGACATGGCCGACACCCTGGAGCGCGCGCTCGTCGCCGAGCCCGGCACCCCGGTCCCGGCCCGCCGCGTGCCGGCCGAGGGTCCCCGACTTCAGGATCTCCTCGACCTGGACGGCGTTTTCGAGCCGGTTGTGCACACGGGCTTCGAATTCTGGATTCCGGAGGCGGAAAACGCCCAGAACACCTCCCCGGAGATCGCCGCCTCGCTGGAACGCGCCAACGCCGCCGCCATCCCGACCGTCAAGCTGACGGGTGTGGACGCGGCCTACTGGTGCGAGACCCCGGACAAGAACCACCTGCGCTGGGTCATGCCGCACGCCGAGGAGAAGCTGCTCGACGCCCTCGCGCGGCTGCACGCGGCCGGCACCTCCTCCCTCGGTGAAGGCACCAAGCTCGTCGGCTCCTTCCGCGCCCACGGCCTCGTGGTCCCGGTCTGGGACCTGCCGACCGGGGTCTCGGCGGAGGACGTGGAGAAGCCCGCCGCGGAGTTCGCGGAGCGGCTGGCCGCGGCCCTGTCTTCCGACGCCCCGCTGACCGCCGAGGAGCGCCGGGCGCGCGGCGGGCTCACCAACCGCCAGATCACGCTCAGCTGACGGCCGGACACGCACGGGTCCGGTGACTGGGGTCACAACTCCCGCTAATCGCCTGCAAATCGATGTCTGAATATCAGAGATCGAATTTGCGAACAGCCGATCTCTTGTTACCGTTCTTGTAGCCCGGTCGCTGGTGCATCCCCCGTCGCCAGCGACCGGGCCCTTGTCTTTCCGGTGGCGCTCAACCTTCGCCCGGGCCCGGTGAGTTGCTCCCGGACCTCAGCAGCAGCCGCCCTTCCTCATCCGGAACTGCAAACTCCGCTACGGCCGAGTAGTCCTCCGGTGCCCCCGCCGAGTCAGCCCGGGGGGTCTCGCACAGCCCCGGCTCGTCGCCCGCGCCCACCGCGCAGCGGATCTGCACCGTCCGGCCGGCCGGACCCATCACGGTCAGTACGGCGTCCAGCGCGCGCCCGCTGGTGTTGCGGTAGTAGCTGCGGCCCCAGGTCTGCCCCGCGCTCTCCAGGACGCAGGTCTGCGCCTCCAGCCCTTGTGGAGCGGAGAGTTCGGGCCCGCACCGCGAGTCGGTGCGCGGCTGTTCGGCCGGGCCCGGCCGGGCCGGCCGCCCGGCGGGCCGCGCCCCGTCGGGCGCTCCGGAAGCGTGGGACAGACCCAGCGAGGAGAGCAGCCCCCCGCCTTTTCCGTCACCCTGACCGGCGAAATCCGGCCCGGCGATCGCTCCGGCCAGGGGAAGCGACAAGATGATCAACACACCGGCGCCGATACCGATCAGGCGGAGATTCATTCGCCGAAGATAGCGACGCGGGAAAGGGGCGCGGAGATCCCCGCGCCCAATTCCCCTGGAAACCCGTCGCGCTGGCACCCGTACGAGTGATGCGGGCGCCCGAGGACGCCGCCTGACGTTCAGTAGGCGAGGCGACTGCCGCCGCCCGGGGCGTCACTGCTCGCCTCGACGAGCGCGTCCACGACCGACTCGACCTCCGGCAGCCACAGCCCGCCGGGGCCGGGCACCGCAGCGGGTTCCCGCTCCCACCGGACCTGCCCGCCGCCACTGGCCGTGGACGGCGGCAGCAGGAGGTAGCCGCCCTCGCCGTGGAAACGCAGCGAGGAGGGCACGTGGTCCTTGGCGTAGAGGAGTTCGCCGAGCCGCTCCAGCGAGTAGGGGGCCACCAGCAGGGACCAGCGGGTGGGAGTGGCGACGACCGGGCCCAGCCGCATGCCCTGCGCCTCCAGGCGCCCGACGGCCCGCGCGGCCGCACCGGCCGGCAGGCTCACCGCGCACGGCGCCTTCCCGCCGGTGGCCAGCAGCACCGGGGCGGCGGGCCGCCGGGCCCACCACCAGGTCACCATCCGGGCGTCGGTCGTCGCGGCGAGCAGCCCCGGGTCGAAGGGATGCGCGCCGGGCACCACGCAGTCGGGGTCGGGGCAGGCGCACCGCGCGCTGTCGGCGCCGGCCCGGCCGACGCCCGGGAGTACGGGCCAGTTCCAGACGCCGGCGCAGGTCAGAGCCCCGTCGAGGAGGGAGTCGGCCGCCGCGCCGTCCTCACCGGCCGGGGTAGGGCGGGAGGCGGCCCGCGGGAATTTCAACCGATCGCGGAGCCGCTGGAGACGCCTTCCGAGGATCTCGCGCATGAGCGCTCGTTCCTTTCCGTTGAACGCCGAAGGGCCACATCACACCATGTATCCGGTGTTTCACCACACGTACACGTTTCGCGTCACTGTCCGCCAGAAGCAGGTTCACACGGTTCGTGCAGTTTTCTTACGGGTCCGTCAAACGTCCGGCGGGGACCCGGAGCGAGCGGTCCGGGCGACCCGCGCCGGTCTCGAAACCGGCTGCCGCCGCTAAGGACGGCTCCCCGCGCCGGGTGGTTCCCCGGCGGTGCGCGGGAGGGCGTCAACTGACCCCGGGCACCATCGATTACGTACCCGGAGCCCTTGGAGCGCCTGTCCAGTCGATCGCAAAAACCGTCTGCATGGCGCTTTTTCCGGCCAAGTTTTAGCCCCGGCTGGACAGTGAGTTGCTGTCCCACGGACACCAGTATTCCCGCTTGGGCAATGCTGGACATCGATCCTCGTGTGCGTGTAGATGTGGAGCCATTGATGGCGGCGCAGCACGATCTGGGGGTTTGCGATGCTATATGGCGAATCGCACCAGGTGGAAAGGCGGACGCCATGAGCGCCCCGCATCTGCCGAAAGTGGCTGGAATCGATCCAGCGGTTACAGCGTCACCGCACACTGCGGCGCCCGCGCCAGGCTCCACTTCCACGGCGTCCACGTCCACGACCGCGCCGGGCTCCTCCGCCGGCTCCGCCCGGACCGCCCCCGCCCCGGGCTCTCCGCCCGCGGCGAGCAGCGTCATCCAGGACCGGCTGGCGGGCATGGTCTCCGACCTCACCACCCTCCACGAACTCACCGAGCGCCTCGCGCGCGCCGGTGACCTCGACTCCTCCCTCCAGGAGTTCCTGCGCGCCGGAGCCGCCCTCGTCGGCGCCCGCCGCGGACTGGTGGCCCTGGAGCCCTCCGACGGCCTCGGCCCCGCCACGACCATCGGCCTGGGTCTCGGCCGCGCCGACCTCGGGCACATCGAGACGGTGCCGCGCAGCGCCACCCCGTACGGCCGCATCCTCGACGGACTCCCCGACGCCCACGGCGGATCCGAGGTGCTGCCCGAGCCGGGCCAGGCCGCGGCGGGCGGCCACGAGCCCCCGGTCGACCCCCGGCACCGGGAGGTAGCGGCCCGGCTCGGTTACACCGCGAGCTACGCGCTCCCGGTGACCGCCGACGCCACGGGCCGGCTCGGCGCCGCGGTGTGGCTGTACGACGAGCAGGCCGAGCCCAGCGACCGCCAGCGCGACCTGGTCGGGCTGTACGTCCGGCACGCCGCCGAGCACCTGGCCCGGATGGTGGAGGTCACGCGCTCGCGCGACCGGCTGGCCACCATCGCCGAGGAGCTGCTGCCCAGCCGGCTGCCCCGGATCCCCGGGGTCCAGCTCGCGGCCCGGCACCGCACGGGGCCGCGCGGCGGCGGCGACTGGTACGACGCGCTGCCGCTGCCCGAGGGCGCCCTGGGGCTGGCCGTCGGGTCGGTCACCGGCTCCGGCCCGAGCGCCGTCGCCGCGATGGGGCGGCTGCGGGCCTCGCTGCGCGCGTACGCCGTGATGGAGGGGGAGGACCCCGTCGCGGTCCTGTCCGACCTGGAGCTGCTGCTGCGCCTGACCGAGCCCGCGCGCTCGGCGACCGCGCTGTTCGCGTACTGCGAGCCCGCCGCCCGCAAGATCATTCTTGCGGGCGCGGGGCACACCCCGCCGCTGCTCATCGGCGAGCGCCGGACCGAGTACGTGGAGACCTCCCTCTCCGCTCCGCTCGGGATGCTGGCGTGCTGGGAGGCGCCGAGCGTGGAGATCGAGCCCGCGCGCGGAGAAACGGTGCTTCTCTACACCGACGGGCTCCTGCGCCGTACCGGCGACGCCATGGACCGGGCCTACGCGCGGCTGCACGCGGCGGCCGCGGGGGTTCCGCGGAGCGCGCGGGAGGACCCGGCGGCCATCTGCGAGCACATTCTGAAGACGGTGCTCCCAGAGGAGGGGCCCGGCACGGCCGAGGACTCCGAGGACGTCGTACTGCTCGCGGCCCGGTTCGACTGAGGCCCGGCGCCGCCCGCGATGTGCGCCCGGTTTGACTGATATGTCACAGGTCGAGCCGGGAGCCTTCCCCTCGCACATACGATGGACGGGGTCCGCACCCGGTCCTTGCATGTCGTAGCAGCTGAGGAGAAGACGTGGCTGACGAGCTCACCCCGGAGACCCCGGAAGAAGAGCAGCCCCAGAAGAAGCACAAGCAGCGCAAGAACGGGCTGTACCCGGGCGTCAGCGACGAACTCGCGGAGAACATGCGCAGCGGCTGGGCCGACACCGAGCTGCACGGCCTGGAGCCCATCGCCCAGGCCGGCCACACCGCCGACCGCCGTGCCGCGCTGTCCGCGCGCTTCCCCGGCGAGCGCCTGGTCGTCCCCGCGGGCCGGCTGAAGACCCGCTCGAACGACACCGAGTACCCCTTCCGCGCCTCCACCGAGTACGCGTACCTCACCGGCGACCAGACCGAGAACGGCGTCCTGGTCCTGGAGCCCACCGGCGAGGCCGGCCACCAGGCCACCATCTACCTGCTGCCCCGCTCCGACCGCGAGAACGGCGAGTTCTGGCTGTCCGGCCAGGGCGAGCTCTGGGTCGGCCGCCGGCACTCCCTCGCCGAGGCCGAACAGCTCCTGGGCATCCCGGCCAAGGACGTCCGCGAGCTCCCCGAGGCCCTCGCCGAGGCCACCGGCCCGGTCCGCGTCGTCCGCGCCCACGACTCCGTCATCGAGTCCGCCCTCACCGACAAGGTGACCAAGGAGCGCGACGAGGAACTGCGCGTCTACCTCTCCGAGGCCCGCGCGGTGAAGGACGCCTTCGAGATCGGCGAGCTGCAGAACGCCGTCGACTCCACCGTCCGCGGGTTCGAGGACGTCGTGAAGGTCCTCGACAAGGCCCAGGCCACCTCCGAGCGCTACATCGAGGGCACCTTCTTCCTGCGTGCCCGCGTCGAGGGCAACGACATCGGCTACGGCACCATCGCCGCCGCCGGTGCCCACGCCTGCACCCTGCACTGGGTCCGCAACGACGGCGCGGTCCGCTCCGGCGACCTGCTGCTGCTCGACGCCGGCGTGGAGACCCACTCCCTCTACACCGCCGACGTCACGCGCACGCTGCCGGTCAACGGCACCTACACGGACATCCAGCGCAAGGTCTACGACGCCGTGTACGAGGCCCAGGAAGCCGGCATCGCCGCCGTCAAGCCGGGCGCCAAGTTCCGCGACTTCCACGACGCCGCCCAGCACGTCCTGGCGGAGAAGCTCGTCGAGTGGGGCCTGCTGGAGGGCCCGGTCGAGCGCGTCCTGGAGCTCGGGCTGCAGCGCCGCTGGACCCTGCACGGCACCGGTCACATGCTCGGCATGGACGTGCACGACTGCGCCGCCGCCCGCACGGAGGCGTACGTCGACGGCACCCTGGAGCCGGGCATGTGCCTGACCGTCGAGCCCGGTCTGTACTTCCAGGCCGACGACCTGACCGTGCCGGAGGAGTACCGCGGCATCGGCGTCCGGATCGAGGACGACATCCTCGTCACCGAGGACGGCAACCGGAACCTGTCGGCCGGGCTGCCCCGCACCTCGGTCGAGGTCGAGGCGTGGATGGCGCGGCTGAAGGGCTGACGCCGGCGCACGGACGTACGGGTGGGCGGGAACCGGATGCGGTTCCCGCCCACCGCCGTATCCCGGCGCCGTATCCCGGCGCCGTATCCCGCCGTCTTCTCCCGCCGTCGCCGTACGGGGACGCCCCTCGTCCTAGGAGGCCTTCAGGAGCGCGCCGTCGCGCCACTTCAGCATCTTGTCGAAGCTCACCACGGCACCGCGGCCCGGCCGGTTGCGGAAGCGGACGTGGTCGGAGAGCTGCTCGATGAGGTGCAGCCCCCGGCCGTTCTCGGCGAGGCAGGAGCCGGCGGGTCTGGGACGGGCAACCGTCGAGGGCGGGAATCCCGGACCCGAGTCGGCCACCTCGATGCGGCAGCGGTCCCCGTCCAGATAGGCCGTGACGCGGTACGCCTCGGTCCCGTCCGCGGCGCCGCCGGCGGGGCTCCCGCCGGGGCCTTCGCCGGGACGGCCGGCGCGGCCGCCGTGCTCGACCGCGTTCGCGCAGGCCTCGCTCAGCGCGACCGACAGGTCGTGGCAGATCTCCGGGTCCACCCCCGCGGTCTCCATCGTCCCCAGCAGCAGCCGCCGCGCGAGCGGCACGCTCGCGGCTTCGCGCCTCAAGTGGAGAGACCACCAGATGCTCATACGGGTACCTATTGCCGCCCGCACCGGCCCGTAAGCCCCCGGCGGCCGGCACAGCCCTCATTCGGCCGATGTGCGTTTCCCGGACCGCGGTGTATGCGGGGGCGCGGCGGCACCGGTCACTGCGGCCGGAGCCGGGGCTCCGCCCCTGGCCGGGGCACCGGCACGGTCCCGCAGGGCCGCCGGCAGGGGCCGGTCGGCACGGGGTGCGGAGCTGACTTCGGGCTGACCCGGTACGGACGGGGCCGCCGGCCGCCGACCGGAACCCAAGGGTCCCTCCAGCACCTGCCGTAGGCAGGGCCCGGGCCCAGTGCGATGATTGCCCGGCCATGACTGGATCCCACACGACACGCGCCGGAGCAGGCCTCCGGATGACCCGGGCCGCGGTGTTCACCGCGGTCTGTGTCGTGCTGTCCGCGGCAGGCCACGCGGTGGCCTCCTGCGCGACCGTGCCGTGGTGGGCCCTGGCCCTGGCCTTCATCGCCGTCTTCGCGGTCGCCGCCCCCCTCGCGGGTCGCCGGCGCCCGCTGCCCGGTATCGCCGCCGGACTGGCCGTCGGCCAGCTCGGGCTGCACACCCTGTTCGGCCTCGGCCAGCACGGCGCCACCGCCGCCCAGGCACCGGCCGGCGGGACCGACACCTCGCTGGCGGCGCTCGCCGCCCAGCTGGTCTGCGGGGGCAACTCCGTACCGCTGAGCGCGGCCGACGCCCGGCAGATCCTGGAGGCCGCCGGACTGGACCCGGCCGCCGTGGCCGCCCAGGCCGCCGCTCAGGGCCACATGGCCCACGCCCACCTGGCGGGGGGCGCCGCGGCACCGGCGACCGGCCTGTTCAGCCCCGCCATGCTGATCGGCCACCTGCTGGCCGCGCTCACGGCCGGCTGGCTGCTGGCCCGGGGCGATGCCGCGCTGTTCCGGCTCGTCGAGCTGTCCCGGCTGTCCGGCGAAGCCGACCCCGTACGTCCGCTGCGCGCCGCGCTGGCCTTCGTACGCGCCCTCACGGCCGGGCTCCCCGGCGCGCCCGCGCGCGGCCCCCGGGCCCGCCGGAGCGCCGCCGCACCCGCCGTCTCGACGGGCCGGGACGCCCTGCAGCACACCGTGGTCCGGCGCGGGCCGCCGACGGCGACGCTCGTCCTCGCAGCCTGACGCGGCACCCCACTCCCCGGAACACCCGGCGAGAGCACCGGTGCCGCGACCTCCGCGCGCGCCCGCGTGCGGAGCCGACGTCACCACTGCTTCCATGGAGTGTTCCTGCCGTGAAGACCTCTCGCGTCTCCTTCGCCGCCGCCCTCGCCGCCGGCACCGTCCTCGCCCTGTCCGGTACCGCTTTCGCGCACGTCAGCGTGCAGCCGGCCGGTGAGGCCGCCAAGGGCGGCTACGCGACGATCAACTTCAAGGTCCCCAACGAGCGGGACAACGCCTCGACCACCCAGATCGAGGTCAGCTTCCCGGCGGACCAGCCGCTCACGTCCGTCATGCCGCAGGAGCTCCCCGGCTGGACGTCCACCGTCGAGAAGACCAAGCTCGACAAGCCCCTGACCGTGCACGGCAAGCAGATCAACGAGGTCGTTACCAAGGTGACCTGGACCGGCGGCAAGATCGAGCCCGGCAAGTTCCAGCAGTTCCCGGTCTCCGTGGGCAAGCTGCCCGAGAACGCCGACAAGATGGTCTTCAAGGCGATCCAGACGTACGACAACAACGAGGTCGTCCGCTGGATCGAGGAGCCCAAGGAAGGCGCCCCGGAGCCGCAGACCCCGGCGCCCGTGCTGAAGCTGGCCGCCGCCAAGGGCGCGGACGACCACGGCGCCGCCGCCAAGCCGGCCGCCGACGGGGCCAAGAGCGGCGACAAGAACGACAAGGGCGAGGAGAAGGGCGGGCACGACGAGGCGGCCAAGAGCGCCTCCGACACGACCGCCCGCACGCTCGGCATCGTGGGCATCGTCGTCGGTCTCGCCGGCGTCGCCTTCGGCATCACCTCGCGCCGCCGCGCCGCCAACTGAGGCGGCGGGCCCCCGGCCCGCCGCTCCGCCGTCGTACGCACGACATCCGCACCATCCCCGATTCCCAGGGACATTTCCTCATGCGCACCACACGTGTGACGGTCGCCGCCCTCGCGGTGGCGACCGCGCTCGCCCTCACCGCCTGCGGCAGTGAGACGGCCAAGAACACCGGTTCGGTCACGCAGATCACCGGTCAGAAGAAGGCCGGATCCGCGACCGTACTCGACCGCCCCTTCGACAAGCCGGAGCTCGTCCTCACGGACACCACCGGCAAGCCGTGGAACCTGCGCGAGCAGACCAAGGGGCGGCCGACGCTGATCTACTTCGGCTACACCAACTGCCCCGACGTGTGCCCCCTGACGATGAGCAACGTCGCCGTCGCCAAGAAGGCACTCCCCAAAGCCGACCAGGACAAGCTCCAGGTCGTCTTCGTCACCACTGACCCGGAGCGGGACACCCCCGACTCCCTCGGCGCGTGGCTCAGGGCCCAGGACCCGTCCTTCACCGGACTGACCGGGGACTTCGCCACCATCCAGGCCGCAGCCCGATCTCTCGGCATCGGTATCGAGGCCCCCAAGAAGGAGGCCGACGGCACCGTCGTCTCCATGCACGGGGCCCAGGTCATCGCGTTCTCTCCCAAGACCGACGAGGGCTACGTCCTCTACGGCGAGGGCACGACCGTCGACGACTACACCAAGGACCTGCCGAAGATCATCAAGGGAGAGAACCCGTGAACGCCCGCACCATCCGCACCATCGCCGCCGCCCTCTCCCTGACGGCAGCGCTCGCCATATCCGGCTGCTCCTCCTCCGGCTCGGACTCCGCTTCCGGCTCGTCGGCCGACACGAAGGCCGCCGGCACGTCCGGCGCTCCGGAGGCGGGCAAGCCCGTCCTGACGGTCAGCGGCGGGTACATGCCCGAACCGGTCAACGACAAGATGGCCGGCGCTTTCATGGTCATCAAGAACGACTCGAAGACCGCCGACAAGTTGCTCTCCGCCACCAGCCCGCTCTCGGACGATCTCCAGATCCACGAGACCAAGGACCAGAAGATGCAGCAGGTCCAGTCGATGGACGTGCCCGCGGGCGGTGAGCTCCGGCTCCAGCGCGGTGGCAACCACATCATGTTCATGGGGCTCAAGAACCAGCCGAAGGTCGGCGACAAGATCACCATCGAGCTGCGTTTCGAGAAGGCCGACCCGGTCAAGGTCGAGCTGGACGTCAAGGAACGGACGTTCAACGCGCAGAACTCCACCGCCCACTGACGGACCGAGGAACTGACACGCCATGACGGCCATCGCCCCCGCTCCTCCTTCGGCCCGCGTCCGCGCCACGGCACTCCTGCCCCGCCTCGCGCTGGTCATCGCAGCCCTGCTGGCCACCCTGTTCACCGCGGCCGCCCCGGCCACGGCACACGCGGCCCTCACGGCGAGCGACCCCCAGGACGGGGCGGTGGTCGCCACGGCGCCCGCCCAGGTCACCCTCTCCTTCTCGGAGCAGGTCGCCATGGGCGACGACTCCATCCGCGTCATGGACCCGCAGGGCAAGCGCGTCGACACCGGCGAGCTGAGGGACATGTGCAGCGGATCGACCGTCCGCTACGGCACCGCCCTGCACCCGGGCCTGCCCAACGGCACGTACACCGTCGCCTGGCAGGCCGTCTCCGCCGACAGCCACCCGATCTCCGGCGCCTTCACCTTCTCCGTCGGCGCCCCCTCGGCTACCAGCGTCACCCTGCCCGACCGGAAGGTGGGCGGCGGCCCCGTCGGCATCGCGTACGGCATCGCCCGTTACGCCGCCTACGCCGGGTTCACCGTCCTCGTCGGCGGCGCCGCCTTCATCCTGCTGTGCTGGCGCCGCGGCGCCGCTGAGCGCCCGCTGCAGAAGCTGGTGGTGCGTGGCTGGGTCACCCTGACGGCCGCCACCCTGGCGATGCTGGTGCTGCGCACCCCGTACACCGGCTCGGGGGAGTTCGCCGACGCCTTCGATCTCGATGGCCTCAAGGCGGTCCTGGACACCAAGACCGGTGCCGCCTTCCTCTCAAGGCTGCTGCTGCTCGGCGCGGCCGCGCTGTTCATCGCCGTGCTCTTCGGTGCCTACGCCCGCCGTCAGAAGGCCGCCGCCACGGACGCGACGGGGGCCGTGGACGAGGGGGTCCGCGCCGAGGAGAAGAAGGAGACGAGCGACCTCGCCTTCGGGCTCGGCGTCGGCGGCACGGTCGTGGCCGGCGGCATCGCCGCCACCTGGGCCCTCGCCGAGCACGCCTCCACCGGCATCCAGCCCGCGGTCGCGATGCCGGCCGACATCCTGCACCTGCTGGCCGTGGCCGCCTGGCTCGGCGGGCTCACCGCCCTGCTGGTCGCGCTGCGCAAGGTGCCGGACATCGAACGGGAAGCCGTCCGGCGCTTCTCCCGGGTCGCCTTCATCAGCGTCCTGGTCCTGGCCGTCACCGGCGTCTACCAGTCCTGGCGCCAAGTCGGCAGCTGGTCCGCCCTCACCGGCACCAGCTACGGCCGGCTGCTGCTCATCAAGATCGCGCTCGTCGCCGTCCTGGTCGGCATCGCCTACCTCTCCCGGAAGTGGACCTCCCGGCTCGGGGAGGTCCGGGCCGAAGAGCCGGAGAAGGTGCTCGCCGGAGCCGATGTTTCACGTGAAACATCGGCCGGGAGCGCCTCGGGCGATGCCGCCGCCACCGACGCGAGCACCGAAGCCGATGCTCCGGCGGACGCCGCCGGCACCGACCCGAAGCGGGCCGCCCAGCTCGCCCGGCAGCGCGCGGCCCGCGAGAAGGCCCGCGAAACCCGCGTCCGCGATGCGGATCCCGGCCGTGCCGGCCTGCGCCGCTCGGTGCTCGCCGAGGCCGGCGTGGCCGTCGTGCTCCTGGCCGTCACCACCGTCTTGACCAGCACCGAACCCGGACGCGCGGTGGAGAAGGAGACGGGCCGCGGCGGAGCGTCCGCTCCCGCCGTGCCCAACCGCCCGGTCAAGATCACCCTGCCCTTCGACACCGGCGGCCAGAACGGCAAGGGCAACGTACGGCTGGAGCTCGACCCCGGCCGGGTCGGCGCCAACACCCTCCACCTGTGGGCGGACGGCCCCGACGGCAAGCCCCTCGACCTCCCCGAGGTCAAGATCTCCTTCACCCTGCCCGCCAAGGAGATCGGCCCGCTGCCGCTCGCCCCCGACCGCGCCGCGGCCGGACACTGGACCGCGTCCGGGGTCCAGCTGCCGCTCGCGGGCGAATGGCGCATCGACGTGACCGTACGCACCTCCGACATCGACCAGACGACCGTCCAGAAGAACGTGAAGATCGGCTGAACAGCGTGACCGACAGCACCGGTAGCACCCCCGACATCGAGATCTCCCGGCGCCGACTGCTGGGCACCGTCGGCGCCGCGGGCGCCACGGGCCTCGCGCTCGGCGCCACGGGCGGCGCGCTCGTGCAGTCAGCGCTCTCGGACTCCCCGGCCGGCTCCCCCGGAGCCGCCGGGTCCCTCGCCTCCCTCGGCGCGACCCAGGTCGCCTTCCACGGCCGGCGCCAGGCCGGGATCACCGACCCGCTCCAGGCCAAGGGGCACGTCCTCGCCTTCGACCTCGCGCCCGGCGCTGGGCGCAAGGAAGCCGCAGCGCTGCTGCGCCGCTGGTCCGACACCGCCCGGCGGCTCATGGCGGGCGAGCCGGCGCCGACCGCGGACAGCGGGATCGCCCTGGACGCGGGCCCCTCCTCCCTCACCCTCACCTTCGGCTTCGGCCACTCCTTCTTCGACCGCACCGGCCTCACCGCCCGGCGCCCGGTGGCCCTCGACCCACTGCCCGACTTCTCCTCGGACCGGCTCGACCCCCAGCGCAGCAACGGCGACCTGTGGGTCCAGATCGGTGCCGACGACGCGCTCGTCGCCTTCCACGCCCTGCGCGCCGTGCAGAAGGACGCCGGGGAAGCCGCCCGGGTCCGCTGGCAGATGAACGGCTTCAACAGGTCTCCCGGCGCGACGGCCTCGCCCATGACCGCCCGGAACCTGATGGGCCAGGTGGACGGCACCGGGAATCCGCGGCCCAAGGACCCCGACTTCGACAAGCGGATCTTCGTGCCGGGCGCCGGCCCCGGACCCGCCGAGCACTCCTGGATGGCAGGGGGCTCATACGCCGTAGTCCGCCGGATCCGGATGCTGCTCGACGACTGGGACAAGCAGTCCCTCGCCCAGCAGGAGCAGGTCATCGGCCGGACCAAGGCCACCGGTGCGCCGCTGACCGGCGGCGACGAGAAAACCCCGCTGGCTCTGGACAAGCTCGGCCCCGACGGAAAGCCGGTCATCCCGTCCAACGCCCACGCGCGCATCTCCGCGCCGGCGCAGAACGGCGGCGCCGCCATGCTCCGGCGGCCCTTCTCGTACCACGACGGCATCGGCCCCGACGGCACCCCCGACGCCGGCCTGCTGTTCATCTGCTGGCAGGCCGACCCGCTGCGCGGGTTCGTCCCGGTCCAGCGCAAGCTCGACCGGGGCGACGCCCTGTCGGAGTTCATCCGCCACGAGTCCAGCGGGCTGTACGCGGTCCCGCCCGGTCCGGGCGACGGGGAGTACGTGGGGCAGCGCCTGCTCGAAGGGTGAACAGCACCGCCTCGGCGGGTGGCCCGGCATTAGGCTGACCGCATGTCGGCCACCCGCTTCACGTATCTCGGTCCCGAGGGCACTTTCACCGAAGCCGCCCTGCGCACTCTGCCGGAAGCAGCCACCCGGGAGCTCGTCCCGATGGTGTCGGTCCCGGCCGCCCTGGACGCCGTGCGCAACGGCGAGGCCGCGGCGGCGCTGGTTCCGATCGAGAACTCGGTGGAGGGCGGGGTCACCGCCACGCTCGACGAGCTGGCGTCCGGCGAGCCGCTGATGATCTACCGCGAGGTACTGCTGCCCATCGCGTTCGCGCTGCTGGTGCGGCCCGGCACCAAGCTGTCGGACATCAAGACGGTCACCGGCCATCCGGTCGCCCAGCCGCAAGTGCGCAACTGGCTGCGGACGCACCTGCCCGACGCGGTGTGGGAGTCGGCGGCCTCCAACGCCGACGGTGCCCGGCTGGTGCAGGAGGGCCGCTTCGACGCCGCCTTCGCGGGCGAGTTCGCCGCCGCCACGTACGGGCTGGAGGCGCTGGTCACCGAGATCCACGACGCCCAGAACGCCGAGACCCGATTCGTGCTCGTCGGACGGCCCGCCCGGCCGGCCGCGCCCACCGGCGCCGACAAGACCTCCGTCGTGCTGTGGCTCGGCGACGACCACCCCGGTGCGCTGCTGGAGCTGCTCCAGGAGTTCGCCGTCCGCGGGGTGAACCTGATGCTGATCCAGTCCCGCCCGACCGGCGAGGGCATCGGCAACTACTGCTTCGCCGTCGACGCGGAGGGACACATCTCCGACCGCCGGGTCAGCGAGGCGCTGATGGGTCTGAAGCGGACCTGTCCCCAGGTACGCTTCCTCGGTTCCTATCCGCGTGCCGGTGTCGCGCTCAGTGAGGTGCGGGCCGCGCGGCCGGGAACCTCCGACGGCGACTTCACCGAGGCCTCCGACTGGCTGGCGCGCTGCCTCGACGGCCGGGCGTAGTCCTCCGTCCACTGTCCACAGAGTTATCCACAGGACCGTGTGGCGACCTGGGGACAAGTCGACAGAGCGGCACGGCAAGGTCGACATATCGGTCGGGGGGCTCAGGTTTCGCGCTGGGGAGCGAGAGGTGAACGACGTCACCCCCGTATCGCCGATCAACTCTTTGGAGCGAGCCATTCCCACCCGAATGAGTGTGTGGGGGCGGTTTGAACCCTGATCGGCCAGGGCCGGTCGCGGATGCCCATTGATCTAATTCGATGTCCACAGATCCGGCGCACAGCCTGTGGATAAGAGGGGCTCTCGGGGAATTCCTGTGGACAAGGGTCGACCCCCTCCGGCCCTCCGGCCCTGCTCAGACCCCGCACGCCGATCGACGTTGTGCCCCTTTTCGGAGAAAGGGGCGGATTTTATCGACCTGGTCCCCAGCGGCTGGATCCAGTCGTCCGGCGGGCCGGGGACAAGCCCGGCCCCAGCCAATTCCATTCGCACGAATTGGGACATAGCGACACGCAGCGTGATATCGGTGTCAGCCCGGGAAGCCCAGCCCGGTAGCCTGGAGGGGTGATTGACCTTCGGCTGCTCCGTGAAGACCCTGACCGTGTCCGCGCCTCGCAGCGCGCCCGTGGAGAGGACGTCGAGCTCGTCGACGCGCTGCTCTCCGCTGACGAGCGCCGCAGGTCTTCCGGCATGCGCTTCGACGAACTGCGCAACGAGCAGAAGTCGCTCGGCAAGCTCATCCCCAAGGCCTCCCCGGAGGAACGGGCCGAGCTGCTGACCAAGGCCGAGCAGCTCAAGCAGGACGTCAAGGCGGCCGAGGCCGAGCAGAACGAGGCGGACGAGGCTGCCAAGCAGCTCCTGCTCAAGCTCGGCAACATCGTCCACGAGGACGTGCCCGTCGGCGGCGAGGAGGACTTCACCGTCCTGGAGACGCACGGCACGATCCGCGACTTCGGCGCCGAGGGCTTCGCGCCCAAGGACCACCTGGAGCTCGGCGAGTCGCTGGGCGCCATCGACGTGGAGCGCGGCGCGAAGGTGTCCGGCTCGCGGTTCTACTACCTCACCGGTGTCGGCGCCCTGCTGGAGCTCGCCCTGGTCAACGCGGCGATCGCGCAGGCCACCGAGGCCGGCTTCATCCCGATGCTGACCCCCGCGCTGGTCCGCCCGCGCGCCATGGAGGGCACCGGCTTCCTCGGCCAGGCCGCGGAGAACGTCTACCACCTGGAGAAGGACGACTACTACCTGGTCGGCACCTCCGAGGTCCCGCTCGCCGCGTACCACATGGACGAGATCATCGACGCCGAGAAGCTGCCCCTGCGGTACGCCGGCTTCTCCCCGTGCTTCCGCCGCGAGGCCGGCACGTATGGCAAGGACACCCGCGGCATCTTCCGCGTCCACCAGTTCGACAAGGTCGAGATGTTCTCGTACGTCGCGCCGGAGGACGCCGAGGCCGAGCACAAGCGGCTCCTGGAATGGGAGAAGCAGTGGCTGACCAGCCTGGAGCTGCCGTTCCAGGTCATCGACGTCGCGACCGGCGACCTGGGCGCCTCCGCCTCCCGCAAGTTCGACTGCGAGGCCTGGATCCCGACCCAGGGCAAGTACCGCGAGCTGACCTCGGCCTCGAACTGTGACGGCTTCCAGGCCCGCCGCCTGGCGATCCGCTACCGCGACGGCAAGAAGACCGCTCCGCTCTCCACGCTGAACGGCACCCTGTGCGCCGTCCCGCGCACCATCGTCGCGATCCTGGAGAACCACCAGCAGGCCGACGGCTCCGTGCGGGTCCCCCCGGTGCTCCGCCCCTACCTGGGCGGCCGCGAGGTCCTGGAGCCGATCGCCAAGTGAGCCCCGCTCCGTTCCCGTACAAGCTCGTCGCGACGGACCTCGACGGCACGCTGCTGCGTGACGACGACACCGTCTCGGAGCGCACCCGTGAAGCCCTCGCCGCGGCCACCGCGGCGGGCGCGGCGCACATCGTCGTCACCGGCCGTGCCGTGCCCTGGACCCGGCACGTGCTGGACGACCTCGGCTACCGGGGGATCGCGGTGTGCGGGCAGGGCGCCCAGCTCTACGACGCGGGAGCGCACCGGCTGCTGACCTCGGTGACGCTGGACCGGCAGCTCGCCGGCCTGGCCCTGTCGAAGCTCGAGGCCGAGGTGGGTCCGCTGGCGCTCGCCGCCAGCCGTGACGGGGTGGACGGCGAGGTCCTCTTCGGCCCGGGCTACCAGGTGCAGGAGGGCCTGCCGGCGCTCTACCTGGAGGACACCGCCCAGGTCTGGACCGCCCCGCTGAACAAGCTCTACATCCAGCACCCGGGGATGGGCGAGGACGAGCTCGTCAAGGTCGCCCGGCAGCTCGTCGGCAACCTGGTCGACATCGTCATGGCGGGCCCGGGGATAGTGGAGATCCTCCCGCTGGGTCTGAGCAAGGCCACCGGCCTCTCACTCGCCGCGCGCAGGCTGAAGGTCAAGGCCGCGGAGACGATCGCCTTCGGCGACATGCCCAACGACATCCCCATGTTCGGCTGGGCCGCGCACGGCGTCGCCATGGCCAACGCCCACGCGGAGCTGAAGGCGGTGGCCGACGAGGTGACGACCTCCAACCAGGAGGACGGCATCGCGGTGGTCCTGGAGCGCCTGCTCGGCGCCATGTAGCGCACCGGGACGCGTCGGCGTCCCGGGACCGGACGTACGAGAGGTCCGGGACGGCCCGCGCCGTGAGGCGCGCTCGAAGTGGCCGTCCCGGACCTTTTGTTACTCCCCGCACCACTCACTGTGCCCCGGCCGCACGGGCGGTACCAGCGAATTTCCGCCGGTCAGCCGCGGAGCCCCGGGCTGCTGCCGACCCGCGTGACAAGAGGGTCAGACGCGTGTTTCACGTGAAACATCAGCCGTCGGCCCGTGTCCGTGCGGATGGAGGGTGAGCGGCCAGGCGAGGAGTCCGACGGCGAGCGAGACGGCGTGGCCGAGGTCGGTGAAGGTGCCGCCGGTGAGCAGCGGCAGCCCGAAGAAGGCGACCGCGCCGAGGAGGTAGAACCATCTCCAGGGGTTCGGGAGCCGGTAGGTCAGTACTCCGATGGAGGCCGCCAGCCCGTAACTGACGCCGATGTCGACGACGTGGGTCATGCTGTGCGGCGCACGGTTGTCCTGGATGGCCATCAGGAGCACCTTCTGGCTCAGGAGGGTGGCGCCGACATGCGCGGTCGCGACGATCAGGAGCCAGCGCAGGGTGCCGAGCCAACGCTCCACGGGGGCGTGGAAGAACTCGAAGAGCACGGCGTACAGGGCGAGCGAGGCGGGGTTCTCGATCCAGAAGGCGCTGCTGAGCAAGGCCCGGACGGGGTACTTGACCAGCTGGTGGATGTTGCTGCTGTTGCGGTGGAGCAGCACGTGGTCGAGCCGGTCCGGGGAGATCGCGACGACGAGGCTGGTGACGGCGACGATCAGCAGCCATATGTGCGTGCCGGGCGAGGAGCGTATCCAGGACCGCAAGGGCCTGGACGGCTCAGGCTCGGGATGCTGGATCATGCACCGATGATGCCCCGCAAAGCTGTGCCCCGCCTGGCCGATGGGCCGGGCGGGGCAAGGTCGCGGATGCCGGCGCCGGGGTCCTACTCCTCGCCGGCGAGGGTGAGGCGGCGCAGCTTCTGGCCCGCGTACACGGTGGCGCCGACGGTGACCGCGATGAGCAGGGCCACGGCGGTGGGCAGGCCGACGCTGGCGTCGACGTACCCCTGGCCGGCGACCTTCTCGGCCAGGGCCAGGGCCCACTGCTGGACGCTGAGCGTCTTGGCTCCGGAGACCAGGCTGCCGAAGAGGGACTCCCAGATGAGGGCGTAGACCAGCCCGAAGACGACCGCGTGCCGGCTGACCGTGCCCAGCAGCAGGAACAGGGCGCTGTAGGCGATCGAGGCGACGAGGGCGGCCACGGTGTAGGCGACGGCGATCTGCTGGCCGTTGCCGTTGAGGATGAAGCCCGCGATCAGGGTGGGGATCGCGGAGAAGGCCATCGTGACCGCGATCGCGACGATCAGCTTGGTCATGATGATCGTCGGACGCTTCACGGGCTTGGAGAGCAGGTAGACGATCGAGCCGTCGTCGATCTCGGGTCCGATGGCGCCGGTGCCGGCGATGACGCCGATCAGCGGGACCATCGTCGCGAGGGCGAAGCCGCCGAGGAGGTCGGCCGCCACCTTGTCGTCCACGCCGGTGAAGAAGCGGACGGCGAGGGCGATGACGATCAGCAGGGCGGGGAGCGCGAAGAGGATCAGCGCGCGGCGCCTGCCGAGCAGGGCCCGGTAGGTGAGCCGGGCGACGGTGGGGTTGTACATGGGTGCCAGCTCCTTCAGGCCGCGACGAGGTAGGAGAAGACCGACTCGAGGGACTCGTCGGAGGGGGAGACCGTCAGCAGCCGGATGCCGTGGTCGCGGGCGACGCGCGGCAGCAGCTCCGTGAAACGCCCGAAGTCGACGGCCTGGATGCGCAGCGCGCCTTCCTGGAGGTCGACCTCGATGCCTGCCGTGGAAGGGTCGGCGATCAGGGCCGCGGCGAGGGCCCGGTCGTCGGAGGAGCGGACCAGGTAACGGTGCGGGCGGTCCGTCATCAGGCGGCGGATCTTGCGGAAGTCGCCGGACGCCGCGTGCCGGCCGGCGACGACCACCTCGATGTGGGAGGCGAGCTGTTCGACCTCCTCCAGGATGTGGGAGGAGAACAGGACGGTGCGGCCCTCGTCGCCCATCCGCCGCAGCAGGTCCATGAGCTGCATGCGCTGGCGCGGGTCCATGCCGTTGAACGGCTCGTCGAGGAGGAGCACGGACGGCTCGTGGACCAGGGCGGAGGCCATCTTCACGCGCTGGCGCATGCCCTTGGAGTACGTGGCGATCTTGCGGTCCTGGGCGTACTCCATCTCGACCGTGGCGAGCGCCCGCTGGGCCGCCGCGTCGTCGAGCCCGTGGAGCTCGGCGTTGGCCACGACGAACTCCCGGCCGGTGAGGAAGTCGTACATGGCCTCGCGCTCGGGCACGACGCCGATCTGCTTGTAGACCTGCTCGTTGCGCCAGATCGGCGTGCCGTCGAGGGTGACGGTGCCCGTGGAGGGGGCGAGGAAGCCGCCCATCATGTTGATGAGGGTGGACTTGCCGGCGCCGTTGGGGCCGAGGAGTCCGGTGACGCCGGGACCGATGCGCATGGTCACGTCGTTGACGGCGACGACGTTCCCGAACCAGCGGGAGGTGTGGTCGATGTCGATGATGGTCACAGCCCGGCCTTCCGGTAGCGGGCCATCAGGGCGGCGTAGGAGCCGGCGATGAGGCCGAGTACGACGAGCAGATACACCACTCCGGTGCCGGCGGAGGGGCCCTCGCCGCCCGGGAAGGCGGAGGTGGCGCCGAGGAAGGCGGTCTGCACCCCGTCGATCAGCGAGATCGGGGAGAACAGGCCCATCCACTCGATGGCCCCGGTGTTCCCGGTGGAGTAGGCGACGGCCTGGATGGTGGAGACGGCTCCGTAGGGGATGAGCAGCAGGGCGATGACGGCCGCCACGCCGAAGCCGCGGCGCGGGGTGAGGGCGGCCATGACGAGGCCGAGGCCTGCGAAGAGGAGCGAAAGCAGCAGTACCGACACCAGTCCCTGCCCGAATCCCTTGGTCTGGTGACCGAAGTCGAACTTGGCCAGCAGCGAGCCGATCCACATGATCAGCAGCGGCGTGGCGGTGAGGATGAAGAGGGCCGAGGCCATGGCGGCGTACTTGGCCAGGACGTAGTCGACCCGCTCGATGGGCCGCGAGAAGTACAGCGGCACGGTCTTGAAGCGCAGGTCGCGCGAGACCGACTGGGGCGCCTGCGAAGCGAGGTAGAGGCCGATGATCACCTGAGTGGTGAGGGCGTACGTCGTGTACTTGATCGGCAGGTCGCTGGAGCCGGGGACGGCGATGGCCACCGCGACGATGATCAGCGCGGGGACGCACATCACCGCGAAGAGGATCATCGGCAGCACCTTGGACTTGGCGGAGCGGCCGAGCCCGTACGCACCCCGCAGCGACTGCGAGAACAGCGAGGTGCGGGCGTAGCCGCGGCCGAGCCGGGGGCCGTCGTAGGACCGGTAGCCGATGTTGTGGATCTGGGTCGAGGTCTCAGGCGCCATCGGGGCCGGCTCCCTTCGGGTGGGCGGTCGACGAGGGCCGGTCGCTGTCGCGGAAGACCTCGGCGATGTGGTGGCGGCGCTGCTCCATGCGGACCAGGCCGAGGCCGAGGCCGGCGACGGTGTCGCGGACGGTGTCGTAGGTCTCCTCGCCGGTGGCCTCGACGAGGAGGATGTGGCCGGCGCCGGGCAGGCCCTGCTCCTCGCCCTCGTGCAGGGTGATGCCCGCACCGGTGAGCGCCTTGCGCAGGGCGGCGGTGCCGTCCGGGTATGCGTCGGAGTCGGTGACCTCGACCGCGAGGGTGGTCGTGGTCTGGGTGAAGTCGCTGGTGGAGCTGGAGCGCAGCAGCTTGCCGCCGTCGACGACGACCACGTGGTCGCAGGTCCGCTCCAGCTCTCCGAGGAGGTGGGAGGTGACCAGGACCGAGATGCCGAAGTCGGTGTGGACGCGGCGGATCAGGCCGAGCATCTCGTCGCGGCCGACCGGGTCGAGGCCGTTGGTCGGCTCGTCGAGGAGGACCAGCTGCGGATCGTGGACCAGCGCCTGGGCGAGCTTGACCCGCTGCTTCATGCCGGTGGAGTAGCCGCCGATGGGGCGGTAGCGCTCCTCGTACAGGCCGACGTGGCGCAGGGTGTCGGCGGTGCGCTCGCGGGCGGCGGTCGGCGGGAGGCCGGACATCCGCGCCATGTGGACGACGAACTCGGTGGCCGAGACGTCGGGTGGCAGGGCGTCGTGTTCGGGCATGTAGCCGACCCGTTCGCGGATGGCGCTGCCATGCGTGGCGACGTCCAGTCCGAGCACGGCGGCACGCCCCTCGGTGGCGGGGGACAGTCCGAGCAGGATCTTGATCAGCGTGGACTTGCCGGCTCCGTTGGCGCCCACGAGGCCGGTCACGCCGGGCCCGATGTCCAGGGAGAGCCGGTCGAGGGCGGTCACTCGGGGGTACCGCTTGCTCAGGCTTTCGGTCGCGATGACAGTCACGGCTTCGACGTTAGTGCCGAGGGGGCGGCCGATCGTCAGACCTGGAGCGGGATCGTGTATCCGCCTTGAGGACTACGGACCCTGACGGGAGGCTGATGCCGCCGAAGTTTGTCCACAGGTCTGTGCAGGGGCCTTGACGTGATCTCCGGCCATTGTCACATTCATCAGTGGCAGGTTTCGGGAGCGTTGGGCGACAGGGACGGACGGCCGGCATGACTGGGGACACCAAGCAGCGCACCGCGCACGACTCCGGGCAGCTTTCCGCCGGGCTGCGCGGGTTCAGGGAGGTCCAGCGGCTCGCGTACGAGTGCGCGGAGACCGTGGCGGCGCAGCTGCGCCCGGGAGTGACCGAACGCGAGGCGGCGCGGATGCAGCGCGACTGGCTGCGCGAGCGCGGGGTGCGGGACTGGTTCCACCTGCCCTTCGCGTGGTTCGGGGACCGTACCGCCTTCGCGAACTTCAAGATCCCCCTCCAGTTCTTCCCGACCTCGCGGCGGCTGGAGCCGGGGATGCCGTTCATCCTCGACATGGCGCCGGTGTACCGGGGCTACGCGGCCGACATCGGCTACTCCGGCAGCCTCGGGCTCAACCCGGTGCAGGACCGGCTGATGTCGGACCTCCGGCCGCACCGCGAGCTGATCCTGGAGCAGGTGCGCGAGCGCCGGCCGCTGCGGGAGATCTACGAGAACGTCGAGCGGCTGATGACCCGCCAGGGGTACGCCAACCGGCACCGGGCCTACCCCTTCGGCGTCATCGCGCACAAGATAGACCGGGTCAAGGAGCGCCGCTGGTCCCCGACCGCGTTCGGCTTCGGCACCCAGTCCCTCAAGGGGCTGGCCTCCGACGCCCTGCACGGGCACCGGGAGGGCTGGTCTCCGCTGTGGAGTCCGTACCACTTCTCCGACCATCCGCCGCAGCCCGGTCTGTGGGCGGTGGAGCCGCACCTGGGCTTCCGGGGCACCGGCGCGAAGTTCGAGGAGATCCTGGTCGTCACCGACTCCCGGGACCCCGAGGAGAGCGCGTTCTGGCTGGACGACGACCTGCCGCACGTGCGGCGCTGGGCTGAGGAGAAGGCGGCATGAGCGGGATGAGCGGCACGGGTCTGCAGGGCGCGCGCGAACGCCGGGTGAGCACCGGCGGGATCGAGCTGTGCGTCGTCGAGCTCGGCGAGACGGGCCGGCCGACCGTACTGCTGGTGCACGGGTACCCGGACAGCAAGGAGGTTTGGTCGGAGGTCGCCCAGCGGCTCGCGGACCGGTTCCACGTGGTCCTCTACGACGTACGCGGCCACGGGCGCTCCTCGGCTCCGGTGCCGCTGCGCGGGGGCTTCACCCTGGAGAAGCTGACCGACGACTTCCTGGCCGTGGCGGACGCGGTCAGCCCGGACCGTCCGGTGCACCTGGTGGGCCACGACTGGGGCTCCGTGCAGGGCTGGGAGTTCGCGACGGTGGCCCGCACCGAGGGGCGGATCGCCTCCTTCACCTCCATGTCGGGGCCGTCCCTCGACCACTTCGGGCACTGGATCAAGCAGCGGATGAGGCGGCCCTCCCCGCGCCGGGCCGCCCAGTTGCTGGGCCAGGGCGTCCGGTCCTGGTACGTGGGGATGCTGCACACTCCCGTGCTGCCGGAGCTGGCCTGGCGCGGCCCGCTCGGCAAGCGCTGGCCCAAGCTCATGGAGCGCAGCGAGGGGATCCCGGTCGGCGGGTACCCGACGGCCTCACTGCCCTCCGACGCCGCGCACGGCGCCTGGCTCTACCGGGACAACGTGCGGGCCCGGCTGAGTCGGCCCCGTCCCGACGCGTACGCGCACGTGCCGGTACAGCTGATCGTCCCGACCGGGGACGTCTTCCTGTCCGAGCGGCTCTACGACGACGTGGAGCGCTGGGCGCCGGGACTGGTGCGGCGGACCCTGCCCGCGAAGCACTGGATCCCCAGGACCCGGCCGGACCAGGTGGCGGCGTGGATCGCCGACTTCGTCACGGCCCGTGAGGAGCCTGCCGCGCGGGCGCCGGAGCAGCGCGCCCCGGGCAAGTACGCGGACCGGTTCGGGGGCCAGCTGGTGCTGGTCACCGGCGCCGCCAGCGGGATCGGGCGGGCCACGGCCTTCGCGTTCGCCGAGGCGGGGGCGCGGGTCGTGGCGGTGGACCGGGACGGCGAGGGCGCGGCGCGCACGGCCGAGATGGCGCGGCTCGTCGGCGCCCCGGAGGCCTGGGGCGAGTGCGTCGACGTCAGTGACGAGCCGGCGATGGAGAAGCTCGCGGCGAAGGTCGCCGCCGAGTACGGGATCGTCGACGTACTGGTCAACAACGCCGGGATCGGCCTGTCGGGGTCCTTCCTGGAGACCGGATCCGAGGACTGGAAGAAGGTCCTGGACGTCAACCTGTGGGGAGTCGTCCACGGCTGCCGGGTCTTCGGGAGGCAGATGGCCGAGCGCGGGCAGGGCGGCCACATCGTCAACACCGCCTCCGCGGCCGCCTACCTGCCCTCCCGGACGCTGCCCGCGTACAGCACCTCGAAGGCAGCGGTGCTGATGCTGAGCGAGTGCCTGCGCGCGGAGCTGGCGTCCAAGTCGATCGGGGTCTCGGCGATCTGCCCGGGCATCGTCAACACCAACATCACGGCCACCTCGCGGTTCGCCGGGGTGGACGCGGCCGAGGAGAAGCGCCGCCAGGAGCGCTCCTCGCGGTTGTACGGGCTGCGCAACTTCCCCCCGGAGAAGGTGGCGGACGCGATCCTGCTGGCCGTGGTGAAGAACCGGGCGGTGGTCCCGGTGACGCCCGAGTCCAAGGCCGCCCTGTGGATGTCCCGCTACGCGCCGAACGCCCTGCGACGGATCGCGCGGCTGGAGCCCCGGCTGTGATGCCGTGCGACGGTGTGCGCGGCACGGCCATACCCGGCTCCTGCCCGCGGTCGTACCATCCCTCGCAGGAGGGCTCGCTGCTCGAGGCGGTCGAGTACCTGGCGGCGTCTCCTGCCGCCCGGACCGCGGCGGGCGCGGTCGGCCGAGCCGCCATGTCGTAGGGAGCCGGGATTGTCCGATCAGGCGGTAGCCGAGTACAGGATCGAGGATCTGGCCCACCACAGCGGGGCGACGGTGCGCACGATCCGCGCGTACCAGGACCGCGGCCTGCTGCCGAAGCCGGAGCGGCGGGGCCGGTCCAACGTCTACCGGGAGACGCACCTGGCGCGCCTGCGCCAGATCGCGGACCTCCTGGACCGCGGCTACACCCTGGCCTCCATCAAGGAGCTGTTGGAGGCCTGGGACGCGGGGCGCGGACTGGGCGGCGTACTCGGTCTGGTGGCCGAGGTGCACGGGCCCTGGACCGACGAGGAGGCCGACCGGATCAGCCGGGAGGACCTCAACGCGCGGTTCGGCGGCCTGCCCGACGACGACGCGGTGGACGAGGCCTGTGAGCTGGGGGTGCTGGAACGGATCCCCGGCCGCCCGGACGAGTTCCTCGTGCCCTCGCCGCAGGAGCTGGCCGTCGCGGCCGAGCTGTACGCGGCGGGGGTTCCCCTGGGGGCGATCACGGGGCACCTGCGCGAGCTGCGCGGGCAGGTGGAGCACATCGCCTCGCGCTTCCTGGAGTTCACCACCGAGCACGTCTTCGCCCGCTACCTCGGGCAGGTGCCGCCGACCGATTCGGACGCGGCCGAGGCGGCGACGATGGTGCGCAGGCTGCGCCCGCTGGCCCAGCAGACGGTGGACGCCGAGCTGGCCCGGGCGATGCGGCTGTTCGCGACCCGGCACCTCCAGCGGCATCTGGGCGCGCCCGGTGCGGCGCAGCCGGCGGGCCCCGCCCCGGTGGCCCTGCCCGCCGGGACGGTACGGGCGGTGCAGGAGCTGGTGGGGCCGGAGCACGTGGCGGAGTTCGTCCGGGCCGCGACGGAGCGGGAGCTCCAGGCCCGGACGATGAACGATCTGGCGAGCCGGCGCGGCCGGTAATGCTCGATCGGTAGTCCACAGGGGGTCCCCGGGGCGAATCGCTCAGATGTCGCCGAAACCCTCCGAAACGGCTGTGGACAACTCCCGTCCGCCTGTGGGCAACACGGGTTACCGGCTAGACGATGGCTTCGAACGTCGAGCCGGTGCGGGGGATATCGGCCACCGCCGCCTCGGTCCCCTGCTGTCCGGAGCGCGGTGCGGTCGTGCCGTCGGCACGGCGCTCGCGGCCGTAGAGGAGGACGGCCAGGGCGAGTCCGAGGACGCCGCCGAGCAGTTGCGCCGCGACGAACCCGGGCAGTGACTGCGGTGCGATGCCGGTGAAGGAGTCGCTGAAGGCCCGCCCGATGGTGCCGGCGGGGTTGGCGAAGGACCCCGACGAGGTGAACCAGATCGCGGCGGCGATGTACGCGGCCACCGCGGCCGGGACCAGCCTGGGCCGGCCGATACGGCCGAGGCCCTGGATGACCAGGACCAGTCCGGCGGTGGCGACGATCTCGCCGATCAGCAGGTGGCCCCCGTCGCGAACCTGGGTGGAGAAGGTTCCCGGGGTGCGGCCGAACATCGTCTCCGCCAGTACGGCGCCGCCGATGGCGCCGGTGGTCTGGGCGGCGGCGTACGCGAAGGCCTCGCGCGCGTCGAGTCCCTCGCCGCCGGTGCGCCGGGCCCACCAGGCGGTGAGGGTGACGACCGGGTTGAGGTGGGCCCCGGAGAGAGGGCCGAACAGGGTGATGATCAGGCCGAGGCCGATCGCGGAGGCGAGCGAATTGGCGACGAGGGCGACACCGGTGTCGCGGCTGAGGTTCGCGGCCTGGATGCCCGAGCCGATCACCACCACGAGCAGGCCTGCGGTGCCGATGAGCTCGGCAGCCACACGCCGAAGCAGTGAAGCCTTATTTGTCATAGTTTCTCCCTCTGATAAGTCGTGATGCGGAAAATGTATTCCGTATCTTGGAAAAACGATAGAGGGGTGTCGCGTCCGTCCGAGGGGCGGAAAATCGCTGCCGCGGCCCCCCGCGAGCCGTCAAGCTGGGCACATGGATGACCGACGCACCGTGAAGGTGTCCAAATACGTCTCGAAACACCTCCGGCACCAGCCGGAACGGATCGGACTGGTGCTCGACCCCCAGGGCTGGGTGGAGATCGACGATCTCCTGCGGGCCGCCGCGGACCATGGATTCCCGTTCAGCAGGGCCGAACTCGACCACGTGGTCGCCGCCAACGACAAACAGCGGTTCGCCGTCGACGGCACCCGCATCCGGGCCAGCCAGGGCCACACCGTCGCCGTGGACCTGGGCCTTCCGGAGGCCGAACCGCCCGCGTACCTCTACCACGGCACCGTGGCCGCGGCCCTCGACGCGATCCGCATCGAGGGCCTGCGCCCCATGGCCCGCCACCACGTACACCTGTCGCCGGACCGCGAGACGGCGACCCGGGTCGGCGCGCGCCGGGGCCGGCCGGTGGTCCTCGCCGTGGACGCGGCGGCGATGCGCGCGGCCGGGCACGTGTTCCGGGTCAGCGCCAACGGGGTGTGGCTGGCGGACGCCGTACCGCCGCAATTCCTCCGCTTCCGGTGACCGTCGGAAGGCCCCGGCCGGGAACGCCGGCCGGGACGGAATTCACGGAGTGATTGTCGGATCGTCCACCTACTCTGTTCCTCGTTCCGGGATCAGTGAGGGGGGTACCTCGCGATGCCGACCGACCACGCGAGCAAGCGAGCTGATGCCTGATGACATCCGTGTCCCCGTCCCCGTCCGAATTCCCCGTCGAATCCGCGGCCGACGGCGCGGTCAACAACTTCCAGGTCGATCTGCGCGGCCTGGTCGACCTGCTCTCCCACCACCTCTATTCCAGCCCCCGCGTCTACGTGCGCGAACTCCTCCAGAACGCCGTGGACGCCGTGACCGCCCGTCACGCGCACGAACCCGGCGCGGAGGTGCGCATCCGCCTGTACGCGACCGCCGGCCGCATCACCATCGAGGACTCCGGCATCGGCCTGACGGCCGCCGAGGCCCACTCCCTCCTCGCCACCATCGGGCGCAGCTCCAAGCGCCGCGGCGAAGGCGCCTCCGCCGCCGAACTCCAGGGCCTGGAGAACACCCGTCAGCAGTTCCTCGGCCAGTTCGGCATCGGGCTGCTCGCCTGCTTCGTCGTCGCCCGGCAGATCAGGGTCGTCACCCGGTCCGCCCGCGACCCCCAGGCCGCACCCGTCGAGTGGCTGGCCACGGACGACGGCTCGTACACCGTGCGCGAACTGCCCCACGACGCCCGTCCCGAGCCCGGCACCACCGTCCACCTCGAAGCCCGCCCCGGCGCCGAGGAGTGGACCGAGCCCGCCCGCGTCGAGCGCCTCGCCCGCGACTACGGCTCCCTGCTCCCCTACCCGATCACCTTCGACGACGGCCTCGGCGGCCCTCCCCGGCCCGTCACCGACCGGCCCGCCGTATGGGACCGGCCCCACCCCACCCCGGCCGCCCGGCGCGTCGCGCTCGCCGGACACTGCGCGCAGCTCTTCGGCTTCACCCCGCTCGACAGCATCGACCTCGACCTGCCGGTGGCCGGGGTGCGCGGAGTCGCGTACGTACTTCCCGAACCCACCAGCCCCGCCCACCGGGCCGGCCACCGCGTCCACCTCAAGGGCATGCTGCTCACCGACCAGGCCGACAACCTGCTGCCGGACTGGGCCTTCTTCGTCCGCGCCGTGCTCGACACCGACACCCTGCGGCCCACCGCCTCCCGCGAGAACCTGTACGACGACGAGACGCTCGCCGCCGTACGCGAAGCCCTCGGCGCCCGCATCCGGTCCTGGCTGGCGGAGCTCGCGGCGAGCGAACCGGACCGTCTGGCCGCGTTCCTGAGCGTCCACCACCTCGGCGTGAAGTCCCTCGCCCGGCACGACGCGGAACTGCTCGGCCTGATGCTGCCGTGGCTGCCGTTCGAAACCAGCGACGGATCGATGAACCTGGAGGAGTTCACGGCGGCCCACGCCGAGATCCACTTCACGCGCACCGTCGAGGAGTTCCGGCAGATCGCCCCGATCGCGGCGGCCCACGGCCTCGGCGTCGTCAACGCCGGCTACACCTACGACGCCGACCTGCTGGCCCTGCTGCCCTCCGTACGCCCCGACCTGAAGGTCACCGAGCTGGACGCGGGAGCCGTCACCGACCGCCTCGACCCGGTCCCCACCGCCGTCGAACTCTCCCTCGCCGCGTTCCTCTCCACCGCCCGCACCCGGCTGGAGCCCCAGAGCTGCGACGTGGTGCTGCGCGCCTTCCAGCCCGTGGCCGTCCCCGCGCTCTACCTCGACGACCGCCAGGCCCGCCAGGAGCGGGACCGGACCGCCGCACTCGAATCCGCCGACTCCCTGTGGAGCGGCATCCTCGGCTCCCTGCGCGGCTCCGGCCCGCGCGCCCGCCTCGTCCTCAACCACAACAACCCGCTGATCCGGCGGATCGCGGGCCTCCCCGACCCGACGCTCGCCGGCACCGCCGTCGAATCGCTGTACGGCCAGGCGCTGCTGATGTCCCAGCGGCCGCTGCGCCCTGCCGATTCTGCCCTGCTCAACCGGGCCTTCCTCGGGCTCCTGGAATGGGCGACCCATCCCGTCAACAGCTCGGACACCCCGACCGCCACCTCCGAGGAGGACGAGAAGTGAGCACCCTGACCCCCGACGAGATCCGGCGCGCCCTGCACGAGAACCGGGACCTGCCCCACGGCGCCGCGCGCAACGCCCAGGCCGAGGCGCTGACCGCCGCCGCCGAGGTCTGCGGTGACACCGGCGTGTACCGGGCGGCCCTGATCAACCAGATCGACTCCTACGAGTACAGCGCCGAGCGAAGCCGCATGGTGGTCCCCTTCGCCCGCCTGCTCCAGGAGTACGACCGCGACCCGTCGGCGTTCGGCCCGGGTGACGCCCACTCCCTCTTCTGGCGCTTCAAGTGGGTGTCGGGCCAGATCATCAGCTCCCCCGACGTGCCGATCTCCTCCGTCACCGGTTACCTCGACGACATGGAGAAGCGCTACCGGATCGCCGGCTACAGCGAGCGGGCGGTACGCCAGTCCGAGTACTTCCTCGCCGACGCCGTCGGAGACGACGAGCGCGCCGAGCGAGCCATGGCGCAGTGGCGCGCGGCCGACCGCGACGAGATGAGCGACTGCCACGCCTGCGAGACCAACTCCCAGGGCGTCTTCTGGGCGACCAAGGGCGAGGACGCCAAGGCCATCGAGGTCTGGGAGCCCGTGCTGACCGGCGAGCAGACCTGCATGGAGGAACCGCACCGGGTGCTCGCCCGGTCGCTGCTCCCCCTGCTGCGCCTCGGCCGCACCGACGAGGCCCGCTCCCACCACCTGCGCGGCTACCGGATGGCCCGGGGCAAGGAGAGCCTGCTGCGGGCGATCGGCCAGCACATCGAGTTCTGCGCACTCACCGGCAACGAGGCGCGCGGGGTGGAGATCCTCGCCGAGCACGGGGCGCACCTGCGGCCGCTCGTGGACGTCAAGACGCAGCTGGACTTCTTCGCCGGGGTCCTGGTCCTGCTCCGCCGGCTGATCGAGCTCGGCCACGGCGGCGACCCGACGGTGCCGTACGAGGGCTCCGCGCACACCGTCGAGGAGCTGCACGGCGTCCTGCGCGCCGAGGTCCTGGACATCGCCCGGCGGTTCGACGTGCGCAACGGCACCACCCGGGTCTCCGAGCGGCTGACGGAGCGGCTCTTGCGGGCCCCGCTGGCCGACACGCTGCCGCTCGGCGTGCGCAGCGCCGCGCTGCCGCAGCCGGCCGGGACGGCCCCGGCGGCGGCACCCGCGCCCGTACCCGTCGGCGCCGCCGAGTTCAGCGTGCTCGTGGAGCAGGCCCGCGACGCCCGCGAGACGGGCCACCCGGCCGCGGACCGGCTCTGGGCGGAGGTCGCGGTACGGGTCTCCGCGCTGCCGGAACCGGAGGTGCACCCGCTGCTGCTCGCCGAGGTCGCCGACCACCGGGCCCTGACGGCCGCGCGGGCCGGCGCCCCGGACGCGGCGGAGCTGCTGACCGCCGTCCGCGACGGCTACCGGGCGCTGGGGCGGGCCGAGCGCGCCGCCCTGGCCGAGCTGCGGCTGGCGAGCGCGGCCGCGCAGGCCGGGGCCGCGCCGGAGGAGGTCCGCGCGCTGCTGGCGGCGGGGCTGCGCGCCGCCGAGGCACTGGACGCGGCGGAGCCGCTGCGGGCCCGCCGGATCGCCGTCGCGGAGCTGTCCGCGCTGCGGCTGGAGCCGTACCTGCGCTCGGCGGAGGCCGCGCGGGACCACGCCGACGAGAACGAGCACGGTCACGGCCATGACCACGAGCACGAGCACGACCACGGGCTGCTGGTGGCCGAGCTCTCCTCCTTCGTCTCCTCCTACGGGCAGGCCCTCCCGGACCTGGCGTCCGAGGCCGAGGAGCTGCTGGGCCGGCTGGCCCTCTCCCAGGGCGACACCGAACCGGCCCTGGAGCTGCTGGCCTCCGCCGCCGACCGCGCGGTCCAGGCGGGCCGGCCGTGGCAGGCGGCGGACCCCCTCGTCCTGCGGGCCGGGGTGCTGCTCTCGCTGGGACGGCCCGAGGAGGCCGAGGCGGCCGCACGGTCCGGTCTGGAGCACTCCGCCGAGGTGACCGACCCCGAGGAGCAGGGCCTCGTACGCCTCACCCTCGCGGACGTCCTGCTCCGCGGGCGGGGCGCGGTGGCGGAGGCCGCCGAGCACGCCCTCGCGGCGGCGCACTGGTTCGACCAGGCGGGGCTGGCCGCCGACGGCGGGGCCCAGGCCCGGCTGATGCTGGCCCAGGCCTACGCCCGGGACGGCCGCACCGCCGACGCCGCGGAGGTGCTGCAGTCGGCGCTGCCGGACCTGCTGGAGCACGGCGAGGGGCAGGCCGTGTCGGCGCGGGACTTCCTGGGGAACCTGCTGCGCGACCTGCGCGAGTCCCGGGGCGCCGCGGAGCAGTTCCTGCTCGCCGCCGACCTGGTCAAGGACTGGGAGGACCCCCGGCCGCAGGCGGGCTTCGCGCAGGCGGCCGCCGACTGCCTCTCCGACGCCGGCCACGCCGATGAGGCGGTCGCCGCCTACCGGCGCGCTCTGGAGCTGCGCCGGCTGACCGGTGACGCGGTGGTCTCCGAGGTCAGGATCCTTCGTTCGCTGGCCTGGCTGGGGATGCGCGAGGAGGTCACCGAGGAGACCGTGGCAGCGGCCCGGGTCCTGATGGACGAGGCTGCCGGCGTCCTGGATGCGGCCCTGAAGGCCGGTGACGCCGAGGACCCGGAGCTGCTCTCCGAACTGGCACAGACCTGGCACCAGCTGGCCCAGGTGCTGGACCGGCTGGTGAGCTCCCGGGCCCCGGAGGGGGCCGGCCAGTCCCAGGACGGGGTCGTCCTGAGCGCCGCCGCCGTCGAGGACCTGAGGCTGGAGGAGATCCGGCTGTGGGAGCGCGCGGCCGAGCTGTACGCGGGGCTGGGGCCGGAACACCTCCAGGACCGCTTCCAGTGCGTGAACAACGCGGCGTGGACCGATCACGAGCTGGGCCGCCCGGATGCGGGCGCGGCCAGGGTGTCGGCGCTGCTGGAGGAGGTCGAGTCACTCCCCGAGGGCACGGCTCCCGAGTGGGTGGTCCCTCAGGCGCGACGGATCATCACGAACCTGACGGCCTGAGGTTCTGAGCGTGTGACCGGCTGAGCTCCTGAGCGCCCGGCCGGGCCCTGTCGGCTCCGGCCGGGTTCCGTCGTGCGACGGGACCCTGCCGGAGCCGTCGGGAGAGGTTCAGCCCTCCAGCTGGGCGAGCGCCTCGGTGGCGATCCGCTCGAAGACCGCCTCGTCGGCGGCGAAGTCGGAGTCCGGGATCGGCGCGTGGATGACCAGCTCGGTGAAGCCCAGCTCGCGGTGGCGGCCCGCGAAGTCCACGAACGCGTCCACGGACTCCAGGATGGCGCCGCGCTCGGGGGTGAAGCCGGTCAGCAGCACCTTCTCGATGGAGTCGGAATCCCGGCCGATCTCCGCCAGGGCCTTCTCCAGGCGCTCGTGCTGGACGCGCAGGGCCGCCAGCGATTCCTCGGGCGTGCCCTCGGCGTGCTTCGGGTCGCCCGCGGTCACCCAGGCCTGGCCGTGGCGCGCCGCGAGCTTCACACCGCGAGGGCCGGTCGCCGCGACGGCGAACGGCAGGCGGGGACGCTGGACGCAACCGGGGATGTTGCGCGCCTCGTCGGCGGAGTAGAACGTGCCGTGGTGGGTGACCGCCGGCTCGGTGAGCAGCCGGTCGAGCAGCGGCACGAACTCCGCGAAGCGGTCCGCCCGCTCGCGCGGGCTCCACTCGTCCTGCCCCAGCGCGGTCGCGTCGAAGCCGTTGCCGCCCGCGCCGATGCCGAGGGTGATGCGACCGCCCGAGATGTCGTCCAGGGACATCAGCTCCTTGGCCAGGGTCACCGGGTGCCGGAAGTTCGGCGAGGTGACCAGGGTCCCCAGGCGGATCCGCTCGGTGACGGCCGCCGCGGCGGTCAGGGTGGGCACCGCGCCGTACCAGGTCTGGTCGCGGAAACTCCGCCAGCTCAGGTGGTCGTAGGTGTAGGCGGTGTGGAACCCGAGGCGCTCGGCCCGCTCCCACTGGTCGCGGCCCCCCTCGTGCCACGGACGTACCGGCAGGATCACGGTGCTCAGGCGCAAAGTCATGCCGTCGAGCGTACGGCGGTCCGTGTCTCGTACACCAACCACACCGCGTCCCTCAGGGCCCGGCTCGTCCGGTCTGGCGCATGTTTCACGTGAAACATGCGTCGGCGCGAAGCCTTCGGCGGGGCTGCCCCGCGGCCGGAGCGGGGAAAATGTCTGGACGATCACGGTCCGGCAGCCGGGGCCCATGGGCGAAGATGGAGCGGTGACCTCGGCTTCTCAGCGCCCCGACGGGCCGACCCCTGCCCCCCGGCTCATCGCCACCGATCTCGACGGCACCCTGCTGCGCGACGACAAGTCCGTCTCGCTCCGTACGGTCGCCGCGCTCGCCGCTGCCGAGGAGGCCGGGATCGAGGTCTTCTTCGTCACCGGCCGTCCGGCCCGCTGGATGGACGTGGTCAGCGACCACGTCCACGGCCACGGCCTGGCGATCTGCGCGAACGGCGCCGCCGTCGTCGACCTCCACGCAGGACGGGAGTTCGTAGAGGTCAGGGCGCTGCCCCGGGCCACGGCCCTCACCGTCGTCAACGCCCTGCGCACGGCAGCCCCCGGCACCTCCTTCGCGGTCGAGATGACCACCGGCATCAACTACGAACCGGCCTACCCGCCGTTCTTCCAGGACCCGGGGGCCACGGTCGCCACGGCCGAGAAGCTGCTCCACGAGGAGCACGACGACCATGCGGCTCCGGTGCTGAAGCTGCTCGCGCACCATCCCGAGATGGCCCCGGACGACTTCCTCGCCCTGGCCCGGTCCGCCGCCGGCGCCTACGCCTCCATCACCCGCTCCAGCCCGACCGCACTGCTGGAGATCAGCGGGCTCGGGGTGTCCAAGGCCAGCACCCTGGAGCTGTGCTGTGCCGAACGCGGGATCTCGCCCGCGGAGGTCGTCGCCTTCGGGGACATGCCGAACGACGTGGAGATGCTCCGCTGGGCCGGCACCTCGTACGCGATGGGCAACGCCCACCCGGACGTGATCGCGGCCGCCTCCGGCCGTACGGTGGCCAACAACGAGGACGGGGTCGCCGTGGTGATCGAACGGATCCTGGCCGAGCGCACCGCACGCGGCTAAGGGGTCTCCCCGCCCGGGTGGGCGCGACCGATCACAGCGGGGCCTCCCAGACCAGGGTGGTCCCGCCGTCGTCCTCCCCGATGCCGGATCCGTACCAGCTGGAGCCGCCGAGCGACTCCGCCCTGCGGCGCAGGTTCCGCAGGCCGCTGCGCCGGCCGCCCTCCGGCATGCCCACCCCGTCGTCGGCGACTTCCAGCCGTACCCCCGGCCGGCCGTCGGGCAGGCTGGCGGTGGAGTCGACCAGCACCTCGATGCGGGACGCGGCCGCGTGCCGGAAGGCGTTGGACAGGGCCTCGCGGAGGGCCGCGATCAGGTTCTTGCCGACCAGCTCCCCGACGACGGTGTCGACCGGCCCGACGAAACGGTGCGCGGGCTTGAAGCCCAGCGGTACGGCCGCCATGTTGATCTCCCGCAGCACACGGGTGCGCAGCCCCGACGGGGCCTCCGCCGGACCCTGCTGGAGCGCGAAGATCGCGGTGCGGATCTCCTGGATGGTCACGTCCAGCTCGTCCACGGCCTTGCCCACGCCGTCGCGGACCTCGGGGACGATGGACCTGCGCTGCGCGCCCTCCAGCATCATCCCGGTGGCGAACAGCCGCTGGATGACCAGGTCGTGCAGGTCCCGGGCGATCCGGTCGCGGTCCTCGAACACCGCGAGCCGCTCCCGGTCCCGCTGGGCCTCGGCCATCATCAGCGCGAGGGCGGCCTGGGAGGCGAACTGCGTGGCCAGGGTCCGCTCCGCCTCCGTGAAGGGCCGCTTTCCACGGGCCCGCGGGGTGACCAGCGCACCCAGCACCCGCCCGCCGCTGTGCAGCGGCAGCATCATGCAGGGCCCGTACTGGCTGGTCAGCCTACTGATCATGCGGGGGTCGGAGGCGGCGTCGTCCACGAACACCGGCTCGCCCCGCAGCAGCTTGTCCGCCACCGGGCTCTCGGCGGGAATGACCACGCCGAGCGAGGTGGCGGGGTTGTCCGCGGAGACCGCGACGATCTCCATGCCGCCCTCCTCCGCCGGCAGCATCACGATCCCGGCGGCGGAGTCGGCCAGCCGTCGGGCCTGTTCGGCCACCACCGACAGGGCGTCGTCCGCGTCGCCGCCGGACAGCAGGGCCGTGGTGACCGCCACCGAGCCGTCGATCCAGCGCTCGCGCTGGGTGGCGGCCTCGTAGAGCCGGGCGTTGCCGATGGCGATGCCCGCCTCGGTGGCCAGCACCCGGACCATGTGGACGTCGTAGTCGTTGAACTCGCCGCCGCCGTTCTTCTCGGCGAGGTAGAGGTTCCCGAAGATCTCGCCCTGCACCCGGATCGGGACGCCCAGGAAGGTCTTCATGGGCGGGTGGTGCGCGGGGAACCCCGCCGACCGGGGGTCCTTCGTCAGATCGGCGAGCCGGACGGTGTCCGGGTGGGAGATGAGCGCCCCGAGCAGGCCGCGCTTCCCGTCCGGCCGGTGCCCGATCCGCCGCGCCAGCTGTGCGCTGACGCCGAAGGTGACGAAGTCCGAGAGCCCCGGGCCGTCCGTGTCCACGACCCCGATCGCCGCGTAGCGGGCGTCGGCGAGCTCGGCGGCGGTCTCGCAGATGCGGTCGAGCGTGGAGTGCAGTTCGAGGCCGGTGCCGACCGAACGCATGGCCTCCAGCAGCTGTGGGACGCGGGCCGTCAGCTCCGTGGACAGCCCGTGCAGGCTCCGGGTGGCCTGGGTGGCGGCCTCCAGCGGATCCGGTGCGCCCCCACGGGATTCCGGCGACTCCGGTGATTCCTGCGACTCCTGCACTGACATGCCCTCGAGCGTAGTTAGTCCCGTATAGGAGGGAAAGTCAGCCCCGGGTGCCGACCAGGGCCCGATCGGCCTCCCGCTCACGCTCCAGAAGGCTCCGCAGCGGCCCCTCGGCCTCCGCCAGCTCCGCATAGGCGCCCCGCTGCACGACCGCTCCCTCGTCCAGTACGAGCACCTCGTCCACCGCCGCCAGCCCGGCGAGCCGGTGCGTGATCAGTACGGTGGTCCGGCCCTCCGTGGCCGCCAGCAGATCCGCCGTCAGGGCGTCCGCGGTCGCCAGGTCCAGGTGCTCGGCCGGCTCGTCCAGGACGAGGACGGGGAAGTCCGCCAGCAGCGCCCGCGCCAGGGCCAGCCGCTGGCGCTGCCCGCCGGAGATCCGCTCCCCGTGCTCCCCGACCAGGGTGTCCAGCCCGTCCGGAAGCCCGTCGGCCCACTCCAGCAGCCGGGCCGCGGCGAGGGCCTCGCGCAGCTGCTCCTCGCTCGCCCCGGTCCGGGCCAGCCGCAGGTTCTCGCGCACCGAGCTGTCGAAGAGGTGCGCGTCCTGGGCGCACAGGCCCACGATCCGGCGTACGTCGTCGCCGTCGAGGCCCCGGACGTCCGTCCCGCCCAGGGTGTACGCGCCTTCGCGCGGGTCGAGGAAGCGCAGCAGGACCTGCGCCAGCGTGGTCTTGCCCGAACCCGACGGCCCGACGACCGCGATGCGCCGGCCCGCCTCCAGGGTCAGGTCCAGCCCGTGCAGCGCGTCCCGCTCCTGCCCGCCGTGCCGGGCGGCGAGGCCCGTCAGCCGCAGCGGGAAGGGCGAGTCCGGCAGCGCCCGGGGCTCGGCCGGCTCGGCGACGGGCACCGGGGCGTCGATGACCTCGTACACCCGCTCGGCGCTGCGCCGCACCCGCTGGCGGTACTGGACGGCCAGCGGAAGCCCGCTGACGGCTTCGAAGGCGGCGAGCGGGGTCAGCACCACCACCGCCATGGCCACCCCGGACAGCCGGCCGTCCGCGACGGCCTCCGCACCGGCAAACGCGGCGCACACCACAGTGAGTCCGCACAACAGGGCGGAAAGCCCGCCGCCGAGCCCGGTGGCCGCGGCCCCGCGCGAGGCGATCCGGGTCAGCACGCCGTCGCTCTCCCGCGCCCGCTCCTTGCGGCCGGCCAGCGCCCCGGCCACCGTCAGTTCGGCGGTACCCGTCAGCAGATCGGCCACCCGGGTGGCGAGTTCGCCCCGGGCGGGCGCCAGCCGCCGCTCGGCACGCCGCGCGCAAGCCCCGCTGAGCAGCGGCACCCCCACCCCCGCGGCGAGCAGCCCCGCCCCGAGCGCGGCCCCCGCCCCGGGCAGCATCCAGGCGGTGAACGCCACCGACCCGGTGCCGACGAGCACCGCCGTGCCCACCGGCAGGAGCCAGCGCAGCCAGTAGTCCTGGAGCGCGTCGGCGTCGGCCACCAGCCGGGAGAGGAGGTCCCCGCGCCGCTGCTCGCGCAGCCCGGCGGGGGCGATCCGCTCCAGCCGGCGGTACACCGCGACCCGCAGGTCGGCGAGCATCCGCAGGACGGCGTCGTGCGACACGAGCCGCTCGGCGTAGCGGAAGACGGCCCGCCCGATCCCGAAGGCCCGCGTCGCGGTGACGGCAACCATCAGGTACAGCACCGGCGGCTGCTCGGAGGCCCGGGAGATCAGCCATCCCGAGACGGCCATCAGCCCGACGCTGCTCCCGACGGCCAGCGCCCCGAGCAGCAGCCCGAGCCGGAACCGGCCCTGCCAGGCCGCGGCCACGGCGCGCACCCGGCGCAGCGGATCACCGGCCGCTCCCGCGCCCTCGGTGCCCCCGCCGGCCGAGCCGCGTCCGTTCCGCTCGGGTCCGTGCCCGAGGATCCACTCGCCGGGGCCCGAGACCACCGCGGACCCGTGCGAAGCCGCGCCCCCTCCCGCAGCGGAGGCCGTACCGGCGATGGCCGCCGAGGCCGTACCGGCTGCGGCCGCGAGGGCCCCGGCCGGCCGGCCCGCGGCGCCCTCGCCCACCGCCACGACGCGGTCGGCCACCGCCAGCAGCGCCGGCCGGTGCACCACGAGCAGCACGGTCCGCCCGACCGCGAGGCGGCGTACGGCGTCCACGACCGCGGCCTCGGTCTCCCCGTCCAGGGCCGCCGTCGGTTCGTCCAGCAGCAGCACCGGCCGGTCCGCGAGGAACGCCCTGGCCAGGGCGAGGCGCTGGCGCTGCCCGGCGGACAGTCCGGTCCCGCCCTCACCGAGCAGGGTCCGCACCCCGTGCGGCAGGGCGGAGACGAACTCCCACGCCCCGGCCTCGCGCAGGGCCGCCTCCACGGCTTCGTCCTCGGCCCCGGGCCGGGCCAGGCGGACGTTCTCGGCGATGGTCCCGGCGAACAGGTGGGGCCGCTGCGGGACCCATGCGATGCGCTCCCGCCACTGTTCCAGGGAGAGCTCCGCCAGGTCCGCGTCCCCGACCCGGACCCGTCCCGCCGTCGGGGTGACGAAGCCCAGCAGCACGTTCAGCAGAGTGGACTTCCCGGCCCCGCTCGGGCCGGTGAGGGCCACGCACTCGCCCGGTCCGACGACGAGCGAGACGGGTCCCGGAGAGCTCGCGCCGCGCCCCTCGTACCGCACCTCGACCCCGTCGAGCGCGATCCGCAGTCCCGTGGCCGGCACGTCGGCGCCGCCACCCGGTGCGGGGGCCGGGGTCTCCAGGACCTCGAAGATCTCTTCCGCGGCGGCCAGTCCCTCGGCGGCCGCGTGGTACTGCGCGCCGACCTGGCGCAGCGGCAGGTAGGCCTCCGGCGCCAGGATCAGGATGACCAGCCCGGTGTACAGGTCCAGCTCCCCGTGGACGAGCCGCATCCCGATGGTGACCGCGACGAGCGCCACGGACAGCGTCGCCAGGAGCTCAAGGGCGAAGGAGGAGAGGAAGGCGATGCGCAGGGTGCGCATGGTGGCCTGGCGGTAGTCGTCGGTGATCTTCCGGATGGACTCGGCCTGTGCCTTGGCCCGCCCGAACACCTTCAGCGTGGGCAGGCCCACCACCACGTCGAGGAAGTGCCCCGACAGCCGCGAGAGCAGCCGCCACTGGCGGTCCATCCTGCTCTGGGTGGCCATGCCGATGAGGATCATGAACAGCGGGATCAGCGGCAGGGTGACCACGATGATGGCCGCCGACACCCAGTCCTCGGTGACGATCCGGGCGAGCACCGCCCCCGGGACCACCACCGCGAGCCCCAGCTGGGGCAGGTAGCGGGAGAAGTAGTCGTCGAGCGCGTCCACGCCCCGGGTGGCCAGGGACACCAGGGACCCCGTGCGCTGTCCGCTGAGCCGGCCGGGCCCGAGGGCGGCGGCACGGTCCAGCAGCCGGCCCCGGAGTTCGGACTTGACCGCCGCGCTCGCCCGGTGCGCGGCCAGCTCCGTGAGCCAGGCGACGAGGCCGCGCCCCAGGGCCACCGCCGCGAGCAGCAGCAGCGGCGTCCGGAGCGCGGCGCCGTCGAGTCCCCGTTCGAAGGCTCCGACCACGATCTCGGCGATGAGCATCGCCTGACCGACGACCAGCCCCGCCCCGGCGAGCCCGAGGGCCACCACTGCCCCCAGGAACAGACGGGTGGAACGGGCGTACCGCAGCAGGCGCGGGTCGATCGGTTTCACGTGAAACATCCCCTCGGCAGGGTCGGGCAGGAGTGACGCGCGCGGCTCAGTGCGCGTCGACGATGTGCTGCGTACCGATCCGCTTGCGGAAGACCCAGTACGTCCAGCCCTGGTAGAGCAGGACCAGGGGAGTGGCCACGGCGGCGCACCAGGTCATGATCTTCAGGGTGTACGGGGTGGACGAGGCGTTGGTGACCGTGAGGCTCCAGGCCGCGTCCAGCGAGGACGGCATGACGTTCGGGAACAGCGTCAGGAAGAGCATCGCGACGGCCGCCGCGATGGTGATCCCGGACAGGGCGAACGCCCAGCCCTCCCGGCCCGCGAGGTTGAACCCGAGGGCCCCGACCAGTGCCACTACGGCGACGGCCATCGCCGCCAGGCTCCAGACGTCACCGCGCGAGGCCTGGGTCCAGATCAGGAAGACCAGGGCCAGGACGGCCGTCACCACCCCCAGCCGGGTGGCGAGCGCACGCGCACGGTCCCGGATGTCCCCGACGGTCTTCAGAGCGGCGAAGACGGCACCGTGGAAGGTGAACAGGGTCAGGGTGACCAGGCCGCCGAGGACCGAGTAGACGTTGAGCAGGTCGAGGACGTTCCCGACGTACTCCATGTCCTGGTCGATCTTCACGCCGCGCGCGATGTTGGCGAAGGCCACGCCCCACAGGAAGGCCGGGATCAGCGAGGTCCAGAAGATCGCGTGTTCCCAGTTGGTCTGCCACCGCTCCTCGGACCGCTTGTGGCGGTACTCGAAGGCGACTCCGCGGACGATGAGGCAGCCCAGGATGACCAGCAGTGGCAGGTAGAAGCCGGAGAAGAGGGTCGCGTACCACTCGGGGAAGGCGGCGAAGGTGGCGCCGCCGGCCGTGAGCAGCCACACCTCGTTGCCGTCCCAGACGGGTCCGATGGTGTTGATCAGGACCCGCTTCTCGGTGCGGTCCCGGGCGAGGAGCTTGGTCAGGACACCGATCCCGAAGTCGAAGCCCTCCAGGAAGAAGTAGCCGGTCCACAGGACGGCGATCAGTACGAACCAGACGTCGTGAAGTTCCATGGTGTGGTCTCCTCAGCCTCAGTACGAGAAGGCCATCGGCCGGTCGGGGTTCTTGTCGTCCCCGCCGATCCTGGTGGGCGGGTTGAGGTCGGCCTCGGTGAGCTCGGGCGGGCCGGCCTTGACGTACTTCACGAGCAGCCTGACCTCGATCACCGCGAGCACGGCGTAGAGCAGAGTGAAGCCGATCATCGAAGTGAGCACCTCGCCCTGCGAGACGCCCGGCGAGACCGCGTCCCTGGTGCGCAGCACTCCGTAGACCACCCAGGGCTGACGGCCCATCTCGGTGAAGATCCAGCCCCAGGAGTTGGCGATCAGCGGGAAGAGCATGGTCCAGAGCGCGGCGATCCAGTACAGCCGGGCGAACCGGGGGCTGAGCGCCTCCTTGAAGAGGACGAGATGGGGGACCTCGTCCTCACCGGTGCGCAGCGCCGGCGGCAGCATGAACCGCTTGCGGGTCAGCCACAGCCCGAGCATGCCGATCCCCAGGGAGGCCATGCCGAAGCCGATCATCCAGCGGAAGCCCCAGTAGGCGACGGGGATGTTGGGCCGGTAGTCGCCGGGGCCGAACTTCTCCTGCTCGGCCTTGTTGACGTCGTTGATGCCGGGGACGAAGGAGCTGAAGTCGTCGTTGGCGAGGAAGGACAGGAGGCCGGGAATCTCGATGGCCACCTTGTTGTGGCCCTTCTCGACGTCTCCGTAGGCGAAGACCGAGAAGGGGGCCGGCGCCTCGCCGTCCCAGAGCGCTTCGGCGGCGGCCATCTTCATCGGCTGCTGCTTGAACATCACCTTGCCGAGCAGGTCACCGCTGATCGCGGTGCCCATTCCGGCGATGATCATGACGACCAGGCCGAGCCGCAGCGAGCTGCGCATCACCGGGACGTGCTTCTTGCGCGCGAGGTGGAAGGCGGCGATGCCGACCATGAACGCACCGCCGACGAGGAACGCGGCCGTGATGGTGTGGAAGAACTGGGTGAGGGCGGTGTCCTGGGTGAGGACCGCCCAGAAGTCGGTGAGCTCGGCCCGGCCCCGCTCCTCGTTGATGCGGTAGCCGACCGGGTGCTGCATCCAGGAGTTGGCCGCCAGGATGAAGTAGGCGGACAGGACGGTGCCGAGGGAGACCATCCAGATGCAGGCGAGGTGGATCTTCTTGGGCAGCTTGTCCCAGCCGAAGATCCACAAGCCGATGAAGGTCGACTCGAAGAAGAAGGCGATCAATGCCTCGAACGCCAGCGGGGCGCCGAAGATGTCGCCCACGAATCGCGAGTAGTCGGACCAGTTCATGCCGAACTGGAACTCCTGGACGATGCCGGTGACGACACCCATCGCGATATTGATCAAGAAAAGCTTGCCCCAGAACTTCGTGGCCCTGAGGTACTTCTCCTTCTCCGTGCGGACCCACGCGGTCTGCAGGCCGGCGGTCAGCGCGGCGAGCGAGATCGTGAGCGGAACGAAGAGGAAGTGGTAGACGGTGGTGATGCCGAACTGCCAGCGCGCCAATGTCTCAGGCGCCAAAGCTAGGTCCACGTCGTCTTCTCCTTGTCGTCGCCGTGGTCACAGCGGGCAGTCTGCCTGGCGGGTTCCTCCCCATAACGGGAGGAAGCAGGACACGCTTGTGAACGCGTTCACATTCACAAGCATTATGTCCTACCACCTCCGGCTCGAATCAGCCGGGGTCCCCCTTATCGGCCACTAGCCAAGGATTTCAACAGATTGTTGAATGTGGCCATGCAGATTCGAATCTCCTGGCCTGCCGGCCTGCTCACCGCGACCCTCGACGAGACCCCGACCAGCAAGGCGCTGGCGGCGGCCCTTCCGATCTCCGCCTCCGCGAACACCTGGGGCGAGGAGGTCTACTTCGACACCGGGGTCTCGGTGGCCCTGGAAGACGACGCCCAGCAGGTCGTCGACCCCGGCACGGTCGCCTTCTGGACCGAGGGCGACGCACTCGCCCTGCCCTACGGCCCCACGCCCATCTCGCGCGGTGGCGAGAGCCGCCTGGCGAGCCCGTGCAACGTGCTCGGCTCGTTCGACGGCGACCCCCGCCTCCTGGCCACCGTCCGCGACGGCGACCCCATCCGCGTGGAACTGGTCTGACCCCAGCTCCCGGCTGCGGCACGCGGCCGCGGCTCCCTGCCTACGGCTCCGCGCCCACGGCCTTGCCTACAGCTCCTTGAAGAACGCCTCCGCCGTGTGCAGGAAGAGGTCGTTCGCCTCGGTCTCACCGATCGTGACCCGCAGGCCCTCGCCCGCGAAGGGCCGGACCACCACACCGGCCTTCTCGCAGGCCGCCGCGAAGTCGGCGGTGCGCTCCCCCAGCCGCATCCACACGAAGTTGGCCTGGGTGTCCGGAACCGTCCAGCCCTGCGCGAGCAGCGTCTCGTGGACCCGGTTGCGCTCGCACACCAGCGCCCCGACCCGGCCCATCAGCTCGTCCTCGGCCCGCAGCGAGGCGACCGCCGCGTCCTGGGCGAGCTGGCTCACGCCGAAGGGCACGGCCGTCTTGCGCAGCGCCGCGGCCACCGGCTCGTGTGCCACTGCGAAGCCGACGCGCAGGCCGGCCAGCCCGTACGCCTTGGAGAACGTGCGCAGCACGGCCACGTTCGGGCGGTCGCGGTAGAGCTCGATGCCGTCCGGGACGTCGGTGTCGCGCACGAACTCCCGGTAGGCCTCGTCCAGCACCACCAGGACGTCCGAGGGAACCCGGTCCAGGAACCGCTCCAGCTCGGCGCGGCGCACGGCGGTGCCGGTGGGGTTGTTGGGGTTGCAGACGAAGATCAGGCGGGTCCGGTCGGTGATCGCGGCGGCCATCGCGTCCAGGTCGTGCACGTCACCGTCGGTCAGCGGCACCTGCACCGAGGTCGCGCCGGAGATCTGGGTGATGATCGGGTACGCCTCGAAGGAGCGCCAGGCGTAGATGACCTCGTCGCCCGGGCCGGCCGTGGACTGGATCAGCGACTGGGCCACACCCACCGAGCCGGTGCCCGTGGCGATGTGCTCGACCGGCACGCCGAAACGCTCCGCCAGCTCGTTCACCAGGCCGGTGCACGCCATGTCCGGGTAGCGGTTGAACCGGCCGGCCGCGGCCACGGCGCTCTCCAGGACCCCCGGGAGCGGCGGGTACGGGTTCTCGTTCGAGGACAGCTTGAACGCGACGGCCCCGCCCGCGGCGGCGGGCTTGCCGGGCTTGTAGGTGGGGATGCCGTCCAGCTCGGCGCGCAGCTTCGGGCTCTTCTCGCTCACCGCAGGTCCTCCTCGACCGTCCCGTCGACGTCTCCGTCGACTCAATACTGCTCACCTTATGAGGATTCCGCCGATACGAGAATGGCGGGCGCCAGGAACACAGGGGGAGCGCGCGCATATATGCGTGCGCCGGTGGCCTGCGCCGTGGCGCGCGTCCCTCGTGCAGGTGAGTTGAGGGCGGCCGGAGGCGGCTCCGTTTTGGCATGTTCGTACCCGTCGACAAGCCTCACTCTCAGACCAGGACGACAAATACCTTCAATTCCAAGGTCATTGGGGGTGGCGAACCATGCAGAATCGTGCCTGTCAACGCGTGCATATGCACCCGAACCACCCTGCCCTCCGCGCCCTACTATCGGCTCGCCATGACAGCAGCAGGGAAGCACCAGGTGAGCCGGACCGAGACCACCCGGCGGGTCGGCGGCCGACAGGGCCGGGCCGGCATCAGGGACGTGGCCGCCGCGGCGGGCGTGTCCATCACAACCGTCTCCGACGCGCTCAATGGCAAGGGGAGGCTGCCGGACGCCACCCGCCGCCACGTCCGCGAGGTCGCCGACCGGCTGGGGTACCGCCCCTCCGCCGCGGCCCGCACCCTCCGTACCGGCAAGTCGGGCCTCATCGGCCTGACCGTGACGACGTACGGGGATGAACCTTTCACCTTCACCGAATTCGCGTACTTCGCCGAGATGGCACGGGCCGCCACCTCCGCCGCGCTCGCCCGCGGCTACGCCCTCGTCATCCTGCCCGCCACCTCACGACACGACGTCTGGTCCAACGTGGCCCTCGACGGCACCGTCGTCATCGACCCCTCCGACCACGACCCGGTCGTCAGCGAACTGGTCCGCCAGGGCCTGCCCGTGGTCTCCGACGGCCGGCCGGCGGGCACCCTGCCCGTCACCGCCTGGGTGGACAACGACCACGAGGCCGCCGTGCTGGGCCTCCTCGACCACCTCGCCGCCGCCGGAGCCCGCCGCATCGGGCTGCTGACCGGCACCACCACCGACACCTACACCCGGCTCTCCACGACGGCGTACCTCAACTGGTGCGAGCGCGTCGGCCAGGACCCGGTCTACGAGTCCTACCCCGCCCACGACCCGTGCGCCGGCGCCGTCGCCGCCGACCGGCTCCTCGCCCGCCCCGACCGGCCGGACGCCGTGTACGGCCTCTTCGACCCCAACGGCACCGACCTCCTCGCCGCCGCCCGGCGCTACGGGCTGCGGGTCCCCGAGGACCTGCTCCTCGTCTGCTGCAGCGAGTCCACCGTCTACGCCAACACCGAACCGCCCATCACCACGCTCTCCCTCAAGCCCCGCCGCATCGGCACCGCCGTCGTACAGCTGCTGATCGACGCGATCGAGGGAGTGGACACCGGACGCCCCGTCGAACAGGTCGTGCCGACCGAGCTGATCATCCGCACCTCCTCGCAGCGCAGGACACCCCGCACGACCGTCAGCCCGCCGCGCTCGCCGGCCCAGGACTGACCGCCACACCGTCACAGGGGCGGGGCCGATGGCCCCGCCGAGGATTTCCACAACGCCGAAACCGGAACAAAAGGGCAGGAAGGAGAGGTTCCGGCAAGGATTCACCACCCCTGGTGCGTCACAGAGCGCGAGCCGCATTCCTATGATGGGCGCACGACATCACGGACCCTCCACCCCGGAGGTGAGCAGGGTCCGCAGGTGTACGGCAGCGCGACGGTGGTGGAGGGGTCGATGACTCAGGGGGCCGGTCAGGGACCCGCGATGCGGACGGACACGCTGCGGGACTTCCGGGTGCCGGTCGTCGAACCCGCGCCGTACACCGCGGCCGCCGCACTGCCCGGCGAGCCCCCCGTGTACGGCGAGTACCCCGCGTACTACGACGAGAGCACCCCGGTGCCCCCGCGGCCCGCCTACGCTCCCGACGGGCCCGCCGCGGCTCCTCCCGCCCACCCGGGCACGGAGGCCGTCCCGCAGCAGCGCACGGCGGGCGACGGCGAGTACGACGACGCCGGTGACGACGGCTACACGCCCACGCAGCGCGACCTGCCCATCATCGTCCGCGGCTCGGCCGGCGGCCCCGGGGACACCGTGCAGGTCCAGTACGTCCCCCAGGAGAACCCCGGCTCCGGCCCCGGCCCGCTCTACGTCGTGGGCGACGTGCACGGCTACCTGGACGAGCTCATCCGGGAACTCCAGGCCCAGCACCTCATCGACGCCGAATGCCGCTGGTCCGCCGGCAACGCCCGGCTCTGGTTCCTCGGCGACTTCACCGACCGCGGCCCCGACGGCATCGGCGTCATCGACCTCGTCATGCGGCTCTCCGCCGAGGCCGCCGCCGCCGGCGGCTACTGCAAGGCCCTGATGGGCAACCACGAACTGCTCCTGATCGGCGCCAAGCGCTTCGGCGACACCCCCGTGTCCTCCGGCGCCGGCACCGCCACCTTCCAGGCCGCCTGGCTGCTCAACGGCGGCCAGCGCACCGACATGGAGCGCCTGGAGGACGTGCACCTCCAGTGGATGTCCCGCCTCGACGCGGCGACGCTGCAGGACGGCCACCTGCTGCTGCACTCGGACACCACCGCGTACCTGGACTACGGCGACTCCATCGAGGACGTCAACGACACCATCCACGAGCTTCTCAACCGCAACGACGCCGACATCACCTGGGACCTCTTCCGCAAGTTCACCAAGCGGTTCGCCTTCCGCGACGAGGAGACCGGCCCCCAGGCCGTACGGGAACTCCTGGCCACCTACGGCGGCGGCCGCGTCGTCCACGGCCACAGCCCCATCCCGTACCTGCTCGGCGAGGTGGGCACCGAGGACGGCGACGACTCCCACGGCCCGGAGGCCGTGGACGGGCCCCACGTGTACGCCGACGGGCTGGCCATCGCGATGGACGGCGGAGTGACGATGGCGGGCAAGCTGCTCGTCGTTCAACTACCTCTGCGCGACTGAGCGTTCTCGGAGCGGGGTATTTCAGCAAAGCCCCTGTCACCGCGTGGCAGGGGCGCTCTACCATCGCTCTATCCGTAGCAGGCTCTCCTCCGTTTGTGCCGGAGCCCCGTATCTACGCGGGCATACCGGCATGTACGGGGCATCGGGGGATGCACATGACCAGCGCTCCGCACCTGCTCACCGAAGACCGACCGGAGTTCGACCGGCTCCTCGACGAGGCACTGCGCACCGCGGACGAACGACCCGAACTCGCCACCCTGGGCGAACGGCTGAACGCCGAACAACTGCGCACCATGGCCCTGGCCGCCATCACACTCCTGACCGCCGCGGCGGCCGCCGAGTACGACCACTACGTGAAGGTGCGGGAGGAGCTGCGCGACGGGGCCCTCTCGGCCTTCGGGACGAACGCCGAGGACGGCGGCGAGGACCAGGACGGCGGGGCCGGTGTGAGCGCCGTGGTCGGCGTCCTCGCACCGGTCCTGGCGGGCACCGCCATGCTGATCTTCCTGCTGGTGGGGTACTGCCTCAAGATGATCGACCCGGCCCCTGCCTTCGCCGAGACCATGCTGACGGCGGGCTGGCTCTTCGGCGGGCTCACCGTGGCCGCCGTGCTGTTCGCGGTGGTCGGACTGCTCGTGACGGCCCTGCGCAACAGCTCCACGGAAGTCACCGCGGAAGAGAGCGTGCCGATATCCGACGAGCTCTCCCGTGCCCGCGAGGCCTGGCGGAACGCCTTGCTGGAGCGGGGCATCGTGCCCTTCCTCCGTGATGCCCTGGCGGACCCGACCGCCGGACCGGGCTACCCGGTGCCTCGCACGCCGGGGGCCGGGCGTATCCCCAGCCTGGGCTACACGCGCCCGGACTTCACCAGCCCGGGCCCGAACTCCCCGGGCTCCCGACCCGGCTTCAGCTCGCCGGACTTCACCAGCCCGGACTTCGGCGGACCGGACCAGGACCCCGAGTAGGACCGGAGTGGGTCCCCGAGCAGGACCCCGGCCACCGCTGCCCGGTCGGCCGTGTTTCACGTGAAACATCCGCCGCCACGGGCTCGGCCGGGAACGGCGAAGGCCGGCCGACGACTCCCCCCGGAATGCCGTCGGCCGACCCCCTGTGCACCCGTCAGTCGGCCAGCGGCAGGTAGACCCTGTTGCCCGAGGCCGCGAACTCGGCGGACTTCTCCGCCATGCCCGCCTCGATCTCATCGGCCTTCAGGTCACCGCCGTGCTCACGGCGGATGTCCTGCGAGATCTTCATGGAGCAGAACTTCGGACCGCACATGGAGCAGAAGTGCGCGGTCTTGGCCGGCTCGGCCGGGAGGGTCTCGTCGTGGAACTCACGGGCCGTGTCCGGGTCCAGGGCCAGGTTGAACTGGTCCTCCCAGCGGAACTCGAACCGCGCGTCCGACAGGGCGTCGTCCCACTCCTGGGCGCCCGGGTGGCCCTTGGCCAGGTCCGCCGCGTGCGCGGAGATCTTGTAGGTGATGACGCCGGTCTTCACGTCGTCCCGGTTGGGCAGGCCCAGGTGCTCCTTGGGCGTCACGTAGCAGAGCATCGCGGTGCCCCACCAGGCGATCATCGCGGCGCCGATGCCCGAGGTGATGTGGTCGTACGCGGGCGCGACGTCGGTGGTCAGCGGGCCGAGCGTGTAGAACGGCGCCTCCTCGCAGATCTCCTGCTGGAGGTCGATGTTCTCCTTGATCTTGTGCATCGGGACGTGGCCCGGGCCCTCGATCATCGTCTGGACGTTGTGCCGCTTGGCGATGGTGTTCAGCTCGCCCAGCGTCTTCAGCTCCGCGAACTGCGCCGCGTCGTTGGCGTCCGCGATGGAGCCCGGCCGCAGGCCGTCACCCAGCGAGTACGTGACGTCGTACGTCGCGAGGATGTCGCACAGCTCCTCGAAGTTCGTGTAGAGGAAGTTCTCCTTGTGGTGCGCGAGGCACCAGGCGGCCATGATCGAACCACCGCGGGAGACGATGCCGGTCTTGCGACGGGCGGTCAGCGGCACGTACGGCAGCAGTACGCCGGCGTGGACCGTCATGTAGTCGACGCCCTGCTCGGCCTGCTCGATGACCGTGTCCTTGTAGATCTCCCAGGTCAGGTCCTCGGCCTTGCCGTCGACCTTCTCCAGGGCCTGGTACAGCGGCACGGTGCCGATCGGGACGGGGGAGTTGCGCAGCACCCACTCGCGGGTGGTGTGGATGTTGCGGCCGGTGGAGAGGTCCATGACCGTGTCGGCGCCCCAGCGGGTCGCCCAGGTCATCTTCTCCACCTCCTCCTCGATCGAGGAGGTGACGGCGGAGTTGCCGATGTTGGCGTTGACCTTGACCAGGAACTTCTTGCCGATGATCATCGGCTCGATCTCCGGGTGGTTCACGTTGGCCGGAAGCACCGCGCGGCCTGCGGCAATCTCCTCGCGGACGACCTCGGGGGAGACGTTCTCGCGGATCGCGACGTACTCCATCTCCGGGGTGACCTCGCCCCGGCGGGCGTACGCGAGCTGGGTGACGGCGGCGCCGCCACGGCCCCGGCGGGGCTGGCGCGGGCGGCCCGGGAAGACCGCGTCGAGGTTCTTGAGACCCCCGCGCGGCGAGGTGTGCTTGATGCCGTCGTCCTCGGGGCGGACGGGGCGTCCCGCGTACTCCTCCGTGTCGCCACGGCCGATGATCCAGTTCTCGCGCAGCGGCGCGAGGCCACGGCGGACGTCGGTCTCGATCTGCGGGTCGGTGTACGGACCGGACGTGTCGTAGAGCGTCACGTCCTTGCCGTTGGTGAGGTGGACCTGGCGGACCGGCACCCGGATGTCGGGGCGGGAGCCCGCCACGTAGCCCTTGTGCCAGCCCGGCTGGCGCTCGGTCTGGCCGTCGGCGTTCTGGCTGACGGCAGGCGTGCGTGCGTCCTGAATGGTCATGAGACCTAATCTCCCTACGCCGGCATTACCCGGTAACAGGTTCGGCGGTCGACGCAGCCTCCTCCCGTACGCATTCTCATGCGCGTACGGTGATCAGCGCCCTCTCAGCCCGGTGCTCCGAGCTCCCGCGTTGTGCAAAGTAGCCCCCACGTTAGCGTCGGGTGTGGCGTGCTGAACAGTGGGCCCCCTCATCTCTTGCGATGATCTGCCGGTGACGTCCTCGCCGCAGCCTCCCCCCACGCCCACCGAGCCCACGGGCCACACCGGCCACGAACATGCGTCCCGCGGGGATGCCGCGGACTCCGCGCACGGGCATTCCCACGGCCACGGACACGGACACAGCCACGGCCACGGGCCGGCTGCCCCGGTCTCCAAGCACCTGCGGAAGGTGATCGCCGCCGTACTGATCCCGTTCGCCGCCGCCGTCTTCGTCGGCATGGCCCTGCTCTGGCCCGGCGGCGCCCCCGCGCACGAACGGACCGGGGTGGGCTTCGACCGCCAGACCCAACAGGGCAAGGTCGTCGCCCTCGCGAACGTCGACTGCAAATCGGTGAACGCCTCCCAGGTCCCTCCCACGGGCGACACCTCCACCCCCGAGGGCCGTGAGGCGCAGGCCGCTCAGACCGGCGAGTGCAAGAAGGCCACCGTCGAGGTGACCACCGGACCGGATCAGGGCCGGGCCTTCTTCGAGATCGTCCAGCCCGGCGCGCCCCGGCAGTTGGAGAAGGGCCAGGAGGTGGTGGTGGCGTACGCGCCGGACGCGCCCCGGGACCTCCAGTACTCGGTGATCGACCTGAACCGGAAGTTCCCGCTGGCACTGCTGGCCGGCATCTTCGCCGTCGCGGTCGTCGTGGTGGGCCGGATGCGCGGTCTCTTCGCCCTCATCGCACTCGGCGTCAGCTTCGGCGTCCTGACGCTCTTCATCCTCCCTGCGATCCTGCAGGGATCGAACCCGCTGCTCGTCGCGATCATCGGCGCCAGCGCGATCATGCTGATCGCGCTGTACATGTGCCACGGGCTGACGGCGCGGACCTCGGTCGCCGTCCTCGGCACGCTGGTCTCGCTCCTGCTGATCGGGCTGCTGGGCTCGCAGTTCATCAGCCAGGCGTTCCTCAGCGGCAACACGGACGACAACACCGGGCTGATCCACGGGCTCTACCCGAACATCGACATGAGTGGCTTGCTGCTGGCAGGCGTGATCATCGGATCCCTTGGCGTGCTCGACGACGTGACGGTCACTCAGACCTCGGCCGTCTGGGAACTCCACCAGGCGGACCCGGCCATGGGTCCGCGCGCCCTGTACCGGGCCGCCATCCGGATCGGCCGTGACCACATCGCCTCGGTGGTGAACACCCTCGTGCTGGCGTACGCCGGCGCAGCCCTGCCGCTCCTGCTGCTGTTCTCGATCGCCAACAGCAGCATGGGCACGGTGGCCAACAGCGAGCTGGTCGCGGAGGAGATCGTACGGACCCTCGTGGGCTCCATCGGGCTCGTGGCCTCGGTGCCGGTCACCACGGCGCTCGCGGCGCTGGTGGTCTCCGCCGACCGGCCGGAACCCGGGGCCGGAGCGTCCGGAAGCCCGGCGGCCGGTCCGGCCGCGCCGGCCCGCGGCGGCCGGGGACGGCGCCGGCGCAAGCGCTGACGGACGGGGCGGGGGCCGGGACCTCCCGGCCCCCGCCTCAGCCCGCCTTGCGCTCGTCGTGCTGCGACTCGGCGAGGATCTTGCCGAGCGCCTGGTCGAGGCTCTCCTCGAAGTCACCGAGGTTGCGCTCCTGACCGAGCGGAACAAGCCGGTCGGTCCGGTCGAGGAACGCGACGAGCGGGCCCGCGCCGGCCCGGAACAGGGCCCGCTCGCCCCCGACCTGGAGCCGGATGTGGACGTCGGACAGCTCGTCCGGATCGGTGGGCGCGATGTGCACGTCGCCGTCACCGCTCGGCTTGTTGATGCCGTCGAGAAGCAGCTCCCGGCCGAACGCCCAGGTCACGGGCGCGTCTCCGGGAAGGTGGAAGGTCAGGCGTACCGCGTACGGGTCACGGGCCTCGTACCGCAGCTCCACCGGGATCCGGAACGCGAGCTCCTCGGAAACGAGGAAGCTCATCATGACCTCTGCCTGTACCGACTCGCGCATTGCCTACCCCGCTGTAGTGGAAGTGGCCAGGAATGATCCCCCAGGGCCGTCTTGACAAGGGTGGTGGAAGCGCCAGCAGATCACAAGGAGTGAGTTTTCAGATACTGATAGAGAAGGAGAGGGTACTCAACAGCGCGCCTACTTCACTCCGTAGCCGATCGACCACATAGAGCAACCGGTCTTGTTGGTGCACAGGAAGGGAAACCGCCATGGTCGCGGCGGCATCGCCGGCCGTGATGGGGATGGCCGCGCACACCGTCCCGAGGGCGTACTCCTGACGCTCCGTAACCGGCTGCATCCGTTCCAGAGAGCCGATCCGCTGCTCCAGGGCGTGCATGTCCCGGACCGTGTAGGGCGTGATGCTCTCGACCGGGTGCCGGTCGTAGTAGTCCCTGCGCGTCTTCTCGTCGAGCTGGCCCAGCAGGCACTGGCCGATGGCGTGGGCGTGGCCGGTCGCGCGGAAGTCGGCCCACTCCTGGCAGGCCGGGTTGGCCGGGGTGTCCGAGACGCCCACGACCTCGATCTCACCCTCGCGGTAGACCGCGAAGTAGACGGGGGCCCCCACCGCGTCGCGGAAGTGCGCGAGCGAGTCGAGGATCATGCTGCGACGTTTCTGCTGAAGTCCGCCGCCCGCCAGCCGGCCGGCCGCGGCGCCGAGTACGAACACCCCGCCCTCGCGTCGCAGATAACCCTCGTGCGTCAGGGTGCGCAGCAGGTGGTACGCGGTGGGGAGCGGGAGCCCGGCTTCGCGCGCCAGCTGTTTGGCCGGGGCTCCCCCGCTGTGGGACCCCGCCGCTTCGAGGAGCCGCAACGCCCGCTGCACCGAACCGATCAGGGTCGGGACACCGGGATTGTGAACCGAAGGCAAAGCTCACCCCCAGGGGTGGCGGCGGGCCTCGGGGTGGCCCGCTCTGCGGGGGCCGCCCCCAGGGAACGGCGCGGATTGCCACCCTATCGGCCGGTTCCCGCCGTGTGTGCGGTTCGGCCGGTCCCGTTCCCCCGGCTGGGTCAATCCCCTTACCCGTTGGGGGAAGCGTGCGGCGCGGGGCCTACCACTCGCCGGAGGAGGTCTTCGCTCCGCTGCCGCCACCGCTGAACTTCTTGACCACGAAGACCAGACCACCGACGAGGGCGACGAAGAGCAGCGCCTTGAAGACGAACGAGATCAGCGCGCCGAGGATGGAAGTGATCACTCCACCGAAGACGAAGATCGCCAGCAGCGGGACGGCGACCCACTTGACCCACCAGGGCATGCCCGCGAACATCGCTCGGATCCCGTCCATGTTCCTACCTCTTCCTCGTCAGTGACCCCGTGATGTCGTGATGTCGCGAGTCATCGGGTCCGTTTCTTCCCTCGCTCTCGATGCTAGGAGGCCGCGGACCCCCGCGGGGGTCCGCGAGCCCTCGGAACCCCCTGACCCGCCCCTTAGGGGGATCAGGGGAACGACCCTCAGACCCCCGCTGATCAGCCCTCCGGCGGGGAGAACACCACCAGCACCTTCAGGGGTTCGGTGATGTGGTGGAACTTGTGCGGCACCCCCGCCGGAACGTAGACGACGCTGCCGTTGGCCACCACCGTCGTCTCCTCCCCGACCGTGATGGACGCCCGCCCGCTCACCACGAAGTACACCTCGTCCTGGCGGTGCGGCTGCTGCGGGTCGCTCTGCCCGGCATCGAGGGCGTACAGCCCGACCGACATGTTCCGCTCCCGCAGGAACTGCAGGTAGGCGCCGCTGTTGGCGGCGCGCTCCGCTTCGAGCTCGTCCAGCCGGAAGGCCTTCATCTTCGCTGTGCCCCTCGCTCTTCGCCCGTGGTACCCCGGGATCCGCTGATCTGCCGATGCCCGCCCCGGATCTTCTCTGCCACGATCAGACACATGACGAATTTCGTAGTCAAGACGCTCGCCAACGCGGCGGCCCTGGCCGTCGCCATCTGGCTGGTCTCCGGCATCACCCTCGACGACGGCAGCAGCACGGGCCGCCGCGCGCTGACGCTGATCCTGGTCGCGCTGGTCTTCGGGCTGGTCAACCTCATCGTCAAGCCGGTGGTGAAGCTGCTGTCCATCCCGCTGTTCATCCTCACCCTGGGCCTGTTCACCCTCGTCGTGAACGCCCTGATGCTGATGCTGACCTCCTGGCTGGCCGGGAAGTTCGACCTCAGTTTCCACGTGGACGGCTTCTGGACCGCCGTCCTCGGCGGCCTGATCATCTCCATCGTCTCCTGGGCCGTGAACCTGGCCCTGCCCGACAAGAACTGAGCGGACCGCCCATGTACCGCGTGTGCTTCGTCTGCACCGGCAACATATGCCGCTCCCCCATGGCGGAGTCGGTCTTCCGCGCCCGCGTCGTCGAAGCCGGCCTCGACGGGCTGGTCGAGGTGGACAGCGCCGGCACCGGCAGCTGGCACGAGGGCGACGGCGCCGACCCGCGCACCGTCGCCGTGCTGGAGGCCGCCGGGTACGAGCAGGACCACCGGGCCCGGCAGTTCCGGGCCTCGTGGTTCGACCGCCTCGACCTCGTCGTCGCCCTCGACGCCGGCCACCTCCGGGCCCTGCACGCACTCGCGCCCACCCCGCAGGCCGCCGCCAAGGTCCGGCTGCTGCGCTCCTACGACCCGCCGGCCCCGGCCGGCGTACCGGACGCGGCGGACGTGCCCGATCCGTACTACGGCCCGGTCGAGGGGTTCGAGGAGTGCCTGGCCCTGGTCGAGGCGGCGAGCACCGGCCTGCTGGCCGCCGTACGCACCGCCGTGAAGGAGCACACCCCGTGAACGAGCACACCCCCGGCGGGCCCGCCACGACCCCGCCGCCGGCTCCGGCCGACCGGTACGGCGACGGCACGCGCGCCGTACGCGCCGGGCTCCCCGAGCCCGCCAAGAACGAACCCCCGCTGCCCGGACCCGTCTTCGCCGCGCACTTCCACCTCCCCGGCGAGGTCGCGGGGCCGTACACCTACGGCCGCGACACGAACCCCACGTGGACCCTGCTGGAACGGGCCGTCGGGGAACTGGAGGCACCCGGCGGGGAGGGGGTGGAGACCGTGGTCTTCGCCTCCGGCATGGCGGCCGTCTCCGCCGTCCTGCTCTCCCAGGCCCGCACCGGCGACACCGTCGTCCTGCCCTCCGACGGCTACCAGGCGCTGCCCCTGGTCCGCGAGCAGCTCGAAGCGTACGGAGTCCGCGTGCGCACCGCCCCGACCGGCGGGGAGGCGCAGCTCGCCGCCCTCGACGGGGCCCGGCTGCTGTGGATCGAGACCCCGTCCAACCCGGGGCTCGACGTCTGCGACGTACGCCGCCTCGTGGCGGCCGCGCACGCGGCGGGCGCCCTGGTCGCCGTCGACAACACCCTCGCCACCCCGCTCGGGCAGCGGCCCCTGGAGCTGGGCGCGGACTTCTCCGTCGCCAGCGGCACCAAGGGGCTGACCGGCCACGGGGACCTGCTGCTCGGCTACGTCGTCTGCCGCGACCCGGAGCTCGCCGCGGCCGTCCGCCGCTGGCGCAAGATCGTCGGAGCGATCCCGGGTCCCATGGAGGCCTGGCTGGCCCACCGCTCCCTGGCCACCCTCCAGCTGCGGGCCGGGCGCCAGTGGGGCAACGCGCTGGCGGTGGCCGAGGCGCTGGCCGACCGGCCCGAGGTCACCGGACTGCGCTACCCGGGTCTCCCCTCGGACCCCTCCCACAAGACGGCCGCCCGCCAGATGCGCGGCTTCGGCTCGGTGGTCTCCTTCACCCTCCCCGACCGCGCACACGCCGAGCGCTTCATGATCGCCCTGCACCTGGTCGAGGACGCCACCAGCTTCGGCGGAGTCCGCTCCACCGCGGAGCGGCGCGGCCGCTGGGGCGGCGACGACGTGCCGGACGGCTTCATCCGGTTCTCCGCCGGGGCCGAGGACCCCGAGGACCTGGTCGCCGACGTGCTCCGGGCCCTCGATTCCGCGGCCGCCGACGCCTGACCGGCCCGGGGAGCATCAGGGCGGTCCGAGCCTCCCCCCTGGTGGCTCGGACCGCCCCGGGTTCCCCGAGAGAAGAACCACGCCGACAAGGCTAGTTGACTCAGCGTCAGAGTCCAATCACGGTAACGACAGGGGCCTATCGGCATATTTATAGTTGAAGGCCCCCACCGAGAGGGGCCGCCATGGACCTGGCCCTGCTGCGCACCTTCGTCGCCGTGCACCGGGCCGGCTCGTTCACCCGGGCCGCCGCGCTCCTCGGGCTGTCACAGCCCGCCGTCACCTCCCAGATCCGCACCCTGGAGCGGCAGCTGGGCCGGCCCCTGTTCCACCGGCGCGCCCGGGGCGTCACCCCCACGGCCGTCGGGGACGAACTGGCCCACAAGGCCGCCCCGCACCTCGACGCGCTGCTCCGGATCGCCGAGAGCGAGCGGCAGGCCGGCGGGGCCCTGCGGACCCTGCACCTCGCCGGGCCGCCTGAGTTCCTCTGCCTGCGCGTACTGCCCGCCCTCGCCCCCCTGGTCGGCCAGGGCCAGACCCTGCGGACCGTCCTCGCGCCCGGCACCGAGGAGAACCTCACCGGTCTGGCCGCCGGGCAGCACGACCTGGTCGTCACCACCGGCCGGCCGCGCGGCGGCCCCTTCACCACGACCGTCCTCTGCGACGAGGAACAGGTCCTGGTCGCCGCTCCCTACTGGGCCGCCCTGGCCGACCCCGCCGCACTGAGCACTGCCGGCCCCGCGGCACTCGACGGGATCCCGGTCGTCGAGGTCCACGAGAGCCTGCCCCTGGTCACCCGCTACTGGGCCGCCGTCTTCGACTCCGTACCCGACTCCGCCGCCACCGTCGTGGCTCCGGACCTGCGGGCCGTACTGGGATGCGTCCGGGCCGGCTCCGGACTGGCCGTCCTGCCCCGCTACCTGTGCCAGGAGGCCCTGGACCGCGGTGAGGTCGTCTCCCTGCTGGAACCCGCCGTACCTCCGCTGCGCACCTGGTTCCTCGTCGTACGGGCGGGCAGCCTGGCGCTCGCCCACCTCGCGCGGGCCCACGAACGCCTGCTGCGTGCCGCGGTGCACTGGTGAGTGCCTCGGGTTCCGGACGACGGCGCGTTTCGGAAGGGCGGAGCTGGGCCACTCTTCTCCCATGACCGAACGTCCTGTGGTCAAACGCACCGCCCGCGCGATCCTGCTCGACGGTGACGACCTGATCCTTATCAAGCGCACCAAGCCAGGCGTCGATCCGTACTGGCTCACTCCCGGCGGCGGTGTGGAAGCCACTGACAGCACCGTCGTCGACGCCCTCCACCGCGAGCTCGACGAAGAGCTCGGAGCCAAGATCACCGACGTGGTGCCCTGTTTCGTCGACACCGTCGAGCACATCGCCTCCGGAGGCGTGACCGGGGTGAAGGTGCAGCACTTCTTCGTCTGCCGGCTCGTGTCCATGGACCCCGGCCTGCGCCACGGGCCCGAGGTCGACGAGCCCGAGGGCGAGTACGAGATCGTCCGCGTGCCCTTCAGCCGGGTGGGCATCGCCGCCGTGCACCTGGTCCCGCTCTCGCTGCGCCACTACCTCGACGGCAACATCGAGGGGGTGCGCGCCATGCACGCCCCCGACCTGGGCTGACGGCACCGGGAGGGCCGGCGGGCCGAGCCGTGCTCAGCCGGCCACGCCCGCCAGCTCCTCCAGGGCGTCGAAGCGGATCCGCTCCCCGGGGATCCCGATCCGCTTGAGGGCGTCCACACCGTTGCGGACCATCGCCGGCGGCCCCGAGATGAACGCGTCGTACGAGCTCCAGGGCCCGTTCTCTCCGACCGCCTGCGGCAGCTGTCCCGCCAGCCCCTCCCCGATCACCGGGCGGACCGACAGCCACGGGTGGGAGCGCTGCAACCCGAGCAGGGTGTCCTTGTCGTACAGGTCGTGATCGCTGCGCGCGCCGAAGAAGACCTCCACCGGGCGCCGCTCGCCGTGCTCGGCGACGTCCTCGATCAGCGCCTTGATCGGGGCGATGCCGGTGCCGCCGCCCAGGCACAGCATCCCGTTGTCGGTGCTGTGGTCCACCACCATCGAACCGGCCGGCGGTCCCAGCCGCAGGACGTCGCCCGGCCGGGCGTGCCGCACCAGGGCGTTGGAGACCCAGCCCGCCGGGACGGCCTTGACGTGGAAGGACAGCAGCCCGTCCGGGCGGGGCGCCGACGCGAACGAGTAGTGCCGCCAGACCCGCGGCCACCAGGGGGTCTCCAGGCTCGTGTACTGGCCTGCGAGGAAGGGGTACGGCTGGTCGGGGCGGACCGTCAGTACGGCGATGTCCGAGGTGCGCAGGTCGTGCGAGACCACCTCGGCGTGCCACCAGGCCGGCGCCCTGGCCTCGTCCTCCGCCGCCGCGTCGATCATCGTCTGCGAGATGGCGGTGTACGCGCGCACCCACGCCGCCTCGGTCTCCGGCCCCCAGGTGAGCTCCGCGTAACGGGCCAGCGCGCCGATCAGCGCCTCGCCGACGGCCGGGTAGTGGGCGGAGACGGTGCCGTACTTGCGATGGCCCGCGCCGAGCCGGCGCAGGTACGGGGTCAGCACGGCGGGGTCGTCGATGTGCTCGGCGGCGGTCAGCAGGGCCTTCAGCAGCCGGTCGCGCTGGACGTCCATGGCCGCCGGGAACATCTCCCGGACCTCGGGGTGCCCCGTGAAGACGAGGGCGTAGAAGTAGGAGGTCACCTTGTCCGCGATGGGTGCGATCTCCGCGAGGGTCCGGCGGATGAGCACGGCGTCCGGGGAGGGCTCGAGGGCACCGCCCCCGGAGGGTATCCGTCCCGTCGGTCTGGCCGATCTGGTGGGCGGAGCGTCCATGCGGTGCCTCGCTTCGAGCATCTCGGTCGGGTCTCACACGCCACGGCCCCGAATCCGTGGTTCCGGGTTTCACAGCGTGCCAGCCGACCGAGAGCGCGGCGGAGGAATGGAAGAAACGGGGTTTCGAAACCCCTTTTCCCCTTAAGATGCCTCGACTCCCGGGCGCGCCGCGCCCAGGAGCTGGTATGCCTGGCGGAGGTCACGGCCCTGGTAGACGTGCGTGGCCCGGGCAGCCAGGTAAGGGCGCGCGTTCACCGCGACCGAGCGGGGCACCACCTCGAAGAGCATCGCGTCCGTCATCGAATCCCCGTACGCGACACAGTCGGCCCGGCCCACTCCGAAGCGCGCGCACAGCGAGTCCGCGACCTCCACCTTGCGCTCCGGCGTCAGGATCCCGGCCACGTCGACGGGCGCCGTGAAGGGCACCGCAGGGAAGACCGAGCCGTGCGCGGCGTGCGCCCCCCACTCCAGCAGCAGCTCCACGAAGAACGAGGGGGACAGGGAGATCACCGCACAGTAGTCGCCGCGCTCCCGGATCTCCGTCCAGACCTCCTGGATGCCCGCCAGCCAGGGCGATCCGTCGAAGGCCGCCCGGACGTGCGCGGGCGTCAGCTCCGACCACAGCTCCCGGGCCGCGACCGAGAACGCGTGCGGGCCGATCTCCCGGGCGCCGAAGGCCCGCTCCAGCTCGGCGATCTCAGCGTCCACCCCGAGCTGCCGGGAGATCTCCACCGGTGCCGCCGAGCCGTACATCAGGGTGCCGTCGAGGTCGAACAGGTGCAGCGAAGTCATAGCTGCCGAGGCTATCCGCTCCGTCGGACGACGCCGATGTTTCACGTGAAACAGCCGATGCTTCACGTGAAACATCGGCTTCCCGGATCCCTCAATTCCCTGGACTCCCCCCGAGCCGATGATCCACTCTGGGCCGGTGACACCACCACCGCTCACCGACCTGCCGATCCGCGCACTGACCACGGAAGACCTCCGTCACTGCGCCGACCTGTCCGAAGACCGCGGCTGGCCGCGCGAGGACCACAAGTGGGGGCTGCTCCTCGCCGCCGGCGACGGCTACGGGATCGACGCGCCCGACGGCCGGGGACTCGCCGCCGCCTGCGTCGTCACCCGGTACGGAGACCCCGGGGGGAAGCCCGTCCTCGCCGCCATCGGGATGGTCCTCGTCGCTGACCGGTACGCCCGCCAGGGCCTGGGCCGACACCTCATGAAGCACGTGTGCGACGAGGTGCTCGCCGGTGTCCCGCTCACCCTGCACGCCACCCCGTACGGCCGCCCGCTCTACGAGGAGCTCGGCTTCGACACCACCGGCCGCGCCGAGATGCTCCGGGGCGCCTTCCTCCCCGACCCGGACGGCTTCGCCGCCGTCCCCGCCGGCGTCCACGTCCGCCCGGCCACCGCCGAGGACCTCCGGGGGATCGTCCGGCTGGACGCCGAGGTGTTCGGCACCGACCGGACCCACCTCATCACCCGGCTCCCGGCCTTCAGCGACAGGCTGCTCGTCGCCGAGGACCGCTCCGGGACACTCATCGGCTACGCCTCGATCTGGCCCAACATGGACACCCATGTCGTCGGCCCCCTGATCGCCCGGGACACCGCCACCGCCAAGGCCCTGGTGTCCGCTCTGGCCGCCGGCACCGGACGGGACCTGCGCACCGACGTGGACGTGCGCCACGAGGGACTCCTCGCGTGGCTCAAGGAGCGCGGGCTGGGGTCCGTGGCCTTCAACGCCGTCATGACCAGGGACGTCCCCGGGGGCCTCCCCGGCGACTGGTCCCGCCGCTGGGCCCCGCTCACCGTCGCCGCCGGCTGAAACAAGGAGATCCCCATGACCGGAGCCCCCGAGCTCACCATCCGGCCCGCCACCCAGGCCGACCTGCCCGACATCGTCGCCATGCTCGCCGACGACCCGCTCGGCGCCACCCGCGAGTCCCCGGACGACCTGGCCCCCTACGCCGCGGCCCTGAAGCGGCTGACCGACGACCCCCACCAGCACGTCGTCGTCGCGGTACGCGCCGAGCGCGTCGTGGGCACCCTCCAGCTCACGATCGTCCCCGGCCTGTCCCGCAAGGGCACCACCCGGTCCATCATCGAAGGCGTCCGGGTCCACGCCGACGAGCGCGGCAGCGGCCTCGGGACCCGCTTCGTCGAGTGGGCCGTCGAGCGGTCCCGGCAGGAGGGCTGCGCCCTGGTCCAGCTCACCTCGGACGTCACCCGCACGGACGCCCACCGGTTCTACGAGCGGCTCGGTTTCACCGCCTCCCACGTGGGGTTCAAGCTCCAGCTCTGAGCGGTCCCGGCAAGGGCCGGGCCGCTGTCGGCGGCCCGGCCTACGATCGGGAGGATGAGCACCGGCCTCCCCGTCATCACCACCGCCGAGCGCCGTCATCGGCTGGGCCGGCGGCACCGCCTGGCCCCCTCCGTCCGCGCCGCCACCCCGGACCGGGCCGCGGACGCGGTCGTCGCCCTGCACGCCACGGACGCCGCGACCGTCTTCCTCTCCCTCCGCGCCCGGCTGTCCGACGGCGGGCCCGCCACGGTCGAGCAGGCCCTGTACGGGGACGTCAGCCTCGTCCGCATGCTCAGCATGCGCAACACCCTCTTCGCCGTCTCCACGGAACTGGCCCCGTACGTGGACTCCTCCACCGCCCGCGGCATCGCCGCCAAGGAACGCCGGACCCTCCTCAAGCACCTCGCGGACGACGGCCAGGGGCTCGACGCCGACTGGCTGGAGCAGGCCGAGGCAGCCGTCCTCGAGACGCTCGACGCCCTGGGCAGCGCGACCGGCAGCCGGCTCTCCGCGGCGGTACCCGCCCTGCGGCAGAAGATCACCATCGGCCGGGGCAAGAAGTACGAGACCGAGACCGGTGTGGCCACCCGTGTCATCCGCCTGCTGGCCGCCGACGGCCGCATCCGACGGGACCGGCCGCGCGGGTCATGGACGTCCAGCCAGTTCCGGTGGGTGCACACGCAGCCGTGGTCCGCCGTACCCGCCGCCGAGGCCCGTGCCGAACTCGCCCGCCGCTGGCTCCACGCGTACGGCCCGGCGACCGAGGCCGACCTCAAGTGGTGGACCGGCTGGAGCCTCACCGACGTGCGCAAGGCCCTGGCCGCCGTGGGCCCCGAGCAGGTACGCCTCGACGACGGCGGCACCGGGCTCGTCTGCCCCGGCGACACCGGGCCCGAGCCGGCCCCGGAACCCTGGGCCGCGCTGCTGCCCGGTCTCGACCCCAGCGCCATGGGCTGGGCGGACCGGGGCTTCCACCTCGACCCCGCCCACCGTCCCGCCCTGTTCGACTACGCGGGCAACATCGGGCCGACCGTCTGGTGGAACGGCGAGATCGTCGGGGGCTGGGCCCAGCGCTCCGACGGGCAGGTCGTCTGGCGGCTGCTGGGCGATCCCGGCCGGGCCGCCGAGGAGGCGGTCGCCGCAGAGGCGGAGAGGCTCGCGGAGTGGGTGGGCGACGCCCGCATCACGCCCCGCTTCCGCACCCCTCTGGAGCGCGAACTCGTCGCCTGAGCGGGGCGCATCCCCGCCGGGCGTCAGCCGATGCCGCGCCAGCCCTGCGGGTCCGTCCCGCCGGGCACCGGGGCCGCCGGGTCGTAGGGCTCGCGCGTGAAGACGAACGACGCGAGGTCGAGGTGGCTCAGGGAGCCGTCCTCGCGCCGGACCGCCCGCAGCGTCTCGCCCGCGTAGTAGCCCGTCAGACCGGTCCAGGTGCCGTCCGGTTCGGCGCGGAACCGGGCCGGCCGACCGGTGGCGCCGACCGGGCTCAGCTCCAGCGAGCCGTCCTGGTTCAGCCGCAGGACCTGGGCCGAAGTACCCCAGTACCAGGGACCGCACAGCTCCAGCGGCACCCGGTCGTCCTCCTTGAACGGACGCCAGGGCTCGGGGATGCGCGGCTCTGCCTCCGAGACGATCGCGACGAGGTCGGCCGCCACCGTGGAGGCGGGCAGGCCCGAGGTGCAGTTGGCCAGGACGACCGCCGCCACGTCGTCCGCCTCGCTGAACCAGAGACCCGCGACGAACCCGGGCAGCGAACCGCCGTGCCCGACGAGCCTGCGGCCGCCCTGTTCCGCCAGCTGGAGTCCCAGACCGTAGCCGAGGTCGGCAGAGCCGGGCGCCGGGGGCGCGACCGACGTACGCATCTCCCGTACGCTCTCGGCACTCAGCACCCGGTCGTCGCCCCGCATCAACAGCCGCGCGAAGCGGGCCAGGTCGCCGGTGGTGGACCAGAGCTGACCGGCCGCCGCCATCAGCCCCAGGTCCTCGGACGGCTCGGGCATCATCACGTCCGCCCACGGGTGTACCGCCCAGCCGCCCGCGTGCGGAGCCTGCGGCAGACCGCTCGTCCGGCCGAGCCCCAGCGGCTCCAGCACCTCGGCGCGCAGCACTTCCTCCCACGGCTTGCCGCGCAGCGCCTCCACGAGCGAACCCAGCAGCGTGTAACCGGGGTTGGAGTAGTGGAACCGGGTTCCCGGCACGTGCTTGAACGGCTCCTGGCCGAGCACGTCCGCCAGTTCAGGCCGCAGCGCCGCCGGCGAGCGTTCCCACCACTCGCCCGGCGTCTCCGCCGCGAGACCCGAGGTGTGGGCCAGCAGCTGGGCGATGGTCACCTCGTCCGCACCGCTCCCGGGCAGGTGCTTGCCCAGCGGGTCCGACAGGTCCAGCAGGCCCTCGTCCCGCAGACGCATCACCAGGACGGCGGTGAAGGTCTTGGTGATCGAGCCGATCCGGTACTGCACGTTCCCGTCCGGCCCGTGACCCTCCACGCAGGTCCGGGAGCCCTCCCAGACCACCTCCCCGCCGCGTACGACGGCCGCCACCAGCGAGGGGGACCGGCCCTCGCGCTGGGCGACGGCGACCCGGTGCCGCAGGGCACGCCGGGTGGCGGGAAGCAGTTCCAGGTCTTCAGAGAGCGCGTCCATGATCGGATGCTACGTGTTGGCCATGTCCACGAACCGCGAATAGTGGCCCTGGAAGGCCACGGTGATGGTGGCCGTCGGACCGTTTCGGTGCTTGGCGACGATCAGGTCCGCCTCACCCGCGCGGGGCGACTCCTTCTCGTACGCGTCCTCGCGGTGCAGCAGGATCACCATGTCGGCGTCCTGCTCGATCGAGCCGGATTCACGCAGGTCGGAGACCATCGGCTTCTTGTCGGTGCGCTGCTCGGGGCCACGGTTCAGCTGGGAGAGCGCGATCACGGGAACCTCGAGCTCCTTGGCCAGCAGCTTGAGGTTTCGGGACATGTCCGAGACCTCCTGCTGGCGGCTCTCGGGACGGCGCGAGCCGCCCGACTGCATCAGCTGGAGGTAGTCGATGACGACGAGGGAGAGGTCGTTGCGCTGCTTGAGCCGGCGGCACTTGGCCCGGATCTCCATCATCGACAGGTTGGGGGAGTCGTCGATGTACAGCGGGGCGGCCGAGACGTCCGGCATCCGGCGGGCGAGCCGGGTCCAGTCGTCGTCGGTCATGGTGCCCGAGCGCATGTGGTGCAGCGCCACCCGGGCCTCCGCCGAGAGGAGGCGCATGGCGATCTCGTTGCGGCCCATTTCGAGGGAGAAGATGACGCTCGGCAGGTTGCTCTTGATGGAGCAGGCGCGGGCGAAGTCCAGCGCGAGCGTCGACTTGCCCATGGCGGGGCGGGCGGCGATGACGATCATCTGTCCCGGGTGCAGGCCGTTGGTCAGGGAGTCGAGGTCGGTGAAGCCGGTCGGCACGCCGGACATCTGGCCGGAGCGCGAGCCGATCGCCTCGATCTCGTCGAGCGCGCCCTCCATGATGTCGCCCAGCGGCAGGTAGTCCTCGGAGGTCCGCTGCTCGGTGACGGCGTAGATCTCGGCCTGGGCGCTGTTGACGATCTCGTCGACGTCGCCGTCCGCCGCGTAGCCCATCTGTGTGATCTTCGTACCGGCCGCGACGAGGCGACGGAGGACGGCCCGCTCGTGGACGATCTCCGCGTAGTACTCGGCGTTCGCGGCGGTCGGCACGGACTGCACCAGGGTGTGCAGGTACGAGGCGCCGCCGACCTTGCCGATCTCGCCGCGGCGGGTCAGCTCGGCGCCGACCGTGATCGGGTCGGCCGGCTCGCCCTTCGCGTACAGGTCGAGGATGGCCTGGTAGATCGTCTCGTGCGAGGGCCGGTAGAAGTCGTGGCCCTTGAGGACCTCGACCACGTCGGCGATGGCGTCCTTGGACAGCAGCATGCCGCCGAGCACCGACTGCTCGGCGTCCAGGTCCTGCGGCGGGACGCGCTCGAAGCCGCCCCCTCCGCCGTCCCAGGAGCCGCCCTCGCGGCCCCGGTCCTGCTGGTCGTCCCCGCGGCCGCGGCCGTCGCCGCCCCGGCGCGAGCGGGCGGGCAGACGGTCACTGGGACCGCTGTCGGCCCAGGGGTCGTCCATGGGCTCGGGCATGCTCACCGGGCCACCTCCTCCCGTCCGCAACGCGGACCTCGCCGTGGCAATCTTTCTACGACACGGCTCTGACATTTGGGACACCCGAAACGGCTCTGGGCGCGTCGGGCAACGCACAACGGTAGGCCCGCGAGCGACGTCAGCCAATCTTGTTATCCACAGGCTGTGTGGATGAGATGTGGACGACGGAGCCAATGCTGTGGGTAAGTCGCCCGAAGCTGTGCACAGACCGGGGGACGACGCTGTGGACAAAATCACCCACCCCCTCCGCACACCCCACCTGACCTGCGGTTTCCCCATCCGCGAGCGGCCGTGGAGAAAATTCTTGGCCACTGTCTCAAGATCGCTCCGAACGAGCCGGAAAGAACGCCCAAGTCAGAGGCTTGGTAAGGATCCAAATACCCTTGCATCCATTACCTGTGGAAGATTAGATTGAGCGCATGACACAGGCCCCCACCACCGCGAAGCCGCCCGCGAGACGGCACGACCGCGAGATCCTCGCACTCGCCGTGCCGGCGTTCGGCGCCCTCGTGGCCGAGCCGCTCTTCGTGATGGCCGACAGCGCCATCGTGGGACACCTCGGCACCCCCCAGCTGGCCGGCCTCGGCGTGGCGGCGGCGCTCCTGACCACCGCGGTCAGCGTCTTCGTCTTCCTCGCCTACGCCACCACTGCGGCGGTGGCCCGGCGCGTCGGCGCGGACGACCTCCAGGCCGCCATCCGGCAGGGCATGGACGGCATCTGGCTCGCCCTCCTGCTCGGCACCGCGGTCCTCGTCGGGGTCCTGCTCGGCGCGTCCGGCCTGGTCTCCCTCTTCGGGGCCTCGGAGACCGCCGCCCCTTACGCAGAAACGTATCTTCGAATATCCGCGCTCGGCATCCCCGCCATGCTCGTGGTCCTGGCGGCCACCGGCGTCATACGCGGCCTCCAGGACACCCGTACCCCGCTCTACGTGGCCATCGGCGGCTTCGTCCTCAACGGCGCCCTCAACGTGGCCCTGGTCTACGGCGCCGGCCTCGGCATCGCGGGGTCGGCCTGGGGCACGGTCATCGCCCAGTGCGCCATGGCCGGTGCCTACCTCTTCGTGGTCGTCCGCGGCGCCCGGCGCCACGGCGCCTCCCTGCGGCCCGACGCGGCCGGCATCCGCGCCTGCGCCCAGGCCGGTGTGCCGCTCCTGGTCCGCACCCTGTCCCTGCGCGCCATCCTGATGATCGCGACAGCCGTGGCGGCCCGGCTGGGGGACGCCGACATCGCGGCCCACCAGATCCTGTTGTCCCTCTGGAGCCTGCTCGCCTTCGCCCTGGACGCGATCGCCATCGCCGGGCAGGCCATCATCGGCCGCTACCTGGGAGCCGGCGACACCGAGGGGGCCAGGACCGTCTGCCGGCGGATGCTGACGTGGGGTGTGGTCTCGGGAGTCGTCCTGGGCCTGCTGGTCGTCCTGGCGCGTCCGGCGTTCATCCCGCTGTTCACCGGCGACCCCGTGGTCGAGGACGCACTGCTGCCCGCCCTGCTGGTCGTGGCCCTGGCCCAGCCGGTCTGCGGGGTCGTCTTCGTCCTGGACGGCGTGCTGATGGGGGCCGGCGACGGCCGCTACCTCGCCTGGGCGATGCTGCTGACCCTGGCCGTCTTCGCCCCGGCCGCGCTCCTGGTCCCCGCCCTGGGCGGCGGGCTGACGGCGCTCTGGTGGGCCATGACGCTGATGATGCTCGTCAGGATGGCCACCCTCCAGCTCCGCGCCCGCTCCGGCCGATGGCTGGTCGCGGGAGCCACTCGGTGACCACGGCCGGGAGAGCAACCCGGTGACGGGGGATGTTTCACGTGAAACATCCCCCGGGGCATGCGGGAACGACGAAGGGCCGCACCCCGGAGGGTGCGGCCCTTCACGCGCTGCCCTTAGGCGGCGACGACCTCGATGCCCACGTTCGCGACGACCTCGGCGTGCAGACGCACGGAGACCTGGTACGAACCGAGGGTCTTGATCGGGGAGCCCAGCTCCACGCGACGCTTGTCGACCTTCGGGCCACCGGAAGCCTCGACCGCGGAAGCGATGTCGGCCGGGGTGACGGAACCGAAGAGGCGACCGGCGTCACCCGCGCGGGTGGCCAGACGGACCTTCACGCCCTCGAGCTTGGCCTTGACCTCGTTGGCCTGCTCGATGGTCGCGATCTCGTGGATCTTGCGGGCGCGGCGGATCTGCGCCACGTCCTTCTCGCCACCCTTGGTCCAGCGGATCGCGAAACCACGCGGGACCAGGTAGTTGCGAGCGTAACCGTCCTTGACGTCGACGACATCGCCGGCGGTGCCGAGGCCAGAGACCTCGTGGGTCAGGATGATCTTCATTAGTCGGTCACCCTTTCCTTATCGCGCGGTGGACGTGTAGGGCAGCAGCGCCATCTCACGGCTGTTCTTCACGGCCGTGGCGACGTCACGCTGGTGCTGCGTGCAGTTGCCGGTAACGCGGCGGGCACGGATCTTGCCGCGGTCGGAAATGAACTTCCGCAGCATGTTCGTGTCCTTGTAGTCCACGTACGCGGTCTTGTCCTTGCAGAACGCGCAGACCTTCTTCTTAGGCTTGCGCACAGGCGGCTTCGCCATTGTGTCTCTCCTGTGTGATCAAGAAGTTTGGATGGAGCTGCCCTAGAAGGGCGGCTCGTCCGAGTAGCCGCCGCCGGAGCCGCCGGAGCTTCCGCCCCAGCCGCCCCCGCCGCCGGCCTGCTGGCCGCCGGCCGGCGCGCTGGACGCCCACGGGTCGTCGGAGGGAGCTCCGCCGCCCTGGGGCCCGCCGCTGGGGGCTCCGCCCCAGCCGCCGCCACCGCCCTGCTGCTGCTGACCGCCGCCGTATCCACCCTGGCCACCGCGACCGGTGGTCTTGGCGACCTTGGCCGTGGCGTTCTTCAGGCTGGGGCCGACTTCCTCGACGTCCAGCTCGTAGACCGTGCGCTTGACACCCTCACGGTCCTCGTAGGACCGCTGCCGCAGCCGGCCCTGCACGATGACGCGCATGCCCCGCTGAAGGGACTCGGCGACGTTCTCAGCCGCCTGCCGCCACACCGAGCAGGTCAGGAACAGGCTCTCGCCGTCCTTCCACTCGTTGGTCTGACGGTCGAAGGTGCGGGGGGTGGACGCGACACGGAACTTCGCGACCGCCGCACCCGAGGGGGTGAAGCGCAGCTCGGGGTCGTCGACGAGATTGCCGACGACCGTGATGACGGTCTCGCCTGCCATGGATGAACCTCTCGGCGGGGATTGCTGCTGGGCTGCTGTGCTACTCGGTCCCGATTACCGCTGAACCGGAGTTCAGTGGGTCTCGGGGCGGAGGACCTTGGTCCGGAGAACCGACTCGTTCAGGTTCATCTGGCGGTCGAGCTCCTTGACGACCGCAGGCTCGGCCTGCAGGTCGAGGACCGAGTAGATGCCCTCGGGCTTCTTCTTGATCTCGTAAGCGAGACGACGACGGCCCCAGGTGTCGACCTTCTCGACCTTTCCGTTGCCCTCACGGACGACGGAAAGGAAGTTCTCGATCAGAGGGGCGACAGCGCGCTCCTCGAGATCGGGGTCGAGGATGACCATCACTTCGTAGTGACGCATGTGGAACCCACCTCCTTTGGACTCAGCGGCCACGGTCGTTCCGTGGCAGGAGGGTCGTGATGCGTGCGCACGGCGTCCGAGAGCAGACACCGCGCAGCTGTACAGACTACCTGCTCGCGTCCTTCCGGTTGAAATCCGGCAGGAGAGGGCCACAATCTGTATCCATCGGGTGTGTCCGGTGCCGTGCCCCCCGCCCCAGGCCGGAGGCGGTGCCGCGCGCACCGCTCTGCGTCAGCCAGGAGGTGCCTTCCGATGGCACAGGCAATGCACGGCCAGTCCTCGCCCCCGCCGATCTCCCTCTTCTCCACCGACGGCAAGCCCCATCCCGTCCAGGACACCCTCATGGTGGTCACCCTGGTCCTCGGCGCCGTGGCGTTCGTCACTGCGTTCTTCCACGATCTGCACCTGCTCAGCTCCTGGGCCGGGCTGATCGGGATCGGGACCGGGCTGTACGGACAGTTCATCTCCGCCACCACCCGCGAACGCTTCGCGCTGATCATCGGCCTAGGCGCGTCTGCCATCGGCTTCATGCTCGGAATGGCACACGGCGGCCTCTTCGGCGGCTGGCTGGGCTGACCGGGGGAACTCCGCGGCGGGGCGCCGGCCTCCCTCCGGCCCAGGCACCGGCCTGTCCCCCAGATGGGTGGCGCCACCGTCGCAGTAGGCTTCGCGCCATAGCAGCGAAGCCGCCGGAGGAGACACCCCGCATGAGCCTGTCCCTGAGCACCATCAGCCGAGAGCAGCATCTGGCGTACCTCCAGAGCCTGCCTTCGGCTAGCCACTGCCAGGTCCCGGCATGGGCCGACGTCAAGAACGAGTGGCGTTCGGAGAACCTCGGCTGGTTCGACAAGAACGGCGAACTCGTCGGTGTCGCGCTCGTGTTGTACCGCCAGCTGCCCAAGGTGAAGCGGTACCTGGCGTACCTCCCCGAGGGCCCGGTCATCAACTGGTACGCCCCGAACCTGGACGAGTGGCTCCAGCCGATGCTGGCCCACCTCAAGCAGCAGGGCGCCTTCACCGTGAAGATGGGTCCGCCCGTCGTCATCCGCCGCTGGAACTCGGCCGCCATCAAGGCGGGCATCCAGGACCCCGAGGTCAAGCGCCTGCGCGACGTCGAGGCCTCGCACATCGAGCCGCGCGCCTTCGAGGTGTCCGACAAGCTGCGCCGCATGGGCTGGCAGCAGGGCGAGGACGGCGGCGCCGGCTTCGGCGACGTCCAGCCCCGCTACGTCTTCCAGGTCCCGCTGGCCAACCGCTCCCTGGACGACGTCCTCAAGGGCTTCAACCAGCTGTGGCGCCGCAACATCAAGAAGGCCGAGAAGGCCGGCGTCGAGGTCGTCCAGGGCGGGTACGAGGACCTGCCGACCTGGCAGTACCTCTACGAGATCACCGCCGAGCGCGACAAGTTCCGCCCGCGCCCGCTCAGTTACTTCCAGCGCCAGTGGACGGCCCTCAACTCCGAGGACCCCAACCGCATGCGCCTGTACATCGCCAAGCACGAGGGCGAGCCGCTGGCCGCCGCCACGATGATCACCGTCGGGCAGCACGTCTGGTACTCGTACGGCGCCTCCGCGAACCACAAGCGCGAGGTCCGCCCCTCGAACGCGATGCAGTGGCGCATGCTGCGCGATTCGTACGCGCTGGGTGCCAGCGTCTACGACCTGCGCGGCATCTCTGACACGCTGGACGAGAACGACCACCTGTTCGGCCTCATCCAGTTCAAGGTCGGTACGGGCGGCGAGGCCGTCGAGTACGTCGGCGAGTGGGACTTCCCGCTCAACAAGGTGCTGCACAAGGCGCTCGACATCTACATGTCGCGCCGCTGACCCAGCTGTTTTTCGAGAGAGGTTCCGGACGGGCATGGCGCTCACGCTCTACGTCGACACCGCGCGCTGGCGTGCGCACCAGAAGCAGATCACGGACCAGTTCCCCGGTCTGATCCCGGTCTGCAAGGGCAACGGCTACGGCTTCGGCCACGAGCGGCTGTGCGAGGAGGCGACCCGGATGGGCGCCGACATCCTGGCCGTCGGCACCACGTACGAAGCCGCGAGCATCAAGGACCACTTCGGCGGCGACCTGCTCGTCCTCACCCCGTTCCGGCGCGGTGAGGACCCGGTGCCGCTGCCCGACCGGGTGATCCGCTCGGTGGCCTCGGTGGACGGGGTCCGCGGCCTGGTCGGGGCCCGCGTGGTCATCGAGTGCATGAGCTCGATGCGCCGCCACGGCATCTCGGAGCAGGACCTCGGCATGCTCCAGTCGGCGATCGAGGACGTCCGGCTGGAGGGCTTCGCCCTGCACCTGCCGCTGGACCGCCCCGACGGTTCGGACGCCGTCGAGGAGGTCATCGGCTGGATGGACCGGCTGCGCGCGGCCCGGCTGCCGCTGCACACCATGTTCGTCAGCCACCTGCGGGCCGAGGAGCTGGCGCGGCTCCAGCAGCAGTTCCCGCAGACCCGCTTCCGGGCCCGCATCGGTACCCGCCTGTGGCTGGGCGACCACGACGCGACCCAGTACCGGGGCTCGGTCCTGGACGTCACCCGGGTCTCCAAGGGCGACCGCTTCGGCTACCGCCAGCAGAAGGCCGCCTCCGACGGCTGGCTGGTCGTGGTCGCGGGCGGTACCTCCCACGGTGTGGGTCTGGAGGCTCCCAAGGCCCTCCACGGGATGATGCCGCGCGCCAAGGGCGTCGCCCGGGCCGGTCTGGCCACGGTCAACCGGAACCTGTCGCCGTTCGTCTGGGCGGGCAAGCAGCGCTGGTTCGCCGAGCCGCCGCACATGCAGGTGTCGATCCTGTTCGTGCCCTCGGACGCGACCGAGCCGAAGGTGGGGGACGAGCTGGTGGCCCACCTGCGCCACACCACGACGCAGTTCGACCGGGTGCTCGACTCCTGAGCCGGTCCCCGGTCCCCGGGCCCGCCGGCCCGGTCAGTCCCTGGGGTCCACGCCCCAGGCGACCCGCTGTCCCTCCGAAGGCGCCGCGTACCGCGGCGCCTTCGCCCTTTCCGAGAGGGTGAAGACGTCCTCGGCGCCGTCCAGGACGCCGCCGGAGGGGTCGTCCGAGCCGTCGCGCCGTACGACGTCGCGCTCGGGCAGCAGGATGTCGCGTACGACGACGGCGCACAGGTACAGCGTGGCCAGCAGGTGGGCGGTGATGGCCAGCTGGTAGCCCTCCAGGGGCAGGCCCTGGTGCTTGTCCCCGCTGGTCGTGTAGGCGAGGTAGAACCAGATCCCGAGGAAGTACGCGATCTCGCCCGCCTGCCAGATCAGGAAGTCCCGCCAGCGGGGGCGGGCCAGCGCGGCGAGCGGGACGAGCCACAGCACGTACTGCGGCGAGTACACCTTGTTGGCCAGGATGAACGCGGCGACGACCAGGAAGGCCAGCTGGGCGAAGCGGGGGCGCCTGGGGGCCGTCAGGGTGAGCAGACCGATGGCGAGGCAGAGCAGGAGGGTGAGCCCGGTCGCGTAGGTGTTGGCCCCTTCGAGCGGGCTGCCGGTGCGCTGGGAGATCAGCAGCCAGACGGAGCCGAAGTCGATGGGCCGCTCCTGGCTGAACTCGTAGAACCGCTTCCAGCCGTCCCAGGCGAAGTACATGACGGGGCCGTTCACCAGGAGCCAGGACGCGGCCGCGCCGAGGGCCGCGGCGCCGAAGGCCCGCCACTTCCCGGCCCGCCAGCAGAGCACGAAGAGCACGCCGAGCAGCAGGACGGGGTAGAGCTTGGCCGCGGTCGCCAGACCGATGGAGACGCCGGCGAGCAGGGGCCGGCCGCGCGACCACATCAGCATCGCGACGGCGGTGAGGGCCACGGCCGGCAGGTCCCAGTTGATGGTGGCGTTGAGTGCGAAGGCCGGTGCCAGGGCCAGGAGCAGGGCGTCCCAGGGCCTGCGCCGGTGGGTGCGCGCGACGCAGACGGCGATGACGGCGGCGCAGGCCATCAGCATGCCCGCGTTGACCATCCAGTACATCTGCTCGCGGTGCTGGACGGAGCCGGCGCTGGGCGTCATCCAGGCGGCGACCTGCATGAAGGCCCCGGTGAGCACCGGGTACTCCAGGTACTGCATGCCGCCGTACTTCGGGTCGGTCACGATGTCCGGGAACTGGTCGAGGTAGGGCACGAGGCCGTCGGCGAAGCCGCGGGCGGAGTAGAGGTGCGGGATGTCGGAGTAGCAGGCGTGGGTGTACTGCGAGCCCGCTCCCCGGAACCAGGCCCAGTCGTAGCACGGCAGCTTCTGGACCATGCCGAGCGCGAACATGCCGAGGGCCACCAGGACCACGACGCGGACCGGGCTCAGCCAGTGGCCGCCCAGCCGGGCGCGGCGTCCGACCGGCCCCCCGATGAACTCGCTGCCGGCGGCGGCGACCTCGTCGTGCTGGGTGGGCGGTACGGGACGGTCCTCGTGCACCTTGGTCATGGCGCCCATCCTGCCGTACCGCGGCGTACACGGGGGAGGGCCGCCGCACGGTGTGCGACGGCCCTCCCGGGTCCGGTACGGGGACCGGGTCAGCCGGAGGCGCCCATGATGCTGCCCCAGTTGCTCGAGCCGCCCTGGCGGCCGGGGCGCGTGGGCGGGGACGGCATGGTGCTGGTGCCGCCGTCCGGGGAGCCGCCGGGGCCGGTCCCGGCGTCGGCTCCGGTGTTCGCGCCGCCGGTGACCGTCGGGTCGCAGTTCAGGTTCCAGGGCCTGGGCTTGCAGGACGGCTTGCCGTTGCCGGACGGCGACGGGGACACCGAGGGCGAGGTGCTGGGCGAGGGCGACACCGAGACGGAGGGCGACGGTACCGCCGAGGGGGTGGGCTGGGGGGCGCCGGCCGCGTCCGCGATGACGCCGATGTCCTCGGCCTCGGGGAACTGCTTGACCGGGGTGCCCTTGAGGGCCTCGCGCATGTACTCGGTCCAGATGGCCGCCGGGATGTCACCACCGTGGATGGAGTCGACCCCGCCCACGTGGTTCATCGACATGAGCTCCTTGTTCTTGGAGGTCGGGTCGTTGCGGAAGAGGGTGACCGAGGTGGACAGCTCCGGGGTGTAGCCGACGAACCAGGCCGACTTGTTCTGGTCGGTGGTACCGGTCTTGCCGGCCGCGGGGCGGCCCAGCTTCTTCGCCTTGGTGCCGGTGCCGTTCTCGACGACGTTGCGCAGGACCTTGGTGACGTTGTCCGCGATGGAGTCGTCCATGGCGCGGGACTCCTTGGGCGGCTCGAAGCCGGGCACCTCCTTGCCGTCCTTGACAACCTTCTTCACGGAGAAGGGCTCCCGGTGGGTGCCGGAGGCGGCGAAGGTGGCGTAGGAGTCGGCCATGCGGATGGCGCTGGGCGTCGAGGTGCCGAGGGCGAAGGAGGCGTTGTTGTTCTTGTCCATCGACTCCTCCAGGATCCCGGTCGCCTTCGCGACCTCGCGGACCTTGCTGTGGCCGACGTCGAAGACGAGCTGCGCGAAGGGCACGTTGATGGACTTCTCCATCGCCTCGTTCAGGGTCACGTAGCCGTACGGGTACTCGCTCTCGTTCTTCTGCCGGAACGGCTGGCCGTCCGAGCCGAGCAGCGGCTTGCCCGAGCGGTCGTTGATCACCGTGCGGTCGTCGGCGTTGTACTTGCTGTCGACCGAGATGCCCGAGCCCTTGGAGTTCTGCGTGCCGTACTGCATGGCGGCCGCCAGGACGTACGGCTTCCAGGTCGAGCCGACGGGGACGCCGGAGGTGTTGGCGTTGTTGGCGAAGTACTTGTGGTCCCAGCCGGGCCCTCCGTACAGGGCCACGATCGCTCCGGACTTCACGTCCACGGAGGCGGCGCCGACCTGCACGTAGGTGTCGTACTGGGGCCGCTTCTTCTCGTCGAGGAAGTCGTTGCGGGTGTCTTCCACCGCCTTGACCAGGGCGTCCACCCGGGGCTTCTCGAAGGTGGTGGTGATCGTGTAGCCGCCGAGCGCCATCTTCTCGGCGGTGATGCCGGTGGTCTTCATCACGTACTGCTTGGCCACCTCGACGAGGTACCCGGTCTGGCCGGACATCCCGCGGGCCTGCTCGGAGTCCACCCGGGCGGGGAACTCCTTGTACTTGTCCCGCTCGGACTGGGCCATGCGCCCCACGGCGACCTCGCGGTCGAGCACCCAGGCCCAGCGGAGCCGGGCGCGCTTCTCGTTGGCCTCGGGGGTGGCGGCGGGACCGATGCCGCCGTCCGGGTTGTAGAGGTTCGGGCCCTTGAGCATGGAGGCGAGGAAGGCGCTCTCGGACGGGTTGAGGTCCTTGGCGTCCTTGCCGAAGTAGGCGCGGGCGGCGGCCTGGATGCCGTACGCGTCCCGCCCGTAGTAGGCGGTGTTCAGGTAGCCGGCGAGGACGACGTCCTTCTCCTCGCTGACGCCCAGCTTGATCGCGATGAAGAGCTCGGTGACCTTGCGCTTCAGGGTCTGCTCGGAGTCGAGGTAGGTGTTCTTGACGTACTGCTGGGTGATAGTCGAGCCACCCTGGGTGGAGCCGCCGGTGGCCATGTTCACCACGGCGCGCGCGATGCCCATCGGGTCGACGCCCTTGTCCGTCTCGAACGACTCGTTCTCGGCCGCGATCACCGCGTTCCGCATGGACAGGGGGATCTGGTCGATCGGGACGATCTGCCGGTTCGTGCTGCCGCCGGTGGCGACCATCTGGGTGCCGTCGGCCCACTGGAAGACGTTGTTCTGCGCCTTGGCGGCCTTGTTCGCGTCCGGGGTGCCCACGCTGGCGATGCCGATGCCGGCACCCGCGAAGATCACGGCGAAGAACCCCAGGAAGGTACCGCCGACCAGCTTCCAGGAGGGCACGAAGCGCTTCCAGCCGGCCTTGCCGGCGCGCGGGTAGTCGATGAACCGGCCGCCGCCCTTTCCGTCCCTGCCCCCCTTCCCGCCTGCGCGTCCACGGCCGGCGGGAACCCGCTGGGCGGCCCGGCGGGCATCGGCTCGGCTCCCGTGCGCCCCGGCCTCCGGATACGGTCCGCCGGGCGGTGCCGCGGGGACGTCACGGCCGGGTCCGGCACCCCGGCCGGGGCGCTGTGGGACGGCCCTGCGGGGCGCGGCGCGGCCGCCGCTCTGGGGCTGCGGCGGTTTACGGCGGTGCTCGCTCATCGAACGACTACTCCTCGGGCAGGCGAGTGGCCTGGAAGCGGCAGGTGATTCCGGTTCCCCCCGGTGGTCCTGCCGCACAGCCTACGCACGGCCAAAACCCAACCAGTGCCGAAGTTCACCCCAAATCAGGCAACTTGCGTCGTACGAATCGGTGATGTGACGCCGGTCACCACGTCACCGCTTGTCGCTTCGAGCAGCCCGTTCTATCGTCTGGATGTATCGAGCCGATACATCAGCTCGGCATAAACTCCGAAGCAGAGAGGGGCAGGCGGATGAGCAGACGCTCCGGCATCCTCGAGTTCGCCGTCCTCGGCCTGCTTCGTGAATCCCCCATGCACGGTTACGAGCTCCGCAAGCGGCTCAACACCTCGCTGGGGGTGTTCAGGGCGTTCAGCTACGGGACTCTCTACCCCTGCCTCAAGACTCTGGTCGCAAACGGCTGGTTGATCGAAGAACCGGGGAACGCCCCGGAAGACGCTCTCGCCGCTTCACTCGCAGGGCGCCGCGCCAAGATCGTCTACCGGTTGACGGCAGCAGGTAAGGAGCACTTCGAAGAGCTCCTGTCCCACACCGGCCCCGACACATGGGAGGACGAGTCCTTCGCCGCCCGCTTCGCCTTCTTCGGTCAGACCGAACGGGACGTGCGGATGCGGGTACTGGAGGGCCGTCGCAGCCGGCTGGAGGAGCGCCTGGAGAAGATGCGCGCCTCGCTCGCCCGTACACGGGAGCGCCTGGACGACTACACGCTCGAACTGCAGCGGCACGGCATGGAATCCGTCGAGCGTGAAGTGCGCTGGCTCAACGAGCTCATCGAGAGCGAGCGGGCGGGACGGGATCGGAGACGACCCGGACCGCCCGACGAAACTGCAAAGTGAGGCCTGTATCTCGCAGGCCTCGTTCCGAGAACAAACAGGGAGCAACCGGAATGGGTTCGGTTCGCGTAGCCATCGTCGGCGTGGGCAACTGCGCCGCCTCGCTGGTGCAGGGCGTCGAGTACTACAAGGACGCCGACCCGGCGTCCAAGGTCCCCGGTCTGATGCACGTCCAGTTCGGCGACTACCACGTGGGTGACGTCGAGTTCGTCGCCGCTTTCGACGTCGACGCGAAGAAGGTCGGCCTCGACCTCTCGGACGCCATCGGCGCCAGCGAGAACAACACCATCAAGATCTGCGACGTCCCGAACTCGGGCGTGACCGTCCAGCGCGGCCACACCTTCGACGGTCTGGGCAAGTACTACCGCCAGACCATCGAGGAGTCCGCCGAGGCCCCGGTCGACGTGGTCCAGATCCTCAAGGACCGTCAGGTCGACGTCCTCGTCTGCTACCTCCCGGTCGGTTCCGAAGAGGCGGCGAAGTTCTACGCCCAGTGCGCCATCGACGCCAAGGTCGCCTTCGTCAACGCCCTCCCGGTCTTCATCGCCGGCACCAAGGAGTGGGCCGACAAGTTCACCGAGGCCGGTGTCCCGATCGTCGGCGACGACATCAAGTCCCAGGTCGGCGCCACCATCACGCACCGCGTGATGGCGAAGCTGTTCGAAGACCGCGGTGTCCGTCTCGAGCGCACCATGCAGCTCAACGTCGGCGGCAACATGGACTTCAAGAACATGCTCGAGCGCGAGCGCCTCGAGTCGAAGAAGATCTCCAAGACGCAGGCCGTCACCTCGCAGATCCCCGACCGTGATCTCGGCGAGAAGAACGTCCACATCGGCCCGTCCGACTACGTCGCGTGGCTCGACGACCGCAAGTGGGCCTACGTCCGCCTCGAGGGCCGCGCGTTCGGCGACGTCCCGCTGAACCTCGAGTACAAGCTCGAGGTGTGGGACTCCCCGAACTCCGCCGGTGTCATCATCGACGCCCTGCGCGCTGCGAAGATCGCCAAGGACCGCGGCATCGGCGGCCCGATCCTGTCGGCCTCCAGCTACTTCATGAAGTCCCCGCCGGTCCAGTACTTCGACGACGAGGCCTACGCCAACGTCGAGAAGTTCATCAAGGGCGAGGTCGAGCGCTAGTCGACCCGGGGGTCCTCAGGACACCTGGTCTTCGACCGTTCTTCCACCGAGGGTCCCCGGACGGTGTGTCCGGGGACCCTCGGTGTGTGTGACCCTTGCCCTCATGCCCGTCGTAGGTGATCTGCGCGTACTCCTGCGCCTGAGGGACTTCCGCAACCTGCTCGCCGTGCGGCTGTTCTCGCAGGCGGCCGACGGCGTCTACCAGGTCGCGCTCGCCACGTACGTGGTCTTCTCCCCCGAGAAGCAGACCTCGCCGGCGGCCATCGCCTCCGCCATGGCGGTGCTGCTGCTGCCCTACTCGGCCATCGGGCCCTTCGCCGGGGTGCTGCTGGACCGCTGGCGCCGGCGCCAGGTCTTCCTCTACGGCAACCTGCTGCGGGCCCTGCTGGCCTGTGTGACCGCCGTACTGGTCGTCGTCCACGTCCCCGACTGGCTCTTCTACGCCTCGGCCCTGTCCGTGACGGCGGTCAACCGCTTCGTCCTCGCCGGGCTCGCCGCGTCCCTGCCCCACGTCGTCCGGGCCGACCAGCTGGTCACCGCGAACGCCCTCTCACCCACCGCCGGAACGCTCGCGGCGGTCGCCGGCGGCGGGCTGGCCTTCCTCGTCCGGCTGCTGGCCTCGGGGTCCAACGCCCTCGTCGTCCTGCTCGGCGCCACCCTCTACCTGTTCGCGGCCCTGGTCTCCCTGCGCCTGGCCGTCGGACTCCTGGGGCCCGACCACCGGGGCGGGCCCGAGCATCCCTCGCCCCTCGAAGGGATCGTCCTCACGGTCCGGGGCATGGCCGAGGGCCTCAGGCACCTGGCCGGCCGCCGGGAGGCCGCGCGGGCGCTGACCGCGATGACCCTGATGCGGTTCTGCTACGGCGCCCTGACCGTGATGCTGCTGATGCTCTGCCGCTACTCCTGGTCGGACAACGAGTCCGACGGGCTGGCCCTGCTGGGGATCGCCGTCGGGGTGTCCGGGGCCGGCTTCTTCGCGGCAGCCCTCGTCACCCCCTGGCTGGTGCACCGTCTCGGGCCGCTGGGCTGGATCGTCGTCTGCGCGGCGGCCTCGGCCGTGCTGGTGCCCGCGCTGGGGCTCTTCTTCGCCACCGGGCCGATGCTCGTCGCCGCCTTCGTCCTCGGCCTCGCCACCCAGGGCGCCAAGATCTCCACCGACACGGTCCTGCAGTCCCGGGTCGACGACGAGTTCCGGGGCCGGGTCTTCTCCGTCTACGACGTGCTCTTCAACGTCGCCTTCGTCGGGGCGGCCGCCGTGGCCTCCCTCATGCTGCCCACCGACGGCAGGTCCATCGCCCTGCTCGTCAGCGTGGCCCTCCTCTACGCGGCCACGGCCGGCTTCCTGCAGCGCGGCCATGTTTCACGTGAAACACCGTCCCGGTGACGGCAACGGCGACGGCGGCGATGTTTCACGTGAAACATCGCCGCCGTCGACCACACGTCAGGCCTGGGCAGCCTGAGCGGCCCACCACTCCTTGAGCGCCGCGACCGCGGCCTCACGGCCCATCGGGCCGTTCTCCAGCCTCAGCTCCAGCAGGAACGCGTAGGCCTTGCCCACCATCGGGCCGGGACCGATCTCCAGGATCTGCTGGATCTCGTTCCCGTTCAGGTCGGGCCGGATCGCGTCCAGCTCCTCCTGCTCCTGGAGCTGCGCGATGCGCTCCTCCAGGCCGTCATAGGTACGGGACAGCGCGTTGGCCTTGCGCTTGTTGCGCGTGGTGCAGTCCGACCGGGTCAGCTTGTGCAGCCGGTCGAGCAGCGGCCCCGCGTCGCGGACGTAGCGCCGGACCGCCGAGTCCGTCCACTCTCCGTCCCCGTACCCGTGGAAGCGCAGGTGCAGCTCCACCAGCCGGGACACGTCCTTGATCATCTCGTTGGAGTACTTCAGCGCCGTCATGCGCTTCTTGGTCATCTTCGCGCCGACCACCTCGTGGTGGTGGAAGGAGACGCGGCCGTCGCTCTCGAAGCGCCGGGTCCGGGGCTTGCCGATGTCGTGGAGCAGGGCGGCCAGCCGCAGCACCAGGTCCGGGCCGTCCTCCTCCAGGTCGATCGCCTGCTCCAGGACGATCAGCGAGTGGTCGTAGACGTCCTTGTGCCGGTGGTGCTCGTCACGCTCCAGCCGCAGGGCGGGCAGCTCCGGCAGGACCCGGTCGGCGAGACCGGTGTCCACGAGCAGGCCCAGGCCCTTGCGGGGGTGGGCGGACAACAGCAGCTTGTTCAGCTCGCCCTGCACGCGCTCGGCCGAGACGATCTCGATCCGGTCGGACATGGCCTTCATGGCCGACACGACCTCCGGCGCGACCTCGAAGTCCAGCTGGGCGGCGAACCGTGCCGCGCGCAGCATGCGCAGCGGGTCGTCGGAGAAGGAGTCCTCCGGGGTGCCGGGCGTCCGCAGCACACCGGCGGCCAGGTCCTCCAGGCCGCCGTGCGGGTCGACGAACTCCTGCTCCGGGAGGGCCAGGGCCATGGCGTTGACGGTGAAGTCCCGACGGACCAGATCCTCCTCGATGGAGTCGCCGTAGGAGACCTCGGGCTTGCGCGAGGTCCGGTCGTACGCCTCGGAGCGGTACGTGGTCACCTCGATCTGGAACCCGTCGCGCTGCGCCCCGACAGTGCCGAAGGCGATGCCGACGTCCCAGAGCGAGTCCGCCCAGGGACGCATGATCTTCAGGACGGCCTCGGGGCGCGCGTCGGTGGTGAAGTCGAGGTCGTTGCCGAGACGCCCGAGCAGCGCGTCGCGTACGGACCCGCCGACCAGGGCGAGGCGGAAGCCCGCCTCCTGGAACCGGCGTCCGAGCTCATCGGCGACAGGAGCGACCCGCAGCAGTTCACTGACCGCGCGGCGCTGCACCTGACTCAGGGCACTGGGGTTGTCTTCGTTGGCGTTCGGCACAACAGAAAAGGGTACGTGGCCCGCCCGGCACGGGCTTCCCCGTTTCACCGCCACCCCGCCGCGGACGGCCCGGGAAGCGGAACCGATCGTGTGGAGCAAGGCGCGGCACTCGCGCACAGCGCACCTCGTTACCATGCGTGGACGCAGAACCGACGACCACTGACACTTCGAGGGACGGGCGAACGCGTGGCCGATGCGGCAGACATCCAGGGGGCGGTCTCCGTCCCTGCCCGGCGCCGCTGGCTGCGGCGGGCAGTGGTCCTGCTCAGCGGGACACCGGTGCTGGCCGCCTTGATCTACGCCCCCGCCCCGGCCGCGCACGCGGCCGATTCCCCGGTCGACGTCCAGCTGACCGAGGTCTCACCGAACGCTCCGATCAAGAGCGACACGCTCACGATCTCCGGCACCGTGGTCAACAACGGCTCGGAGACGATCAAGAACGCCCATGTGGGACTGCGGGTCGGGCCCAGGCTGGGGGACCGGTCGGCGATCGGCGAGGTGTCGGACCGCAAGGGGTTCCGGCCCGGAGTGGACCCGGGGGAGATCGACCCGGCCTTCGCCGTGAAAATCGACTCGCTGACCTCCAAGGTCGGCCGGCAGTTCACGATCAAGGTGCCGGTGAACAAGCTGGACCTGGGTGCGGACGGGGTCTACCAGCTCGGCGTCTCCCTGTCCGGGGCGACCGACAGCCGCCCGCACGAGCAGGTCCTGGGCATCCAGCGGACCTTCCTGCCCTGGCAGCCGGATCCGGCGGCCAAGCGGTCCTCGCTGACCTACGTGTGGCCGCTGATCTCCACCACGCACGTCACGGCCGAGACCGGCTCGGACGAGCTCCAGACCCCCGTCTTCCTCGACGACTCCCTGGCGGACGAGCTGCGGCCGGGCGGCCGCCTGGAGCGGATGGTCGCGCTCGGCAAGGACCTGCCGGTCACCTGGGTCATCGACCCCGACCTGCTCACCGCGGTCGACGCGATGACCAAGGGCTACCGGGTCCGCAGCCCCAACCCGGACGGCAAGCCCGTACAGGGCCGGAACAGGGCCGTGGCCGAGCAGTGGCTGAGCGCCCTGGAGGCCGCCGTACAGGGCAAGAAGGTCGTCGCCCTGCCCTTCGCCGATCCCGACATCGCCTCCCTCGCCCACCACGGCAAGGACGTCTCGGGCACCCTGGGCCAGCTGCGGCCCGCCACCGACAAGGCGAAGCAGGCCGTGGAGACGGTGCTGCACGTGCCCGCCTCCACCGACTTCTCCTGGCCGGTGGACGGCGCCATCGACCCCGCGATCGTCAACGTCGCCACCTCGGCCGGCGCGCACAACGTCCTGGCCCGCAGCGACAGCCTGCAGGAGACCGGCGCCCTCGGCTACGCGCCGACGGCCGCGCGTCCCATCGGTGCGGGCACCACTGCCGTGGTGGCCGACGCGGACCTCTCCACCGCCTTCGAGGGCGACATGTCCGCCGCCGGGAGCTCCACGCTCGCCGTGCAGCGGTTCCTGGCCCACAGCCTCGCCCTGAACCTGCAGAACAGCGACGAGCCGCGCAGCTACGTGGTGACCCCGCAGCGCCGGCCGACGGCCAGCCAGGCGGATTCGATGGCCGTGGCCCTGCGCGGGCTCCAGCCGGCCCGCTGGACCCAGCCCTCCGACCTGGAGGCGGCGGCCGCGGCCAAGCCCGACCCCGGCGCCGCGACCCAGGTGCCGGGCGCCGGCCAGTACCCGGAAGCCCTGGCCAAGCAGGAGCTCCCGGTGTCCGCCTTCGAGAAGATCCGCACCACGCAGAGCACGCTCGACCACTTCAAGGTCATCCTGTCGGCGCCGGACCGCGTCGAGATCCCCTTCGGCAACACCACGAACCGGGAGATGTCGACCTCCTGGCGGGGCCGGCCCGAGGAGGCCGCCGCCTACCGCGACCAGGTCCAGGCCTACCTGATCGGGCTGACCGACAAGGTCAAGGTCGTCCCCAAGTCCGACGCCACCCTGTCCGGCCACAGCGCGACCATTCCCGTCAGCGTCCAGAACAGCCTCGTCCAGGACGTCCACAACCTCGTGCTGCGGGTGAAGTCCGCCAACCCCACCCGTCTGATGTTCGGCGACAGCGGCGAAGCGGAACAGGAAGTCACCGTTCAGGGCGGTCACAGCCAGACGGTAAAGTTCACCGCCAACGCCACCGCGAGTGGTCCGGTCGAGGTCAGCGCACGCCTGTACACCAAGGACGGCGTGCCGTACGGCAAGGAACGCAAGTTCACGGTCGAGGCCACCGAGATCACTCCCACCGTCATGCTCGTCATCGCCGGCGGTGTGCTCCTCCTCGTCCTGGCCGGCATCAAGATGTACGCCAGCCGCAAGCGCGTCGCCGCGCGGGCGGCCGCGGAGGAGAGCACGCAGCCGAGTGACGAGTCCACGGACACCGGACCGCAAAGCACCGAGGGGTCCGGCACGGGTGAGACAGTGGACCGTTGAGCGATGCCGTGGCCGTTCGGCCTGGGGACGATGAGGTGGGGTTGCGATGAACGCGCCGTACGACGGTGACCGCGCGCAGGGCACTGGCGGGCCAACGCCCTCCCAGGGCACTGCCCCGGGCGCTCAGGTGCCCGGACAGGTTCCCGCGCCCGCGCCCGCACAGGACCACGACCCGTACGTCCAGGACGCCTACGACTACGACCCCTACCGGTCGCAGGACCTGTCGGCCCAGGACCCGGTGACCGAGGCCCTCTACGACCGGGCCTCGCACCCCCCGCCGGCGCCGGGCACGTACCAGGAGGCCGGTCCGCTCTACGCGGCCCCCCAGGCCCCCTCCCACGGCCCCGACCCCCGCGTCTGGGCCCAGACCCCGCCGCCGGAGCCGGACGGCCCGTCCCGCCACCTGCCCTACGGCGATCACGCGGCGACGACGCAGTTCGTCGGAGTGGACTCGCTCGTGACCCGGGCGTCCGAGGAGGAGCCCGAGCCCGACGCCTTCACGCACCTCTACCGCGACCAGCAGGCCGCCCCCGGCGTCGCCGGCCCGGCCGCCGAGGACGCACCGGTCGCGGCACCGGCACCGGCCAAGCCCGCCGGCAAGGCGGCCAGCCTGCTCAAGTCCAGCGCCCTGATGGCGGCCGGCACGATCGTCTCCCGCATCACCGGTTTCGGCCGCACCCTGGTGATCGCGGGCGCCATCGGCGTCGCCACCCTCAACGACTCCTACCAGGTCGCCAACACCCTGCCGACGATGATCTACGTCCTCGTCGGCGGCGGCGCCCTCAACGCCGTCTTCATCCCGCAGCTCGTGCGCGCGATGAAGAACGACGCCGACGGCGGCGAGGCCTACGCCAACCGCCTGCTCACGCTCGTCATCACGCTGCTCGGCGCGGTCACCACGGTCTGCGTGCTCGCGGCACCGTTGTTCATCCGCATGATGTCCCCGACGATCGCGGACGATCCCAAGCGCCTCGACGTCGCGGTGGCCTTCGCCCACTACTGCCTGCCCACGATGTTCTTCATGGGCGTCCACGTGGTGCTCGGTCAGATCCTCAACGCACGGGGCCGGTTCGGGGCGATGATGTGGACCCCGGTCCTCAACAACATCGTCGTCATCGCCACCTTCGGCGCCTTCATCTGGGCCTTCGGCGGCTTCACGACCTCCGGCGTCTCGGAGGGGACCATCACCCCGGAGGGCGTCCGCCTCCTGGGCCTCGGCACCCTGCTCGGACTGGCCGTCCAGTCCCTCGCGATGCTGCCCTACCTGCGCGACGCCGGCTTCAAGCCGCGCCTGCGCTTCGACTGGAAGGGCCACGGCCTCGGCAAGGCGGCCGGCCTGGCCAAGTGGACGTTCTTCTTCGTCCTCGCCAACCAGATCGGCCTCGTCGTCGTCACCCAGCTCGCCACCGCGGCGGGCACCGCCGCCGAGAAGCAGGGCCACGGCGGCACCGGCATCACCGCCTACAACTACGCGCTGCTGCTGTGGCAGATGCCGCAGGCCATCATCACCGTCTCCGTCATGACGGCCGTCCTGCCGCGCATCTCCCGCTCCGCGCACGACGGCGATGCCGCCGCGGTCCGCGACGACATCTCCTACGGCCTGCGCACGTCGGCCGTCGCCATCGTGCCCTGCGCCTTCGCCTTCCTCGCGCTGGGCGTCCCGATGGCCACCCTGCTCTACGCGAGCGCGGGCAAGGACGCCCTGAACATCGGTTACGTCCTGATGGCCTTCGGCCTCGGCCTGATCCCCTACTCCGTCCAGTACGTGGTCCTGCGCGGGTTCTACGCCTACGAGGACACCCGGACGCCGTTCTACAACACGGTCATCGTCGCGGCGGTCAACGCCGGTGTCTCCGCCCTCGCCTACTTCGTGCTCCCGGCCCGCTGGGCCGTCGTCGGCATGGCCGCCGCGTACGGCCTCGGCTACGTGGTCGGCGTCGGCGTTGCCTGGCGCCGGCTCAAGGCCCGTCTCGGCGGAGACCTCGACGGCGCCCACGTCATGCGCACCTACACCCGCCTGATCGGGGCCTGCGTCCCGGCCGCCGCGGTGGGCGGCGCCGCCGCCTACGGGGTCATGCGGGTCCTGGGCAGCGGAGCCCTCGGTTCCGTCGCCGCCCTGGTCGCGGGCGGCATCGCCCTGGCGGCCGTGTTCCTCCTCGCCGCCAAGCGGATGCGGATCGAAGAGCTCAACTCCATGGTCGGAATGGTCCGCGGACGTCTGGGGCGCTGATGCGCACAACCGTCGCCCCCTTTCGTGTGTCGTGCATAGCGGCGGACTGTGGGCACAATTGGCATGGCTTCGCGGACTGGCCGACAGCGCGCAACGGATGGGGAGGCAGGGACGACGGTGGCGGAACGTAGCACGGCTGCCGTCGACGTGGCCCACAACAGCGGCGAGCAGCCGCTGGCCGCAGATGCGGCCAAGGCCACGGCCGACGGGGTGGACGCCAAGAACGGAAAAGCCTCGGACGGACCCGTGCCCGAAAAGGACGGCGAGCGCCCGGCCGCGGCACCCGCGGCCGCGCCGGAACTGCACAGCGGGCACAAGCTCGCGCGGCGCTACCGCCTGGAGGAGTGCGTCACCCGTCTGGACGGGTTCAGCAGCTGGCGCGCCATGGACGAGAAGCTGCGCCGCGCGGTGGGCGTCCACCTGCTGCCCGCGGACCACCCCAGGGCCCGCAGCGTCCTGGCCGCCGCCCGCTCCTCCGCCCTGCTCGGCGACCCCCGGTTCGTCCAGGTCCTCGACGCCGTGGAGGAGAACGACCTCGTCTACGTCGTCCACGAGTGGCTGCCCGACGCCACCGAACTGACCTCGGTCCTCGCCGCCGGCACCCTCGAACCCCACGAGGCCTACCAGCTGGTCAGCCAGGTGTCCCAGGCCATGGCCGCCGCCCACCGCGAGGGCCTGGCCCACCTGCGCCTGACGCCCAGCGCCATACTGCGCACCTCCACCGGCCAGTACCGCATCCGCGGCCTCGCCGTGAACGCCGCCCTGCGCGGCATCACCAGCGACACCCCGCAGCGGGCGGACACCGAGGCGATCGGCGCACTGCTGTACGCCTCCCTCACCCAGCGCTGGCCCTACGAGAACGACGCGTACGGCCTGCGCGGCCTGCCCAAGGGCGTCGGTCTACTCGCCCCCGACCAGGTCCGGGCCGGCGTCCACCGGGGCCTCGGCGAGCTCGCCATGCGCGCCCTCGCCAACGACGGGGCGACCGCGTCCCGCCAGGAGCCCGCCTGCACCAGCCCCGAGGAGCTGGCCAAGGCCGTCGCCGAGATGCCCCGCATCCGGCCGCCGGAGCCCGCCTTCACCGCCCCTCCCGAGTACCAGCACACCACCTACCAGCAGGGCACCTACGGACGCCCCGCGCCGGTGGGGCTGCCGACCACCCAGGCGGTCCCGCCCGTCCCCCCCGCCGCCGCTGCAGAGCCGTACCGGGCGCGCCCTGAAGTGGGGCGTCGCCGCCCTGCTGATCGTCGCCCTGGGCCTCGGCAGCTGGCAGCTCGCCGACACCCTCCTGGACCACGGCAAGTCGGGGGGTGACAACACCCAGACCCAGCAGCAGGGCCCCAACGACACCGCGCAGAAGAAGGAGCCCGTCCCGCTCTCCATCAAGGGGGCGCAGGAGTACGCGCCGGACGGCAGCCCGCAGAACGCCGGGCTCGTCGCCAAGACGTACGACGGGGACACCTCCAGCTACTGGCGGACCAGGAGCTACGACGACGGCCCCGAGTTCAAGATCAAGGACGGCGTCGGGATCGTCTACGACCTCGGCTCCGAGCTGGAGGTCGGCGAGGCCTCGATAGCGCTGAAGTACCCGGGCGACCACACCACGCTGACCCTCTACGCGGCCGACTCCATGCGCCCCTCCAAGGGCGGCGTCGGCTCCATGAAGAAGATCGCGGCCACGACCACCAAGGACACCGGCGTCAAGCTGACCGCGGAGAAGCCGGTCAAGACGCGCTACGTGCTCGTGTGGATCACCGCCATGCCGTTCGCCGAGTACGAGGACTTCAGCAAGGCCGGCTACAAGCAGGGCATCTCGGACGTGAAGTTCAAGGGCTGACGCAGTCAGGGGGAGGGGGCTCACCGTTGGACGACGCCGCGGCAGGCGAGCACAGCGACCAGGATCTCCTCTCCCTGCACGTCGCCGGCGATCCCGACGCCTTCGGGGAGCTCGTACGGCGCCACCGCGACCGGCTCTGGGCCGTCGCGCTGCGCACCCTCGGCGACCGCGAGGAGGCCGCCGACGCCGTCCAGGACGCCCTCGTCTCCGCCTACCGGGCCGCCCACACCTTCCGGGGCGATTCCGCGGTCACCACCTGGCTGCACCGGATCACCGTCAACGCCTGCCTCGACCGCGCCCGCAAGGCCGCCTCCCGCCGGACCGCCCCCCTCGACGACACGGACCGCCTGGAGCGGCTGCTGGAGCCCCACGAGTCCGCCGAGGCACCCGCGGAGCGCCAGGACCTCCACCGCCAGCTCCTGGCCGCCCTCAGCACCCTCCCGGCCGAGCAGCGGGCCGCCCTCGTCCTCGTCGACATGCAGGGATACCCCGTCGCCGAGGCGGCCCGCATCCTCGACGTCCCCACCGGCACCGTGAAGAGCCGGTGCGCGCGGGGCCGGGCCAAACTCCTCCCGATGCTCACTCATCTGCGCACGGATGCCGGGGATAACACCACCTCGGAGCGGGGAAGGAACCGGACGCCGGGGACAGCCGTCCCACCTGCGGCAGACACCAGGAACCCAGAACCGGATCCAGACGCTGTGAAGGGCGGAGGTGGACGACCGTGAGCCCCTCGAGCGGCATGACCGGCACTGCCGGCACGACCTGGCACCCGGAGGTATCGGAGATCTCCGACCTCACCGAAGGACTGCTCCCCCCCTCCCGCAGCTCCGAGGTGCGCCGCCACCTCGGGAACTGCGCCCTGTGCGCCGACGTGCTCGCCTCCCTGGAGGAGATCCGGTCCCTCCTCGGCACCCTCCCGGGGCCGCCGCGCATGCCCTCGTCCATCGCCGGCCGGATCGACGCGGCCCTTGCCGCCGAGGCGCTCCTCGACTCGACGACACCCCGGGCCGAGGCCCCCGTCTCCGAACCGCACCCAGCGGGCGATGTTTCACGTGAAACATCGCCGGCGACCACGGGCGGCTCGGGGCGCAACGAGGCCCACCGGCCCACGGGTCACCCGTCCGGCCCAACCGGTCCCGGCCGTCGTCGTGCCCGGCGCCGTATCGCCGTCCTCACCGGACTGGCCGGGGCGGCCGCCTGCGCGCTCGCCGTGGTGCTCTTCAACGGACTGGGCGGCACCGGCTCGCACGACACCGCCACGCGCAACGACACGGCGAGGGCCTCCGCCGACGCCGCGACCCCCGGCGAGTACACCGCACAGGGACTCGGACAGAACGTCCGGCAGCTGCTCGCCGGTGAAGCCGCGGCGAACACCCCGAAGACCGCACCGGGCGAGACCGACAGGAGCATGGGGCTGCAGGAAGCCTCCCCCGGGCTGGCTCCCGCCGACCGGCTCCCCTCTCCCGCCCCGGCCGCCGTCCCGCCCTGCGTCCAGCAGGGCACCGGCCGGAGCGAACCGCCGGTCGCCGCCGCGCGCGGCAGCTACCAGGGCACTCCCGTCTACCTCCTCGTTCTGCCGCACCCGGGTGACCCCGCCCGGGTGGACGCGTATCTCGTGCCTGCGGGCTGTGCGGACAACCCGGCGCAAACGCCGGACAAGCCCCTGCTGACCAGCACATATCCCCGCAACTGACGGCATTACGGGGTGGCCCACCGCGCGTTGCGGGACGGGAGGGGCCAAGCGGGGAATGTGCGCGCCGTAGGATCCGTTGGGTGGGGTGAGAGTCCGCACCGGCCCCCGGTAGGCAGCACGAAGTCCGCAGAGACGAGGAAAGAACCCGTGAGCGACGTACGAAACGTGATCATCATCGGCTCCGGGCCGGCCGGTTACACGGCCGCCCTGTACACCGCACGCGCTTCGCTCAACCCCCTGGTCTTCGAAGGTGCCGTCACCGCCGGCGGCGCGCTCATGAACACCACCGAGGTCGAGAACTTCCCCGGCTTCCGGGACGGCATCATGGGCCCGGACCTCATGGACAACATGCGCGACCAGGCCGAGCGCTTCGGCGCCGAGCTCGTCCCGGACGACGTCGTCGCCGTGGACCTCACCGGTGAGATCAAGACCGTCACGGACACCGCCGGCACGGTGCACCGCGCCAAGGCCGTCATCGTCACCACCGGTTCCCAGCACCGCAAGCTCGGCCTGCCCAACGAGGACGCCCTCTCCGGACGCGGTGTCTCCTGGTGCGCCACCTGTGACGGGTTCTTCTTCAAGGACCAGGACATCGCCGTCGTCGGCGGCGGCGACACCGCGATGGAGGAGGCCACCTTCCTCTCCCGGTTCGCCAAGTCCGTCACGATCGTCCACCGCCGTGACAGCCTGCGCGCCTCCAAGACCATGCAGGACCGCGCCTTCGCCGACCCGAAGATCAAGTTCGCCTGGGACAGCGAGGTCGCCGAGATCCACGGCGAGCAGAAGCTCTCCGGCCTCACCCTGCGCAACACCAAGACCGGTGAGACCTCCGAGCTGCCCGTGACCGGCCTGTTCATCGCCGTCGGACACGACCCGCGCACCGAGCTGTTCACCGGCCAGCTCGACCTGGACGACGAGGGCTACCTCAAGGTCGACGCCCCCTCGACCCGCACCAACCTGACGGGTGTGTTCGGCGCCGGCGACGTCGTGGACCACACCTACCGCCAGGCGATCACCGCGGCCGGCACCGGCTGCTCCGCCGCCCTCGACGCGGAGCGCTTCCTCGCGGCGCTCGCGGACACCGAGCCGGCGGCCGCGACCGTCTGACCCGGCTCCATCCCCACACCCCACACCCCGTAGAAGAGAAGGAGGCCGCAGTGGCCGGCACCCTCAAGAACGTGACCGACGCGGACTTCGACGACGTCGTCCTGCGCAGCGACAAGCCCGTCCTGGTGGACTTCTGGGCCGAGTGGTGCGGCCCGTGCCGCCAGATCGCGCCTTCGCTGGAGGCGATCGCCGCCGAGCACGGCGACCAGATCGAGATCGTGAAGCTCAACATCGACCAGAACCCGGGCACCGCCGCCAAGTACGGCGTCATGTCCATCCCGACCCTGAACGTCTACCAGGGCGGCGAGGTCGTGAAGACCATCGTCGGTGCGAAGCCGAAGGCCGCCATCCTGCGCGACCTGTCCGACTTCGTCGAGGTGCAGGCCTGATCGGCCGCTCCGCGCGGTCGGCAGTGACCACGTGAAACGGGGCCGTCCCTGAAGGGGCGGCCCCGTTCGCATGTCCGGTGACCCAGGCGCTCACAGCGGGCGCAGGGCCGGCTCCTTGCGGGCCCTCGCTCCGCCCAACAGACGGTCCAGGGCGAGCTCCACGTCTTCCTTCCACGACAACGTCGTGCGCAGCTCCAACCTCAGCCGGGGGTGGGACGGATGGGGGCGTACGGTCTTGAACCCCACCGACAGCAGGTGGTCGGCCGGCAGCAGACAGGCGGGCCGCTCCCAACGCGTCTCGCCGAACGCCTCGATCGCCTTGAACCCCCGTCGCAGCAGGTCTTTCGCGACCGTCTGGACCATCACCCGCCCCAGGCCCTGCCCCTGGTACCCCGGCATGATCCATGCCGTGATCAGCTGCACCGCGTCCGGGGACACCGGGCTCGTCGGGAAGGAAGCGGCCCTCGGTACGTAGGCGGGCGGGGCGTACAGCACGAACCCGACCGGGACCTCGTCCACGTAGACCACCCGGCCGCAGGAGCCCCAGTCCAGCAGGACGGCCGAGATCCAGGCCTCCTTCTCCAGCTCCGGAGTGCCCGCCTTCACGGCGGCCTCGCCGGTGACGGGATCCAGCTCCCAGAACACACAGCTCCGGCAACGCCTGGGCAGATCCTGGAGGTTGTCCAGCGTGAGCGGTACCAACCGACGACCCATGCCCACATCGTAAGCACTGCCCCCTGCTTCTTCGAGTGTGGACACCTCGAAGAAGCAGGGGGCAGCGAGTGGAGCGAGTCGGAGGTACTACTCCCCGGAAAGACCCTGTTCGAGGACTCGGCCCTCACCCGGGGCCAGCGTTCCCAGGATGCGCTCCAGATCCTCCATGGACGCGAACTCGACGGTGATCTTGCCCTTCTTCTGGCCCAGATCCACCTTCACCCGGGTCTCGAACCGGTCCGACAGACGGGTCGCCAGCTCGCTGAGCGCCGGGGACACCCGCGCCCCGGCCCGCGGACCCTTGGGCTTCACGGTGCTCGACGGCTCCGAGCCCATCAGCTGGATGATCTCCTCGACCGAGCGCACCGACAGACCCTCGGCCACGATCCGCTCGGCAAGACGGAGCTGCTCCCCGAAGTCCTCCACGGATACGAGCGCCCGCGCGTGACCCGCCAGCAGCACACCGGAGGCCACCTTGAGCTGCACGTCGGGCGAGAGCCTCAGCAGCCGCAGGGTGTTGGTGACCTGCGGACGCGAGCGCCCGATCCGGTCCGCCAGCTGGTCGTGCGTGCAGTTGAACTCCTTGAGGAGCTGGTCGTACGCCGCGGCCTCCTCCAGCGGGTTCAGCTGCACGCGGTGCAGGTTCTCCAGGAGGGCGTCCAGCAGGAGCTTGTCGTCGTCCGTCGCCCGGATGATCGCCGGGATGGACTCCAGCCCCGCCAGCCCGCAGGCGCGGAACCGGCGCTCGCCCATGATCAGCTCGTAGCGGCCGGGTTCCGTCTCCCGGACCACCACCGGCTGGAGCAGGCCCACCGTCTGGATCGAGGTCACCAGCTCGGCCAGCGCGTCCTCGTCGAGGTGCTGCATGTTGCGCGGCTGCTTCGGGTTCGGCGAGATCGCGTCCAGCGGAAGCTCCGCGAAGGTCGCTCCCGCCACCTCGTTGCCCGCCGGCTCCGCAGCTGCCGGCTCCACCGGCACCGATGTTTCACGTGAAACATCCGCCTGGACCAACGCGGCGAGCTTCGCCGCGGCGATCCCCCGCTCCGACGGGAGCACCGGCACCGCCGACGGGTTAGCCGACCCGGTACCCACCACCGGCGTCTTCTCCTGGGGAGCGGACGGGATCAGCGCGCCGAGCCCCCGCCCCAGACCCCTACGTCGCTCGCTCACTGGATACCCTCCGCCACACTCTGCGTGCTGTTCATGCCCGCGCCCAGATGGGCGTGCTGGGCGTCGTAATGGATTCCGGCCCCCCGCAGGGCGATCTCCCGCGCTGCTTCCAGGTAGGAAAGGGCGCCGCTCGAGCCCGGATCGTACGTGAGGACCGTCTGCCCGTAGCTCGGGGCCTCCGAGATCCGCACCGACCGCGGGATGCTCGTGCGCAGCACCTCCTTGCCGAAGTGGGTGCGCACCTCGTCCGCCACCTGTGAGGCCAGCCGCGTCCTGCCGTCGTACATCGTCAGCAGGATCGTCGAGACGTGCAGGGCCGGGTTCAGGTGGGCCCGCACCAGGTCGACGTTGCGCAGCAGCTGTCCCAGGCCCTCCAGCGCGTAGTACTCGCACTGGATGGGGATCAGCACCTCCGCGCCGGCCACCATGGCGTTCACCGTCAGCAGGCCCAGCGAGGGCGGGCAGTCGATGAGGATGTAGTCGAGCGGCTGCTCGTACGCCTGGATCGCCCGCTGGAGCCGGCTCTCACGGGCCACCAGCGACACCAGCTCGATCTCCGCACCGGCGAGGTCGATCGTGGCCGGGGCACAGAAGAGCCCTTCCACGTCCACCACCGGCTGGACGACCTCCAGCAGGGGACGGCTGTCCACGAGCACGTCGTAGATGGACGGCACATCCGCGTGGTGGTCGATGCCCAGCGCGGTGGAGGCGTTGCCCTGCGGGTCGAGGTCGATGACCAGGACGCGCGCACCGTGCAGGGCGAGCGAGGCGGCCAGGTTCACGGTCGTCGTGGTCTTGCCGACGCCGCCCTTCTGGTTGGCCACGACCATGATCCGGGTCTGTGCGGGCCGCGGCAGGGCGGCACCGTTGTGCCCCAGGGAGTGGACCGCCTGCTGGGCGGCGCGGGCGAGCGGGGTGTCCTCGATGTCGTCGTTGTCCACGAGGGGCGGGGACGATGTTTCACGTGAAACATCCTCACCCGGCGATTCAGAGCGGGGACCGGGGACCGGATCGGCCATCGGCCCCGCGAGGTTGGCGTCGGACCGCACGGTGTCACTCTCCTCGGCAGCGGGCTCGCGATGAACAGAGCCTGCCATGCCACCCGGGTCGCGAACCAGCGGGGCCCGTACTCCTGTGGATGAATCCACCGTTGTGGACAACTCCGCCACCCCCGCGTCGTTGCGGGGGCGGGGTGCCGCAGCAGCACGACCGCGGCTGATGATTCCGTGCAGCAGAGAGCGACGTTTCACGTGAAACACGATGCCCGGACGGAGTCTTCAGCCCGCTACGACACTCCGAAATCCATACCTATAGGGCCCAACCCGCCCCAAAAGGCACCTTCGGCGACGGACTCAGCGGCGCCTGCGCGCCCGCCCCACCCGTGCGGCCTTAGCCCGCTTGGCCGCGAACCTCACCCCACCGGGGCTTTCTCCGACCTCCACCCGGACCACCGTGGACAACGGGTCGACGACACCCTCGCCCACGTGGAGCACCGAGGTCTTCACCACACCCAGCTTGGTCAGCGCGACCTTCGCCGAGACCAGCTCCTCCTCCGCGGTGTCGCCCTTCAGGGCCAGCATCTCGCCGTAGGGACGCAGCAGCGGTACGCCCCAGCCCGCGAGCCGGTCCAGCGGTGCCACCGCGCGGGCCGTCACCACATGCACGGGCTGGAGCTTGCCCAGCACCTCTTCGGCCCGGCCGCGCACCACGGTGACGTGGTCCAGGCCGAGCAGCTCCACGACTTCCTGGAGGAAGGTCGTCCTGCGCAGCAGCGGCTCCAACAGGGTGATCTTCAGGTCCCGGCGCACCAGGGCGAGCGGGATGCCGGGCAGGCCGGCACCCGAACCCACGTCGCAGACGGTGACGCCCTCCGGCACCACCTCGGAGAGCACCGCGCAGTTCAGCAGGTGCCGCTCCCACAGCCGGGGAACCTCACGCGGCCCGATCAGGCCGCGCTTGACCCCCGCGTCCGCCAGCAGCTCCGCGTACCGCACAGCTTCCGGGAAAAACTCACCGAACACCGCGTGCGCCTCTTCGGGCGCCGGGGGCGCCTCCTCAGGCGCCGCGGGAAGCTCCGCTGCCTCCGTCACGGGGACCGTCCTTCCGTACAGAACCGCTCACGCCAAAACCGTGTCGTTCAACCGTGTCGTTCAACTGCCAGGCTTACAAACTTCGGCCCCGCCTGCGACACAGGCGGGGCCGACACACAACGTTCCCGGTCAGGCCGGGAGCACGACGACGAAGCGCTGCGGCTCCTCGCCCTCGGACTCGCTCTTCAGGCCGGCGGCCGCCACGGCGTCGTGGACGACCTTGCGCTCGAAGGGGGTCATCGGGGCCAGCTTCAGCGGCTCGCCCGAGGCCTTCACGTCAGCGGCGGCCTTGGCGCCCAGCTCCGCCAGCTCCGCGCGCTTCTTCGCCCGGAAGCCCCCGATGTCCAGCATCAGCCGGCTGCGGTCGCCGGTCTCCCGGTGCACGGCGAGGCGGGTCAGCTCCTGGAGGGCCTCCAGGACCTCACCGTCGCGGCCCACGAGCTTCTGCAGGTCACGGCCGCCCGAGTCGCTGACGATCGACACCGCGGCACGGTCGGCCTCGACGTCCATGTCGATGTCGCCGTCCAGGTCGGCGATGTCCAGCAGACCCTCAAGGTAGTCGGCCGCGATCTCACCCTCCTGCTCGAGGCGGGTCAGGGTGTCGCCACTCTCAGCGGCGGCGGTGGTGGTGCCTTCCGTCACGGGAGGGACTCCTTCTACTTCTTCGAGGGCTTGCTGGGGGGCGTCTGACGCTTGGACTTCGGCTGTCGCTTCGGCTGCTGCCGCTTGGTGGCGACACCGCCGCTCGCCGCGTCCGAGTCGGCCGTGGCCTCAGAACTCTTGATCACGGAGCCGTCCGCCTGCGCTGCCATGCCCTGCTTCGTCAGCGCGGTGATGAACTTCCGCTCGTTGTCGTTGCGGTCCGGGCCCTTGGCCACGATCGCCGCGACGATCTTCTTCTTGCCCCGGCCCTTGACGTCGCCGTGGGTGCTGACGTGCTTCAGCAGACGGGTCAGGTACTGGTCCTGGGCCTTGCTGCCCGGCGTCGGGTTCTGGTTGATCACGTACATCTGCTGGCCCATGGTCCACACGTTGGTGGTCAGCCAGTAGATGAGGACACCGACGGGGAAGTTGATGCCCATGACGGCGAAGATCACCGGGAAGATGTACATCAGCATCTTCTGCTGCTGCATGAAGGGGGTCTTGACCGAGAGGTCGACGTTCTTCTGCATCAGCTGGCGCTGCGTGTAGAACTGCGACAGCGACATCAGGACGATCATGACCGCCGTGACGATGCGCACGTTGGTGATCGAGGCGTCCAGGGCCGCGACCTTCTCGGCGCTGTCCGTGAACTTGGCGGCCAGCGGGGCACCGAAGATGTGCGCCTGACGGGCGCTCTCCAGCAGCGACTGGTTGATCACGCCGATGGTCTTGCCGTTGGCGATGCTCGCGAGCACGTGGTAGAGGGCGAAGAAGAACGGCGACTGCGCCAGGATGGGAAGGCACGAGGAGAGCGGGTTGGTGCCCGTCTCCTTGTACAGCTTCATCATCTCTTCGGACTGACGCTGCTTGTCGTTCTTGTAGCGCTCCTGGATCGCCTTCATCTTCGGCTGGAGCGCCTGCATGCCTCGCGTCGCCTTGATCTGCTTCACGAAGAGCGGGATCAGACAGATGCGGATCAGGATCACCAGGGACACGATGGACAGGCCCCAGGCCCATCCACTGTCCGCACCGAAGATCGCGCCGTAGACCTTGTGGAACTGGACGATGATCCACGACACGGGTGTGGTGATAAAGCTGAACAGACTGGCAATCGTGTCCACTAATCAGGCTCCTTGAGCATTGCGAGATCTACGCAACGCACTGCGCAGCTGCTCGTGCCAACGCGGGCGTTTCCGGGGTGGGACATGATCCACACCACCCGGGGACCACGGATTGCACCGCAGGATCCGCCAGGCGGTCAGAACCGTCCCCTTCACCGCACCATGCCGGTCGATGGCCGTGAACCCGTAGTGCGAACACGACGGGTAATAGCGGCACACCGGCCCGAGCAGCGGACTGATCGTCCACTGGTACAGCTTGATCAAAGCGAGCAGCGGGTACTTCATCGAGCCACGCCTCCCAGCAGCCGCGCCAAGGCGGCGTCCAGGTCACGGGCCAGCTCGTCGACGCCGGCGTCAGCGGCTCCGGGCAGGGCCCGCACCACCACCAGGCTACCGGCGGGCAGCTGGGCCAGCCGATCACGCACGAGATGGCGGAGACGGCGCTTGACCCGGTTGCGGACCACGGCGATGCCGACGGCCTTGCTGACGACGAAACCCGCACGCGGCGAGGGATCGACATCCCCCGGCTCGTGCGGGTCCGTTGCACCGCTTGTACGTAGGTGGACGACGAGGAGCGGGCGACCTGCCCGGCGCCCTCGGCGCACCGCGCTCGCGAAGTCCTCGCGCCGCCTCAGCCGATTTTCGGGAGACAGCACGACGTCACGACCTGCGCGTTGTTACGCGGAAAGGGCGGAACGGCCCTTGCTGCGGCGGTTCGCCAGGATCGCGCGACCGGCACGGGTACGCATCCGCAGACGGAAGCCGTGGGTCTTGGCACGACGGCGGTTGTTCGGCTGGAAGGTGCGCTTGCTCACTCGGGGGCTCCAGAGAATGAATCGTTGTGGCGGTACATCGCCTGGCTGTCACCGTGCGCCCACGAGGAACTCGCGTGTTCGCCCGAGTGGACACCGCTAAATGATCACAAACAGTGATCTTCGCCCATCGGTAGGCAGGCGGCAGCAGCCATCGACAACTCGACCTCGTTACGGTACGCGCGGCTACGCCATCCGGTCAAACCGAGCGTCCCCTGCCCCACACTGTGCACAGGCTGTGGACAACGACTTGAACCCTACCCACCGGCCTGACTACCGTTGTCTGATCCCGGATTTTTTGTCCCGACCGTCCCAAAGAACCACACATTCGTGGGACCGGGACCTGTGAGAGAGCGTGCTCTGTGGCTGACGTACCTGCCGATCTTGCCGCAGTGTGGCCACGCGTGCTCGAGAAGCTGCTCGGGGAGGGCCAGCAGGGGATCGAGCCCAAGGACAAGCAGTGGGTGGAACGATGCCAGCCGCTCGCCCTCGTCGCCGACACCGCGCTGCTCGCCGTGCCCAACGAGTGGGGCAAGCGGGTCCTGGAGGGCCGTCTCGCCCCTCTCATCAGCGACGCCCTGAGCCGCGAGTGCGGCCGGCCGATCCGGATCGCGATCACCGTGGACGACTCCGCGGGCGAGCCCGCGCCGTCGGCCCCGCCCGCCCCGTCCCCGCGCGAGGGCTACGAGCCCTACGGCGGCCAGCGCCCCGGGGCCGGCGAGGAGCAGCTCCCCGCCGCCCGCCCCGCCTACCCGGAGTACCAGCAGCCGCGCCAGGAGCCCGGCTCCTGGCCCCGCGGCGGCCAGGACGAGTACGGCTGGCAGCAGCAGCGCCTGGGCGGCTTCCCGGAGCGGGACCCCTACGCCACCCCGCAGCCCGGCTACCTCCAGCAGCCCGAGCCCGGCGGGTACGACCAGGGCGGCTACGAGCAGCAGAAGTACGAGCAGCCCGGCTACGAGCCCGAGAAGTACGACTCCCCCTCGTACGAGTCCCAGCCGTACGAGCCCCAGGGCTACGAGCGGCAGCAGTACGAGCAGCCGTCCCCGCGCCCCGCGCCCGGCCGGCCGACGCCGGCGCCCCCGCCGTCGGCGCCCTCCGGCGGCTCCACCTCGGGCCCGCTGGAGCCGACCGCCCGACTGAACCCCAAGTACCTCTTCGACACCTTCGTCATCGGTGCCTCCAACCGCTTCGCGCACGCCGCCGCGGTGGCCGTCGCCGAAGCGCCGGCGAAGGCGTACAACCCCCTCTTCGTCTACGGGGAGTCGGGCCTCGGCAAGACGCACCTGCTGCACGCCATCGGGCACTACGCGCGGAGCCTCTACCCCGGCACCCGCGTGCGGTACGTGAGCTCGGAGGAGTTCACCAACGAGTTCATCAACTCCATCCGCGACGGCAAGGGCGACGCCTTCCGCAAGCGGTACCGGGAGATGGACATCCTGCTCGTCGACGACATCCAGTTCCTCGCGAGCAAGGAGTCGACGCAGGAGGAGTTCTTCCACACCTTCAACACGCTCCACAACGCCAACAAGCAGATCGTCCTCTCCTCCGACCGGCCGCCCAAGCAGCTCGTCACCCTGGAGGACCGGCTCCGCAACCGCTTCGAGTGGGGCCTGATCACCGACGTCCAGCCGCCCGAGCTGGAGACGCGCATCGCGATCCTGCGCAAGAAGGCCGTCCAGGAGCAGCTCAACGCCCCGCCGGAGGTACTGGAGTTCATCGCCTCCCGCATCTCGCGCAACATCCGCGAGCTGGAGGGGGCGCTGATCCGCGTCACCGCCTTCGCGAGCCTGAACCGGCAGCCGGTGGACCTCGGGCTCACCGAGGACGTCCTCAAGAACCTGATCCCGGGCGGCGAGGACAGCGCGCCCGAGATCACCGCCTCCGACATCATGGCGGCCACCGCCGACTACTTCGGCCTGACCGTGGACGACCTGTGCGGCTCCTCGCGCAGCCGGGTCCTGGTCACCGCCCGGCAGATCGCCATGTACCTGTGCCGCGAGCTCACCGACCTGTCGCTGCCGAAGATCGGCGCCCAGTTCGGCGGGCGGGACCACACCACCGTCATGCACGCGGACCGCAAGATCCGCGCCCTGATGGCGGAACGGCGCTCGATCTACAACCAGGTCACGGAGCTCACCAACCGCATCAAGAACGGCTGACGCGGGCCCCGCACGGGCCGGCTGGCGGTCCCTCAAACCTCACGACAGGGCGCTTCCGGATCGAACCGGGGGCGCCCTTCTTCGGCCGTGCGCCCCTGCTCTGTTCGAATGCGCCCCCGGGAGGGCCCGTTGTCCACAGATTCCCCGGTTTTCTTCCGTCCACAGCCTGAGGACAGTCCACACCGCCCACAATCTGTCCACAGGCGTGCCTGTTGAGGAACCATCAGGGCAGGTCAGGACCCTGTGGAATTGTGAGCAAGCGTCATCCACAGGCTGTGGACAGAAAAATCGTCCACAGGCTCATCCACTCCTCTGTCCACCGCCGACCCACAGGTTCGCGCATCCTGTGCACAGGTTCCCGACGGTTCTCCACACCGTTGTCCACTGTTCGGCAACGGCACACCCCCCGTCACCGCCCCGAGTGAAAGCGGTCACACGGATGTCGACGTTTGCTCTGTGGACTTCTGGGGAAAAGCTGGGGACACACCTGTGGACTAGTGGGGCTCCCCTGGGGACGGCCTGTGCAGAACTTTCGGTTCTCCACAGACACCCCCGGTTGTCCACCGGTCCCACCCACAGGGTGTGGGGATAAAAAACGCGGGCTGACCTGGGAGAACGGGCTTATCCACCGTTTCCACAGGCCCTACTACTACCCCCATGGAGAGTTAGGCCGGTTTCGGTTTTCAAGCGGGTCCTGTGCACAACTCGCCGGACGGCCGTCCCGCCTCCTCGCTCCCGACTTGACCGCCAGCCGCGACGACTGTCGGCGCCGTACGTCAGACTGGTCCCCGGCATCGGTCGAGGCATCGACGGGCCGACGACGAAGGCCGGCAGACGAGCGAGCAACAGCAGGAGGCGGTTCCGGTGAAGATCCGGGTGGAGCGCGACGTACTCGCGGAGGCGGTGGCCTGGGCTGCACGCAGCCTCCCGGCCCGGCCGCCGGTGCCCGTACTCGCGGGCCTGCTGCTGAAGGCCGAGGAGGGCACCCTGTCCCTCTCCGGCTTCGACTACGAGGTCTCGGCCCGCGTCTCCGTCGAGGCGGACGTGGAGGAGGACGGCACCGTCCTCGTCTCCGGCCGGCTCCTCGCCGACATCTGCCGCGCCCTGCCCAACCGCCCGGTGGAGATTTCCACAGACGGTGTACGGGCGACCGTGGTCTGCGGCTCCTCGCGGTTCACACTCCACACCCTGCCTGTGGAGGAGTACCCGGCGCTCCCGCAGATGCCGACCGCCACCGGCACCGTGCCCGGCGAGGTCTTCGCCTCCGCCGCCGCGCAGGTCGCCATCGCCGCCGGCCGTGACGACACGCTGCCCGTGCTGACCGGTGTCCGCATCGAGATCGAGGGCGACCGCGTCACCCTGGCCTCCACCGACCGCTACCGCTTCGCGGTCCGCGAGTTCCTGTGGAAGCCGGAGAACCCGGAGGCCTCGGCCGTGGCCCTGGTGCCCGCCAAGACCCTCCTGGACACCGCCAAGTCCCTGACCAGCGGTGACACCGTCACCCTGGCGCTCTCCGGCTCCGGCCAGGGCGAGGGCCTCATCGGCTTCGAGGGCGCGGGCCGCCGCACCACCACCCGCCTGCTCGAGGGCGACCTGCCGAAGTACCGCACGCTCTTCCCGACGGAGTTCAACTCCGTCGCCGTGATCGAGACCGCCCCGTTCGTCGAGGCCGTCAAGCGCGTGGCCCTGGTCGCCGAGCGCAACACGCCGGTCCGCCTCAGCTTCGAGCAGGGCGTGCTGATCCTGGAAGCGGGCTCCAGCGACGACGCACAGGCTGTGGAGCGCGTCGACGCCAACCTGGAGGGCGACGACATCTCGATCGCCTTCAACCCCACCTTCCTGCTGGACGGCCTGAGCGCCATCGACTCGCCCGCCGCCCAGCTCAGCTTCACCACGTCCACCAAGCCCGCGCTGCTCAGCGGCCGGCCCGCGGTGGACGCGGAGGCCGACGAGGCCTACAAGTACCTGATCATGCCGGTCCGCCTCTCCGGCTGACCCGCTCCCGCCGTACACCGGCACCGGGCCCGGTCTCGCAGCGGCGAGTGCCGGGCCCGGCGCCGTCCGGAGCGGCCCGGGGCCATGGCCCGGCGTAGGCTCGGACCCGGCGGGCGACCCAGGAAAACCGACCGGAACCCACCGGTACCGGGAAGCCCCGTACAGACGGCCCCAACGCTTAAGGAACCCACCTGATGGAGCTCGGTCTCGTCGGTCTCGGCAAGATGGGCGGCAACATGCGCGAGCGCATCCGCCGCGCAGGCCACACCGTCATCGGATACGACCGCAACCCGGACCTCGCCGATGTCCACAGCCTGCAGGAGCTTGTGGACGGCCTGCAGTCCCCCCGCGTCGTGTGGGTGATGGTCCCTGCCGGGGCCGCGACGCAGTCCACCGTCGACGAGCTGGCCGAGCTGCTCTCCCCCGGCGACATCGTCGTCGACGGCGGCAACTCGCGCTGGACCGACGACGAGAAGCACGCCGAGGAGCTCAAGGCCAAGGGCATCGGCTTCGTCGACTGCGGCGTCTCCGGCGGCGTCTGGGGCCTGGAGAACGGCTACGCGCTGATGTACGGCGGCGACGAGAAGGACGTCGCCGTGGTCCAGCCGATCTTCGACGCCCTCAAGCCCGAGGGCGACTTCGGCTCCGTGCACGCCGGCAAGGTCGGCGCGGGCCACTTCGCGAAGATGGTCCACAACGGCATCGAGTACGCCATGATGCAGGCCTACGCCGAGGGCTGGGAGCTCCTGGAGAAGGTCGACTCGGTCACCGACGTCCGCGAGGTCTTCCGGTCCTGGCAGGAGGGCACGGTCATCCGCTCCTGGCTGCTGGACCTCGCCGTCAACGCGCTGGACGAGGACGAGCACCTCGACCGGCTCAAGGGCTTCGCCCAGGACTCGGGCGAGGGCCGCTGGACCGTCGAGGCGGCCATCGACAACGCCGTCCCGCTGCCGGCGATCACGGCCTCGCTGTTCGCCCGGTTCGCGTCCCGCCAGGACGACTCGCCGCAGATGAAGATGATCGCCGCGCTGCGCAACCAGTTCGGCGGCCACGCGGTCGAGAAGAAGTAGCCGGGAAGAAGCAGCCGGCAGGAAGCAAGCGCACCACAGCAACACCGCACCACAGAGCACAGCAGGAAGCCGGGGGAGGTCGGCGCCGCATGCACGTATCGCATCTCTCGCTGGCCGACTTCCGCTCGTACGCCCGGGCCGAGGTTCCCCTCGCCCCGGGCGTCACGGCTTTCGTGGGCCCCAACGGCCAGGGCAAGACCAACCTCGTCGAGGCCATCGGCTACCTGGCCACCCTGGGCAGCCACCGCGTCTCCTCGGACGCCCCGCTCGTCCGCATGGGCGCCGACCGGGCGGTCATCCGCGCCGCCGTCACCCAGGGCGAACGCCAGCAGCTGGTCGAGCTCGAACTGAACCCGGGCCGCGCCAACCGCGCCCGCGTCAACCGGTCCTCGCAGGTCAGACCCCGCGACGTACTGGGGATCGTACGCACGGTGCTGTTCGCCCCGGAGGACCTCGCCCTGGTCAAGGGCGACCCCGGAGAACGGCGCCGCTTCCTCGACGAGCTCGTGACGGCCCGCTCCCCGCGGATGGCGGCGGTCCGCTCCGACTACGAGCGCGTCCTCAAGCAGCGCAACACCCTCCTGAAGTCCGCCGCGATGGCCCGCCGCCACGGCGGCCGCTCCATGGACCTGTCCACCCTCGACGTCTGGGACCAGCACCTCGCGCGCGTCGGCGCCGAGCTCCTCGCCCAGCGCCTCGAACTGATCGCCACCCTGCTGCCGCTCGCCGACAAGGCGTACGAGCAGCTCGCCCCCGGCGGCGGCCCGCTCGCGCTCGCGTACAGGTCCTCCGCGGGCGACCCGGTCGACAGCGGCGCCGCCCGCACCCGCGAGGAGCTCTACGAGGCCCTGCTCGCCACCCTGTCCCAGGTCCGCAAGCAGGAGATCGAGCGCGGGGTGACCCTGGCAGGCCCGCACCGCGACGACCTCCTGCTGCGCCTCGGCGACCTCCCCGCCAAGGGGTACGCCAGCCACGGGGAATCCTGGTCGTACGCGCTGGCCCTGCGCCTGGCCTCGTACGAACTGCTGCGCTCGGAGGGGGCGGAGCCGGTGCTGATCCTCGACGACGTCTTCGCGGAGCTGGACGCGCGCCGCCGCGAGCGGCTCGCGGAGCTGGTGGCGGGCGGCGAACAGGTACTGGTGACGGCGGCGGTCGACGACGACGTCCCGGGCGTGCTGACGGGCACCCGCTTCGGGGTGTCCGGCGGCGAGGTGACCCGGCTGTGACCGACGGCGACCGGCACGAGCGCAAGGCTCCGGAGCCCTCCGGGGTGGACCTGGCCCGCCAGGCCCTCGCGGCCGCGCGCGAGCAGGCCCGCGCCCGGGGCAACGCGGCGGGCGGGAAGCAGCGCCGGCAGCAGCCCGGGCTGCGCTCGGGGGCCCGCGCCGACGGCCGGGACCCGATGCCGCTGATGGCCGCCCTGGACCGGCTGCGCACCGAGCGCGGCTGGGAGATGCCGATCGCGGTCGCCGGGGTGATGGAGCGCTGGGCGGAGATCGTCGGCCCGGAGATCGCGGCGCACTGTGAACCGGAGCGCTACGAGGAGCGTGAACTCCTCGTGCGGTGCGATTCCTCGGCGTGGGCCGCGCAGCTGAAGCTGCTGGCCCCGCAGCTGGTGGCACGGCTGAACGCGGAACTGGGACAGGGCACGGTCCGGCTGATCAAGGTGCAGGGACCGGGCGGCCGCCCCAAGCGGTACGGGCCGTGGCGGGCCCCGGGCAGCACCGGCCCCGGCGACACCTACGGCTGAGCGGGTTCCGGCCGCCCGGCCGGTTCCGCGACCGTAGGGGTTCCGGCCAGCGGTGATGACCCGCGCCAGGCCCGCGCCAGGTCCGCGCACGGCCCGCGACGGGTAGCGCGGAGGCCTCGTCCGGGCCCCGCGGAGCCCTCTGCGCGGGCCGGGCCGCAGCGCCCCGGCGGGTCCGGCGGAGGTGGTGTCCCTCACGGTAGTGGAAGGTTGACAGGCCGAAGCGCTGGACGCCCGTGTGAGCCTCTTTGAGCCCCTCCCCGAATATGGGGAGTCTCGGAGAGGAGGTTCAGGGCGGCACATGCGGACTCAGGCACCGGCAAACCCCCATTCGTGTCAGTGGTACCGGTAGACTGGAAGCAATCCCGCCCGATCCGCGGGAGACAGCACGACAACGCAGACAACGCAGATCGACGCGGCCGCTCCCGCCGGCGCACACGCTGGTCCGGAGTACGGGCTGCGCTGTGCCAGAAAGGGCGCTTCGTGGCCGATTCCGGCGACTCCAACGAGAAGAATTACGACGCCAGTGCGATCCAGGTCCTGGAGGGCCTGGACGCAGTGCGCAAGCGGCCGGGTATGTACATCGGCTCGACGGGCGAGCGTGGTCTGCACCACCTCGTCTACGAGGTCGTCGACAACTCGGTCGACGAGGCGCTGGCCGGGCACGCGGACACCATCGACGTGACGATCCTCGCCGACGGCGGGGTGCGCGTGGTCGACAACGGCCGAGGCATCCCGGTCGGCATCGTGCCGTCCGAGGGCAAGCCGGCCGTCGAGGTCGTCCTGACCGTCCTGCACGCGGGCGGCAAGTTCGGCGGCGGCGGCTACGCCGTCTCCGGCGGTCTGCACGGCGTCGGCGTGTCCGTCGTGAACGCCCTGTCCACCAAGGTCGCGGTCGAGGTCAAGACGGACGGCCACCGCTGGACCCAGGACTACAAGCTGGGCGTCCCGACGGCCCCGCTGGCCAAGAACGAGGAGACCGACGAGACCGGTACGTCGGTGACGTTCTGGGCCGACGGCGACATCTTCGAGACCACCGAGTACTCCTTCGAGACGCTGTCGCGGCGCTTCCAGGAGATGGCCTTCCTCAACAAGGGCCTGACCCTGACGCTGACCGACGAGCGCGAGTCGGCGAAGGCCACCGTGGGCGCGGACGACCCCGACGCGGACGCGGCCGAGCCCACCGCGCGCACGGTGAAGTACTACTACGAGGGCGGCATCGTCGACTTCGTGAAGTACCTCAACTCGCGCAAGGGCGAGCTGATCCACCCCACCGTCATCGACGTCGAGGCCGAGGACAAGGAGCGCATGCTCTCGGTCGAGATCGCGATGCAGTGGAACTCGCAGTACAGCGAGGGCGTCTACTCCTTCGCGAACACGATCCACACGCACGAGGGCGGCACCCACGAAGAGGGCTTCCGCGCGGCGCTGACCGGCCTGGTCAACCGCTACGCGCGGGACAAGAAGCTGCTCCGCGAGAAGGACGACAACCTCGCCGGCGAGGACATCCGCGAGGGTCTGACGGCGATCATCTCGGTCAAGCTGGGCGAGCCCCAGTTCGAGGGCCAGACGAAGACCAAGCTGGGCAACACGGAGGCCAAGACCTTCGTTCAGAAGGTCGTCCACGAGCACCTCAGTGACTGGTTCGACCGCAACCCGGTCGAGGCCGCGGACATCGTCCGCAAGGCGATCCAGGCGGCCACGGCCCGCGTCGCGGCCCGCAAGGCCCGTGACCTGACCCGCCGCAAGGGCCTTCTGGAGAGCGCCTCGCTGCCGGGCAAGCTCTCCGACTGCCAGTCGAACGACCCGACCAAGTGCGAGATCTTCATCGTCGAGGGCGACTCCGCCGGCGGCTCCGCGAAGTCCGGCCGCAACCCGATGTACCAGGCCATCCTGCCCATCCGCGGCAAGATCCTGAACGTCGAGAAGGCCCGTATCGACAAGATCCTCCAGAACACCGAGGTCCAGGCGCTGATCAGCGCCTTCGGCACCGGTGTGCACGAGGACTTCGACATCGAGAAGCTCCGCTATCACAAGATCATCCTGATGGCGGACGCCGACGTCGACGGCCAGCACATCAACACCCTGCTGCTGACCTTCCTGTTCCGCTTCATGCGTCCGCTGGTCGAGGCCGGGCACGTGTACCTGTCCCGTCCGCCGCTCTACAAGATCAAGTGGGGTCGCGACGACTTCGAGTACGCGTACTCGGACCGCGAGCGCGACGCCCTGGTCGAGCTCGGCAAGCAGAACGGCAAGCGCATCAGGGAGGACTCGATCCAGCGCTTCAAGGGTCTGGGCGAGATGAACGCCGAGGAGCTGCGCGTCACCACCATGGACGTGGACCACCGTGTGCTCGGCCAGGTCACCCTGGACGACGCGGCGCAGGCCGACGACCTGTTCTCGGTGCTGATGGGTGAGGACGTCGAGGCGCGGCGCTCCTTCATCCAGCGCAACGCCAAGGACGTCCGCTTCCTCGACATCTGAGTCGGCCTCCGCTGACCGCCGCCTGAAAGGATTCCTGACCAGCAATGGCCGACGAAACCACCCCCACCGCCGAGAACGCCGCGGAGGAGCAGCCCGTGCTGCGCATCGAGCCCGTCGGGCTCGAGACGGAGATGCAGCGCTCCTACCTCGACTACGCGATGTCCGTCATCGTCTCCCGCGCGCTGCCCGACGTGCGCGACGGCCTCAAGCCCGTCCACCGTCGTGTGCTGTACGCGATGTACGACGGCGGCTACCGGCCCGAGAAGGGCTTCTACAAGTGCGCCCGCGTCGTCGGCGACGTCATGGGCACGTACCACCCGCACGGTGACAGCTCCATCTACGACGCCCTGGTCCGCCTGGCCCAGCCGTGGTCGATGCGCATGCCGCTGGTGGACTCCAACGGCAACTTCGGCTCCCCGGGCAACGACCCGGCGGCCGCCATGCGCTACACCGAGTGCAAGCTCATGCCGCTGGCCATGGAGATGCTCCGGGACATCGACGAGGAGACCGTCGACTTCCAGGACAACTACGACGGCCGCAACCAGGAGCCCACCGTCCTGCCGGCGCGGTTCCCGAACCTGCTGGTCAACGGCTCCGCCGGTATCGCCGTCGGCATGGCCACCAACATCCCGCCGCACAACCTGCGCGAGGTCGCGGCCGGCGCCCAGTGGGCGCTGGAGCACCCGGAAGCCTCCCACGAGGAGCTCCAGGACGCGCTCATCGAGCGCATCAAGGGCCCGGACTTCCCGACCGGCGCCCTCGTCGTGGGCCGCAAGGGCATCGAGGAGGCGTACCGGACCGGGCGCGGCTCCATCACGATGCGCGCCGTGGTCGAGGTCGAGGAGATCCAGAACCGCCAGTGCCTGGTGGTCACGGAGCTTCCGTACCAGACCAACCCGGACAACCTGGCGCAGAAGATTGCCGACCTGGTCAAGGACGGCAAGATCGGCGGCATCGCCGACGTCCGCGACGAGACCTCGTCCCGGACCGGTCAGCGCCTGGTGATCGTGCTCAAGCGCGACGCCGTCGCCAAGGTCGTGCTGAACAACCTCTACAAGCACACCGACCTGCAGACGAACTTCGGCGCGAACATGCTGGCGCTGGTGGACGGGGTGCCGCGCACCCTGTCGATCGACGCGTTCATCCGCCACTGGGTGCAGCACCAGATCGAGGTCATCGTCCGCCGTACGCGCTTCCGCCTGCGCAAGGCGGAGGAGCGGGCCCACATCCTGCGCGGCCTGCTCAAGGCGCTGGACGCCATCGACGAGGTCATCGCCCTCATCCGGCGCAGCAACACGGTCGAGATCGCGCGCGAGGGCCTGATGGGCCTCCTGGAGATCGACGAGATCCAGGCGAACGCGATCCTGGAGATGCAGCTGCGCCGCCTGGCGGCCCTGGAGCGCCAGAAGATCGTCGCCGAGCACGACGAACTCCAGGCGAAGATCAACGAGTACAACGCGATCCTGGCCTCGCCGGAGAAGCAGCGCTCGATCGTCAGCGAGGAACTGGCGGCGATCGTCGAGAAGTACGGCGACGACCGGCGCTCCAAGCTGGTGCCCTTCGACGGTGACATGTCCATCGAGGACCTGATCGCCGAAGAGGACATCGTCGTCACCATCACGCACGGCGGCTACGTCAAGCGCACCAAGACCGAGGACTACCGCTCGCAGAAGCGCGGCGGCAAGGGCGTGCGCGGCACGAAGCTGAAGCAGGACGACCTGGTCGACCACTTCTTCGTCTCCACCACGCACCACTGGCTGCTGTTCTTCACGAACAAGGGCCGCGTCTACCGCTCCAAGGCGTACGAGCTCCCGGACGCCGGCCGCGACGCGCGCGGCCAGCACGTGGCGAACCTGCTGGCCTTCCAGCCGGACGAGAAGATCGCCCAGGTGCTCGCGATCCGCGACTACGAGGCGGCGCCCTACCTGATCCTGGCCACCAAGGGCGGCCTGGTGAAGAAGACGGCGCTCAAGGACTACGACTCCCCGCGCTCCGGCGGCGTCATCGCGATCAACCTCCGGGAGACCGAGGACGGCGGCGACGACGAGCTGATCGGTGCCGAGCTGGTCTCCGCCGAGGACGACCTGCTGCTCATCAGCAAGAAGGCGCAGTCGATCCGCTTCACCGCGACCGACGAGGCGCTGCGCCCGATGGGCCGTGCCACTTCCGGTGTGAAGGGCATGAGCTTCCGCGAGGGTGACGAACTGCTGTCGATGAGCGTTGTCCGGCCGGGTACGTTCGTCTTCACCGCCACCGACGGCGGCTACGCGAAGCGGACGGCGGTGGACGAGTACCGGGTCCAGGGCCGTGGCGGTCTGGGCATCAAGGCGGCGAAGATCGTCGAGGACCGCGGTTCGCTGGTCGGCGCGTTGGTGGTCGACGAGTCGGATGAGATCCTCGCCATCACGCTCGGCGGTGGTGTGATCCGCACGCGCGTCAGCGAAGTCAGGGAGACCGGCCGTGACACCATGGGCGTCCAGCTGATCAACCTGGGCAAGCGCGATGCCGTGGTCGGCATCGCTCGTAACGCCGAGGCCGGTCAGGAAGCTGACGAGGCCGACGAGATCGAGTCAGAGATCGAGGCCGCGGCGGCCGACGCAGCGGCCGCCGGGGCGGCCGAGGGCACGGAGCCCTCGGTCGGGGAGCACGAGGAGTAAGTCGTGAGTGGAGCCACGGGCGCCGGACCGGCCGAGACTGGAGCGAACGGTGCCCGTGGCCCCGCCGCGGACTCCCAGGGGGGAACCGTGACGGACACCCGAGAACCGGAACCCAAGCCGACGGCGCAGACCAAGACGCAGCCGAAGGCGAAGGAGACGGCCAAGGACCAGGCCACCAAGGACCAGGCCGGCGCCAAGGGCGAGCCCAAGGACCAGCCCAAGGACCAGTCCAGGGGCCAGACCGCCAAGGACCAGCCCAAGGGGCCGGCCAAGGACCGGGCCGGACAGCCCCAGAAGCCCCCGCAGGCCTACGCGGCGCCCACGGGCCCGGGTGCGCAGCGCGGGGCCGTCCCGGGGGTCCGTACGGCCCCCAGGACGCGCAAGGCGCGGCTGCGGGTGGCGAAGGCCGACCCGTGGTCCGTGATGAAGGTCAGCTTCCTGCTGTCGATCGCGCTGGGCCTGTGCACCGTCGTCGCGGCGGCGGTGCTGTGGATGGTCATGGACGCCATGGGCATCTTCTCGACGGTCGGCGGGACCATCAGCGAGGCGACCGGCTCGAACGAGGGCAACGGGTTCGACCTCCAGTCGTTCCTGTCGCTGCCGCGCGTGCTGATCTTCACCTCGGTCATCGCGGTGATCGACGTGGTGCTGATGACGGCTCTGGCGACGCTGGGTTCGTTCATCTACAACCTGTCGGCGGGCTTCGTCGGCGGCGTGGAGCTCACGCTGGCCGAGGACGAATGACCCGCTGACTGACCTGCGGGAAAGCCCCGCGGCGGTGACCTCAGGGGCTCCGCGCCGGGGGATTTGGGTTCCACTGCGTCTGTGCGCTAATCTTCAGGAGTCAGCGCGCAGGCGCGGAGGGGCTATAGCTCAGTTGGTTAGAGCGCATCCCTGATAAGGATGAGGCCACAGGTTCAAATCCTGTTAGCCCCACAGTGTCGAAGACCCCCAGGCCAAGGCCTGGGGGTCTTCTTCGTTGGTCCGTCCGGGGCGGTCCCAGGTAACCGATCGGTATCGGTCGGTGTGTATTGTTGGCGGCCAGAAGTCCCCAACGTCTACGAAAGACGAGGTCGCGCCGTGAAGAAGCTGCTCCTGGTCGCACTGGCCGCCATCGGCGGGCTCCTCGTGTACCGCCAGATCCAGGCGGACCGTGCCGAGCAGGACCTGTGGACGGAGGCAACCGACTCCGTGCCCTCTGGTTCCGGTGTGTGAGCCCCACGATTGATTCCATGAAGCCCCGGCCGCCGCTGCTGCCGGGGCTTCGTGCTGTTCCGGGCCCGCCCGCGGCGCCGGGGGGAAGTTCGGTTACGCAAAGATCTGGGTTGCTGTAGCGAATTCGGGGTGGGTGTGACGGACCGGGTGCGTCGGACGGCGCCGGCGGGGGCGGGCCGAAACGCACCGGCGGTGCGGCGGGGGTGGTTTCAGGCCCGTCGGGACCGAAACCGGGCGGAAGCGGACCGAGTTGGTCGAACACCTGCACCGGCTTCTCGCCGGGCACGGCGTCGGGCTGCAACTGGGCGGCCTCGGCAAGGGCCTTGCGCGCCCCTGTGGCGGCCCGGAACCGGCTCGCGGGGGCCGGGTGCAGGAGGTTCGGGATCACGCCCCACAGGGGCGCGGGGACGCCCTCGGGGGCTTCCGGGGTGCCGTGCGCCCCGAACTGTTCCACCGGGGCGCGCGCGTCGGGCCGGCTCCCGTGCAGGAGGTACAGGGCGACCAGGCCGACGGCGAAGAGGTCGGCGGGGAAGTCGGGCTCGGCGCCCGCCGGTTGTTCCGGGCGAAGCAGCCCGGCGTGCCGACGACGCGGTCGGTGTCCGTGAGCCGTGCTCGCCCTTGCGCACGGAGATCCCGAAGTCGGACAGCCGCAGGTGCGGCCGCCCGGTTTCGGTGGCCTCCCTCAGGATGTCGGCCGGTTTGACGTCGCGGTGGACGACGCCCTCCGCGTGCACCGCCGCCAGCCCCGACAGGAGCTGGTCGAGCAGCACGCACACGAACCGGGGCGGCAGCGGCCCGTAGTCCCCGAGCACGTGGGCCAGGGAGCCGCCGGCGACGAGGTCCATGGTGAACAGGACCTTGTCGTCGTCCGCCGCCCGGCCGGCGGGGGCCAGGACGTGCGGGGTGGTCGATGCGCAGGGCCTGCTCGCGCACGGACCGCAGGAGCATGTGGGCATCGCCCTGGAGGAGGACCTACGCGGCGACGTACGTGCGGCGGCGCCGGTACCGGGTCCGCCAGACGGCGCCCGCGCCGCCCCGTCCGATCGGATCGACCGGCTCGTACCGGCCGGCGAGGACCTCACCCGTCGCTGCGCCCGCCCCCCCGTCACCCGCGCGTGTCAGTTCTGGTGGGCCTCGTAGTGGGACACCGCCTCGGAGGTGCGGCCCGCCCCGTAGACCCGGAGGAACTCCGCCAGCTCGGGATGGGTGGGGGCGAGGGTGTCCGCCGCCTCGATGATGTCGCCGGCCGCGGCGACCGAGCGCAGCAGCGACTGGATCTCGCGCACGACGCGCTTGACGGTGGGGGCGCCGGAACCGGTGCTGGTCTGACCGCTGTTGCTGAGGACGGAACCGCCCTGGGTGTTCTTGATCTCGTCCATCCGGTCGGTGGCCTCGGCGGCGCTGACGCTGCCGTCCGCCACCTGGCCCGCGAGGTCCTGGAGGGCCTGGACCCGCTGGACCACGGCCGGGTTGCCGATCTTGGCGCGCTGCCCGCTCATCAGCTGGGACAGCATCGGCGCCGAAAGCCCGAGCACGGCAGCGAGGCGGGCCTGGTTGAGGCCGAGGTCATCTATGAGCCGTCGGAACAGCGCGCCGAGCGGCTCCCCGTACCAACTGCGCTGGAGTTCCCGGGCTCTGGCCGTGGCCTCCTGCTGTACTGCGTCCACTCTTCCTACTCCCCTTCGCTGGTGCGAACCTCGCGAGCATCTTACGGAGCGTGGTCGCGGGGCGGGAGTCCCTATCATTTTGCGGGATGCGGGGGTGCACCGGGTACTCTGTCCTGCGGAACGGACACTCCTTCCCGGGGGACGTCCGCGTCCAGTTGCTCGGGGCCTTAGCTCAGTTGGTAGAGCGCTGCCTTTGCAAGGCAGATGTCAGGAGTTCGAATCTCCTAGGCTCCACTTCAGGAAAGCCCCCCTGACCAGCGCAAACGCTGGTCAGGGGGGCTTTTTTCGTGGGCGCGGCGGGCCGTGTTCAGCGGGTCCGCGGGGAGCGCAGGAGGGCGGCCGCGACGGCGGTGGCCGCCAGCAGGAGGCCGGCGCCGGTGGCGAAGGCCAGGTGGTAGCCGGAGGTGAGGGCCTCGGGCCGGGCGGTCCCGGCGGCCGTCAGGGCCTCGGTGCGCGAGGCGGCGAGGGTGGACAGGACGGCGACGCCGAGGGCCATGCCGATCTGCTGCGTGGTGTTGAAGAGGCCCGAGGCCAGCCCGGCGTCCCGCTCGTCGGCGCCCGACATCCCCAGGGTGGTGAGCGCGGGCAGGGCCAGGCCGAAGCCGGAGGCCAGCAGCATCACGGGCAGCAGGTCGGTGACGTAGTCGGCCCGTACCGGCAGGCGGGTCAGCAGGGCGAGGCCGGCGACCAGCAGGGCGAGGCCGGTGAGCAGGACGCGGCGCTCGCCGAAGCGGGCGATCAGCTTCGCCGCGCCGCCGAGGGAGATGCCGCCGATCGCCAGGGCGGCCGGCAGCATCGCGAGGCCGGTCTCCGCGGCTCCGTAGCCCCGGACCTGCTGGAGGTAGAGGGCCACCAGGACCTGGAAGGAGAACAGCGCGGCCACCATCAGCACCTGGACCAGGTTGGCGCCGGCCACGGTGCGCGAGCGGAGGATCCGCAGGGGCATCAGCGGGGTGCGGGTCTTGGCCTGGCGCAGGGCGAAGCCGGCGAGCAGGGCCAGGGAGAGCGCCCCGAGGCCGAGGGTGTGCGCGGAGGTCCAGCCGTACTCCTCGACGCGTACGACGGCGTAGATCCCGGCCATCAGCCCGGCGGTGACGAGTACGGCGCCCGGTACGTCGGCACCGGCGCGCAGCCCGAGCCCCCGGTCGGCGGGGAGCGCGGGCAGGGCGGCCAGCAGGGCGGCGATGCCGATGGGCAGGTTGATGAAGAAGATCCAGTGCCAGTCGAGGGCGTCGGTGAGGACCCCGCCGAGCACCTGCCCGAGGGAGGCCCCGGCCGCTCCGGTGAAGGAGAACACGGCGATGGCCCTGGCGCGTTCGCGGGTCCCGGGGAAGAGGGTGACGAGGATCCCGAGGCTGACGGCGGAGGCCATGGCGCTGCCCACGCCCTGGAGGAAGCGGGCGGCTATGAGCAGGGCGGGGGACCCGGCGAACCCGGCGAGCAGCGAGGCGGCCGTGAAGACGGCGGTGCCCGCGAGGAACATGCGCCGGCGGCCGATCAGGTCGCCGAGCCGGCCGGCGAGGAGCAGCAGGCTGCCGAAGGCGATCAGGTAGGCGTTGACGACCCAGCTGAGGCCGGCGGGGCTGAAGCCGAGGTCGTCCTGGATGGCCGGCATGGCGACGGTGACGATGCTGCCGTCGAGGACGGTCATGAGCATGCCCGTCGAGAGCACGGCGAGGGCGGTGCGGCGCGAGCGCGGGCCGCGGGCCGGAGCGGCCGCCCCGGCGGGGGATTCCGTAACTGCGGTGGTCATGGGTCTCTCCGGTTCGTCGTCGGCGGGCATCGGCGGGCCATTCAGCGGCAACTGATGCGACCGTAGCAGATGGTTTTGTTGCAGACTATTTTTTTCGGATCGAATTGTTAGGCTGGTCCCATGACTGCGATGGGATCCACCTCGACCGAGCCCGACCTGTCCTTCCTCCTGGACCGCACCAGCCACGTCCTGCGGACCCGAATGGCCGCGGCCCTCGGTGAGATCGGACTGACCGCCCGCATGCACTGCGTCCTCGTGCACGCGCAGGAGGAAGAGCGCACACAGGCCCAGCTCGCCGAGATCGGCGACATGGACAAGACGACGATGGTCGTGACCGTCGACGCCCTGGAGAAGGCCGGACTGGCCGAGCGCCGGCCCTCCACCAAGGACCGGCGGGCCCGGATCATCGCGGTCACCGAGAAGGGTGCCGCCGTCTCCGTGGAGAGCCTGCGGATCGTCGACACGGTCCACGCCGAGGCCCTCGCCGACCTCGCCGAGGAGGACCGCGCGTGTCTGCTGCGGGTCCTCGGACGCCTCGCGCAGGGGCCGCTGGCCGTGCCCGCCGAGACCTCCCGCCCGGCCCGGCGCGCCCGGCAGCAGTAGCCGCCGGCGTCCCCCGTACGGCCCAGTCACCCGGCCGTGCGGCTGACGGTGGACGACAGTGGGGGGAGGCAATGAGGCCAGGGGGCAACAGCACGCCGGAGGCGCACGCGATGGGACTCTTCGATTTCCTGAAGTCGGACAAGAAGAAGGAACACGAGGCCGCGGAGAAGGCGAAGCGGGAGACGGAGCGGCAGGGGCCGAAGACGGGCTCCGACATGGGCTCCAAGTACGCGGACTCCTACGCGGATGCCGCCTCCGCGACCAAGGCGGCCGCGGAGCGGATGGCCGCCGCGGCTCCGCCCAAGGCGGCGGCCCCGCCCGCGGCCAAGCGCATGGCGCCCGCCGCCCCGAGCCCCGCCTCGGCGGCCCACAAGGCCGTCCCGGTGCCGCCGAAGCAGCCCCCGACGCCGGTGCCGGCCGCCACGAAGCGCACGTACACCGTCAAGCCCGGCGACTCGCTCTCCGCCATCGCCCGCCGCGAGCTGGGCAACGAGGCCCGCTGGCGCGAGCTGTACGCCATGAACCGGGGCGTGGTCGGCTCCAACCCGGACCTCATCCGGCCGGGGATGGTGCTGACCCTGCCGAACTAGCGCGCCGTACGCAGGAGGGGCCCGGATCCGCGGGTGGATCCGGGCCCCTCGGGCGTACGGCGCGCGTCAGGCGTTCTGGCCGCCGTTCGACTCGTGCTCCTTCTCCGCCAGCTCGTCGTCGAAGGAGGCCGGGGCGGCGTCCTGCGCGGACAGCTCGGTGGCCGCCGGGGGCTCCACCAGCCAGTCCGGGTTCGACTGCTGGTCCCACCACTTCCACGCCGCGAAGGCGGCGCCCGCCAGGAGCCCCACCAGTGCGGCGCCCTTGACCCAGCGGCCGCACCGCTCCTTGCGCTCCTGCCGCCGCACCAGGCGCTGCACCTCCTTGGCCGAGACCTGGCCGCGCAGTGCCGCGAGGGCCGCCGTCGAACGGGACGCGGCCTCCTCGGCCACCGGCCGGCTCGCCGCGAGGGCGCTCTCGAACCGGGGCGCCGTGTACTCGGCCGCCTGGCGCGCGGCGAGGCGCGTGTGGTGGACGGCCTTGACCGCGGCCCGGTCCACGTTCGGGGGAACGTAGGTGCGCGCCGCCTGCATCCTGGGATGAAGGTGGTTGTCGTAGGCCGCGCGCGCGTGCAGCGAGGCCTGGCAGGCCGCGTGGGAGACCTTGGGCGCCAGCCGCTCGTTCGCCTCGTGCGCGTAGTGCGCGGCCGCGTCCCTGGCGGTCTCTGCGTACGGGGCCACCACTTCCGCTGCGTGCTTCACGGCGTCCTTGGCGTTCTCGGCGGCCAGGCGCGCATGGTCCTTGCGGGTCACGGGATCCTCCTCCTCGGTGGCGGACACAGTTCACCTTTCCACCCTTTGTCGGATCATGCCCGTCACAGCGCCGCCGGCGCATGCGCGACAGGGCATACGGGTGGAGGATTTCCGCGGCTTTCCGCCCTCCGTGCGAGGATCGGGCCCGACAGTGAAGACTATGGAAGGCAGATCCGTGGCCGAGAAGCTCTACGCCACCCTGAAGACCAACCACGGCGACATCGAGATCGAGCTTCTGGAGAACTTCGCTCCGAAGACCGTCCGCAACTTCGTGGAGCTCGCCACGGGCGAGCGTGAGTGGACCCGTCCCACCGACGGCCAGAAGACCACGGCCCCGCTCTACGACGGCACCGTCTTCCACCGCGTCATCAGCGGCTTCATGATCCAGGGCGGCGACCCGCTCGGCAACGGCACCGGCGGCCCCGGCTACCAGTTCGCCGACGAGTTCCACCCCGACCTGGCCTTCACCAAGCCCTACCTGCTGGCGATGGCCAACGCCGGCCCGGGCACCAACGGCTCGCAGTTCTTCATCACGGTCGCCCCCACGGCCTGGCTGACCCGCAAGCACAGCATCTTCGGCGAGGTCACCGACGCGGCCAGCCGCAAGGTCGTCGACGCCATCGCCTCCGGCCCCACCAACCCGCGCACCGAGCGGCCGCTGGACGACGTGATCATCCAGTCGGTATCGATCGAGCGCCGCTGACCGCAGGAACGGCGGGGCGGGAACCATGGGGGCCCGCCCGTCCGTACTCGATGTGTACCGGAACGGCGGGGCGCCGGCCCCGTCACGCCGCCGATCGAGGGGACCGATGGACACCGACCGCCTGCCGGGCTGCTACCGCCACCCGGACCGCGACACGGGGATCACCTGCACCCGCTGCGAGCGGCCCATCTGCCCCGAGTGCATGATCAGCGCCTCGGTGGGCTTCCAGTGCCCCGAGTGCGTCCGGGGCGGTTCCGGCACCGGGCACTCCGCCGCCGCCAACGCCCCGCGCACGGTCGCGGGCGGACTGGTGACGGGCGATCCCCAGCTCGTCACCAAGATCCTGATCGGGATCAACGCGGCGGTGTTCCTCGCCGTCCTGGCGATGCCCGCTCTGGCCGTGAGCCTGGAGCTGCTCGGCCGGTACGTGGAGTACTACGGGGCGCCCGTCGAGGGGATCTCCACCGGGCAGTACCACCGGCTGCTGACCTCGGTGTTCCTGCACGTCGAGTGGTGGCACATCTTCGGCAACATGCTCGCCCTGTGGGTGATCGGCGGTCCGCTGGAGGCGGCCCTGGGACGCGTCCGCTACCTCGCGCTGTACCTGCTGTCCGGGCTGGGCGGCAGCGCCCTCGTCTACCTGCTCACCGCGCCGAACACCCCGACCCTCGGCGCCTCCGGCGCGGTGTGCGGCCTGCTCGGCGCCACGGTGGTCCTCGCCCGCCGGCTCCGCTACGAGATGCGGCCGGTGCTGGTCACCCTCGGGCTGATGCTGCTGGTCACCTTCGTGCCCTTCGGCGGGCTGTCGGTGTCCTGGCAGGCGCACATCGGAGGCCTGGTGACCGGCGCGCTGGTGGCGCTCGGGATGCTGGCGCCCGCCACGGGCCGCAGGCGGGCCCTGGTCCAGACGGCGGCCTGTGCGGTGGTGTTCCTGCTGGCCGTGACGGTGGTCATCGTCCGGACGGCCGAACTCACCTGATCACACCGGCGTCAACTCTCCACAGAGTTATCCACAGATCTTCTGTCTTTTCCTCAGGTGTGGATGACGCTGTGGATAACTCATGGGGAGAGCTTGCGCCGCTCGGCTATCCGAGTAAGGTGCCGGCCACTACTTCCACTGGGTGGAGACGCCGAAGCCCGCCGCGATGAAGCCGAAGCCGACCACGATGTTCCAGTTGCCCAGCGCCTCCACGGGCAGCCGGGTATCGGTCACGTAGAAGACCACGATCCACGCGAGGCCGATGAGGAAGAAGGCCAGCATGACCGGCGCGACCCAGCTGCGGTTCGTCAGCCTGATCGTCTGCGCCTGCTTCGCCGGCGGCGGCGTGTAGTCGTCCTTCTTGCGGATACGTGACTTCGGCACGAGGGGCTCTCCTGTCGATGCGCTGGGGACCTTGCCTGCCCCGGGCGTCCGTTAGCGTAGTGGACCTCTGGCATTGAAGGAGAAGGGTACGTTGAGCAATTCCGACGACTCCTCCACGGGTGCCCGCCGCCGGGCCAGGCCCGTCCGGCTGCTGACGGCTGTCGTCTTCGCCCTCGCCGGCCTCATCTTCGTCACCAGCTTCAACACCTCCAAGGGTACGAACATCCGGACGGACGCCTCGCTGCTGAAGCTGTCCGACCTCATCCACGAGCGCAGCGCCAAGAACGCCGAGCTGGAGAAGACCGCCGCCGCCGCGCGCGACCAGGTGGACGCCCTCGCCGCGCGCGACAGCGGCAGCACCAAGGCCGAGGAGGCCAAGCTCGCCGCCCTGCGCACCGCCTCCGGCACCGAGGAGCTCACCGGCCGGGGGCTGACGGTCACCCTCAACGACGCGCCGCCCAACGCCACCGCCCGCGTCCCCGGCGTCCCCGAACCCCAGCCCAACGACCTGGTGATCCACCAGCAGGACCTGCAGGCCGTGGTGAACGCGCTGTGGCTGGGCGGCGCCGAGGGCATCGAGGTGATGGGCCAGCGGCTGATCGCCACCAGTGCGGTGCGCTGCGTCGGCAACACCCTGATCCTCCAGGGCCGCGTCTACTCGCCGCCCTACAAGGTCTCCGCCGTCGGCGACCCGGCCGCGCTGCGCAAGGCGATCAACGCCTCCCCCGCCATCCAGAACTACCTGCTGTACGTCAACGCGTACGGGCTCGGCTGGAAAGTGGACGAGGAGAAGCGGCTGACACTGCCCGGCTACTCCGGCACAGTGGACCTCCACTATGCGAAGCCGCTGGAGTCCGCCGCGCCGTGACGTCGTACTGCGCCTGGTGGTACGGACGTTCAGCGAGGTGTGCCTGACCGCCGGGACGCTGATCGTCCTGTTCACGGCGTACGTACTGCTGTGGACCGGCGTCAAGGCCGACCGGGCCGCGGCGGCCGAGCGCGACCGGCTGCGCGAGCACTGGGCGGCGTCCGCCCCGGCGGCGGCCCCCGCCCCCCGGCAGGGGCAGGCCCCCGCCCCCGGAGCCGGGCAGGCCCCCGCACCCCAGGAGCCCGCGCCGGCGCCGTACGAGCCCGGGCGGGCCTTCGCCGAGCTGTACGTCCCCCGCTTCGGCAAGGACTGGAGCAGGCCCGTCCTGGAGGGCACGGACCCCGAACCGCTGAAGAGGGGCCTCGGCCACTACACCGGCTCGGCCCGCCCCGGAGGCGACGGGAACTTCGCGGTGGCCGGACACCGGCGCACCTACGGCGACCCCTTCAAGGACGTCCCCGAGCTGCGGCCCGGGGACACCGTGACCGTCCGGGACGCCACCGGCTGGTACACGTACACCGTCCGGGCCGCGCCGCTGCGCGTCCTGCCCGCCGAGACCGGGGTGGTCGCGCCGGTGCCGCGCCGGTCCCCGTTCGCCACCCCCGGCAAGTACCTCACCCTCACCACCTGCGATCCCGAGTGGGGGCACAGCCACCGCCTAGTGGTCTGGGCGGAGCTCACCGGCACCCGGCCCGCCGGGGGCCGGTGATTGCCCCGCTGAGCCCCGCCGCGGGGCCCCGGGCCCTTAGGCTGTTGCGGTACCGCCCCCGCGGTACGAGAACGAACGTGGACGACGAAGGAAACGGACGCAATGTACGGCTGGATCTGGCGGCATCTGCCGGGCAACGCGTGGGTGCGCGCGCTGATCTCCCTCGTACTGGTCCTGGCGGTGGTGTTCGTGCTGTTCCAGTACGTGTTCCCGTGGGCCGAGCCGCTCCTTCCGTTCAACGATGTGACGGTGGACGAGGGATCGGGAGCCACTCCGTGAGCGCGCGCATTCTGGTTGTCGACAACTACGACAGCTTTGTCTTCAATCTGGTCCAGTACCTCTACCAGCTCGGCGCCGAATGCGAGGTGCTGCGCAACGACGAGGTGGAGCTCGCGCACGCACAGGACGGCTTCGACGGCGTCCTGCTCTCCCCCGGCCCCGGCACGCCGGAAGAGGCGGGCGTCTGCGTGGACATGGTCCGGCACTGCGCCGACACGGGCGTACCGGTGTTCGGCGTCTGCCTCGGCATGCAGTCCATGGCGGTCGCCTACGGCGGCGTCGTCGACCGCGCCCCCGAGCTGCTGCACGGCAAGACCTCGCCCGTGGTCCACGAGGGGCTCGGCGTCTTCGCCGGACTGCCGTCGCCGTTCACCGCGACCCGCTACCACTCGCTCGCGGCCGAGCCGGCGACCCTGCCCGACGTCCTGGAGGTGACCGCGCGCACCGAGGACGGGATCATCATGGGCCTGCGGCACCGGGAGCACGACGTGGAGGGCGTCCAGTTCCACCCCGAGTCGGTGCTGACCGAGTGGGGCCACCGGATGCTCGCGAACTGGCTGGTGCGCTGCGGTGACGCCGGAGCCGTCGAGCGGTCGGTGGGGCTGGCCCCGGTGGTGGGCAAGGCCGTCGCGTGACGGCGGTCGCGCCGTCCGCGCCCAGCGAGGGCCGGGCCGCGCGGCGCAGGGCTGCGCAGGAGGCCGCGAAGCGCTCGCACGCGCGCTCCCGCCGGCGTGGCGGGAGCGGACGGGGCCGCAGACGCGCCCGTCCGCGCGGCGGCGGGCCGGTGGTGGTGCTCAGCCGGGCCGTCGGCGAGCTGTTCATCACCGCGGGCGTGGTGATGCTGCTCTTCGTCACCTACCAGCTCTGGTACACGAACGTCCTGGCGGAGCGGGCGGCCGACGGGGCCGCGGGATCGCTCCAGCAGACCTGGGAGCACCCGCCGGGAGCGGGCGCGCCGCCGCCCGTGGCGGCTTTCGAGCCCGGCCAGGGCTTCGCGATCCTGCACATCCCGAAGCTGGACCTGAAGGTGCCGGTGGCCGAGGGCATCAGCAAGGCGAAGGTCCTCGACAAGGGGATGGCCGGCCACTACGGCGAGGGGGCGCTGAAGACGGCGATGCCCTCCGACAAGCAGGGGAACTTCGCGGTCGCCGGACACCGCAACACCCACGGGGAACCGTTCCGCTACATCAACCAGCTGGTACCGGGTGACGCGATCGTCGTGGAGACGCGGGACGCGTACTACACGTACCAGATGACCTCCTCGCTGCCGCAGACCCCGCCGGCGAACGTGGCGGTGATCAAGCCGGTGCCGGAGGGCTCCGGGTTCACCGGACCCGGCCGCTACATCACGCTGACCACCTGCACGCCGGAGTTCACCAGCACCTACCGGATGATCGTATGGGGCAGGATGACCGATGAGCGCCCCCGAAACCAGGGCGCCCCGCCCGCACTGACCAGCCCGTAAGGACGAACCCGCAGTGTCTCGTGCCCGCCGCCGTTCCGCACCGCCGCCCGCCGACCGCAGCGTGATCGCGGGGGCCCTGAGCCTGCTGGGCGAGCTCCTGATCACGGTGGGCCTGGTCCTGGGCCTGTTCGTGGCGTACTCGCTCTGGTGGACCAACGTCCTCGCCGACCGGCAGGCCTCGGCGCGCGGCGACGAGATCCGCCAGCGCTGGGGCAGCCCCTCGCCCTCGTCGAGCGGTCCGGTGCAGCCGGGTGCCCTGGACACCAAGGACGGCGTCGGCTTCCTGCACGTGCCCGCGATGAGGAACGGTGAGGTGCTGGTCAAGGAGGGCACCTCGCCGGACGTCCTGAACGACGGCGTGGCCGGGTACTACCTGGATCCGGTGAAGTCCGCGCTGCCCTCGGACGACAAGGGCAACTTCGCGCTGGCCGCGCACCGCGACGGGCACGGGGCGAAGTTCCACAACATCGACAAGGTGAAGAACGGCGACGCGATCGTCTTCGAGACCAAGGACACCTGGTACGTCTACAAGGTCTTCGCGGAGCTGGCCCAGACCTCGAAGTACAACACGGACGTGATCAACCCGGTCCCCAAGCAGTCGGGCAAGACCGCCCCGGGCCGGTACATCACCCTGACGACCTGCACCCCGGTGTACACCTCGAAGTACCGCTACATCGTCTGGGGCGAGCTGGTCCGGACGGAGAAGGTGGACGACAAGCGCACCAAGCCGGCGGAGCTGCGCTGACGGGGTCCCCTCGATGCCCCGATGTTTCACGTGAAACGGCCCGGCCCCCCTCTCCTGGAGGGGGGCCGGGCCGTTTCGCTTCCGCGTCCTGCTAGCGGCGGTTTCCGCCCGTGAGGCCGCCGAACCAGCCCCCGCCCTGCTGGCCGCCGTCCTGCGGCTGGCTGGGGTTGGCCATCGTCCGGACGTTGACGACCGTGCCCGCCGGGACCGGCTGGGACACGGCCGGCTCGGAGGCCATGATCACGGCGTTGTCGTCCGTCGGACCGCTCAGGACCGCCCCGAAGTTCAGGTTGGCCGCCTTGAGGGTGTTCTTGGCCTGCGCCACGGTCTGGCCGGCCAGCGGCGGGACCACGGTCGGCTGGGACGACGCCTTGGAGATGCTGACGTTGACCGGGGTGTCCTTGGGGAGCTGCTGACCGGGCTCGTACTGCTGCTGGACGACCGTCTGGGGCGCGGCTCCCGGGGAGTCGACCTCGGTCGTGCTGCCGAGCTTCAGCTTGGCGTCCGTCAGGGCCTTGGTCGCGGCCGCCTTGTTCATGCCCTTGAGGTCCGGGACGACGCCCTTGGCGACTTCCTTGGCGACCTGGAGCGTGATCACGGAACCCTGCTCGGCCTGGCTGCCGCTCTTGGGGTTCTGCTCCAGCACGGTGCCGGGAGCGGCCGTGTCGGATTCGACGAGCTTCTTCTCGACCTGGAACTTCTTCGACTTCAGGCTCGACTCGGCGTCCTCGAACTTCAGCCGCGTGACGTCGGGGACCGCGACCTTGGGAGCGCCCGAGGACACCTTGACCTTGACCGTGGTGCCCTTGTCGACCTTGGTGTCGGGTGCCGGGTTCTGCGAGCAGACGTTGCCCTTGGGCTGGTCCGCGCAGGGCTCCTCGGCCTCCTTCTCCAGACCGAGGCCCATGTTCTTGGCGCTGCTCTGCGCCTGCTCGAAGGTCTGGCCGACGAGCTTGGGCACGGCGGGGCGGTTGTCCGCCGTGCTGTTGAAGATGGTCTTGCCGATCAGGATCGCGCCGACCAGGACGAGGACCGCGGCGACCGCCAGCAGGATCGTCGAGGCGCGGCTCTTCTTCTGCTGGCGGCGCCCGTGACCCTGGTCGTAGCCGCCGTGGCCCTGGTTGTCGTACGCGTAGTTGCCGTCGCCGCCCCCGGGGGGCATCGGCGGCATCATCGAGGTCTGGCCGGAGTCCTGGGAGCGCAGGGCGGTGGTGGGCTGGTCGTAGCCCTGGTGCCCGTAGCCGCCCTGGTCGGGGTAGCCGTAGCCGGCGGCGCCCATGGAGGCGGTCGCGGCGACGGGCTGGCCCTCGAGGCAGGCCTCGATGTCGGCCCGCATCTCGTCGGCGGACTGGTAGCGGTAGTCGGGGTCCTTGACCAGGGCCTTGAGGACGATGGCGTCCATCACGGGCGTGATCTCGGGGTCGAAGTTCGACGGGGGCTGGGGCTCCTCGCGTACGTGCTGGTACGCGACGGCCACCGGGGAGTCGCCGACGAACGGGGGGCGGACGCACAGCAGCTCGTAGAGCAGGCAGCCCGCGGAGTAGAGGTCGGAGCGCGCGTCGACCTGCTCGCCCTTGGCCTGCTCCGGGGAGAGGTACTGGGCGGTGCCGATCACGGCGGCCGTCTGCGTCATGGTCATGCCGGAGTCGCCCATGGCCCGGGCGATGCCGAAGTCCATGACCTTGACCTGGCCCGTCCGGGTGAGCATCACGTTGGCGGGCTTGATGTCGCGGTGGACGATGCCGGCGCGGTGGGAGTACTCCAGGGCCTGGAGGATGCCGATGCACATCTCGAGGGTGCGCTCGGGGAGCAGCTTGCGGCCGGAGTGCAGCAGCTCGCGCAGGGTCGAGCCGTCGACGTACTCCATCACGATGTACGGGATGGAGATGTTGTCGACGTAGTCCTCGCCGGTGTCGTAGACGGCGACGATCGCCGGGTGGTTCAGCGAGGCGGCCGACTGGGCCTCGCGGCGGAACCGGGCCTGGAAGGACGGGTCACGGGCGAGGTCGGCACGCAGGGTCTTGACGGCTACGGTACGGCCGAGCCGGGTGTCGTGGCCGAGGTAGACCTCGGCCATGCCACCGCGGCCGAGCACGTGGCTCAGCTCGTACCGGCCGCCGAGGCGACGCGGCTCTTCCATAACGTTCCAGCCCTCTCCGTCAGTCCCGACCGCACCGGCGTGTGGTCCGGCGGTGTGCTGCTCGCGGCAAGGCTACCGGCCGATCGACGGTGATCGGTTCGTGACCACAGGCTGATATCGGACCGGTACCGAGCGCTCGGATCCTGTCTTCGGTACTCATCCCTTGTTCTTCAGGACGGCTTCCATGACGGCCTTCGCGACGGGTGCGGCCAGGCCGCCACCGCTGATGTCCTCCCGGTCGGCGGCGCTGTCCTCGATGACGACGGCGACGGCGACGGGCGAGCTGCCGTCGGGGAGCTCGGCGTAGGAGATGAACCAGGCGTAGGGGCGCTTGGCGTTCTTCTCGCCGTGCTGGGCGGTACCGGTCTTGCCGCCTACCTTGACGCCGCTGATCTGGGCCTTGGTTCCGGTGCCCTTCTCGACGACGTTCACCATCATCTGCTGGACCTTCTGCGCGTTCGCCGCGCTGAGGGGCTTGCTCATCTCGGAGGGCTCGTGCTTCTCGATCGTGTCGAGGCCGGGCGCGGTGAGCTGGTCGACCATGTACGGCTTCATCAGCTTGCCGTCGTTGGCGATGGCGGCGGTGACCATGGCCATCTGGAGCGGGGTGGCCGCGGTGTTGAACTGGCCGATGGAGCTCTGCGCGTTGCCGTCGCGGCCCATGGTCTTGTCGTAGACGCTGGCGAAGGCGCGGACCGGGGTGTCGATCTTGTCGTTGTTGAAGCCGAACTTCTGGGCCGTCTCGACCATCTTGTCGCGGCCGACCTTGTCGCCCAGGTTCGCGAAGACCGAGTTGCAGGAGACCTTGAGCGCGTCGTTCAGGCTCGCCTTCTCGCAGCCGGCGGCGTGGTTGACCATCGGGGTCTTGGTGCCGGGCAGGATGTACGGCTCGGGAGTGTCCGTGGGCGCGTTGATGTCGCTGACCACGCCGTTCTCCAGCGCGGCGGCGGCCGTGACCACCTTGAAGGTGGAGCCCGGCGGGTACGTCTCGCGCAGGGCGCGGTTGACGAGCTTCTTGTCCTCGGAGTCCTTGAGCTCGACCCAGGCCTTCTCGTCGGCCTTGGAGTTGCCGGCGAAGGTGGACGGGTCGTACGAGGGGGTGCTGACCAGGGCCAGGATGGCGCCGGTGCGGGGGTCGATCGCCGCGACCGCGCCCTTCTTGGTGCCGAGCTGGTCGAAGGCGGCCTTCTGGGCGGCGGGGTTCAGCGTGGTGATGACGTTGCCGCCGCGCTTCTTCTCCCCGGTGAACATGCCGATGGTGCGGTCGAAGAAGAGCCGGTCGTCGTTGCCGGTGAGGATGCCGTCCTCCAGGGACTCCAGCTGGGTGGAGCCGAAGGCCTGCGAGGCGTAGCCGGTGACGGGCGCCCACAGGGGGCCGTCGACGTAGGTCCGCTTGAACTTGTAGTCGCTGCCCGCGGTGACGGCGGACCCGGTGACCGGCTGGCCGCCCTGGACGATGATGTTGCCGCGCTCGGTGCCGTACTGGGCGATCTGGACCCGGCGGTTCTCCTTGCGCGTGCTGAGTTCCTCGGCCTGGACGTACTGCAGCCAGTTGGTCCGGATCAGCAGGGCGAGGACGAGCAGCCCGCAGAACAGCGAGATGCGGCGCAGGGGCTTGTTCATGACGGGCGGACCACCTGGGTCATCTCGGAGTCGGGGGACGGGGCGGGGGCCGGGGCAGGTCGGCGTGCGGTGTCGCTGATCCGGATGAGGATGGCGATGAGGACCCAGTTCGCCAGGACGGAGGAACCGCCCGAGGCGAGGAAGGGCATGGTCATGCCGGTGAGGGGGATGAGGCCCATGACTCCGCCGGCGACGACGAAGATCTGCAGGGCGAAGGCGCCGGAGAGGCCGATGGCGAACAGCTTGCCGAAGGGGTCGCGGGCGGCGAGGGCGGTGCGCACGCCCCGCTCGATGATCAGGCCGTAGAGCAGGAGGAAGGCCATGACACCGGTCAGGCCGAGCTCCTCGCCGACGGTGGAGAAGATGAAGTCGGAGTTGGCGGCGAAGCCGATCAGGTCCGAGTTGCCCTGGCCCCAGCCGGTGCCGAGCACCCCGCCGGAACCGAAGCTCATGATCGACTGGCCGACCTGCTCGCAGGCGCCGGACGTGGAGTAGCAGGCGAAGGGGTCGAGCCAGGCGGTGACGCGGGCCTTGACGTGGCTGGCCGTGGCGCCGACGACGGTGGCGCCGCCGACCGACATGAGCAGACCGATGACGATCCAGCTGGTCCGCTCGGTGGCCACGTACAGCATGATCACGAACATGCCGAAGAACAGCAGCGAGGTGCCGAGGTCGTTCTCGAAGACGAGGACGAGCAGGCTCATCGCCCAGATCATCAGGATCGGGCCGAGGTCGCGCCCACGCGGCAGGTAGAGGCCCATGAAGCGGCGGCTGGCCAGGGCCAGGGCGTCGCGCTTCACCATCAGGTAGCCGGCGAAGAAGATCGCGATGACGATCTTCGCGAACTCACCCGGCTGGATGGAGAAGCCGCCGACGCTGATCCAGATCTTGGCGCCGAAGACGTCCGCGCCCAGACCCGGGATGACGGGCAGGATCAGCAGGACGAGGGCGCCGGCCATGGAGATGTACGTGAAGCGCTGGAGCACGCGGTGGTCCTTGAGGACCAGCAGCACGACCGCGAACAGGGCGAGGGCCAGCCCCGTGTACATCATCTGGCGCGGTGCGGACTCCGAGAAGGTGCCGAAGCTGCGCTTGGCGAGGTTCTGCAGCCGCTCCGACTGGTCCAGGCGCCAGATCAGGACGACGCCGAGGCCGTTGAGCAGCGTGGCGATCGGCAGCAGCAGCGGGTCGGCGTACTTGGCGTACCGGCGGACGACGAGGTGGCCGATGCCCGCGAGCACGGCGAAGCCGAGTCCGTAGAGCAGCGTGCCCGGGGGCAGCTCGCCGTGGATGGACAGGCCCACGTTGGCGTAGGCGAAGATCGGGATGACCACGGCGAAGGCGAGCAGCAGGAGCTCGGTGTTCCGTCGGCTCGGCGCCTCGATGGCGCCGATGGTGGTCGTGTTGGTGACAACGCTCATGGTGTGGCAGGCCCCCTGTGCCCGCGTATGTCTACTGCTTTTCGCACTGGCCGACGACAGCCTGCTCCGCGGGAGTCAGGCTGGGGCCGGGCGTCTGGTTGCCCTGGGCTTCGGAAGCGCGGCGTGCCTCGTCCTGCTTGCAGGCGGAGACCTGGACCCCGAGCTCCTCGATCTTCTTGCGCGCACCGTCGAGGCTGCTCTCGCTGATCGTGGACTCGACCTGCTTGCGCTTGAAGGGCGGGAGGTACTTCAGTTCGATCTCGGGGTGGTCCGTCTCCACCTGCGAGAGGTGGATCCAGGCCAGGTTCTGGCTGAGGCCGCGGTACAGCGCGACGTGGTCACCCTTGACGCCGACGTAGTACTGCGTCTGCGTCCACCGGTGCGCCGCGTACAGGCCGCCGCCGACGACACCGGCCACGAGCAGCAGGATCAGCGTGCGCGTGGTCCACTTGCGCCCTTTGCCGCGCCGCTTGCGCGGGTGGTCGTAGGTGTCCTCGTACTTGCCGTCGGCGTCGTAGGGCTCGGGTTCGCCGAAGTTGCCCAGTGCGCCGCCCTGGCCCTGGTCGGGGTATCCGTAGCCGGGGGCTTCGCCGCTGCCGGGGGGGCCGAAGGAGCCCGCCGGCGGCGGGGCCTGGCGGCCGAGCCCGGAGGCCCGCCCGGCCGGCGTCTGCATGGCGTTGCCGTCGAAGAGCTGGTGCTGGTTCTCGGCGACCGCGCCGACGACCACCGGGGTGTCGTTCAGCTGGGCGGCCATGGTGTCGCCGCTGTCGGTGTCGAGGACGTCCGCGACGATGCAGGTGATGTTGTCCGGACCGCCGCCGCGCAGGGCGAGCTGGATCAGGGACTGCACCGTCTCGTGCGGGCCGTGGTAGTCGGCGAGGGTCTCCTCCAGGGTCTGGTGGGAGACCACGCCGGACAGGCCGTCGGAGCAGATCAGGTAGCGGTCGCCGGCCCGGACCTCGCGGATCGAGAGGTCGGGCTCCACGACGTCGCCGCTGCCGAGGGCCCGCATGAGGAGGGAACGCTGCGGATGGGTGGTCGCCTCCTCCTCGGTGATCCGGCCCTCGTCGACGAGGCGCTGCACCCAGGTGTGGTCCTGGGTGATCTGCGTGAGGACGCCGTCGCGGAGCAGGTAGGCGCGCGAGTCGCCGACGTGCACGAGACCGAGGCGCTGGCCGGTCCACAGCAGGGCGGTGAGCGTGGTGCCCATGCCCTCGAGCTGGGAGTCGTCCTCGACCATGACGCGCAGCTGGTCGTTGGCGCGCTGCACGGCGATGCCGAGGGCGGTGAGGATGTCGGAGCCGGGGACGTCGTCGTCGAGCTGGACGAGCGAGGAGATGACCTCGGAGCTGGCGACCTCGCCGGCTGCCTGGCCGCCCATGCCGTCGGCGACGGCGAGGAGCCGGGGACCGGCGTAGCCGGAGTCCTCGTTGCCCTCGCGGATCATCCCCTTGTGCGATCCGGCGGCGAAACGCAGGGACAGACTCATGCGCACCTGCCCTGTCGACGCCTCGGGGTACAACCGGTCTCGAGCCACACTGCCCACCCTCCGGTCGGGAGCGCGCTCGGGTCCGTGTCCCCGGTGGGACGGACCGCCGCGGCTCGCTCGCTCCGCTCGCTCATTCTCGTACTACTTCCGCAGCTCGATGACGGTCTTGCCGATGCGGATCGGGGCGCCCGGCGGAATGGGCGTCGGGGTGGTCAGCCGGGTCCGGTCGAGGTACGTGCCGTTCGTGGACCCGAGATCCTCGACGATCCACTGGCCGTCACGGTCGGGGTAGATCCTGGCATGCCTGCTGGAGGCGTAGTCGTCGTCCAGCACGATCGTGGAGTCGTGGGCGCGGCCCAGCGTGATCGTCTGGCCGGCGAGGGCGACCGTGGTGCCCGTGAGGGTGCCCTCGGAGACGACGAGCTTGGTCGGCGCGCCCCTGCGCTGACGCTGCTGGGGCGGCGCGGCCTGCCGTCCCGCCTGCTGCGCGGCTCCGCCGGCGGCGGCGCCGCGGCGCGATCCGCGCTGCGTGACGCGCGTACCGAAGAGGTCGCTGCGAATGACCTGAACGGCCACGATGACGAACAGCCACAGAACGGCCAGGAAACCCAACCGCATGACCGTCAGGGTCAGCTCTGACATTGCCCCCGCTTCACCCTTCGGCTTGCCGGTAAATGATGGTGGTGCTGCCCACGACGATCCGCGAGCCGTCGCGGAGCGTAGCGCGGGTGGTGTGCTGCCCGTCCACCACGATGCCGTTGGTGGACCCGAGATCCTGGATCGTCGGGGGTGTTCCGGTCCGGATCTCACAGTGCCGGCGGGAGACGCCGGGGTCGTCGATCCGCACATCGGCCTCGGTGCTGCGGCCGAGTACGAGTGTCGGGCGCGAGATCTGGTGGCGGGTGCCGTTGATCTCGATCCAGCGGCGCGTGGCCCCCGGGGCGCCGGGCGCCGCGGGCGCGCCGCCGGGGCGCGCGCCGGGTCCGCCCGGAGGCGGTCCGGGGGGCATGGGCGGGGCGCCGACCGGCGGGTAGCCGTATCCGCCCTGTCCGCCCTGCCCGCTCGGGGCGCCCTGGGGGGAGTCCTGGGAGGTGCTGGAGGCGAGGGTGCGACTGCGGACCCGGTAGAGGCCGGTGTCCAGGTCCTCGGCCTTCTCCAGGTGCACCTTGATGGGGCCCATGAAGCTGTAGCGCTGCTGCTTGGCGTAGTCGCGTACGAGGCCCGCGAGTTCGTCGCCGAGCTGACCGGAGTAGGGGCTCAGGCGCTCGTAGTCGCCGGCGCTGAGCTCCACGATGAAGTCGTTCGGTACGACGGTCCGCTCGCGGTTCCAGATCGTGGCGTTGTTGTCGCACTCGCGCTGGAGGGCGCCGGCGATCTCCACCGGCTGGACCTCGGACTTGAACACCTTGGCGAAGGTGCCGTTCACCAGACCTTCGAGGCGCTGCTCGAAACGCTTCAGGACTCCCATGGGGCACCTCCTCCGTCGTTGTCGCCCTGTACTGCTTACTGATCGTATCCACGCGTGGCGGATTCGGCTGGTTCCCCTTCGCTCCTGCGCGCAGGAGTGTTGGTGCTCACAAGGGATCGTAGGGGTGCGCCAGGGACAGTGTCCCGCACCCGGAGGGGACAGTGGGAGGGGCCGTGCCGGTCGTCGTCAGGGGGGCCGGTGAAAGCGATTTCAATCCGGCCCGTCCGACGTGTTAATGTTTCGACGTCGCCAGGGGAACGGCCCGAAAGGGAAGAACCACTGGGATGCTGCTCGGGCGAGTGGCGGAACGGCAGACGCGCTGGCTTCAGGTGCCAGTGTCCTTCGGGACGTGGGGGTTCAAATCCCCCCTCGCCCACATCGGGGAAGCCCCGATCCGGAATCCGGATCGGGGCTTCTCGCATGTCCGGTCCCGTACGACTTTCGTCGTGCGGGACGCGACGAAAGAGGACGGCGGGCGGGGCGGGCCGGTGTCTAGGGTCGGGCGTGTGGATGCCAAGGCGAGGACGCGTGCGGGCTGGGACTGGCTGAAGGGTCCCGAACCCTGGTCGCGGCGGATGCTGGCGGGGGACCTGACGAGCGCCGCCGTACTGGCGCTGCTCGGCGTCGGCGTGGACGAACTCAGCAACAGCTCCGGACTGAAGACGGGCCTCGGCGTCGTGGCCGTGGTGGCGCTGGTGCTGCTGCGCCGGAGGCTGCCGGCCACCACGCTGGTGGTGGGCGCGGCGGCCAGCGCGCTGCTGCCCGGGGTGTTCCTCGTGACGGTCGTGCTGGGCTGGTCCGCGGGCCGGCGGATCGTCGGCGTGGGGCGGGCGCTCGGCGCGTTCCTGCTGGCCTTCCTCGCGGAGGTCGGCCTCACCCTGGTCGACCAGTGGGCGCAGATGCGGCCGGTGCTGGTGGTCGTCTTCTCCACCCTGCTGTTCCTCGCGGCGACCGTGATGCCGGGTCTGGCCAGCCGCTACTGGCACCAGCGCCGGACCCTGCTGAGCGCGCTCCAGGAGCGCAACGACCGGCTGCTGCGCGAGCGGACGATGGTCGCCGGGCAGGCCCGGCTGCGGGAGCGGCAGCGGATCGCCCAGGACATGCACGACAGCCTGGGCCACCAGCTGGCGCTGATCTCGGTGCACACGGGGGCGCTGGAGGTGGACCCCGCGCTCACCGACCGCCAGCGCGAGGCGGTGGGGGTGCTGCGGCAGGCCTCGGTGGCCGCCATGCACGAGCTGCGCGAGGTCGTCGGGATCCTGCGCGACGGGGTGGAGGCGCCCGCGCCGGTGGAGGAGGCGCAGCCGGCCGCGCGGGGCGTGGCCGGGATCGCCGGGATCGTGGAGGCGGCGCGGGCCGCGGGGACCGACGTACGGCTGGGCACGGCGGGGCAGCCGCGGCCGCTGGTCGCGGCCTGCGACCACGCGGCGTACCGGATCGTGCAGGAGGCGCTGACCAACGCCTACAAGCACGCTCCGGGGTCGCCGATCACCGTGGAGCTGCGTTACGAGGACGACTCGCTGGTGGTGGAGATCGCCAACGGTCCGGCCACCGACCGGGTCCCGGGCGAGGTCGTGTCGGGCGGCCAGGGGCTGACCGGGCTGCGGGAGCGGGCCCGGCTGGTCGGCGGCATGGTGCACGCGGGGGCGACCGAGGACGGCGGGTTCCGGGTGGCGGGCGTGCTGCCGTACGGGACGGAGCCGGCCGGGCTGGTCGAGGACGTGGCGGACGACTTCGGGCAGCGCTCGCAGGCACGGGCGCTGGCGCTGAAGGGCGCGCCGCCGCTGGACTGGGCCGCGCTGGACCGCGAGCTGTCGGTGCCGGTGCGCACCCGGACCGGGGGCGTGGCGATGGGCTGCGGGATCGCCGTCGCGGCGGTGGTGCTGCTGATCATCGTGATGGGGGCCGCGGTGGTGATGCTCGTCGGCTCCGCGAACAAGGCGATGATCGGCAGGACGGAGTACGACGCGGTCCACGTGGGCGAGTCCGAGGAGGCGGTGCGGGGACGGCTGCCGAGCGGGGACAGCGTCCTGACGGCGGGCATGGACCGCAAGGGCCCGCCGCGGCCGGAGGGCTCGGACTGCCTGGCCCTGCTGTCCGGCGACGACTCGGAGTGGTCCGCCGACGACACCGTTTTCCGGTTCTGCTTCAAGGACGGCAAGCTCGTCGACAAGCAGGCGTACCAGGTCAAGCAGTAGGAGCGTGCGGGTGACAGCCAAGGTGATCAGAGTGGTGATCGCTGACGACGAGCCGCTGATCCGCGCGGGGATCAGGATGATCCTGACCTCGGCGCCGGACATCGAGGTCGTCGCCGAGGGAGCCAACGGCCGGGAGGCGGTCGAACTGGCCCTCTCGCACGCCCCGGACGTGGTCCTGCTGGACATCCAGATGCCGGTGATGGACGGGCTGACGGCGCTCGGCGAGCTGGGCCGGGCCGCGCCGGCGGTGCGGGCGCTGATCCTGACCACCTTCGGGGAGAAGGAGAACGTGCTGCGGGCGCTGAGCCAGGGCGGCGCGGGCTTCCTGCTGAAGGACTCGGCGCCGGGTGAGCTGATCGGCGCCGTCCGCGCGGCCGCGGCCGGTGACGCGTACCTCTCGCCCGGGGCGACCCGGCACGTGGTCGACCAGCTGGCCACGGGTCCGGCCGCGGGGCGCGGTGAGGAGGCCCGCCGGAGGGTCGCGGAGCTGAGCGAGCGGGAGCGGGGGGTGCTGGCGCTGCTGGGCGAGGGCTTGTCGAACGCGGACGCCGGGCGCAGGCTCCACATGAGCGAGGCGACCGTGAAGACGTACGTGAGCCGGATCCTCGCGAAGCTGGGCTGCGAGAACCGGGTTCAGGCGGCCCTGCTGGCCAGGGACGCCGGGCTGTAGGTACGGTCTGCCCGGACTTGATCGGCCACGAGGTGGCCGGTGTGGCGCGAACAGGGCGGGGCAGCGCGGATGGTGGCGATACCGGAGCAGTACGCGGCGGCGGGCGGGGCGGCCGGAGCGTCGGGCGGAGCGGGCGTGGTGGGCGTGGCGGTGGAGCCGGCCGCGGGGCGGGACGGCGGGCGGATCCCGCGCGTCGCGGGCTTCGCGCCGCGGAACGTCAGCGGCTCGCCCAGGGAGGCGGGTAAAGCGCTGCGGCTGCGCGTCCCGCGGGCGGCCCACGCGCGGTTCGAGGCGCCCGCCGGGCGGCCGGACGCGGTGCGCGCGGTGGAGGAGTCCAACGTGGGGCGGGTCGCCGAGCTGACCCCGATACGCGTGGGCCGGATGGCCGCGAACCCCTTCGCCTTCCTGCGCGGGGCGGCCGGGCTGATGGCGCACGACCTGTCCGGCGGTCCGGTGACCGGGGTGGGCGCGCAGATCTGCGGTGACGCCCACGCGGCCAACTTCGGCATCTACGGCGACGCGCGCGGCCGGCTCGTGATCGACCTGAACGACTTCGACGAGACCGTCTTCGGTCCGTGGGAGTGGGACGTGAAGCGGCTGGCGACCTCCCTGATCCTCGCCGGACGGGTGGCGGGCGCCTGCGAGGACACCTGCCTGGCGGCGGCCCGGGACGCGGTGGGCGCCTACCGGCGCACCATGCGGCTGCTGGCGAAGCTGCCCGCGCTCGACGCCTGGAACGCGATCGCGGACGAGGAGCTGGTTTCCCACACCGACGCCCGGGACCTGCTCGGGACGCTGGAGCGGGTCTCGGAGAAGGCCCGCAACAACACGTCCGCGAGGTTCGCCGCCAAGTCGACCGAGCTCCTCGCGGACGGCGGGCGCCGCTTCGTGGACGCGCTGCCGGTGCTGCGGCGGGTCGGGGACGGGGAGGCCGCGGCCGTGGCCGCCTCGCTGGGCCCGTACCTGGCGACCCTCTCGGGGGACCGGCTGCCGCTGCTGGCCCGGTACGCGATCCACGACGTGGCCTTCCGCGTCGTCGGTACCGGCAGCGTCGGCACCCGCTCGTACGTGGTGCTGCTGCTGGACCACCGGGGCGAGCCGCTGGTGCTCCAGGTGAAGGAGGCGCGGCCCTCGGTGCTGCTGCCGCACCTGCCCGGGCTGGGCTTCCACGCGCCGGAGGAGGAGCACGAGGGCCGCCGGGTGGTGGCCGGGCAGAAGCGGATGCAGGTGGTCTCCGACATCCTGCTGGGCTGGACCACCGTCGAGGGGCGCCCGTACCAGGTCCGGCAGTTCCGCAACCGCAAGGGCAGCGTGGATCCGGCGGCGCTGGCCGTGGACCAGCTCGACGACTACGGCCGGATGACCGGCGCCCTGCTGGCGCGTGCGCACGCGCACAGCGCCGATCCGCGGCTGCTGGCGGGGTACTGCGGCAAGAACGAGGAGCTGGACGAGGCGATGGCCGGGTTCGCCGTGGCGTACGCCGACCGGAGCGAGGCCGATCACGCGGATCTGGTGGCGGCGGTGCGCTCGGGACGTATCGCGGCGGAGTTCGGGGTCTGAGGGACCGGCCGGGCGGTCCGGGCGGTGGCTGGGGCGGCCCGGGCGGTGGCCGGGCCGTTCGGGCCGGCGCGTTTCACGCGGCCTGCGCGTTTCACGTGAAACATCCCCTACGTTTCACGTGAAACATGGCCCGGGGCGGGCCGTAGGCTGGCCGGGTGAGCGAGCAGACCGAACCCACCGCCCCCGAAGAGTCCGCCGTCCCCGGTGACGAGCGGCCCGAGGCACGGCTGGAGCGCGCCGTGCGGGCCGCCGAGCAGGCGCTGATCGAGTTCGAGATCGCCGTGGAGACCTTCCGGGTGGAGGTCGAGAACTTCTCCCGGCTGCACCACCAGAAGCTCGGCCCGATGTACTCGCGCCTCGACGAGCTGGACGCCCTGATCGCGGAGGCGAAGGCGGCCCGCACCGGTGATCCGGAGGACCTGCGGCGGGCCCAGGAGGCCCGCTCGCTGGTCATGCCGATGCCCGGCGTGGAGGAGCTGTTCCACGACTGGCTGGACTCGGACGGGATCTCCGACGACGCCGCGGCGATGCTCACCGACCGGTCGGTGCAGCCGCCGCAGCGGGTGCGGCCCACCGAGGAGGTGCGGCGGCTGTACCGGGAGCTGGTCCGCAAGGCCCACCCCGACCTGGCGCAGGACGATGCCGAGCGCACGCGCCGCGACGCCTTCATCGCCCGGGTCAACGCCGCCTACGGGCGCGGTGAGGAGCGGCTGCTGCGCGAGCTCGCCGAGGAGTGGGAGGCCGGCCCGGCGCCCGAGGAGGCGGGGCCGAGCGAGAGCGAGGAGCTGTACGCCCGGCTGGAGTGGCTGGCCCAGCGCAAGGAGCTGCTCTCGCTGGTGGCGAAGGAGCTGGAGGACAGCGCGATCGGCGCCATGCTGCGGATGGCTCCGGACGACCCGGACCGGCTTCTGGAGGAGATCGCGGAGCAGCTGCTGGCGCAGGTCTCCGAGCGCGAGGCGGAGCTGGCGTCGTACACCGCCGGATGAGCCCGGCCCGGCCGCGCAGGCCGGGGCTTCGGATAGGTTGGCAGACCAGATCCGTGAAGAGAGAAGGCGACTGTTATGAACCTCGGACCGCTTCCCTCGGTGGACGCCGCCGCGGTGCCCGCCGAAGGCTTCGTCCTCGACGTCCGTGAGGACGACGAATGGGCGGCCGGGCACGTCGAGGGTGCGCTGCACGTCCCGATGAGCGACTTCGTGGCGCGCTTCGGCGAGGTCACCGAGGCGGTCGCGGACGGGCGTATCGCGTACGTGATGTGCCGGGTGGGCGGCCGTAGCGCGCAGGTCACCCAGTACCTGGTGCGCCAGGGCATCGAGGCCGTGAACATCGACGGCGGGATGCAGGCGTGGGAGCGGGCCGGGCGCCCGATGGTGACGGACACCGGGAACCCGGCCTTCGTGCTCTAGTCCACCGCTCAGGCCAGGGGGTAAGCGGCCAGCAGGTCGCCCAGTGCCTCCTCGTGCGCGGCGGCCGGGCCCAGCTGGAGTTCCAGCTGCTTGGCCCACGCGTGGTAGCGGTGCAGCGGGTAGTCGGTGTCCGCTCCGAAGCCGCCGTGCAGGTGCTGGGCGGTCTGCACGACCCGGCGTACGCCTTCGGAGGCCCAGATCTTGGCGACGGCGACGTCCCCGGCGCTGGGCAGCGGGCCGCCCGCCCCGCCGGTCGCGGTGTCGAGTCGCCAGGCGGCCTGCCAGAGGGTGGCCTCCATGGCGCGCAGGTCGATGTAGCGGTCGGCGGCCTGTACCGCGACGGCCTGGAAGGTCGCCACGGGGAAGCCGAACTGCTCCCGCTTGCCGGTGTACTGGCTGGTCATGGTGAGGGCGGCCTCGCCGAGGCCGAGTGCGAGGGCGCAGGTACCGGTGGCCAGCAGCTGGTGGAGCCGGTCCCAGGCGCCGGGGGCGTCGATCACGTGGGCGGCGGGTGCCCGTACCGCGTCGAGGGTGAGTTCGGCGAGCCGTTCGCCGCTGGTGGAGTACTGGTCGGCGAGCGTGAGGCCCGGGGTGAGCCGCGGCAGGAGGGCCAGGACGGCCTCGCCCCCGCCGCTGTGGGCGGGGACCGCGATCCAGTCGCAGCCGTGGGCCCAGGCCACGGAGGTCTGTACCCCGTCCAGGAGCCAGTCCGGGCCCTCGCGGCGTGCGGTGACGGCGAGTTCGGCGGGGTCGTGGCCGGTGCGGCCGTGCGCGGCCGCGGTGAGGACGACCGTGCCGTTCCCGGCGCCGGGCAGCAGGGCGGCGGTGAGTTCGGGGCTGCCGTGGGCCTGGACGGCCATGGCGGTGGCGCAGTGCTCCAGCAGCGGTACCCGGGCCAGTACCCGGGCCGCCTCGCGCAGCACCAGGCACAGGGCGATGGCGTCGAGGCCGGACCCGCCGTGCTCCTCCGCGAGGACGAGGCCCAGCAGGTCGGAGCCGGCGAGCCGGGCCCACAGCGGCCGGTCGAAGTCGTCCGCGACGGCTCCGGGCGTGAGCGCGGGGCTGGGGACGCCGTCGGGGGCCACGCCGGCGAAGACGGCCCGGGCGGCCTCGACGGCGGCCTGCTGTTCCTCGGTGAAGGTGAAGTCCACTGCCTGTCCTCCTGCGCGCACCGGCTGACGCCCTGATCTGACGGTGCGTCAAGATAGAGCAGCGTGCGGCAATTGGACAGGCCCCGGACGGCCGGCGGGGCTACCGGTCGAAGTCGATCTCCACTTCCTCCGTCAGGGCGTGGGACTGGCAGGCCAGCACGAACCCGGCGTCGGTCTCTTCCGCCTCCAGCGCGAAGTTGCGGTCCATCCGCACCTCGCCGGAGACCACGAAGGCCCGGCAGGTGCCGCACACGCCGCCCTTGCAGGCGTACGGGGCGTCCGCGCGGTTGCGCAGCACGGTGTCCAGCAGGGACTCGCCGTCCTGCACGGGCCAGGTGCCCGAGCGGCCGTCGAGCCGGGCGGTCACCTGGCCGCGGGCCGGAGCCGCAACGGCGCGGACGGGGCCCTGCGGGGCGGTGTCCTCGACGTGGAAGACCTCCTCGTGCACCCGGGTCCGTACGACGCCGAGCGTGCCCAGGGCCCGCTCCGCGCCGGTCACCAGCCCGTAGGGACCGCACAGGAACCAGCCCGTCACCTCCTCCACCGGGAGCAGCGCGGGCAGCAGGGACACCAGCCGGGCCTCGTCGAGCCGGCCGGAGGGCAGACCGGCCTCCTGCTCCTCGCGGGAGAGCACGGTCACCAGCTGGAAGCGGTCGGGGTAGCGGTCCTTGAGGTCGGCCACGTCCTCCAGGAACATCGTCGAGGCGGCCGTGCGGTCGCTGCGCACCAGGCAGAACCGGGCGTCGGGCCGTGCCGCCAGGACCGAGGCGGCGATCGACAGCACCGGGGTGATGCCGCTGCCGCCGACGATCGCCGCGTAGTGCGCGGCCCGCGGGGCGGCGGCGGGCTCCAGCACGAACCGTCCGGCCGGGACCATCACGTCCAGCACGTCGCCGGCGGCCACCTCCTTGTGCGCGAACGTGGAGAACTCGCCGCCCTCCACCAGGCGCACGCCCACCCGCAGTTCGGCCGGGCCGGGGCCGTCGGGGGCCGGGGCGGGGGAGCAGATCGAGTAGGTGCGGCGGACCTCGGTGCCCTCGGAAGGGCGGCGGCGCAGCGTCAGGTGCTGGCCGGGGGCGTGGCGGTAGTCCTCGCGCAGTTCCTCGGGGACCCGCAGGGTCAGGGCCACCGAGTCGTCGGTGAGCCGGTCGACTGCCGCCACCGTCAGCGGGTGGAACGCGCCGTGGCGGGGTGCGGCCATCTACAGCTCCTTGAAGTGGTCGAACGGTTCGCGGCAGGAGACGCAGCGGCGCAGCGCCTTGCACGCGGTGGAGGAGAAGCGGCTGAGCAGTTCGGTGTCGGTCGAGCCGCACTGGGGGCAGCGCACCGACAGGGTCAGCGGTACCGGTCCGCCGGTGGAGTGCGGGCGGGGCGGTGCGATGCCGAACTCGGCCAGTTTGCGGCGGCCTTCGGCGCTGATGTCGTCGGTGGACCAGGCCGGGGACAGCACCGTGGTGACGCGCACCTCGGGGATGCCGTGGCCGGTGAGGACCCGTTCGATGTCGGCGGACATGGCCTCGATGGCCGGACAGCCGGTGTACGTCGGGGTCAGGACCACCTCGGCGTGCCCGTCCTCGTGCATCCGCACGCCGCGCATGACGCCCAGCTCGGCCAGGGTCAGCACGGGCAGTTCCGGGTCGGGGACGGAACCGGCCAGCTCGGCCAGCTCCGCCTCCAGACGGGTGGTCCCGGCCCCGGCGCTCACCACGACGCTCCGGGGTGGCTGCGGTGCAGGTGCTGCATCTCGGCGAGCAGCCGCCCGAACGGCTCCGTGTGCAGCCCCTGGCGGCCGGCTCCGGCGGCCCAGGCGCCCGTACGCGGCCCCTTGGGCAGGGCGAGCCCCGCCCGGTCCAGTACGTCGCCCAGCGCGGCCAGCCAGCGGCCCTCCAAAGCCTCCATGGCGGCCTGGTCCAGGCCGAGTCCCTCGACGGGCAGGAACATCTCCCCGGTGAACTTCCACAGGGCGTCCAGCGCCGTGCGCATCCGGGAACCGCTCTCCTCGGTGCCGTCGCCGAGGCGCAGCGTCCACTGCTCGGCGTGGTCCCGGTGGTAGGCGGTCTCCTTCACGGCCTTGGCGGCGAGCGGGGCGAACGGACCGTCGCCGGCGGCGAGCTCCCCGTACAGCTCGTGCTGGTAGAAGGAGAAGTAGAGCTGGCGGGCGATGGTGTGGGCGAAGTCCCCGTTGGGCTGCTCGACCAGCTGGAGGTTGCGGAAGGAGCGCTCCTCGCGCAGGAAGGCCAGCTCGTCCTCGTCGCCCGCCATGGACAGCAGCAGGCGGGCCTGTCCGAGCAGGTCGAGGGCGATGTTGGCCAGGGCGACCTCCTCCTCCAGGACGGGGGCGTGGCCCGCCCACTCGCCGAGGCGGTGGGAGAGGATCAGCGCGTCGTCGCCGAGGGCGAGGGCTGCCGCGGTGCGGGTGTCGGTGCCGGCGCTCACAGGTGGCGCACCCCCTCGGGGATGTCGTAGAAGGTGGGGTGGCGGTAGGGCTTGTCGGCGGACGGGGCGAAGAACGGGTCCCGCTCGTCCGGCGAGGAGGCGGTGATCTCCGCGGAGGGCACGACCCAGATGGAGACGCCCTCGTTGCGCCGCGTGTAGAGGTCGCGGGCGTTGCGCAGGGCCATCTCCGCGTCCGGGGCGTGCAGGCTTCCCGCGTGCGTGTGCGAGAGGCCGCGGCGCGAGCGCACGAACACCTCCCACAGGGGCCAGTTCTGCGTCATGCCTGTACCTCTCGTCCGGTGCTGGTGTGCTTCGCGGCGTAGGCGGAGGCGGCCTCGCGGACCCAGGCGCCTTCCTCGTGCGCCGTGCGCCGCTGGCTGATCCGCTGTTCGTTGCAGGGGCCGTTGCCCTTGAGGACGTCCCAGAACTCGGCCCAGTCGATGGCGCCGAAGTCGTGGTGGCCGCGCTCCTCGTTCCACTTGATGTCCGGGTCGGGCAGGGTCAGGCCCAGCGACTCGGCCTGCGGGACGGCGATGTCCACGAAGCGCTGGCGCAGCTCGTCGTTGGAGTGGCGCTTGATCTTCCAGGCCATCGCCTGCGCGCTGTGGACCGATTCGTCGTCCGGCGGACCGAACATCATCAGCGAGGGCCACCACCAGCGGTCGACCGCGTCCTGCGCCATGGCGTGCTGGGCCTCGGTGCCCTGCGAGAGGGCGAGGAGCAGCTCGTAGCCCTGGCGCTGGTGGAAGGACTCCTCCTTGCAGATCCGGACCATGGCGCGGGCGTAGGGGCCGTAGGAGCAGCGGCAGATCGGCACCTGGTTGGTGATCGCCGCGCCGTCCACGAGCCAGCCGATGGCGCCGACGTCGGCCCAGGTCAGAGTGGGGTAGTTGAAGATCGAGGAGTACTTCTGCCTGCCCGAGTGGAGCTTGTCGAGCAGCTCGTCGCGGCTGGTGCCGAGGGTCTCGGCGGCGCTGTAGAGGTAGAGCCCGTGGCCCGCCTCGTCCTGCACCTTGGCCATGAGGATCGCCTTGCGGCGCAGCGAGGGCGCGCGGGTGATCCAGTTGGCCTCGGGCTGCATGCCGATGATCTCGGAGTGCGCGTGCTGCGCCATCTGCCGGACCAGGGAGGCGCGGTACTCGTCGGGCATCCAGTCCCGGGGCTCCACGCGCTCGTCGGCCGCCACGGCGGCGTCGAAGTCCGCACGGAGCTGTGCGCCGAGGTCTGCGGACTGCCCGTCCACCGCGCCGTCCACCGTGCCTGACGTGCCCGTTTCCGGGGTCACTGCGACCATCCCGGTCCCCTGTCAGAGTGTGCCGTCCGCCCGACCGACCGATCGTTCGGTTCATCCTCTTCAATGGTGAGACGGCGGCCCGTAGGGTGTCAACCTCTGTGGGCAACCCTGTGGACGCCGGATGATCGGGGCGGGATGGATTCGAACGAGCGCGAGCCTGCGGAAGGAGCCCTTCCGGCAGCCGCTCCGGCGCCGCCCGCACCGCCCCGCGCAGCCGGGATCGCGGGCCTGTCCACGCCCTACCGGGTCCTCGCGGCCCTCGCCCTGGGGGCCGTGGGCGTCGGCGCCTGCCTGCACCTCGGACTGGTCTTCCTGCACGTCGCGCCCGCCAACACCGTCGGCAAGCAGAACGCCAGGCTCGTGGACGGCTGGATCTACCCCGAGTTCGAACAGAACTGGAAGCTCTTCGCCCCCAACCCGCTCCAGCAGAACATCGCCGTGGAGGTCCGCGCCCAGGTCCGCACCGCCGGCGGGGAACTCCTCACCCGCGACTGGCGCGACCTGTCCGCCGAGGACGGCGCGGCGATCCGCCACACCCTGCTGCCGAGCCACACCGAGCAGAACGAGCTCCGCAGGGCCTGGGACTTCTTCACCGGCTCCCACGACGAGGACAACAAGCCCGACGGCGAGCGCGGGGAGCTGGCCGAGCAGTACCTGAAGCGGATCGCCGTGGGCAGGCTGACCGCCGCGACGCCGGGAGCGGAACGGATCGTACGGATCCAGCTGCGCTCGGCGACCCGGTCGGTGGCCGCGCCCTCCTGGAGCGGGGAGAAGACCGACGCCCAGACGTACTACCGGGAGCTGCCGTGGTGGAACGTGTGAGGAGCGCCCTCGCGCGGGCGGTCGCGAAGGCCACCGGACAGGCGCTGGGCCCCTACCAGAGCGCCGTCGTACGCATCGGCTTCGCCGGGACCTGGCTGTTCTTCCTGCTGCGGGAGTTCCCCCACCGGCACGAGCTCTACGGCCCCGACGGGCCCTGGAGCTGGCCGCTCGCCGAGCGGCTGATCGCCTCGAACCGCGCCTTCACGGTCCTGATGTGGTCGGACTCGACGCTGTGGTTCGAGACGGTGTACGCGCTCTCCCTGCTCGCGAGCGTCCTGCTGGTGCTGGGCTGGCGGACACGGGCCGCCTCGGTCCTGTTCATGATCGGGGTGCTGTCGCTGCAGAACCGCAGCGTGTTCATGGGCGACGGCGGGGACAACGTCATCCACCTGATGGCCGTCTACCTCGTGCTGACCCGCTGCGGGCAGGTGTGGTCGCTCGACGCCCGCCGGTCCCGGCTGCGCGGGTCGGCGACCGCGGGGGCCGCCGGGCCGGTGCTGTGGGCGCTGCTGGGCGCCGGGTTCGCGTACGGGGTGGTGAGCGGGCACCTCGGCACGCTCTGGCTCGTGTTCTTCGGGACCCTGTGGACCGGGACGGCACTGTGGTGGCTCGCCGACCGGTACGAACCCGGGGGCGAGCGGCGCGCGACCCTCGACGTGCTCGCGAACCTGCTGCACAACGCCGGGATGCTGGTGATCACGGCCGAGGTGTGCCTGATCTACGCCACCGCCGGCTGGTACAAGATCCAGGGCTCGCGGTGGCAGGACGGGACCGCGCTGTACTACCCGCTGAGCCTGGACTACTTCACCCCCTGGCCCTGGCTGTCGGAGCTGGCGGCGTCCAGTGGGGCGGTGGTGATGCTGCTGACGTACGGGACCGTGCTGGTGCAGGTGGCGTTCCCGTTCACGCTGTTCAACCGGCGGGTCAAGAACGTGCTGCTGGCGGTGATGATGCTGGAGCACGCCGGGATCGCGGTGCTGCTGGGGCTGCCGTTCTTCTCGCTGGCGATGATCGCCGCCGACGCGGTGTTCCTGCCGACGGGGCTGCTGGTGTGGGTGGGGGCGCGGGTCGTCGCCGTCGCCGGTGGCCTGCGGCGCTGGTCCCCGCCCCGCCCTTCCACCGTTCCCCGGGGCTGCGCCCCGGACCCCCTGGGGGCTCCGCCCCCAGACCCCCGGGCTTAGGGTCGGGGCATGGGTGAGCAGCAGGGCGCCGGGGACGACGTACAGCGGCAGTGGCGGGAGTGCGCCGAGCGCAGCGACGTCGTGCTGCTCGACGGGTTCCACGCGCTGAAACACGCCCTGCGGTTCGGGGCGGAGGTGCTGGCCGTCATCGCCGACGAGCCCGGGCGGGTGCGGGAGCTCGCCGCCGGACTGGCGCCCGACGTGGAGGAGGCGGTGGCGCGGCTGGTGCGGCAGGGGGCGCTCAAGGAGCTGCTGCCCCGGACGCACCCCACCGGGGTCGCAGCGCTCGCCGTACGGCCCGGCCGGGAGGCCGGACGGGCCGCGCTGGCACGGATGCCCCGGCCCGCCCCCGTGGTGCTGCTCGACAACCCCCGCAACCTCGGCAACGTGGGCGCCGTCGTCCGCCTCGCCGCCGGCTTCGGGGCCACCGGCGTGGTGACCCGGGGCGACCTCGACCCCTGGCACCCCAACGTGGTCCGCGCGGGCGCCGGACTGCACTACGCGACCACCGTGGACCGGCTGGAGCTGGAGGAGCTCCCGCCGGGCCCGGTGTACGCGCTCGACCCGGAGGGCGAGGACATCCGTGCCCTCGCCCTCCCGGACGACGCCCTGCTCGCCTTCGGCTCCGAACGGCACGGGATCTCGCCCGAGCTGCGCGCCCGGGCGGACCACCTGGTGTCACTGCCGATGCGTCCGCAGGTGTCCAGCTACAACCTGGCCACCAGCGTGGCCATGACCCTCTTCCACTGGGGCGGCCCCAAGGCCTGAGCCACTAGGCGCAAGACACGTCCTAGCCCTGGCGGCGGACCTCCACCACGCGGAAGCGGTTGGCGACGAAGGCGCCGTCGCACAGCGCCGCGTTGGCGGCCGGGTTGCCGCCGGAGCCGTGGAAGTCGGAGAAGGCCGCGGTCTGGTTCACGAAGACCCCGCCCGTCAGGTTCAGCGACAGCTGCGCCGACTCCTCCAGGCAGACCTCCTCGATCGCCCGCTCGGTGTCCCCGGACGTGGTGTACGCGCCCACGGTCATCGCGCCCTTCTCCCGCACCGTACGGCGCAGCAGGTCGAGGGCGTCCGCCGTGGAGTCCACCGCCACCGCGAAGGAGACCGGGCCGAAGCACTCGGACAGGTAGGCCGACTCCGGGTCCGGCTTGCCGGCGTCCAGCTTCACGATCACCGGGGTGCGCACGACCGCGTCGGGGAACTCGGGGTTGACCACCTCGCGGGAGGCCAGCGCGACCTCGCCGAGGCCGGCCGCGGCCTCCAGCCGGGCCTTGACGTCCGGGTTGACCAGCGCGCCCAGCAGGGCGTTGGCGCGGGTGTCGTCGCCCAGCAGCCCGCCGACCGAGGCGGCGAGGTCGGCGACGACCTCGTCGTAGGACTTGTGGCCGGCGTCGGTCTCGATGCCGTCGCGGGGGATCAGCAGGTTCTGCGGGGTGGTGCACATCTGGCCGCTGTACAGGGAGAGGGAGAACGCCAGGTTGGAGAGCATGCCCTTGTAGTCGTCGGTGGAGTCGACGACGACCGTGTTGACGCCTGCCTTCTCCGTGTAGACCTGGGCCTGGCGGGCGTTGGTCTCCAGCCAGTCGCCGAACTCGGTCGAACCGGTGTAGTCGACGAGCTTGATCTCGGGGCGGACGGCCAGGGTCTTGGCGATGCCCTCGCCGGGCCGCTCGACGGCCAGGGCCACCAGGTTCGGGTCGAAGCCCGCCTCGGCCAGGACCTCGCGGGCCACCCGCACGGTCAGTGCCAGAGGCAGCACGGCGCGCGGGTGCGGCTTGACCAGGACGGCGTTGCCGGTGGCCAGGGAGGCGAACAGGCCCGGGTAGCCGTTCCAGGTGGGGAAGGTGTTGCAGCCGATCATCAGCGCGATGCCGCGCGGCACGGCCGTGAAGGTCTTGCCGAGCTCCAGCGGGTCCTTCTTGCCCTGCGGCTTCGACCAGGCGGCCTGTCCGGGAACCCGGGTCTGCTCCTCGTACGCGTAGGCCACCGCCTCCAGGCCGCGGTCCTGCGCGTGGGGGCCGCCCGCCTGGAAGGCCATCATGAAGGCCTGGCCGCTGGTGTGCATGACCGCGTGCGCGAACTCGTGGGTGCGGGCGGAGATGCGGGCGAGGATCTCGATGCAGACCAGGGCGCGGGTCTCGGGACCGGCGTCGCGCCAGGCGGCGATGCCGGCCTTCATCGCGGGGAGCAGCACGTCGGGGTCGACGTGCGGGTACTCGACGCCCAGCTCCGGGCCGAACGGAGAGACCTCGCCGCCGGTCCAGCCGTCGGTGCCGGGCTGACCGAGGTCGAACCGGGTGCCGCGGACGGCCTCGAAGGCGGCGAGCCCGTCGGCCGGGGCGCTCTCCCCGTAGGCCTTGGGGTGCTCGGGGTGCGGGGACCAGTAGGCGCGGCTGCGGATGGCATCCAGCGCCTGGTCCAGGGTGGTCCGGTGCTTCTCGGAAAGCTGGGGGACGGTGAGCTCGGCGGCCATCAGGGACCAACTCCTCGTTGAGCCGGGCGGGATCAGGCTGGTTCGCAGACTGGGATCCAGGCTGGAGACAGGCTGGGATCGGGCTGGGGCGGGTGAAGAAGAGCAGACTGGAGTTAGAGTAACCGAACGATCGGTCGGTACAAGAGGGCCCGGCGGACCTGTGGACAACCGCGTGCGGGAGGATCAGGACATGACAGCAATCGAGCGGGCTCGCACTGTGGCGGTCATCGGCGCCGGAACCATGGGCCAGGGCATCGCCCAGGTCGCTCTCCTCGCAGGTCATCCCGTACGCCTCTACGACTCCGTGCCCGAGCGGGCCCGCGAGGCCGTCCAGACCGTGGCCGGCCGGGTCGAGCGGCTCGTCGCCAAGGGACGGCTGGACCGGGCCGAGGCCGACGACGCCGTCGGCCGGCTCGACGCCGCCGGGACCCTGACCGGACTCGCCTCCGCCGCCCTGGTGATCGAGGCGATCGTCGAGGACGTCACCGTCAAGCGCGAGCTGTTCGCGGCCCTCGAAGGAGTGGTTTCGCCGGACGCGCTGCTGGCGACCAACACCTCCTCCCTCTCCGTCACCGAGCTCGCCGCCGGCCTCGCGCACCCGGGCCGCTTCCTCGGCCTGCACTTCTTCAACCCGGCCCCGCTGCTCCCCCTCGTCGAGGTGGTCAGCGGCCACGCGACCGACCCGGACGCCGCCGAGAGCGCGTACCGCACGGTCCTGGGCTGGGGGAAGACGCCGGTCCGCTGCGCCGACACCCCCGGCTTCATCGTCAACCGGATCGCCCGCCCCTTCTACGCCGAGGCCTTCGCGGTGTACGAGGAGCGGGGCGCCGACCCCGCGACCATCGACGCCGTGCTGCGCGAGAGCGGCGGCTTCAGGATGGGGCCCTTCCAGCTGACCGACCTGATCGGCCAGGACGTCAACGAGGCCGTCACCCGCTCCGTCTGGGACTCCTTCTTCCGGAGCCCCAAGTTCACCCCCTCGCTCGCCCAGCGCCGCCTGGTCCAGGCGGGTCGCCTCGGCCGGAAGTCCGGCCACGGCTGGTTCTCCTACGCCGAGGACGCGCAGGCCCCCGCCCCGCACACGGCCGGCCCCGAGGAAGCGCCGGAGAAGGTCACCGTCGTCGGCGACCTGGGCCCGGCCGCCGTGCTGGCCGACCTCATGGAGGAGGCCGGGATCGCGGTCACCGCCACGGGGCACGGGGGCCCGTACATCCAGCTGCCCGGGGAGGGCCAGCTGGTGCTCGCGGACGGCAAGACCTCGGTCGAGTTCGCCGACGTCGTCTACTTCGACCTCGCGCTCGACTACCGCGACGCCACCCGGATCGCGCTGTCCGCCAGCGCGGACACCAGCGAGCGCACCCTCGCCGAGGCGGTCGGCCTGTTCCAGAAGCTCGGCAAGGAGGTCTCCGTCATCGGAGACGTCCCGGGCATGATCGTGGCCCGTACCGTCGCGATGCTGATCGACCTCACCGCCGACGCCGTGGCGCGCGGGGTGGCCTCCGCGCAGGACATCGACACCGCGATGCGGCTCGGCGTGAACTACCCGCTCGGCCCCGCCGAATGGCACGACCGGCTCGGCCGCGACTGGGCGTACGACCTGCTGCACCACCTCGACGAACGGTGTCCGGGCGGCCGCTACGCGCCGTCGCTGGCCCTGTTCAAGCTGGGCTACGAGGCCGGCGAGGACGAGGACGGGGAAGAGGAGGGGACCGAGTGACCACGGCCAGGCGGGACACCTACACCCCGGAGACGCTGCTGTCCGTCGCCGTGCAGGTCTTCAACGAGCGCGGCTACGACGGCACCTCGATGGAGCACCTCTCCAAGGCCGCCGGGATCTCCAAGTCCTCGATCTACCACCACGTCGCGGGCAAGGAGGAGCTCCTCCACCGCGCCGTCAGCCGGGCCCTGGACGGACTGTTCGGGATCCTGGAGGAGCCGGGCGCCGTACGCGGCCGCGCGGTCGCGCGCGTCGAGTACGTCACGCGCCGCACGGTCGAGGTCCTGGTCGCGGAACTGCCGTACGTCACCCTGCTGCTGCGGGTGCGCGGCAACACCCGCACCGAGCGCTGGGCCCTGGAGCGCCGCCGCGAGTTCGACCACCAGGTCGCGGAGCTCCTCAAGGCGGCCGCCGCCGACGGGGACCTGCGCGCCGACGTGGACATCCGGCTCGCCACCCGCCTGCTGTTCGGCATGGTGAACTCGCTGGTCGAGTGGTACCGGCCGCATCCCGGCACCACCCCCGACCAGCTCGCCGACGCGGTGGTCAGCATGGCCCTGGACGGCCTGCGCACCAAGGCCGCGTAACCCGTCCGGCCCAGTCGTCCGGCCCAGTCGTCCGGCCCGGCCGTCCGGCCCCGCTCAGTCCTCCGCGAGGGCGGGGCCGCCGGACGGGCCCGGGTCCAGCAGATCCGTTTCCTCGAACACCAGCAGCGTGCGCGTGGACAGCACCTCCGGGATGGCCTGGAGGCGGGTCAGCACCAGTTCCCGCAGCGTGCGGTTGTCCGGCGTGTGGACCAGCAGCAGCACGTCGAAATCCCCGCTGACCAGCGCGATGTGCGCCGCCCCCGGCAGCTCCCGCAGCTTCTCGCGCACCGTCCGCCAGGAGTTCTGGACGATCTTCAGCGTGATGTACGCGGACGCGCCCTGACCCGCGCGCTCGTGGTTGACCCGGGCGGTGAAGCCGCGGATCACCCCGTCGTCGATCAGCCGGTTGATCCGCGCGTAGGCGTTGGCCCGGGAGACGTGCACCTGCTCCGCCACGGACCGTATCGACGCGCGGCCGTCCGCCTGGAGCAACCGCATGATCGAACGGTCGATGGGATCCAGGGGGCGCGGCGGTACCGGTGGGCCTGAAGGTGCGCCCCCCGGTGGGACCGGTGCGGAACCCGCTCCGGCCATTTGTTCATCCGGCATTGCCCACTGCCTCCCTCTGCTGGACGTCCTGCACCCATCCCAGGGCCCCGCCGCCACTTTGTCCACAGCCTGGAGCCGCCTGTAGCCAAATTGCGCCAACGACCGAACAATCGGTTGGTGAGGCGCCTCACACCCGGTGGCGCCCCCAGTCCCGCTTCCCACGAGGAGGTGTACGCCGCCATGACGGTCCAAGAGCTGCCCGGTGCCGGTGCGCCGCACCGTGTCACCCCGCCGCCCGCCTGGAGGCCCCGCATGGAGGCCGCCCCCCTGCTGCCGGACCCCGAGCCCTACCGGGTGCTGGGCACTCCGGCGGCGGAGGAGCTCGATCCGGCGCTCATGCGCCGGTACTACGCCGAGCTCGTCCGGGGCCGCCGCTACAACGCGCAGGCCACCGCGCTGACCCGACAGGGCCGTCTCGCCGTGTACCCCTCCACCGTCGGGCAGGAGGCCGCCGAGATCGCGGCCGCGCTGGTCCTGGAGGAGCAGGACTGGCTCTTCCCGAGCTACCGCGACACCCTCGCGGCCGTGGCGCGCGGACTGGACCCCGTACAGGCCCTGACGCTGCTGCGCGGCGACTGGCACACCGGGTACGACCCCCGCGAGCACCGCATAGCCCCCCTGTGCACCCCCCTCGCCACCCAGCTGCCGCACGCGGTGGGCCTGGCGCACGCCGCGCGGCTGCGCGGCGACGCGGTCGTCGCGCTCGCCATGGTCGGCGACGGCGGCACCAGCGAGGGCGACTTCCACGAGGCGCTGAACTTCGCGGCCGTCTGGCAGGCCCCGGTGGTCTTCCTCGTCCAGAACAACGGCTTCGCGATCTCCGTCCCGCTCGCCAAGCAGACCGCCGCGCCCACCCTCGCCCACAAGGCCGTGGGCTACGGCATGCCCGGCCGGCTGGTCGACGGCAACGACGTCGCCGCGATGCACGAGGTCCTCACCGAGGCGGTGAAGCGGGCCCGCACGGGCGGCGGACCGACCCTGATCGAGGCCGTCACCTACCGGATGGAGGCCCACACGAACGCCGACGACGCCACCCGCTACCGCACCGACGCCGAGGTCGAGGCCTGGAAGGCGCACGACCCGGTACAGCTGCTGGAGCGCGAGCTGACCGCGCGCGGGATCCTCGACGAGGAAGGCATCCGGGAGGCGCGCGACGCGGCCGAGGCGATGGCGGCGGACCTGCGCGAGCGGATGAACGCCGATCCCGTGACGGACCCGATGGACCTCTTCGCACACGTCTACGCGGAGCAGACCGGCCGGCTGCGCGAGCAGGCCGCCATGCTGCGCGCCGAGCTGGAAGCGGAGGGAGAGTGATGACGACCGTTGCCGCGAAGCCCGCGACGATGGCGCAGGCCCTCACCCGTGCCATGCGCGACGCGATGGCCGAGGACCCCACCGTCCACGTGATGGGCGAGGACGTCGGCGCGCTCGGCGGGGTGTTCCGCATCACCGACGGGCTCGTGAAGGAGTTCGGCGAGGACCGCGTCACGGACACCCCGCTCGCCGAGGCCGGAATCCTGGGCACCGCCGTGGGCATGGCCATGTACGGGCTGCGCCCGGTCGTGGAGATGCAGTTCGACGCGTTCGCCTACCCGGCCTTCGAGCAGCTCCTCTCGCACGTGGCGAAGATGCGCAACCGCACCCGCGGCAAGATGCCGCTGCCGATCACCATCCGCGTGCCCTACGGCGGCGGGATCGGCGGCGTCGAGCACCACTGCGACTCCTCCGAGGCCTACTACACGGCCACCCCCGGGCTCACCGTCGTGACCCCGGCGACGGTCGAGGACGCGTACGGGCTGCTGCGCGAGTCGATCGCCAGCGACGACCCGGTGGTCTTCCTGGAGCCCAAGCGGCTCTACTGGTCCAAGTCGCAGTGGTCGCCGGAGGCCCCCGCGGCCGTCCCGGGCATCGGCAAGGCCCTGGTCCGCCGGGCCGGTACGAGCGCCACCCTGATCACGTACGGCCCCTCGCTGCCGGTCTGCCTGGAGGCGGCCGAGGCGGCCCGCGAGGAGGGCTGGGACCTGGAGGTCGTCGACCTGCGCTCCCTCGTCCCCTTCGACGAGGAGACCGTCGTCGCCTCCGTACGCCGCACCGGGCGCGCGGTCGTGGTCCACGAGGCCGGAGGCTTCGGCGGACCGGGCGCGGAGGTCGCCGCCCGCGTGTCGGAGCGCTGCTTCCACCACCTGGAGGCGCCGGTGCTGCGCGTGACCGGCTTCGACATCCCGTACCCGCCGCCGATGCTGGAGAAGCACCATCTGCCCGGTGTGGAGCGGATCCTGGACGCCGTGGCCCGCCTGCAGTGGGAGAACTGATGCCGCAGGTCATGGAATTCAAGCTGCCCGACCTCGGCGAGGGCCTGACCGAGGCCGAGATCGTGCGGTGGCTGGTGGCGGTGGGCGACGTCGTCGCCATCGACCAGCCGGTCGTCGAGGTCGAGACGGCCAAGGCGATGGTGGAGGTGCCCTGCCCGTACGGCGGTGTCGTCACCGCCCGGTTCGGTGAGGAGGGCGAGGAGCTGCCCGTCGGCGCCCCGCTGATCACCGTGGCGGTGGGGGTGCAGTCGGCGCCCGCCGGGGCCGTGGAGTCCGCGGGGGCGGAGGCCGAGAAGGGCTCCGCCGACGCGCCCCGGCCGCTGATCGGGTACGGCTCGGACCACTCGCGCCCGGCGCGTCGGCGGCGGGTGCGACCCGTCACCGCCGCGGTGTCGGCTCCGGCTCCGGCTCCGGTCGCTCCGGCTGCGGTCGCTCCGGTGGTGGCCGCCGGGCCCGTGCCCGTGATCTCGCCGCTCGTGCGCAAGCTGGCCCGGGACAACGGGGTCGACCTGCGGGCGCTGCGCGGGTCCGGGCCGGAGGGCCTGATCCTGCGGGCCGACGTGGAGGCCGTGCTCCGGGCTCCCGAGCCCGCTCCCGTGGCGGTGCCGGTGGCGGTGGCCGCGCAGGGCGAGCGGATCCCGCTCAAGGGGCTGCGCGGCGCCGTCGCCGAGAAGCTGTCGCGCAGCCGCCGGGAGATCCCGGAGGCCACCTGCTGGGTCGACGCGGACGCCACCGAGCTGATGGCGGCGCGGGCCGCGATGAACGCCGTGGACGGGCCGAAGATCTCGGTGCTCGCGCTGCTGGCGCGGATCTGCACGGCCGCGCTGGCCAAGTTCCCCGAGCTCAACTCGACGGTCGACCTCGCCGCCAACGAGATCGTCCGGCTCCCGTCCGTGCACCTGGGCTTCGCCGCACAGACCGAGCGCGGGCTGATGGTCCCGGTGGTCCGGGACGCCCACACGCGCAGCCCGGAGTCCCTGTCGGCGGAGTTCGCCCGGCTGACCGAGCTGGCCCGGGCGGGGAAGCTGGCCCCGTCGGACCTGACCGGCGGGACCTTCACCCTGAACAACTACGGGGTCTTCGGGGTCGACGGCTCCACGCCGATCATCAATCACCCCGAGGCGGCGATGCTCGGTGTGGGCCGGATCATCCCGAAGCCGTGGGTCCACAAGGGGGAGCTGGCCGTGCGTCAGGTCGTGCAGCTGTCCCTGACCTTCGACCACCGCGTCTGCGACGGCGGGGCGGCCGGCGGGTTCCTGCGGTACGTGGCCGACTGCGTGGAGAACCCGGCCGTGCTGTTGCGCGGGCTGTAGGGGGCGCCGGGTACCGGGTGCCGGTGGGGGCGGGGGTGTGCCGCTGCGCGGGCTGCTCCCCGCCCCGCCCTTCGCCCGTTCCCCGGGGCTGCGCCCCGGACCCCCTGGGGGCTCCGACCCCGGACCCCCGCGCCTCAAACGCCGGCGAGGCTGGAAGAACGGGGCTCCGCCCCGGTGCGCTCAATCGCCGCGCGGGCTGGAATTCGCGCAGCGAATTTCCAGCCCCGCCGGCGCTTGAGGCGCGGGGTCAGGGGCGGAGCCCCTGGGAACGGGGGAAGGGCGGGTAGGGGAACGCTCCGCGCAGCGGTGCCTGCGGCCCGTCGCGGACCCGCGCAGCGGCGCCCGGCCCCGCGGCCCCCCGCGCCCGCCCGGTTCAGAGCGTCAGCAGGAGTTTGCCCATGTGCGTGCTGGACTCCAGTACGCGGTGGGCTTCCGGGGCCTGGGCGATGGGGTAGGTGGCGTGGACCACCGGGTGGACCCGGCCGGCCGCGATCAGGGGCCAGACGTGTTCCCGGACGGCCGCCACGATGGCCGCCTTCTCCTCCAGCGGCCGGGCGCGCAGCGACGTCGCCGTGATGGCCGCCCGCTTGGCGAGCAGCGTGCGCAGGTCCAGCTCCGCCTTCACCCCGCCCTGGAGGCCGATCACCGCGAGCCGGCCGTTCGTGGCCAGCGCGTCCAGGTTCCGCGCGAGGTACTTCGCGCCCATGATGTCCAGGATCACGTCCGCCCCGGCCCCGCCCGTCGCGGACCGCAGCTCCTCCACGAAGTCCTGCTCGCGGTAGTCGATCAGGACGTCCGCGCCCAGTTCCGCGCAGCGCGCCAGCTTCTCCTTGCCGCCCGCGGTCACCGCGACCCGTGCCCCGACGGCCTTGCCCAGCTGGATCGCCATGGTGCCGATGCCGCTGGAGCCGCCGTGCACCAGGAGGGTCTCGCCCGGACGCAGGCCCGCCACCATGAAGACGTTCGACCACACCGTCGCGACGACCTCCGGCAGCGCGGCCGCCGTCACCAGGTCCACGCCCTCCGGGACCGGCAGCAGCTGCCCCGCCGGGACGGCGACCCGCTGCGCGTACCCGCCGCCGGACAGCAGGGCGCACACCTCGTCGCCCACCGCCCAGCCGGACACGCCCGGTCCGAGCTCGACGATCCGGCCGGAGCACTCCAGACCGGGATAGGGGGAGGCGCCCGGCGGCGGGTCGTAGAAGCCCTGGCGCTGCAGGACGTCGGCGCGGTTCACGGCGCTCGCCACGACCTCGACGAGCACCTCCCCCTCGCCCGCCACCGGATCGGGTACTTCGGCCCAGACCAGGGCCTCTGGGCCGCCGGGCTGCTCGATCGTGATCGCATGCATGGCCCGGAATCTACCGGTGCTACTCGGCCGGGCCCAGGGTGACCTGGGGGCCGACCGGGGGAGCCGCCCGGACGATGGTGATCAGCCGGTCCGTCAGCTGGAGCGGGCTCGCGTGCGGGTCGTCGTACGGCAGGAGCCGGTGCCCGCGCAGGACGCTGACGACGAGGTCGCCGGTGTCGCGGACGCTGCGGCCCACCTCCGACTTGTTGACGGGCCGTTCGACCAGATCCAGGCCGCTGCCCTGGTGGATCAGGTCCTCCATCACGGTGCCCGCGCTGGGGCTGAGCACCGACAGGCCCAGCAGCCGGCCCGCCGCGCTGGCGCTCGTGATGACGGCGTCCGCGCCGGACTGCTTCAGCAGCGGCGCGTTCTCCTCTTCGCGGACGGCCGCCACGATCTTCGCGCCGCGGTTGAGCTGCCGCGCCGTCAGGGTGACGAGTACGGCCGTGTCGTCGCGCTGGGTGGCGATGATGATCTGACGGGCCTTCTGGAGCTCGGCCCGCAACAGCACTTCGGAACGGGTGGCGTCGCCGATGACCCCCGTGAAGCCCTCCGAGTTGGCGATGTCGATCACCTTGGCGCTGGGGTCGACGATGACGACCTGCTCCCTCGGGAGTCCGGTCGACAGCAGCGTCTGCAGGGCGGAACGGCCCTTGGTGCCGAAGCCGACGACGACCGTGTGCTCACGCAAGTTGTTCCTCCAGCGGTTGAGCCGCCACTCTTCGCGGGTGCGTTCGGTCAGCACCTCCAGGGTGGTGCCGACCAGGATGATCAGGAACAGCACGCGCAGCGGGGTGATCAGCAGGACGTTGACCAGCCGCGCGCTGTCGCTGTAGGGGACGATGTCGCCGTAGCCCGTGGTCGAGAGGGTCACGGTGGCGTAGTAGACGCAGTCGAGGAAGTCGACGTCCTCGTTGGCGTTGTCGTGGTAGCCCTCGCGGTCGAGCCAGACGATCAGGACCGTCAGGCACAGCACGAACAGGGCCATCAGCAGTCGCCGGGTGACCTGCCGCAGCGGCTTCTCGACCACCCGCTTGGGCAGTTTGACGCGGCGTGAGACGAGTTTCTCGTCGGCGCCGCGCGCCATGGCGTCCTGGCCGTGAAGTTTCACGTGAAACATCCCCCCGAAGCCCAGGGCAGGTCCAGGATCTCCAGCTCCTGCCCCGAACGCGCCCCGTGCGGCGGTACGACGGCCAGCGCGTCGGCGCCCGCCACCCCGCGCAGCATCGCGGGGCCGTTGTACCGCAGCGGTACGGCGTGTTCGTCAGTCAGCAGTACCGGCACGAGCCGGGTGTCGTACGGGTGGCCGGGCACGTCGCCCTCCACCGGAACGGTGTAGCGGGGCCGCTGGCGGCGGCCGGCGAGGGCGCGCAGCAGCGGCTCGGCGAGCGTGAGCAGCCCGGACACGGCGGCGAGCGGGTTGCCGGGCAGGCCGACCACGTGGCGGGCCCACTCCCGGTCGCCGATGCGGGCCAGCAGCATCGGGTGCCCGGGGCGCACGGCGACCCCGTCCACGAGCAGCTCGGCCCCGGCGCGTTCCAGGACGGGGTGGACGTGGTCCACGGGGCCGGAGGCGGTGCCGCCGGTGGTGACGACCACGTCGGCGGCGGAGGAGGTGACGGCCTGCAACAGGGCCTCCGCCCCGGCCGGGTCGTCGCCGAGCCGGCGCGTGCCGATGACGTCGGCGCCGAGCCGGGTGATCCAGGGGCCGAGCATGGGGCTGAGGGCGTCCCGGATCAGGCCGTCGTGCGGGCGGCCCTCGGTGAGCAGTTCGTCCCCGAGGACCAGGATCTCCACGCGGGGCCGGGGGCGGGTGACCAGCTCGTCGTACCCGGCGGCCGCGGCGAGGCCGAGCACCGCGGGGGTGACGAGGGAGCCCACGGGCAGCAGCAGGTCGCCCGAGCGGCACTCCTGGCCGCGCGGGCGGATGTCCTGACCGGTGTTCACGGGCCGGTCGGAGTAGAGCTGGCCGCCGGACGCGCGGGCGTGCTCGCTGCGGATCACGGCGGTGGTGTCGGCCGGGACGCGGGCGCCGGTGGCGATCCGTACGGCCTCGCCGTCGGCGAGCGGCGCGGGCGGCTCGTCACCGGCGAGGATCCCGTCCCCGGGGCGGACGCGCCAGGGCCCGGGACCGGCGACGGCCCAGCCGTCCATGGCCGAGGTGTCGAAGGACGGCAGGTCGCTGAGGGCTTCGAGCGGTGCGGTCAGCACCTCGCCGAGCGCGTCCGCGAAGGGCACCCGGTGGGTGCGGGCCGGCACGGAGGTGCCGGCCCGGGCCGCGGTCTCGCGGGCGCGCAGCCAGGGGGCGGCACGGTGGCCGCCTGCGCCGCCGGTGTCGGGGGTGCGGCTGACCAGGGCGAGGGCCTCGTCCAGGGCGCCGTCGGCGTCGGTACGGGTCATCCGGAGCCGGTCTCCTCGGGGTGTGGGGGCTGGGCTTCGGCGGCCCAGCGCAGCGCCAGCTCGGCGGCCTTGCGGGAGGCCTCGGCGACGGCCAGGGCGGGGTCCGCGCCGGTGGCCTCGGCACGGGCGGCCGCGTAACCGACGAGGAACGTCGTCAGCGGTGCCGCGGGCCGGGCCACACCGTGGGCGGCGTCACGGGCGAGGTCGAGCAGGGTCGCGACGTCGACGGGGACGTCGTCGATCCCGAGTTCGTTCTTGGCAGCGGTGATCCAATGCTCCAGCACGTTCCCATGCTCCCTGATCCGGGCGCGGGCCGCTGCCAGGTCCTCCCAGGTGTCGCAGTCGAAGGAAGCGAGTGGCTCAGCGGCGCCGATCCTGGCCAGATCCAGCTCCTTGGTGAGGGCGCGCAGCGGGAGGCCGTGCAGGGTGCCGTGCTCGGTGGCGAGCAGGGCGATCTCGCGGCGGAGGGGCTCCGCGCGGTAGGCCGCGACGAGGGGCTGGTCCCGGCCGTCGGCGTCCCGCAGGACCGCGCCGTCGGTGTTCGCGGCGTCGGCCGCGGTGAGCAGGACGTGGACGGTGTCCCGGTCGAGGAAGGGAAGGTCGGCGGAGAGTACGAGGACCAGCGGGGCGGTGGTCCGGCGGACACCGGCGTCCAGCGCGGCTACCGGGCCGCCGCCGGGCGGGTCCTCGCGGGTCCAGTGGACGGGACGGCCCGTCGCCCTGCGGGTGCCGACCACGACGGTCTCGGCGGCGTCGGGGCAGGCCGCCAGGACCCTGTCGAGGAGGGTGCGGCCGCCGACGTGGAGGGTGGGTTTGTCGGCTCCGCCGAGGCGCCGGGCGGCGCCGCCGGCCAGGACGATGGCGTCGTAGCTCATGCCCTTGAGTATGCGTGGGGTGTCTGGGGGGCGTCGGGGTCGACTTACCCGGGGCTTACGCCGTGGCCGGGCCGGTGCGGGTGCCGCTGCGCGGAGCTGCTCCCCGCCCCGCCCTTTCTCCGTTTCCCGGGGCTGCGCCCCGGACCCCCTGGGGGCTCCGCCCCCAGACCCCCGCGCCTCAAACGCCGGCGGGGCTGGGGGGTGGGGCTGGGCCCTGACCCCCGCGCCTCGAACGCCGGCGGGGCTGGATTCGCTGCGCGGAATCCAGCCCCGCCCCGCGGGAACTACAGGTACGGGCCCGAGCGGACCGCGCCGTGGGGGCCGTCTTCGTCGTCGTCGTGGGTGCTGCCCGGCGGGAGGGCTCGGCGCATCTGTTCCAGTTGGGCCCGCGCCGCCATCTGCTGCGCGAACAGGGCCGTCTGGATGCCGTGGAAGAGACCCTCCAGCCAGCCCACCAACTGCGCCTGCGCGATCCGCAGTTCGGCCTCGGAGGGTACTGCTTCCTCCGTGAAGGGGAGGGAGAGGCGCTCCAGTTCCTCCACCAGCTCCGGCGCCAGGCCGTCTTCGAGTTCCTTGACCGACGCCGCGTGGATGTCCTTCAGACGGACCCGGCTGGCCTCGTCCAGAGGTGCTGCGCGGACTTCTTCCAGAAGTTGCTTGATCATGCTGCCGATGCGCATGACCTTGGCGGGCTGTTCGACCATCTCCGTCACCGGGACCTCGCGCGACTCGTCATCGGTGCCGCCGACCGCCGTCCCGTCCTGGCCCACGATCAGCACGTGCGGGGGGCTGTCCTGCGACCGTTCACTCCTCGGCATCTCCATGCCGTCATTCTCTCGCACACCTGCGTTCTCACACGGTGTGCCCCCGCACGGGCGTGATCCACCCTGTGCGGGGGCGCCAACGTCATCCGGCCGCCCGGCGGGCCAGTGCGCCGCTCGACCTGGTGACCAGCGCGGCCAGCAGCGCCGCGCCCAGCGGGACGAGGACCAGCAGGCCGGCCAGCGTGTCCCACGGCACCGCGATCGGGACGTACAGCTCGGTGTCGCGCCCCGAGGTGTAGCCGCTTTCGAGGGCGTACTCGATGAGCCGCCGCTGTTCCCGTTCCTGGGTGAGGCGGAGTCCGACCGCAGGCAGGATGCCCGCCGCCGATCCGAGGACCACGCCCATCAGGGCCACCACCCCGCACTGGAAGCCGCTGAGGGTGCGCCGTACGCGCGGGGCCGCGCCGACGGCCGCGAGGGTCTTCAGGTCGGCTTCGGAGTCCGCCTGGGCCAGGCCCGTCGCGATCCCGGCGGCGCCGATGGTGACGAGTCCCGCGAAGACGCTCAGGGCGAGCAGGCCCAGGGTGTGCTGCTCCTGGTAGCCCTCCTCGATCCTGACCTCGGCGTCCGCGCCCATCCGGTCGATCTCGCCGTCCAGCCGCTGCCGCTCCGCGGTGCCGGCCTTCCGGTCGAGGCTGAAGTAGGCGCCGGCCGGGGCCGTCGCCAGGCCGGCGGCCCGGGCGGCGGCGGGCGGCAGGACCAGGTCGACGCCCCAGGCGGTGCCGGGGGCCTGGTGGACGGCCAGCACCTTGTCCTGGCCGGGCGGGTCGGTGCGCCGCTCGGCGGCCTCGTCGGCGGCGGCCTGGTCGGTGATGACTCGCAGGGTGACCTTGCCGTCCTTCACCTGGTTGCGGTTGAAGGAGACGGACCGGCCCTCCTTCAGCGCGGCGGCCGAACCCGGGTCGGAGACGGCCAGCACCTGGAGCAGCTTCTCGTCGGCGACGACGACGTCGAAGGGGCTGCCCCAGCGCCTCACCACGCAGCGCGGGTCCTGGCGCAGTGCGCGGGCCTGGTCCGGCGGGAAGGAGGCGGGGCCGTTCTCGGCCTCGGAGAGCGGGCAGCGCTGCTCCTTGGGGACGATGACCTCGACCCGCCCGCAGCCCGGGGCCGAAGAGAGCGGTGAGCAGTTCGGGTTGCCGACGACGAGGCGGTCCACATCGGCCCGTACCGACACCGGGAGGTTCTTCGAGAGGGTGTCGCGCAGGGCGGGCACCTCTTTGTGGCCGGCGTGGTCCGTGCTCGTCAGGTAGCCCGCGTTGGCGGGGAGCACGGCCTCGTACTCGTGCCGGCCCTGGACGTCCTGGCTGTGCTGGTACGTGGAGACCGCCACCGTCCCGGCGACGGCGGCCAGTACGGCGGCCACGGCCGGGGCCGTGCGCCCCCGGTTGCGGACGGCGTCGCGCAGCGCGAGCCGCGGTGACAGCGGGAGCCATCGCCCCAGCCGTCCGAACAGGCCGACCAGCAGCGGGGTGAGGGCGACGACCCCGAGCTCGGCGAGGGCGCTGCCGCCCATCACGAAGGTGGTGTTGACGCGGTAGCGGCTTCCGTAGATGACGATGGCCGCGCCCGCCGTGACGGCGAGGAGGCCGATGACGGGCAGCACCCGGTTGGCTCGGCGCACCCCGCGCCGGCCGGTGAGGGACGCCAGCACGCTCTGCCGGGACGCGGTCACGGCGGGGGCGACCGCGGCCAGCAGGCCCGTCGCCACGGCGACCAGGGCGATGCCGAGCAGCTCCAGCGGGCGGGCCTCGAACCCGCCGAAGCGGGCGCCGAGCTGCTCCTCCAGTACGGGCCGCAGCCCGACGGTGAGGCCCACCCCGATCGCCGTGCCGAGGACCGCGGCGGCGGCACCGATCACGATGCCGCCGGAGAGGACGACGGCACGGACGTGCCGCCGGTCGCCGCCGTTGGCGCCGACCAGGCCCAGCTGGCGGCGCGAGCGCCGGGCGCCGACCGCGAAGGCGGGTCCGGCGAGCAGGCAGATCTCCAGCATGGCGAGGCCGATGACGGTGACCAGGACGGCCCGCCGGGTCATCGTGCCGCCGTCCGCCCTGTCGAACTGCTCCTTCGGCTGCTGCGTGAACAGCGGGACGTCGGAGTCGGCCGGCGGGTGCAGGGCGACGGCCCGGGAGAGCACGAGCGCGCCGCGCTTGTTGGCCTCCTTGACCATGTTCCACGTGAAACCATCGCCGCCCGCCGCGACGAGGTAGCCGGGCCGGGGGTTGATCCCGGGTGCTCCGGTGGCCTTGAGCGCCTGGTCGAGGGGGTCGAGCAGGGTGCCCGGCAGGGCGAGCAGCTCGGGGTGCCTGAGCTGGTCGGGCATCTCGTACGCGCCCACGATCCGGTACGAGGACGTGGCGCCGCGCGGGGTCGCGGAGGAGCCCACGTACAGGCCCGAGGCCTTCAGGAAGGCGGTGGTGGCCACGACCTCGCCCGGCCCCTGGGGCATGCGGCCGCGGTCGAGCGTGAACAGGCCCTTGGTCAGCGGGTCGCGCACGTCGAGCTCGCGCAGGTCGGTCCCCAGCAGCCCGTGTGCGGTGTGCACCTTGGCGAAGCCCCGGCGGTCCTCGACGGACCGGATCCCGGGCGGCAGTACGGACTTCGGCGGCTGCCGGTCCTCCTCGCGGACGGGGCGGTACGTGTCGTAGCCGCCGACCGGCGCGTACTGCGCGCCGTTGGGGTGCTGGTAGATCGGCGCGTCCAGGCCGGCCGGGCTGATCCGGGCGTCGGCGGCGCCGAGTTGGCGGGTCATCCGCTGGTCGGTGGAGAGTTCGGCGCTGCGGTAGGTGAGGTCGATGGCGCTCATCCCGATGATGGGCAGGGCGAGCATCGCGAGTACGAGGGCGCTGCGGCCCTTGGCGCGCCACGCGTCGCGGCGGGCGATGCGCAGGGCGGCGATCCAGGAGTGGTACCAGGCGGTGAGCGGGGAGGTCACAGGCCGGCCGCCCGCCCGTGGAGCAGCGAGTCGGCCTGGCTGCGCAGGGTCTCGTCGACGACGCTGCCGTCGCGCAGGAAGACGACCCGGTCCGCCCAGGCGGCGAAGCGGGGTTCGTGCGTGACGAGGATGCCGGCGGCGCCGGCGTCGCAGCGGGCGCGCAGCAGCGCGAGCACGGACTCGCCGGTCTCGGAGTCGAGGGCGCCGGTGGGTTCGTCGGCCAGGACCAGGCGGCGTTCGCCGACCAGCGCGCGGGCGATGGCGACGCGCTGCTGCTGGCCGCCGGACATCTCGTCGGGGAAGCGGTCGGCGAGCTGCGGCAGGCGTATCTCCTCCAGCGCGGCGAGGGCCGCACGGCGGGCCTTGCGGGCGGAGGTCCCGTCGAGTTCGAGGGGCAGGGCCACGTTCTCGGCGGCGGTGAGGGCCGGGATGAGGTTGTAGTCCTGGAAGACGTAGCCGATGCTGCGCCGGCGCAGCGCGGCCAGCTGCCGGCGGGAGGCGGTGGTGATGTCGACGCCCTCGACCAGGACGCTGCCGCTGGTGGGGGTGTCGAGGCCGCCCGCGAGGGTGAGCAGGGTGGACTTGCCGGAGCCGGACGGGCCCATGACGGCGACGAGTTCGCCGGGGTGGACGCTGAGGTCGACCCCGCGCAGGGCGTGCACCTCGGTGGCGCCGCTGCCGTGGGTGCGGACGAGACGGTCCAGCCGGAGTACGGGGTTCGTGCGGTGCTGCTGGTCGGGCATGAGGGATCCCCCCTGGGACGTTCGTTCAGCCGCGCCGCGTGCGGGCGGCGGGCCTGGTGGTGCCGGTCGCGCCTGCGGCGGGCGGCGCCGGCGGACCGGGTGTGTCCACCGGGCCGGGCGGGTCCGCGGGGCCGAGTGCGGCCAGCCGGACGAGGCGGGACTCGGAGTGGTCGAGCCAGCGCGCCTCGGCCTCGGTCTGGAAGATCAGCTGCTCCAGGACCAGCAGCCAGGCCAGGTCGTCGCGTTCGCGGGACCGGCCGCTCTCGATGGCGGCGAGGGCCCCGGCCTTGAGCCGGGTGTAGTCCTGCATCGCCTTGAGCGTGGCGTGCCGCTGGGCCTGGATGACGGCGCGGATGTCCACGCCCGGTGCGCCCACGGCCATGGCGAGCTTGATGGACAGCTCGTCGCGGGGCGGGTTGGCGCGGTCGACGGGCCGCTCGTACCAGTCGCGCAGTTCGGCACGGCCGTCGTCGGTGATGGCGTAGAGGGTGTGGCCGGCGTGGTCCTCGCCGCCGGGGGCGACGAGGCCGTCGCGCTCCAGGCGGGCCAGCGTGGTGTACACCTGCCCGACGTTGAGGGGCCAGGTGGAGCCGGTGCGGGATTCGAACTCGGTGCGCAGCTGGGAGCCGTAGCGGGGGCCCCGTTCCAGCAGTGCGAGAAGGCCGTGACGGATCGACATACTCAGTATGTATACCGAGTATGCTCGTCTCCGCAAACACCCGGCCCCCTCAACGGCCCCTACCGGCCGCGCCGCAGCCGCACGCCCATGTAGCCGATGCCGAGGCCCATCAGGGCCAGTCCGGTGCCCAGCGGGAGCAGGTGCGCGGCCAGATCGGCGGCCCGCTCGTTGGGCTCGTTGCCGAGGGCGGTGACGGGCGTGGGGGCGGGTGCGGTGCCGGTCGCCGACGGGTCCGGGACCGGATCCGGCCGGGGTGCGACGGGCTCCGGCCGCTCGTGCGCCGGCTGGAGCGGGCGCGCCGGGGGGACCGGGCGTACCGGCCGGGAGGCGGCGGCGAGGCCGGGATCGGGGGGCGCGTCGGCGGGCCGCCCCGGGCGCTCCCGCCCGACGCCCGCGGCGCTGCCGGCGAGTTCCTCGTACGCCTCCTGCGGCACCTCCCCGGCCACCGCCGGGACCCAGGCCGCCCGGCCGGGGAACGCGGGCGCGGCGAGGGCCGGGGCGCGGGCGGGGGTCGCGCTCGCGGGGGCGGCGGCCAGCAGCGCCGCGGCGGCCAGCGCGGCCCCGGCTGTCCGGTACGGCGGGCGGAGGCGTCGAGTCACGGGGTGCCCCTCCCCTTCCGTGCGGCCCGGGCGCCCGAAGTCGGAGCACCGCACTCAGGTTCACATGCTGGGGCAAAACGGGCACCCCGGGTGGTCCGTCAGGGTGCCGGGCACACCGGTACCACCGGTCCGGCCGTACGACGTCCGCCGCCCCGCCGTACGGCGGCTGCCACCCCGGCCTACGCCGGCCCTGACGCGAAAGCCCCCGGCCGGTACGAAACCGGCCGGGGGCGGACGCCTGCGCGGTGCCTGCGCGGTGCCTGCGCGGCGCGCCTGCGCGGTGCCCACGCGGTGCCCGCGCGGACGCCTCCACGGCCGCCCGAGCGCCCGCCCGAGCGGCCGCCCGCGCGGATGCCTACTGGGGGTCGCCGGTGGAGACGACCAGGGTGAACTTCGTGTCCCCCTTGGCCACGTCGGTCCCCGACGCCGGCAGCTGCTCCAGGACGGTGTCCTGGCCGTAGACGGTCTCGTCGCGGTTCTGGATCTCGAAGCTCCAGCCCGCGGCCTGGATGCACTCCTTCACCGAGCGCAGGTTCTTGTACCGGAAGTCCGGGGCCACGACCTTGGTGGCGTCCTTGTAGGACTTGGTCGGGCTCTTGCACTTCTCCACGTCGATCGTGCGCGACGGGTCCGGCCCCTTGTGGCCGGCCTTCGCCGGGCCGGACGCGGACGCGGAGGCCGAGGAGGACGGGGAGGCGTTGTCGGCGCCCTTGTCGCCCTCGTCGTCCATGTTCAGCACCGCGATCAGCCCGCCGATGGCCAGCAGGGCCACCGCGATGGCGCCGACCACGACCGGGGTGTTCTTCTTCCCGGCCGAGGACGCCGACTGGGCGGACGCCGGGGTGGGGGAGATGGTGAACGGCGGCGGGGTCTGCGGCGCGTACTGCTGCTGCGGCGCCGGGGTGTGCGGGTAGGCGTAACCGCCCTGCTGGGTCTGCTGCGGCTGCTGGTGCGTCTGCGGCGCGTACGGGGACGGCGGCGTGTGGGCCTGGTACGGCTGCTGGAGCGACTGCGGCGGCGGCGACTGGAATCCGGAGTCCACCGGCGGGAAGACGGCCGAGCCCACGCCCGCCCCGCTGCCGCCGGTCGCGGCGCCCGGGACGATGACCGGGGCGCCGGTCTGGCCGGCCGACAGCACGCGCATGATCTCGTCCCGCATGGCCGCGGCCGTGGGGAAGCGCTCGTTCGGGTTCTTCTTCAGCGCCCGCGCCACGAGCGCGTCCATCGCCGGGGTGATCGACCGGTTGACGGTCGACGGAGCCACCGGCTCCTCCTGGACGTGCGCGTACGCGATGGCCAGCGGGGAGTCCGCGTCGAAGGGGATCCGGCCCGTCAGCAGCTGGAAGAGCATGATGCCGACGGAGTACAGGTCGGAACGGGCGTCCACGCCGCGCCCCAGCGCCTGCTCCGGCGACAGGTACTGCGGGGTGCCGACGACCATGCCGGTCTGCGTCATCGAGGTGACCCCCGACTGCATGGCGCGGGCGATGCCGAAGTCCATCACCTTGACCACGCCGCGCTTGGTCATCATCACGTTGCCGGGCTTGATGTCGCGGTGGACCAGGCCCATCTCGTGGCTGGTCTCCAGCGCGGCCAGCACGTCGGCCGTCACCTTCAGCGCCTTGTCCGCCGGCATGGCGCCGTACTGGCGCACGTCCGCGTCGAGCACCGAGCCGAGCGGCCGGCCCTCCACGTACTCCATGACGATGTACGGCATGACCGCTTCGTCCCCGCCGCCGGAACCGAAGGTGACGGTCCCCTCGCCGGTGTCGAAGACCGAGACGATGTTGGTGTGCGACAGTTTCGCAACAGCCTGCGCCTCGCGCCGGAAGCGCTCGCGGAAGGACGCCTCGCGCCCGAGTTCGCTGTGCAGGGTCTTGATCGCGACCTGGCGGTCGAGCGCGGAGTCGTACGCGAGGTAGACCGAGGCCATGCCCCCCTCGCCCAGCAAATCCCTTAGCTGGTAACGGCCACCGGCCAGGGAGCCGCCTGCGTACCGGCCCTGCGTGCCGTCCTGGCTCATGACTGTTGCTTCCCCTCGGGCTGTTTCCCTACGCGTCTGGCTGAGCGCATGTCGCGCCCAGTCTGCCGGAGGGCAAGCACACGTCAAGCCGGTGCCCGCTGCGTGACCGGGGGCCTACGGGGCGTCTGTAGCCGAACGGTGACGGGTTCAGAGGCTGTAGCGTTCATCGGAGCACCCGATGAGGACCCACCGCTAGAGCGGACGAGAGAGACGACGGCGAGGACTGATGGCACCCGAACCCGAGGGAAACGGCGCCGGGATGGCCGACGGTCCTGAGCACTGGGGCGCCGGCGGCCTCGTGGGGGACGGCCGCTACCGGCTGACGCACCGCCTGGGCCGCGGCGGCATGGCCGAGGTGTTCGCCGCCGAGGACGTACGCCTGGGCCGCACGGTGGCCGTGAAGCTGCTCCGGGCCGACCTGGCCGAGGACCCGGTGTCCAAGGCCCGCTTCACCCGTGAGGCACAGTCGGTCGCCGGCCTCAACCACCACGCCGTCGTCGCCGTGTACGACTCTGGCGAGGACCGGGTCGGCCCGAACGTGGTCCCGTACATCGTGATGGAGCTGGTCGAGGGCCGCACCATCCGCGAGCTCCTCATCAGCGCCGAGGCCCCGGGGCCCGAGCAGGCGCTCATCATCGTGTCGGGCGTGCTCGAAGCGCTCGCCTACTCGCACCAGCACGGCATCGTGCACCGCGACATCAAGCCCGCCAACGTCATCATCACCAACACCGGCGCGGTGAAGGTGATGGACTTCGGCATCGCCCGCGCCCTGCACGGCGCCCAGTCGACGATGACCCAGACCGGCATGGTCATGGGCACCCCCCAGTACCTGTCGCCCGAGCAGGCCCTCGGCAAGGCCGTCGACCACCGTTCCGACCTGTACGCCACCGGCTGCCTGCTCTACGAACTCCTCGCGCTGCGGCCCCCCTTCACCGGCGAGACCCCGCTGTCGGTGGTCTACCAGCACGTCCAGGACGCGCCGGTGCCGCCCTCGCAGCTGCCCGAGGGCGGCTCCATCCCGCAGGAGCTCGACGGGCTGGTCATGCGGTCCCTCGCCAAGGACCCGGACGACCGGTTCCAGAGCGCCGAGGAGATGCGCGGACTCGTCCAGTACGCGCTCCAGATGCTCCAGGACCAGGGACCGAACACCGGCACCTGGAACACGGGCCCCGTCACCATGGCGCTCCCGCACGGCCAGCCGGGCGGCGCGCCCACCACGGCGTCGGCGCCCGCCCAGAACGGCGGCCCGCGCGCGCAGTACCCCTCGCACGCCACCACCTCGCAGTTCCAGCAGCCGATGGTGCCCCCGCTGAACCCGGACGACGGCACGGCCTTCCCCGGCGGCGGCAACCACGCCGGCGGGCAGGGCGGTTCCGGCGGTTACGACCACTACGACCCGTACGACAACGGGCGTCGGCGCGGCGGCGCGTGGAAGGCGTGGCTCTTCGCGGTCCTCGCGGTCCTCGCCATCGCCGGCGGTGCCGCTTACGCGATCAAGAACGGCAACCTGGGCGGGGGCGGCGGCGGCAACAAGCCGAAGACCAGCACCAGTACGCCCGCCCCCTCGCAGAGCAGCGACAGCACCCCGGAGACCCCGGCGACCACCCCGAGCACGGAGGGCGGCTCGCACACCGACGAGACGTACCGGCCGACTCCGAGCCGCCCCAAGTTCACGCCGAGCACCACCCCGTCGGCCCCGTCCACCGCGCCCTCGACGCCGAAGACCACCCCGCCGGTGGACCCGACGACCAAGCCGACGCCCCCGACCGACCCGCCGACCAAGCCGACGCCGACCGGCGGCGGCGGAAGCCCCGCGGCCGGCGAATAGCAGACCGGTGAAAGGCCCGGAGGAAGGAATTCCGCCGGGCCTTTTCCGTATCCGCCCACAGGTCCGCCCACAGGTCCGCCGACAGGTCAGAGGGCAGGTCAGAGGGCGTGCAGGCAGGGGCGGTCCGCGACGCCCTCGCGGGTCCGGGCGGCCTGGTTCCCGGGCAGTGTGTGCACGGTGACGAGCTGCGGTTCGATGCGCATGTAGACGGGGTCGAAGATCTCCCCGTCCACGAAATGCGGACCCGGACCGAATAGTTCCAGTTCTGCCGTGGACGGCTCGGCCAGTTCCGCCGTTCCGGTGAACTGCACCGTCCACAGCGTGGCCTCACCGGAATTGAAGTTGTCCGCCCCGTAGGCGACGACGCTGCCGGCGCACGCCTGGTGGTACCCGAAACCGGCGTGCATTCTCAGCACGACCCTGCCGTCCACCACGATGTGGCGGGCGACCGCGAGGAAGGGGAGCGCGCGCATGCTGGTGGCGACCCGCCCGTAGGGCACGCGGCGCAGCAGTTCGATGGCGTGGAGTTCCTCCGGTGACATGCAGCCCACTCTCGGGCACCGGCGGAGCGCCGGACAGAGGATCCCGCCCCGGTGATCGGGGACGTTGGTCCCGAATCGAACCGTGCGCCCCGGGGCACCACGCGGCCACGGGGCGTCACGCCGGCTGGAGAACCGGTCGGGGAACGCTGGGGCTAGCGCCTCTCGGCCTGGAGCCGGGCCACGTACGCGGCGGCCTGGGAGCGGCGCTCCATGCCCAACTTGGACAGCAGGCTGGAGACGTAGTTCTTGATGGTCTTCTCCGCCAGGTGCAGCCGCTCGCCGATGACCCGGTTCGTCAGGCCCTCGCCGATCAGGTCGAGGATCTTGCGCTCCTGGTCCGTGAGGTTGGCGAGCCGGTCGTCACCCTTGCCGTTCTTGCCGTCCCGCAGCCGTTCCAGCACGCGCGCGGTGGCCACCGGGTCCAGCAGCGACTTGCCGGCCGCCACGTCGCGCACGGCGCTGAGCAGCTCGTTTCCCCGGATGGCCTTGAGGACGTAGCCGGAGGCACCGGCCATGATCGCGTCGAAGAGGGCCTCGTCGTCGGCGAACGAGGTGAGCATCAGGCACTTGATGTCCTCGTCCTGCGAGCGCACCTCGCGGCAGACCTCGACGCCGCTGCCGTCGGGCAGGCGTACGTCGAGCACGGCGACGTCGGGGCGGGTGGCGGGAATGCGGACCAGGGCGTCGGCGGCGGTACCCGCCTCACCGACGATCTCGATGTCCTCTTCGACCGACAAAAGCTCATGGACGCCCCGTCGTACCACTTCGTGGTCGTCCAGGAGAAATACCTTGATTTTTCCGTCTTCGCGCACAAACTCATCTTCACACACTCACCTCTTCCCTGCCGCAGTTACCCGGGATAACGTGCCGTTGTTCCGGCCCCCTGCAAGGCTGTGACCAGTGGATGTTCCCCAGGCGGCCGATTTACTTGGATATCCAAGCAAAATCGCAGGTCAAACGGGGTTTCGCAGTTATGCGTCGCACTGGGTAACGTGCTGTGCGCAGGGCACTCGCCGGGGCACCTGTCACGCCTGAATCCGTTACGCGCCGTGCACCCACCCCGTGCACGGGTACGGATACAGGTGAGCCGCACTGGTCCCCGGAGAACCCGGGTGCCGGACCGACGGAGGAGCACACGTGACCGTGGAGAGCACTGCCGCGCGCAAGCCGCGACGCAGCAGCGGCACCAAGCGGGCGGCCGGCGCGGCGAGCGCCCGCAAGACCGCCGCTGCCACCGCACAGCCGCACGACGCCGAGCCTCAGCTCGTACAGCTGCTGACGCCCGAGGGTGAGAGGGTCGAGGTCGAGGGCAACCCCGACGTCGCGGAATTCGCGCCCTTCGTCGCGGACATCACCACCGAGGACCTGCGGGCGCTGTACCGCGACATGGTCCTCACCCGCCGCTTCGACGGCGAGGCGACCGCACTCCAGCGCCAGGGCGAGCTGGGCCTGTGGGCCTCGCTGCTGGGCCAGGAGGCCGCGCAGATCGGCTCCGGCCGGGCGCTCCGCGACGACGACTACGTCTTCCCGACCTACCGGGAGCACGGCGTGGCCTGGTGCCGCGGCGTCGACCCGACGAACCTGCTCGGCATGTTCCGCGGTGTGAACCACGGCGGATGGGACCCGAACAGCAACAACTTCCACCTGTACACGATCGTCATCGGTTCGCAGACGCTGCACGCCACCGGCTACGCCATGGGCGTGGCCAAGGACGGCGCCGACTCGGCCGTGATCGCGTACTTCGGCGACGGCGCGTCCAGCCAGGGCGACGTCATGGAGGCCTTCAACTTCTCCGCCGTCTACAACTCCCCCGTGGTGTTCTTCTGCCAGAACAACCAGTGGGCGATCTCCGAGCCGACCGAGCGCCAGATGCGCGTGCCGCTCTACCAGCGCGCGCAGGGCTTCGGCTTCCCGGGCATCCGCGTCGACGGCAACGACGTACTGGCCTGCCTCGCGGTCACCCGCTGGGCGCTGGACCGCGCCCGCCGCGGCGAGGGCCCGGCCCTGATCGAGGCGTTCACGTACCGCATGGGCGCCCACACCACCTCCGACGACCCGACCAAGTACCGGCGCGACGAGGAGACGGCGGCCTGGGAGGCGAAGGACCCGATCCTGCGCCTGAAGGCCCACCTGCTGGCCTCCGGCGGCGCCGACGAGGCGTTCTTCGAGGAGCTGGAGGCCGAGAGCGAGGCCATGGGCAAGCGGGTGCGCGAGGTCGTGCGCGCCATGCCCGACCCCGACACGATGGCGATCTTCGAGAACGTCTACGCGGACGGGCACGCGCTCGTCGACGAGGAGCGCGCCCAGTTCGCCGCCTACCTCGCGTCCTTCGAGGAGGGTCACTGATGGCTGTCGAGAAGATGTCGATCGCGAAGGCGCTCAACGAGTCGCTCCGCAAGGCCCTGGAGACGGACCCCAAGGTCCTGATCATGGGCGAGGACGTCGGCAAGCTGGGCGGTGTCTTCCGCATCACCGACGGGCTCCAGAAGGACTTCGGCGAGGAGCGGGTCATCGACACCCCGCTCGCCGAGTCCGGCATCGTCGGCACCGCGATCGGCCTGGCCCTGCGCGGCTACCGGCCGGTCGTGGAGATCCAGTTCGACGGGTTCGTCTTCCCCGCGTACGACCAGATCGTCACGCAGCTCGCGAAGATGCACGCCCGCGCCCTCGGCAAGATCAAGCTGCCGGTCGTCGTGCGCATCCCGTACGGCGGCGCGATCGGCGCCGTCGAGCACCACAGCGAGTCCCCCGAGGCGCTCTTCGCGCACGTGCCGGGCCTGAAGGTGGTCTCCCCGTCGAACGCCGCCGACGCCTACTGGATGCTCCAGCAGGCGATCCTCAGCGACGACCCGGTGATCTTCTTCGAGCCGAAGCGCCGCTACTGGGACAAGGGCGAGGTCGACACCGACGCCATCCCCGGCGAGCTGCACAAGTCGCGCGTCGTCCGCTCCGGCACCGACCTCACCCTGGCCGCGTACGGCCCGATGGTGAAGGTCTGCCTGGAGGCCGCCGCCGCGGCCGCCGAGGAGGGCAGGTCGGTGGAGGTCCTGGACCTGCGCTCGATGTCGCCGATCGACTTCGACGGGATCCAGGCGTCGGTGGAGAGGACCCGCCGCCTGGTCGTGGTCCACGAGGCCCCGGTCTTCCTCGGTACCGGCGCGGAGATCGCCGCCCGCATCACGGAGCGGTGCTTCTACCACCTGGAGGCCCCGGTGCTGCGCGTCGGCGGCTTCCACGCCCCGTACCCGCCGGCCCGCCTGGAGGACGAGTACCTGCCCGGCCTGGACCGCGTGCTCGACGCCGTCGACCGCTCGCTGGCGTACTGAGGAGATCAGCGCGATGACGATCCGCGAATTCAAGATGCCCGACGTGGGCGAGGGCCTGACCGAGGCCGAGATCCTCAAGTGGTACGTCCAGCCGGGTGACACGGTCACCGACGGGCAGGTCGTCTGCGAGGTGGAGACGGCGAAGGCGGCCGTGGAGCTGCCGATCCCCTTCGACGGGGTGGTGCACGCGCTGCTCTTCGAGGAGGGCGTGACGGTCGACGTCGGCCAGGTCATCATCTCGGTCGAGACCGGGGCCGGGGCCCCGGGCGGTGACGCGGGTGAGGGTGGTTCTGCCGCCCAGGCGCCCGCGAGCGCTGCCGGTGCCCCGGCGGGCTCGGAGGCCGTCGGGGCGTCCGGCGCCGCGGCCGAGGAGCCGGCCCCCGAGGGCCGCCAGCCCGTGCTGGTCGGATACGGGGTGTCGCAGGCTTCCAGCAAGCGCCGCCCCCGCAAGGCCCCCGCGGGCGCGGTGGCGGCCGTACCGGCCCCGGCCGCGCCGGTCGCCCAGGTCGCTCCGGCCGCGCCGGTCGTGCCCGCTCCCGCGGCGCAGAACGGCACCGCGTACGCCAACGGCAACGGCGGCGGCGTCGCCACCGCCGAGCGGCCGCTGGCCAAGCCGCCCGTGCGCAAGCTCGCCAAGGACCTCGGCATCGACCTGGCCGCGGTGGTCCCCACCGGTGACGGCGGGGTCGTGACCCGGGAGGACGTGCACGCCGCCGCGGCGGCCGCGCTCGCCCCGCAGGCGCCCGTCCAGGCTCCGGCGGCCGCGCCCGCACCGGTGTCCGTACCGGTCCCGGCGGCCGCGCCGGCGTCCGCGGCGGACGCGCGGGAGACCCGCATCCCGGTCAAGGGCGTCCGCAAGGTCACCGCGCAGGCCATGGTCGGCTCGGCGTTCACCGCGCCGCACGTCACCGAGTTCATCACCCTCGACGTGACCCGCACGATGAAGCTGGTCCAGGAGCTCAAGGAGGACCCGGACCTCGCGGGCCTGCGGATCAACCCGCTCCTCCTGATCGCGAAGGCCGTCCTCATCGCGGTCCGCCGCAACCCTGAGGTCAACGCCTCCTGGGACGAGGCGGCCCAGGAGATCGTGCTCAAGCACTACGTCAACCTGGGGATCGCGGCGGCCACCCCGCGCGGCCTGATCGTCCCGAACATCAAGGACGCCCACGCCAAGAGCCTGGCGGAGCTGTCGACGGGCCTGTCCGAGCTGGTCGCGACGGCCCGCGAGGGCAAGACCTCCCCGGCCGACATGCAGAACGGCACCCTCACCATCACCAACGTCGGCGTCTTCGGCGTCGACACCGGTACCCCCATCCTGAACCCCGGCGAGTCCGCGATCCTCGCGGTCGGCGCGATCAAGCTCCAGCCGTGGGTCCACAAGGGCAAGGTGAAGCCGCGCCAGGTCACCACCCTGGCCCTGTCCTTCGACCACCGCCTCATCGACGGTGAGCTCGGCTCCAAGTTCCTCGCGGACATCGCGGCGGTACTGGAGCACCCGCGCCGGCTGATCACCTGGTCGTAGCGGAGCCCCCTTCCGGGGGCGAGAACCCCCGATGGCCGGTCCCTCCTCCGCGGGACCGGCCATCGGGCGTTTGGCCACCCCTGCCCCGGCCGTGGGGAAAATCCCCTGGTCCAGGACGGCCGGGCGGTGTGATCATCGGCCCGATGAGATTCCGCGCCGCCACCGCAGACCCCGCAGACCTCGACCGCGCCCTGGCCCACCCGGCCGACGGCCCCGTCGCCGCCCTGACCCCCGACCGGATCGGCGAGGAGTTCGCGCAGAACCGGATGCGCCCCGAGTGGACCTGGTTCGCCGAGGACGCCGACGGCCGGGTGCTGGCCCGCGCCCTGTGGTGGGGTCGCGCCGACAGCGCGCGGCCCGTCGCCCTCGACTGCCTCCAGGTCCGCGACGGGGTCGCCGACCCGGCCGCCCTGGCCGCCGCCCTGCTCCAGGCGGGACACACCGCCTTCGGCGGGCGCCCGGGCTACAACGTCAGCCTGCCCCGCGACTGGCGGGCCCGCCCCGAGCTCGCCGCCGCGGTGGCCTGGCGGCGGGAGGCCGCGTACCGGGCCGGTCTGACGCGGGAGATCGAGCGGCTGCGCTACGAGTGGACGCCGGCCGCCGGGACGGCGGATCCGACGGGGAGGCTCGTCTTCCGCGAGGGCACCGACGAGGAGTTCCTCGACGCCTTCGCCCGGCTCTCGCGCGGCAGCCTCGACCTGGCGACCCGGTACGAACTCGCGGACCTGACCGAGGAGGAACTGGCCCGCGAGGACTTCGCGTTCTACCGGGACTGCCCCGGCGAGCGCTCCTGGTGGCGCTTGGCGCACCTGCCCGACGGCACCCTCGCCGGACTCGCGGTCCCCTCCGCGACGCCCTACCACCGCAACGTCGGCTACCTGGGCGTCGTCCCCGAACAGCGCGGCAAGGGCCTGATCGACGAGGTCCTCGCGGAGATCACCCGCTTCCACGCCGGCGAGGGCGCCGAGCGGATCACGGCGACCACCGACACCGTGAACCTGCCGATGGCCGCCGCCTTCGACCGGGCCGGATACGAGGTCACCGAGATCCGTCTCGTCCTGGAGGCCCCGCCCGGCGGCTGACCGGGTAGCCTCCCGGCCATGCCGTTCGCCGAGTTGCAGGTGTATCGCGTGGAGCGGGCCGACGTCACCGGCGGGGTGTGCCTGGTGCGCTGCGTCGGCGGCGTGGCGCGGGCTGGACAGGTGTACGCGGCCGGGGAGTCGAGGCTCTGGCTGCGCGGGATAGAGCGCCACGGCCGGCCCGCCGCGTCCTTCGGCGCCGGGCACACGGCGCGGGTCCGCCTCGCGGGCGCCGTCGTCGCGCTGCTGAGCCGGGGTCAGGTGCTGACCCGCGTTCCCCCGGACGGGCACGGCCTGGCGGAGCTGGAGGCCTGGCTGGCCGGCGGGCCGCCGCTGACGGACGAGCCGCATCCGCGCACCCTGCGCGGGCTCGCGGTGGGCGGGATGCAGGACGGCCTGCTGCCGGACGCGACGCGGCTGCGCTGGGGCCGGCTGGCGGTGGCGGCGGCGTACCGCTGCGCGGCGGCGGAGGGCGCCTCCGACCTGGTCCGGGGGATCGAGCTGGCCTTCGTACGCGGTTACCTGCTGCGGGAGTTCGGGCCCGGGCGCGGCGGTGACCCGGCCGCCGTGTGCCGGGAGGCGCTCGCGCTGGTGGACCTCACCCCGGCGGAGGCGGCCGCGCGGGCCCGCGTGTGGCGGGAGCTGCCGCGCGCGGAGATCGTGCACCTGCGCCACCTCAAGATCCTGCTGCGCTGGGCGGGCGCCGCCCGGCCGCACCTGGCGGACGGCGGCCCGCTGGCGGTGGCGCTGGACGCCTGGTCGCGGGTGCGTCCAGGGCTGCCCTAGGCGCGGTCCGGGGCGGGGTCGTCATCCGGCCCCTCGTCCGGCCCGGTAGGCGCGCGCGAACGCGGCCACCCCGCCGTTCAGGAGCCGTTCGGTCTCCTCCTCGGGCAGGGGCAGGAGGCCGTAGTGGGACTGCTGCACGATCTGGTGCGCGGTCAGGGCGGTGAAGTGGGTGCCCGCCAGTTCCGCGTCCCCGTGCACGTCGAGGAGCCCGGCGGCGGCGAGGCCCTCCATGGCCTCGGCGAGGGCGCGGGCGACGGGGCGCGGCCCGGCCTCCTTCCACGCCTCCAGTACCTCGGCGGGCACGTGGTTGACCTCGGCGTGGATGTGCCGGACCAGCGCGAAGTGGTCGGAGTGCTCGAACATCACGCGGACCAGCGCGCGGGCGAGGGCCGCCAGATCACGTTCCAGGTTGTCCGGGTGGGGCGGGCGTTCGGGGTCGAACAGGGCGCGCACCGTGGCGACGTGGGCGTCGCGCACCTCGCCCGAGGTCCAGGTGACGACGGTGGCGAAGAGCTCCGCCTTGCCGCCCGGGAAGTGGTTGTAGAGCGTCCGGGTGGAGACGTCGGCGGCCTCCGCGAGCGCGTCTACGGAGGCGCGCGCGTACCCCTCGCGGCCGAATACCGCGCAGGCCGCTTTCGCCATGGCGATCCGCTTGGCCAGCTTCCGCGGCGGGATTCCGGGCTGTACCTCTGCTGCGCGGGCGTCCGACGCCCGGGTGCCGTTGCTGCCGTCCACGCCGGCCTCCTCAATTTTTTACAACGAGCGTTGCAGTTTTTACAACGACCGTTGTAGTTTACCGGAGCGGAGGCCGCACAGGGCGGCCGGCCCGCACTCCAAGGGGGATCATCATGTCCGTCAGCGAAGCAGTCCTGGACGAGCCGGTGCGCGTGGCCGTCGTCATCGGGAGCGTCCGCGAGGGCCGCCGGGGGCCGGCCGTCACCGACTGGTTCCTGAGCGCCGCGGCCGCCCACCACAGCGGCCTGGAGTTCGACGTGATCGACCTCGCCGACGTCCCGCTGCCGCTGACCATGCCCGACTGGGGCGGCTCCCCGGACCCTGCGGCCGCCGCCGCGCTCGCCGACGTCAGCCCGCGACTGGCCGCCGCCGACGCGTTCGTCTTCGTCACCCCCGAGTACAACCACAGCTTCCCGGCCGTGCTGAAGAACCTCATCGACTGGCACCGGCCGCAGTGGCAGGCCAAGCCCGTCGGCTTCGTCTCGTACGGGGGCGTCGGCGGCGGCCTGCGCGCCGTGGAGCAGCTCCGGCTGGTCTTCGCCGAGCTGCACGCCGTGACCGTACGCGACACCGTCAGCCTGCACGGCCCCTGGTCCGGACTCGGCCAGGACGGCGCCCCGCGCGACGGGGCCGTCACCGAGAGCGCCGCCAAGAACATGCTCGGCCAGCTGGACTGGTGGGGACGGGCGCTGCGGACCGCGCGCACGACCCGCCCCTACGAGGGCTGAGGAGCCGGACGCCGTGAGCACCGCACCCGCCTCCGCCTCCGCGGCACCCGCCGGGGCGGCACCCGCCGGCCCCGGGGCGTTAACGAGGACGCTCGCCGTCGTCATCACCGGCTCGGTGATGGCCGTCCTCGACATGACGATCGTCAACGTGGCCCTCGGCCGGCTCTCCGAGGCCTTCCACGCCCCGCTGGAGACCATCCAGTGGACCGCCACCGCCTACACCCTCGCGCTCGCCGCCGTGATCCCGGCCGCGGCCTGGGCCATGGGCCGGATCGGGGCCAAGCGCGCCTACCTGACCGCCCTCGTCCTGTTCACCCTGGGCTCGCTGCTCGCCGCCTGCGCCTGGAACGCGAGCAGCCTGATCGCCTTCCGCGCCGTCCAGGGGCTGGGCGGGGGGCTGCTGATGCCGGTCGGCATGACCATGGTGATGCGCAACGCCGACCGGGCCCGGATGGGCCGGGCCATGGCCCTGCTGGGCCTGCCCATCCTGGTCGGCCCCGTCGCCGGCCCGATGCTCGGCGGATGGCTCGTCGACTCCGCCTCCTGGCAGTGGATCTTCCTGGTCAACCTCCCCGTCGGTGCGGCCGCCCTGGTGCTCGCGGCGAAGCTCCTCGCACCCGACGCCCCCGCCGACCCGGCGTCGGCGCCCCGGCTGGACGTCCCCGGGCTGCTGATGCTCTCCCCGGGCCTGGCCCTGCTGCTGTTCGGCCTGTCCCGGGGCGGCGAGGGCGGCGACTTCACCGCCCCCGGCGCGCTGCTGCCCACGCTGGCCGGAGCGGCCCTCGCCGCCGCCTTCGTACGGCGCGCCCTCAGGGTGCGCGAACCGCTGCTGGACCTGCGGCTGCTGCGCGACCGCACCTTCGCCGCCGGCATCGCCACCCTCGCCTTCTTCACCTGCGGCTACTTCGGGTCGATGCTCCTGGGCCCGATGTACTTCCAGCAGGGGCGCGGCCTGAGCGCGAGCGCGGCCGGCCTCCTCGTCGCCCCCGTCGGGCTGGCCGTCGGGGTGACCATGCAGATCGCCTCCCGGCGCGTCGACAAGGTCTCCCCGCGCAGGCTGATCCCGGCCGGGGCGGTCGTGGGCGCCCTCGGCATGGCGGCATCCGCCCTGCTGACCGGCACCGAGGGGGTACCGGTCTGGCAGGTGGTCGCCGCGGGCCTGGTCATGGGCGTCGGCGCCGGGATCGTACTGATGCCGACGATGACCACCGCGAGCCGTGACCTGCCCGGCGAGCGCATGGCCGCGGCGAGCACCGCCCTGAGCATCAACTCCCAGCTGTGGGCCTCGGTCGGCACGGCACTGCTGTCCGTCCTCCTCGGCGGCACGGGCGTCGGCCCGGCCGGCTTCCGCCTCGCCTACGGAGCCGCGGCGGTGCTGCTGGCCCTGTCCGTGATCCCGGCACTGCGGCTGCCGGGGCGGCGGGCCTAGGACCCGGCGTCGGCCTTCGCGGCGTTGCCGAGCACCTTGGACGGGGTGATGCGCACGACCACGCGCACCGCCCCGTCGGCGGCGTCCCCGTACTCCTTGCCGGCGCCCGGCCCGAGGTACTCCTCGGCGATGCGGACGGCGACGGCCCGGCCGGTGTCCTCGGTGAGGGTGGCGGTGCCGCGGATCTCCGCGTAGACGTAGGGGTTGGCGAGGTCGAAGACGGTGAGGCCGACCCGCTCGTCGCGGGCGATGTTCCGCTCCTTGCGGCGGCCGCGCTCGGTGGAGACGAGCAGCTCGTCGCCGTCCCGCGACACCCAGACCACGGAACTCTGCGGGCTGCCGTCGGGGTTGAGGGTGGAGAGGACCGCCGGGTGGGGGGAGTCGAGCAGCCGCCGCACGGCGTCGTTCAGCGCGATAGTCATACGGGCGACGGTAGTTGGCGCGGGCGCGGTCCCCCGGGGATTTTCCGGGGCGGGGCCGGACTACCCGAAGTCGCCCGCCGTCACTGCCAGGGGATGTTCCGGTAGGGGCCGGCCGGATCGGTGGTGAGGGTCAGGTGGGTGGCCAGCGAGGACCCGTACCAGCGCCCGAACTCCTCCTCGTCGAAGTGCAGGCAGCGCCCCAGCGAGTACCCGGCGGAGAACTCCTCCCACGAGCGGTACGCCTCCCGGGCCGCCGCGCCCGCGCGGAGGACGGCCCGCTCGGCGTCCTCCAGCGTCCCGTAGCGGGCGGCGACCCCCCAGCGGGCCATCTGGGAGGCCCGGCCGAGGTCCCAGGCGTGCACCGAGCGCACCCAGCCGTCCTCGGGGAGCAGCCCGTCGGCGCGGAAGCGCTGCTCGTAGCGGGCCATCCGGCCGATGAGCCGCCGCACCCCGGCGATCTCCCCCTCGACCTCCGCGACGGGGCGCGGCGCGGCGACGGTCACCCCGTCGGGGGTGAGCTGCGGCTCGGCGGCCTTCATGGCGCCGTGCCGCAGGCTCGCCTCGGCGGCGTCGCGCCAGTGCTCGACGTCGACGGGCCCGGCGAAGTCGCCGGCCAGCAGCCGGCGCACGCGCAGCGCGTACTCCCAGACCGGGCTGACGATCTCGGCGTCCAGCATCCGCTGGAGCACGTCGAACCAGCCGGCGGTGTCCGTGACGCCCCAGGACCTGCGCAGCCGGTCGCGTTCGTGGGTGTAGCCGTTGCCGTGGTGGGCGAGGGAGTTCCAGAACTCCCCGTTGGACACGGACAGGTGCGCCCCGACGGCCAGCCCGTGCGCGACGGGACCGTGCAGCGGCCCGCCGGTGTGGAGGGTGTGCAGCGTGCCGGGGGTCAGGCCCCAGGAGGGCGCGGCGTCCCAGTGCGCGCGCCAGCGGGCGCGGTCGGCGGGGGTGGTGGTGAGGTACGCCTCGGCGGGCGTGCCGGGGTTCACGGCGAGGTGGGCGGGGTCCCGGTCGTCCCAGGCGTTCGCGAACCAGGCGAGGCTCTGGCGCAGGAACACGGTGTCGGGGCGGGGGGCCGGAAGCACGCCCCGGGTGAAGACGGCGAGGCCGGCGGGGCCGGGGTGGAAGCGGGCCGCGCGGGGGTCGGCGTCGACGTCGGCGCGGGCCTGGGGCAGGAACAGCTCGGCACGCGCCAGGGCGTCGAGGTAGCCCGGCCAGTCCCCGCGCCGCTTCGCCTCGTACAGCTCCCTCTCGATCGCACTCGGCGCCGTCCAGCCATCCATACGGGGGACCCTATACGGGCCCCGGGAGCGCGCACTCGGCCCACACGGTCTTGCCGACCACGCGCTGTGACGTCCCCCACCGCAGGGCGAGGGCCTGCACGATCGCGAGGCCGCGCCCGTACTGGTCCTCGTCTGCCACCGTTCGCGGCTCGGGCCACCGCTCGCCCTTCGGATCGGTGACCGCGATGCGGAGCACTGCTCCGTCGAGCTGCACCTCGACCCGGATGTACCGGTCCCGGACCGCCCCGTGCAGCAGCGCGTTCGTGACGAGCTCGCTGGTCAGCAGCGCCACGTCCGAGGCCACCCGGGGCTCCCCCCACGCCACGGCCAGCCACGCGGCCCACCGCCGGGCGGCGGGCACGGAGTCCTGGCGGGGCGGGTAGTTGCGGACGCCGTAGCGGGTGAGGGTGGACATCGCGCCTCCTGGTCGGGCGGTGGCCTGCCGGCGCCCGCAGTGCGGGCATACCGGTGCGCTTCCGCCAACTCTGCCTGTGCGGTGAGCAGTTCGTCACCGACCGTAGGGGTGTCGTGACTCCGGAGGCAAGTGGCTCGGGGGAAATGTTCCCCGTGTGGGTGAGAGGTGTCGACTTGCCCACCGCGAGGGCGCGAAACTGTCGCGGTGAACGGTGGAAGGCGAGCAGACCAGGGCAACCGCGTGTCGACCGTGCTGGGCCGTCGGCTGGGCGGCGAGCTGTACAAGTTCCGCACGGCGGCCGGCAAGACCCAGCAGCAGGCGGCGCAGGCGATCAGCGCCACGACGACCAAAGTCACCAAGATGGAGAGCGGTTGGGTCCCGATGCGGGATCCCGACCTCCGGGTGCTGTGCGAGTTCTACGGTGTGACCGACGCGGACGTCGTGAACGGCCTGCTCGACCTGGCGCGGCTGGACCGAGAGCGCCGCAAGGCCAAGGGATGGTGGCAACACGTCCCGACGGTGAGGAACTTCTCCGAATACGTCGCGATGGAGGACGTCGCCACGCACATCCGGACCTGGCAACTGGCCCTGATCCCCGGGCTGCTGCAAACCCCCGACTACGTACGTTCCCTGGGCGTCAGCTCCGACTCGTGGACGCACCCGGACCAGATCGAGGAGATGGTCACCACCCGGATCAAGCGGCAGGGCCGGCTTTGGGGCGACCGGCCACTGGAGTTCCACGCCGTCATCTGGGAGGCGGCGCTGCGCCAGGAGATCGGTGGCCGCGACGTCATGAGCGGACAGCTCAACCACCTCGTCGACGTGGCCGGCCGCCCCAACGTCCACGTGCAGGTGCTGCCCTTCCGGGCGGATGCGATCCGCAGTGTGCCGAGTGCGTTCAACCTCCTGTCCTTCGGAGAACCCGGGGCGGTCGACGTGGGCTACTCGGAGAGCCTCGGCGCTACTGTGTGGACGGAGGGCGCGGAAGCAACCGAGGTGTACGCCCGGGCGTTCGACCGCGTGGCGCGCATGAGCCTTGCCCCGCGGGACTCAGTCCACCTGATCGAGGCCATCAGTAAGGGAATGCAGGGATGAGCGAGTACCGGTTCGTGAAGTCCAGCTACAGCAACAGCACGAACGACACCGACTGCGTCGAGGTCGCCACGAACGTGCCCGGCACGGTCGCGGTCCGCGACAGCAAGCACACGGACGGCCCCCTCATCCGCGTCACCCCCACCGCCTGGGCGGCCTTCGCGGGGTCGCGTTGAACAGCGGCATAACCGTCTACTGGCGGCCCGGCTGCGTCTTCTGCATGAAGCTCTGGACCCAGCTCCGCCTGACCGGCACCCCGTACCGGCCCGTGAACATCTGGCGGGACGCGGACGCGGCGGCGTTCGTCCGCAGCGTCAACGACGGCAACGAGACCGTCCCCACGGTCCGCGTCGTCTCCGCCTCCGGGGAGGAGTCGGTCATGACCAATCCGAGCCTGGCCCAGGTCCGAGCGGCCCTGGCGGCCTGAGCCCCGCGCGGACGCGCAGGGCGTTGTCAGTGGCGCCTGATAGTTTCCGCGTCGGGATAGAGGCCGGTCGGAGAACCCCAGGGGTCCGCGGTCAAGGGGGGTGGGCACAAAAGTCCCCGGCCGTGGCCCGGGACTCTGGAGGCGGTCCGTGAACCCACCCCCCTCCCTCCCTCCCCCCGGACCTCAGCCGTGCTTCGGCGACGTCGGCTTGTGGCCCGGGTAGACGTGGTCCGGGGTGACGATCTCCGTGATGGCCTCGCCGAAGAGCGTGCTGGGTTCCTGGCCGTCGTGCAGGACGTCCGTGTTCAGGATGACCACCAGCGTCGCCCGCTCCTCCGGCAGGTACACGCCGAGGCTCTCGTAGCCCGGCAGCGAGCCGTTGTGGCCGATCCAGCCCTGGACGTCGAACAGGCCCAGGCCGTAGCCGGCGCCGGGGATGCCGACCGGGGTGGTCTTCAGGCGTTCCGCCTGGGTCGCGGGCTTCAGCAGGGTGCCCGTCGCCAGGGTCTTCGCCCAGCTGCGCAGGTCCTCCAGGTCCGAGATCATCGCGCCGGCCGCCCAGGCCCAGGAGGGGTTCCAGTCCGTCGAGTTCACGATCTCGCCCGACGCCGACTGGTCGGTGTAGCCCTGGGCGTGCGGGGAGGGGAAGGCCGCGTTGGTGGGGAAGAGGGTGTGGTGCAGCCCCGCCGGGTCGATGACCTGCTGTTTCAGGACCTGCTGGAGGGGCTGCCCGGTGACCTTCTCGATGACCAGGCCCAGCAGGATCAGGTTGGTGTTGGAGTACTCGAACTTGGCGTTCGGCGCGAAGTTCACCGGGTGCTTGAACGAGTAGCCGAGGAGCTGCTGCGGGGTGAAGGGGCGGGTGCCGTCCGTGGTGAGCGCCTTCTCGAAGGCGTCGTCCTCGCTGTAGTTGAACAGGCCGCTGCGCATGCCGGCCAGCTCGCGCAGGGTGATGCGGTCGCCGTTCGGGACGCCGGAGACGTACCGGCCGATGGGGTCGTCCAGGCCCACCTTGCCCTGGTCGACGAGGCGGAGCAGGGCGGTGACGGTGAAGGTCTTGGTCTGGCTGCCGATGCGGGTGTAGAAGTCCGTCCGCATCCGGGCGCCGGTCTCCTTGTCGGCCACCCCGAACGTCCTCACGTAGCTGCCCTTGCCCGGCGCCCACAGCCCCACGATCACCCCCGGGACCTTCGCCTCGCGCAGGGTGTCCTGGACGGCCTTGTCCAGCTTCGCGGCGACGGCCGGGGTCAGCTCAGGGAAGTCCTGGGACGGCGACGGTGACGGCCCGGCCGTCCCGTACGCGGGGCCGGCGGTGGCCGGCGCGAGGAGTGCTCCGGCGGCGGCCAGGGCCACGCAGGCCCGGCGCAGCCGGATACGGGCGGTCGGCGTCATGGCGCGGCCTCCTGCCGTCCAGGGAACCCGGGACCCCGAGGAACCTCAGCGTAGGCCCGGGGTCCCCGGCCCGCCCGGCGGGCGGTCAGGGGCCGGCGGTGCGGGCGGCGCCGCGCAGGCGGCGCCAGGTGCGGCCGACGGAGGTCAGGCCGCCGGTCCGGGCGGCGGCGTCCCAGGTCCGGGCCGTCTCCGCGAGCGGCGGCGCGGGCTCGGCGGGCTGCCGGGCGCGGGCGGCCCGGGCCGCGAGCCGCAGGTCGTCCGGGGTCACGGTGGCGGACGCCGTGCGGACCTGGCGGAGCAGCGCGGCGCAGGCGTCGGCGAGGGCGGGCTCGCCCAGCGGGCGGGCCGGCAGGTCCAGGCCCTCGGTGAGCAGCTTCTCCAGGGCGGTCCGCAGGTCCTGGAGGCAGATGTCGCGGATGGTCAGCGACAGGTGCGCGGACAGCCCGGCGGCGCCCACCGCGCGGTGGGCGAAGCCGCGCGGGACGTAGAGCACGCCGCCGGGTTCGAGGACGGTGTGCAGGAGGCGCGGGGAGTGCTCGTCGTCCGGGAGCTCGCCCGGCCGCCAGTCCGCCACCGTCGGCGCGTCGTGGACGTACCAGGTCTTGCTGCCCGCGACCTGGAGGACGAACACGTCGGCGTCGTCGCGGTGCACCGCGAGTCCCTGACCGCCGACGGGCGTGACGAAGAAGAACGCCTCCACGCGCCGGTCGAGCTCCTCGGACAGCCGCGCCACCAGCTCGCCCGTCGGCCGGTGCCACTGGTCGACGCAGCGCAGCAGCAGCGTCGCCCCGGCGCGCAGCTGGGCGACGACCCTGGCGCGGTCGGCGAAGCCGGAGTACGTGATGCCGTTGACGACGCGGGAGGCGGTGTAGGCGTCGGGCAGTACGACGACCTTGTTGGAGCGGACCATCTCCAGGTACGGGGTGCGCAGCAGGCCCGAGTCGAAGGCGGCGTCCAGCTCGTCGAGGTCGAACGGCGCGGCGGACGACGGCGGGGTGAAGACGGCCGGCTCGCGCTGCCAGCGGCGCCCGGCGAAGTCCGCGACGTCGCCGACCCAGGCGGCCAGTACGGACGATCTCATGAGGTGTCCCCCGTCGGTGCCGGCGCTCATGCCCCGGTCTCCGCGTCGAAGCGGACGGAGAGCAGCGAGCGCAGCGGGACGTGTGTCCGCCCGTCCTCCGTGCGCAGGGTGATCCGGTTCTCGAAGGCGACCTCCAGCAGGCGTTCGGCCAGCGGGACGACCAGGTGCTTGGCCCAGCAGCGGGCGCCGTCGAAGCCGAACGGCATGAACGCGGGCGTCTTCTCCGGGTCCGCGACGCCCGCCCACCGCTCCGGCTGGAACTCCAGCGGGTCGGTCCAGAAGTCGGGGTGGCGGTGCATCAGCAGCGGGAACAGCGCGACGTCGTCCTCGGGCCGGATCTCCGGGTGCAGGGCGGCGTACGCGTCCCCGCCCTTGCGCCACAGCATCCAGGCGGGCGGCAGCAGCCGCAGCGTCTCCCACAGGAACGGCGTCAGGCCGGGGCGGGCCGCCCGCTGCTCCCGGGCCGGTCCCATGAGCCACAGGGCGTTGCCGGCCAGGGCGGCCACGCCGTCGCAGAGGGTGGCGCTCGCCCGCCGGTACAGGGCGACGGCCTGCTTCCGTTCGAGGGTGCCGGACGCGTCGCGGATCTGCCCGGCCAGTGCGCCGGCCGTGTCTCCGGCGCCGGAGGCCGGCCAGAGGGTGACGGCGCGGTCAACGAGCCGGGAGAGGGCGTCGGAGCCGGTGACGCCGCGCTTGGACAGCAGGGACACCGGCAGCGGGTCGGAGGCGAACAGCCACCGGCGCAGGTAGGAGGTGGCCGCGTACGGCCAGGCGCCCGACAGCCCGCGCGCGGGCGGCGGCGGGGCGGCGATGGCGGCCGTGACGTCCTGGCCCAGGGCGCGGATCGTCCGCGTCGCGCTGTCGTGCGGGATGTCGGCGCCCGCGGCGGGCTTGTAGACGGACCGTTCCGCCGACAGGACGGGGCGGGCCGCGACGACCTCGGCCATCAGGGCGGGATCGCAGACGCCGACCGTGGACGCGTCGATCCGGAAGACCGTTTCCTTCCTGGCCAGCAGGTCCTGGATGCGCGGGGCGTAGACGACGCGGTGGCCGCCGGCCGCCTTCGGGGCCGTTTCGGGCATGGGGCTCCTGCCTCCGGGGTGAAGGACGTGGGGCGCCGGAGCGCGAGACGCGACAGGGGGATGCCGCGTCCCGCGCCGACCGGGGTGGGTCAGATGACGTGCAGGACCCACGCGTGCTGGGCGAGCTCCTCGTCCTTCTTGAACTTCTTCACCAGCGCCTTGATCATCTTCATCTGCTGCTCCCTGTGGGGATCGAGGAATCGATCGGAGTGCCGCCGCGGAGGCCGGTTGACCTGCGGTGACCGGCTTCATGCTGGTCGGCGCCGCTGACGTTCGGCTCACGCGTTGCTAACGCCCGCCCGCGGGCGGTGCCGCCCAGTACGGTGGGCGTCCCAGGGCAACTCGGCTTCGGCAGGGGGCGGTTATGCGCGGCGGAACGGTAGCGGTGGTCGGCGGGAGCATCGCGGGGTGCGCGTTCGCCTCCGCCGCGGTGCGGGCCGGGGCCGACGGGGTGGTCGTACTGGAGCGCACGCGCGGGCGGCTCGCGGACCGCGGGGTCGGGCTGTGCGTGCACGACGAGCGCGCCGCCGAACTGGCCGCCGCCGGGGCGCTGCCGGGCGGGATCCCCGCGCACCGGCTGCTGCGCCGGCGGTGGGTGGTGCGGGACGGCGGGGCCGGGCCGGGCGGGCGGATGATCTGGGAGCAGCCCTTCCCGTTCCACTCCTACCACTGGGGGCTGCTGTGGCGCGGGCTGCGCGAGGCCATGCCGCAGGAGGTCGTGTACCGGCAGGGCGTGGCCGTCGCCGGGGTCGCCGGGGACGGGGGCGGGGCCGAGGTGCGGCTCGGGGACGGCTCCGTCGAGCGGTACGACCTGGCGGTCGGCGCGGACGGGTACCGGTCGGTGGTGCGGGAGGCGGTGGCGCCGGGGGCGCGGCCGCACTACGCCGGGTACGTGTGCTGGCGGGGGAACTTCGACGCGGGGCTGCTGGAGGGGGCCGACGCGTACCCCGAGGCCGTGACCACCGTGTGCTTCCCCGGCGGGAGCTGCGTGATCTACCGGATCCCCGGGCCGGACGGGCCGCGCGTCAACTGGGTGCTGTACGCGCCGCCCCCGCCGGACGGGCGGCTGCGCTTCGACGACCCCACGAGCTTCCCGCCGGGCGCGCTGACCCCCGAACTGCTGGAACACCTGCGGGCGTTGCTGGAGCGGGAGTTCCCGCCGTACTGGGGCCGGGCGCTGGGCCTCACCGCGCCGGCGGACACCTTCGTACAGCCCATCTACGACCTGGAGACCGCGAGCACCACCGCCGGCCGGCTCCTCCTCGCCGGTGACGCCGCCACCGTGGTCCGCCCGCACAACACGAGCGGCGCCGCGAAGGCGCTCCAGGACGCCACCGCCTTCGGGGCCGCGTGGGCCGGGGCGGCCACGTGGGAGGAACTGCTGCGGGACTACCAGGCGGCCAGGGGCGCGGCCGGGCGGGAACTGGTCGCGCTGGCGCGGCGGCTGGGGCGGGCGCAGGTGGAACGGACCCCGCAGTGGGGGCGGATGAGCGGCGCCGAGGCCGAGGCGTGGTGGCGGGGGCAGTTGGGGGGTGCCGCCGGGATCGGGGGGCAGTCGATGACGCGGTAGCCCTGGCCGGGCGGTTGTGCGGTTCGGCCGCCGCTGCCGGTGCCCTGGCCGGGCGGGTGGCGGGTGCCGGTGCCCTGCCGGGCGGTGGTGCCGGGGCCCTGCCGGGTGGTGGTGCCGGGTGCGGGCGGGTTTGCCGCTGCGCGGGCTGCTCCCCGCCCCGCCCTTCGCCCGTTCCCCGGGCTGCGCCCGGACCCCTCCTGGGGGCTCCGCCCCCAGACCCCCGCGCCTCAAACGCCGGCGGGGCTGGAATTTCGCTGCGCGAAATCCAGCCCGCGCGGCGTTTGAGCGCAACGGGGTCCGGGGCGGAGCCCCGGGTCTTTGAGCCGCGCCCGGCGACTGAGGGCGAGAACGGTTGAAGGGCGGGTAGGGGACGGCCCCGCGCAGCGGCGCCCCGGCCCCCGCGGGAGCCGGAGACGTACGACCCCCCCGTGCCACCGCGCGACCGTGCGGGCTCCCTTGACGGGCGGCGAGCCCGGGGAGACGCTCCCCGGGCTCACGACCGAGGGTTGCAGCTGGGGGGCCGGGGATGCCGGAGGAGTCTGTCCAGACGGTGGGGGAGCTGCGGGCGCAGCTCGTGGAGTGCGGGGCGCGCTGGAGCGTCAGCGAGCACCTGGCGGACGAGGAGCCGGTGCCGAGGCCCGCCCTCGGGCTGGAGCCGGGGGTGAACCTGACGCCCGCCGCCGAGGCGGGCTCCGTGGACCTGCGGGCGCTCGTGGGGCGGGCGAGCGGCAACCCGCACCTGACCCGGCGGCGCGCCGCCAACGGCCTGCTGGCCGGGAGCGGCACGGCCCCGGGGCGGCCCGCGGCCGTCGACTGGCGCAGCCGCTGGGGCTGGCCCTGGCTGACGAAGGTCAAGGACCAGAACCCCTGCGGTTCCTGCTGGGCCTTCGGCGCGGCCGGGCTCGTCGAGTCGATGGCCCGCATCGAGCACGACGTATGGGCCGAACGCTCCGAGGGCGACGTCCACGACGGGCTGAAGTCCACCTGCGGGCAGGGGAGCAACCCGGAGACGGCCCTCGACTGGATCAAGGACAACGGCGGCCTCGCCGACCCCGACTGCTGGCCCTACAGCACCCCGCCCCCCGGCCTGCCGGCCGAGCGGCGCGACGCCTGGCGCGCCGAGTACACGCCCAGCTGGGACCGCTCGGGCCGGACCGTCCGCATCGGCGACTACGTACGCCTCGGCGACGTCGAGCAGCAGAAGGTGTGGCTGGACACGGTCGGGCCGCTGACCGCCTGCTTCGACGTCTACGACGACTTCTTCGGGCTGGGGGCGGGGGTGTACCACCGCACCAGCGACCGGCTGGCCGGCGGGCACTGCGTGCTGGTCGTCGGCTACGACGACGCGGCCGGCTGCTGGCTGTTCAAGAACTCCTGGGGGCCCGGCTACCACGTCGGCGGCTACGGCCGCATCGCCTACGGCGAGGTCAACATCGACTACTGGGCCAAGTGCGGGCTGCGCGGCACCAACCCCGACCCCTGGAGCAAGCGCCGCCTGCACGCGGGCAGCACCTACGAGAGCGGCAACGGCCGCGCCCACCGCAACTTCGAGATGGCGGCGACCGCCGGCGGCGGCAGGCTCCAGCACTGGTGGCGCGAGGGGGACGCCCCCTTCGCCTGGGCCCGGGGCCGGACCTACGCCTCCGACGCCTCGGGCCAGCCCGCGTTCACCGGCACCACCTACAACCGGAACATGGAGTCCCTGCACGTCACCACGGGCGGCCGGCTGCGGCACTGGTACTACGAGCAGGCCTTCGGCGTCTGGCGCGACGGCGGCGCCTTCGGCCCGGGCGACGCGGCCGTCGGCTCGACCCCGGCCTTCATCCAGAGCGACTACGGCAAGCCCGGCAACTTCGAGGTGGTCGTCCGCACCGCCGACGGCCGCCTCAACCACTGGTGGCGGATCAACGGCGCCCCCTGGACCTGGAACGACGGCGGCCGCTTCGCCTCCGGCATCGCCCACTACGGCCCCGCCCTCGTCCAGACCCGCTCCCGCACCCTCGACCTGGTCGCGGCCCGCACCGACGGCCGGATGCAGCTGTGGTGGCGCGACGACCCGAACGGCTTCGTCTGGCGGGCCGGGGAGGTCTTCGGCGGCCGCGCCAGCTCCGCACCCTGCCTGATCGAGGGCCAGTACGGGGCCGCCGACGAGGACACCGCCGGGAACTACGAGCTGTGCGTGGCGGTCGCCGACGGCCGGATCGAGCACTGGTGGCGGGGGAACGCGGCCGGTGCGCCCTGGGCCCGCGGCGCGGTCTTCGGGCACGACGCGGTCGCCGTCACCGGGATGCTCCAGGGCAGTTTCGGGTTCAACCTGGAAGTCCTCGTCCTGCGCACCGACCGGCTGCTCCAGCACTACTGGCGCGACGGCGCGGGCTGGCACGAGGGGGCGGTGATCGGCCCGGCGTGAACCGGGCGCGGACCACGAGGGAGGCGGCCGGTGGAGGTGCGCGGGATCGCGCTGCGCGCCGGGGAGTCGTACGAGCTGCGGCTCACCGGGCGCGGGGCGCGCGGGTACGTGTGGACCTGGCAGGTCAGCGGGGACACCGACGCCGTCGCCGTGGCGGAGGCGCCGGGCTCCGCTCCCCCGCGGGCGGAGCCCGGCGCGCCGCTGGCCCGGACGTACGTGGTGCGCGGCCGCCGCCCCGGCGGGCGGGCCCGGATCCGCTTCGCGCAGGTCCGGCCGCCCTACCCCGAGGAGGCCCCGTACGACGAGTTCGTCCTGGACGTGGAGGTCACCGGCGGGGCTTGAGCGCCCAGTGCTGGAAGGCCTCCAGCGGGCCCCGTTCGAAGTACCGCAGCCACAGCCGGGACCCGGCGGCCAGGGCCAGGCCCACCGCCGCCCACAGGCCCATCACCCACCACGGCCCGCTGCCCTCGAACCGGGCGGCCAGCCCGAGCCCGAGGCCGTAGCAGAGCAGTACGCACAGCAGGTTCTGGCCGACGTAGCAGGACAGGGCGGTGCGCCCGACGGAGCCGAGCGCCGCCGCGCCGGGGACGGCGAACCGGTCGAGGGCCCACCCGATGAGGCCGATGTAGCCGACGGCGACGAGCGGGGCGATGCCGTACCGGCCCAGGACGAAGAAGTCGGGGCCGCCCAGCTCGGCGGCGATGCCCAGGGGCAGTCCCAGGCCCAGCCCCCAGCCGGCCATCCGGACGCGGATCCGGCGCCCGGCGGCGGTCGGGCCGAAGGCGCCGGCGCGGTGGAGGCGGACGCCGAGGAGGAAGAGGAACACCAGCAGCCCGAAGGTGAAGACCGGCTCGATGCGCAGGGCCAGGGCGTTGTCGAGCCGGAAGCCGATCTGCTCGGCCCAGCCGCCGTCCGCGTAGAGCCGTACGGCCTCGGGGTCGACCGTCTTGGGGGAGTCGGGGGTGACGGCGTCGGCAAGGGTCACCAGGCCGACCAGGGTCAGGTGGACGCCGGCCGCGACCCACATCGCGACCCGCCGCACCCGCTCGGAGCGGGCCAGCAGCCAGGCCACCAGCAGCGCGGTGACGGCGTACCCCATGAGCACGTCCCAGGCGAAGACCAGGACGAAGTGGACGGTCCCCTCCAGGAAGAGGAACGCGGCCCGCCGCGGGTAGCGGCCGGGCCAGGGATCGCCCCGGCGGGCGGCGGAGTCGTACTGGATGGCCAGGCCCACGCCGAACAGGATCGTCAGCAGCGAGAGGAACTTGCCGTCGGCCAGGAAGCGGAAGGCCGTCTCGGCGATGGTCGCGGCGGACGGGTCGGCGACCGGGTCCGGCAGGCTCAGGCCGCCCTGCAGGACGCTCCACTCGGAGCCGGGCGAGGCGAAGATCCAGACGTTGGTCATGAGCGTGCCGAGGATGGCGGCGCCGCGCAGGACGTCGAGCAGGGGAAGCCGGGACGCGGTCGTGTCCGCCCGGGGTGTGACGAGGGTGTCGGCCATGACTCCAGCGTCCCGGGGCGCACCGCCGGCTTCTTCCTGCCGGTGGAGGAACGCGGACTACACCCTTCGATGCAGTCCCGGCCCCCGGCGTCCACATCGCGGACGGCCTGATCGGTGCATCCCTCATGTATCTATCCTGTGCGCATGCCGCCAGCCACTCCCCCGGCCACCCGCGCCGCCACCGCCGCCGAACGCGTCTACCACCACGTCAAGCAGGGCGTACTGGACCGCCGCTACGAGGGCGGGACCCTGCTCACCGAGGGCGAGCTCGCCGGGGACGTCGGGGTCTCCCGCACCCCCGTCCGCGAGGCCCTCCTGCGGCTGGAGACCGAGGGCCTGCTGCGGCTCTACCCGAAGAAGGGCGCGCTGGTGCTGCCGGTCTCCGCCCAGGAGATCGCCGACGTGGTCGAAACCCGGCTGCTGGTCGAGGAGTTCACCGTACGCAGGGCCGTACCGGCCCCGCCCGCCCTGCTGGAGCGGCTCGCGGAGCTGCTGGCGGAACTGCGGCTGTACGCGGACCGGGGCGACCTCGCCGCGATGACCACCGCCGACCGGTGCTTCCACGCCGAGATCGTCCGCCACGCCGGGAACCAGATCCTCAGCCGGCTCTACGACCAGCTCCGCGACCGGCAGCTGCGGATGGGCGCGGCCCTGCTGCACGCCCACCCCGACCGGGTGGAGCGCACCCTCGACGAGCACGCCGAGATCCTGGACGCCCTGCGCGCCGGGGACGCGGAGGCGGCCGCCGCCGCCGTACGCGGCCACGTGGGCCGGGTCGGCGCCCTGGTGCGGGGCGGCGGTGAGGTCCGGTGAACGCCGAGCCGCCCGGCGGACGGGGAGCCGTCGCCGTCTGGTGCATCGGCGTCGCCGTCTACTTCGTCGCCGTCATCTTCCGCACCAGCCTGGGCGTCGCCGGCCTGGAGGCGGCGGACCGCTTCCACGTCAACGCCTCCGCCCTGTCCGTCTTCTCCCTGCTCCAGCTGCTGGTCTACGCCGGCATGCAGGTCCCCGTCGGCCTGATGGTCGACCGGCTCGGCACCAAGAAGGTGCTCACGCTGGGCGCCGTCCTCTTCACCGCCGGGCAGGTCGGCTTCGCCCTCTCCCCCTCGTACGGCATGGCGCTGGCCGCCCGCGCCCTGCTGGGCTGCGGCGACGCGATGACCTTCATATCCGTGCTCCGGCTCGGCACCCGCTGGTTCCCCGCCCGGCGCGGACCGCTGATGGCGCAGCTGGCCGGGCTCGTGGGGATGGCGGGCAACCTGGTCTCCACCCTGGTGCTGGCGCCCGTCCTGCACGGCCTGGGCTGGGTGCCGGCCTTCGCGGGCAGCGCGGTCGCGGGGCTGATCGTCCTCGTCCCGCTCGTGCTGTTCCTGCGCGACCACCCCGAGGGGCACGAGCCGCCACCCGTGCCGCGGGGCGCGGGGGGCTTCGTACGCCGTCAGATCCGGGACTCCTGGCACGAGCCCGGCACCCGGCTCGGCCTGTGGGTGCACTTCACCACCCAGTTCCCCGCGATGGTCTTCCTGCTGCTGTGGGGCATGCCGTTCCTGGTCGAGGCGCAGGGGCTGCCGCGGACCACCGCGGGCGGGCTGCTCACCCTGGTGGTCGCCGCGAACATGGGCTTCGGCCTGGTCTACGGGCAGCTCATCGGCCGCCGCCCGGGCGCCCGGCTGCCGCTCGCGCTGGGCACGGTCGGCGTCACCGCGCTGCTGTGGGCCTCCGTCCTGGCGTACCCGGGCGGGCGGGCCCCGATGTGGCTGCTGGTCACGCTGTGCGTGGTGCTCGGCACCTGCGGGCCCGCCTCGATGATCGGCTTCGACTTCGCCCGGCCCGCGAACCCGGCCGAACGGCAGGGCACCGCGTCCGGCATCACCAACATGGGCGGCTTCCTCGCCTCCATGACCACCCTGCTGGCGGTCGGCGTCCTGCTCGACGCCACCGGGGACGACTACCGGACCGCCTTCTCGTCGGTGTTCGTGGTGGAACTGCTGGGCCTGACCCAGGTCCTGCGGCTGGCGCCCCGCGCCCTGGCCCGCGAACGCGAGGCGCTCCCCGCCACCGCGGCCGCCGGGAGCGGCCCCCGGCAGGCCGCACGTCCCGCGCCCCGCTGACCGGCCGGGCGGCCGGTCGGCCGGTGCGTCGGCCGGCCCCGGGCCGGCGGCGCTACGGCGTCACGGCGAACGCGCCGAGGATGGCGGCGGCCAGCTCGGCGTCGCCCTCCACCTTGACCCGGTCGGCGACCGTGCGCGGCCGGACCCGGCCCGCGGCCAGCCGTACGTACGTCTCCCAGTCCATGGCCAGCGACACGTCCGGGCCCAGCGAGGGCGTCTTGTCGAGGGTGGCCCGGCCCGCCGCGTCCACCCGTACCGTGCGCAGGAACTCCACCGGTCCGTGCACGTCGATGACCACGGCCGTGTTCGGCGGGGCGCCCGCGCCCTTCGCCACCACCTTCGGCAGCCCGCCGAGGAGCATGTCCCGCGCCACGAACGCGCCCGGCGAGTCCCAGTTCCCCGGAACGCCCAGGGCCGCCCGCAGGTCCTGCTCGTGGATCCAGGTGTCGAAGGCGCGCAGCCGCAGCGCGAACTCCAGCGTGATCTGGTTGCCCTGCGGCCCGCGCACCATCGTGGTGGCCGGATCCCGCTTCTCGTTGCGGAGCTGACGCTGGCGGCGGATGACGGTGTACTCCAGCTCGGAGGTCATCTCGGGGGCGGTGTGGTGGCGCCGGACGTCAACCGGCACCTCCATGTAGCGGGTGAACTCGTCCACCACGTGCCGCAGGTCCCGCGGGAGGGTGTGGATCGGCCGCGGGTCGCCGAGCTGTTCCAGCTCGAGGCCGATGAGGTGGGAGACGATGTCGCGCACTGACCAGCCGGGGCAGGGGGTCGGCAGGTTCCACTGGGCCTCCGGGAGGGGGAGGACCAGCTCGGTTATCGCCTCGATGGAGTGGGTCCACGCGTCGGCATAGGGCTCAAGGGTGGGATGGACGGTCAACGGGACCCCTCGCTGGCTGTTCAGTGGCGCGTTGTGGACTATTCCCAAAACTACGCTGCCGATGAGCACCCCGACAGCGCTTTCGTGTGACGATCGTAGGCCTTGAGTTGACCGGCTGACATGCCAGGACGGTGGTAGTGTGCGCGCCTCTCTGATCCAAATCGCCGTGAACGACGGGGAGTCGGTGGCTTCCCGGCGGCAGCGTGCCGCCGAACTCGTCAGGGAGCAGAGCGGCTCCGATCTGGTCGTGCTGCCCGAACTGTGGACGGTGGGCGCCTTCGCCTACGAGCAGTTCGAGACGGAGGCCGAACCGCTGGACGGCCCGACCTTCGAGATCATGTCCAAGGCGGCCTCCGACGCCGGGGTCTGGCTGCACGCGGGCTCGGTCGTGGAGCGCGCCGGCGACGGCTCCCTCTACAACACCGCCCTCGTGCTGTCCCCGTCCGGGGAGCTCGCCGCGACCTACCGCAAGATCCACCGCTTCGGCTTCGACCAGGGCGAGGCGGTGCTGATGTCCGCCGGCGACTCCCTGACCACGGTGGTCCTGCCGGAGCAGACCCTCGGCCTCGCCACCTGCTACGACCTGCGCTTCCCCGAGCTGTTCCGCGGACTCGTCGACGCCGGCGCCACCACCATGGTCGTCTCCGCGGGCTGGCCGGCCCGGCGGCGCGAACACTGGACGCTGCTGAACCGGGCGCGGGCGGTGGAGGACCAGTCGTACGTACTGGCCTGCGCGACGGCCGGCACGCACGCGGGCGTCGAACAGGCCGGGCACAGCCTGGTGGTGGACCCGTGGGGCGAGGTCCTCGCGGAGGCGGGCCCCGGCGAGGCCGTCCTGACGGTGGACCTGGATCCCGCGAAGGTCGCCGAGACCCGCGAGCAGTTCCCGGCCCTCAAGGACCGCACCCTGGGCCGTCCCTAGCCGTCCGGGGGCTCCGTCCTCACCCGCCGGGGCCCCCGCCCTCCCCGCCCTCCCCGTCCTCCCGTTCCTTTTCGGCCATTCTGATCACGCAGACGGCGAGTGCCACCAGCAGCGCCGCGTCCGCGTCCTCGCGGACCACGTCGACGGCGTACGTCTCGCGGATCCGGTACCACTGGCGGGAGACCAGCGCGAGCAGCTCGCCCTCGTACTCGACCTTGAACTCGCGTTCCAGGATCCGCCCGCTGACGTCGAGTTCGGTGCCCTCGGCCATGGTCACGCGGAAGTGGTTGCGCAGCAGGGAGAGCCGCTTGCGCCGGATCACCGCGAGCCGGACCCCGTCCCGCTCCAGGGTCATCGCGTCCCGCAGGGTGAAGAGCTTCTCCCGCAGCGTCAGCAGGACCCGCCCCTCGGGGTCCTCCAGTTCGAGGGTGTCGCGGAAGCGGAGCGCCTTCCCGTCGACGAGGAAGGCGTGCCGGCCGTCCTCGTCCTCGATCCAGTAGTCGTCCCCGATGGCCAGCACTTTGTCCCGAACGAGGTATTTCATACCGTGATCGTTGCCCGGGATAGCGTGGCCCCATGCCCACGAAGCCCCGCACCCGCCTCCTCTACGTGAGCGACCTCGCCTACCCGGCGCGCGGCCGCCGCTACTGCGACGAGGACATATTCCTCACCGCCCGCCTGCGCGAGCACTTCGACCTGGCCCTGTGCCACCCGCTGGACGCGCGGGCCCTCATGCCGGGCTTCGACGCCGTCGTCGTCCGCAACAGCGGCCCGGTCCTGGGATACCAGCAGGCGTACGACGAGTTCCGCGCCGCCGCCCTCGCCGCCGGGACCCCCGTCTACAACCCGCTCACCGGCCGCGCCGACATGGCCGGCAAGCAGTACCTCCTCGACCTCACCGCCGCCGGCTACCCGGTGATCCCCACCGTGGACGACCCGGCCGACCTGCACCTGCTGCCGCCCGCCGACACGTACGCGGTCAAGCCCAAGCAGGGCGCCGACTCCATCGGCCTCACCTTCACCGCCACCCCGTCGGGCCCGGCGGGGGAGATCCTGATCCAGCCGCGGATCGACTTCGCGTACGAGGTGTCCTTCTACTTCGTCGACGACGCCTTCCAGTACGCCCTGCACGCCCCGGACCCGGCCCGCCGCTGGGAGCTCACCCCGTACGAGCCGACCGCCGAGGACCTGGCCTTCGCCCGCCGCTTCGTCGACTGGAACACCCTCGACCACGGCATCCAGCGCGTGGACGCCTGCCGCGCCCCCTCGGGCGAGCTCCTCCTGGTCGAACTGGAGGACCTCAACCCGTACCTCTCCCTGACCCTCCTCCCGGAACCCACCCGCACATCCTTCGTGAACGCCCTGACCCACTCGCTGCGCGCCTTCACCGGCGCCTCCTAGAGCCTGCTGGTGTCGAGCTGCGTGGCTCGCCGCGCGGGCAACCCGTGTGTCGGGGCGTCGGCGTTGGCCGGAGCGGTTGACCAGTACGTGACGGGAACAGACCCGGAGCCCGTACCGGCAGCCGGCATCGGTCGAGCGCGCCCAGGGAGGGCCTCAGTCACCGACCTGGTGTTCCACGCGGTGGCGGATGTACCCGTCCGGATGGGACCGGGCTATCGCCACGGCCGCGTCCACCAGGTCGTGCAGCTCCGGCGGATATGCCGACTTTCCAAGCGGCAGGCCCGGCAGGATGCAGCGCCGGACGTCCAGGTGCTCGTTGCTCACGAACTCGCGTAGCGCGGTTTCGTACCACTCGGCCACCACGGCCGGGGCGTCGTCGGGCTCCGCCGGACCGGTGGCTGTGGGGTGTTCCGCCCGTACGGTGGGCATGCGCAGGGGTAGAGCCGACCAGTACCAGGCATTCGCCGCGCCCGCCCGCTCGACGTCCGTGCCGGCCCGCAGGTATCCGAGTAGCGAGGCCTGGACCCGCCTGCGCCCGAACGCGTTCAGCGCCGGCTCGAGGAAATGGCGGTTGAAGCTCGGGTCGGGGTCGTAGACGGCTGCCTTGATCAGCGTCTGGAAGGACTCCTCGGAAAGGATCAGGCTCCGGCGGCAGGCCTTGTACAGCGCCGTCCGAGCCTGGTTCACCCAGGTCCGTGGATCGCCGGGCTGCGGCTCGTGAGCGACATCGAGCCCGAGGACCCGGACGACCTCCGCCACGCATCCGGCGAACACCTCCCTACGGTCCTCCACCGGCCCCGGCAGCGCCAGGAACCCCTGAACCGCCGGCGCCGTCTCGCCGGCAGTCGTCTCGTCCTCGTCCGTAGCCAACCTGCGGTCCCCTGTCGTAGGTCCTGCCGTACACGTGTGATCCGACGTTCATACCAGGATGGCAAGCTTGAAGGATGAACGATGCTGCCCCGGCGCCCACCCCCGCGCCTGCGCCCCGCCGCCGTGCCCGTGTCCGTGCCCCCGAGCTGATCGGCAAGGGGGGCTGGCTGAACACCGGTGGGAAAGAGCTCACCCTCGCTGACCTGCGCGGTCGCGTGGTCATTCTCGATTTTTGGACCTTCTGCTGCATCAACTGCCTGCACGTCCTCGACGAGCTGCGGGAGCTGGAGGAGAAGCACCGGGACACCGTGGTGATCATCGGCGTGCATTCGCCGAAGTTCGTCCACGAGGCCGAGCACGCCGCCGTCGTCGACGCCGTCGAGCGGTACGAGGTGCACCACCCCGTGCTCGACGATCCCGAGCTCGCGACGTGGAAGCAGTACGCCGTGCGGGCCTGGCCCACGCTCGTGGTGATCGACCCCGAGGGGTACGTCGTCGCGCAGCACGCCGGTGAGGGGCACGCGCACGCCATCGCGCGGCTGGTCGAGGAGCTGGAGGCCGAGCACGAGGCCAAGGGGACGCTGCGGCGCGGCGACGGGCCCTACGTGGCGCCCGAGCCCGTCGCCACCGACCTGCGCTTCCCCGGGAAGGCGGTCGTGCTGCCCTCCGGGAACCTGCTGGTGAGCGATTCCACGCGGCACCAGCTGGTGGAGCTGGAGGCCGACGGGGAGACCGTCGTACGCCGGATCGGCAGCGGGGAGCGCGGCTTCGGGCCGGACGCCTTCAGCGAGCCGCAGGGGCTGGCGCTGCTGCCCGACGGGCGGGTCGTGGTGGCCGACACCGTCAACCACGCGCTGCGGGTCCTCGACCCGCGGACGGGCGCCGTCGAGACCGTCGCCGGGACCGGGCGGCAGTGGTGGCAGGGGTCCCCGACCTCCGGGCCGGCGCTGGAGGTGGACCTGTCCTCGCCGTGGGACGTCGCCTGGTGGCAGGGCCGGGTGTGGATCGCCATGGCCGGCGTGCACCAGCTGTGGACCTGGGACCCGGAGTCGGGCACCGTCGGCGTCGCCGCCGGGACGACGAACGAGGGGCTCGTGGACGGGCCGGCCGCCGAGGCCTGGTTCGCGCAGCCGTCGGGGCTCGCGGCCGCCGGGGACCGGCTTTGGGTCGCGGACTCCGAGACCAGCGCCCTGCGGTGGGTGGAGCCCGCCGAGGACGGCTACGTGATCCGCTCCGCCGTCGGGACCGGCCTGTTCGACTTCGGGCACCGGGACGGCGACGCCGCCCAGGCGCTGCTCCAGCACCCGCTCGGGGTGACCGCGCTGCCGGACGGCTCGGTCGCGGTCTGCGACACGTACAACCACGCCCTGCGGCGCTACGACCCGGCCACCGGCCAGGTCTCCACCCTCGCCACCGACCTGCGCGAGCCCAGCGCCGCCGTGCTGGCCGGCGAGGACATCGTGGTGGTGGAGTCCGCCCGGCACCGGCTGACCCGGCTGCGCCTTCCGGAGGAGGCCGTACGCGTGGACGCGGTCGCCCACCGCACCCAGCGGGCGGCCACCGAGGTGGCCCCCGGCACGCTGCGCCTGGACGTGGTCTTCCAGGCCCCGGCCGGCCAGAAGCTGGACACCCGCTACGGGCCGTCCACCCGGCTGTTGGTCTCCTCGACCCCGCCGGAGCTGCTGGCGGAGGGCGAGGGGGCCGGCACGGACCTGTTCCGGGACCTGGTGCTGAACCCGGCCGTCACCGAAGGGGTGCTGCACGTCTCGGCGATGGCCGCGTCCTGCGACGACGACCCGGCCAACGAGTACCCGGCCTGCCACGTCCACCAGCAGGACTGGGGCGTCCCGGTCGTCGTCACGGCCGCCGGCGCCGCACGCCTGCCGCTGGTCCTGGCGGGCATGGACGCCCAATAGCGGACGGGGGCGGGACCGGGGCCCGGCCCCGCCCCTCAGGGTCAGTCGTCCTCCTGCTGCGCCTCCTCGTCCGGAGCGCTCCTGCGGCGGAGGTTCTCAATGTCCGTCTGCAGGCCCACCAGCGACTTGAGGAGATCGTCTAGGACGCCCTGCGGGATGATCGGGGTATGGCCACCGACCTCGGGTTCCAGCAAGTGGAGCCGGTCGAGGGCGTCACGGGCCAGGGACACGCCCTGCCGCAGCACCTGCCGCTGCTCCGCGGCCTTCTGGCTGGCCGGGCGAGTATCCGCGTCCGTGTACGCGTCGGCGTCCGCGTCTTCGCCGTCCGGTGATCCGGTTTCGGGCGCAGATTCGCTCGTGTCCTGCTCGCCGCTCCCGATGCCTTCGTTCCCGGCGTCCTCCTGCACCGTGTCCGAGGGGTCGGGGTGGGCCTTACGGGCGCGTTCCGGGTTGGAGGCCCAGACCACGTCCCACTGGAGGAGGGGCTCCGGCACTCCGTCAGCGTCCAGGGCGATCTTGTCGGGCTGTGCGAGGTCGGTCCTGAAGTGGATGTAGGAGGGTCCGGCTCCGGCCGCGGACCTCTCCTTCTGGACCAGTTGGCGCAGGGTCACCGCGTTGGTGGGCAGCGCGTCGCTCCGGAACCGGTTCGCCGCCAGGGCGAGGGTCCACAGCCCGAGTTCGTTGTTCTGCTGGGACAGGTCCTCCACGATCTGGTTGACGTCGGCCCGGAAGGGGACACCTCCCTTCTCCTTGGCAGCCATCAACGCCGAACCGACGTTCCGGGTCAGCAGCTTGTCTGCGATGAGCGCAATGCCCCCGGCGACGGCCAGGGTGCAGCGCGCGTTTCTGTCACCGGCGAGGGCGGGACCCACGAGAGTCGTGAAGTCCTCCGTCGGGACGGGTTCCCATTCCCTGGTCACGTCGCCGGTGAGAACACCTCCGTTGTTCCAGGCATTGCGCGCCTGCGTGGTGACGAGCTTCTTGTGGCTGCGCCAGGGCACGTCGATCAGCGGGCCGAGGAGTTCGGCGAACCCCTTCAGCCCCATTCGCTTGCCACCCTTGATCGTCTTGGCCTGGTCCTTCAGCAACTCCAGCAGTTCGGGCCGGGTAAGGGCGTGCACCAGGTAGATGCTGCGCCACAGCGCGGTGCCGGGCGGGTTGCCGGGAAAGACCTCAGGGATCTCCGAGAGCGGCATGCGTCCGACGGCGAGCCCGTAAATGGTCTGGAGATCGCTCGGCGCGACTCGGGCATTGCCCTGCTGGATCACTCGCTTCAGCGCGCGGGTTGCGACCTCCATGTTCTGGGCGGCCATGTCCCACTGCTTGAACTCGACGTGCACCGAAGCGAGTACCGACCGGATGGCATCGTCGAAAATGTCCTCGGCCGCCAGCAACCGGCCCGCGTGGGCGTCCACCCCCACCGCGATCTGGGCAGGCAGGACAGAGGTCTGGGCGATCTGGGCCGCCCGGATCCCGGGCTCCGCCTGTGCCAACTCACGGCCGAACTCCTCACGCAGACCGAGGCGCCACCGTTCGCGCACGGTGGCCAAGCGCTGCCCGAGGGGGAGGCCCCCGGGCGGGGTCGCGGACACCTTCCCGAAGAGGGCGTCCACCGCCACCGTGGCTGCTTCGGCAGGGTCGGAGGAAGGGCCGGCCAAGACCGACCAGGCGCTGGCCAGCCGGGTGATTCCGTCCCGGACGACCACGCCGTGGAAGGACTCCGTGCCGTCCTCGAACGCGATCTCGACCGGGTGCGTGATCAGGTTACGGGTGACTTTGCGGGCGAGGATCGACGGGGCGTAGCTGTTGAGCGACAGGGTGCCGTGGATCGTCTGCCAGACGTGGTTCTTCAGGTGTTCGAGGTCCCGGTAGAGGTACCTGACAATCGAGCACGGACGGTCGCCCTGGGTGATGCCCTGGACCTGCGGGTCCGGGATCTCCATCACCTCCATGCCCGTGCGGGGCTGGATGCCCGGGAAGAGTTCGCTCAGGTGGACCCGGGTGACGAGAGACCGCAGCGTCGCCCCGTCGACGTTCTCCTCCATCAGGAGACCACCACTCTTCTGGTCGGTGGTGCGCAGCTGTACCACGACGCCGTCGGGGGCGGTCGTGGCCTGTGCCAGTGCCTTCCAGGCGCCTTCGGGCAGAAGGGCCGTGCGGTTGGCCAGGCCCGTCTGGACTATGTCGGCGCGGTCGGATTCCTCACCGGGGGCGGGCAGGGCGTGCTCGATGTTCGAGACGAGGACGTCGTCGGATCCCCAGCGGACCGTCAGGGTCGTGGGCGTCTGCAGGGACATGGGCAAGGGCCTCCGTGAAGGTGAAGAGCAGAGGGTGAGCGGCGGCGCGGGCGGGCCGGGGTGGCGCCCCCGCCCGGGCCGGCCGGGTGTCAGAGCGGGAAGGGCTGGGCCGAGAAGGGCAGGTAGGTGGAGAGGGGATCCGAGCGGAAGCGGAGGTTCTGCTGCGGCTTCCGGTGCAGGAACGCGGCGTACGCCGGGAACGCGGCCGCCTCCAGCAGCCATGAGACGTCGGCGCTGTCGAGGGACCGGGTGTAGGGGAAACGAGCGTTGGCGGGCCCGTCGGCGGGGCGCGCCGTAAACCAGGAGGGACGCAGCACACCCGCGCGGACGAGGGCGATCCCCCACGTCTGCGCCCGGCGGTGCGAGGCCTCCAGCCGTTCGAGGGCCTGCTCGGCGATCTCGTGGGAGTGGGTGTTGGCCCGGGACATCGTGGCGACGGAGGTCCCCGGCATGGATGCCACCGCTTCGAGGGCCCGGGTGAAGACCCGCCGGTACTTGCGCCGCTCGGAGGGGTTGGGGCCGCGCGACGCGGATCCCGCGCGGCCGCGGCCGTTCGCCAGTTCGCTCGCGTCGAGCTGGTCACCGCGCTTGATGCGCACGCTGTCGTCCACGTACAGCTCCTCGCGGAAATCCGTCCAAGGCTGGGTGGCCGCCCCGAGACCGTCGTACGAGGTGTGCAGGACGGCCGCGGTTCCGACAGCGAGGTCGCCCGAGGGGGCGACGACGTGGACGTCGCCGGAGAAGGTCTCGGTTGATCCGAGAGTGACGACTGTGAATCGGGGAGCGCTGAGGGAATGCTCGCCGCCGGCGGCGAGCGGATGATCGATCGTCAAAGGCATGGCGCGACGCTCCAGTGTGTCGGTGAGATGTACTGGAGCCTCGACGACAGGCGCGGGCTCGCGGATCACGAGCTGATGGAGCCCTTGCGCCGCTTATTGAAGATTACGAGCAACCAACTTCCGATTCAAGCGTGTTGGCTTATTGTCTGACGGGTCGACAGTTTTTGCAGGTCAGGGCAGGTAGTCCCTCATGGCGGGGTAGTTGTGACTTCCGAGGGCGGAGTGTTCGAGCATGTCGAACTTGTCCAGCCGGGCCACGGATGAGGCGATTTGTACTGCCTGGCCGATCGAGCTGTCCTTCTGGATGACGAAAACGAACTCGTTCTCCGAGGTGGGAAGGCGGCGGGGGAGCGTGATGAGTCCCTGCTCCGCCAGTTCGGTGGTGATCTGGTCACAGAACTCCCTGCTGAGCCGATCTCGTTCGGGGTCTGCGTACTTCTTGATGAAGCGCATCGACAGCCGCTTTATGCCGTGGTCCACCTCGACGGCGTTTGCGATAACGGTGAAGTCCATAACGCAGTACGTTACTTAGTTAATTACACTGCTATCAATAGCTGTTGGGAACTTGGTGCCTGGCCTGCGGAAATACGGTAGAACCCCGCCCAGGACGCCGGTCCGGAGCGGGGGTCTGGGCGAGCGGGCGTTGCCGCTCAGCCCTCCAGGAACGCCAGCAGGGCGTTCGCGAGGAGGAACGGGTCGTCGGAGCCGCAGAGTTCGCGGGCCGAGTGCATCGACAGGATCGCCACGCCGATGTCGACGGTCTGGATGCCGTGGCGGGCGGCGGTGATCGGGCCGATCGTCGTGCCGCACGGCATGGAGTTGTTGGAGACGAAGGTCTGCCACGGCACCCCGGCCCGCTCGCAGGCCGCGGCGAACACCGCGCGGCCGCTGCCGTCGGTGGCGTAGCGCTGGTTGACGTTGACCTTCAGGATGGGGCCGCCGTTGACGCGCGGGTGGTGCGAAGGGTCGTGCCGCTCCGTGTAGTTGGGGTGGACCGCGTGTCCGGTGTCCGAGGAGAGGCAGATGGTGGCGGCGAAGGCGCGGGCCTTGTCCTCGTACGTGCCGCCGCGCGAGAAGACTGAACGTTCCAGCACGTTGCCCAGCAGGGGGCCGTCGGCGCCGGTGTCCGACTGGGAGCCGTTCTCCTCGTGGTCGAAGGCGGCCAGGACCGGGATGTGGTCCAGGCCCTCGGAGGCGGACACCGCGGCGAGGGCGGCGACGCCGGCGTGCACCGACAGCAGGTTGTCCATGCGCGGACCGGCCAGCAGTTCGCGGTCGCGGCCCAGGTAGGCGGGCGGCTCGATCGAGTGGACCATCAGGTCCCAGCCGGCCACCGAGCCCTGCGGCAGGTCCTCTTCCTCCTCCAGGAAGGCGATGAGGTCGCCCTCGCGGGCCTCGCCCAGGCCCCAGATCGGCTGCATGTGCCGCTGCTTGTCGAGCTTGAGGCCGTCCGTGTTGACGGAGCGGTCCAGGTGCACGGCGAGCTGCGGGACGCGCAGCAGGGCGCGGTCCACGTTCACCAGGCGCTCGGTGCCGTCGCGCAGGGTCAGCCGGCCGGCGAGGCCGAGGTCGCGGTCGAGCCAGGTGTTGAGCAGGGTCCCGCCGTAGATCTCCACGGCGACCTGGCGCCAGCCCTGCGAGCCGGTGTCGGGTACGGGCTTGACCCGCAGGTTGGGGGAGTCGGTGTGGGCGCCGATGATCCGGAAGGGGGTGTGGGCGGCCGCGCCCTCGGGCACGTACCAGGCGATGAGCGCGCCGCCGCGCAGGACGAACCTGCCCCCCGTGCCCGAGTCCCAGGCGTCCGATTCCGACAGCTGCCTGAAGCCCGCCTTCTCCAGCCGCTCCGCCGCGTTCGCCACTGCGTGGTACGGCGACGGACTGGCCGTCAGGTAGGTCATCAGATCGTCGGTGTGGCCGCGGTCGAAGCGGGCGGGAGAGCTCATGTGGTTCACCTTAACGACGGTCGTGTTCGCCTTGGCCGGACTGCGGCGGATAGCCGAAAGGTCGAGGACACGGGGGGTTTGCCCCGCGGTCCCGTCGTTCTCAGCCCGGCGGACGCTCGAATCTGCGGTGCAGTTGTCTGCGCTCGCCCCGGCGGATGCGGGGGAGCATCTCGGGGGTCTGCGGCGGGCGCTGCGCGCGTCTCTTGCGTCCGGCGCAGAAGATACAGGCCTCGCCCGGCGGGGCATCGGGGTCGATCGGCGCGCCGGGGTGCTCGGAGCATCCGGACGCGTTGCGCGGCCGCGACAGCTCCCGGGCCACGATGAAGGCCCGGTGGAGGTCGTCCGCGATGCGCACGAAGTCCTGGTCGGGGGAGCCGAGCGTGAGGTGGAAGCGCTGCTCGTCGATCACGCGCAGGTAGTGGCGCAGGACGTCGAGGGTGTACGGGGGGTCGGGCACGGGGTACCCGAGGCGCCGCTGCTCGCCCGCGGGGGCGGGGCCCGCGGGCCGGCCGCCCTGCAGGCGCCGGCCGAGGCGGCGGCGGTCGTTGCAGATGAGGCAGCGGCCCCAGCCTTCGGGCGCCTCGGGGTCGAGGGCGCCGTTGGGGTGCTCGGGGCAGCCGGTGTAGCTCTTGGCGGGGGCCAGGCCCGCCGCCGTCTGGAAGGCCACGTACAGGGCGTCGGCCACCGGGTCGTACTCGGCGGGGTGGGCGCCGTCGTAGAGCTCCTTGATCCGGTCGCCGAGCGCGCCCACGTTGGCCTGGAGCTCCTTGAGGGCGTACGGGCGCCCCGTGGGGACGGAATACCCCCTGCTGCCGTGCTGCTCCTGTGGACTCATGTCTACGAGCGTGCCACGAACCACCGACAACGGCCGAAACGGCCCGACAGCAGTGGCCGGACCCCCGCCAGGGAGGGTCCGGCCACTGTGCGTACGTACACCGCGTACGTCTGGTGTCGGCGAGGCGGCGTGCCTTAGAAGGCGGCCTCGTCGAGGTCCATGAGGGAGTTGTCGACGGCCTCGGCCAGCGCGCGCTGGACCGAGACGCCGGGCAGGACCTGGCCGGCGAAGAACTTCGCGGCGGCGATCTTGCCGGTGTAGAAGGCGGCGTCCTTGGCGGAGGCGCCCTCCAGCTTGCCGGCGGCCACGGCGGCACCGCGCAGCAGCAGGTAGCCGACGACGACGTCACCGGAGGCCATGAGCAGGCGGGTGGTGTTCTGGCCGACCTTGTAGATGTTCTTGACGTCCTCGCCGGTGGCGGTGAGGTCGACGATCATCTGGCCGACGATGGCCTCCAGGTCCACGGCGGCCTTGGCGAGGGCGTCGCGGGCGGGGGCGAGGTCCTCGCCGCCGGGGCCCTCGGCGAGGAACTTCTTGATCGTCTCGGAGAGGATGTTCAGCGAGGCGCCCTGGTCGCGGACGATCTTCCGGAAGAAGAAGTCCTGGCCCTGGATGGCCGTGGTGCCCTCGTAGAGGGTGTCGATCTTGGCGTCGCGGATGTACTGCTCGATCGGGTACTCCTGCAGGTAGCCGGAGCCGCCGAAGGTCTGCAGGGACTGGGCGAGCTGCTCGTAGGACTTCTCCGAGCCGTAGCCCTTGACGATCGGCAGGAGCAGGTCGTTGAGGCCGATCTCGGCGGAGGCGTCCTCGCCGGCGGCCTGCTTGAGGGCGATCTCGTCCTGGACGGAGGCCGTGTAGAGCACCAGGGCGCGCATGCCCTCGGCGTAGGCCTTCTGCGTCATCAGCGAGCGGCGCACGTCGGGGTGGTGCGTGATGGTGACCTTGGGCGCGGTCTTGTCCATGAAGTTCGCGAGGTCGGGGCCCTGCACGCGCTCCTTGGCGTACTCCAGGGCGTTCAGGTAGCCCGTGGAGAGCGTCGCGATGGCCTTCGTGCCGACCATCATGCGGGCGAACTCGATGATCATGAACATCTGGCGGATGCCGTCGTGCTTGTCACCGATCAGCCAGCCCTTGGCGGGGTGCTGGTCGCCGAAGGTCATCTCGCACGTGTTGGAGGCCTTGAGGCCCATCTTGTGCTCGACGTTGGTGGCGTAGACGCCGTTGCGCTCGCCCAGCTCGCCGGTCTCCCAGTCGAAGTGGAACTTCGGGACGAGGAAGAGGGACAGGCCCTTGGTGCCCGGGCCGTGGCCCTCGGGGCGGGCGAGGACGTAGTGGAGGATGTTCTCCTCCATGTCGTGCTCACCGGAGGTGATGAAGCGCTTCACGCCCTCGATGTGCCAGGAGCCGTCCTCCTGCTGGACGGCCTTGGTGCGGCCGGCGCCCACGTCCGAGCCGGCGTCCGGCTCGGTGAGGACCATGGTGGAGCCCCAGCGCTTCTCGACGGCGATCTGCGCGATGCGCTTCTGGGCCTCGTTGCCCTCCTCGTGGAGGACGCCCGCGAAGGCCGGGCCGGAGGAGTACATCCAGATGGCCGGGTTGGAGCCGAGGAGCAGCTCCGCGTACGCCCAGATGAGGGAGCGGGGCGAGGTGGTGCCGCCGATCTCCTCGGGCAGGCCCAGGCGCCAGTACTCCGAGTCCATGAAGGCCTCGTAGGACTTCTTGAAGGAGGCCGGGACCGGGGCGGTGTTGGTGGCCGGGTCGAAGACCGGCGGGTTGCGGTCGGCGTCCGCGAAGGACTCCGCGAGCTCGTTCTCCGCGAGGCGGGCGATCTCGGACAGGATGCTCTTGGCGGTCTCGGTGTCCATCTCGCCGAACGGGCCGGTGCCGTACAGCTTGTCGCGGCCGAGCACCTCGAAGAGGTTGAACTCGATGTCGCGGAGATTCGACTTGTAGTGCCCCATGGCGACGGCTCCGTTAAGGCTCGGGGAGACAGGTTCCTCGTACATACCAATCGGTAACGTCATGATGCTACCCGCCGGTAATAAGAATCAACCCTCAGTTGACCACTGTGACCAGCATCAAGCGGGAATCCCTGGAGGGTGCCTGGGGGCGGGGCCCGCTCGGTAGGCTTCGGTCCATGTACGGCTACGACCAGAACGTGAGCGCGGGGCAGCAGCAGTACGCCGCCCCGCAGCAGATGGCCGGCGGGTACGGCGAGCAGCCGCTCTACCCCGAGCCCTCTCCGCCGTCGCTCGCCGACGCGGTACGGGCCTTCACCACCGGGTCGCTGTCCGCGGAGGACTTCCAGCAGATCTTCGCGACGTCCAAGGTCTACTGCCCGCGCGGCGACACCCCGGGGTTCCTGGCCCTGCACAACACGCAGCACCCGGTCATCCCGATGTTCACCACGCTCAAGGAGCTCCGCCGGTACGCCGGCAAGGAGTCCAAGTACTTCGTGATCACCGGCGCCGAGGTGATCGACCTGCTGCCCACCGGGTACGGCTTCGTCCTCGACATGGAGGGCGACCACCGGATGGTCTTCGACGCGAAGGCCGTCGAGCAGATGGTCGACTTCGCGATGCGCCGCATGTACGGCTAGGCCGTTGCTGCGCGGACGGCCGACCTGTTCTTGGCCGGCCCGTCTGCGCGGGACCGGCGCCGGGGGGTGGAGGGGCGTTGCTGAGGGTGCACTTCACGGCTGAGGACCTGCTCGACGTCACCTTCGCCGCCGAGCCGCTGCCGCTGCTCGAGCTCGCCATGGCCCTGGTCGCCTGGCAGCGCACCGACGAGCCGGCCGTCTTCGGGCCCTGGCGCCGCCGCGTCTGCCGCGCCCTGCCCGGCCGGGCCCGCGGCCCGCTGCGCGAACTCCTGCGTCCGGACGGCCAGAACCCGCAGTTCATCGAGCCGTACGCGACCACCCTGGAGGAAGGCCTGGCGGCCGTCCGCGAGGCCGGCGCGCTGCTCACCGGCGACCAGCTGGCCACCGCCGCCGCCCGTGCCCCCGGCGGCGGGGCCTCCTGGCTGCGCGACCTGTGGGACCAGGACCGCGAGGCCTGGGACCAGTTGGGCGGGGCGATCGGTTCCGCGTACGAGGTGGTCATCGCGCCGTACTGGCCCCACATCCGGCAGTCCTTCCGCGCGGACGTGGCCTGGCGCACCCGGCTCCTGGCCGCCCACGGCATCAAGGCGTGCCTGGCCGGCATCCACCCGGCGGCCCGCTGGTCGGGCACCGTCCTGGAGGTCGACGGGCCGCCCGGGTACGAGGTGCGCCTCGGCGGACGCGGGCTGCTGCTGATGCCGTCGCCGTTCTGGACGGGCCGGCCGCTGCTCGCGGAGGGCCCCGACGGGCCCGGCGGGCGGCCCCTGCTCATGTACCCGGCGCTGACCCCGCTGCCGCTGGTGCAGACTGCCCCGTCCGGCGGGCCGGCGGGGGCCGCGCTGGACGCGCTGCTGGGGCGGACCCGGGCGGCGGTGCTCCGGCTGCTGGTCCAGCAGCGGACTACGAGCGAGCTGGCCCGGGACCTGGACGTCAGCCTCCCGTCGGTCTCGGAGCACACCCGCACCCTGCGCGCGGCGGGGCTGATCACCACCGAGCGGGACGGGAAGGCGGTGCTCCACTCGGTGACGGGCCTGGGCGCGGAACTCCTGCGCAACGGCGGCTGAGGCCCCCCGGGCGGGCCGCCGGACGCCCTGTGGGGTGCCCGCGGGGAGGCCTTCCGGAGGCCCGGCGGGCCCACTGGAGGCCGCTTGAGGCTGCTTGAGGCCCGCTGGAGGTCCGCTGGAGCTTTCGGGCACCGCCGAAAGGATCGCCGGAGCGGCCCGCCCTCCCGCACCATCGGGAGCGGCGGGGGACCCACGGGGGAGGTCCCCCGCCCCGTCTATCCCCGGCCGCCGGCCCCGGCGGCCCGGCGGCGGCGCCACAGGGCGGTGCCCGCGGCCGCCACCGCCAGGGCCGCGAGCCCGTACGCGTACAGCAGCGCCGGGTCGGGGCGGTAGGCCAGGCAGAGCCGGATCCCGGCGAAGAACGGGACGCCGATCAGGGCCCAGCGGCCGTCGTAGTCGATCCCGGACGTCGCCCACTGGAGCAGCAGGGCGGCGAGGAACGTCAGCACCGCCCACGCGCCGAGGTAGGGCCACGGCGACCCCGGCAGAGGCTCCATCGGCAGCCCGGTGGCCGCCCACCGGTACACGGCGTACCCGGCGCCGGTCATCACCGCCGCCATCACGAGCGCCGCCGCCGGTACGCGCAGCCACACGGGCGCGCTCCACGAGGGCTCGGGGGCGGCCGCGGGGTCGGGGTCGGTCTCGTGGCCGGCGTCGGGCCGGGGGGTGCTGTTCTCCATGCCCCGGTAGACCGCGCCCGCCGCCCCCTGGGTTGTCAGGTACGGGCAAATACCCCGGTTCGCGGCGGAAAGCGTCCGAAAACGCTCGCCCGCGGCTCCTCGGGACGGTCCGCGCCCGACCGGGAATGCTCCGGACGGGTGAGCTGTTCCGTGCGGTGTGGCAGAAAGTTCGAGTTTCAACTAAACTCGACGCAGAAGGAGGTCCTGACCATGCCCGCAGTGACTGTTGAGAACCCGTTGACCCTTCCGCGCGTGGCCGAGCCCCAGACGGCCGCCGCCCGCAAGGTGCTCGCCGTGACCACGGCTCCCGGGGGGTTCGAGGGCGAGGGCTTCCCGGTGCGCCGCGCCTTCGCCGGGATCGACTACAAGCACCTCGACCCGTTCATCATGATGGACCAGATGGGCGAGGTGGAGTACGCGCCGGGCGAGCCGAAGGGCACCCCCTGGCACCCGCACCGCGGCTTCGAGACCGTCACGTACCTGCTCGACGGGACCTTCGTCCACCAGGACAGCAACGGCGGCGGCGGAGTCATCAACGACGGCGACACCCAGTGGATGACCGCCGGCTCGGGCCTCCTGCACATCGAGGCCCCGCCGGAGCACCTCGTCGTCAGCGGCGGGCTCTTCCACGGCCTCCAGCTGTGGGTGAACCTCCCGGCCTCGGACAAGATGATGCCCCCGCGCTACCAGGACATCGGCGGCGGCAAGGTCAAGCTGCTCACCACCCCCGACGGCGGCGCGCTGCTCCGCGTCATCGCCGGTGAGCTGGACGGGCACGAGGGCCCGGGCATCACCCACACCCCGATCACGATGATCCACGCGACCGTCACCCCGGGCGCGCAGCTCACCCTGCCGTGGCGCGAGGACTTCAACGCCCTCGCGTACGTCATGGCCGGCCGGGGCACCGTGGGCACCGACCGCAGGCCGGTCCACACCGGGCAGACGGTCGTCTTCGGCGAGGGCGGCTCCCTCACCGTCCGCGCGGACGAGTCCCAGGACTCCCACACCCCGGACCTGGAGATCGTCCTGCTCGGCGGCCGCCCCATCCGCGAGCCGATGGCGCACTACGGGCCGTTCGTCATGAACACCCGGCACGAACTCCAGCAGGCCTTCGACGACTTCCAGGCGGGCCGCCTGGGCCGGATCCCCACCACCGCCCGGACGGGACTGGGCCACCGCGGCGCCGGCGAGGCCGAAGAGGACTGACCCCCACCGCCCTCAGCACCCCGGACGGGCAACAACCCGTCCGGGGCCGCTTCGTGGAGGTGGCGACGAGAGCGGCGGAAAGTGCCGTCGGGCTGTCGGACCGGCGTGCAAGCATGGTCGCGTGGCAGGTGTGGACACCGTTCGAGGCATCGCCTACCAGCAGGCCCAAGGGGTCCTGGCGGCACTGGAGGTCCTCGACGATCCGGGGCTGGACAGCGTGCGGGTGGAAGGCGCTGACGACGTGGTCGACATCGAACTGTTCGCCCGCGACGGTTCACTGCGCCGAGCGGCACAGGTGAAGATCCGCACCGACCGGAACACCTGGGGGCGACAGGAACTCCTCCTCGTCTTCCGCCGTTGGGCGGAGCTGCCGGGCGCGCGTGGTGCTTCGTTCGAATTCGTCACCAACGGCCGTCTCGGGCCGAGTGGAGAGCTCGTGGCCCAGGCACTGGACGCCGCGGGAGCGGGCGACTTCGGCCCGCTGGCCGGGATGCTCGGCGGAGGGGCCGACGCGGCGGAGTACGAGGCGCTGGCCACCGCCCGGATCCGGCAGGACCCGCGCTCGACGGGGGCGCTGCTGGCCCAGGCCGAACGGCAGGTCGTCGCGATGCTGCCGCACGTCCGCACGGAGGCCGACGCACGCGAGCAGGCCCGGCACGCGGTGGACCGCCTGTTCCTGGAACTGTTCGAACGTGCTGGGCTGGTCGATCCGGACGACCGCGTGCTGCGGCGTGGGGCGATCGCCGGTCTGCTGGGCGTTCCCCCGGAGCAGTCCGCCCACCAGCGATGGCCCGGGTCGGTCCGAGACCGTTTCCTGAGGTCGGCCGCCGCGTCGTCGCCCGGCTCCAGGATTCCGGCCGTGGTGGCCCGTAGCCCGGTGGACGGGATGTCGATCCGCAGGCTCGCCGGCCAGGTCCCCGAACGCTCCGAACCCGTCGCGGCCCTGCTGGAGGGGCCGGGACCGGTGGTCCTGGCCGGCCGGACCGGAACGGGCAAGAGCACCGCCGCCGACCTGCTGCGAACGGAAGCGGCCCGTGGCGGCCGCGTCGTGGTGGTCGCTCATGCGGAGGCCTACCTGCCGGGCCGGCTCACCACCCTCGTCGCGGACGGACTCTCGGCGGTGCTGGACGAGGTCATGCCCCTCGCGACCGGTGCCCAGGCCCTGTCCGACTCCGACGTCACCCTGGTGATCGACGGTGTGTCGGAGGTGGCCGACGACGTGCGCCAGGCACTGCGGAACGAACTGCTGGCCCAGGTGGCCGCGGGCCGGGGGGCGAGGGTCGTCCTCGTCGGCCGGGACGTCGCCGCACTCCGCGCGACGTTGCCGAGCAGTGTGCAGCCGGCCTGCTACGAGGTCTCTCCCCTGGACCGGGACCGGAAGATGGACTTGCTGTCCGCGTTGCGGCCGGTGCCGGCCGACGGCGACGACGAGGAACCCGGGGCACACACGGTGCTCGCCCGGCTGGAACGCTCCCTGGGGGACGCCTCCGACAGCCCGCTGCTCTTCTCCATGGGGCTGACGCTGCTCGCGGAGGGAGTCCGGTTCGCGGACCGCGCGGGCTTGTACGGGGCGTTCGTCCAACGTCTGGCGGGAAGGGCCGGGGCGGTCGGCATCACGGTGGTCAGCAGGATCCTCGGCGTGGCGTACGCGGGCCTCCTGGACCGGGGCCGACGCCACGCCGACCCGTTCGAGTGGTTCGCCCTCCTCGAACATGGCGCCCGGAGCCTCGGCGCAGTCGGCGCCACGCTCGACGTGCGGGAACTGGACAGTACGGCGCGGCGCTGCGGACTCGTCACCCCGATCGGCTGGGACCAGACCCTGGTGCCGGTGCACGACTCCTTCGCCGACTACCTGGCCGGCGCCGCACACGCCCATCGCCTGGTCCCGCTGCCGCCCCGGCTCCGGCAGGGCGACGACCAGCGCGTGTTGTTCGCCGCCGAGATCGGTGGTGTCGGAGCCGAACTTGCTGAACTGGTCGTGCGCGACCTCCCCTTCACGGCCGTACCCCTGTCGGGTCTCGACGACCGGGCCCTCTCGGACGGATCGCCCGGCGAGGTGGCCTCACTCCTGGGCCATCTGGACGCCGGAACCCCGAAAGGCGTGGCCCTGTGGCGCATGCGTGACGGGCGCGTGGTGGCTCTGCGTACCGCGGACATAGACGCGGGCTGGATCGACGAACCAACGGCCCGGGCACTGCTGCGGACCACCGCCGGCACCGTGGTGGCCCCCGGAGCGGGGCCGCTGGCCGTGGCCGTACGCCTCTGGCGGCAGGTCCTGCTGGAGCGCCTGCGCACACCACCGGTGCTGCCCGCGCCGCGCTGCGGCACGGTCGAGGAGGCGTGCACGATGCTGGAGGAGCACGCGGCGCGATCGGCCGCCGCCGTTTCGCGGTTGCTGGCGGCCGTGTCCCCACCGGGTCACCGCGGTGTGCTGGAGGCGCAGTTGGGGCCGACCGGGCTCCGGGCCGTGGTCGGCCCGCTGGCGTCCGGGCCCTGGGGGGACCACTGGCCGGTCGATTTCGTTCCCGACGCCGAGGTCGTCGTCCGAGCCGCTGCCGTGCCGTCTGCCGAGGATTCCCCGCCGCGGGGGTACGGAGGGCGCAGCAGTGTGGAAGTGATCCTGAACAAGGGCGCTGCCGCGGAAGCCGCAGAACGTGTGCGTTCGGCCGTGAAAACGCTCACTGGTGACCACTCGTTCCTTTCTTGAAACGCGCAGTCGCGGGCCCGGGGTCCGCGGTGATCCGGGGAGAGGGAGATCAATTGAGCACGCAGTCCATCTGGCGGGCCGTGGCCCGCCAGGCCGAAGTCTGGGCCGGGATCGCCGTGGTGCAGGAACTCGCGGCCCCGCTCCCCCGCAACGCCTCCGGCACGTCTGCCGGCGTACGGGGCCGGCTCCAGCGCATGCAAGCCGGAGGCATGAACATCGGTGGCCAGCCGCTGAGGGCCGGCAGCTCGGTCAGGTACGCGCTTGCCCTCCCCTTTCCCGGTGGCGAGGAGGACTGCCCCGAGGGGGCCTGGGTCGCTTGGGTCCGAGCCGCGGACCGGGTCGAGGCGGCGCATCGGCAGACGATCGCGTGGCTCCGGTCCAGGCTGCCGGGATATCCGATGATCCCGGCGCCACAGATCTCGGCCGACACTGCTTTGGCCACCACCGAGTTCACCTACCGCCTGGGATGGCATCCCCAGGAACGTGCGGCGGGCTTCCGGTTCCGCTCCTGCCCGCCCACGGCCGCGTCGGTCCTGGGAGCCGACCCTCAACAGGAACACGCGCTGGCCGAGACCGCCCGTCAGCTGGCCGCCGCACTGCTGGCAAGCCCGGAGTGGTCGCGGCTCGCGTGTGCCCGGGAGGCTCTCGACGGCGAGGCGCGTGCCGCTCTCGGTGCCAGCAGGACGCGCTTGCGCAGGAGGCTCAGCCCCGAAGCGATCGATGCCTGCGAGCCGGGTCTGGCGCTCAAGCGCGATCAGTACCGCTGCGTGGTGCTTGCCGAGGAGCTGGAGACTCTGAGCGGCCCGGCACGTGAGTACGCCGACGCGTTCGACGGGGCCGATCTCCTGGTCGAGACCGCGGCCAGTGACGTGTTCGGCCAGCTGGCGCTGTACGGCGCGGTGACCCGGCTGGCCGGCATCAGGGACGTCGATCTGGATCCGGGGCAGTCCCGGTCGGTGCACTTCAGCGTCGACGACGAGATCTGGCTGGTCCCCGGCCAGCTGGTCCGCCTCGACGACGGCCTCATCACCGAGGTCGTCCGGTTGACCGGGGTGTCCATGAGCTTCACCGCCGCCGACGGAGCCCGGCTCCGTCTCACGGGAGAGGTCCTCCCCGGGAGCGACGAGGCGCGGATCGGCTGATGACGTCGTGCGCGCGGGCCCTCGGGCCCGCGCGGCTACGGCTGGTCGGGGCGGGTGGGGGTGGGCTGTGGGCCGTCCTCGTAGCGGTTTCGGAGTTCCGAGAGGATGCCGGAGACGGCCGCCGTCAGGGGGACGGCCAGGAGCATGCCGAGGATGCCGGCGACTCCCGCGCCCGCCGTCAGCGCCAGCAGCACCGCCGCCGGGTGCATCTGCACGGTCCGGCTCTGGATCGCGGGCTGGAGGACGTGCCCCTCCAGCACCTGTACGGCGAGCACCACGCCCAGCGTCCACAGCCCGATGACCCATCCCCGGTCGGCGAGGGCGACCAGGACGGCGACCGCGCCGGAGATGAAGGCGCCCAGGTAGGGGATGTACGCGCCGACGAACACCAGCGCGCCCAGTCCGACCGCGCCCGGCACGCGCAGCACCAGCAGGCCGACGGTGATGCAGACGGCGTCGATCACGGCGATGAAGGTGGTGCCGCGCATGTAGCCCTCGACGGCCCGGTAGGCGCGGCGGGCCATGGCCTCCACGGTGTCGCCGGTGGCGCGCGGGGCGAGGGAGCGCAGGGCTCCGGCCGCCCGGTCGGAGTCCCGCAGGAAGAAGAACATCAGCAGCAGTGCGAGGACCGCCGCGGCGAGGACCTCGCCGACCACGCTGAGGCCGGTGATGACGCCGGAGGCGGCCGTGCCGCCGAACTTGGCGAGCAGCCCCTTGGCGTTGGAGGCCAGGTCCTGGAGCGAGGTCCCGGCGGCGCCGAAGTGCGCGGCGAGGTCCTGACCGGCCTGTTTGAGTGAGGCGACGATCTGGTCGCCGGTCTCGACGAGCGCGGAGACCACCACGTACGCGGCCCCGCCGACGACGGCCACGACGGCCAGGCAGGTGAGGGCGGCGGCGAGCGAGCGGTTGACGCCCAGCCGGATCAGCCGCCGGTGCAGCGGGCCGAGCAGCGCGGTGCCGAGGAGGGCGAGCAGGGCCGGGGTGACGGCGGTCTTGAAGACCATGCAGAGCCACACCCCGACGGCGACCACGCCGGTGACCAGCAGGACGACCGCGCACCAGGCGGCCAGCCGCCGCGCCGGTTCGGGCAGCAGGGGGGGCGTCGGCATCGCCGTTTCCACCTTTCGGCTCGGCTTGCGGGAGGGCGGCTACCCGGTCTCGTCGGCGGGCTTGGAGCGTTCGTACAGCTCGAACCAGATCGACTTGCCCGCGCCCCTGGGGTCCACGCCCCAGGTGTCGGCGAGCATCTCCATCAGCAGCACGCCACGCCCGCTGGAGGCCATCTCGCCGGGGTGCCGCTTGTGCGGCAGCTCGTCGCTGCCGTCGGCGACCTCCACGCGCAGCCGGCGGGTGCCCAGCTCGCCGGCCGCCTCCGCGACCAGCAGGGCGTCCCCGTCGGTGTGCACCAGCACGTTGGTCACCATCTCGGAGACCATCAGCACCGCCGAGTCCACCTGCTCCGGGTCCGCCCAGTCGTGCAGCAGCTCCCGGATCTGGCGGCGGGCGCCCGCGATCCGCTCGGGTTCGGCCTGGGCGACGGTCAGCACCGTGCGCCGGGCCGGCCGGGCCGGGTGCGTGCGGTCGGTCCCGCAGCCGCAGCCGGGGCCCTCGCGGCAGAGCAGCACCACGGCTATGTCGTCCTCGCGGCGGTCGGCGAGCGGACCGGTGGTGTGGTGCGAGGAGGGCCCGTGCACGGCCTGGACCAGCAGGTCGGCGAGGTGCTCCAGGTGTCCGGCGGTGAGGTCGGCGCCGGGCCCGTACGTCTCGGCGTCGGCCTCCAGGATGGCCCGCAGCCGGGCCCAGCCGGTGTCGAGGTCGTGCCCGCCGGTCTCGATGAGCCCGTCGGTGCACAGCATCATCGTCTCGCCGGGCTCCAGGGTGAACCGGGTCGTCGGGTAGTCGGTGTCGGGGACGATCCCGAGCGGGAGGCCACCGGCGGTGGGCCGCATCAGGACGGTGCCGTCCGTCATCCGGACCACCGGGTCGGGGTGGCCGGCGCGGGCCACCTCCAGCGTGCCGGTCTCCGGGTCGCACTCCACGTACAGGCAGGTCGCGAAGCGGGGGCTGAGGTAGTCGGACTCGCCGCCGGGGCCGTGTTCGCCGGCCTCCGCCCCGGCCTCCTCCTCCTGGGAGGAGCAGAGTCCGGCGAGGAAGCGGGAGGCCCGGGAGAGCACCGCGTCGGGCCGGTGGCCCTCGGAGGCGTACGCCCGTACCGCGATCCGCAGCTGGCCCATCAGGCCTGCGGCCCGTACGTCGTGCCCCTGGACGTCCCCGATGACCAGCGCGAACCGTCCCGACGGCAGCGGGATCATGTCGTACCAGTCGCCGCCCACCTGGAGGCCGCCGCCGGTGGGGACGTAGCGTGCCGCGAGGGTCATGCCGGGGATCTCGGGCCCGAGCTGCGGCATCATCGACCGCTGGAGTCCGGTGGTCAGCTCGCGCTCGGACTCGGCGACGCCGGCCCGCTGGAGGGCCTGGGCGAGCATCCGGGCGACCGTCGTCAGCACGGACCGCTCGTCGGGCGAGAAGGTCACCGGCTGCTTGAAGGCGGCCATCCAGGCCCCCATGGTCCGTCCCGCCACGATCAGCGGCAGGAAGGCCCAGGAGACCCGGCCGAAGGGCTCGGCGAGCGGCCAGGTGGCGGGGAAGCGCCGCTCGTACTCCTCCGGGGTGGGCAGGTAGATCGCCCGGCCGGTGCGGACGACCTCGGCGGCCGGGTAGGCGGTGTCCAGGACCATGTCCGTGAAGGGGGCCTCGTCGCCGGGGGCGTGCCCGTGGTGGCCGATGACCGACAGCTTCTCGCCCGCCACCCCGAAAACCGCCAGCCCGTCGGGGCTGAAGCCCGGCATGGACAGCGAGGCCGCCACCCGCAGCACCTCGGCCGTGGACCGGGCCTCGGCGAGCGCCCGGCCGGCGTCGAGCAGGAACGCCTCGCGGGAGCGCCGCCAGTCGCCGGTGATCGGGGTGTGGACGGCGGTGGTGCCGGGCTGCGGCTCGGCGATCTCCTGGATGGTGCCGATCAGCTCGTAGTCGACGCGGCCCTCGGGGGTCCGGTTCTCCACGGGTTTGGAGCGGCTGCGCACGGTGCGCAGCACGCGCCCGTCCTCGTCCATGATCCGCAGCCGTGCCTCGGCGAGGGTGCCCTCGGCGACGGCGAGGTTGACGATGCCGTTGATCTCGTTCCAGTCGACCGGGTGGAAGCGGGAGCGCACCGCGACCTCGGGCAGCACGACGGGCTCGGCGGGCAGGCCGAGCAGCCGGGCGGCCTCGCCGTCGAGGGTGACCGTCCCGGAGGCGTTGTCCCATCGCCACAGGCCCGTCGCGATGGCGGCCAGGACGTCCTCGGTGCGCACCCGGTCATCTTTACAGGTGATCCCGTCGGCGTGCCTCTTCGGGAGCCCGCTCGGGCGCGCCCGCGCGGTGCCCCGCCCGGACGGTAACCTTGGGAGGGTTGAATCCACCCTGGTATCGCGTAGAACTGGATGACTGATGCATCGGTACAGGTCCCACACGTGCGGCGAGCTCCGTGCCTCTGACGTCGGCACCGACGTCCGGCTGAGCGGCTGGCTGCACAATCGTCGAGACCTGGGCGGCATCCTCTTCATCGATCTGCGCGACCACTACGGCATCACGCAGCTCGTCGCCCGCCCCGGCACCGCGGCCGCCGACGTCCTGGACAAGCTGTCCAAGGAGACGGTCGTCCGGATCGACGGCAAGGTCGTCTCCCGCGGCACCGAGAACGTGAACCCCGACCTGCCGACCGGCGAGATCGAGATCGAGGCCGCCGAGGTCGAGGTGCTCGGCGCGGCCGCCCCGCTGCCCTTCACGATCAACACCGACGACGGTGTGAACGAGGAGCGCCGCCTGGAGTACCGCTTCCTCGACCTGCGCCGCGAGCGCATGCACCGCAACATCATGCTGCGCTCGGCGGTCATCGCCTCCATCCGCTCGAAGATGGTGGCCCTCGGCTTCAACGAGATGGCGACCCCGATCCTCACCGCGACCTCCCCCGAGGGCGCCCGTGACTTCGTCGTCCCGTCCCGCCTGAACCCGGGCAAGTTCTACGCCCTGCCGCAGGCCCCGCAGCAGTTCAAGCAGCTGCTGATGATCTCGGGCTTCGACCGCTACTTCCAGATCGCGCCCTGCTTCCGCGACGAGGACGCCCGCGCGGACCGTTCGCCGGGCGAGTTCTACCAGCTCGACGTGGAGATGTCCTTCGTCGAGCAGGAGGACGTCTTCCAGCCGATCGAGAAGCTGATGACCGAGCTCTTCACCGAGTTCGGCGGCGGCCGCCCGGTCACCTCGCCGTTCCCGCGGATCCCGTTCCGCGAGTCGATGCTGAAGTACGGCAACGACAAGCCCGACCTGCGCGCCAAGCTGGAGCTCGTCGACATCACCGACGTGTTCGAGGGCTCGGAGTTCAAGGCGTTCGCCGGCAAGCACGTCCGTGCGCTGGCCGTCCCGGACACCGCCGCGCAGCCGCGCAAGTTCTTCGACGGCCTCGGCGAGTACGCGATCTCCCTGGGCGCCAAGGGCCTGGCGTGGGTCCGCGTCGGCGAGGACGGTTCGCTGACCGGCCCGATCGCCAAGTTCCTCACCGAGGAGAACGTCAAGGTCCTCACCGAGCGCCTGGGCCTGGCGGCCGGGCACGCGGTGTTCTTCGGCGCGGGCGAGTTCGACGAGGTCTCCAAGATCATGGGCCCGGTCCGGGTCGAGGCCGCCAAGCGCGCGGGCCAGTTCGAGGAGAACGTCTTCCGCTTCTGCTGGATCGTCGACTTCCCGATGTACGAGAAGGACGAGGAGACCGGCAGGATCGACTTCTCGCACAACCCCTTCTCGATGCCGCAGGGCGGCATGAAGGACCTGGAGGAGAAGGACCCGCTCGACATCCTGGCCTGGCAGTACGACATCGTCTGCAACGGCATCGAGCTGTCCTCCGGCGCCATCCGCAACCACGAGCCCGAGGTCATGCTGAAGGCCTTCGAGATCGCCGGTTACGAGGCCGAGACCGTCGAGCGCGAGTTCGCCGGCATGCTGCGCGCCTTCCGCCTCGGCGCCCCGCCGCACGGCGGCATCGCCCCGGGCGTGGACCGCATCGTGATGCTGCTGGCCGACGAGCCGAACATCCGCGAGACCATCGCCTTCCCGCTGAACGGCAACGCCCAGGACCTGATGATGGGCGCGCCGACGGTGCTGGAGGAGTCCCGCCTGCGCGAGCTGAACATCGCCCTGCGCAAGCCGGTCGAGACGAAGGCCGCTGAGGCGAAGCCGGTCGCGGAGGCGGTCCACCCGGACGCCGCGCGCTGACGCTGCCGTAGCCGCTGCCGCTGCTGTAGCGGGAAGGGCCCGGGATCCTCGCGGATCCCGGGCCCTTCGTCGTCGCGCCTGCCGGCGTTGCGCCGCGCGGTCAGAACCGGTCGAGGATGCCCTTGAGGAGGGCGGCGGAGGTCAGCTCCGCGGGGGCCGGGCCGGCGTGGAAGAAGCCGGCGTTCTCGGCGTCCAGCTTGCGCAGGAAGTCGAAGGCCTTGGCGTCGTGGTCGCCGAACGCGACGAACTGCCAGTGGACGCCGGGGGCGGCGGCCGCCGCGTCGGTGATCGCCTGGCGGGCGGGGCGGACGTTGTCGGGGGCGCCGTCCGTCTGGAAGACGACCAGGGCCGGGCCCTCGCCGCCGTCCTTCTGGTAGCGCTCGACGACCGCCTCGACGGCCACGTGGTAGCTGGTGCGGCCCATCCGGCCGAGCTCGGCGTGGCGGGCCTCGACCCAGGTCGCGTCGTGGGTGTCGAGGGTCAGGTCGGCGGTGCCGTCGAGCTCGGTGGAGAAGAACACCGTGTGGACGGTGGCCTCCTCGTCCAGGTGCGCGGCCAGGGCGAGGGCGTGGTCGGCGAGGTGCTGGGCGCTGCCGTCCTTGTAGAACCCGCGCATGGAGCCGGAGCGGTCCAGTACGAGGTACACCTTGGCGCGGGCCCCGGTCTTCCCCTTGGCCCGCAGCACCTGCCCGGCGGCCTTGTACGCCCCGGCGACGCCGGCGGCCCGCCGCCGGACCGCTGCCGCGGCGACGGCGGGGCCGTCCGCCTGCGGCGACGCTTCCTCGGTCTCCGGCTCCGCCTCGGCCAGTGCGGCGACGGGCTCGGCCGTCTGGGCCTCCGGCTCCGGGGCGGCGGCGGGTTCGGCCGTTTCGGCCTTCGGCTCCGCGGCGGCGGGCTCGGCCTCGGCGGCCGGCTCCTCCTGCGCCTGCGGTGCGGGCTCTTCGGCGGCGGGGGCCGCCTGGGCCTCGGGCTGCGCGGCGGTCTCCGGCTCGGCCTGGGCGGCGACGGGTTCGTCCTGCGCCTGCGGCGCGGGCTCTTCGGTGGCCGCGGTGGCGGCCTGGGCCTCGGGCTCCGGCTCTGCGGCGGGTCCGGCGTCCGTCTCCGGCGCGGCGGCGGCCTCCGGCTCGAGGGCGGCCTCGGTTTCGGCCTCCGGCTCCGGGGTGGCCTCGGCGTGGGCGGACGGCTCCGTCTCCGGCTCTGCCTCGGCGGTGGGGGCCGGGGTGGCCTCGGTTTCGGCCTCCGGCTCCGGGGTGGCCTCGGCCTGGGCGGACGGCTCCGTCTCCGGCTCTGCCTCGGCGGTGGGGGCCGGGGTGGCCTCCGGCTCCGGGGTGGCCTCGGCGTGGGCGGACGGCTCCGTCTCCGGCTCTGCCTCGGCGGTGGGGGCCGGGGTGGCCTCCGGCTCCGGGGTGGCCTCGGCCTGGGCGGACGGCTCTGCCTCCGGCTCCGCATCGGCGGTGGCCTCGGGGTGGGTGGGCGGCTCCGCCTCGGCGCTGGGGGCGGCCTCCGGCTCCGGGGTGGGCTGGGCCTGCGGGCCGGGCTCGGGGGCCTCGGCCTCCGGCGCCGTGTCCTCCGCGGCAGCGGCAGCGGCAGCGGCGTCGGCGGCGGTCGGCTGGGGCGGTACGGCGGTGGCGGGGTCGCCCGGGCCCTCCGAGGCCGCCGGTGACAGCGGACGGCGGGCCTCCGGGACCGTCGGGTCCGCCGCCGGCGCCGGGGCGGCGGTGAGCACCGTCCCCGGCTCACGGTCGCGCGGCGCGGACTGCGGCGGGACCGTCGGGTTGTCGAAGGACGCCGCCACCAGTTCGGCGGCCGCGTCCAGGGGGGTCCGTTCGGCCTGGTTCGGAAGGGCCGCCGCCGAAGGGGCGTCCGACGTCTCGGGGACCGGCTCCGCAGTCCGTCCGAACACCTTGCGCAACAAGCTCCGAATACCCATGGGCCAGGCCTTTCGCATGAGTGCGTGCGTCATTTGTCCGTGCTGCGCGGTTGATCCCTGCCCAGAGTGGACACGTAAGGTTATCGGCCCCTTGGCTGGAACTTCGGCAGGGGCGCCTTTCGTGGCGCCCGCCCTCCCACCCAACCGGAAGCCGCTGCCGAACTACCCCTCCGCCGGGCCGGGTTCATCCATCGTTCATCCCGGCGCCGCCGCATCGGCGCAACCCGCGCCTACCGTCGCGGCTGAATTCGTACCGACACGTCGTCGGCGCAGTGCACTCTCACCGGAGGACACCCTCGTGCGCAAGCTCCTGCCGTTCATCGGCAACCCGCATGGCAGCGGCCGTTCCGCTCTCACCTGCCGCTACCGCTGCGGCGACGCATGCTTCCACGAGGTGCCCAACACCAGCGACAACGAGTACGCCGGCGACGTCATCGCCCGCGCCTACTCCCGCCGCTCGATGCTGCGCTCCGCCGCCGTGGTCACGGTCGCGACCGCCGCCGGCACCGCCGTCACGCTCGGTGCGGGCGGCGGCCAGAACGCCAGCGCCGCCCCCGTGTCCGGCATGTCCGACACCGAGGCCAAGCGCGCGGGCGAGGCCGCCCGCGGCCTGCGCTTCAAGCCCGTCGCCCCGAACACCGACGACAAGGTCACCGTCCCCGAGGGCCACGAGCAGAACGTGGTGATCCGCTGGGGCGACCCGATCCTCAAGGGCGCCCCCGCCTTCAACGCGGACAAGCAGAGCGCCGCCGCACAGGCCGGCCGGTTCGGCTACAACAACGACTTCCTCAGCCTGCTCCCGCTCGACGGCGCGTACGAGCGCCGGCAGCTGCTCGTGGCCAACCACGAGTACACGGACGAGAACCTCATGTTCAAGGGCTACGACCCGGCGAACCCCACCCGCGAGCAGGCCGAGATCGCCTGGGCCGCGCACGGCCTGTCCGTGGTCGTCGTCCAGGAGGACCACCGCAGCGGCAAGCTGACCGCCGTCGGCCGCCACCGGCTCAACCGCCGCCTCACCGCCACCAGCGAGTTCCGGCTGACCGGCCCGGCCGCGGGCAGCACCCTGCTGAAGACCTCCGCCGACACCACCGGCACCAAGGTGCTCGGCACCCTCAACAACTGCGCGGGCGGCACCACCCCGTGGGGCACCACCCTCCACGGCGAGGAGAACTTCAACCAGTACTTCGCCAACGCCGGCCAGGTCACCGACCCCGCCCAGGCCGCCCGCCTGAAGCGCTACGGCGTGACCTCCGGCGCCTCCGAGCGCAAGTGGGAGCGGTTCGACAAGCGCTTCGACGTCGCGCAGGAGCCCAACGAGCCGCACCGCTTCGGCTGGGTCGTCGAGCTCGACCCGTACGACCCGGACTCCGTACCGCGCAAGCGCACCGCCCTCGGCCGCTTCAAGCACGAGGCCGCGCAGCCCCGCCTCACCGAGGACGGCCGCCCGGTCGTGTACATGGGCGACGACGAGCGCTTCGACTACTTCTACAAGTTCGTCTCCTCGAAGCGGATGATGAAGGGCGACTCGCGCGCGGCGAAGGAGCACAACCTCACGCTGCTCGACGAGGGCACCCTGTACGTCGCCAAGCTCACCGGCGACTCCCCGGCCGCCGGGATCGACGGCTCCGGCAAGCTCCCCGCCGACGGCGAGTTCGACGGTTCCGGCGTCTGGATCAAGCTGGCCACCGCCTCCCCCTCCGGCAACGTCTCGCACGTCGAGGGCATGACCGCCGAGGAGGTGTTCGTCTTCACGCGGCTGGCCGGTGACAAGGCCGGTGCCACCAAGATGGACCGCCCCGAGGACGTCGAGCCGTCGCCGCGCACCGGCCGCGTGTACATCGCGCTGACGAACAACGCCGACCGCGGCAAGCCCGGCAAGGCCGGTGCGGACGAGGCCAACCCGCGCAACCTGAACAAGCACGGCCAGATCCTGGAGCTCGCCGAGAACTTCGACGACCCGGCGGGCGACGGTTTCGCCTGGCGGCTCTTCCTGGTCGCCGGCGACCCCAACGACCCGGCCACCTACTTCGCCGGCTTCCCGAAGGACCGGGTCAGCCCGATCTCCTGCCCGGACAACGTGGCCTTCGACCCGCACGGCAACCTGTGGATCTCCACCGACGGCAACCAGCTCGGCTCGCACGACGGCCTGTTCGGCGTCGCGACGGCCGGCGAGCGCCGCGGTGAGCTGAAGCAGTTCCTGACCGTGCCGCGCGGTGCCGAGACCTGCGGTCCGCTGGTCCAGGACCGGCGCGTGCTGGTCGCGGTCCAGCACCCGGGCGAGATCGACGGCGCGTCCGTGGAGAAGCCGCAGTCGGTGTGGCCCGACGGTCCGGGCAGGATCGTCCGCCCGGCGGTGGTGTCCGTGTGGCGCAAGGACGGCAAGAACATCGGCGTCTGATCCCGCCGTGGGGAGGGGCTGGTCAGCCCGGCTCCGGCAGCCGGCCCACCGGCAGCCGGAGCGTCGTCAGCGCACCCCCGTCCGGGGCGTTGGCGAAGCCCAGCCCGATCTCCAGCACCGCCGCCTGGCCCGCCGCGATCGTCAGGCCCAGCCCGTGGCCGCCGCCGCGGCCGGGGTCCCCGGTGCGGAACCGCTTCGGGCCCTGCTCGATGAGCTCGGCGGGGTAGCCGGAGCCGTGGTCGCGGATCACCACCACCGGCCCCTCCACCGTCACCTCGACCGGCGGGCGCCCGTGCTTGTGGGCGTTGACCAGCAGGTTGGCCAGGATCCGGTCCAGGCGGCGGCGGTCGGTGAGCACCACCGCGTCCCGCACGATCCGTACCCCGGCGGGCAGCCGGGTCCCGGCGACGGCCCGTCGTACGGCCCGGCCCAGCTCCACCTGGGCCAGGTCGGCCCGCTCCACCCCGGAGTCCAGCCGGGAGACCTCCAGCAGGTCCTCGGTGAGCAGGTGCAGGGCCTTCAGCCGGTCGTTGATCATCTCCTTGGGCCGGCCCTCGGGCAGCAGCGAGGCGGCGGCGAGCGAACCGGTCAGCGGGGTGCGCAGCTCGTGCGCGACGTCGGCGGTGAACCGCTTCTCCGCCTCCAGCCGTTCCTGGAGCGAGGCGGCCATCGAGTCCAGCGCCTGGGCGACGTCGCGCACCTCGTCGTGGTAGCGGCGGGCCCCCGGTCCGGTGTCCGCGGGGAAGGCCACCCGGGCGTCGAGGTCGCCCGCGCTGATTCGGCGGGCGACGGCGGCGGCCGTGGTGAGCCGGCGGCTGATCCGGCCGGCGAGGAACACGCCGGCCAGGGCCACCACCCCGGCCGCGACCACCGAGGAGACGAGGATCGCGGTGTCGAGGTCGCGCAGCCGGTGGCGCGTGTTCGCGTACGGGACCCAGACGGCCAGGGCCTTCCGGTCGGCCGGCCCGGCGGCCCACATGACGGGCTTGCCGTCCTGGGTGCCGACCATGCTGCCGGTCCGTCCGCGGGCCACCAGCTCGCGCAGCGGGCGGGGCAGGCCGGGCGGGTCCAGGGCGACGTTCACGTCCCCGTGGGAGGTGCCGTACTCGTAGTGGCCGAGGGCGTGGTCGAGGTCCCGTTCGACGTCCTTGCGGACCTCGCCGACGACCTGCCGGGCGACCACGTCGTGCACCAGGACCCCCAGCGCGGCGGCCACCGCGCAGCACACCAGCGTGGTGGTGAGGGCGATCTTCCAGCGCAGGCTGCTCAGCGCGCGCATCGGGACCGTCCTTCGCTGAGCGGGACGTCCGTGAGGGCCGGGCAGTCGTCGAGGGTCAGCTGCGTCAGGCTCATGCTGCGCGCCTTCGGGTCCCACACGTAGTCGGAGACGGAGCTGTAGGCGGGGTTCGAGGTCGGTTCGCGGACCGCCAGGTGCTCGGCGGCCACCTCCACCCCCTCCAGCACCCCGCGCCGGGCCAGGATCCGGGCGATCCTGCCGTCGCCGCGGACGGTGTAGACGCGCAGTTCGCTGAGCCGGCCGTCCAGGTCGAGGGCGGTGATCAGCTCGTCCTGGCCGTCCCCGGTCAGGTCGTGGAGGACGCCGGGACGGACCGGGCAGTACGGGCCGCCGTCCACGGCCTGGGTGCAGAGCGCGAGCCGCCGCCCGGCCCGGGGGTCGACGAGGCGGCCGGTGCCGCCGTCCTCGGCGGTGGCGGAGGCGACGTCGGCCCGTACGACGGCCAGCGCGTCCACCCCGCGCATGCCCGGGCCCTTCGGCGGGGGCAGGCCGGGCACGACGGCGGCCGCGCCGGGCTGCTGGCCGGGGCTGGGCGGGTCGGGGCGGTACTGCTTCCACAGGGTCTCGGGGGCGTGCGCGGTGCCGAGGTCGCCGGAGCTGCGCAGTCCCTCCACGTCGGCACAGCCGGCCGCGGCCGCCAGGAGGGCGGCGAGCACCAGCGCGTGGGGGCTCCGCATGTACCGATGCTCCCCCGCCCCCCGCCTCCCGGCCCGACCACTACTCCGTCCGGGGTCCTGGCCCCCTGCGGGCCCGGCCCCGACGGACGCGGTCCGGTGCAGCGGCGCGAAGCCGGGGAGGCACTCTGGGGCCGGGCCGCGCGGGCGGCGCGTTACAGAGGGGGGAGGTGGGACATGGCTCGGGCCGCCGCGAGTTCGTGGTGGACCGGGGACAGGACCCCCGTTTCGGCGGGCTCCGCAGGGGCGTCCACACGGACCGGCATCCGGTTGCTGCGGACCCGCTCGGCGAGCTCCCGCAGCTGCCGCGCGATCCGGTCGACCTCGCCCGCCGCAGGCGGCTCGGCGCCGTGGTTGACGCGGACCCGCGCGGCGGTGGTGGCGTCCACGATGCGCTCCACGGCCACCACCAGCGGCCACCACGCCGTCGCCCGCTCCCCCGTCGGCGGCGGTTCGGTCAGGGCCCGCTGGAACTCGCTGCGCACCCCCGACAGGTCGCGGTAGATGCGGCGCCGGGCCTGGAGGCGGGCCTGCCGGGCGGCGCGCAGCTCTGCGTCGTCCGCGACGGGGGCGAAGGCCCGCTCGACGTAGCGGGCGGCGTCGTCGACGGCGTCGGCGAGCCGGTCCCCGATGCGGGTGTGCCAGCTCTCGGGCCACAGCAGGTAGCCGGCGACCAGGACGATCGCGCAGCCGAGCAGGCTGTCGAGGAGCCGGGGCAGGATGAGGTCGAAGCCCTCGTGGTTGAGCTGGTCCGACAGCAGCAGGATGACCGGGGTGATGGCCGCGGTCTGGAAGGCGTACCCCTTGGCGGAGAACACCGGGATCAGCGCGGCGAGCACCATCATCACCGGCACGTCCCACCAGCCGCGCGGCACCTCGGCGAGGACGGCGGCGGCGAGGACCAGCCCGGCGGCGGTGCCCAGGGCGCGCAGGACCGCGCGGGAGAAGACCGAGCCGAAGTCCGGCTTCAGCACGAAGGTGACGGTCAGGGCCACCCAGTAGGAGCGCTCCACCTCGATCAGGGAGACGAGGGACTGGGCGAGGCCGATGCACAGGGCGAGGCGCAGCCCGTACCGCCAGGAGGCCTCGGACAGCATCATCTCGCGCACCCCGCGCCGGGCCCGGACGCGTAGCGCGGCCGGCCGGCCGAGGCGGTCGTCGACGTTGTACGGGTCCGGTTCGGCGAGGTGCACGATGGCCGCCGCGTGCCGCAGAGCGGAGTCGATGGCCCGCTCGGACGGGGTGTGCGGGGCGGGCAGGCTGAGGGCGGGGGTCCCGGTGCGGCCCTCCTCGACGGCCGCGGCCAGTTCCCGTACGGCCGCCGGGATCTCGGCGGGCAGCGGGCGGCCCCGCAGGTGGGCGGCGGGCGCGGCCTCCGCGATGGGGATCAGCACGTTCAGCTGGGCCAGCATGCGTACGAGGGAGGGGCTGCGCCCGTGGACCCGGGCCCGGCGGCCGAGCACGAGGTCGTAGGCCTGGTCGAGGGCGTGGGTGACCAGTCGGCGGCGTTCGTCGTAGGCGTCCTGGGGTCCGCCGCAGGCTTCCAGGGCGTCCGCCAGCGCCCGGTAGGTGGTGGCGACGGCGGCCCGTTCGGGCTGCCGGCCGCGCAGGGGCCAGGCCAGCAGGGTCAGCGCGAGCACGAACAGGCCGCCCGCGGTGAGCAGCAGCGGCGCGGTCCACCAGGGCCGGGGCATCGGCAGTCCGGCGCCGACGACGGCGTTGAGCAGGAGCAGCAGCCCGGACACGGAGGCGACCGTGCCGATCGAGGAGACCATCCCGGAGACGAGGGCGACGAGGGTGAGGACGGCGACGGCGAGCCAGCCCTGCCCGTAGACGAGGGTGCCCACGGCCACGCCGATGGCGCCGAAGGCCTGCGGGACGGCGATGTTCAGGACCCGCATCCGGTAGGCGTCGGCGGTGTCGCCGAACACTCCGGCGAGGGCGCCCATGGAGACGAGGGCGCCGTACTCGGGTTCGTCGAGGGCGAAGCCGACGGCGAGCGGGACGGCCATCGCGATCCCGGCGCGGGCGGCCGCCGCCCAGGGGACCGGGGCGCTGCCGGGTCGCAGTCCCGCGAGCAGCCAGGCGGGGGGAGCCAGGGGGTGGGTCCGGGATCGCCCGGTCGGTATGTGCTCGGTGCGTCGTTCGGTGGTCATTCCGCTTCCGTGTCGCCGCTCGCGAATCGGTCGTTCTGGGGAGTTCTGCGGAGGATGGGTACCTTCCGAGCTTATGGGGTGCGGCGTAGCCGGCCCACCAGCCATGCGGCGAGGGCGGTGGCCAGCCCGACGGCGAGCACCACCCAGGCGGTGGTCCGCAGGAAGGCGGTGAGCGCGTCGTACACGGCAGCGGCGGCGGGCCGGTCGACGTCGGGCGGCAGGTCGTCGAGCGTGATGCGGCGGCACACGCCCACCGCGGCCCACAGCAGGACGGCGCCGACCGCGAGCCCGGCTCCGGTGGCCAGGACCGCCTGCCGGCGCCGGACGGCGACGGCCACGGCCGCCACCGCGAGGAGCACGGTCAGTACGGGAAGCCAGACTCCGGCGATCTGGAGCACGTGGAACCCCTCCCGGAGCGCGCCGAGGTTGTCGTATTCCATGACCTTCACGGAGAGGTGGGTCTCCGGGATGCGGTCGGCGAAGGGCACGCCGTCCGCCATCAGTTCCGCCTTGACCTGCGCGATCACGGGCGCGAGGTCCACGGTCACGGCGTCCCCGTGGCCGGTGTTCAGGGCGTCGAGGAAGGCGGTGTGCGCGGCGCGGTTGGCCGTCTCCCAGGCCGTGCGGTAGGCGGGGGTGCCGGCGAAGGAGCGCAGGGCGTCACCGAGGAGGGCGTCCACGGCGCCCTGGAAGGGGCCCGCGTCGATCTGCCCGGAGAGGGCCCGGGTGGCCTGGATGACGACCACGTCCTGCACGGCGGGGTCCTTGGCGAGCGGGGCCATGGCCGCGGTGTAGTGGTCGGCGTCGCCGAGCCGCCGGTCGGCCCAGTACGCGACCGCGCTCGCGGGAACGAGCAGGGCCACGAGCACGATGAGGGCCGCCGACAGGTAGGTGCGCACGTCACCAGGGAAAGCCGGGTGCCGTCCGGGACGCCAGCCCTGCTGCTGCGTCCGGGGCCCGGATTCCCTCGGGGAGGGCGGTGCGCACCGCCCGTACGAGTGATCCACTTGCCGCTCCCGGGTGCGGGGTGTGCCCTTGAGGGTGGAAGAGAGGAGCCCCGCCATGGCACATGCGGCACCCACCGTCCCCCGGCGGCACCGTCCGATGACCTCGGCGGACGCGGACCGGCAGACCGACCGGAACCGCCTGATCCGTGCGCTGCTCATGGGCCTCGTCTACGGGGTCTGGGCGGCCTTCATCAAGCGCCAGATGGGTCCGGTCGACGCGGGCAACGTGTTCTACGGGATCCTGTGCGGCGTGATCTTCGCGGCCGTCATGTTCACCCTCGCGCGGGTGGGCCCGAAGCTGAAGCGGGAGCAGCACGCCGCCGCGTACGGGGTCTTCGCCGGCATCGCGGCCGGCTACCTCCACAGCCTGACCAACCAGTCCGTGCTGCGCGCCGCCGTCGTCGGCCTGTTCGTGGGCCTGGGCGTCGGGATCGGGGCCTTCTACCGGTACTACACGCGGGAGGACTGAGCGCCGCGCCGCCGCCGGAGCCGGTCCCCGCGCCCACTGGGAGGGTGCGGGGACCGGCGCCGTCGTGTGCCGTCCGGCGTTACGCCGCCGAACCGGCGGGCTGGTCCTGCTGCGGGTGCCCGCCCGCGGAGGCGGACTCGGGGTCGCGTCCGGCGGTGGCGGGCTGCGGGACGGCCGGGTCGGCGGGGGTCCGGTCGGCCGGGGTCAGGTCCGCGCGCGGGCGGTCCTGGGCCTCCTTCCGGGCCGGCGGGGAGAAGCGGGCGGCCTCCGCGCGGAGCATGGCGTTCAGGGCGGCGTACGGGTCGATGGGCATGGCGGAACCTCACGGGTGCTTCGGGGGTGTGGGGGGTCGCGTACGCTGCTCGGCCCGCTCAGCAGCGCAGGACCACACTCCGTACCGTCAGCCGGGGCAGGACCGGTGAGGCCGTCCCGTACGAGGCCGCGCGGGCGGGCTCGTACACGTGTTTCACGTGAAACATCCGCTGCGGCAGCCGCCGCGCGGCCGGGGCGGTGCGCACGGCCGTCCGCGGTGCCGAGCGGCCGACGGGATCCCCGGCCGGCTCCGACTGCCCCTCGGTGGGGTCGGCCGGTGCCGAGGAGCCGGGCCGCGGCTCCGCGCCGGCCGTGGCCGTCGCCGCCGGACCGACGCCGAACAGGCACAGCAGAGCGACGCAGGCCACCGTCAGGGCCCGCGCCAGCGCCGTCCGCGCGTACCGCGCACTGTTCATGGGGCCTGCATGCCCCGACACGCCGGGCAACTTTCCCCCGGCCCCCGAGAAGCCCCCGACCGGGGGAGGAAGTCACCCCCCACGGCTGACTCAGCCGCTGCGCCGCGGCCCCGTCAGCCGGGCCAGGACGGAGGTCTCGCCGCTGACCAGCCGCAGCCTGGCGAGGCCGGTGTCCCCGGCCGGCGCCGTGACCGCGTGCGGGGAGACCCGCTCGACGGTGAACACGGCCGTACGGTGGTCGGCGCGGGGGATCTCGATGACCCGCCCCCGCCGCAGCCCGGCGAGCGGGAGCCCGTCGCCGGTGACCACGGCCGTGCCGGCGGAGCCCGGCGCCGGGCCGTCGGTGTCCCAGCCGGCCGCGCCGTCACCGTCCTGCGGGCCGCCGCTCACCGGGAGGTCCACGCCCAGGCTGGGGATGCGCAGCCGCAGCGGCCGTGATGCCCGCATCGGGGGGACGGCCACCGTCCGGCGGTCCGCGGCGGGGCCGTGCACCCCGGACTGCTCCAGCCCGCGTACGAGACGGCGGTGCCCGGACAGACCCAGTGCCCGGGACGGCAGCGCGTCGGTGACGCTCGCGGCGGCGGGCTCCGCGCCCGAGCTGCCGCGCAACAGGGCGATACCGGTGCAGAGCAGAGTGACCGTCAGCGCGACGGCGGCCCACTGGGCGCGGGACATGGCGTTCCTCCTGTCCGGCTCGGGCGGCCGGTTCCTGGGAGCAGTGGACCCCTCCCCGGCCGCCCGCACATCGCCGCCCGCACCGCAAATGACGGCGCGTCACGTCGCCCCCGGGCCCTGGCGCCCGTGTCCTCCCAGCTGGCGGCGGGTGCGCGGGCCGTACGCGCCCGATCGGACCGCTACCCCCGAACGGGTGAGGAGGCGAAGGCCCGGTTCCGCACGGCCCGTTAGAGCGGCCGGGCCGGCCAGTCCAGCAGGCGGGCGCCGATCACGGCCGTCTGGAGGGTGTACCGCTGCACCGGGTCCCCCGGGTCGGTGCCCGTCAGCCGGTGGATCCGCTCCAGGCGGTAGGTCAGCGCCCGCACGCTCAGGTTCAGCCGCCGGGCCGCCTCCGCGGCCACGCATCCCGAGTCGAAGTACGCGGTCAGGGTGTCCAGCAGGGGTGCCGCCCCGCCGCGCCCGGCCCGCAGCGGTCCGAGCGCGGCCAGCACCAGCTCGGCCATCGCCGCCCGGTCGCGGGTCAGTACCGGGAAGACCAGCAGGTCGGCGGCGCGCAGCAGCGGGCCCCCGAGTCCGAGCCGGTGCGCGACGCCGAGCGCGTCCAGGGCCTCCGCGTACGAGGCCGCGGCCCCGCCCGCGCCGGGGTGCGGGCGCCCGAGCGCGACGAGCCCCCGCCCTTCGGACTCCGCGTGCGCGAGCCGTGCGAAGCGGACCGGGATGTCGTCCCGCCCGCCCGGCGCCACGCAGACCAGCCAGCCGTCCTTGGTGGCGATCAGGAAGTCCCGGTCCCCGAAGCGGCCGGTCAGGGCCGACTGGAGCCGGCGCTGCTCCGGGCCCCCGTCCTCGTACGGAGCGGGCCCGCGCGCCACGGCCACGGCGTGCGCACGCAGCGGGTCCAGTCCGAAGCGGGCGGCGCGTTCGCCGAGGCGGCCGGGGTCGCCGCCGCCGAGCAGCAGGTCGTCGACGAACTCCCGCCGCGCGGCGGCCTCCCGGTGCGCGGCCGGCCCGTGGGCCCGCTCGTACCCCTCGGCGAAGGCGTCCACGGCCTGCTCCACGACCGCCAGCAGGTGGTCGGGGGCGAGGCGTCCGCCGAGGGCGGTGCGGGTGGCGGCGAGGTGCGCGCCGATCAGGCCGCGCAGCCCGTAGCCGGCCCCGGCGGCCCGTTCGCCGACCGCGCGGCGGGCGTCGAGCTCCTCGGGTGCGGGGGGCCGGCCGGTGGCCGACGCGTCCGCGAGCATGCGTACGTACCCGTCCAGATACTCCTCGGGTATGTCCCGCCCTGACCCCACACCAGCTCCCCGGTCCGCTCCGCTCGAAAAAGGACCGCCATTCTCCCCCGGATCAAGATCAACTTGGCCGTGAGGGCGGAGGTCCGGGCGGGGGCGCGGGGGTTGAGGAGAGGTCAGACCACCACGAGTGCCACCGCCGCCGCCCCCATGAGGGCGGCGGCGAGGTGCATCACGGGGTGGCCGTAGTCCCCGAACCAGAGCTGCCGGGCCAGTCCGCCGAGGGCGGCCAGGGCGCTGATGACGCCGATCTGGGCGAGGAGGGTGGCGGCGGTGAAGGGGGCCAGGAGCAGCAGTACCGAGTTCAGCCAGAACGGCGCGGCACCGGTCCAGCCCCGCCATTCCCGGATCGCGTACTGCATCGCCGGATCCCACCTCCACACCCGTCACACGCGCAACAGGCGTCGCGCTCAACTCATCGGCTGTACAGCCTCCTTGGGTGCGGCGGCCGGGGCAAGAGCGCGTTCGGCTAGAAAACCGAAGGCCAGGCCGAAAGTCGCCCACAGCGCTGCCTGGATGGCCAGCGACGCGAGACGGAACTGCCAGATCAGCGCGGCCGGGAAGTCCGCGGGCACCTCGTTGATCGCGGGCAGCAACGCGTACGAGACGCCCACCGCCGCCACGAAGGCCAGCGCGGCGACGACCGAGGCGTTCCAGTTGCCCAGCCGCGGCGCCAGCCGCCGCCCGAGGACCGTCGCGCCCGCCGCGAGGAGCGCGCTCAGGGCGATCATCAGCAGGTAGAGGGCGGTCCGCCGGGCGGCCGTGTCGGGGTCCCCGACGGCCGGCGGGTTGGCGGGGTACTTGAAGAACGGCACCAGGGTCACGGTGACGAACAGGGCGCCGGTGACCAGGGCCGCCGTGGCCCGGGCGCCGAAGTGGCCGATGCGGCCCAGGGCGAAGCAGTAGACGAGCGCGGCGATGCCGCCGAGGGCGACCCCGTACAGCAGGACGCCGGTGCCGAGGCCGGCCGTGGCCTGGAGGGCCCGGCTGACCGGAGCGTCCTCGGCGCCGTGGTCATGGCCGGCCGCGAGATGGCCGGCCTCCTCGATGGCGATCGCCGCGTCCACCTTGGACTCGCCGAGGAGGTACGCGACGAGGAAGGCGGCGACACCCGCGAGCAGGCCGGCCAGCATGCCCCGCACCAGCAGGACGCGGGGGGAGACGGTGTTCACGCATGAACCCCTTGGGTGATCGTGAGGGAGATCGGGAGGGGGTCAGTGGCAGGGGAAACCGAGCAGGTGACGGCCGTCGTGCAGCCACTCGTGGACGGTCTCGCCCTGGAACACGGCGGTGGCGCCCTGCTCGATGCCGACGAAGTACAGCAGGACGAGGGCCAGGACCGCGGCGAAGGCGGCCCAGGGCGCCAGCGCGGAGAGGGAGATGGGGGCGACGGCGGCGGGGGCCGAAGCGGACACGGCGGTGTGGGCCATGGCAGAACCTCCAGGGGGAACACGCGTCCCGGTCAGTGGTGCTCTGTACGAAGGCGGCGGGTCTGACTTCCCTCCCCGGGGTACCGCGGGAGGACTCACAGTGGCGCGACCGTGCCGGATTCTCACCGGTGCTTCCGCCATGCCTTCGTCATGTCGTCCGAGACCGTACCGCGCCTGTGGCTTGAACACCACGGCGCGTGGCCGCCGTTCCGCGCCCCCGGGCGTGCGCTCTACGCTCCCCGCATGCCCTCCGTACGCGTACACCTCACCACGCCCCCGCTCGACGAAGCCGCCCGCCAGGGCCGGTTCGGGTACGGGGAGCCGTGCCCCGGCCACCCGGGCCTCGCCGGGCCGGCCATGGGGGACTGGGCCGGCCGCACCCTCGAAGAGGTGGCCGCCGCGGACCCCGAGGGCATCCGGCGCTGGCTCACGGACCCGGAGTACGCGCCCCCCGGCGGCGGGGAGCCGGTGGCGGCGCTGATCACCCGCACGGGCGGGTACCTGGCGGGCCTGGGCCCCGGCCGGCACCACGCGGTGGTCGCACAGGCCGTCGTACGGGCGGCGGTGGTGGCCGCGCTGGAGCTGCCGGCCGGGGCCTTCTGGCGGCTGGACGTCCGGCCGGACACCGTGACCTCGCTCAGCGGGCGCGCCGGCCGCTGGAACCTCCTCGTCGGACAGCCCCGGTAGCCGCCCCGCGGAAAGCCGGACGGCCCGGACCCCGCGACGCGGTCCGGGCCGTCCGCGACGGCCGGGGCGCGGGCCCCTACGCGACGATCCAGTCGGAGGTCGCGATGACCGGCTGCACGCCGTCGCGGTGCACGGTGCCCTCGATCAGGCCGTACATGCGGTCCGCGGCGAAGTACACCTCGTTGTCGTTCTTGAGGCCGAAGGGCTCCAGGTCGACGAGGAAGTGGTGCTTGTTGGGCAGGTTGAGGCGCACCTCGTTGACCTTGGGGCAGTTGTCCAGCACCCGCTCGGCCATCTGGTTCAGGGTCTGCTGGAGCGAGTAGGAGTACGTCTCCGCGAAGGCCTCCAGCATGTGCTTGCGGACCTTCTTGTACGACTGGTCCCAGTCGTGGGCGGCGTCGTCACCGGCCAGCGCCGAGTGCGCCCAGCGGGCGGTGACCTTGGTCGCCAGGATGCGGTCGTACGCCTCCTGGAGGGTCGTGTACTTGTCCTTGATGAAGCCGTGGAACTCGGAGTTGGTCGAGTTCATCACCGTCAGGTCCTTCAGACCCGAGATGACCTGGAGACCGGTGGTCTCGCTGTAGGTGATCTGCGCGGTGCGCACCTCCTGGCCCTTGCGGACGAAGGAGTGCTGCTCCTTGCGGGTCGGGACGGGGATCCGCTCCCAGGCGAACTCCTCGATGCGGATCTGCGCTTCGCGGATCGGGGCCTGGGAGGAGACGAAGTGCTTCGCGAGGAGGATGCCGAAGGCCTCGGGGGAGGCGATGCCGTGCTCCTTGCCGAAGGCGTACACCGTGTTCTTGGTGGTGTCGGTCGGCAGGCAGTTGGCGTTGTCGCCGGTGAGGTGGACGTCGCGGAACTCGCCGCGCAGGGCGACCGAGACGTTCAGGTCGCGGATCTCGGCCCAGGAGCCGTCGCTGCCCTTGCGGGTCACCACGACGATGCGGTTCTCGGCCTTGCCGTACTGGTTCTGGCCCAGGACGTGCTTGCTCATGCTGTCTTCCTTCGGGTACTCGGGAACACGGAGTCCGTTGTTCTGGATCCCGTACGCCCGGCGTCCAGCGCCCCGCCCTCCTGAAGGACGTCCCGCTCCCCGCCGTTCGGCCCCGCAGGACCGCCCCGGGACTGACGTGCATCCCGGTCCGTAGGTGCTGATGCGTACTGAAGTACTGAAGTACTGACGGGATTGCACCATGTGTACGGCGGGTTGACCACCGCACGGAACATCCGAACACCAGCACCCACGGATTGGGCGACCCCACAAGCACGCAGGTCAGGACATGTGCGCATCCGTGACGGTCAGGGCCTCGTCGAGGATCGCCAGCCCCTTGGCCACGTCGTCGTCCGAGATGTTGCAGGGCGGGGCGACGTGGATGCGGTTCCCGGCGAGGAGCGGCCACAGCCCGCCCTTCTTCAGGGCCGCGCCGAAGGCGCCCATCGGGGCGTTGTCGGCGCCCGAGGCGTTGTACGGGACCAGCGGCTCGCGCGTCCGAGGGTCCTTCACGAGCTCCAGGGCCCAGAAGGTGCCCATGCCGCGGACCTCCCCGACGGACGGGTGGCGCTCCGCGATGGCGCGCAGACCGGGGCCCAGCAGCTCGGCGCCGGTGCGCGCGGACTGCTCGACGATTCCCTCCTCGGCCATGGTGTTGACCGTGGCGACGGCGGCGGCACAGGCGAGCACGTGCCCGGAGTACGTCAGTCCGCCCGGATAGGGCCGGCGGGCGAAGGTCTCGGCGATGGCGGCGGAGATGGCGACGCCGCCGAGCGGCACGTATCCGCTGGTGATGCCCTTGGCGAAGCAGAGGAGGTCGGGGGTGACGTCCCAGTGGTCGGCGGCGAACCAGGCGCCGGTGCGGCCGAAGCCGACCATGACCTCGTCCAGGATGAAGACGATGCCGTAGCGGTCGCAGAGCTCGCGCACGCCCTTCAGGTAGCCGGCCGGGGGTACGAGCACGCCAGGGGCGCCGCCGACGGTCTCCAGGATGATCGCGGCGATGGACTGCGGCCCCTCGAAGACGATCGTGTCCTCCAGGTGGCGCAGCGCCCGCTCGCACTCCTCCTGCTCGGTGGTCGCGTGGAAGGGCGAACGGTAGAGGAACGGGCCCCAGAAGTGGACGACGCCGGCCGTGGCGCCGTCGTTGCCGAAGCGGCGGGCGTCACCGGTGAGGTTGATCGCGGTGGTGGTCGCCCCGTGGTACGAGCGGTACGCGGACATCACCTTGGGCCGGCCGGTGTGCAGCCGGGCCATGCGGACGGCGTTCTCCACCGCCTCGGCGCCGGCGTTGGTGAAGAAGATCTTGTCGAGGTCGCCGGGGGTGCGCTCGGCGATGAGGCGCGCGGCCTCGGAGCGGACGTCGACGGCGAAGCCGGGCGCGAGCGTGCAGAGCTTCGCCGCCTGCTCCGCGATGGCGGTGGCCACCCTGGGGTGCTGGTAGCCGATGTTGGTGTAGACGAGCGCGCTGGAGAAGTCGAGGTAGCGGTTGCCGTCGTAGTCCCAGAAGTACGAGCCCTCGGCACCGGCCACGGCGAGCGGGTCGATGAGCTCCTGAGCCGACCACGAATGGAAAACGTGGTTCCGGTCTGCTTCTTTGACTGCGTCTTTCACGGCCGCGAGGGCGTCGGCTTCTGCGTTCATATATCGAGGGTAGTTGTCCAGGATGTGGACGCCGGGGTGCCTCGGGTACGACACCCCGCGCGGGCGACTTGACGGATCGCGGGGCGGCTCCTCGACTGGTCCGGACCACGCGCATAGCGTCCGTCGGACCGGCCGCTCCACGGGGGAGAACGGCGGAAAACCCGAGGTGGGAGCCCTTTGCGGCCCCACGTGGCGCGTCGGGGGCGGCCCCGGGCCGCCCCCGGCGCGCCCCCGGGCCGGCGTCCGTCAGCCGGCCCGTCAGCTGCCCCGCCAGCCGTCCGTCCGTCGCCCGGTCCGCGATCCGTCCACTGTCCTGGCCGCGGTCCGTCCGCCGTCCGGTCCGCCCTCCGTCCGCCGTCCTGGCCGTGTCCCGCTCCCGTCGGCCCTCCGAGCGGTTGTCGTCCCGCCGTCGGGGCCGCTTCGAGCCCGCCCCCCGGACCGCCGCGCCGCGACCCTTCATGGCCGCGCGTCACGCTCCCGGCGCCGACTCGGCAGTAGCGTGGGGGCGGCGCGGGATTTGTCCGTCCCGGCCGGGGGTAGGTGCGGCGCTGGGGGGTGTGGTGTCGGAGACGGGAGAGCCTGTGGCGGAACAGACGCGGCGGCTGGTCCTGGGCGGCGCCACGGCAGGGGTCGTGGCCCGGTGCCGGGACTTCACCCGGCGTGCCCTGACCGACTGGCTCTGGCCCGAGGGGTCGGAGGCCGAGGAGGACCTGCTCCTGCTGGTCTCCGAGGTGGTCACCAACGCCTGCCTGCACGCGGGCGGCCCCCGCGAGCTGGTGCTGCGGCACGGCCTCGGGCTGATGCGGGTCGAGGTGAGCGACGACAGCCCCGAGGTGCCGGTGCGCCGGGCGATGCGGGACCGCTCCCGGCCGGGCGGCCACGGGCTGGTGCTGCTGGAGCGCCTCGCGAAGAACTGGGGCTCCGTGCCGGCGGCGGACGGCCGGCCCGGCAAGACGGTCTGGCTCGAGGTGACGGCCCCCGAACCGCCCACCGGGCCCCCACGCCCCTGACCCCGGCCCCACCCCTCCCGCCCGGGCCCCCGAGCCGCCCGGGCCCCCCGGTCCGGTCCCGAGCCGCGCGGCCTACGACTCGGTGAGGAGGCCGCCGCGCAGCCGGGTCAGGGTGCGGTTCAGCAGGCGTGAGACGTGCATCTGGGACAGGCCCAGCCGGGCCCCGATCTCGGACTGGGTCAGCTCCTGCCCGAACCGCAGCGACAGCAGCTCCCGCTCCCGCTCGGGCAGCACGGCCAGCATGGGCTTGAGGGACTCCAGGCACTCGATCCGGTCGTACGCGAGCTCCTCCTCGCCGAGCGAGGCCCGCTCGGCGGCGGGGTCGCGCTCCGAGTCCTCCTGCACGGGTGCGTCCAGGGAGCGCGCGGAGTACGCGCTGGCCGCCTTGCGGCCTTCGCTGAACTCCTCCGGCGTGACGTCCAGCTGCTGCGCCATCTCGGCGTCGGTGGGCTCGCGGCCGAGGTCCTGCTCCAGTGCGTCGTGGGCCTTCGCGCTGTCGATCCGCAGCTCCTGGAGCCGACGGGGCACCTTCACGGCCCAGCTGGTGTCGCGGAAGAACCGCTTGATCTCCCCGCTGATCGTCGGCATCGCGAAGGTGGTGAACTCCACCCCGCGCTCGGGGTCGAAGCGGTTGATGGCCTTGATCAGTCCGATCGTGCCGACCTGGACGATGTCCTCCATCGGCTCGCTGCGGCCGCGGAACCGGCGGGCGGCGTACTTCACCAGACTGAGGTTCAGCTCGACCAGGGTGTTGCGCACGTACGAGTAGTCGGCCGTCCCCTCGTCCAGTTCGGCGAGCCGGTGGAACAGGGTCGTGCTGAGGGCCCTGGCCTCCAGGGTGGCCGCGTCCCCGCGGCCGATCTGGTCCGCGCGCTCGGTGCTGTCGGCGCCGTCTTCGCGGTCCGCGGGGCGGGTGTGGTCGCGCTCGGTACGGTCCATCGCTCTGCGCTCCTCCGACGGCGGGCCCCGGGTCGCGGGCCGAGGTCATGCGTTGAGGTGGTCACCGTCCAGATGGATATACCCGCCCTTATGAGTCGATACCCGTACTTTCTCCCTACCGATGTTTCACGTGAAACCGTTCCGAGGCCGAAACCCCTGGTCAGGGGGGCGGCCGCGGCCCGGCGCCGCCCTGATCGCCGCCTGGGCCCGGCACCGCCTACGCTGCGCTGCATGGAGTCCTACACCATCGGCCAGGCAGCGCGGCTGCTCGGCGTCAGCAGCGACACCGCCCGCCGCTGGGCGGACGCCGAGCGCTTCCCCACCCGGCGGGAGGGCAACCGCAGGATCGTCGACGGGCCCGCCCTGGCGGCGTTCTGCGTCGAGGTGGCCCAGGAGGCGGGGGAGGACGAGGAGGCTCCGTACACCAGCGCCCGCAACGCCTTCCCCGGCATCGTGACGGGCATCAAGCTGGGCTCGGTCAGCGCGCAGGTGGAGATCCAGGCGGGCCCGCACCGGGTGGTCTCCCTGCTGACCCGTGAGGCGGTGGAGGAGCTGGGCCTGGAGGTCGGCATGCGCGCCACCGCCCGGGTGAAGTCCACCAGCGTCTTCGTCGACCGCACCTGACCCCGACCCGGGCCGTTGCCCGACCCGGGCCGTTGCCCGACCCCGGCCGGCGTACGAGCCCGGCCGGCGTATGGTGCCGGCCGCCGTGCGACCAGGCCGTCGTGCGTGCCCGCCGCGGCACGGCCCGGCACGGCCCGGCGCGGACCGGCACGGCCCGGCCCCGGCCCCGGCCTCAGTGCGGCAGGCCGACCAGCCCCCAGCCCCGGGCGGCGGCGCCCCTGACGACCTCGCCCCACTCGCGCATCAGCGCGGTGGCCCCGTCGAAGGTGTCGTGCCATCCCGACCAGCCGAAGTCCGCGGCGGCGACGGGGCCGCGCAGTTCCGTCAGCCGGGGCCCGGCCTCCTGCCAGGCGCGGGCGAGCGCCGGCACCTCGTCCGGCGTCCGGCCCAGCAGCAGCCGCGGGCGCCACGGCTCGGGGTCGTCCGGGAAGCCGCGCAGGGCCGGCGGGTCCTCGGCGTCGGGGTCCTCGTCGTAGTCGGGGCCGTCCCACACCAGGCCGCCGAGGAAGACGTCGAGGCTGTCCCGCAGTCCGGGCTCCACGGAGCCCCGGACGGCCTGCCAGAGCTCGGCCAGCCAGAAGTGCCAGGCGTAGGTGCCGGTCGTCCCGGCGAACCGGTACTCGGCGCACCACGGGACCCCGAGCGGCGAGGCCCAGCCGCTCCGGACGGCCCGGTCGGCCTCTTCGCAGGCCTCGCAGCAGAAGTAGGGGTGCACGGCGTCGGTCAGGGCGTCCAGGCGCCCGTCGGACGGTATCCGGGCGAGGTGTTCCCAGTCGGCCGCGACCACGGTGATGTCCAGTCCCATCGCCGCAGGCTAACAACCCCCCTCCGACGGCTACGGGGTCCGTACGAAGACCCCCGCGCGGGCCGCCGCCACGGCCGCCGCCGCCGCGCGCCGGGCCGCGTCCTCGTCCAGCGGGGCGTCCGTGGTCAGCAGCCGGTAGTACAGCGGGGCGGAGACGGCGCGGACCACCTCGGCGGCGTCGGTCCCCGCGGGCAGCTCGCCCCGCTCGACCGCCTCCCGCACGCAGGGCGCCCACTCCGCGACCCGGACCTCGTAGAACCGGTGCAGTGCCTCGGCGGTCCGGGCGTCCCCCGTGGCCGCGGCGATGACGGCCCTGAAGAGGGGGCCCTGGCGCGGGTCGGACAGGGTGCGCCGGACGAGCCGGGCGTTGGCCAGCAGGTCCTCCTCCAGCGAGCCCGTCTCGGTGCGCGGCAGTGACTGCTCGGCCATGTCCGTGAGCAGGTCGGCGACCAGGCCCGCCACGGTGCCCCAGCGCCGGTAGACGGTGGTCTTGCCGACCTCGGCCCGCCGGGCCACCTCGGCGAGGTCCAGCCCGTGGAAGCCCTGCTCGGCCAGCATGTCCCCGGCCGCCTCCAGTACGGCGGCCCGCACCCGGGCGGTCCGGCCCCCGGGGCGCACGGTCCCCGGCTCGGTGCCTTCCGGGGCGTCACTCGGCGAAGTCATAACGGGTCTCCGGTTCCATTAGTGGTGATCGGCTGTTACGTTGGGACCACCTTAAAGGGTCTGCGGTTCCATTACCGCTCACAGGAGGAGTCCGTCATGGAGTACAGGCAGCTCGGCGCGTCCGGTCTCAAGGTCCCCGCCCTCGGCTTCGGGGCCGGCACCTTCGGCGGCCGGGGCCCCCTCTTCGGCGCCTGGGGCAGCACGGACGCCCAGGAGGCGCGACGGCTGGTGGACATCTGCCTGGACGCCGGCATCACCCTGTTCGACACCGCCGACGTCTACTCGGCGGGAGCCTCCGAGGAGGTCCTCGGGCAGGCGGTCAAGGGCCGCCGCGACGAGGTGCTCATCTCCACCAAGGCGGGCCTGCCCACCGGCGACGGCCCCGGCGAGTACGGCACCTCCCGCTCCCGGCTGATCCGGGCCGTCGAGGACGCCCTGCGCCGGCTCGGCACCGACCGCATCGACCTCTTCCAGCTGCACGGCTTCGACGCCGCCACCCCCGTCGAGGAAGTGCTGTCCACCCTCGACCAGCTCGTCCGGTCCGGCAAGGTCCGCTACACCGGCGTCTCCAACTTCTCCGGCTGGCAGCTGATGAAGTCCCTCTCGGCCGCCGAGAAGCACGGCTTCCCCCGCTACGCGGCCCACCAGGTGTACTACTCCCTCGTCGGGCGGGACTACGAGTGGGAGCTGATGCCCCTCGGCCACGACCAGGGCGTCGGCGCGATCGTGTGGAGCCCCCTGGGCTGGGGGCGGCTCACCGGCAAGATCCGCCGCGGCCTGCCGCTGCCGGCCGGGAGCCGGCTGCACGAGACCGCCGACTACGGCCCGCCGGTGGAGGAGGAGCGCCTCTACGACGTGGTCGACGCCCTCGACGAGGTCGCGCGGGAGACGGGCCGGACCGTCCCGCAGGTCGCCATCAACTGGCTGCTGCGCCGCCCCACCGTCTCCACCGTCCTCATCGGGGCCCGCAGCGAGGAGCAGCTGCGGCAGAACATCGGGGCGGTCGGGTGGGAGCTGACCCCCGCGCAGGTGGCCCGGCTGGACGCCGCCGGCCACCGGCCCGCCCCCTACCCGTACTTCCCGTACGAGCGCCAGGAGGGCTTCGCGCGCCTCAACCCGTCGCTGCTGGCCCGGAGCTGACGGCCCTCCGGTCGAAGAGGGGCACCGCCGCACCGGCCGAAGCCCCGAGGGAGCCCGTACGAGCGCCTTCGCCCGGCACCCTCCACGGCGAGCCGTCGCGCTCGCCGGCCGCCCGTGCCGCGCGGACCCCCGGGAGTCGGTCACCCGGCCGGCCGCAGGGGCCCCGCCTCGGCGGGCGGCGGGGTGAAGATCCGGTCCAGGTGGTGGCGCAGCACCGCCACGGCCGAGTCGGGTCCGCGCTGGCCCACCAGGATGCTGGTCCCGAGGGTGCCCGCCATGGCCAGCAGGCCGATGGCCTCCGTGCGCGCGTCGATGTCCGGGCCGGTCAGGCCGGCCTCCCGGGCCTGTGCGAGCAGCCCGGCCAGGGCGTCCTCGGCGGCGTCGGGGTTGTCGATGAACGGCTGTGCGGCGAGCGCCTCGTCCGTCACGGACAGGATCGCGTACGAGGTGTAGAGCAGGTGGAAGGTGCGGCCCTCCTCGTCGGTGGGCAGGGACGCCAGCAGCAGCGCCTCGGCCGTGGCGCGCGGGCCCGGGGCGGGTCCGGCGGCGGCGAGGCGGGCGCCGACCCGCGCGGTGAAGCGGTCGGTGAGGTGCTGCAGCCCGTAGAGGAGCAGCTTCTCCTTGGTCTCGAAGTAGTACTGCACGAGCCGGAGCGAGACCCCGGCCTCGGCGGCGACGTCGCGCATGCCGACGGCGTGCAGCCCGCGCCGTCCGGCGACCCGGACGAGTGCCTCGGCGATCTGGCCGCGCCGTTCCTCGTGGTCAACGCGCTTGGGCATGTCCTGGTGTCTCCGTCCGTCGCCCTGCCCCCGTCTTGATGGTACCGCTGTACCAACAACGTGGTACGTTCGTATCACGAAGAACGGATCTTCCCAGGAGGTGCCCGCCGTGCCCGAGACCGCCGCGACCCAGAGCACGACCCGCGTACGCCGCCGCGACGTCGGGCGCTACGTCAACGACACCCTGCGCGACCGCTACTTCGCCGCCGCCGACGTCCTCTTCGCGATGGGTGCGCCCGTCCGCTCCGAGACGGACGTGGAGACCAGCTTCGGCACCACCCACGTCTACCGGTACGGTCCCGCCGATCCCGCCGCCGAGTCACGGACCCCGATCGTCCTGATCCACGGCGCCGGCTACGGCTCGGCGATGTGGTACCCCAACACCCCCGGGCTCAGCCTCGACCGCCCCGTCTACGCACTCGACACCCCCGGCGACGCGAACCGCAGCGTCCACCGCGAGCCCATGTGGCAGCCCGAGCGCGCCGCGCAGTGGATGGACGAGGCCCTCGACGCGCTCGGCCTCGACCGGGTCCACCTCGTCGGCTCCTCCTACGGCGGCTGGCTCGTGCTCAACCAGGCCCACCTGCGGCCGGGACGGCTCGCCTCCGTCACCGCCCTCGACCCCGGCGGCCTGGAGAAGGTCGGCCTGCGCTTCTTCGGCTGGGTGTTCCTGAGCCTGTTCGCCACCTTCGCCCCCAGGGCGCTGCGTCCCCGGCTCGCCACGTGGCTGGACCAGCCCGTCCTCGCCGTCCCCGAGATGCGCCCCTGGATCCAGCTCGGCGCCCGCGCCTACCGGATCCGCCGCCCCGCGCCCCTGCCGCTGACCGAGGACGAGCTGCGGACCATCCGGACCCCGCTCTACGTGATCATGGGCAAGCACAGCCTGCTCGTGCACCCGAAGCGGCAGCTGGAGCGCGTCCCCCGGCTGGTCCCCGGTGCCCGCGCCGAGATCGTCGCCGCGACCGGCCACGGCCCGCAGATCGACCACCCCGACGTGGTCAACGCCCGGATGCTCTCCTTCATGGAGGACGTCGACTCCCTCACCGCGCCGCGCGGCTGAACGCCCTGCGGTACGAGCGCGGCGGCACCCCGCGCCGCCGTACGAACTGCTCGCGCAGGACCGCCGCGCTCCCGAAGCCGACCAGCCGGGCGATCTCCTCGACCGGCAGGTCGGTGGTCTCCAGCAGCTCCTCGGCACGGCTGATCCGCAGCCCCAGCAGCCAGGCGTGCGGGGTGGTGCCGGTCGAGGCCGCGAAGCGGCGGGCGAAGGACCGCCGGCTCATCAGGGCCCGGCGGGCCAGCTCGGCCACCGGCAGCGGCTCGGCCAGGTGCTCCCGCGCCCACGCCAGCACCTCGGCCAGCTTCTCGTCCCGGCAGTCCTCCGGCACCGGCGTCGCCAGGTACTGGGCCTGCCCGCCGTCGCGGTGCGAGGGCAGCACCAGGTCCCGGGCTATCGCGTTGGCCGTGGCGGCCCCGTACTCCCGCCGCAGCAGGTGCAGGCACAGGTCGAAGCCGGCGGCGGCGCCCGCGCCCGTCACGACCGCCCCCTGGTCCACGTACAGGGAGTCCGGTTCGACGCGGACCCGCGGATGGCGCTCGGCCAGCAGCCCGGCGAACCGCCAGTGCGTGGTGGCCCGGAGCCCGTCCAGCAGCCCGGCCGCCGCGAGCGCGAACGCCCCCACGCAGTGCGCCGCCACCAGCGCGCCCCGCCCCCGCGCGGCGGCGAGGGCCTCCAGCACGGCGGGGGGCGGCGGCGTACGGAAGTCCGCCCAGGGCAGGGCGATCACCAGGTCGGCGGCGGCCAGCCGGTCCAGGCCGTGCTCCACCATCAGCGGCAGCCCGACATCGCTGCGCACCGCCCCGGGCCGGTCCGTGCAGAGGGCGAAGTCGAAGCGGGGCAGGCCCTGCCCGCGCTCGTCGAACACCTCGGAGACGATTCCCGCCCCCAGCATCCCGACACCGGCGGGGGCGTACGCGGCGACGGACACGAAGGGCGGCATGCGCGCAGTCTGACACGCGGCCGTCCGGCCGGGTGGCACGATTCCCGCGATCAGTGGCAGTACGGCCACTCGTGAAGGGGCCCGCCACACCGAAGACTTGGGGACATGACGAACGCACCGCTCGGCGCCACCGCCCGCTTCCGCATCCTGACCACCGGCTACACCCTCTCCACCGGCCCCGGCGTGGCCGCCACCGTCTCCTACGTCACCGACGGCGACCGCCACGTGATCGTGGACCCCGGCATGGTCGCCGGCCGCGACCGGATCCTCGGCCCGCTCGCCGAGATGGGCCTCGGTCCCGACGACATCACCGACGTGGTGCTCAGCCACCACCACCCCGACAACACCATGAACGTCGGCCTCTTCGGCCACGCCCGCGTCCACGACCACAAGGCGATCTACGAGAACGACCAGTGGACCGACCGCGACGCCGAGGGCCACGAACTGGCCCCCTCGCTCCGGCTGATCCGCACCCCCGGCCACAGCCGCGAGGACATCACGCTGCTCGCCGGCACGGACGAGGGGGTCGTCGCCTTCGTCGGCGACCTGTGGTGGCGCCCCAACGGCCCGGTCGACGACCCGGTCGCCCCGGACCACGACGTCCTGCGGGCCTCCCGGGAGCGGGTTCTCGCGGCCGCGGACGTGATCGTCCCCGGCCACGGCCCCGCCTTCCCGGCGGACGACACCGCGCCGCTCTAGAACATGGCCGCCCGGAGGTGTCAGCCCGTCGCGGCCACGGCCGGCCCGCGCACGGCCGTCCCGCCCACGGCCGCCCGGCGCGCGGTCACGTAGGCGTGCGGGGAGCTGCCGTAGGCGAGCTCGAACTCGCGGCCGAGCTGACCGGCCGCCATGCCCGCGGCCCGCGCGAGGGCCAGGACGTCCAGCGGCCGCGCGTACTCCCGGTCGAGCCGGTCACGCACCCGGCGCAGCCGTACGAGCGTCCTCAGGTGCTGCGCCTCAGTGAGCGCGCGCGCCCACCCGGGGCGGCACATCAGCGCCGTTCCTGGATCCGGACCAGGTTCCCCGCCGGGTCACGGAACGCGCAGTCCCGCACGCCGTACGGCTGGTCGGTCGGCTCCTGGACCACCTCGGCGTCGGCGGCCTGCACCTTCTCGAACGTCCCGTCCAGGTCGGGCGTGGCCAGCAGGATCCAGCCGTAGGTGCCCTTGGCCATCATCTCCAGGATGGTCCGGCGCTCGGCCTCGGTGATGCCGGGGTCGACGGCCGGCGGCGCCAGCAGGATCGACGTACCGGGCTGGCCGACCGGGCCGACGGTGATCCAGCGCATCTTGCCCTGCCCGACGTCGCTGCGGACCTCGAAGCCGAGGACGTCGCGGTAGAACGCCACCGAGGCGTCCGGGTCGTCGTGCGGGAGGGCCGTGGTGTGAATGGTGATGTCCATGCCCGCCACGTTAGTTGCGGGCTCCGGAGGGCGCTTCTCGAATCCTGACCGGTTCGGATCCCCCGCCCGGGGCCCCGTGACCCGCGTCACATCCGGATGGCCGGTGACGTGTCCGGGGCCCCCTCGTTGCCGTTCGTAAAGGATCACGTTGCGGAGGGCCGGGCAGTGAGCGGACAGCGGACGAGGACGAGCGGGCGGCATCCGGTCCTGGACGACGCCGAGGACGTACGGGCCGCCGCGGGCGCACTCGCGGACGGCTGCGCGGTGGCCCACGGGTTCGGGAACTCCTACGCCGTCACCGCGCGCGCCGACCGGGCCGCCGTCGAGCGGGTCAACCGGATCAAGGGCCGCCCCGACGGGCGGGCCGGCAGCGTCACCACCGTCCCCGAGCGGGTCCCGTCGCTCTTCGACTGGACCCTGCTCCCCGCGGCCCTGCCGCGCCGGCAGCTCCGCCAGCTCGTCGAAGAGCTGTTCCTGCTCGGCCCCTTCGGCTTCCGGGGCCCGGCCGCCGCGCACGTGCCGCGGCACCTGACGGTCCTCCGGGACGGGGTCGAGACCGTGCGCCTGATCGGCCCGGGCTACCGCTGCCCGTCCAACGGCTTCCTCGCCGAGGCGCTGGACCGCACCGGGGACGGCCTGCTGTCCGTCACCTCGGTGAACCGCTCCCGGCACCTGACCGGCGCCGAGCACGAGCCGGCCCACTGGCGCGCCGAGGGCGTGATCGCCGACTTCGGCCAGGAGGAGGGCGTCAGGATCCTCGTGCACGACGACGAGCCCGCCGCGCGCCGCCGCCACCCGCACCACGCCCCGATGCCGGCCACCGTGCTGTCGTTCCACCACGCGCCCGGCCGCGGCCGCTCGGGCCTGCCCGTCCTCACCCTCGAACGGCACGGCTCCCTCTCGGCGGACCACACCCGGGCCGTCGCGGCCAACCACGGCTTCGCCGTCGTCCCCTCACCCCGGGCGGCCCGCCGCCTGCACTCCCGTACCTACGCGGACCGACGGGCTCAGGCCGACAGCGCGGGGTAGTCGGTGTACCCGTCCGCGCCGCCCACGTACATCAGGCCCTCCTCCCGCAGGGGGTTCAGGGCGGCGCCGGCGCGCAGCCGCTCCACCAGGTCGGGGTTGGCGAGGAAGGCGCGGCCGAGGCAGACCAGGTCGGCGCCGGCCGCGAGCAGCCGCTCGGCCTCGTGGCGGCCGCCGTCGGCGGCCAGCGGGCCCGGCCACGGCAGCGCCGGGTTCGCGATCAGCGTGCCCGCCCACTGCTTGCGGATGCGCTGGAAGAGGGGCTGGTCCGGGTCGGCGAAGACGACGTGCAGATAGGCCGGGCCGGTGTCGGAGAGGGCGTCGACGAGCGCCGGATACACCTCCTCGGGGTCGTCCTCGTGCATGCCGTTCGCGGTCACCCCGGGGGTGACGCGCAGGCCCACCCGCTCCGGTCCGACCGCGGCGGCGACCGCCTCGACGACCTCCCGCACGAAGCGGGTGCGGCCCTCACCGAGCCGCCGTAGCCGTCGGTGCGGTGGTTGGTCCCGGAGGCCAGGAACTGGTGCAGCAGGTAGCCGTTGCCGCCGTGCACCTCCACCCCGGCGAACCCGGCGTCGATGGCCCGGCGCGCCGCGGCGGCGAAGTCGGCCACGGTGGAGCGGATCTCGGCGGGGGCCATCTCGCGCGGCACCACCGTGGGCCGGTGCCCGCCCGGGGTGTGGATCGTGCCGGGCAGCGCGACCGGCGAGGGCGCGACGGGCGACAGGCCGCCGCTGTTGTCGGGGTGGCCGATCCGGCCGCCGTGCTGGATCTGGAGGAACATCCGCCCGCCGACGGCGCCCACCGCCTCCGTGACGCGCCGCCAGCCCGCGACGTGCGCGTCGTTGTGGATCGCGGAGATGTCCGGGTACGTGGATCCCCTTCGGCGACGCCCCGCCGGTCGACTACGGCTTCTTCTGGCCGACGGCCGGCGAGAGCGCCCGCCTGCGCGCCTTCGTCGAGACGGTGTGCGGGCTCGGGGGCCCCGACCTGCCCTGACGCCTCCGGGGTGCGGCCGGCGGGGAAGACGCGGATGCTGGTGGTGCCGGCCGTGCTCAGGGCGGGCCGGCATCCGCGAGGAGGAACCCATGTCGATGCTCGACAAGCTCAAGGGCATGCTGAAGGGCCACGAGGACACCGCGCGTCAGGGGGTCGAGAAGGCGGGCGACGCCTTCGACGCGAGGACCGGGAACAAGTACCAGAGCCAGGTCGACATGGCCCAGCAGAAGCTCAACGAGCAGCTGGGAACCGACCGGCCCCAGGAGAACCCGCCGCCGCAGGGCTGAGGCCCCCCAGGAATCGGCGGAGGGCCGCCAGCAGGACGTCCGGCCGTTCGAGGTGGACGTCGTGCCCCGTCCCCGGGACGCTCAGTGCGACCGTCCGCGGCCGCAGCCGGAGCATCTCGCCGATCTCTTCGGGCGCGATGATGCCGCACTGGCCGAGCACGGCCAGGGTCGGGCAGCGCACCTGCGACCACTCGTCCCAGAAGGCCCGCCGGGCGTTCTCCGCGAGCGACGCGACCATCACGTCGCGCTCGAAGCGCGGCCACCAGCCGCCGTCGCGCTCCTCCAGGCCGGCCGCCCAGCCCTCGCCGGCCGGGCCGCCGCCGAGGAACCCGACGGCGGCCTCCCGCGAGGGAAACGGCGCGGGCCAGGAATCGAGCCATCCGCCGATCTCCGCCTGTACGCCGACGCCGGGCCCGCCGGGCCCGGCTTCCACCAGGACGAGCCCGCGGAAGAGCCCGGGGTGCGCGGCGGCGGCGAGCATGGCGGTGTGGCCGCCCAGCGACTGGCCGACCAGCACCGGCTCCCGCAGGCCGAGCCGCTCGCACACGGCGACGGTGTCCTCGACGTACGCGGCCCGGGACACGTCCTGCGGCCGCCGCTCGGAGGCGCCGTGGCCGCGCTGGTCCACGGCCACCACGCGGTGACGCGGGCTCAGCTCCCGCGCGACGGCGTCCCATTCGCCCGCGTGCCCGGCCAGCCCGTGCAGCAGGAGGACGTCCGGCCCCGGGCGGTCCCGGTCACCGCGGTCACCGGGGTCGCCCCAGTCGCGGCAGGAGAGCCGGACCCCGTCGCGCAGGACGACGCGCTCCGACCAGCTCACGCGGGGCCCTCCAGCCACCGGCCGTCACGCATCAGGTCGCGGCCGCGCAGCTCGTTGGCCTCCCGCCAGGCCTGGATCCGGTGCGGCCGGACGAGGAAGTACTGGTAGGCGTCGAGGTCGCGCGGGTCGAAGCCGGTCTTGGCGGCGAACCTCTCCCCGGTCCCCGGGGGCAGTGCGTCGAGGCCGACCGGCTCGGCGGTGCCCTCGACCATGACGACGTCCCGCGTCGGCCCGAGGCCGAGCCGTACCCGGCCGTCGGCCAGCAGGTTGCGACCGGTCACCGAGGCGCGCGGGGTCGACACGAGGAACGCCGTACCGTCCCAGAGGAACGACAGCGGCACCAGGTGCGCACCGCCCGCCGCACCCGCGGAGGCGAGCCACAGGTCGGCGTCCTCCTCGAACCGCTTGCGCGTGTCCCGTAGCCTCTCGTCACGTTCACGCGGCGGCGCGGTGGTCATGGCTTCCTCCGTCAAGTCAACTCGGCCCAGGGCGGGTTCAGGGTACGGTCCCCGCTGCCGCGACCGCCCGGCGTACCCGACGGGAGCGGGCTGAGCCGGTGCCCGGGACGGTCAGGAGGTGGGCCAGGGGGTGGTCGGTGAGTCGTCGAGGGTGAAGAGCGCCCCGTCCGGATCCCGTACGGTCACCTGCCCGTCCCCGTCGGGCCAGGGGCCGCCCGTGACGACGGTGCCGCCGTGTTCGACCGCGGAGGCGGTGGCGGCCTGGAGGTCGCGGACGCGGAAGTGGACCAGCCAGCGCGGCCGCAGGTGGGGCTTGGAAGCGGCCTCCTCCACCGGCCTGCTGTTCAGGCGCGCCACCGCCTCGCCCCCGTAGCGCAGGACGACCTGGTCGTGCTCGTACGAGATGTCGCAGCAGCCGCGGTCGCTGTCGAGGCTCCACTCCAGGACCTCCCCGTAGAAGAGCGCCGCGGCGAAGGCGTCCTGGCTGTGGAGCTCCAGCCAGGCCGGCGCCGTGCCGGAACCGATCCGCCACTCGGCGAGCACCCGGCCCTCCCAGATTCCGAAGGCCGCCCCCTCGCGGTCCAGCGCCAGCGCCGCCCGCCCGCGCGGGGGGTAGGCGACCGGGCCGACGCCGACGGTGCCGCCCCGCTCGCGGATGCGCGCCACCGCCCCTTCGGCGTCGTCGACGGCGAAGTACGGGGTCCACGCCACGGGTACGGCCAGTTCCCGGGCCACCTCGGCGATGCCGGCCACGGCCACCCCGTCGGTCTCGGCGACCGAGAAGGCCCGCCCGAACGACCCGCGCCGGAACGTCCAGCCGAGAACCGCGCGGTAGAAGGCCTCGGAGGCGGCCAGGTCCCGCGCCGCCAGACTGATCCAGCACGGCGCACCCGAGAACTCCGCCGGCACCAGGGCCATGGTCTCCTCCTTCAGTCCCGGACGACGCGGAGCGGCAGCGGAACGGCATCCCGCGCCGCGGTCCGGCGCCTGCCCGCGGAGCCGCGGCCCATGCGTGTCGGTGGCGGAGCGGGAGGCGTCAGGCGGCCCGCTGGGGCTGCCTGAGCTCTGCCTGGCCGAAGAGGAGCGCGTAGCCGTCGGGAAGCTGCCGGAGGATCCGGGCGAGGAGGTCGGGACCGGTGAGCCGGGTCACGACGCCGAGGACGGCGCCGGTGTCCCAGCGGGCGATGGCCGGGCTGGTGGCGCCCCGGGTGGCCATGTCCTTGATGAAGGCCCAGCCCGTGAGCCGTTCGGTGTCGGGGACCTGAGCGGTCAGGGCGCGGGCGGCCTCGACGGGCAGGCACCGCGCGAGGTCGACGCGTTCGTCCCCGACGAGCTGTCGTCCGAGGGCGGCGAGGACGGTACGGACGGCTTCCTCGGCGCGTTCACGGGTGGGATACGCGCCTTCGTAGCGCACGCGTTCCAGCATGTGCTCGAACGTCATGGCGGGCTGGGCCGGGTTCGCTCGATGCCGGTCGAACATGGTGGTGCGGTTGCCTTTCTCTTCGAGGGTCGGTCCTCGGCCGGCGTCAGGTGGGCTGGGGGTGGCCGAAGAGGAGGTCGTAGCCGGGCGGGAGCTGGAGCAGGGCTTCGCGGGTGAGGACGTCCCCGGCCGCCGCGGCCACGGTGGACAGGACGGCGCCGATGTCCCACAGGGCCGTCTTCTCGGTGGCGCCCTCGATCCAGGCCGCGGTCGCGCGGACGAAGCGTTCGGGCGAGAGCGGCTCGGCGGCCTGGAGGGGGTTGAGGAGGATCAGGGCGTAGGTCTCGGGAAGGCGGGCGGCGAGTGAGGCCCGTACGGCTCCGACCAGGTGGGCGCCCAGCAGGGCCAGGACGACGCGGGCCGCCCGTTCGGCTTCCTCCCGGGTCTCGTACTCGCCGCGTTCCTGGACGTGGTCCAGGAAGGCTTCCCTGCGCATCGACATCTCACGTCACCTCCAGGGGAGGGCGGAAGGGGGAGGGCGCGGAGGACCGGGTACCGGAGGGGGATCGGGTTCCCCGTCCTCCGCCGCTGGTGCCGGGTGGCTTGCGGGCCGGTCAGCCGGAGATCTGCTTGCGGCCGGACTCCCCGCCGATGGCGATCTTGCGCGGCTTGGCGCGCTCGGCGATCGGGATCCGCAGGGTGAGGACGCCCGCGTCGTAGTGGGCTTCGATGTGCTCGGTGTCGAGGGTGTCGGCCAGCATGACCTGGCGGGAGAAGACGCCGAGGGGCCGCTCGGAGAGCTCCATCTGCACGCCGTCGGACTTCTCCGCGGGCCGGCGCTCGGCCTTCACCGTCAGCATGTTCCGCTCGACGTCGATGTCGATCGCCTCGGTGCTCACACCGGGGAGGTCGAAGGCGATCACGTACGCGTCACCCTGACGGTAGGCGTCCATCGGCATCACGGACGGCTTCGACCACGTGCCCGACGAGCCCGAGAGCTGCTGGACGATGCGGTCCATCTCGCGGAACGGGTCGGTGCGCATCAGCATCGCGAAACACCTCCAGTTGGTTCAGGCAGGAACTGCCCATGCGCTTCAACGTGCTCCCGTTGTAACATGTCATCGAAACGATGACAAGCAAGAAGTCATCTGGAGGATGACAGATCACGGAGACCGTCATGAACGAGGCCGCAGAGCCGACCGCACCCGTCACCTTCCTGGCCGCCGCCGCGGCACTGGAGACCATCAACCAGGCCGTCCGGGAAGCGCAGCAGGCCTCCACGGGCACATCGGCGGCGCCGCCGGCGGCGGGCGAGGGCCCCCACCCGGCGCTGGCCGCCCTGCTGATGCTGCGCGAGGTCCGCGAGCAGCTGGGAGGCTGGGAAACCGGCCTGATCGAAACCGCCCGCAGCGAGGGCGCCAGCTGGGCCGACCTCGCCGGCCCCCTCGGTGTCGCCAGCCGCCAGGCCGCCGAGCGCCGCTACCTGCGTCTGCGGCCGGGGAAGGCCGGGAGCACGGGCGAGGAGCGCGTCCAGGCCACCCGCGACGCCCGCGCCGCCGACCGCAGCGTGGACGCCTGGGCCCGCGACAACGCCGCCGACCTGCGCCGGCTCGCCGGCCAGGTCACCGCGCTCACCGGCCTCGCCGACGACGCCGAGCGCGCCATCGGCGACCTGAACCAGGCCCTCGCGCACAACGACACCGCCCGCCTCGTCGGCCCCCTGGCCGGCACCCGCGCCCACCTGCGGCCGGAGGACGCCGAGCTGGCCGAGCGCATCGACGCCATGACCCGGCACGCCGACCGGCTCCGCCGGGACACCCGCGGTCAGCGCGGCACGTGACCCGTCCCCCCGGCGTCCGGAGGGGGCACGTTCGTGGCGGGGGTGGTGTGCTGCCCGACCGGACGCGTCCGCCGACCGCCTCGCGGTCGGCCGTGGGCGGGCGTGCTCGCCTCAGGCCTGCTGCGGGGGCGTGCCGGCTTCGGCGGCGCGGCGGTACTCGGCGTTGATGCGCTGGGCCTCTTCGAGCTGGTCCTCGAGGATGATGATGCGGCAGGCGGCCTCGATCGGGGTGCCCTGGTCGACGAGTTCGCGGGCGCGGGCCGCGATGCGGAGCTGGTAGCGGGAGTAGCGGCGGTGACCGCCCTCGGAGCGCAGCGGAGTGATCAGGCGGGCCTCGCCGATGGCGCGGAGGAAGCCCTGCGTGGTGCCGATCATCTCGGCGGCGCGGCCCATGGTGTAGGCGGGGTAGTCGTCGTCGTCGAGACGGTCGTACGAGTCGTCAGCTGTCATTTGCACCTCTCCGTGAAACGCATAGAGGGGCCCTGGTGCCAGTACTGGCACCAGGGCCCTGAAGGAACTACTACACCACCTGCCGGCCCTGATGAAGCGCCGGCCTTCTGTGTCCGCACACCCGGCCCGGTGACTGCCGTCGGTGCGGGGATCGCAGCTGCTTGACCGAAGACCACCTCGCTATCGATGTCCTGCGGTACCCGGACTCGAAACTTCCGCCCGGGCGATCCTGATGGCGCCGCGTTCCTCCGTTCTTTCCTCGCTGATCAACTTCTTGCCCTGCGAATACTGCGTACTGCTGGTGCTGCGTACTGCTCTCGGAGCCCCCTGATCACTGCGGGTCTCCCGGTCCGGCCGCCAGTTTCGTCACCGTCCTGCGAAAGCCATGGCTTCGAAACTCCGCCGCCGCACCGTCCTGCTCACTGCGACTGCTTGTACTGCTTGTACTGCTTGCCGGCAGTTCGTCTCTGCCAGGCCTTGTTGCCTCTGCTGGTTACGGAAGAAAACATAACCCAGCGAGGCGCCGATGTCTACTGCGGCCAACATAGATTTTCCTGCCTCGGCCGAGCAGGTGAGCGCTCCCGGTGCGGAGTGCGCAGTGGTCGCGCAGGCGCGGGGCCCCCTGCACCCGCGCGCCCCCGGTCGTCCTTCCCGCCTGGCGGGACGGCCTGTGGCCGGGGTGGGGCGCCCCGTAGGATCGGGTCTCATGTCGAAGATTGACGAGCTGCTCGTTGACGTCGCCAGGCTGGTGGAGTCCGGGCAGAGCAACCAGATGTCCCTGACCGTCGTGACGGGGGGCGCCGTCATCACAGGTCGGCTGGCACCCGAAGCGGTGTGGCGGCAGCGGGTCTCGGAGGTCCTGGCGGACTCCGACCGGCTGGCCGAGTTCTCCGCCGTCTTCGCCACCGCGGCGGCGAAGGACGGGCCGCCCACGCACCTGCACTTCCACCTGGCGCGGATCCTCCAGGGCACGGTGGGGATCCCGGAGACAGGCGGGATGTACCGCGTCTCGATCGCGGACATCAGCGCCTGGACCATCGGCGACGTCAGCTACTCCGACCACTGACCCCGCCCCACCGCAGCAGTAACCCCGTCGATGCAGGAAAGGGCCCCCACCGGTACACGTGCCGGTGGGGGCCCTTTCGTCGGGTTCTGGCCCGTGTTGACGCGGGCGGCGCCGTCACGGACGGGAACGCCGCCGTGGGACCTGACCGCGCCGGCCGCGAGAAGCGGTGCCGCGGTCGCGCTGTCCGGTGAGCGGCGCGGTGATCTCCACGGGGATGCCGGAGGGGGTGCGGGCGCCCGTGATCCGTGCGAGGGCGCCCTCGCCGGAGCGGACCTGCGTGGTGTCGGGCACGATGCCGGCGGCCGTCATGAGGCGTGTCACGGCGCGGCGCTGGCCGGCGGTGACCAGGGTGACGACGCTGCCCGACGCGCCGGCTCGCGCGGTGCGGCCGCCGCGGTGGAGGTAGTCCTTGTGGTCCGTGGGCGGGTCCACGTTGACGACGAGGTCGAGCTGGTCGACGTGGATTCCGCGGGCCGCGACGTTCCTTTCGTGGTGCGGCACGTACCGAGAAATTCCGGCAGCGACTGAAAGGTGCCGGAATTACGGGAACCAGCTGAATGGAACGCGAGAGCAGGGCGGTCCGGGCCTGGGGGTCGAAACCAACGGACGGGGCGGTGCTGAAATCGAGCCGCGGCTATTCGAGTACGTGCGCCGGCCCTGGAAAAACGAATACAGCTGGGGCCCGCACCCCGAAGGATGCGGGCCCCAGCTGCGTATGACGCGTCAGAGTCAGGCGGGAACGATGTTCTCGGCCGTCGGGCCCTTCTGGCCCTGCGCGATGTCGAAGGAGACCTTCTGCCCCTCCTGGAGCTCGCGGAAGCCCTGGGCGGCGATGTTCGAGTAGTGGGCGAACACGTCAGGACCGCCGCCCTCCTGCTCGATGAAGCCGAAGCCCTTTTCCGCGTTGAACCACTTCACGGTGCCGGCAGCCATGTCATTCTCCTCGGGGCAGTGCAGCGGAATCCGCACCTTGCGAACGCCGTGTCGCCGCATTGATTCCCCATCCGGAAAACGACCGGAATGCAAAACGCCTCCGTGCGGCACGAGGCCGACGGGGCGCCTGGAAATTTCGGGTACCAAAACTGCAACTGGTTTCGACACTAGCACGCGGATGCAGTCCGTGCGGGCTGGCTTTTTTGTTCCCGTGTGTCGCCGCTAAAAACTCTCCCCGGGGTGCCGGTCAAAATCTCCGCCCGCGGACGCAGATATCGGGCACATCCACAATGCGGCGTTTTTCGACCGCCGGGCCGCAGCGCTTCCGGGGTGCCCGCCGCGGCCGCCGCCGCCGGGTTCGGCACCGTGACAGGAGCGTGATAGGTGTTGGCTCCTCACCGGGACGCGCCGCTGAGGAGCCGGCCGTCCGTCGCACGAGAACAGGCAGGTGTCATGAACTGCGCCGAGTTCGTTGAGCTGGTGACCGATTTCCTCGACGGCGTCATGGGTGAGCCGACCGAACTGCGTTGTCTCGTGCACCTGGCGCGGTGCGAGGGCTGCGAGACGTACCTCGACCAGTTCCGGCAGACCGTGGCGGCCGCGGGCGCGCGGTCCGGCCCGAGCCTGCCCGCTTCGGCGCGCGCTCAACTCCTGCGGACGTTCCGCATCTTGCCGCGCGGCTGATCCCGGCGACCGTCGGCGGTGGAGGTCCTCGCCGGGAGGTGAACGCACGCACCCCGTGGACGCCCGCGCTCGTCCCGCTGCCCTAGGCTGGCGCTTCCACTTGACGCCGGCGAGGAGAGACGAATGGCGGGCCCACGCGAACTGCCCACGGACGAGGTCCTGGTGCAGCGCCTCCGCTCCGGTGACGAGGAGACGTTCGCCCTGGTCCTGGACTCCTGGTCGGGCGGCATGCTCCGACTCGCCATGTCGTTCGTGTCGACCAGGGACTCCGCCGAGGAGGCCGTCCAGGACACCTGGCTGGCGGTCATCAGGGGCATCGACGGCTTCGAGGGCCGCGCCTCCCTGAAGACGTGGGTGTACCGGATCCTCGTCAACACCGCCAAGGCGCGCGGCACGAAGGAGAGCAGGACCGTCCCCTTCGCCAGCCTGCTGCCGCAGGAGGAGGAAGGGCCGACGGTCGACGCCGAGCGGTTCCGCGCCCCCGGCGAGCGGTACGCCGGCCACTGGGTCGCCGGGCAGGAACCGCGTCCCTGGGACATCCCCGAGGACCACGTGCTGCGCGGCGAGGTCCGCGAGGTGATCGCGGCGGCGATCGACGAGCTCCCGCCCCGCCTCCGTACCGTGATCACCCTGCGCGACGTCGCCGGGTACGGGTCCGACGAGGTGTGCGCGCTCCTTGAGATCTCCCCGGGGAACCAGCGCGTCCTGCTCCACCGGGGCAGGGCCCTGCTGCGCCGTAAGCTGGAGGCGTACTTGTCAGGTGCGCATGACGTCGCGAGCGGGAGGGGACACGCGTGAACTGCAACGACTTCGTGGAGCTGGTGACCGAGTTCCTCGACGGCGCGTTGCCCGAAGGGGACGAGCGGCGCTTCGTCGAGCACCTGGCGGAGTGCTCCGGGTGCGAGACCTACCTCGACCAGTTCCGTCAGACGATCGCCGCCACGGGCGAACTGACCTCGGACGGCATCTCGTCCGACGCCAGGCGGCACCTCCTCACCGCCTTCCGGGACTGGCAGCGAGAAGCCTGACGCTGCTTCGCGGGGCCCCCGCGCCGGCCGGATCCGTCAGGCGCGCTTGAGCTCGGCCGCGCCGAAGGAGACGCTGAAGCGCTCGCACCAGATGGTCACCGTGGAGAACGTGTTCAGGTCGGTGCCGGCGGGGATCGCGTAGTTCTGGTTGCCCTCGTTGCCCTTGAGGCCGCCGAGATCGATGTGCCTGCCGTCGTCGAGGTTGCCGCCGCCGCCCTTCCTGACCGGCTGGTCGCTGAGCCACACGTGGACGGCCGGACCGTCGGAGGTGCGCAGGTTCGTCAGGCGCAGGGTCGCCTTCCCGTCGGCGAGCTGCTGGACCTCGACCGAGCCGCTGGTCTCGTGCTCGTGCGAGACGAACGCACCGTTCGCCACCTGCTTGACCGTGCCCCCCTGCCGGCCGGCGGCCGCGGGAGGCGCCTCGTCCACACGGTCCGTGGTGAACAGCCTCCAGGGCTGGAAGAGGTACAGCCCGACGGCCGCCACGACGACGACCGCGGCAGTGGTGATCCAGAGGGCGCTGCGGCGCTTGCTACGGCACATGGGGGATTCCGTTTCTTCTCGGGTGTTCGTGGGCGCCGAGGCGGCACCGGCGACTGCCTCGGCGCCCTGGGCACTGGGTGTTCAGAGACGGAAAGAGCGGCGAACGTTACAGACGAACGTCCGCCGCTCCGGTCCGGCTACGACTTTCAGCAGTTCCCGGCGGGTTGCGCGGGCTCGGCGGGGGCGGCCGGGGAGCTCGTGGCGGCGGGAGCGGCCACGTGGGCGCGGCGCAGCGCGTCGGCCTCGTCGCGGACGGCGTCGAGCCGGACCTCGAGCATGGCGACCCGCTCGCGGTAGCGCTCCAGCTCGGCCCGGACGAACTCGGCGTCGGCGACCTTGCGCGCGGCCTCCTCGCGGATCGCGGCGGTCTCCTCGGAGAACGTGGCGGTCGCGGCGTCGAGCGCGGCGACGGCCATGTCGGCCGCCTCCTCGGCGAGCGTGGCGCGCTCCTCGGCGGCGAGGATGCGCTGCGCGGAGGCGCGCGTGACCGTCTCGATGCGCGCCTCGGCCGCCGCGGAGTCGGTGATGATCGCCAACTCCTCGATGTACGAGGGGAGATCGGCGGCGAGCTGCTTGACGAGCGCGACCACGGTGTCGCGGGAGTGGGCGCCGTCGCCGCGGCCGTCCGTCGCGGGGGAAGCGGCGGCCTCCTCCCGCTGGCCCGTCCCACCCTGCACGGCCTCCGCCGGTGCCGGTGCCGGGGCCTCGTGAGCGGCTCCCTTCGGCTCCTCCTTGGCCTCGGCCGCCGCGCGCCTGTCCTCCTTGCGCTGCTTCCGCTTGGCGCGGAACTTCCTGAACGCTCCGAGCGCGTTGTGGTCGGGGTGGTCGCAGTAGCGGGAGGCCGGTCCCTCCGCGCCGGGTGCCTTCGGCTCGGGCGCGTGGGTGCAGCCCGGGTAGGCGCAGGTGGGAGCGGTCTCGACCATCTCAACAGTCATGGTTCTCAGCCCTTCGCAGCGATGTCGGCGGTGTTGGTCATACCTGTCAGTGCCGCTGAACGGCCGGACGTTACAGACGGGTTCGGCGGGAACGCGACGCCAGCGCAGCCAGTCGGAACCGGTCTGGAGAAGAACGAAGGCCCAGGTCGTTGACCTGGGCCTTCGTTCGTCAGCGAACAATTCGTCCACGTCGGCGGCGGCCGGCTGCTGCACTGAGAGGCCGACGAGCAAGGAGACAGAACGAAATGAAGGAACGAGTCCGCGCCGTCCTCGTCACCGCTGACGACACGATGCTGGTCATCCGCCGCACCAAGCCCGATGTCCCCGAGTACTGGGTGCTCCCCGGCGGCGGCGTCGAGCCCGGCGACGAGTCCCGGGAGGCCGCCCTCCACCGGGAGATCCACGAGGAGATCGCGGGGAAGGCCGACATCGTGCGCCTCCTCCACACCGTGGAGTCCGACGACGAGCGCCAGCTCTTCTACCTCGCCCGCATCGCGACCTGGTCCTTCGAGGACCGCACCGGCCCCGAGTTCAGCGCCGAGGGCCGCGGCGAGTACGCACTGGAGCAGGTCCCGCTGACCGTGGAAGGGCTCGACCGCATCGACCTCAGGCCCGAGGAGATCGCCCAGGTCCTGAGGGGCGCCATCAGCGCCGGAAACCTCGCCCCGTTCCGTCACTGAACGACCTGGACGTGCTGGACGGATGCCCCGGACCTTGGTCGTCCGGGGCGATTCCGCACGTTCGGATGATGCGCCCCTCAGGGGGCGGAGGTGGGGCGCGTCCAGCACTCGAGGTCGGTCAGGGCCTTGGTGAAGGAGCCGAGCATCGGGCGCAGGTGGTCGGGGTCGAGCGGGACGAGGCCGTCGGTGTGGGCACCGCCCGCCACCGTGATGTAGCGGTGCAGGCCGGCGCGGCCGGCGTCGGTGACCATGCGGTGGTAGGCGTCGCCGAAGGCGGTCGGCGGGGTGAGGGCGTCGAGGCCGCCCTGGATGCTGATGAGCGGGCGGCGGATGTTCCCGGTGAGGGAGATCCGTTCCAGGGCCTCGTGGACGGCGCGGGGGCGGGAGGCGAAGTCGTAGTCGGTGTCGCAGCCGGCTCCGGGGCCCGCGGGGCAGGGCGGGCTGCCCGGCTGGGGGGTTCCGGGTCCGTCGTAGTCGGGGTCGAGCTCCTCGCGGATCACGCGCTGGAGGAGGTTCCACTGGTAGTCGTGGTGCCAGCGCCGCGTTCACCCTGTGGGTGCCGGACTGGGCGGTGCGGGCCGAGTACATCTCCGACCTGCTGATGTTCGCGCTCGGCGTGGTCCTGGCGCTGGCCACGGCGGCGGTCGCCGTACGGGAGCGGCAGGCCCGCGGGCGGCTGGAGGACACCCTCGCCCAGGTGGCGCAGCTGTCGGCGGCGCGGGAGCGCAACCGGCTGGCCCGCGAGATCCATGACAGCCTCGGGCACCATCTGACCGCGATCGGGTTCCAGTTGGAGAAGGCCGAGGCGTTCGCCTCCCTCGACCCGGCCGCCTCCGCGCAGGCCGTGTCCCACGCCCGCTGGTCCGCAGGCGGGCTTCTCCGATGGCACGGAGGAAGCTCTGGGTGGTGCCGATCATTTCGGCGGCCCGGCCCATGGTGTAGGCGGGGTAGTCGTCGTCGAGACGGTCGTACGAGTCGTCTGCTGTCATGTGCGCCTCTCTGCGGAACGCGTTGAGGGTCCTGGTGCCGTACGGCACCAGGACCCTCAAGGAACTACTACACCATCTCCCGACCCTGATATCGCGCCGCCTCCTGTGTCCGACGGCCGGCCTGCCTCGATCCCCGAGCCCGCACCGGACCCGCCCGGCGGCACTTCGCCCCGCCGGATGCCCGGCGGGGCGAGGACCAGGCTTGGAGGAGTGCGCCGACGGTGTCGGCTGTGCGCGGGCCGGGCTCTCCCGGCCGTTCGGATACCGGCTCAGGCCCGTCCGTATGCGGGGTCAGGTTCCTGCCGGGAGGCCGGGCCACGGAAGCGCGCTGGAGCGGGTCGGAGGGGTGGAGCGGTACGGGGGGCCGGGAAGGACCGCGGCAGGTGAAACCGAGCTTGGTCGTGGCCCGGACGACTTCCGGCGGTGAAATCGCGGCGGTCCTGGCCGGTGATGACCTGTCCTACCTGTTTGACCGGGTAGGCGCGGCGACCGATGATCACGGACTCGCTGGTGATCTCCTCGGGCTTGACGCCCTTCATGGAGTCCAGGACACCGCTCTTGGTGAGGTCGAAGGGGAAGCGGGCGATGACACAGCGCACGATCCCTCACAAGGAGAGGAAGGGGTTGGCTTCCCGCGCAGGGATCAGGCGAGGACGAGGGCGGGCCCGGGGGTACCCGGGCTGCCGTCCCGTTCGTCCCTCACGCACGGGACGGGGAGCCGGACGTGGCTCCCGGGGTGCCCGGCGGTCGGCGCGCCGTTGCCGGGGAGGTCGCGCAGCCGGAGGTGGTCGGAGTAGGAGGGGCTGTCCCGGACGGCGGCGAGCTGGGCCGTGGTGACCAGTCCGGTGCACAGGCCGTCGTCGTCGCAGACGAGCAGGCGCCCGGCGGGGGCACCGGCCATGACGGCCAGGGCCACCTCGACGGTCATGTGGTCCCCGACCTGGAGTCCTCCCCCGTCCCCGGTGTCGGTCACCGGCCTGGCCGCAGTGATGGCGGGCGCCGAACGGGGCTGTGTGCGGACCGGTGTCACAACGTGCCTCCTGGGGAGATGGGCCGACTTCCGGATCACGTGGAGCTCAGGCCGCCGCGTCGGCGGAACGCCGCGTGTCGGCGCGCCGTGCTGCCGAGGTGGGACGCCGTCGACCGTGGGAGGCCGTGTCGCGCCCGGGCGGTGCGGCGGGCGGTGCGGCGATCGTCACCGGGATGCCCGACGGGATGCGTGCGCCGGTGATCCGGGCGAGTGCCTCCTCGCCCGAGCGGACCCGGGTGGTCTCGGGCACGATCCCGGCGTTCGCCATGAGGCGGGTCATGTCACGGCGCTGGCCGGCGGTGACCAGGGTGACGACGCTGCCGGACTCGCCGGCCCGGGCGGTACGGCCGCCGCGGTGGAGGTAGTCCTTGTGGTCGGCCGGCGGGTCCACGTTGACGACGAGGTCGAGGTGGTCGACGTGGATGCCGCGCGCGGCGACGTTCGTCGCGACCAGGACGGTGACGTGCCCGGTCTTGAACTGGGAGAGGGTGCGGGTGCGTTGTGGCTGCGACTTCCCGCCGTGCAGGGCGGCGGCACGGACACCGCAGTCGAGGAGGTCCTCGGTGAGGCGGTCCACGGCGTGCTTGGTGTCCAGGAACATGATCACCCGGCCGTCGCGCGCCGCGATCTCCGTCGTCAGCCGGTGCTTGTCGGCATCGTGCACGTGCAGGACGTGGTGCTCCATCGTGGTGACCGCGCCCTGGGAGGGGTCCACGGAGTGGACGACGGGATCGCTGAGGTAGCGGCGGACCAGGAGGTCGACGTTGCGGTCCAGGGTCGCGGAGAACAGCATGCACTGGCCCTCGGGGCGGACCTGGTTCAGGAGCGCCGTGACCTGCGGCATGAACCCCATGTCGGCCATCTGATCGGCCTCGTCCAGGACGGTGATCGAGACCTGGTCCAGCCGGCAGTCGCCGCGGTCGATCAGGTCCTTGAGGCGGCCGGGCGTGGCCACGACGACTTCGACGCCCCCGCGCAGCGCGTTCGCCTGCCGACGGATCGGCATTCCGCCGACGACGGTGGTCAGGCGCAGTTTCACGGCGCGGGCGTAGGGAGTGAGGGCGTCGGTGACCTGCTGCGCGAGTTCCCGGGTGGGGACCAGGACGAGCGCCAGCGGCCGGCGGGGCTCGGCGAGCTGTCCGGCGGTGCGGGCGAGCAGGGACAGACCGAAGGCGAGGGTCTTGCCGGAGCCGGTCCGGCCACGGCCGAGGACGTCACGGCCGGCCAGGGAGTTCGGCAGTGTCGCGCCCTGGATGGGGAACGGGACGGCCACGCCCTGCACGGTGAGCACGGCCAGCAAACGCCGGTCCAGGGCCAGATCGGCGAACCTCTCGACGGGGGGCAGCGCGGGGGTGACCGTCTTCGGCGGAGCGAACTCGCCCTGCGCCGGGGAGGGCCGCCGGCCGCCTCCGCCGAAACGCCCCGGAGCTCCCGATCGGCTCGGGGCGGACGAACGGGAGGGGCTGCTCAGTCCAGAACCGGCTGAGCCGTACACGCGGCCGCCGTCGCGGCGGGTGCGGGAGGAACGGCCGTTCGTGCGTGTGGGGTTCATTCAGAACCTTCCTTGATGCGGCGCGTATCGAGGAATTCCGGCGGCGGAAGAGCGGCGTCGGGAATCACGGCACGGGCCGAATGAAATACGGCCGGTAAACGGCTTGGCTCGGGGCGGCGAACTGTCGGCACCACCGGGCGAGCGAAATAAACGCGAAAGGCGCAGGTGTGCGTGAAAAGCATGAGAAAAGCATGCAGCTGGGGCCCGCACCCCGAGGGATGCGGGCCCCAGCTGCAAGTGACGCGTCGGCGTCAGGCCGAAACGATGTTCTCGGCGGTCGGGCCCTTCTGGCCCTGCGCGATGTCGAAGGAGACCTTCTGGCCTTCCTGGAGCTCGCGGAAGCCCTGGCTGGCAATGTTCGAGTAGTGGGCGAACACGTCAGGGCCGCCACCGTCCTGCTCGATGAAGCCGAAACCCTTTTCCGCGTTGAACCACTTGACGGTACCAGTACTCATGTCATGTCTCCTTGGGGCATTACGCCGGAATCCGTACCGTACGGACGCCGTGTCGCCGCGATGATGCCCTGCCCGGAAAATGACCGGAAATGCAAAGCGCTTCCGTGTGGCATGCGGCCGACGAGAGTGCTTGAATCTGGGGTACCAAAACTGCAACTAATTTGACAGTAGCACGTCGCTGCAGTCCGTGCGTGGTGAAATTTTTCCCCGCCGTGTCGCCGGTAAAAATCCTCCGGGCGTGAGTGGTCAGAACCTCGGTCCGCGGATACAGATATTTCGTTCGGTCCGGAGTCAGCGAATAGACATTTCTTCGCCGGCCATGAGGGTGCCCGTGGTGTGGAGGTTGCCCGGGGTGGACGCGGCCGCCATCAGGCGCGCGGCGGAAGCGGGTTCGGTCTCGGGGGGAATCACGAGCAGATCGCAGCGGGTGAGCCCGTACGAGAGCAGCATCATCGTGTCGAGATCCTGGCCCGTGAACCAGCCGACGGGCACGGCGTATTCGCCGACGGCGACTTCGCGCGGCGCGACAGGCCAGGGGGCGGGGTTCGCGGTGACGCGGGTGACGCGTCCCCAGCGGGCCCGCAGCGCGTCCACGAGGGGCGGCAGCTCGGTGGCGAGATCGCGTGAGTACGGCCACCAGGCACCGTCCAGCAGACCGGCCAGGGCGGTGTTCGGCGTGAGTGTCAGGCGTGCCTGATGGGTGGGAGCGGTGGTGCTGGTCATGGGACCGGGACCCGTCCCCGGGGTGCCTGGGGGCGCCCCGGCCTAGTGATCGCCGGGAACGGCGTCCGCATGGGGGCGGGTGTACGAGGTGCTCCCGGTACCTCCAAGCGTACTCCGGGGTGGCCGAAGAGGAGGGAGGCCGCAGCCGGGCGGGAGCCGGAGCAGGACGTCGTGCATGAGGCCGTCAGCCGCGCCACTCGAACAGGACGAGCGTGGCGTCGTCCGAGGTGGTTTCGCCGCGCGCCCGCTTGAGGCTGTGGGACAGCTCCCGGGCCACGGTACGGATCCCGTGGTCGGCCTCCTCCAGCTGGTTCACCCAGTCGATCAGCTGTTCCTCGCCGAACTGCTCCTGCCCGCTCTCGTGTTCTTCGACCAGGCCGTCGGTGAAGCACAGGACGCGGTCGCCCGGCTCCAGTGCCACCGCGCTGACCTGCGGCTGGTCCCCGCCGAAGCCGACGGGGAGGGTCGTGGGGCTCTCCAGCCGGCCTACGACGCGGTGTGCGCGGACCAACATCGGCGCGGGGTGCCCCGCGTTGACCCACTGGAGGCGGCCCGTGTCCGTGTCCAGGCGCATCATCTGGGCGGTCACGAAGTGGTCCGGGTCGAACTGCTCGGCGACCGCGCGGTCCATGAAGAGGTAGATCTCGGACAGCTCGATGCTGATCCGGCGGGCGTGGCGGTACGCGCCGATGGCCACCGTGGCCATGGTGGCCGCATCCAGGCCGTGTCCCATGGCGTCGATCATGGCGAGGTGCATGACGTCGCCGTTGAGGGCGTAGTCGAAGCTGTCGCCGGCGACGTCGTATGCGGGCTCCAGGACTCCGGCGAGCGCGACGTGAGGCATCACCATCGAGAGCGGGGGCAGCAGGGACCACTGGATCTCCGCGGCGACGCTCATCGGTTCGCTGCGTCGGGTCCGGAAGAAGAGGTCTGTGTAGCCGTTCTTGGTCTGCAGCAGGTCGGCCGCCAGGCCCGCGATCCTGCGCATGAGGCGGCGGGCGTCGTCGTCGATCCTGTCCAGGGCGACCGACAGGACCCCCACCTGGTCGCCGCCGTCCAGCAGGGGCAGGTGGACCCGTACGCCGTCGGGCGCCAGGACTTCGACGGTGCGCGACTCCAGGAAGCACCGGCCGGCCTCGGACCGGTCAATGGGCTGGGAACCCCCGGCCCCCGCTCCCATACCGGGCAGGGGGACCAGGATCTGCTGCCCGTAGTCCTGGAGCAGGATCTGCGGCTCGCGGCCGCCCAGCCGGGCCACCGCCTCCGCGACGAGCGGGGCGACCAGATGCGGCGGCAGCTCGTGCGCCCGGTCCAGGAGCAGCCCGAGCAGCCCCTCCCCGAAGCTCTCCGAGCGGTCCGGTTCCCCACGCCCTCCGACGGTCATCCTGTTGCCTCCAGCCGGGCGGCGGGCCGGCGTCCGGTTGCACGGGCGGCGTGGCTTCCAGGATGCTCCCCGCCGACGGGGCACGCCACACGGCTTCGGAGCGGCACGGCAGCGCGGCCATGACCCGGGAGCTCACCCGCCAGACCGACACGTTCGCCCGTGTCCAGGGCGCCGCTTCCTCCTGGGCCTCCAGGCGCCTGATCCCCTCATGGGTGAGCGTGACCATCGCCGGGGTGTTGCCGGGTTCCCAGTCGACGGTGACCAGTCCTTCACCGGCCAGGTAGGTGCAGGCGGCGGCCAGGTCCTGGTCCGCCACGTGGAGGTCGCGCCGCAGCCGCGCCCCGGTGATGCCGAGGAGGCGGTTGCCCTCGACCGCTTCGTACAGGACATGGAGCACCTGTTCGCGGTACGCCTTGCGTTCGCGCAGTGTGGCCAGGGCCGCGCCCTTTCGTGTGCGGGGGCGGGCTCCGGGGCCGTCGGGGCTCTCAGGTCTCGCCGGAGTGGGCGCCGGTGCCGCCGGTACCGCCGGTACTCCGGCCGGCGGTCGGCCGGGAGCGGGCGGGGCCGGCGGGTGTGGCCGGGTCCACGGTGAGGTGGAGGCGGGTGTCGTCCGGCAGACCGGGAGGTCTCGGCAGGGGGTCGCTGAAGTGGTAGGCCGCGATCCGCGCGTCGTGCTGGGCGTTCAGCAGGTGGATCCAGCGCATTCCGACGGCGATCGCGACACCGCGATGAGGGCGACGGTCTCCACGGAGCTCACCTCCAGCCACCGGGCAGCGGCAGGGTGCTTCGGTCCATCGGGTTCCGGAAGGGGGACATGCAGGCCCCGCCTTCGCCGTCCCAGGTGGACTCCTGGCGCCGGGTGTCGCGGATGCCGCGCCCGATGACGGCCTCGTCGGCCATGAGGACGCCTGCCGTCAGGGTGCTGCCCGGGATCGCGGCGGCGGCCATCAGGCGGGCGGCGGCTGCGGGCCCGGTCTCGGGCGGGATGACGAGGAGGTCCCAGCGGCCGACGGTGTAGGAGAGCAGGATCAGCTTGTCGGGGTGCTGCTCGGTGAACCAGCCGACGTGCAGCGTGTGCCCGTCCACGGCGACCGTGTGCGGTATCACGGGCCAGCGCGTGGGGTTCACCGTGACGCGGGTGACGCGCCCCCAGGGCTCCGCCAGGGCGGCGACGAGCGCCGGGAGCTCGGCCGCGAGGTCGCGGGAGCGGGGCCACCAGGCCCCGTCCAGCTGGCCGGCGAGGGTGGTCTTCGGGGTGAGGGACAAGCGTGCCGGAAGCTCTGCGGCGAGGTCGCGGGGCGCGGTCCGGTCGAGGGTGGTGGTCATGGTGCGGACCTGCCCCCGGGCTGCCCGTCGGCAGCCCGGCATTTAGGCGATCACCGGAAATGACACCTGCGTGGACGCTGGTGCGCGAAGTACCTCCGGTGCTTCCACTGTACGCCTGCTCGATGGGTAATGGCCGGTTTGACCAGGTATTTTCCGGTGGGGGCGCTGTGGAGAGCGGCGGTGCGGGCGACGGGAGTACCGTGGAGCGACGGCAAGCTCGCGTGCCTCGCGGGTCGGCTCGGTGACGTCCACGCGGCGTGGCCGCACCCCGTAGACGGGCGGATCCACATGACTGACTCCGACATTCCGCACAGGCCGCCACTGCTCCTGCCGGATGCGATCCACCAGGCGGTCGAACCCGGCACGGCGCTGCTGCGGCTGGAGACGAAGCGGTCCCGGGAGGGGCGCCTCGACGGCGCGTGGTGGCCCCGCACCCGCGACATCGAGACCGAGCTGCCCGCGCTGATCAGCGTCCTGACCGGGCATCTCGGGCCGATCACCTGTGTGGGCGTGGACGCATCCGCCTGGAACGGCCTCCCCACCCGCCTGGTCATCGACGACCAGGTCGTGCACATCGACTCCGACCCCGTCGGCGACGACACCGTCCTGATCACCCGCGGCGCCAACGACCACTTCGCCCTGCTGGTCGTTCCCCCGGACACCACGGCCGACGCCGCCCGCGAAGCGATGGCCCGCGCTGTCCGCGCCGACAACATCACCGAGGCGGCTCAGATCCTCATCGCCACCACACCTGGACCCGCCGACGGTGCCACCGCCGACCCGACGGCCTGATCCTGAAGCCTCAGCTGCCGAGGTACCGTTCGATGGCCGCGCCGGCCGCCTCGGGGGACTCCTCTGGCGCGTAGTGCCCCGTATTCGGGAGCACCTCCAACTGGGCGTTCGGGTACCACTGCATCCAGGTGGCCCGCATGGCCTCGGGTCCCAGCGCGGGGTCGTTCGCACCGGCGAGGAGGAGGACGGGGGCCGGGATGCCCTCCACCCGCTCGTGGAAGTCGACCCGCGCCCACGAGTCCAGGTATGTGCGAAAGGCCGTCGCCGAGGAACGTCCCACCGAGCGGCTCACCATCGCGTCCAGCCAGGTGTCGTCGTGCAGCCCGCCGGTGGTGTTGTCGATGATCGCCCTGCGGTTTCCGGGATTCGTCGCCGCCCCGGCGAACAGCTCCCACATCTCGCCCTCGAGCGGGAATCCGGACGCGGGCACCGCCGAGATGCCGATGACCGAGCGGATGCGCTCCGGGGCCTCCAACAGCATCAGCTGGGCCACCTTGCCGCCCATGGAGTGGCCGATGACCGAGAAGGAGTCCCAGCCCAGATGGTCGGCCACGGCCAAGGAGTCCTCGGCGACCTCGTCCATCGTGAACGCGCCGTCGGCGTCCATCGCCTCGCCGTACCCGCGGCAGTCCAGGAACGCGTAGCTGAACGCGTCCCCGTTCAAGTACTCGCGCATCGGGTCGAAGCTCGACCGGTCGCCGAACCAGTTGTGCAGCAGGAGGGCTCGTTCGGAGCCGGTGCCGAGTACGTCGTGCGGAACGACCTGTCCTGTCACAACATCCCCTGTTCATCGGTGGTCGCTTACGACCGGGGCGTTTCCTGTCGGCTGCCGCTCTCGTCAAAGCGACTCGTCATGCAGGTCCTCTTCGCGCAGCAGGTCGTCCTCGCGGCGGCGCCCGGTCTCCTTCTGGTCCTGCTTCTGTCCCGGTTTGCGAGACTGCTTCCCCGGCTGAGGGTGCGCTGGGTCTCCGGGGCGCTGGTGACTCTGTGCCTCGCGTCCCTTGCCCGGCTCCTGACGCTTGTCCGACGTACCGCCCATGACTGCGACTCCTTTTGACGCGTGGGTACGGATTCCTCTCGGATCACGCTCACACGCAGAGTGACGGTCTGCATCATGTCGATTGCGAAGCGACGCACACGGGTGACGCCCGTCCCCGACGTGGCGCAACCTGGCGCCCCGTCAGGGCAGCCGTGGCGGGCGAATGGCAGGCGGGTGTGACGGGCGGCGCGTTGTTGCGGAGTGCCGCGCTGGTTTCCTCGGGCAGGCGGGGGCAGGCTAGGGGGTGCACCGGCCGGGCTGTGATCGTGCGAAGGGACCTGAGGATGATCCAGGCGGCGGACATTCGCGAGTGGCGCACCCACGATGTGGTCGACTCGGGCGGCCACAGGATCGGCGCGCTGGAGGCCGTCTACGTGGACACCAGCACGGACGAGCCGGCCATGGCCACTGTGCTGGTGGGGCTGCCCACCCGGCACCGGCTGGTCTTCGTTCCGCTGGGTGGCGCGATCGTCGGGCCGGGGTACGTCAAGGTCGACTACGACAAGGCGCTGGTGAAGAAGAGCCCTTCGATCGGCACGGACGACGTCCTGCCCGCCGAGGAAGAGGCGGCCGTCTTCGAGCACTACGGCCTCACCTACCGGCCCGGTGCGGGCGGCGAGCGGCAGCTCGCCCGCCGCTGAGCCCCCACTCGCTCGAGGAGGTGTCCACGCCGTGAAGGTCTTCCTGATCCTGCTCGTCGTGGCGATGGTGCTGGGCATCGTCGGCGCTGTCGTCAAAGGAATGCTCTATTTGCTGTTCATCGGCATCCTGGTCTTCGTGGTGGCCCTGGTCTGCCTGGGCATGCGCGGGCGCCGCTCCGGACGCCGCAACATCCGCTGAGGAGGCCGGCCCTCTCGCGGCGAGGTGGAGCACGTCGGCGATCAGGAGCAGTACGCCGGCGGAGACCGGGTACAGCATGCCTCCGGTCGCGCCGACGATGATCAGCACGATCGACGTCCCCCGCTCTGCGGAGTGATGCAAGCCCCGGTTCCCAGGTTGGACAGGCCCTCTGCCTGTGGCTCCCCGGGCAGGACGGTCCTGACGTGGAGAGCCAGGGGGCCGTGGCCTGTTCGGGCCGAGGCTTCTCCTGGCTGGTGCCCGAGGTACGCCGCGGCCACACGCTCGCCCGGGACGCACCGCGCGCCGGGAGCCGGCCACCGGCGACCAGGGGCGCGAAGACGCCGTCGACCAGCGAAGGGTGGCCACCGATGAGTATCGGCAAGAAGATCGCGCACAAGGCGGAGGCGTTCAAGGGCGGCGCCAAGAAGACCGTCGGCCGCGTGACCGGCAGCTGGCACCTGCGGGCCGAAGGCCGCGGTGACCAGATCAAGGGCAACACCAAGCAGGCCGGGCAGCAACATCGGTCCGGAGACCCTGGGCCAGATCCATGACGAAGTGCGACGGCTCACCGTCGCCTACCCGAGGCTGGCCTTGCCGACCTTGCTCGGCGACCTAGTTGAGGTACAGGACCTCACCTTCCGGCTCCTCGAGCACGGCCGGGTCAAGCCCCTGCAGGCCCGCGATCCCTACCTGCTCGCCGGCATCACCTCCGGCATGCTCGCCAAAGCCAGCCACGACCTGGGCAACCCCAGCGCCGCGATGATGCAGGCCCGCACCGCCTTCGTCTGCGCCGACAACGCCGACCACCACGCCACGCGTGCCTGGGTCCGTTCCCTGCAGTCGCTCATCTCCTACTGGGCCGGGCGCCCCTCCGAGGCCGCCGACTACGCCACACTCGGCCTCGGTGCGGCAGGCAACGTCCGCGGCACCACCAGCGTCTGGCTGGCCTGTCTCTCCGCCCGCGCCCACGCCCTCCTCGGCGACGGCGAGGCCACCCGTGCCGCCATCCAGCGGACCCCGCACTCGGCGAGAGCCAGTCCGAGGCCGCTGTCGCCGCGTACCGCACCGCCACGGAGGACGAATGGGCCTTCGGCGACGAGGCCGGCGCGCAGACCGACCTCGCCCTCGCCCGCATCGCTCGTGGCGAGATCGAGGGAGCCATCGAAGCCGTCCAGCCGGTACTCGATCTCCCCATCGAGCAGCGGAACTTCGGCATCACCAGCAGCGCCCAGCGGGTCCATGCCGCCCTGCAGGCCGAGGGCCGGCGAAGCCGAGGCGCGGCGGCGGCCGGCCTCCGCGAGGAGATCGAAGCCTTCACGGCCAGCCCGACGTCCGTCCTCGTCCGATGACCCCGCCGGTAGGCTCCGCAGCCATGACCCCAGTCCACCTGGCCGGCCCCCGCCTGGCGCTGCTCGAAGTCGAACCCGAGGACACCGCCGCCCTCCTGGCCATCACCCCGGCCGGTGAACACCGGCTGATCGGCTAGGCACGCCTCGCGACCGAACCCCAGCAGGCGGCCACCATCGGCTTCGCCCTGAACCCGGCCGAGTGGGGCAAGGGCCTCGGCACGGAGAGCGTCCACATGCTGTGACGCTCGGCTTCAAGGTCCTGGGCCTGCACCGCATATGGGCCGCACGCTCGCCGCTCAACGAGGCATCCGCGCGCACCCTCCTGCGGGCGGGCATGACCGAGGACGGGCGGATCCGCGACCACGTCTTCGTCCACGGAGCCTGGCGGGACTCGATCACCTACTCGATCCTGGAGCACGAGTGGGCACCGACCGGCACCTTTGACCTGAGCACTGACGAAGGAGCCCCGGCGGACGCGCCCCTGTCCGCTGCTGACAGCGGGCAGGACAGGTGAGCTGGTGCTGACCGGCCAGGCTTACGGCACCACCTGCGCCGACTACCGACGATGGCAACGAGTGGGTCTACGGGGTGTGCTGGCTGTACTGCGGACAGCAAGTGGCCCGCGTCCTGCGGGTCGGCCGGTCGGTATCGGCGGCGCCGAGGCCCCACGTACGCCTGCTGCCCCTGCATCGCAGAGCTCCAGGAACGTGTCTGATGGGCGCGCGGGCCTCGATGGGTCTAGACAACAAACAAGCCCCAGGTCGTTGACCTGGGGCTTTGCTGTGGAGCGGATGACGGGAATCGAACCCGCGCTATAAGCTTGGGAAGCTCATGTTCTACCATTAAACTACATCCGCGCAGTGGTCCAGTTGTCTGGATCCCTACCGTTGCACACTGTACCCCATGATCGACCCCCGGTGAATTCTCCCGTCGGGGTCGTCGTCGTCCCGGCGGCGCAGGAGGGTTCGTGGGGGCGGGAGTTGGGGCGTACCGTTGGGGTGCGGAGCGGCGGCTGGAGTGGGTCCCGATCATCCCCTAATGTGGCGATTCATCGCGTTACGGCTCGTTGGGGAAAGGGACTCGATGGAGCACACAGTCGTCCGTTGTGCCGAAGGGCATGTTTTCAGCACCGCTTCGTTCCCGTTGCAGCATCTCGGTGCCGGACGGATCGGGCCCGGGCGGCTGCTGCGGTGTCCGCGGTGCGCGCGGCTGAGGCACGCGGTGCCCGTCGGCGGCGTCAAGCGGTAGGGCGGCAGGACACGGGCAGTGCGGGCGCGCGGGGGGCCTTCTCGATTGGGGGTGGCCCGCGCGCTCTGCGTATCCTCGGGACGTGCTTCTCTCTGATAAAGACATCCGGGCCGAGATCGACAGCGGACGGGTTCGCATTGACCCCTTCGACGAGTCGATGGTGCAGCCCTCCAGCATCGACGTACGCCTCGACCGGTTCTTCCGGGTCTTCGAGAACCACCGCTACGCGCACATCGACCCCGCCACCGAGCAGCCCGACCTGACCCGCATGGTCGAGCCCGAGGGCGACGAGGCGTTCATCCTGCATCCGGGTGAGTTCGTGCTCGCCTCGACGTACGAGGTCATCTCGCTCCCCGAGGACATCGCCTCCAGACTGGAGGGGAAGTCCAGCCTGGGGCGCCTGGGTCTGGTGACGCACTCGACCGCCGGATTCATCGACCCCGGGTTCTCGGGGCACGTGACCCTGGAGCTGTCGAACCTGGCCACCCTTCCGATCAAGCTCTGGCCGGGCATGAAGATCGGGCAGCTGTGCATGTTCCGCCTCAGCTCGCCCGCGGAGTTCCCGTACGGCAGCGAGCGGTACGGATCCCGGTACCAGGGGCAGCGCGGGCCGACCGCCTCGCGCTCCTTCCAGAACTTCCACCGTACCCAGGTGAGGCACGAAGCATGAGCGACGCAGTACGCGAGAACCTGTCCTACGAGGGCTTCGGGCGCGCCGTCCGCGAGCTGGCGCAGACCATCGCCGACGACGGCTACGAGCCGGACATCATCCTGAGCATCGCCCGCGGCGGCGTCTTCGTCGCCGGCGGCCTGGCGTACGCGCTCGACTGCAAGAACATCCACCTCGTGAACGTGGAGTTCTACACCGGCGTCGGCACCACGCTGGAGATGCCGGTCATGCTCGCGCCCGTCCCCGAGGCGATCGACTTCACGGACAAGAAGGTCCTGATCGCCGACGACGTGGCCGACACGGGCAAGACGCTCAAGCTCGTCCACGACTTCTGCCTCGGCCACGTCGCCGAGGTGCGGTCCGCCGTCATCTACGAGAAGTCCCACTCCCTCGTCCAGTGCGAGTACGTCTGGAAGCGCACCGATGACTGGATCGAGTTCCCCTGGTCGGTCCAGCCGCCCGTGGTGAAGCGCGAGGGCCAGGTCCTCGACGCCTGAGCCGCGAGACGGACACGGGCACGGTACGGGCACGGATACGGGAAGGGCCCGTCGCGCGGTCGCGCGGCGGGCCCTTTCGTGTGCGTCGGCTGTCAGAGCGTGCCGAGCTTGATCATCGAGAGCAGTGCGACCAGCTGGATCGCGGACGCGCCCAGCGCCTTCTGCCACGGCAGGTCGTGCGACTTGCTCACCATCGAGGTGAAGAGCGCGCCGGCCGCCAGCCAGGTCACCCAGCCCAGCACCTGCACGAACATGTTGTCGCCGCCCAGGAACACCGCCACCAGCAGGCGCGGCGCGTCCGTGATCGACATGACCAGCATCGACAGGCCCACGGTCGGCTGCCACGCGCCGTCGCCGCCCAGCTGCCGGGCCAGGGTGTGGGTGACCGCGCCGAGGATCATGCCGCACAGGACGAAGGCCACGCCCGCGCTGAGGATGATCGGGATCACCTGGCCGAGGGTCGCCTTGATGGCGTCCTCGCGGGCCTTGTCGAAGCCGAAGACCGCGAGCATGCCGTAGACGAAGGTCACCAGCAGCGCCGGGCCCCAGACGGGGTAGTCCCGCATCTGGAGGAAGGTCGGCCCCGGGCGCAGCACGATGCCGCGCAGCAGGTCCTTCCAGTGCAGCCGCGGCCCGACGGGGGCCGCGGGGGCCGCGCCCGCCTGGTACGTCGCGCCCTGGCCGTACGGGTCCTCGCCGACCGAGAAGGCCTGGGTGTACCCCGGGTCGTTCGCGTACGAGGCCCCCTGCCGGCCCGCGTACGGGTCCTGCGGCGGCTGCTGGTGCGCGTGCGGGTGCGGGCGCGGCTGGGAGTACGGGTCGAAGTACTCCGGCTCGCCGTGGTCGCCCGCGCCGCCCTGGGCCGGCCAGTGCTGCTGCGGCGGTGGGCCTGCGGGCGGGTAGGGCTGATGACCGTACGGTGCCTGCGGCGCTTGCTGCTGCTGCTGACCGTACGGCTGCTGCCGCGGGGTGTGCGGGGGTTGCTGCGGAGGGTGGTTGTCGTCCCTGCCGCGTCCGATCCTGAATCCAGCCACGTGATCGAAAGTACCTGCTCCGCCGGGCGGCCGTGGCCGGGCCGCCGGAACGGGCGGCCTTTGCGGCTGACCTGTGACATCCCCTAGGGGGAGCCGGGGGAGGGTGTTTTGCGCGGTTGCGGGGGCTTCTGTGGCGGTTCGTCACGCAGCCGACGGAATGCGTACGTATCCGGTCCGGGGCCTCGGGAACCGGCCGCGGGCGGTGGCATGGCCGCGACGGGCGCGGCGGGCCCCGGCTTCGCGATGCTCCGCCGGAACCGCACCGACGGCTGACACGCCGAACGGCCGGCCCCCTCGTCGAGCTCGAGGGAGGGGGACCGGCCGTTCCGTGCGTGCGTGCTGTTCGGCTGGGGCTACTTCGCCGCCTCGGGCTTCGCCTCGCCCCTGCCGGCCTCCGCCGCGTCGTCCTCGTCCGCAGCCTTGACCTCGGCCTTCGGCTCGGAGCCCGCCTTCGGCGCCGCCTCGGTCCCGGCCTCGGCCGGAGCCTCGTTCTTCGCTGCGGCCGCAGAGGCCTCGTCGGCGTCCGCCGGCTTGGCATCGACCTCGGCCGGGGCCTCAGCCGCGGCCTTGGGCTCGGCCGGAGCCTCGTCCTTGGCCTCGGCCGTCGGCTTCGCCGCAGGGGCCTCGTCGGCCTGGGCCGGGGCCTCGGCCGTGGCCTTGGGCTCGTCCTCGGCGGGAGCCTCGTCCTTCGCCTCGGTCGCCGGCTTCGCCGCAGGGGCCTCCTCGGCAGCTGCGGGCTTCGCGGCGGGCTTGGCGTCGGCCTCGGCCGGGGCCTCGGCCGTGGCCTTGGGCGCGTCCTCGGTCTCAGCCTCGGCCGGAGCCGCTGCCGGGGCCTCCGCCGGGGCCTTGGGCTCATCCTTGGCCGGAGCCTCGTCCTTGGCCTCCGCCGTCGGCTTCGCCGCGGGCGCCTCGTCGGCGGCTTCGGCCTTCGCGGCCGGCTGGTCGTCGGGCTTCGGCGTCGCCTCGGCCTCGGCCGGAGCCTCCTCCTTGGACGGGGCCTTGTCCTCGGCGGTCGCCTCCGCCGCAGGCGTCTCGGCCTCGGCCTCGGCTGCCGCCTTGGCCTCCGCCTCGGCCTCGGCTGCCGCCTTGGCCTCCGCCTCGGCTTCGGCGGCCGCCTTGGCCTCCGCCTCCGCCTTGGCCTTCGCCTCCGCGGCGGCAGCGGCTTCGGCAGCCGCCTTCGCCTCGGCCTCCGCGGCGGCAGCGGCAGCGGCTTCGGCCTCGGCCTGCGCCGCCAGTGCCGCCAGTTCCTCCTCCGTCGGCTCCGGGGCCTTCACCGACTCCAGCAGCAGCTGCGCCACGTCCACGACCTGGACGGATTCCTTCGCCTGGCCGTCGTTCTTCTTGCCGTTCACCGAGTCGGTCAGCATGACCAGGCAGAACGGGCAGGCCGTCGAGACGATGTCCGGGTTCAGCGAGAGGGCCTCGTCGACGCGCTCGTTGTTGATGCGCTTGCCGATCCGCTCCTCCATCCACATCCGCGCACCACCGGCGCCACAGCAGAAGCCGCGCTCCTTGTGGCGGTGCATCTCCTGCTGGCGCAGGCCCGGCACGGCGGACATGATCTCGCGCGGCGGCGTGTAGACCTTGTTGTGCCGGCCCAGGTAGCAGGGGTCGTGGTACGTGATCAGGCCGTCGACCGGCGTCACCGGCGTCAGCCGGCCCTCGTCGATCAGGTGCTGGAGCAGCTGCGTGTGGTGGATGACCTCGTACTCGCCGCCCAGCTGCGGGTACTCGTTCGCGATGGTGTTGAAGCAGTGCGGGCAGGTGGAGACGATCCGCTTCGCCGACTTCGGCTTCTTCGTCGACGGGTCCTCGTCGTCCTCGCCGAACGCCATGTTCAGCATGGCCACGTTCTCCTGGCCCAGCTGCTGGAACAGCGGCTCGTTGCCCAGGCGGCGCGGCGAGTCACCGGTGCACTTCTCGTCGCCGCCCATGATCGCGAACTTGACGCCCGCGATGTTCAGCAGCTCGGCGAAGGCCTTCGTGGTCTTCTTCGCCCGGTCCTCCAGGGCGCCGGCGCAGCCGACCCAGTACAGGTAGTCGAACTCCGAGAGGTCCTCCGCGTCCTTCCCGATGATCGGGACCTCGAAGTCGACCTCCTTCGTCCACTCCACGCGCTGCTTCTTGGCCAGGCCCCAGGGGTTGCCCTTCTTCTCCAGGTTCTTGAGCATCGTGCCCGCCTCCGACGGGAACGCGCTCTCGATCATCACCTGGTAGCGGCGCATGTCGACGATGTGGTCGATGTGCTCGATGTCGACCGGGCACTGCTCCACGCACGCACCGCAGGTGGTGCAGGACCACAGCACGTCCGGGTCGATGACGCCGTTCTCCTCGGCCGTGCCGATCAGCGGGCGCTCCGCCTCGGCCAGGGCCGCCGCCGGGACTCCGGCCAGCTGCTCGGCGGTCGCCTTCTCCTCGCCCTCCATCGTCTTGCCGCCGCCCGCGAGCAGGTACGGGGCCTTGGCGTGCGCGTGGTCGCGCAGCGACATGATCAGGAGCTTGGGGGAGAGGGGCTTGCCGGTGTTCCAGGCGGGGCACTGCGACTGGCAGCGGCCGCACTCGGTGCAGGTGGAGAAGTCGAGGATGCCCTTCCAGGAGAACTGCTCGACCTGGGAGACGCCGAAGACGTCGTCCTCGCCCGGCTCCTCGAAGTCGATCTCCTTGCCGCCGCTCGTCATCGGCTGGAGGGCGCCGAGCGCGGTCGAACCGTCGGCGTTGCGCTTGAACCAGATGTTCGGGAAGCCGAGGAAGCGGTGCCAGGCCACACCCATGTTGGTGTTGAGCGAGACCGTGATCATCCAGATGAAGGAGACGCTGATCTTCACCATCGCGGTGAAGTAGATGGCGTTCTGGATGCCGCTGATCGAGAGCCCCTTGAAGGCCAGCACCAGCGGGTACGAGGCGAAGTACGCGGGCTCGTACGACTCGACGCCGTGGATCGCGCCCTCGAGGCCGCGCAGCGCGAGGATCGCGAGGCCGATGGTGAGGATGACGTACTCGACGAAGTACGCCTGCCAGGCCTTCGAGCCGGCGAAGCGCGACTTGCGACCGGCCCGCGAGGGCAGGTTGAGCAGGCGGATCACCATCAGGACGACGATGCCGACGACGGTCATCACGCCGATGAACTCGGTGTAGAGCTCGAAGGGCAGGAAGTCGCCGACGATCGGCAGCAGCCAGTCGGCCTGGAAGAGCTGGCCGAAGGCCTGCACCAGGGTGGGCGGCAGCGTCAGGAAGCCGATCGCGACGAACCAGTGCGCGAAGCCGACGATCCCCCACCGGTTCATCCGGCTGTGGCCGAGGAACTCCCGGACCAGGGTGAGCGTTCGGTCCTTCGGGCGGTCCGTGCGGCTGCCCGCCGGTACGGGTTGGCCGAGCTTCACGAACCGGTAGATCTGCGCCACGGCTCGGGCGATCAGCGCGACGCCGACCACGGTCAGGACCAGCGACACGATGATCGCGGCGAGTTGCATGGGAGGGCTCCTCGGGCGGGACTTACTAAGCGGTAACTTATTGAGTCAAGGCTTGAGGTTACCCAGTTCCCGCGCCGCACTGTAGGTGAGCGTGCGGTGATCTGTGTCGCTCAGGCGTGCCTCTGTCGGTAGGCCGCCCGAGGGGTCTGCGCGAGGATCGCGAGATCCATCCCCAGCCAATGGCTCTCCACATAGTGCCGGTCCAGCAGGGCCATCTCCTCCCAGGGGAGGTCGGAACGCGTGCTGACCTGCCACAATCCGGTCATTCCGGGACGTACGAGCAGCCGTTCCGGGTGGTCGGTACAGGCCTGGGGCCGCGGCCCGACCAGCGACATCTCGCCGCGCGCCACGTTGAGCAGCTGCGGCAGCCCCTCCAGCGCGCACCGGCGGACCAGCGCGCCCGCGCGCCCCGCGTCCTCCGTGCGCAGGCGCCAGGCCAGGAAGGGGCGGCCGCCGAGGCCGAGCGCGGGTTCGCGTACGAGGACCCGTGCGCGGGTCGCCGCGTACAGCAGGGCGGCGGCCGCCAGCAGCGGGACGGCCGCCGCGGCGAGCAGGACCGCCGCGCCGACGAGGTCGAACACCCGCTTGGCCGGCGGCCGGGCCGGCCAGTGCGCCGGGAGAGGGATCCGGAGCGGCCGCGGCCGGGGCCCCGGCCGGGCGGTGAGGGTGGTCAGCAGAGGCATGCCAGCACCGTGCCGGAGGCCCCCGGCGCCCCCGCTGCGCCGCGCGGCCCGGCGGGGCCTCCGGAACCCGTTCGGGCGCGGCCCGGCGGGCTGGGGCTCTGCCCCCAGACCCCCGCGCCTCAAGCGCCGGCGGGGCTGAGGCAGTGTCCGGGGAGCGGGGCCCAGGGCGGCGGCCCTGAGCGTAAGCGCAGCCTAAAGGTTGAGCCCCCTCGACTCACCTCTGTTGACGCCAGCGCGGCGTTACGGCATTCTTGAGCCTGTTCCACTCAAGTCAGCTGGAGGAATCGAAATGGCACGTGCGGTCGGCATCGACCTGGGCACCACTAACTCCGTCGTCAGCGTTCTCGAAGGCGGAGAGCCCACCGTCATCACCAACGCCGAGGGTGCCAGGACCACGCCGTCCGTCGTCGCCTTCGCCAAGAACGGCGAGGTCCTCGTCGGCGAGGTGGCCAAGCGCCAGGCGGTCACGAACGTTGACCGGACCATCCGCTCCGTCAAGCGCCACATGGGCACTGACTGGAAGATCAACCTGGATGGCAAGGACTTCAACCCGCAGCAGATGAGCGCCTTCATCCTGCAGAAGCTGAAGCGTGACGCCGAGGCGTACCTCGGGGAGAAGGTCACGGACGCGGTCATCACCGTTCCTGCCTACTTCAACGACTCCGAGCGCCAGGCGACGAAGGAGGCCGGCGAGATCGCCGGTCTGAACGTCCTGCGCATCGTCAACGAGCCGACCGCCGCCGCCCTGGCGTACGGCCTCGACAAGGACGACCAGACCATTCTCGTCTTCGACCTCGGTGGCGGCACCTTCGACGTGTCGCTCCTGGAGATCGGCGACGGTGTCGTCGAGGTCAAGGCCACCAACGGTGACAACCACCTCGGTGGCGACGACTGGGACCAGCGCGTCGTCGACTACCTGGTGAAGCAGTTCCAGAACGGCCACGGCGTCGACCTGTCCAAGGACAAGATGGCGCTCCAGCGCCTGCGCGAGGCGGCCGAGAAGGCGAAGATCGAGCTGTCCTCCTCCACGGAGACCACGATCAACCTGCCGTACATCACGGCCTCCGCCGAGGGCCCGCTGCACCTGGACGAGAAGCTCACGCGCTCGCAGTTCCAGCAGCTCACCGCGGACCTGCTCGACCGCTGCAAGACCCCGTTCCACAACGTCATCAAGGACGCCGGCATCGCGCTGTCCGAGATCGACCACGTGGTCCTGGTCGGCGGCTCCACCCGCATGCCGGCCGTCGCCGAGCTCGTCAAGGAGCTCACCGGCGGTCAGGACGCCAACAAGGGCGTCAACCCGGACGAGGTCGTCGCCATCGGCGCCACCCTCCAGGCCGGTGTCCTCAAGGGTGAGGTCAAGGACGTCCTGCTCCTCGACGTGACCCCGCTGTCCCTCGGCATCGAGACCAAGGGCGGCATCATGACCAAGCTCATCGAGCGCAACACGACCATCCCGACCAAGCGGTCGGAGATCTTCACGACGGCCGAGGACAACCAGCCGTCCGTGCAGATCCAGGTCTACCAGGGCGAGCGCGAGATCGCGGCGTACAACAAGAAGCTCGGCATGTTCGAGCTGACGGGCCTGCCGCCGGCCCCGCGCGGCGTCCCGCAGATCGAGGTCTCCTTCGACATCGACGCCAACGGCATCATGCACGTCACGGCCAAGGACCTCGGCACGGGCAAGGAGCAGAAGATGACCGTCACCGGCGGCTCCTCGCTCGGCAAGGACGAGGTCGACCGCATGCGCCAGGAGGCGGAGCAGTACGCGGAGGAGGACCTCCGCCGCAAGGAGGCCGCCGAGTCCCGCAACCAGGGCGAGCAGCTCGTCTACCAGACGGAGAAGTTCCTCGCGGACAACGCGGAGAAGGTCCCGGCCGAGGTCAAGACCGAGGTCGAGACGGCCGTCACCGAGCTGAAGGACAAGCTCAAGGGCGAGGACACCGCCGAGATCCGCACCGCGACGGAGAAGCTCGCCGCGGTCAGCCAGAAGCTCGGCCAGGCCATCTACGCCGACGCGCAGGCCGCCCAGGCCGCCGGCGGTGCGGGTGACGCGGGCCAGGCCAAGGCCGAGGACGACGTCGTCGACGCCGAGATCGTCGACGACGAGAAGCCGAAGGGCGGCGCTGCCTGATGTCGGAGGAGACCCCGGGTTTCGACGAGGAGCCCGAAGTCCCCACCGGCGCCGGCGCTGACGACGCGGAGCCGAAGGCCGCCGACTCCTCCAAGAAGGAGGACGAGGCGGCCCCGGCCGGGGACACGGCTCAGGATGTGGCCCTGCTTGCGCAGCTGGACCAGGCCCGTAGCGCGCTCGGCGAGCGCACCGCGGACCTCCAGCGGCTCCAGGCCGAGTACCAGAACTACCGTCGCCGCGTGGAGCGGGACCGGGTCGCCGTCAAGGAGATCGCGGTCGCGAGCCTGCTGACGGAGCTCCTCCCGACGCTGGACGACATCGGCCGGGCCCGCGAGCACGGCGAGCTGGTCGGCGGCTTCAAGTCGGTGGCCGAGTCGCTGGAGACCGCCGCGGCCAAGATGGGGCTGCAGCAGTTCGGCAAGGAGGGCGAGCCCTTCGACCCGACGATCCACGAGGCCCTGATGCACTCGTACGCGCCGGACGTCACCGAGACGACCTGCGTGGCGATCCTGCAGCCGGGGTACCGCATCGGCGAGCGTACGATCCGCCCCGCGCGGGTCGCGGTGGCCGAGCCCCAGCCGGGCGCGGCCCCCGCGGCCAAGTCCGAGTCCGGTGACGGCGACACGCCGTCCGACAAGGACACGGATGCCCCCGACAAGGGCTGACGCACACCATGTAGGGATCCGAGAGGAGGGACACCGGGGATGAGCACGAAGGACTTCGTCGAGAAGGACTACTACAAGGTCCTCGGTGTCCCGAAGGACGCGACCGAGGCCGAGATCAAGAAGGCGTACCGGAAGCTCGCCCGCGAGTTCCACCCGGACGCCAACAAGGGCGACGCCTCGGCCGAGGAGCGCTTCAAGGAGATCTCCGAGGCCAACGACATCCTCGGCGACGCCAAGAAGCGCAAGGAGTACGACGAGGCCCGCGCGCTGTTCGGGAACGGCGGCTTCCGCGCCGGTCCGGGCGGCGGCTCGTTCAACTTCGACCTGGGCGACCTCTTCGGGGGCACCCAGGCGGGCGGCCAGGGCGGCTTCGGCGGCGGCCTGGGCGACGTCTTCGGCGGCCTGTTCAACCGCGGCGCCGGCGCCGGTGCGGGGACCCGCACCCAGCCGCGCCGCGGCCAGGACATCGAGTCGGAGGTCACGCTCTCCTTCACGGAGGCCGTGGACGGCGCGACCGTGCCGCTGCGGATGTCCTCGCAGGCTCCCTGCAAGGCCTGTTCGGGCACCGGCGACAAGAACGGCACGCCCCGCGTGTGCCCGACCTGCGTCGGCACCGGCCAGGTTTCCCGCGGCAGCGGCGGCGGCTTCTCGCTGACCGACCCCTGCGCGGACTGCAAGGGCCGCGGCCTGATCGCGGAGAACCCCTGCGAGGTCTGCAAGGGCAGCGGGCGCGCCAAGTCCTCCCGGACCATGCAGGTCCGGATCCCGGCGGGCGTCTCCGACGGCCAGCGGATCCGGCTGCGGGGCAAGGGCGCGCCGGGCGAGCGCGGCGGCCCGGCCGGCGACCTGTACGTCGTCGTGCACGTCGGCACGCACCCGGTGTTCGGCCGCAAGGGCGACAACCTCACGGTGACCGTGCCCGTCACGATCGCGGAGGCGGCCCTCGGCGCCGACATCAAGGTCCCGACCCTGGGCGGCCCGGCGGTGACGCTGAAGCTGCCCCCGGGCACCCCGACCGGCCGTACGATGCGGGCCCGCGGCAAGGGCGCGGTCCGCAAGGACGGCACCCGCGGCGACCTGCTCGTCACGGTGGAGGTCGCGGTTCCGGCGGAGCTGTCCGACAAGGCCCGCGAGGCCCTGGAGATGTACCGGGACGCCACCGGGTCCGAGGACCCGCGCGCCCTCCTGTTCGAGTCCGCGAAGGGAGCATGACATGGACGGCCGCCGACGACAGCCCCGCTTCGGCGAGGGGGCCTACCAGCTCACCGACGAGACCCCGGTCTACGTGATCTCGGTGGCCGCCCAGCTCTCGGGCCTGCATCCGCAGACCCTGCGCCAGTACGACCGCCTCGGTCTGGTCTCGCCGGACCGTACGGCCGGCCGCGGCCGGCGGTATTCGGCCAGGGACATCGAACTGCTCCGCACGGTGCAGCAGCTGTCCCAGGACGAGGGCATCAACCTGGCCGGCATCAAGCGGATCATCGAACTGGAGAACCAGGTGGCCGCGCTCCAGCAGCGCGTCGCCGAGCTGTCCGCCGCCGTGGACGGGGCCGCCGCCGCGCTCCAGGCCCGCGAGGCCCAGGTGCACGCCTCGTACCGCCGCGACCTGGTCCCGTACCAGCCGCCGGTGCCGGGCAACGCGCTGGTCGTCTGGCGCCCCGCCAAGCGCCCGGGCGACTGACCGCGGCCCGGCCGCCGCAGCACGGTGAAGGCCCCGCAGGGCCCCTCCCGCACGAGGAGGGCCCCCTGCGGGGCCTTCCGCTCGTCCGGGGGCTCCTGGAGGCCGCCTGAGGGCCCCTGTCAGCCCTCGGGGAGCTGGGCCTGGCCCTGGCCGTGCAGGATGCCGGACTGGGCGATGAGGTAGCCCAGTTGGGCCCTGCTGCCGCTGCCCAGGGCGGCGGCCAGCTTCGCGATGTGCGCGCGGCAGGTGCGTACGTTCATTCCCAGCCGGCGGGCGATCGCCTCGTCCACGTGGCCCTCGATCAGCAACTGCGCGATGGAGCGCTGCACTCCGGAGATACCATCCGGGTTGTGCGTGTACGTGACCTCGTCGCCCAACGGCACGGCCCTGCGCCAGAGTTGTTCGAAGACCTTGATGAGGTAGTCCACCAGGCCCGGGTGCCGCAGCTCCAGGGCCACCCGCCGGTCGTCGCTGGCGGGGATGATGGCCACCGTGCGGTCGAAGATCATGAGACGCTCGATCAGCTCCTCCAGCGTGCGGATCTCGACCTTTCCGGCCGAGATCCGGTCCACGTAGGCGAGCGTGCCCTGGCTGTGCCGCACCGTGTGCTGGTAGAGCGTGCGGATGCTCACCCCGCGGTCGATCATCGGCGTGGCCCGCTCCAGGGACTCGCTGAGCACGGAGGTCGGCCGGGCGCCACCCGGCTGGACGGTGAGGGCCTCGGTGTGGCACTCGGCGGTGGCCAGGTCGATGGCGGCGTTGATCTGGTCGAACCCCTCCAGCACCGTGATGGCGTGGGTGTTCGCGGGGCTCTGCGCGCTGATGGTGAGGAACGGCTCGAATGCGTCGGTGAGGTCTACGGCGGTGCGCCGGCGCTCCTGGATCTCGCGTTCGAGCGGATGGAGCCGTTGGGCCAGTGCGATGGACGGGGGAACCGCGCGCAGCTGGTTGGCGTCGTCCGGGTCGGGTCGCAGTAGCGCGAATTCGAGCAGGCAGGGGGCGTTCGCGACTTCGCCGCGGGCCACGCGGCCGGTGCTCAGGGCCGCCGCGTAGAGTCGCGCGCCCTCGGTGCACATCTCCGTGACGGGGTGGTGATGTGTCGGGTTTATGTCGCTCTTGGGCAAATCTCCACCCCCCAGGGTCCTGAACATGTAAGAACATGATGCATCGTCCCTGTGGCACTGACGTGCCTGAATGAGCCATCGTCTGACAGTGCGGGGGAGAGGATTCCATCAAGTGAGGACGAAGCCGACCATGTATAAGAGAATGCTTCGCTCGGCGCTTGCCGTTGTTTTCTCCGCCGTTGCGGTCTTTGGGGCGGTCGCAGCCGTCGACGGGGACACGGGAAGCGCTCAGGCTGCTGCCGGTCCGTCCGCCGGGACGGCCGTCGAGAGCGATTTCGGCTGGAACAGCACCCCTGCGAAGGCCTCCTCATGACCCCGGACGACCGCGACTTCCGCCGCGAAATGGCATCCGCGTACCGCTCCGGGTGGCAGTTCATAGACCTCGCCACGGCGATCCCCTACGCCGGCGATTCGTTGATGGTCACTCTTTTCGGCCAGCCGATCGTCGTCGTGCGCGAAGAGGACGAGGACGTCCGTGCCTACCGCTGTCTGCGCCGCCCCCGGGGCGCACCGCAGCCCGTCCGCTGCGAAGTGCGGTACGGCATGGTCTTCGTCAACCTCGACCAGCGTGACCACCAGCTGTTCGAGCCCGATATCACCACCGCCACCCCCCGCAGTGCCTGAGGCGATTCCCCCGTCGTTGCAGATCGCTCCAGGTGCTACCCCCACACAACGGCGCCATCGTGGACCTGACCACGATGGCGCCGTTGTGATGTCCGCGTCCAGTGGTCGAACCGGACAATCGCCTTGCGGGCCCCCGGCCGGGGCCCGTCCCGAAGGCGCCCCGGGCCCGCCGGCTCAGGCCCGGCCCATGGCACGGTCGAGGGTGATCTCCAGGACCACCCGGTCCGGGTTGGGCGAGGGCGTCCGCCCGTACCGCTGCGCGTAGCGCGCCACGGCCTCGGCGACCGCAGCCTCGTCCGTACGGATCACCGCGCGCCCCTCCAGGGTGGCCCAGCGCCTGCCCTCCATCTGGCAGACCGCCACCCGGGCGCCGCCGCCGGCCGCCGCCAGGACGTTGCGGACCTTCTTGCTGTGCTTGTTGCTGATCACCCGCGCCAGCCCGGCCTCCGGGTCGTAGGTCACGCCGACGGGCACCACGTGCGGCGTGCCGTCCGGGCGCGGGGTGGTCAGGGTGCAGACGTGCCGCTCCCGCCAGAAGGCGAGGTACTCGGGCGTCGGGTTGAGTACGTCATGGGACATGGCCGAAGCGTACGCCCGCGTGTTCGCCGGACCGGCGGGAAGAATGGCCCCGAGCGATGCCTTGAGTGGAATAGACTCAACTTTGCAGATGCTGAATCTGTCAGAGTGCGTATCCGGTCAGCCGCCGGGTGCGACGCGTCACGTACGCCCGCCGGAGAGGAGAACCCGAGAGTGGACGCCGAGCTGACCAACAAGAGCCGCGACGCCCTGAACGCGGCCACGAGCAGGGCCGTCAAGGACGGCCACGCCGACCTGACCCCCGCGCACCTCCTGCTGGCGCTGCTCGCCGGCGAGGACAACGAGAACGTCGTCGACCTGCTGGTCGCCGCCGACGCCGACCAGGCGGCCGTCCGCGCCGGCGCGGAGCGGCTGCTCGCCGCCCTGCCCAGCGTCACCGGCTCCACCGTCGCGCCCCCGCAGCCCAGCCGCGACCTGCTCGCCGTACTGGCCGAGGCCGACGCGGAGGCCGGCCGCCTCGGAGACGAGTACCTCTCCACCGAACACCTCCTCATCGCCGTCGCCGCCAAGGGCGGAGCCGCCGGTGAGGTCCTTTCCGCCCAGGGCGCCACGGCGAAGAAGCTGCTGGACGCCTTCCAGAACGCACGAGGAGCACGGCGGGTGACCACTCCCGACCCCGAGGGCCAGTACAAGGCCCTGGAGAAGTTCGGCACCGACTTCACCGCCGCCGCCCGCGACGGCAAGCTCGACCCGGTCATCGGCCGCGACCACGAGATCCGGCGCGTCGTCCAGGTCCTCTCCCGCCGCACCAAGAACAACCCGGTGCTCATCGGCGAGCCCGGCGTCGGCAAGACCGCCGTCGTCGAGGGCCTGGCCCAGCGCATCGTCAAGGGCGACGTCCCCGAGTCCCTCAAGGGCAAGCGGCTCGTCTCCCTCGACCTCGGCGCGATGGTGGCCGGCGCCAAGTACCGCGGCGAGTTCGAGGAGCGGCTCAAGACCGTCCTCGCCGAGATCAAGTCGAGCGAGGGCCAGATCATCACCTTCATCGACGAGCTGCACACCGTCGTCGGAGCCGGGGCCGGCGGGGACTCCGCCATGGACGCGGGCAACATGCTCAAGCCCATGCTGGCCCGCGGCGAGCTGCGCATGGTCGGCGCGACCACCCTGGACGAGTACCGCGAGCGCATCGAGAAGGACCCGGCGCTGGAACGCCGCTTCCAGCAGGTGCTGGTCGCCGAGCCCACCGTCGAGGACACCATCGCGATCCTGCGCGGGCTCAAGGGCCGCTACGAGGCCCACCACAAGGTCGTCATCAACGACAGCGCCCTCGTCGCCGCCGCCACCCTCTCCGACCGCTACATCACCTCCCGCTTCCTGCCCGACAAGGCCATCGACCTCGTCGACGAGGCGGCCTCCCGGCTGCGCATGGAGATCGACTCCTCGCCCGTGGAGATCGACGAGCTCCAGCGCTCCGTGGACCGGATGCGGATGGAGGAGCTGGCGCTGAAGAACGAGTCCGACCCGGCCTCCCTCGAACGCCTCGACAAGATCCGCAAGGACCTCGCGGACAAGGAGGAGGAGCTGCGCGGCCTCACCGCCCGCTGGGAGAAGGAGAAGCAGTCCCTCAACCGCGTCGGCGAGCTCAAGGAGCGCCTGGACGACCTGCGCGGCCAGGCCGAGCGCGCCCAGCGCGACGGCGACTTCGACACCGCCTCCAAGCTGCTCTACGGGGAGATCCCGCAGCTGGAGCGCGAGCTGGCGGAGGCCACCGAGGAGGAGGCCGCCGCCGGGACCTCGAAGAACGCCAAGAACGCGATGGTCAAGGACGAGGTCGGCCCCGACGACATCGCCGACGTGGTCGGCGCCTGGACCGGGATCCCGGCCGGCCGGCTCCTCGAAGGAGAGACCCAGAAGCTCCTGCGCATGGAGGACGAGCTGGGCCGCCGCCTGATCGGCCAGACCGAGGCCGTACGGGCCGTCGCGGACGCCGTGCGCCGCACCCGGGCCGGCATCGCCGACCCGGACCGCCCCACCGGCTCCTTCCTCTTCCTGGGCCCGACGGGCGTGGGCAAGACGGAGCTGGCCAAGGCCCTCGCGGACTTCCTCTTCGACGACGAGCGGGCCATGGTCCGCATCGACATGTCCGAGTACTCCGAGAAGCACAGCGTGGCCCGGCTGGTCGGCGCCCCGCCCGGCTACGTCGGCTACGAGGAGGGCGGCCAGCTCACCGAGGCCGTCCGCCGCCGCCCGTACTCCGTGGTGCTGCTGGACGAGGTCGAGAAGGCCCACCCCGAGGTCTTCGACATCCTGCTCCAGGTCCTCGACGACGGCCGCCTCACCGACGGCCAGGGCCGGACGGTGGACTTCCGCAACACCATCCTGATCCTCACCTCGAACCTGGGCAGCCAGTTCCTGGTGGACCCCGTCACCCCGGCCGAGCAGAAGAAGGCGCAGGTCCTGGACGTGGTCCGGGCGAGCTTCAAGCCGGAGTTCCTCAACCGCCTCGACGACCTCGTCGTCTTCTCCGCGCTGACCCGCGAGGAGCTGGCGCACATCGCCGAGCTCCAGATCGCCCGGCTCGCCAAGCGCCTCGCCGACCGCCGGCTGGCCCTGGACGTCACCCCCGAGGCCCTGGCCTGGCTGGCGGACAAGGGCAACGACCCGGCGTACGGCGCCCGCCCGCTGCGCCGCCTGATCCAGACGGCCGTGGGCGACCGGCTGGCCAAGGAGATCCTCTCCGGCGAGGTCCGCGACGGCGACACCGTACGGGTCGACGTGGCCGGCGAGGACCTGCTGGTCGGCCGGGCCCTGTAAGGGCCGCCGGGGCCCCGTGTCCGCCGGGAGCGGATCGCGGGTGCGGGGCTGGACACGGGGTAGGCGAGATGGGGGAGGATGGCTTCATCCGCACGAAGGGAAGTACACGGTGAGCATCGACCCGGCCTCGATTCCGAACTTCGGGGGTCAGCCCGAACCGCAAGGCCAAGGACCGGCGGGCCCCGTCGTCCCCGACCAGGACCTGGTCAAGCAGCTCCTGGAGCAGATGGAGCTGAAGTACGTCGTCGACGACGAGGGTGACCTCGCGGCGCCGTGGGAGGACTTCCGCACCTACTTCATGTTCCGCGGCGAGGGCGAGCAGCAGGTCTTCTCCGTGCGGACCTTCTACGACCGCCCGCACGCCATCGACGACAAGCCGCAGCTGCTGGAGTCGATCGACGACTGGAACCGCCGCACCCTGTGGCCCAAGGTCTACAGCCACACGCACGACGACGGCTCGGTCCGCCTGATCGGCGAGGCGCAGATGCTGATCGGCACCGGCGTCAGCCTGGAGCACTTCGTGTCCTCCACGGTCAGCTGGGTCCGCGCCTCGATCGAGTTCGACAAGTGGCTGCTGGAGCAGCTCGGCCTGGAGAAGGAGGTCGACTCCGCCGAGGACGACGAGAAGAGGGAGGAGGACGGCGAGTAGCCGTCCCTCCTCCTCCTGCGAGGCCCCCGGCCCCGCGGGCCCTACAGGGGTACCTCCGCCATGAGCAGCAGGTACGCCCCGTAGCCCCACGAGAGCCCGGCCAGGCCGGCGGTCACCGCGACCGCCGTGCGCGGCCGGGCTCTCGCCACGGCGGCCGCCACCGGCAGCAGCAGCGGGAACGCGGGCAGCAGGAAGCGCGGCTTCGACTCGAAGAAGCCCGCCCCGCCGAAGGTGATCACCAGCAGCGTCGCGGTGTACACGAGCAGCGGCAGCGGGGTCCGCTCCAGTACGGCCGCCACCGCGAGCAGCGCGGCGGCGGCGAGCACGGCCAGCGTCACCGCGACGGGGATGGTCACGGGCCCGCCGGACAGGGCCTTCCAGGCCGTCTCCAGGGTCGCGCCGCCGAAGTCGAAGCGCGAGCCCCACTGCCGCTGGACGGCGAAGTAGCCGAACGGGTCGTGGCGGTGCGCCCCCACGGCCAGGACGTACGAGGCCCAGCCCGCCGGCGCGAGCAGCCCGGCCGCCCACACCCGGGGCTCGCGGCCCCCGCGCACCAGCAGCTCCCGCAGGGCCAGGACGGTCACGGCGGCGGCGACGGCGATCCCGGTGGGCCGGGTCAGACCGGCGAGCGCGGCCAGGGAGGCCGCCCACAGCCAGCGCCCGCGCAGCAGCGCGTACAGCGACCAGGCGGCCAGCGCGCACAGCAGGGGCTCGGTGTAGGCGAGGCCCAGCACCACCGCGTGCGGCAGCGAGGCCCACAGCACGACGAGCAGCACCCCGGCCCGCGCCCCGAGCAGCAGCTCGCCGAGCCGGTACACCCCGACGGCGGCAGCGGCGGCGGCCGTCCAGGACACCACGAGCCCGGCGACGGGGCCGCCGCCGGTGAGGTCCACCAGCAGCGGGTACAGCGGGAAGAAGGCGTAGTCGCTCTGGATGGAGTCGGAGGCGGGCCACATCTGGGTGCGGCCGTAGCCGCGGGCGGCGATGGAGAGGTACCAGAAGGAGTCCCAGGAGCCGCCGAGCACCTTCACCGGGTCCTTGCCGGCCCACCAGGCGCCGAGGGCGACGACCAGCGCACCGGTCCCGCGCACGGCGGCGAACGCCCCGAGCGCGACCCCGGCCGACCAGGCCGTCCCCCGTCTTCGTCCGGTCCGCCCGGGGGCGGACGCCACCTGTCCCGTCGGCGCGTCCATGCCGGGCCTCAGAGCCGGCGGAGGCGTTCCACGGCCTCCTGGAGGACGTCGGTCCGCTTGCAGAAGGCCCAGCGGACCTGGGTGGCACCGGCGGACTTGTCGTCGTAGAAGACCTGGTTCGGGATGGCGACGACCCCGCACCGCCCGGGCAGGGCGCGGCAGAAGGCGAGGCCGTCCTTCTCGCCCAGCGGCGAGACGTCCGTGGTGATGAAGTACGTGCCCTGCGGGCGGAAGACCTCGAATCCGGCGGCGGCGAGCCCGTCGGAGAGGAGGTCGCGCTTGGCGGCGAGGTCCGCGCGGAAGCCGTCGTAGTAGGAGTCGGGGAGGGCGAGGGCCTCGGCGACGGCGTACTGGAAGGGGCCGGAGGACACGTACGTCAGGAACTGCTTGGCGGAGCGGACCGCCGAGACCAGCGTGGGCGGGGCGGTGATCCAGCCGACCTTCCAGCCGGTGAAGGAGAAGGTCTTGCCGGCGGAGGAGATGGTGACGGTGCGTTCGCGCATGCCGGGCAGGGAGGCCAGCGGCACGTGCGCGCCCTCGAAGACGAGGTGCTCGTACACCTCGTCGGTGACGACGAGGAGGTCGCGCTCGACGGCGATCTCGGCGATGACGGCCAGTTCCTCGCGGGTCAGGACGGTGCCCGTCGGGTTGTGCGGGGTGTTGAGCAGGAGCAGCCGGGTGCGCGGGGTGACCGCGTCGCGCAGGGCGTCGAGGTCGGGGCGGAAGTGCGGGGCGCGCAGGGTGAGCGGGACGCGGACCGCGCCGGCCATGGCGATGCAGGCGGCGTAGGAGTCGTAGAAGGGTTCCAGCGCGATGACCTCGTCGCCCGGTTCGAGGAGGGCGAGGAGGGAGGCGGCGATGGCCTCGGTGGCGCCGGCGGTGACGAGGACCTCGGTGTCCGGGTCGTAGGACAGGCCGTAGAAGCGCTGCTGGTGGGCGGTGACGGCGGTGCGCAGTTCGGGGATGCCCGGGCCGGGCGGGTACTGGTTGCCGCGGCCGTCGCGGATCGCGCGTACGGCCGCTTCGGCGATCTCGGCGGGGCCGTCGGTGTCGGGGAAGCCCTGGCCCAGGTTGATCGACCCGGTGGCGGCGGCCAGCGCCGACATCTCCGCGAAGATCGTGGTGCCGAAGGCGGCGAGGCTGCGGTTGAGGTAGGGGCGGCTGCTGTGGCCCGCGGGTGCGCTCATGGGCGTCATCCTCGGGGGAACCTCTGGAGTTGCTCAAGTGTGCTTTCGCGGCTTTGGCCTGCGGGCATCCCCCCTGCACGCGGGCCACGGGGGTGCCGCGACCCGGGCGACCGGGGTGTGGGAAGGAGGCGGGGCCGTGTCCCTCGTCCTGATTCTCGTGGTGCTGGCGGTCGTGGGCTTCGTCGTCCTGGTGGCGCGTTGGGGCGGCTCGGGCGGCGGCGGGTCCGCTGGTGGCAGTGGTTCCGGGTCCAGCTGGTGGGCCGGCGGCGGCGGGGGCTCCTCGTCCTCCTGCGGCTCCTCCTCGTCCTGCGGTTCGTCCTCGTCGTGCGGCTCCTCGTCCTCCTGCGGTGGCGGGGGGTGCGGGTCCAGCTGACACTGGTACGTGCGCCGCGGGCCAGGGTCCGCGCCGTGTGCGGAAAGCGCGCGTACCCCGTGTGGACAAGACGCCCGGCGGGGACAACTTCCTTCGGGCGTCTTCTTGTTCGGGCGGCCACTACGGCGTACGGGCGGCGTCGTGTTGAACACGTGAACCGTGAAGCCCCCGGGGGGATGTAAACCCCGTCAAGTTGGGTAAAAACGCTGTGAGTGCCGTGCCTTTCATGATTCCCTCGGTTGAGTAGACCAGTCTCCGGACCTCCCGGGACTTCCTGTGGACCCGTGCCGGTGTCCCCCCACCCGTTGACTACCGCTGGCGGGCCCCGGCCCATCTCCCTCGCGCGTTTGCGGAGCCGACTCATGCTCACGACCCTCCAGACCACCTACACCGACACGCGTGCCGCCGATCTCGCCTGGGCCCTGGGACGCGACCGGCTGCCCGCCCTGGCCGTACTGAACCTCCAGCTCGCGGACGCGAAGGTGGAGTTGCGCCTGCTCGGGGCCTCTCACCAGGTGCTCCTGGAGGAGGGCGAGGTGCTCTGCTCGGAGACGGTCGCCTGTATGCCCGGCAGCAGTACGCCGCTGCCGCTCGGCGTCGCGAAGCGGGTGGGGGACTGGGAGTACGAGTTCGCCGCGCGGGTCGAGACCCTCTCCCGGGGGTCCTTCGCGGGACGGGCGCAGGAACTGCTCGCGCTGGTCGCGGATCACCCGAACGGGCTAGCCGGTACCTTCCCCGGTGACCCGCACGCGTTCACCGCGATGCTCGCGCAGCGGCACGAGGGCCAGGTCCGCTGGCGCACCTGGCACGCCTATCCGCAGGAGGGCCAGCTGGTGGCCACCCGCACCCGGGTGGGCGTGCGCATGGGCGCCCCCGTCCAGGTCACGGCCTAGCCGCAAGGACCCGTGCGATTACGCCAACCGGCCTGATCAACAAGGCACTTGCACCCATGTGGGTGACAGGGTGTCGGTGGGCGGTGACGTACGGTTCGCTGCATGATCGACCGTTCCGCCCCCCGCGGGGTGCTCCCGGCGGCGGAGCCGCGGGGCGTGCAGACCGTCCAGGCCGCCCTGCCCGTACGCCCCCGGACCGGCCGACTCCTCGTGCTGGCCACGGTGTTCGTCTGCGCCGCCTGCGGGCTCGTCTACGAGCTGGAACTGCTCGCCCTCGGCTCGTACCTCATCGGCGACTCCGTCACGCAGGCGTCGGTCGTCCTGTCCGTCATGGTCTTCGCCATGGGCGTCGGCTCTCTCCTCGCCAAACGCCTGCGGCACCGGCCCGCCTTCGGGTTCGGCGCCATCGAGGCCGCGCTCGCCCTGCTCGGCGGCTTCTCCGCCATGACCCTGTACGCCTGCTTCGCCTGGCTGGGGGAGTCCCGGCCGGCCCTCGTCGCGTTCTCCTTCGGCATCGGGGTCCTCATCGGCGCCGAGATCCCGCTGCTGATGGTCCTCATCCAGCGCATCCGCAGGCAGGACGCCGGCGGGGCCGTCGCCGACCTCTTCGCCGCCGACTACGTGGGCGCCCTGGCCGGCGGGCTCGCCTTCCCCTTCCTGCTGCTGCCCGTCCTCGGCCAGCTCACCGGAGCCATGCTGACCGGCACCGTGAACGCCGTCGTCGGCGGCGGACTCGTCCTGTGGCTGTTCCGCCACGACCTCAGCAGACGCTGCCGCTGGCTGCTGGTCACCGCCAACGCGACCGTCCTCGCGCTCCTCGCCTGCGCGACCGTCCTCGTCGACGACTTCGAGCGGGCCGCGCGCACGGCCGTCTACGGAGCCGAGGTCCGGGTCGCCGCGCAGACCGGCGTGCAGGAACTGGTGCTGACCGGGCCGCCGACCGGCTCCCCGCGCTCCCTGGACCTCTTCCTGGACGGGCGGCTGCGGGTCAGCGGCTACGACGAGTACCGCTACCACGAGGCCCTGGTCCATCCCGCGATGACCGGCCCGCACGCCCGCGTCCTGGTCCTCGGCGGCGGCGACGGCCTCGCCGCACGCGAGGTGCTGCGCTACCGGGACGTCGCCTCCGTCACCGTCGTCGAGCTCGACCCCGGCGTGGTCCGCCTCGCCCGCACCGACCCGATGCTCTCCGCGCTCAACGCCGGCGCGTACGCGGACCCGCGCCTCGGCGTCGTCACCGAGGACGCCTTCCGCTGGCTGCGGGGGCCCGCCGCGCGGGACCGCTTCGACGTCATCGTCTCCGACCTGCCCGACCCCGGCATCACCCCGAGCACGAAGCTGTACTCGCAGGAGTTCTACGGGCTCGCCGCGCGGGCCCTGAAGCCGGGCGGGCGGATCGCGGTGCACGCCGGCCCCCTCACCACGAGGCCGCGTACGTACTGGACCGTCGAGTCCACCCTGCGCGCGGCCGGACTGCTCACCACCCCGTACAGCACGGGCGGCCGGCTCTCCGGCTTCGCCGCCGGGCCCGACCGCACCCAGGGCGCGGCCGACGCGACGCCGCAGGACTGGGGCTTCGTGCTCGCCGCCCGCGACCGGGTGCCCGAGCTGCGCGTGGACCGCGACACCCCCGCCCTGCGGGCCGTGTCCACCCGGGGGCTGCAGGACGCGGCCCGGGAGGCCGCCCGCGGCCGGCCCTCCGCCGGACTCCCGCCGTCGACGCTGCCGCATCCGCGATACCACTGACCCGTGGCGTCGTGTCCGTGTGCAGGGGCGGGCACCCTCGGTAGGCTCGGCCGCATGGAGCATCAGGTGTTCGTTCCGGTACCGGCACAAGACGTCCGCGCCGTGCTGCGCGACCCCGCCCGGGTGGCCCGCTGCGTCCCCGGGCTCCAGCAGGACGCCGACACCGCCTCCGGGCCGCTGGCCGGGCGGCTCAAGGTGCGGGTCGGCGGCCACACCGTGACCTACCGGGGAACCCTGGCCCTCACCGAGCGGGACCCGGACCACTTCGCCGCGGAGGGCGAGGGCAGCGAGGTGCGGGGCAGCGGCACCGTCACCCTCGCGCTCGTGCTGCGGCTGGTCCCGCACGACGGCGGGACCCTGCTGGAGTTCAGCGGCGGGGCCACCGCCGACGGCCGGGCCGCCGCCTTCGACCCCGGGGCCACCGCCACCGCCGCCGGGCGTCTCCTCGACCGCTTCGCAGCCAACCTGGCCGGCGCGGCCGGCACCGGGAGCGAGGCCGCCGCCGAGACCTGGCGCGACGGGGAGGGACCCGACGCGGCCGGACCCGGTGGGGCGGGATCCGACGCGGCCGGACCCGAGGGGGCGGATCCAGGCGTGGCCGGACCTGAGGAAGCCGGATCGGACGGGGCCCTGCCGTCCGTGCCGCCGGTGTTCGGGACCGAGGTGCCGCCGTCGTCCCTCGACCCCTTCCTGGACGGCGAGTTCGCGGACTTCGCCGCCTTCGCCGAGCCTGAGGAGGAAGCGCCCGGCGCGGGCCCCGCCGGCTCCGGGCGTCCGCCGGCCGAGGCCGCCCACGCCCGCCGCACGATGATCGGCCGCAGCGCCGAGGAGGTCGACCACGCGCCCCCGCGCGGCCGTTACGCCCCGGTGCCGGCGCCCTCCGCCTCCGACGGCGGCAACGGCCTGCGCTGGGTCGCCCCGGCCGCGGCCCTGGCCCTCGCCTCGGCGGTCGTGGTCGGAAGGGCTTTGCGCCGCCGTCGCTGACGAGCCGTAGGGTCGCCGTATGACTACGCGACTGGGCGCCGGCGGCGCCGACATCACCATCGATCAGGAAAACGGCTGCCGGGTCAGCGGTCTGCGCGTCGACGGCATCGAGCTGCTGCGGCAGGGCCCGAAATACGGGGCCTTCCCGATGGTCCCGTGGTGCGGGCGCACGGCGAACGGGCGCTTCCACGACGGCGCCGCCGTCCACCAGCTGCCGCTCAACCACCCGCCGCACGCCATCCACGGCTTCGCCCGGGACGCAGCCTGGAAGACGGCCTCCGCGACCGGGACCACCGCGGCCTTCACCTACGACCTCACCGACCCCTGGCCCTACTCCGGCCGGGTGACGCAGCTCTTCGAGCTGGGGCCGGACGCGTTGACGATCCGCCTGGGCGTGGAGACGTACCAGGACTCCTTCCCGGCGCAGGCGGGCTGGCACCCCTGGTTCAACCGGGTCCTGACCGAGGGCGGGGAGCCGGCCCGGATCGGCTTCGACCCGGCCTGGCAGGAGGAGCGCGACGAGGACCACATCCCCACCGGCCGCCGCACCGACCCGAAGCCCGGCCCCTGGGACGACTGCTTCGGCATGCCCTACGGGGTCGACGTCACCCTCACCTGGCCCGGTCAGCTGGAGCTGAAGGTCACGAGCCCCGCCGAATGGGTGGTCGTGTACGACGAGGAGCCCGAGGCCGTCTGCGTCGAGCCGCAGTCCGGCCCGCCGAACGGCCTCAACACCCTCCCGCGCCTGGTCACGCCGGTGGACCCGCTGGAGGTCTCCACGACCTGGACGTGGCGACGCCTCGGCTGACCGGCACCCCCTAAGCTCGACGTCATGACTGACGTACGCGATGCGCTTCTGCAGCAGATCAAGGACAAGGCCGTCGTGCACGGCAAGGTGACGCTCTCCTCCGGCAAGGAAGCCGACTACTACATCGACCTCCGCCGGATCACCCTCGACGGCGAGGCCGCCCCGCTGGTCGGACAGGTCATGCTGGACCTCACCGCCGACCTGGAGTTCGACTGCGTCGGCGGCCTGACCCTGGGCGCCGACCCGGTCGCCACCTCGATGCTGCACGCCTCCGCCGCGCGCGGCGAGCGCCTGGACGCCTTCGTCGTCCGCAAGGCGCAGAAGGCCCACGGCATGCAGCGCCGCATCGAGGGCACCGAGGTGAAGGGCAAGCGCTGCCTGGTCGTCGAGGACACCTCGACCACCGGCGGCTCCCCGCTGACCGCCGTCGAGGCGGTCCGCGAGGCCGGCGGCGAGGTCGTCGCCGTCGCCACCATCGTGGACCGCGGCGCGGCCGACGCCATCGCCGCCGCCGGCCTGCCCTACCTCACCGGCTACCAGCTCGGGGACCTGGGCCTCGCCTGACCTGCGGCTTTCCGGACGGGCGGGGTGTTTCACGTGAAACACTCCGCCCGCTTCGCCGACCGGGGGGTGACAGGCGGGGTGGAGTGTTGCGCCGAGTCTGGAAAGATAGGCGCGACGGCGACGTCGCCCCCAGGTCAGGGCCCGCAATAAGCACACTCCCCGCACATCCAAGGAGCGGACAGATGCCCATCGCAACCCCCGAGGTCTACAACGAGATGCTCGACCGGGCGAAGGCAGGCAAGTTCGCCTACCCGGCCATCAACGTCACCTCGACCCAGACCCTGCACGCCGCGCTGCGCGGCTTCGCGGAGGCCGAGAGCGACGGCATCATCCAGATCTCCACCGGTGGTGCCGAGTTCCTGGGCGGCCAGTACAACAAGGACATGGTGACCGGCGCGGTCGCCCTGGCCGAGTTCGCGCACGTCGTCGCCGCCAAGTACGACGTCACGGTCGCGCTGCACACGGACCACTGCCCCAAGGACAAGCTGGACGGCTACGTACGTCCGCTCCTGGAGGTCTCCGCCGAGCGCGTCGCCCGCGGCCTGAACCCCCTCTTCCAGTCGCACATGTGGGACGGTTCCGCCGAGACCCTGGCCGACAACCTGGCCATCGGCCAGGAGCTGCTCGCCAAGGCCGCCGCCGCGAAGATCATCCTCGAGGTCGAGATCACCCCGACCGGCGGCGAGGAGGACGGCGTCAGCCACGAGATCAACGACGAGCTGTACACCACCGTCGAGGACGCGATCCGCACCGCCGAGGCCCTGGGTCTGGGCGAGAAGGGCCGCTACCTGCTGGCCGCCTCCTTCGGCAACGTGCACGGCGTCTACAAGCCGGGCAACGTGGTCCTGCGGCCGGAGCTGCTCAAGGACCTGCAGGCCGGCGTCGCCGAGAAGTTCGGCAAGGCCTCGCCGTTCGACTTCGTCTTCCACGGCGGCTCGGGCTCCACGCCCGAGGAGATCGCCACCGCGCTGGAGAACGGCGTCGTGAAGATGAACCTCGACACCGACACCCAGTACGCCTTCACCCGCCCGGTCGCGGACCACATGTTCCGCAACTACGACGGTGTCCTGAAGGTCGACGGCGAGGTCGGCAAGAAGTCCACCTACGACCCGCGCACCTGGGGCAAGCTGGCCGAGGCGAGCATGGCCAAGCGCGTCACCCAGGCCTGCGCCGACCTGCGTTCCACGGGTACCAAGCTGAAGTAGGCGGCGAGGACCCGGAAGGGTTCGCCGGGACCTGGGAGAGGGGTCCGCCGGTCCGACACGGGCCGGCGGGCCCCTCTCTGCGTGCGGGGTGGTGGATTCGCGGGGAATTCGCCCGAGGTGACATACGTCGGTGGACGGGCGGCGGCGCGATGGTGTGGAATCTACTACCCAGAGAAACGTACCCGTGGGGATGTAAAACCGGCGGGCCAGGAGAGGCGACGCCAGCGATGAGGACACAGCGACCCCAGGTCAAGCAGGAGAGGGCGGTGCGCACGCGCCGGGCGATCCTGGAGGCGGCCGCGCTGGTCTTCGAGGAGCAGGGCTACGACACGGCCAAGCTCTCCGACATCGTCAAGATCGCCAACGTCACCAAGGGCGCGCTGTACTTCCACTTCGAGTCCAAGGAAGGCCTGGCCCAGGCCGTCATCGACGCGCAGAACGAGGCGCAGCCGCAGATGCTGCCGCAGCGGTTCAAGGCGCAGGAGTTCGTGGACATCGGGATGGTCTTCTCGCACCAGCTGCGGCACGACGCCCTGATGCGGGCCAGCACCCGGCTCACGCTGGACCACGCGGGCCGGGGCCTCGACCGGGTGACCCCGTACCAGACCTGGATCGAGCTGCACGTCCCGCTGCTGGAAGAGGCCCAGCGGCGCGGGGAGCTGCTGCCGAACGTGGACCCCCGGGTGCCGGCGCGCCTGATCGTGGGCGCGTACGCGGGCCTGAACACCATGTCCTACACGCTCGGGCTGGACATGGACGTCCAGGTCTCGGAGCTCTACACGCACGTGATGCCCGCCGTGGTGGTCCCGGCCGTGGCGATCCGGCTGGACACCGCCCCCGGCCGGGGCGCGCGGGCCCTGTACGGACCGCAGGGCGCGCACGCGTGCCGGCACGGCTGCGCGGGCGGGGTGCCCCCGCAGGAGGAGGAGGCCTGACTCCGACCGGCCCTCCCTCTTCCCTGAAAGATCCTCCCGGGTATTATTTTTCCGCTGGCCTGCCCAGGGAGATCACTGTGGACATTGAGGTACTCGGCACACCGCGGGTCATCGAGAACGGCGTGCCCATCACCGCCCCCACGCCGGAGTCCCGGCACGTCCTGGCGGTCCTCGCCGCCTGTCCCGACCGGGTCGTCCCCGCTTCCGTGCTCGCGGACGAGCTGGCCCGCCGCGTCCCGCCCGAGCACGCCCACGCCGCCCTGCACACCGCCGTACGCCGCCTGCGCGAGCGTTTCGCGCAGGCGCTGGGGGCCGGCTCGGTACGAACTCCCGAAGCCGTGCTGGCCACCCGGCCCGGCGGGTATCTTCTCGACACCGCCGGCGGCCGCTGCGACGTCCGCGACTTCGAACGCGAGGCGGGCGCCGGATACCGGGCCATGGAACGCGGCGACCACGAGCAGGCCGCCGCGCGCCTGCGCCGGGCACTGGACCTGTGGACCGGCCCCGCCCTGGACGGCATCGACGCCGGGACCTGGCTCCGCCGCCGCATCGCCTGCCTCGACGCCGACCGGGTCTCCGTGCTCGGCCAGTGGGCCGAGGCGGAGCTCGCCCTCGGACGCCACCGCGAGCTGCGCCTCGCCCTCGCCGTCCTGCGCGGCTCCGGGACCGGCCGCCCCGGCGGCGCCTACCTGGCGGCGCTGCGCCGGGCCGAGGCCCGCGTCGACGCCGCCGGCAGGGCCCGCCCGGCCCCCGGCCCTTCCCTGACCGGCGCGGCCCGCCGCTGACCGGGGCCCGTGGCCGGGCCCGCGCCCGGACCGGGGCCTCTGCTTGACCCCTCGCCCCACGGAACCTAGGTTCGGGGCCGGGGACGTGAAGCGGCTGGTCGGGGTGGGGGGAGCGGCGGTATGCGACGCGGGGACGGGGGCGGCCCACTGGCCGTACTGGAGCTGCTCGCGCAGGACGCCCCGCAGAGCCGGTACGAGACCCTGCTCGCCGAGGCCCGCGCCGCCGGCGCCGGAGAGGCCGAACTCGCCGACCTCACCCGGGCCGTGGACCTGGCCGGCTCGGTACGGGCCCGCGCGAGCAGCGGCAGACAGCGCGAGGCCGCCCTCACCGCCCTCGTCGACACCGCCCACGACCTCACCTCCCCGTACGACATCGACGGCCTGCTGCGCCTGATCACCCGCCGGGCCAGGCGCCTCCTCGGCTTCGACATGGCCTGGCTGTCGCTGAGCCGCCCGGACGGCTCTGCGTACGTGCGCACCTCCGAGGGAGAGACCACCGCCCTCAACGTCGGCCTCGAACTCGGCACCGGCCGGGGCCTCGGCAGCATCGCGCAGGCCCGCCGCTCACCGGTGTGGACCCCCGACTACCTCGCCGACTCCTCCATCGCGCACGCCTCCGGCATCGACGCCGTCGTCGAGGCGGAGGGGCTGCACGCGATCATCGCGGTCCCGCTGCGGCGCGGGAACTCCACCCTCGGCGCGCTCTACGGATCCGACCGCGCCGTACGGGAGTTCACCCCGGACGAGATCGGCATCATGCTCTCCCTCGCCGACCTGGCCGCCGTCGCCATCGAGAAGGCCCGGCTGCTGGAGCAGACCCGCGACGAGGTCACCGAGCTGGCGGCCTTCGGCTCGCGCACCAACACCGCCCTCACCCGGGTCCGCTACCTGTGGGAGTGCCACGCCCGGCTGGCCGGGCTGGTCCTGGACGGGGCCGGCCTCGCCACCCTCGCCCGGGCCACCGCCGACGCGCTGGACGGCGTCCTCCAGGTACGGGACCCGGGCGGGCGGCCGCTGACCGCGACCGGGGAACTGCCCGGCCTGGACGAGGACGCCGTGACCAAGGGCGCCCTCCAGGCGCTCACCGACCGCCGCCCGGTGCGCCTGCCCGGCGACCTGTGGCTCGCCCCGGTACTGGCGGGGGCCGAGGACCTCGGGGTGCTGCTGCTGAGCGCCTCCGAACCCCTCGCCGAGGAGGACGTACGGCTGCTCCAGCTGGCCGCCCAGTCCGTGGCCTCACTGATGCTGATCCAGCGCGGCACGGTCGCCGCCGAGGGTCCCGTGCACGATGAACTCCTCGCCGACCTGCTGGACCGCCCGCACTCCGTCGACCTGCACCTGCTGGAACGCACCCGCCGCCTCGGCATCGACCTGGACGGCCCGCACGTCGTGGTCGTGGCCCGGCCGGAGGGCGGCGAGCTGGGCCGGGCCGTGGCCTGGGCGTCCTCGTACGCGTACCGGATGGGCGGGCTCAAGGGCGTCCGCCGCGGCTGCATCGTCCTGGTCCTGCCCGGCACCGACGCCTCCGCCGCCGCGCACCGGGTCTCCGGCGAGCTGTCGCCGCTGCTGGGCCACGCCGTGTCCACCGGTGCGGCGGGCCCGACCGGGAGCCCGGGCGAGGTGGCCCGCGTCTACGCCGAGGCCGTGCGCTGCCTGGACGCGCTGACCGCGCTCGACGGGGTGGGCGGCACCGCCTCCCTGCGCGAACTGGGCTTCCTCGGCATGCTGCTGTCCGCCGACCACGACGTGGAGTCGTTCATCGCGGCGACGATCGGCCCCGTGCTGGAGTACGACGCGGACCGGCTGACGGAGCTGACCCGCACCCTGGAGGCGTACTTCGCCTCGGGGGCCAGCCCCACCCACGCCGCCGAGGCCCTGCACGTGCACCCCAACACCGTCTCCCGCCGACTGGACCGCATCGCCGAACTCCTCGGCCCCGACTGGCAGAAGCCCGCCGGGGCGCTGGAGATCCAGATGGCCCTGCGGCTGCGCAAGGCCCGCACCGTCCTGCACGACCGCCGCACGGCCGCCGACCGCTCGAACGCGGTGTAGCCGGGCCGGGCGTCCGGCCTAGGCCGCCGCGTAGTGCTCCGTACCGGTCAGCGCGCGGGCCGCGTGCGCGACCGAGGCCAGCGTGACGTGCCGGTGCCAGCCGGGCAGGGCCCGCCCGGCGAAGTCCCGCAGCCCCGCCTCCCGGCCGCTGTGCTCGGAGGCGACGGAGACCCGCCGGCCCTGCTTCGTCAGCCGCAGCAGCGGACCCACGGGAAGCCGTACCAGGTCCGTCACCCACAGCTGCGCCGGAGGGCGGCGGGGGTCCGTCCACTCGCCGACCAGCAGCAGGTGGCGGCGGCGGGCAGGGGACGGGTCGGGCATCATCACCCGCACCGCGACCGCCAGGGTGCTGCGGTGGCGGCCGCCCGGGAGCGCGGGGTCCGGGTCGGTCCACTCCACCGGGGTGCACAGCCCCTTCACCGACTGCAGGACATCCCGCGCGGGGCGCGCCCCGGCGCCGTGGCCGGGCAGCGCGGGGTCGGTGACGAGCAGCGGCGTCGACGGTGCGACGCGGGCGATGACGGGGAGCCCGGCCTCGGCGAAGCGGTTCATCGTGGACCGGGTGCCGATCCGCTGGATGTCCAGCACCACCGGGCGCCGGTTGCCGCTGCGCCGCACCGTCTCGATGACGGCGTCCGCGGCGGACTCCTCGTACGCGGCCTGCGCGTCGGCGGCGTCGAAGGCGCCGGGGGCGGCGGAGGTGCCCGGGGTCCCGGGTGTGCCGGCGGTGCCGGGGGCGTCCTCCTCCGGCAGGTGCATGCGCCACCCGACCGGAGTGACCAGCCCCGCCGAGGCGAACCAGGTCCCGAAGGCCTGCTGTCCCCGGAACATCTGCCCCTGGTGCGGGTCGAAGCGGTGCGCCACCCCCACCGAGTGCTCCCCGCCCTTCGGGATGGCCATCGGCTGCGCCACCCACGCCGTCAGCGGGGTGGCCGCCTGGAGGAACCCCGCGAGCGAGGCGCGGATCGGCTCCCAGTCCCAGGTGGAGCCGGAGATGAAGTGGTGCATGCTCTGCTCTGCGGCCCCGCCCCCGACCTGCCCCGCGATGCCCCGCATCGACTTGCGGCCGGGCAGTGCGAGCAGGCCCTGCACGTACTGCCGGCCCTTCTCCCGCTGGTCCTTGCGGCGCAGGGAGGACAGGACGACGGAACACAGTTCGTCGGCCGCCTCCCGGGCCGGGTCCCGCCGGACCGGCGCCACCGTACCCGTACCGGTGCCCCCGCTGATGCTGTTGATGCTGCTCATGACCGCTTTCACGACATGCCCCCTCGGCGTGCGTCCACTGCACCTCTACCGTCGGCCGAGCACCCCTCTTCCGGGGAGGTGTCCCGGTCACCGCACTCGGCCCGATCGTGGTGGGGGCGCCACCACCCCCGGTGACTTGACGGACTGCCCGGGCGGACCTGGCCCGGCCGCCGCGCATCGGGCACGGTCTGCTGGCGGGGCCGCGAGCCGGTGCCGGGGCCTGCCCCCCGGCTCCGCACCCCGCGCGGCGGCGGTGTCGACACGGGAGGGGCGGCGTGCAGTTCGGCGTCTTCTCGGTCGGCGAGGTCGTGCCCGACCCGACGACGGGCCGGACCCCGACCGATCACGAGCGGATCCTGGCCATGACCGCGCTCGCCCTGCGGGCGGAGGACGCCGGCCTCGACGTCTTCGCCACCGGCGAGCACCACAGCCCGCCCTACGTGACCTCCTCGCCGCCGGTCCTGCTGGGCTACCTCGCGGCGCGCACCCGGCGGCTGATCCTGTCCACCGCCACCACCCTGGTCACCACCAACGACCCGGTCCGCGTCGCGGAGGAGTACGCGCTGCTCCAGCACCTGGCGGGCGGGCGCCTCGACCTGATCACCGGCCGCGGCAACACCCCGAACTGCTACCCGTGGTTCGGCCAGGACCTGCGCCAGGGCAGCGCTCTGGCCCGGGAGAACTACGCCCTGCTGCACCGCCTGTGGCGGGAGGAGGACGTCGACTGGCGGGGCCGCTTCCGGGCCCGCCTCGACGGCTTCACCTCCGTGCCCCGCCCGCTGGGCGGCGTGCCGCCCTTCGTGTGGCACGGGTCGGTGCGCTCGCCGGAGACCGCGGAGCGTGCCGCGTACTACGGCGACGGCTTCTTCGCGGACAACCTCTTCGGGCCGGTCGACCAGTACGCCCGCCTGGTGGAGCTGTACCGCGCCCGGTACGAGGAGCACGGCCACGGCACCGCCGAGCAGGCCGTCGTCGGGCTCGGCGGGCAGGTCTTCGTACGGGCGCGCTCCCAGGACGCGGTGCGGGAGTTCCGCCCCTACTTCGACCGGTCCCGGTTCCACGGCGGGCGCTACTCGCTGGAGGAGTGCGTGGCGCGGACGCCGCTGGCCGTGGGCAGTCCGGACCAGGTGATCGAGAAGGTCCTCGGCTTCCGGGAGGTGTACGGGGACTACCAGCGGCAGCTGTTCGCCGTGGACCACGCCGGGCTGCCGGCGGCGGCGGCCCTGGAGCAGGTCGACGTGCTGGGCGAGCGGATCGTGCCGGTCCTGCGCCGGGAGCTGGCCGCCTCCCGCCCGCCGGCCGTCCCCCCGGGCCCCCGCCACCCGGCGGCGGGGGCGTGACGCCGGCCCGTGATGCGGGGCCGGGCGCCGGGCGGCGGCCGCGTCGGCCAGACTGAAGCCATGTCGATTCACCAGAACCTGCTCGGGGGCCCCGCCCCCACCCACCTGCCCGACGAGCCCGCGCCCCGCGAGGCCCTCGCCGCCGGTACCGACCCGGCCGAGGTGGCTGCCGCGCACCCCACCTCCTCCCTCGCCTGGGCCGCCCTCGCCGACCAGGCCTTCGAGGCCGGTCGCACGGTCGAGTCGTACGCGTACGCCCGTACGGGCTACCACCGCGGCCTCGACGCGCTGCGCCGCGCCGGCTGGAAGGGCCACGGCCCGGTGCCGTGGGAGCACGAGCCGAACCGCGGCTTCCTGCGCGCCCTGCACGCCCTGGCGCGGGCCGCCGGGGCCATCGGCGAGAAGGACGAGTACGAGCGCTGCTCGACGTTCCTGCGCGACTCCTCCCCGACGGCGGCGGACACGCTCGCATAACGCTCTCCAGGAGCGCCCTAGAGGGCTTCCGGATCCCCTGCTTATGATGCGGAGCAGGGGACCGGGGCTCCACTTACCTCATCGGAAGGAGCGGACCGCTACCCGGAAGCACGTGTCGAGGAGACAGAAATGTCGCACGCCCTTGATGCCTCCGGAGCCGGTTCGGACACCCCGAACCTCGACTTCGACGGCACGACTCCGTACGAGGACTACGTCCAGGCGGACGTCCTCACCCACCTCCAGCACCTGCGCTCGGACGACCCCGGCGAGATGGTGTTCCTGGTGACCACCCAGGTCATGGAACTGTGGTTCACCGTCATCGTCCACGAGTGGGAGACCGCCGCCCGCGCCCTGCGCGAGGACGACGTCCCGGTGGCGATGGCCGCGCTGAAACGATCCCTCCGTGAGCTGGAGGCCCTGAACGCCTCCTGGCGGCCGCTGGCCCAGCTCACCCCCGCCCAGTTCAACTCGTACCGCGCCGCCCTCGGCGAGGGTTCCGGTTTCCAGTCGGCGATGTACCGCCGGATGGAGTTCCTGCTGGGCGAGAAGTCCGCGTCGATGCTGGTCCCCCACCGGGGCGCCCCGCGGGTGCACGCCGAGTTGGAGAAGGCGCTCCACGAGCCCAGCGTGTACGACGAGACGCTGCGCCTGCTGGCCCGCCGCGGCCTGCCGGTGCCCCAGTCGGTCCTGGACCGGGACCTCGCCCAGCGCTACGAGCCCTCCGCCGAGGTCGAGGCCGTCTGGACGCAGCTCTACGCGGACCCGGACGGCCGGCACGCCGACCTGCACCGCCTCGGCGAGGTGCTCACGGACGTCGCCGAGCTGGTCTGGCGCTGGCGCAACGACCACCTCGTCGCGACGCGCCGGGCGATGGGCGCGAAGACGGGCACGGGCGGCTCGGCCGGGGTGACCTGGCTGGAGAAGCGCGCCACGAAGAACGTCTTCCCCGAGCTCTGGACGGCCCGCAGCCATGTCTGACGCCGCCCCGAACCCGAACCCGGACCTGAACCCGGACCCGATACCGGAGCTGCGGGAGCGGGCCGCGCGCCTGGACGCCGAGGACGGCCTCGGCAAGCTCCGCGAGCGCTTCACCCTGCCCGACGGGGTCGTCTACCTCGACGGGAACTCCCTCGGCGCGCTGCCGGCCGCCGTCCCCGGCGCGGTGGCCGACGTCGTGAACCGCCAGTGGGGCGAGCTCCTCATCCGCTCCTGGGACGAGAGCGGCTGGTGGACCGCCCCGCAGCGGATCGGCGACCGCATCGCCCCGCTGATCGGTGCCGCCCCCGGCCAGGTGACCGTGGGCGACTCCACCAGCGTCAACCTCTTCAAGGCCCTCGTCGGCGCCGCCCGTCTGGCCGCGCCCGGCCGGACCCGGATGCTGGTCGACGCCACCACCTTCCCGACGGACGGCTACATCGCCGCGTCCGCCGCCCGGATGACCGGCCTCGAACTCGTCCCGGTCGACCCCTCCGACGCGGCCGGCGCCCTCGGCGACGACACCGCGGTGGTGCTGCTCAACCACGTCGACTACCGCACCGGCCGGCTGCACGACCTGCCCGGCCTCACCGCGGCCGCGCACGCCGCGGGCGCGCTGATCGTGTGGGACCTGTGCCACAGCGCCGGGGCCCTGCCCGTCGGGCTCGACGCGCACGCCGTCGACCTGGCGGTGGGCTGCACCTACAAGTACCTCAACGGCGGCCCCGGCGCCCCGGCCTACATCTACGTGGCCGAACGGCACCAGGGGGCCTTCGACTCCCCGCTGCCCGGCTGGAACGGCCACGCGGAGCCCTTCGCGATGACCCCGGACTACGTCCCCGCCGAGGGACCGGCCCGGATGCGCGTCGGGACCCCGGACATCCTGTCGATGCTGGCCCTGGAGTCGGCCCTCGAAGCCTGGGACGGCGTGGACGTCGAGGACGTGCGCGCCAAGTCGCTGGCGCTGACGGACTTCTTCCTCGAATGCGTCGCCGCGTACGTCCCGCCGGGCCGGGTCGAGCCGGTCACCCCGGCCGAGCACGGCCGGCGCGGCAGCCAGGTCTCGCTGCGCGCCGAGGGCGCCCGCGAGGTGATGGCGGAGCTCATCTCCCGGGGGGTCGTCGGCGACTTCCGCGCCCCCGACGTCCTGCGGTTCGGCTTCACCCCGCTCTACGTCGGTTTCGCCGACGTGGAGCGCGCCGCGCGCACACTGGGTCACATTTTCGGGTGACGCGGTAGCGAAACGTCACACCACGGGGCGGGCGGGGCTACGGCTCCGCCCGCCCACGTGCGCACCCCTTCCGGCGGCCGGGGGCGGGTGTCGGCCTGGTACGGTCCCGCTCAGTCGGAACACCGGAACACCTGTCCCCCTTGTCCCACGCGTTACCGAGAGGTCGAGCCGATGACGGACCCCGCAGTCGAACGGGACGCCGCCGAGGCCGCCTCGGCCTTCGCCCACCCCCCGGTCGCGCCCGACGCGAGCGCCGCGTACGGGGACCACCCCGACCAGGTCATCGACTTCCACGCCCCGCGCGGGCGGTCCACGGGCTCCGCCCCGCTGGTCGTGGTCCTGCACGGCGGTGCCTGGCGGGCCCCCTACGACCGGCAGCACGTCACCCCCTTCGTGGACCTGCTGGCCCGGCGCGGTTTCGCCGTCGCCAACGTCGAGTACCGGCGCGGCGGTTCCCTGCCCCGCCAGGGCGGCGGCGCTCCGGTGGCCGGTCGCTGGCCCGAGACCTTCGACGACGTGGCCGCCGCCATGGACGCCCTGCCCGCCCTGGCCGCCGCGGCCCTGCCCGCCGCCGACTTCCGCCGGACCGTGGTGACCGGCCACTCGGCGGGCGGACAGCTCGCGCTGTGGGCGGCGGCGCGGCACGTGCTCCCGGCCGGCTCCCCCTGGCGGCTGCCCGCCCCGCCGCCGCTGCGCGGTGTGGTGGCGCTGGCCCCGATCGCGGACTTCGCGGTCGCCGAGGAACTCGGCGTGTGCGGCGGCGCGTCGGCGCAGCTGCTGGGCGGGCCGGAGCACTGGGAGGCCCGGCTGCCGTGCGCCGACCCGGCGGCGCTGCTCCCGACGGGCATCGCCACCACCGTGGTGCACGGGCGCGAGGACATCGTGGTCCCGCCCGCGGTGGCGGAGTCGTACGTGGCCGCGGCGGCCAAGGCGGGGGAGATGGTCGGCCTGACCCTGGTCGAGGGCGTCGGCCACTTCCCCCTGATCGACCCGGCGGCCGACGCCTGCGCGGTGGTCGCGGAGGAGATCTCCCAACTGGCCTGGTAGCCGGTGCCCTCGCCGCCCCGGCCGGTCAGCGCCGGGCCGTGGCCCGCTTCGGCGGGGTGATGCGTACCCGCTTCGTGGCGGGGGCGTTCTCTATGTCGTCCAGCTGGGCGGTGATCGTTGAGCGCAGGTCGTCGTAGTCGTCGAAGCGGTGGTCGTTGAAGAGGGTGTAGCCGGTCCACATCAGGTTCGCGCAGACCCGCGCCGGCACGCGGCCGGTCCGGGCGCCCATGCCGACCAGGGCCACGGAGCGGATGCTGCCGGGCTTCTCGTCGTTCTGCCGGTGGACCGCCTGGAAGGCGGCCGCGCAGGCCAGGGCCACGTTCAGCGTCTGGCTGACGTTCTGCGAGGACGTCTCCATCGTCGGCGTCGAGATCAGGAAGCGCGGGGTGACGGCCCCGGACGGCACGCACACCGCGCTGCCCACCGGGAGGCTGCCGGCGAACCCGTCGCGTATCGCCCGCTGCACGCGCAGCTGGATGCCCGCCCCCAGGAAGCGCTTGACGGCGGCGTCGACCCCGCCGTCCATCCGGCCGCGGGAGTTGGTCGGGCTGACCCACGCGTCGACGTCCTCGTCGAGGATCGAGCCCCGGCGGATCTCGATCCCGGGGGTGTCGGCGAAGGCGGCCCGCCACGACTCCACCACTTCGGCGTTGACGTCGGTCAGTACGACCCTGAGCGCAGGCTGCACGCGGTCCTCGGTCATCATCCACTCCAATCGGGAATCGGTCTTTGCGACCACTCACCACGCTAGCGGCGGGCACTGACAATCCCCTTCGGTGCGCCTTCTGGTGACGGTCGGTCAGCGTTGTCAGTGCCCGCTGTTAGCCTGCGGAAAGACTCGAAAACCGCTTCGACATTTCGGAGTTGCCGCCATGCCCGAAACCAATTCCCCGGCCGATCCCGTACAGCCCGACCCCCATGACCCCCTGGCCCTCGCCGAATTGTTCAAGGGCGGCGGCGAACCGTGGTTCCCGCTGCTGAAGCCCGTCATCGAGGCCCGGCCCAACGCCGCCGCGTTCATCGGCGCGGGCCGCGGCCCGGACGTCGTCCCGGTCCGCGAGCTGACCTTCCAGGCGCTCAAGCCGAATCCGCCGCACAAGTGGAAAGTCGTCGTCTTCGGGCAGAACCCGTATCCGCGGCCGGAAAGCGCCACCGGCATAGCGATGTTCGACAACACCTTCCACGACTGGAAGGACAGCCAGTTCGGCCGCGTCGTCAGCATTCGCTGCATCATCAAGGCAGCGGCGATGTGGAAGCACGGAATTCCCAAGAAGACCCCCATCGCCGACATACGCGCGCTCCTCAAGGAGCGGGACACCGTGCAGCCGCCGGAATGGTTCCAGGCGATGCTCACCCAGGGCGTGCTCCTGCTGAACGCCGCGCTCACCGCGAGCAGCGACGGCCCCCGGGGCGGCGCCGATCCCCACACCGCCTTCTGGCGGCCGGTCGCCGAGCGGATCGTCGAGGAGATCCTCAAGGCCAAGCAGGACGCCGACGAGGAGGACCGCGGGGTCGTCTTCGCCTGGTGGGGCGCCCACGCGCGCAGCCTGAAGAAGGTCGTCCTCGAACTCCAGAAGAAGTACCCCGCCGTCGAGGTCCGGCACATCGACCACGCCAATCCGGCCGCGCAGGGCGACATCTTCTGCGACGGGGACCACTTCGCGACGGTCAACGACGCGCTCGCCTCCGTGGGCGCGGCCCCCGTCGACTGGCTCCCGGAGAAGGGGTGGAACGAGCGCGCCGACGAGGACGGCGGGGCGGCCGGCGAGGACGTCGCGGCGCGCATGGGCGCCTTCATCGCCTCCACGATGGAGCTGCACCAGCTGTATCTGGAGCGCCTCTCCAGCGTCAAGGACGAGGGCCTCGTCCTCCCCGCCATCACCGGTGTGTTCGACACCCCGCTCATGGACTTCCGGGACGCCGTCGCGCCCGTCGCCGAGCTGCTGGCCGGACTCGGCCGGCACGTCGACCGGTCGTACGAGTTCGGCAGGACGCGGGCGGACGGAGCGGCCGGCGGGCTGTCCGCCGACGCGGTCTCCGCGCTCTACCTCTACACCTGCGAGTCCGCGTTCTACCGGGAGATCAACGCCGTCCTGCGCTCCCCGGACCGCTCCAGGCTCGTCCCGTACCTGCCCTACCTGCGGCTGCTGTTCTCGGCCGTGTCGGGGCTGCCCGCGCGCACCGAGCCGCTGTACCGGGGCGTGGCGCTGGACCTGCGGGCGCAGTACCCGCTGGGCCGCACCGTCACCTGGTGGGGCGTGTCCTCCTGCACGCCGAAGCTCGGTGTCGCGCGGGGGTTCCTCGGCAGCCGCGGCAAGCGGACGCTCTTCGAGGTGGTGCCCGCCCGGGCGGTCGGCATCCGCGACTTCTCCGCGTTCACCGAGGAGGAGGAGTTCATCCTCTCCCCGGGAACGCAGCTGAAGGTCACGGACGTGAGGACCGAGCGCGGCGGTCTGTGCACGGTCCGGCTGACCGAGCTGGAGGAGCAGACCCTGGTGTCCTGACCCGGTGGGGGCCGCCGGCCCTCAGTCCCACTGCTGGTCGGCGAGGGAGGCCACCGGCTGGGGCTTGCCGATCAGCGCCAGCGCGATGAAGAAGTTGATCTGGCCGATCGCGATGGTGAGGGTGGCCAGCGCCTTCTCGTCGTAGTGCTTCGCGGCCTCGGCGTACAGCTCGTCCGGGACGCGCTCCTGCCCGCGCGGCGCGGGCTGGAGGGTGGCCTCCACCAGGGCGAGCGCGGCGCGCTCGGCCGGGGTGAAGTACGGCGCGTCCTGCCAGGAGGAGACGGCGGTGATCCGCTCCTCGGACTCGCCGGCCTTGCGGAGGAAGGCGGTGTTCAGGACGGTCAGGTAGGTGTTGTGGACGATCTGGCCGGCGCGCAGGTGCACCAGGCTGATCGTGGTGCGCGGCACCGAGCGGTTGCCGGTGGCACGGAAGAGGGCGGCGCTGATGTCGCTCAGCTCGGGCACGAACTCGCCCGGGTTGGGCATCCGGGAGATCGAGGCGGGGGCGTTCGTCATGGCTGCTGCTCCTTCGGTCGGTGTCTTCACAGCACTGACCCGGGGGAGGACGCGGATGTGACGGACCCGGAGAAGTTTTTTCAGCACGCAGGCGGCGGCGGCAGGTGCGCGACGGAGTGGGTGAAGTAGTTCCGCAGGTCCTCGGCCATCGCGTAGGCCCGCTTCACGTACACCTCCCAGGACCGGACGATCGCCGGGTCCTCGTAGCGGCGGCTGCCCGTGTGGACGCCGTCGGGGGTGTGGAGGACCTCGTACAGCACGCGGCCGTCGACGATCAGGATCTCGGGGAGCCGGCCGCCGCCGGCCGCCTCGGCGAAGGAGAACTCCTCGGCGGACAGCACCCGGGTCTGGTGCCCGGCCTCGGCGCGCATGTGGAGCCAGTGCAGCTGCCAGCGCATGTACGGGGACAGCGGCTCCTCCACCACCCGCAGCCGGCGGAGGAAGGAGCCGTTGCGGCCGTCGTCGTCGGCGGCCCGGCGCGCGGTGGTGCGTTCCGCCTCGATCAGCCGGAGCACCTCCCGCCAGTCGCCGCGGCGCAGCGCGTCGCGGGTCGGGCTGCCGGTCTCCTCGAAGTGCTGGAGCCGCTCCAGCTGCCAGGACTCGCCGTTGCGGACCGACGCGCGGCGTTCCCGCAGCTCTTCGGCGTAGGCGTCGGCGTCGAGCGCCTCGCCTCGGGTGGCCGGGAGCGCCGGCGCGCGGAGGTCGTGCATCTGGAATCCCCAGCCCTGGGTGTCGGTGCCCCGACTGTACCGAACGTGATCCGCCGGGTGCGGTACGTGTTCGCGCGTCTGCCGAAAACGCCGAGGGGGCGGGGAGCGCCGTGCGCTCCCCGCCCCCTCGGGCTGCGGTGCCTAGAGGAACGAGTTGATCTCGATCGTCTCGGTGCGGCCGGGGCCGACGCCGATCGCGGAGATCGGGGCGCCCGACATCTCCTCCAGCGCCTTCACGTAGTTCTGCGCGTTCTTCGGCAGGTCGGCGAAGGTCTTGGCCTTGGTGATGTCCTCGGACCAGCCCGGGAGGGTTTCGTAGATCGGCTTCGCGTGGTGGAAGTCGGTCTGCGAGTAGGGCAGCTCCTCGACGCGCTTGCCGTCGATCTCGTACGCGACGCAGACCGGGATCTCCTCCCAGCCGGTCAGGACGTCCAGCTTGGTGAGGAAGAAGTCCGTCAGGCCGTTCACGCGGGTGGCGTAGCGGGCGATCGGGGCGTCGAACCAGCCGCAGCGGCGGTCGCGGCCGGTGGTCACGCCGCGCTCGCCGCCGATGCGGCGCAGCGCCTCGCCGTCCTCGTCGAACAGCTCGGTCGGGAACGGGCCCGCGCCGACGCGGGTCGTGTAGGCCTTGAGGATGCCGATGACGCGGCTGATCTTCGTCGGGCCCACGCCGGTGCCGGTGCAGGCGCCGCCGGCGGTCGGGTTCGAGGAGGTGACGAAGGGGTACGTGCCGTGGTCGACGTCGAGCAGGGTGCCCTGGCCGCCCTCGAAGAGCACGACCTTGTCCTCGTCCAGCGCGTTGTTGAGGATCAGGGTGGTGTCGGCGACGTAGCCCTTGATCTGGTCCGCGTACTGGAGCATCTCCTCGACGATCGCGGAGGCCTCGATCGCGCGGCGGTTGTACAGCTTCGCGAGGAGCTGGTTCTTGCCCTCGAGGGCCGCTTCGACCTTCTGGGTGAGGATCGACTCGTCGTACAGGTCCTGCACGCGGATGCCGACGCGGTTGATCTTGTCCGCGTAGGTCGGGCCGATGCCGCGGCCGGTCGTGCCGATCTTGCGCTTGCCGAGGAAGCGCTCGCCGACCTTGTCGAGGGTGACGTTGTACGGCGTGATCAGGTGCGCGTTGCCGCTGATGAGCAGCTTGGAGGTGTCGATGCCGCGCTCGTTCAGACCGCGCAGCTCGGAGAGCAGGACGGCCGGGTCGACGACGACACCGTTGCCGATGACCGGGGTGCATCCGGGGGAGAGGATGCCGGAAGGGAGGAGGTGGAGCGCGTACTTCTGGTCGCCTACGACGACCGTGTGGCCGGCGTTGTTGCCGCCCTGGTAGCGCACCACATAGTCAACGGATCCACCGAGCAGGTCGGTGGCCTTTCCCTTGCCCTCGTCACCCCACTGAGCTCCGAGCAGCACAAGAGCGGGCACAGGCGTACACCTCTTCCGGATGGGGCATGTCCAAGGTCAGGGGGCGTACGACGATGTACACCGCAGGCTGAGCCGTCGGACCGGTGCCCCGGAATAGACGAAGGCCCTGGCGCAATAGCGCAAGGGCCTCTTGCACAAAGATGCTACCCGAGGAAGGACCGAGGTGTCGGCTCCAGAGCCCGCCATGAGCCATGCGGGCGCGCCGGTAGGCGGCCTGCTCGTGCTCGTAGACCCGGTCGCCCGCCGTCTTGACGGCGAGGCCGTGCGAATCGCGAAGGATGTGTTGTCAGCGGGAGCGGCGGCGAAAATCTGCCTCCCGGATTCGCAGGAGGAATTTGCGCGGGCCCTCGCCCGCCGAGGTCATCGGCGGCCGGTGGTCGTGGGGGACGACCGGGCGCTGGTGCGGGCCGTGGGGCTGCTGCACCGGGAGCGGGAGCCCGGCGAGCGGGTGGTGTCGCTGATCCCGGTGGGGCCCGCGGGGTCGCTGGCGCTGGCCCGGTCCCTCGGGGTGCCGCTGTCGGCGGTGCTGGCGGCGAGGACGGCGCTGGACGGGGTGGCGCGGCCGCGTGACCTGCTGGTGGACGACGGCGGCGGGGTGGTGCTGGGCGGGTTGCGGATCAGCTCGCCGGTGTCGGCCGTGCGGCGCGGCGGGGGCTACCGCTCGCTGCTGCGGACGCTGCTGCCGAGCCCGGCGTCGCCCGTGGGGCCGGTGCACCGGCTGCGGGTGGAGGTCGACGGGGTCGTGGTCGCCGACGGGGACCGCCCGGTGGAGGACGTGGCCGTGCGGACCGCCGGGGGCGGCGCGGGCCCGGCGGAGGTGGTGGTGCGGCTGTCGGGAGCGCCGCCGCTGAGGGGCTGCGCGGAGGCGGTCACGGTGTCCGCCGTGGTCGGGGCGTCCGGTGAGGACTTCCGCTACCGGGCGGACCACGCCCTGGCCGGCCCGGTACGGCGGCGCACGTGGACGGTGCGGCGCGCGGCCTGGGCGCTGACACTGCCGAGGTGAGGCGTGCGGCGGCCTAGAACTCCACCAGCAGCTCCCGCAGCCCCCGGATGACGTAGCCCTCCTGCCACTGCGGCTCCCTCACCAGCCGCATCGGCGGGCCGTCCGGGTCGAGCAGGGCCCCGAACGAGGCGGCCAGCTCCAGCCGGGCCAGGGGCGCGCCGAGGCAGTAGTGGATCCCGGCCCCGAAGGTCAGGTGGGGGTTGTCGGCCCTCCCGAGGTCGAGCGCGTCAGGGTCCTCGAAGCGCGCCGGGTCCCGGTTCGCGGACCCGAAGAGCAGCGCCACCTCGGCTCCGCGGGGGATGAGGGTGTCCCCGATCTCGATGTCGTCCAGCACCCAGCGCTCGAACATCTGGAGGGGTGTGTCGTAGCGCATCAGTTCATCCGCAGCTGTGGACAACTTTTCCGCATTCCCCGGGCCGGGGTGCGCGCGCAGGCCGGCGAGCTGACCGGGATTGCGGAACAGGGCCCACCAGCCGTTCACCGTGGTGTTCACGGTCGCCTCGTGCCCGGCGTTCAGCAGGAGGACGCAGGTGGAGATCATCTCCTGCTCGCTGAGCCGGCCCTCCTCATCGTGGGCGGCGATCAGCGCGGAGATCAAATCCGTGCCGGGCGCCTTGCGGCGCTCGGCGATCAGCTCCCGCAGGTACGCGCTGAACTCCACGCTCGCCGTCACCGCCCGCCGCGCGGTCTCCGCGTCCGGCCGCAGCTCGAACATCCCGCAGATGTCCGCCGACCAGGGCCTCAGCAGCCCCCGGTCCCCCTCCGGGATCCCCAGCAGCTCCGCGATCACCGCCACCGGCAGCGGCTCGGCGACGGCGGTCAGCAGGTCCCCGCCCCCGGCGGCCCGCAGCCCGCCCGCCAGCTCCCGTGCCAGCCGCTCGACCGACGGCGCGAGCCGCTCCACCATCCGCGGGGTGAACGCCTTCGACACCAGCCGCCGCACCCGGGCGTGCGCGGGATCCTCCAGGTCCAGCAGGCCGTTCCCGTTGAGGACGTGGAACGGCTCGTGTTCCGGCGGCGGAGCCTTGCGCCCGAACTCCTCGTGGCTGAAGCGGTGCAGGTAGGTCCGCCCCAGCCGCCGGTCCCGCAACAGCGCGCTCACATCGGCGTAGTGCGGCACCAGCCACTGCCCCGTCGCCTCGCACCACACCGCCCTCCCCCGCTCCCTCAACTCCCGGTAGGCGGGGTACGGATCGGCTACGAACGCGGCATCCCAAGGATCAAAGCGCATCCCAGCACCCTAGGCCGTCCCGCCGCTAAGCAGGCGTCACCAGCCGTGTCTCGTAGGCGTACACCGCGGCCTGGGTCCGGTCCCGCAGGCCCAGCTTCACCAGGATCCGGCTCACATGCGTCTTGATCGTCGACTCCGCCACCAGCAGCCGGTCCGCTATCTCCCCGTTGGACAGGCCCTGCGCGATCAGCACCAGCACCTCCGTCTCCCGCTCCGTCAACTCCGACACCCCCGACGGGTCCGCCGCCCTCTGCACTTCCGAAAGCTTCGAGAACTCCGAGATCAGCCGCTTCGTCACCGACGGGGCGAGCAGCGCATCCCCGGACGCCACCACCCGCACCCCCTCCGCCAGCTGCCGGGCCGAGGCGTCCTTCAGCAGGAACCCGGACGCCCCCGCACGCAGCGCCTGGTACACGTACTCGTCGAGGTCGAAGGTCGTCAGGACCAGCACCTTCGCGTCCGTGTCCGCCGCCACGATCTGCCGCGTCGCCTCCAGGCCGTTCATCTCCGGCATCCGGATGTCCATCAGCACCACGTCCGGCCTCAGGGCCGCTACCTGCGCGATGGCCTGCCTGCCGTCCACGGCCTCCCCGACGACCTCGATGCCCTCCATCGCGTTCAGCAGGACGGAGAACCCCTCGCGGACCATCATCTGGTCGTCGACGATCAGCACCCGGATCGTCATGCCGGTGCCTCCTCGGGCTCCGGCCGGCTGCGCACCGGTATGAACACGGCCACCTCGTACCCGCCCGCACCGGTCTCTCCGGCCGTCATCTCCCCCTCCAGCATCGCCACCCGCTCCCGCATTCCCGTGATCCCGTGCCCGGCTCCCGGCGACGGCGGGACGTCCCCGTCCGCCGGACCGTTGACCACGCGTATCCCCAGCCCGCCCAGTACGTACGAGACCTCCACCTCGGCCGGTGCCCCCGGCGCGTGCCGAAGGCTGTTGCTCAGGGCCTCCTGGATGATCCGGTACGCCGACAGCTCCACGCCCTGCGGCAGCTCGCGCACCGCACCCGTGACGGTCTTGTCCACGCGCAGACCGGCCTCCCGCACATTGGCCAGCAGCCCGTCCAGGGAGGCCAGCGTCGGCTGCGGGGCCTCCGGGGCCTCGTAGTCCGCGGACCGCACCACACCCAGCACCCGCCGCAGCTCCGTCAGGGCCGCCACCGCGTTCTCCCGGATGGTCGCGAAGGCCGCCTCCAGCTCCGGCGGCGGATTCTTCACCCGGTACGGGGCCGCCTCGGCCTGGATCGCCACCACCGACATGTGGTGCGCGACCACGTCGTGCAGCTCCCGCGCGATCGTCGTCCGCTCCTCCAGCAGCGTCCGCCGGTCCCGCTCGACGGCGGTCACCTCCCGCTCGGCGATCACCTCGCGCCGGGCCTCCCTGCGCGTGTTGCGGACCGTCACCACCAGCAGGGCCACCGCCGAGAAGAAGGCCATCGGCGCGACGGCGCCCCCGTCCGCGCCACCGACCAGGATCGGCAGGAGCGTCCCGTACAGCAGGGTGATGAACCACATCCACGCGGCGGCCCGGGGCCGCAGCCGCATCGCCACGAAGGTCATCACGGCCAGCGTGGCCACGAACGTGCTCGGCGACCACGGCCAGGACAGGTTCCGGTCGGAGAACACCGACAGGGCGGTGGTCAGCGCCAGCACCACCCAGAAAGCCCCCGCCGGCCGCACCAGGGTCATCAGCACCGGCCCCGCCGCCAGCAGCCCCAGCACCACGAACTGGACCGGCGGCCCGCCGTACTGGTTGTCGGCGCTCGCGAGCATCGTCACGATGAACGCCGTCACGACCACCACGGCATGCGGCAGGTAGGCCGCCCTCGGCCGTATGCCCTCGGGGAGCCGGCGCACCAGCGGCCCGTCCGTCCGCATCCGCGGCAGCGGCCGGTAGGCGAAGGCGTCGGTGATCAGCTCGTCGCGCAGGCTCTGCATCAGGCCCGAAGCCATCCGCAGTTCGGGAGGCCGGGGGGTCGCCCCGGTGGTCGTCTCGGTCATGTCCAAACCGTAGGCCGGTGCCCGCCTCGACCGCGTCGCCGCTGAAGGGGATTTCCCGGGGTCCCCCTCAGGTACTACAAGGGTGACTCAGTAGCCCGCCGGACGGACCAGACCCGTCTCGTAGGCGAACACCGCGGCCTGGGTCCGGTCCCGCAGGCCCAGCTTCACCAGGATCCGGCCCACATGGGTCTTGACCGTCTGCTCGGCCACCACCAGGTGCGTCGCGATCTCCCCGTTCGACAGGCCCTGGGCGATCAGCGACAGCACCTCGGTCTCCCGCTCCGTCAGCTCCTCGATGCGCGCCCTGGAAGGCGCACGCGGGGCTCCCAGCCGCGAGAACTCGGTGATCAGACGCTTGGTGATGTTCGGCGACAGCAGGGCCTCGCCGGCCGCGACCACCCGCACGGCCTCGGCCAGCTGGTCCGCCGAGGCGTCCTTCAGGAGGAAGCCCGAAGCACCCGCGCGCAGCGCCTCGTACACGTACTCGTCCAGGTCGAAGGTGGTCAGCACCAGCACCTTCACCAACGAGCCGGGCGTGCCCGTGAGGACGGAGGTGGCCTCGATGCCGCCCATCCCCGGCATGCGGATGTCCATCAGGACCACGTCCGGCGTGAGCTCCCCGGCCTTCGCCACCGCGTCGGCGCCGTCTATCGCCTGGCCGACCACCTCGATGTCGGGCTCGGCGTTCAGCAGGACGGTGAAGCCCTGCCGGACCATCACCTGGTCGTCGGCGATCATCACCCTGATCGGAGTGCTCATGCGTCCTTCTTCTCCTCGGAAACGGAACCGCCGGGCGGGTCCATGGGGAGCACGGCGCTCACCTCGTACCCGCCGTCAGGGCGCGGGCCGGCCGCCAGCTCTCCCCCCAGCATGCCCGCCCGCTCCCGCATGCCGAGCAGCCCGTGCCCCGCACCGGGCGACGGCGGGGCCGGCCGGGTCGGCGCCGAGTTCGCCACGCACAGGTGCAGGTCGCGCGGCCCGTAGGCGATGCCGACCTCCACGCGGGAACCGGGGGCGTGGCGCAGGCAGTTGCTCAGCGCCTCCTGCACGATCCGGTAGGCGGTGAGCTCCACGCCCGGGGTCAGCGGCCGCCGTATGCCCGCCGTCTCGGTGGTGACGTCCAGTCCGGCCGCGCGCACGTTGTCCACGAGCGCGTCCAGCTCCGCGAGGGTGGGCTGGGGGTGGTGCGGGTTCGCCGGATCGTCGGCGTGCTCGGAGCGCAGCACGCCCAGGACGCGCCGCAGTTCGGTGAGGGCCTCCAGAGCGTTCTGCCGGATGCCGGCGAGGTTCTCCTTCAGCTCCGGGGACGGGTTCTGCACCAGATGCGGGGCCACCTGGGCCTGGATGGAGATCACCGACATGTGGTGCGCGACGACGTCGTGCAGCTCGCGGGCGATCCGGCTGCGCTCCTCCAGCAGCGTCCGCCGCGCCCGCTCCTCCTCCGTCAGGGTCTCCTGCACGACGAGCTGGCCCCGGGCCAGCCGCGTCGCCCGCAGCGCGTACCCGAGGAGGCCGGCGAAGCCGAAGACGAGGAGCGCGCCGACCGTGCTGCTCTGGCTGTGCTCCGGCTTGAAGAGCATCTCGGCGGTCCCGGTGCAGGCCACGGGCACGGCGACGACCGCGGCCGTCACCTTCGGCGGCACGCGCAGCGCCACCAGCAGGACCAGCGGGGCGAAGGCGAAGAGCCCGACGGGTGTCCACGGCCAGGTCTGACCCTGCCCGACGTGGCCGTGGAGCGTGGCGGCGATGAAGCCGGCGGTCATCAGGCCGAGCCACCAGGCGGCGACGGGCCGGAACATGGCGGCCACGATGGAGAAGCCGGTGAAGAGCGACAGCACGATCACGCTCGGATCGCGCGCGTGGTAGTTGTCCTGGATCTGTGTGGACGTCAGGAAGCCGAAGAGGACGGCGGCATACACGACGAGGGCGTGCGGCAGCCGGTTCAGCCAGCGGGGCCGCTTCATCGGGGGCAGCGGATCCCGCCCGAGGGAGAACAGCCGCCGGGCCACACCGCGCGCGGCGGGGACCTCCTGTCCCGGCCCTTCGGCCGCGGTCTCTCTCTGCTCGTTCACGTCGTCCACCCTAGGCATGGGTGATCTCCCTCATGGTTGCCGGAAGCCGCTCGCGCGGGGTCCCCGCGGCCTTCCGCGGCCGGGGGGCCCGCTCGTAGGTGTGGAAGGCGGCCCAGCAGACGGCCAGGGCGGCCGCGAACACCGGCAGCCACAGCAGCCGGGCGGCTATCCAGCCCGCCGTACCGGGCACGGTGTGCAGCCCGGGCAGGTCGCGGGAGACCAGCAGCCCGAGGGCGGTGACGGACATCATCGCCGTCTGGTGCCAGAGGAACACCGTCATCGCGGACAGGTTCATCAGGGCCACCTTCGCCCAGGTGCGGGGCCGGCGCATGGCCCGCGCCAGCGGCCCGCGCGCCAGCAGCGCCAGCCCGCACTGGGCCAGCCCGAAGGCGACGGCGGCCGCCGTAGGCGGGTTCAGGTTGGACACCGCCGCCCCCGGCACCCCCACCATCGACGCCGGGTACCCGCCCCACAGGACCAACGCGGCCGCCCCGGCAGCGCCCCCGCCCAGCAGGAGCAGGGCCGGACGGCGCCGGGCGAACGCGCCCCGGGCCCAGGCCGCGCCCAGGGTGTAGGGGACGAGCCAGCCCGCGGCGACATTGACCCAGCCGATCCACTCGGGCCCGCCGAGCCCGAACCGCCACACGTCGACCGCCGCCACCACGAGAGCGGGCCACAGCGGGTTCAGCCGGACCACCAGCGGGGTGGCGGCGGTCAGCGCGGCGAACACCAGCAGGAACCACAGCGGCGACCACACCAGCCGGAGCAGGGTCCGGACGGTGTCCAGCCTGGCGCCGCCCAGCAGCAGGCCGCCGGCCACGACCGCCCACAGCGCGAGCACCGCCGCCACCGGGCGGAACAGCCGCCCCAGTCGCAGCCGCACCCAGCTCCCGTACCCGACCCCGCGCGCCCGGGCCGACGCGTACCCCTGGGCCGCGACGTGCCCGCCGACCAGGAAGAACACGGCCAGCGTCTGGAGCACCCAGGACACCGGCGCCAGCCAGGGCATGTGGGCCAGCGGACTCCCCCCGCGCAGGCCGCCGTCCGTACTGGTCAGCGAGGTCACCAGCCAGTGCCCGAGCACCACCCCGAGGATCGCGAGGGCCCGCAGGGCGTCCACCGACCGGTCCCGGTCCGCGGGGGTCGCCCCGTCGACGCGGCCGGCCAGCGCCGCCCAGCGGGCGGGCAGGCTACGCATGCGGGGCCTCCGCTCCGAGGACGATGCGGGCCAGGCTGCCGAGGGACTCGGTGCCGGGCTTGAGGTAGTCGCCGTGCCCGGCGGAGCCGGCCGCGAAGGCGCGGGCGCCGAAGGCGGGATCCACGGGATCGGTACCGAACCCGACCCCGCCGAGCCGGACATGGGGGACCGTGCCGATCCAGTCCCCGGAGCCCCGGCCGGCCCACACCCGGGCGGTGGTCGCCAGCTTCGCCCGGGTGGCCGCTCCGGTGCCCGGGCTGCCGTACAGGGCCATGTCGGTGACCTCGGGGCCGGTCCTGGTCCGGCCGCAGACCACGGAGCCGTACGAGTGGCAGAGCAGGGAGATCCGGGCGCCGGCCGGGGTCAGCTTCCGCAACCCGGAGAGGAACGGCCCGAGTTCGGCCGCGGCCCGGTCGGCGCGGTCGGTGGTCAGGACGGTGGTGCTGACCGTGCCGGGGGTGTCGTAGCCGAGCCAGGCGACCACCGCGGAGCGCGGGTGCTCGGCCTTCAGCCGCTGCTGGAGGGAGCGGGCCCCCTCCCGGAAGCGCTGGTAGGTGTCCAGGTTCGTGTCCGAGCCCGGCACGAGGACCGCGATCCGGTCCGCGTCGTCCAGATCGCCGAACACCTCCACGGCGCGGCCCTGGCCGCGGCCGTCGAAGACGAGGAACCGGGCTCCGGTCCCGGCCATGGCCCGCAGCTTCGCGGCCCGGTCGGCATGCCCCGACTCCCCGGCCGTACGGGCCGCACCGGCTATGCCCGCGAGGGAGGACGCGTACCGGCTCTCCAGGGAGGCCGACTCGGAGACGGCCTCGGGGGCCGGCGCCGGGATCCGCGGGGAAGCGGCGGCCGACACGGGGAGCACCACGGCCGCGGCCACGAGGCCGGCCAGCAGGGTGCGGCGGAGGCGGCTGCCAGTGCTCATCTCGGATTCCTCTTCCTGTCCTTCGGCCAGGCGGGCAGGCGCCCGCTCTGGTAACGAAGTTAGGAATAGGCACCCCTCGTCGGCGTCACGCTGCGGAGCCGCCTTCACAGGTAGCTCTCAGGTATGACCACCGCTACCTGAGAGCCAGCCGGCAGCGGTTCTCCACCGGTCCGCGAGCACCGGCAGACAGCAGGGGCATGCGGCCCGCCACCGGCAAATCGGCTCCCGCAGGCCTCCGTTAGGGTCCGGGGATGAACGAGACCGACTGGCAACACGACCGCATCGGCAGCGCGCACCGGGGGCTGAACCCCACCGTCCTGCGCCGCCTCGACTCCGGATTCGCGGCCATCGGGGACCGGCAGTTCCTGCCCGGGTACTCGGTGCTGCTGACCGACGACCCCGCAGTGACCCGGCTCTCGGACCTGCCCCCGGCGCGCCGGATCGCCTACCTGACCGACCTGGAGCGGCTCGCCGAGGCCGTCGAGCGGGCCTGCGCGCGGCTCGACCCGGCCTTCCGCCGCGTGAACATCGAGATCCTCGGCAACACCGACCCGTACCTGCACGCCCACATCTGGCCGCGCTACGACTGGGAGCCCGAGGACCTCGTCCGGATGCCGGTCTGGCTCTACGAGGACGAGGAGTGCTGGCGCGGCGAACGCCACGCGCTCGCGCCCCGCCACGACGGGATACGGGCCGCCGTCACCGAGGAGCTCGACCGCCTCCTCCCGTAGCGGCCCGGCCCCTACCCGGGAGCTACGTCGCGGACGTGGCCACGCGCACCCCGAAGCCGATCAGGACGACGCCCGTCACCCGGTCCATCGCCCGGCGGACGCGCGGCCGCGTGAAGAAGCGCCTGGCGCGCGAGAGGACGTAGACGTACGTGCTCAGCCAGACCAGCGTCAGCAGGACGTGGACCAGGACGAGGAGCGCCATCCCCGCCGCCGGGCGCAGACCCGGCGGCGCGAGGGTGGGGAGCAGGCCGGTGTAGAACACGGCGATCTTCGGGTTGAGGGCGTTGGCGACCAGGCCGGTGCGCCAGGCGCTGCCGCCGCGGCCGGGCGCGGCACGGTCCGCCGCGTCACCGGCGGTCCCGTCCAGGGCGGTCCCGTCCAGGGCGGTCCCGGCGCCCGGGCGGCGCAGGGCCTGCGCGCCGAGGAAGCAGAGGTACGCCGCCCCCGCGAGCTTGACCACGAGGAACACCTCGGCCGAGGCGGCGAGCAGCGCCGCGAGCCCGGCCGCGGTCAGGGCGCCCCACAGCAGCAGCCCGACGGCGATCCCGCCCACGGTGCGCAGCCCGTCGGCACGTCCCCGGGAGACGGCCCGCCGGGTCACGATGGCCATGTCGGGGCCGGGTACGAGGGTCAGCAGGGCCAGGACGCCGGTCGCCGCGGCGAGTTGCGTGAGCACACGGCTCAGTCTGCCACCAGGGGTTCGACGTAAACGGCTCTCCAGCGGGGCGCAGGGTCCTGTCCAGGCGTTGTCCAGTACTCCCGGGCGCCGACGACGCGTCCGCCGCGCACCGTCCACAGTGATACCGCCCGGTAGAGGACGTGGTCCTCGGGTATCTCCACCTCGGTGACGACGAGGTCCCCGTCGGCGAGGATGCGCAGGACCTCGACGGAGCCGATGGACCGGTCGCCGGTGTCGTCCTCCTCGTCACGGAGCACGGCGATGAAGTTGGCCCTGCCGACGATCCGCTCGCCGCTGACCGGCCATTCGATGACGGCGTCCTCGGCGACGAGCCCGGCCACGCCGTCCCAGTCGCGTGCCCCGATCCGCTCCCACAGTCGTGCCACTACCTTCAAGGGCTCCATGTGCCGCAGTGTGCGATGGGCCCCTCTTGCGCAACAAGCTCTGTTTGCAGGCTTATTGACTTCGACACAAACGCTCGGCGACTACTCCCTGTAGTACGTGAGAGGGAGGCTGCCTCCCCCGCTCAGCTCGCGGACCAGGCTTCCGTCGGGCAGCAGCCGCAGCCGGCTCCAGCCTCCGGGCGTGCAGGTGGGAGGGGTCCCGGAGGTGACGGCGGAGACTTCGAGTTCCACCGGGTCGGGGGCGCTGCGCAGGGCGGCCCGCCAGGAGCAGGAGTACCCGGGGTGCTCGACGCGCAGGGTCATGACGGGGTCGCCGACGGCGCCGGGGGTGAGGGTCAGGTGCCAGTCGGCGGAGCCGGAGACGGCCCGCCAGGTGCCGGCGTAGGACTGGGGGAGCCGGCCCGCCCGGGTTCCGCTTCCGGGGCTTGCGGCGGCGGGGGCGGAAGCGGATCCGGAGCCCGGGGAGGGGGCGCCCGCGAACCCGGAGGGCGCCGTGACCGGGGGCCGGGGCGCGGAGTCCCCGCTCATCACCGCGTACACCGTGCCGCCTGCGGCCGCCGCGACGACGACCGCCACCGCGGCGAGCAACGCCGTCGACACGGTGCCGGGGCGGGCCGGGGGCACCGCGGGAGGCGGCTCGTACGGCTGGACGGGCACCGGTGGCACGGGCCCCGCGGGGCCGGCGGTGACGGGCGCCGCGAGGGTGACGGGGACGGCCCGCGGCACGGGCGGCACGGGGGCCACGGGCGTGGCCGGGGCCGGGGCCGACGGCAGGGGTGCCCCCGTCGGCCCGGCGTCCTCGCGGTCGAGGAGCTGCGCGGCCTGCCGCCCCAGCTGGGCCACGAGCGGTGCCGGGAGCCAGGGTTCCAGCGCGCGGCCGTCGGCCACCGTGTCGCCCGCCCCCACCCGGGCCAGCACGGCCGCCGGGTCCGGCCGGGCGGCGGGGTCCTTGCGCAGGCAGTCGGCGACGAGCTCGCGCAGCCCGTCCGGTACGCCGGCCAGGTCCGGTTCGGCTTCGACGATGCGCAGCAGCAGCCCGGCGGTCCCGCCGGGGTGTTCCGCGTCGCCGAACGGCAGCCGTCCGGTGGCGGCGTACGCGAGGACGGCGCCCAGGCAGAAGACGTCGCAGGCCGGGGTGACCGGCCCTCCGCGCACCTGCTCGGGCGCCATGAAGCCGGGGGAGCCGACCAGTTGCCCGGTCCTGGTCAGGCCGGCGTCGGGCTCGTCGAGGGGGCGGGCGATGCCGAAGTCGATGACGCGGGGGCCGTCGATGGTGAGCAGCACGTTGGAGGGCTTGAGGTCGCGGTGGATCAGGCCGGCGCGGTGGATGTCCTGGAGGGCGTACGCGAGCCCGGCCGCGAGGATCCCCACCGTGCGGGCGGGCAGCGGACCGAAGTCCCGGGCCACGACCTGGCGCAGGCTCGGCCCGGCGACGTAGCCGGTGGCGAACCACGGGGTCGCCGCCTCGGTGTCGGCGTCGAGGACGGGCGCGGTCCAGGCCCCGCCGACGCGCCGGGCGGCGGAGACCTCCTGGCGGAACCTGGAGCGGAACTCCTCGCGCAGGGCCAGGCCGGGGTGGACGAGCTTGACGGCGACGGCGCGGCCGCGGTCGGAGCGGGCGAGGTAGACCTGGCCCATCCCGCCGGCGCCGAGGCGGGACAGGAGTCGGTACGGGCCGACGTGGTGCGGGTCGGTGGGGTGGAGCTGCTCCATCGCCGGGTGGTCCCTTCCCCCTGGGCTGGCCGGACGGGGCGAGCGTAGTGCGGGGCGCTCCGCGGCGGGAGGGGGCCGGGGTTTCGCCCCTGCCCGGCCGGGCGGTTGCCCTGGCGGGGCCACCGCCCTGGACCGGTCCCCCGGCCGGGCGGTTGCCCCGGCCGGACCACCACCGCCCTCGGCCGTCCCCCTGGCTGGGCCACCGCCCCGGCCGGGCCACCACCCAACCCGGGCCACCGCCCTGGCCCGGCCCTTCGCCCCCCGCCCCCGCCTGACAGTTCCGGGATACGGCGTGGGGCCCGGCTCCTCAGGCCTCCGACGTGATCGCCGACAGCGCCGCCGAGAGGCGGTCCAGGACCGCGACCGTCTCCGCGAAGCCGGCTTCGCCGAGGGCCTCCGTCAGCCTGTCGGCCAGTTCCGCGTGTCCCGGCTCGATGCGGCCGATCGCGGCGCGCCCCGCCTCCGTCGGGCGGAGCAGCTTCGCCCGGCGGTGGGCCGGGTTGGGGACGTACTCGGCGAGGCCGCGGGCGGCCAGCAGGTCGGCCACGCGTTGGACGCTCTGGCGGGTGATGCCCATGGTCCGGGCGATGCCCGCCACGGGCAGCGGCTCCGTGAGCACCGCGCCCAGGACCTGCCACCAGGCGGCCGTCAGCCCGGCCGGGCGGGCCAGTTCCTCGGAGACGGAGAGGAACTGGCCGTTGAGGTGGAAGACGCCCAGCGCGGTACGGCTGAGCAGGTCCTGCCGCTCCCGCCCGGACAGCGGTTCAGGCATCGCCGGCCTCCGCCGCCGCCATCAGGACCGGGAACGCGCTCGCGTCGGAGTCGTGGAAGAGCCGGTACCACGCGTCGAGGACGTCCGGCTTATAGACGCCGAGCCGGGCGAAGACCTCCCGGGCGAAGGCCACCGGTTCGGTCGGACCGGCCGTGATCAGGTCGCCCGCCGTCACGGCGTCGGCCTCCACGTACTGTTCGGCGCCCGCGTACCCCGGCTGCTCGGCGAGGTAGAACGAGACCGCGCTGGTGTGCGGGCGGTCGTCCAGCAGGCCCTCCCGGGCCAGACCCGCCGTGGCTCCGCAGATGGCCGCGACCGGCACCCCGGCGGCCAGGAACTCGCGGGCCTTGGCCGCGAACGGGGCGAGCTCGTCGCCGGAGTCCCAGAGCTCGGCGCCGGTCAGGATCAGCAGCGAGGAGTCCTCGGGGCGCAGGTCGGCGAGGGACAGGTCGGGCAGGATCCGCAGCCCGCCCATCGTGGTCACCGGGGTGCCGGCGGCGAGGCCGACCGTGCGGACGCGGTGGCCGCGCTGGGTGAGGTGCGCGGTGGTGTGTCCGGTCTCCCAGTCCGCCCACGTGTCGTAGACCGCGAGGTGGACGGGCTTGGCGGGGTTCTCGGTCATGGTGCTCGCCTCCAGCAGGTAGGACGAAAGCTATGACAGAAGCCTGTCATCATGGCAGTGTGCTGTCAATGCTCGTCCAGGCAGACAGACTGCCGAGAGCGGCCGCCCACCCCCATACAGTCCGCCGATATCCCTTCCCACCTGCGCACTTCTAGCGTGACCGCATGACCCCTCATGTCACCGGCGCGACCGTCAAGGCCGCCGACCGCGCTCACGTCTTCCATTCGTGGTCCGCCCAGGCCCTGATCGACCCGCTGGCGGTCGCCGGCGCCGAGGGCTCGTACTTCTGGGACTACGACGGGAACCGCTTCCTCGACTTCTCCTCCCAGCTCGTCAACACCAACATCGGCCACCAGCACCCCAAGGTGGTCGCGGCCGTCCAGGAGCAGGCCGCGAAGCTCTGCACCCTGGCGCCCGGTTTCGCCGTCGACGTCCGCTCCGAGGCCGCACGCCTCATCGCCGAGCGGACCCCCGGCGACCTCGACAAGGTCTTCTTCACCAACGGCGGCGCCGAGGCCGTGGAGAACGCCGTACGCATGGCCCGGCTGCACACCGGCCGCCAGAAGGTGCTCTCCGCCTACCGCTCGTACCACGGGGCCACCGCCGCCGCGATCAACCTGACCGGCGACCCGCGCCGCTGGCCCTCGGACACCGCCTCCGCCGGCGTCGTCCACTTCTGGGGCCCGTTCCTCTACCGCTCGCCCTTCCACGCGACGACCGAGCAGGAGGAGTGCGAGCGCGCCCTCGCCCACCTCGCCGACACGATCGCCTTCGAGGGCCCGCAGTCCGTCGCCGCGATCATCCTGGAGTCGGTGCCCGGCACCGCCGGGATCATGACCCCGCCGCCCGGCTACCTGGCCGGCGTGCGCGAACTGTGCGACCGCTACGGCATCGTCTTCATCCTCGACGAGGTCATGTCGGGCTTCGGGCGCACCGGCAAGTGGTTCGCCGCCGAGCACTGGGACGTCACCCCCGACCTGATCACCTTCGCCAAGGGCGTCAACAGCGGTTACGTGCCGCTCGGCGGCGTCGCCATCTCCGCCGCCATCGCCGAGACCTTCGCCACCCGCCCCTACCCGGGCGGACTGACGTACTCCGGCCACCCCCTGGCCTGCGCCGCCGCCGTCGCGACGATCAACACGATGGAGGAGGAGGGCATCGTCGAGAACGCCGCCCGCATCGGGGCCGAGGTCATCGCCCCCGGGCTGGCCGACCTCGCCGAGCGCCACCCCTCCGTCGGGGAGGTCCGCGGCCTCGGCGTCTTCTGGGCGCTGGAGCTCGTACGCGACAAGGGGACGCGCGAGCCGCTCGTCCCGTACAACGCCTCGGGCGCCGACAACGCGCCGATGGCCGAATTCGCGGCGGCCTGCAAGGCGTCCGGGCTGTGGCCGTTCGTCAACATGAACCGGACTCACGTCGTCCCCGCGTGCACGGTCACGGAGGCCGAGGCCAAGGAGGGCCTGGCCCTGCTCGACGAGGCGCTCACGGTGGCCGACCGGCACACCACCGGCGCCTGACGGTCCGGACGTCACGGCCGACATCACATCCGCATTCCAGCCGTAGACCGCTCGGTTTCAGCCGCGCTGCCTGGCCTAAGGTGTCCGATGACCTACGGAGGAGACGGACCCCTATGCCAGGCAGCCGGAGCGGAGGTGTCACCCGCAACACCCTTCGGCAGCAGATCGCGGACGCGCTGCGTGACGAGGTGCTCGCGGGGCGTCTCCCGCCCGGGACCGAGTTCACGGTCAAGCAGATCGCCGAGCAGTACGAGGTCTCCGCGACCCCGGTGCGCGAGGCCCTGGTCGACCTCTCGGCGCAGGGGCTGCTGGAATCGGTGCAGCACCGGGGTTTCCGGGTGCGGATCTTCACCGTCGACGACTTCCGGGGAATGATCGAGGCCCGGACGCTGATACTCGACGGCATCTTCCGCCGCCTCGCCGAACGCGGCACCCCGCCCGGTACCGCCGAACTGCTGGTGTCCGTGCGCCGCCGCGCTGAGGAGGCGCGGCGGGCCGCGCGCAGCGGTTCGCTCGAAGTGCTGATCGGCTACGACCTGCGTTTCTGGCGGGAGCTCAGCGAGCTGGTCGGCAACACCTACATCTCGGACTTCCTGCACCGCATCCGCGTGCAGTGCTGGGTCTTCTCCGTGCCGCACCTCCAGGGGGCCCCCGAGCTGCGGGCCGCGCTGTGGGACGGGCACAACGAGCTGGTGGACGCGGTGACCCTGGCCGACGCCGACGAGGTACGCCGCCTCGTACGCGCGTACAACCAGCACGGGCTGAACTGGGCCGCGAGCCTCTGACGCCGCCCGTCCGCCCGCCCGGGTTCTGCGCACCCCTTCGCGGAGCGTGTCCGGCGCATTACTCTGGCTCGATCGGCGGCAACGACTGATCGGAGCCCGCGTGGCCTGTGACCTGTGGCTGGTCCCCCTTGTCGACGTGCTGTGCCACAGCCCCGACAACCCCTTCGCGGAAGAGATCGCCTCGTACGACAAGGCGCTGGGTGAGGCGGGCCTGCCGTCGGTGCCCGTGTTCGCGTACATGCCCGGCCTGAGCGGGGACGTGGCCCCGGTGGCCGGCTTCGACTACGACGCCCTGCACTTCCTGCGGCGGGCGTACCTGCTGCAGATCTGCGGGCTGCCGGTGACCCCGGTGGACGAGCTGGGCGGGGACTACGAGCAGCTGCTGGAGATGTTCGAGGCCACGGCGCAGCAGTCGCACCTGGTGTGGCACTACGACCACGCGGGGGCGTACGTCCCGGTGGACTTCGAGGCTCCGCTGGCCAACGAGGAGCTGCTGGCCGGCGGCGGCCCGCTGGGGTCGGCGCAGGGGCTGCTGCGGGAGCTGGCCTTCGTGGCCCCCGCGATCGGCATAGACCCGGCGAACCCGCCCGCGGCGCCCGCACCGCCCGGGGGGCCGACGGCGCTGGAGGAGCCCGCGGGGCCCATTCCGTACGACGAGAGCCCCTTCGCCCGGGAGCGCCACGTGTGGCTGGGGCTGCACGCGGCGGCGACCCGCAGCCTCGGCCAAGGCTCGATGATCATCTTCAGCTGACGCTGATGCCGCGGTGGCGGCCGCGGCGGCGGTGGTCGTCGTCGGTACCGGCCGTGGGCACTGGCCGGACCCGGGGACCGATTCCCCCGGCCCGGCCTCCGCGGCGCGCCGCCCCCGTGAGCGGCGCGCCCCGGGGACTCAGCGCGGCTGCTCCGGCGGCCGCTGGCGCGGCATGTTCGGGCGGGTTCCCGGTGGCAGCGGGAAACGGGCCGGGGCGATCCCCGGGTCCGGGCGGGAGGGCGCCCCGGCCAGGGACTGCATCAGCAGCGGCGCCGGACCGGCCCGGAACTCCACCATCCAGTCGGCCGTCTCCGAGCGCACGAGCTCCGTGACGTCCTCCGAGAAGCGCCGCAGCACCGTCAGGCACCGCTCGGCGGCCTCACTGGCCGTCCCCTCGGTGGGGCCCAGCACCTCGCGCACGTTCTCCGAGGCCCAGTCGAACTGGAGCGCCTGCAGTCGCCGCTGCACCGCCTGCGCCGTCGCCACGTCCCGCATCCACCCGGAGGTCAGCCCGAAGAAGCGGTCGCAGGCCATGCAGGCGGCGGCCAGCAGCAGTGACAGGTAGCCGTACGAGGCCGCCCCGGGCGCCGAGCCCGTCAGCTCCAGCAGGGGCATGGCAGCGCCCGTGACGGCGCCCACGGCCGCGCCGGCCCGCAGCGCCCGCGCGCCGCGGCGCTTCCACGCCCGGTCGGACAGGTACCACTCGGCCGTCCGCAGGGCATCGGCCTCCACCCGCCGGTAGAGCTCGTCGAGCCGCTCGGCGGGCTCTCCCCAGTCCCCGAGAGGGAACGGCCGGCCGGTAAGGTCGCCGTCCTCTGCGGGGTCCCGGGGTGGCCCCTCGGGCTGCATCTCCGGCTGACTCACCCGGCACTCCCTCTGCCTGCGCTGACGTGTGATGCGCGTGTGCGCAATGGTGCGCATGCTCTTCCTACCTTCGAATGACGCGCGATGGGCAACGAATCCCGGGTTTTCCGCCCACAAGGAGGGCTCCATCAGGTACGCGCACGCCCCGTCTCTCACCCGAAAGAGTTGGTCCTCCCGGCGTAGGGCGCGGCGCCCGGGGAGCACGTAGGCTCGGATTGACCGAGCCTTCCCCGAAGGCGATCCGCAGCCGTTTCGACGTACGGAGTGAGTACCTGTGATTCCCGGTGGTGGCCAGCCCAACATGCAGCAGCTGCTCCAGCAGGCCCAGAAGATGCAGCAGGACCTCGCCGCGGCCCAGGAGGAGCTGGCCTCGGCCGAGGTCGAGGGCCAGGCGGGCGGCGGCCTCGTGAAGGCGACCGTCACCGGTTCCGGTGAACTGCGCGCCCTCGTCATCGACCCGAAGGCCGTGGACCCGGAGGACACCGAGACCCTCGCCGACCTGGTGGTGGCGGCGGTCCAGGCGGCCAACGAGAACGCGCAGGCGCTCCAGCAGCAGAAGCTGGGACCGCTGACCCAGGCCCTGGGCGGCGGCAGCGGCATCCCCGGCCTTCCGTTCTAATCGCTCCCGCGGTCCGCTCCGCGGAACCGCACCCGCACTCGCACCCGCACCCATAAGCACGCAGAAACGAAAGAAGGCAGTCCGTTGTACGAAGGCGTGGTCCAGGACCTGATCGACGAACTGGGCAGGCTGCCCGGCGTCGGGCCCAAGAGCGCGCAGCGGATCGCCTTCCACATCCTGCAGGCCGAGCCCACCGACGTCCGGCGCCTGGCGCACGCGCTGCTGGAGGTCAAGGCGAAGGTCCGCTTCTGCGCGGTGTGCGGGAACGTGGCGCAGGAGGAGCTGTGCGGGATCTGCCGTGACCCGCGCCGCGATCCGGCGGTCATCTGCGTGGTCGAGGAGCCGAAGGACGTCGTCGCGATCGAGCGGACCCGCGAGTTCCGGGGCAAGTACCACGTCCTCGGCGGGGCGATCAGCCCGATCGAGGGCGTCGGCCCGGACGACCTGCGGATCCGCGAACTGCTCGCGCGGCTGGCGGACGGCGCGGTCACCGAGCTGATCCTGGCGACCGACCCGAACCTGGAGGGCGAGGCCACCGCCACCTACCTCGCCCGCATGATCAAGCCCATGGGCCTGAAGGTCACCCGCCTGGCCAGCGGGCTCCCCGTCGGGGGAGACCTGGAGTACGCGGACGAGGTCACGCTCGGGCGGGCCTTTGAAGGAAGGCGACTTCTTGATGTCTGACGCAACGCTGCACGCCCTGGGACAGGATCCGGACGACTTCGCCGCCTCGATCGCGGACCAGATCGAGTCCTTCATCGTCGCGGTCACCGAGGTGGCCAAGGGCGAGGACCCGGACAGCGCCGTCCCCTTCCTCCTCCTGGAGGTGTCCCAGCTGCTGCTGGCGGGCGGCCGGCTGGGCGCGTACCAGGACGTCCTGCCCGAGGAGCGCTACGAGCCCGACCTCGGCCCGGAACCGGACGTGGACGACCTGCGCGAGCGGTTCGCCCTGATGCTGGAGCCGGTCGACGTCTATTCCGAGGTCTTCGACCCCTACGAGCCGCGCAAGACCCCGGTCGCGCACCGGATCTCCGACGACCTGGCCGACGTGGTCGCCGACCTGCGGCACGGGCTGATCCACCTCCAGGCGGGCCGGGTCACCGAGGCCCTGTGGTGGTGGCAGTTCTCGTACTTCACCAACTGGGGCCCGACGGCCTCGGCGATGCTGCGCGCACTCCAGTCGCTGATCGCCCACGTCCGGCTCAACCAGCCGCTCGCGGCCCTGGACGGCCTGGACACGGACGAGGACCTGACGGAGGACGACCTCGCGGAACAGGCCGGTGCGGTCATGGCCGAGGAGCTCGGCACACTGGGCCGTCGCCCGGCCGCCCAGCAGGCCGGAGACCGGTAGCGGGTCGCGCCTGACCAGGCATGATCACGGGCTGAACTGTTCATCTCACGATGTGGTACTCGTCGGCCGTATCGCGGTCGCTCGTTAGACTGACCGGCGACCGCAGTACTGGATTGAGCGAGGAGCGCACGTGGGCCTTGTCGTGCAGAAGTACGGAGGCTCCTCCGTAGCCGATGCCGAGGGCATCAAGCGCGTCGCCAAGCGGATCGTGGATGCCAAGAAGAACGGCCACCAGGTGGTCGTCGTGGTTTCCGCGATGGGCGACACGACGGACGAGCTGATCGATCTCGCCGAGCAGGTATCCCCGATGCCTGCCGGGCGTGAATTCGACATGCTGCTGACCGCCGGAGAGCGGATCTCCATGGCCCTGCTGGCCATGGCGATCAAAAACCTGGGCCACGAGGCCCAGTCGTTCACCGGCAGCCAGGCAGGCGTGATCACCGACTCGGTCCACAACAAAGCGCGCATCATCGATGTGACGCCGGGCCGCATCCGCACCGCGCTGGACGAGGGCAACATCGCCATCGTCGCCGGTTTCCAGGGCGTGTCCGCGGACTCCAAGGACATCACCACCCTCGGCCGGGGCGGCTCGGACACCACCGCCGTGGCGCTCGCCGCGGCGCTGGACGCCGAGGTCTGCGAGATCTACACCGACGTCGACGGCGTCTTCACCGCGGACCCCCGCGTCGTGAAGAAGGCCCGGAAGATCGACTGGATCTCCTCCGAGGACATGCTGGAGCTCGCGGCCTCCGGCTCCAAGGTGCTCCTGCACCGCTGCGTCGAGTACGCCCGCCGCTACAACATCCCGATCCACGTCCGCTCGTCCTTCTCCGGACTGCCGGGCACCTGGGTCAGCAACGAGAATCCGCAAGGGGACGCGCAGGTGGAGCACGCCATCATCTCCGGAGTCGCTCACGACGTCTCCGAAGCCAAGATCACGGTCGTCGGCGTTCCGGACAAGCCGGGCGAGGCCGCGGCCATCTTCCGCGCCATCGCGGACGCCGAGATCAACATCGACATGATCGTCCAGAACGTGTCGGCGGCCTCCACGGGCCTGACGGACATCTCCTTCACCCTCCCCAAGGCCGAGGGCCACAAGGCCATCGACGCCCTGGAGAAGGCGAAGGCGCAGATCGGCTTCGACTCCCTGCGCTACGACGACCAGATCGGCAAGATCTCCCTGGTCGGCGCCGGTATGAAGACCAACCCGGGCGTCACCGCCTCCTTCTTCCAGGCGCTGTCCGACGCGGGCGTCAACATCGAGCTGATCTCCACCTCCGAGATCCGCATCTCGGTCGTGACCCGCCAGGACGACGTCAACGCGGCCGTCATCGCCGTCCACACGGCCTTCGGCCTCGACTCCGACAGCGACGAGGCCGTCGTCTACGGAGGCACCGGACGATGAGTCCGCACCGGTCCGCCCCGGCCCCGGCGCTCGCCGTGGTCGGGGCGACCGGGGCGGTCGGAACGATCCTGCTCCAGATCCTGTCCCAGCGGGCGGACGTCTGGGGCGACATCCGCCTGATCGCCTCCTCGCGCTCGGCCGGCCGCGTGCTGGCCGTACGCGGTGAGGAGGCCGAGGTGCTCGCCCTCACCGAGGACGCCTTCGAGGGCCTCGGCGCGGGCGACGTCGTGCTCTTCCTGACCCCGGCGGAGGTGTCGGCGCGCTGGGTCCCCGTGGCCACCGCGCGCGGCGCCGTCGTGGTGGACCAGTCCGCCGCCTTCCGGGAAGACCCCGAGGTGCCCCTGGTGGTGCCCGAGGTGAACGGCCACGCCGTACGCAGCCGCCCCCGCGGGATCGTCGCGGGCCCGGACTGCGTGACCGCCGCGATGATCGCCGCCGTGGGCGCGCTGCACTCCGAGTACGGGCTGGCCGAGCTGGCCGTCTCCTCGTACCAGGCCGCCAGCCGCTCCGGCCGGGCGGGCGCGGACGCCCTGCGCAGGCAGCTGACCCAGGTCGCCGGAAGCCCCCTCGGGGAGCTGCCCGGGGACGTGCGCCGCGCCGTCGGCGACGACACCGGGCCGTTCGCGGCGCCGCTCGCGCTGAACGTGGTGCCCTGGTCCGGGGAGCTGCGCGCGGACGGCTGGTCCTCGCACGAGCTGGCCGTACGGGCGGAGACCCGGCGGATCCTGGGCCTGGAATCGCTGCCGGTCGCCGTGACCTGCGTCCAGGTCCCGGTGGTGACGGGGCATTCCCTGACGGTACGGGCCCGCTTCGAGCGGGAGGTGGCCGCGGCGCACGCCCGGGAGGTCCTGGAGGCGGCGCCCGGGGTGGTCCTCGTCGACGATCCGGCGGCGGGCGAGTTCCCGACGCCGGCGGACGCGGCCGGTACCGATCCCGCCTGGGTGGGGCGGCTGAGGAGCTCGCTCGACGATCCGAGGGCCCTGGAATTCTTCGTGTGTGCGGACAATCTACGCAAAGGTGCCGCCCTGAACGCCGCCCAGATCTCGGAACTGATCGCGGGTGAATTCGCGTAATCCGCTTTGTAGGATCGGCATCGATCCCTTGATCAAGGTGATGGCCCGACTGCCGCCTGGATGAATGGGGCAATCGGGAAGAGCGGGTACGCATGAAGGCAATAGGGAAATTGCTGAATACTCTGCCTGGCGCGTACAACCCTGACGGGGGGATGCGTGTCCAACGGGCGTGGCAGAGGCACTGTTGGACGTGGCCGTCCTACCGGCGCGCAGCGGGATCGTTCCCTCGCGCCGGCGTCCAGGCACGCCCGGCGGCGGCTTCCCTGTGATCGTGCCCGTCCCGCCGGCCAGCGTGCCGCACATCGCACCGCCGACCCTGGGCGGCCGCGTGCCCGCGCCCCGCGATAGCGCGGACACCGCCACGAATCCACCCTCGACGGAGGTCCTCCCGCCCGCGGCCGTCCCGCCCGGCGCTTCGATACCCGGGGCGGCCGCCGAGGCCGGCGCCGGTGCCGACGCCGAGCGGCCGGTCGTGGCCGGTACCACCGTCGACCACCTCACCGAGACCTACCGGGCCCACTACCGCTCCCTGCTGGGCCTGGCCGCGCTCCTCCTCGACGACACCGCCTCCTGCGAGGACGTGGTCCAGGAGGCCTTCATCCGTGTCCACTCGGCCCGCAACCGGGTCCGGGACCGGGACAAGACCCTGGCCTATCTCCGCCAGACCGTCGTCAACCTCTCCCGTTCCGCGCTGCGCCGCCGCATCCTCGGCCTGAAGCTGCTGTCGAAGCCGATGCCGGACATGGCCAGCGCGGAGGAGGGGGCTTACGACCAGCTGGAGCGCGACGACCTGATCAGGGCGATGCGCGGGCTCCAGCGCCGTCAGCGCGAGGTGCTCGTACTGCGCTACTTCGCCGACATGACGGAGGTCCAGGTCGCCGAGACGCTCGGCATTTCGCTCGGCTCGGTCAAGGCGTACGGATCGCGGGGCATTGCCGCGCTGCGGGTGGCGATGGAGGCTGCGCAGTCATGAGGGACGACCACGAGAACCTGCCCGGCCCGGCCGGGACGGCCACGGCCGACGAGCAGCTGCTGCGCGGCCTGCTGGCCGGAGCCGTGCAGGGGCTGGAGCCCTCCGAGGGGGCCCTGGAGCGGCTGCGGCACGCGGTGCCCGCGCGCCGGGCCCGCAAGCGGCAGGCCCTGCTGGCGACGGCCGCGGTGGCGTTGCTCGCCGGCACCGCGATCCCGGCCGCGCTGCACCTGAACGCCGACGAGGGGGCGGTGGCCGGGCACTCGGCCATGGCCGGCCACGGCGAGTCGCAGGGCCCCAAGGCGGCCGACGCCTCCGACCCGCGGCAGAACGGTTCCGACGCGGCGGCCGGACCCCGGCCGGTGGGGTCACCGAGCGGCGGCCAGAGCACGGGCGGCGCCACGCAGCCGTCCCCGCGGACGAGCGGCTCCCCGTCCGGCGGCACGTCCGCGGGCCCCGTCGGTGCCGGAGCGGGCGCCCCCTCGGGCGGCGCCGGCCACGGGCCGCTGCCTCCGGTGGGTGCGGCGCCCGGCGTGGCGCCGGGGTGCACGGCCGACCAGCTGGGCGTGTCGGGCAGTGCCCGCGCCCCCGAGACCGACGGCAAGGTCTACGGCAGCTTCAAGGTCACCAACGTCTCGGCGCGGGGCTGCACGGTCTCCGGCCCGGACACCGTGACCGCCGCCTCGGTGGCGCCCGCCGGCCCGCCGCCCGTCCAGGCGGCCGCGCCGCCGGTGACGGTGACGGGCCACACGGCGGGGGACCCGGCGAGCGCGCTGCTGCCCGACCCGTCCGCCGAGGCGCCCGTCGTGCTGCTCCAGCCCAACACCGCGTACGAGGTGCGCTTCGCCTGGGTCCCCTCCGGCCAGTCCTGCCCGGCGGCGAAGCCGGCGCCTTCGCTGGGCTCCCGGCAGGAGGGCGGTGGGGCGCAGTCCGCGGTCGGCGGGCAGGGCGGGGCGACGGGGGGCGGTGCGGCCGGCGGCACGGAGCCCGCGGGCGCCGACACGGCCCCGGCCAAGGATCCGCAGACCGGCTCCCGGAGCCCGTCGGCCGGGGTCGAGGTCTCCCACACCCCGGGCACGGGCGCCCCCGTCACCCAGACCACCATCCCGGCGGCCTGCGGCGGCACGGTCTACCGCACGGGCCTCATTCCGCCGGGCGCGCCGTAGCCGGCTCGGGCGTCGCTTCCGGCTCCGGCCCCGGCGTCGCTTCCGGCTTTCCGGCGGGGTCCGCGGCAGCGGGTGCGGGGGCTTCGGCGGGCAGCAGTCCCGACTCGGCGTCGCGGAGGGTTTCCACCTCGCGCCGGTAGAGCCGGAACCACATGAAGAGCACGAAGGCGACGAAGACGAACCACTCGCCCGTGTAGCCGAGGTTCTGGAAGGCCTTCAGGTCCAGCCCGGTGTTGTTCGGCGCCTTCGCCGGCACCGGAGTCATCCCGTCGACCGGGGTCTGCACCGTCAGCCAGGCGTCGTAGAGCGGCTCGTGCACCAGGTTGACCAGCGTGGCCGCACCGATGACCCCGAGCTGGCCCGGCGGCAGCCCGCCCTGCGCGTGCACGCCCTTGGTGCCCGAGCTCTCCGAGGACTGCAGGGCCCCCGTCACCTCGACCCGACCCGTCGGCGGGGCCGGCGCCTTCGCCGGGTCGGCCGTACCCGGCAGCCAGCCCCGGACCACCGGGACCGTCTTCCCGGAGTCGGTCCGCAGCAGGGTCAGGACGTAGAAGCCGGGCTTCCCGCCGAGGTCCCGTTCGGGGACGAGCAGCTGCTGACCGTACTCGCCGGCCGTGGAAGCAAGCCGCCCCGAGGTCTTCGTGTCCACCGGGAGCAGCGAGTCCAGCGGCGCGGGCGCCTGGTCGGCGGGCCGCTCGGCCCGCGCCTCCGCGTGGCTGCCGACGCGGTCCTCGAACCGGCCGAGCTGCCAGGTCCCCATGAACAGGCAGAAGGGGATGGAGAGCGCGACGAAGACGTTGATCCCCCACCAGCGCGGGGTCAGGAGAAACCGGTGCACCCCACCAACGGTACGGGGGGTGCACCGGAAGCCCGGTGCCGGGTCAGCCCGGCAGGCCCTGCGGCAGGTGCTTCAGCGCGAATTCCAGGTCCATCCGGACCTGCTTGATGCGCTCCTCCACCACCAGCGAGCCGTGTCCCGCGTCGTAGCGGTACACCTCGTGCACCGCGCCGCGCGCAGCGAGCCGGTCGACGTAGTTCTCGATCTGCCGGATCGGGCAGCGCGGGTCGTTGACGCCCGCCGCGATGTGCACCGGCGCCTTCACCGCGTCCACGTACGTCAGCGGCGAGGAGGCCTCGAACCGCTCCGGGACCTCCTCCGGGGTGCCGCCGAAGAGGGTGCGGTCCAGGGCCTTCAGCGCCTCCATCTCGTCGTGGTACGCCGTCACGTAGTCCGCGACCGGTACGGCGGCCAGCCCGACCGCCCAGTCGTCGGGCCGCATGCCGATGCCGAGCAGTGTCAGGTAGCCGCCCCAGGACCCGCCCGAGAGCACCAGCCGCGCCGGATCCGCCAGGCCGGAGGCCACGGCCCACTCCCGGACCGCAGTGATGTCCTCCAGCTCGATCAGGCCGACCCGGTGCTTGAGGGCGTCGGTCCACTCGCGGCCGTAGCCCGTCGAGCCCCGGTAGTTGACGCGGACCACCGCGAAACCGTGGTCCAGCCAGGCCGCCGGGGTGGCCGCGAAGGCGTCGGAGTCGTGCCAGGTCGGCCCGCCGTGGATCTCGAAGACCGTCGGGAAGGGGCCGTCACCGTGGCCCACGGGCCGCTGTGCGAGCGCGTGGATCCGCCCGCCGGGCCCTTCCACCCAGACGTCCTCCACCGGCACGGAGGCCGGCGGCCGCATGCCCGGCGGGTCCAGGACGACCCCGCCCGCGGTGGACCGTACGACGGCCGGCTCGGCGGCCGAGGACCACTGGTACTCCACGGTCCCGTCCGGGCGGGCCGTCGCACCCGACACCGTTCCCGGCGGAGTGTCCACCCGTACGAGTTCGCGCGCGGCCAGGTCGTAGCGCCACAGCTCGCTGCGCGCCTCGAAGCTGTGGGCGATGAGCAGCGCGCTCCCGTCCGGGTACCACTCGGCGCTCACGTCGCCGGGCAGGTCGACGGCCAGGTCCTCCTCCGCCCCACTGGCCACGTCCCACACCATCGGCTCCCAGCGGCCGCGGCGCTGGTGCCCGATGAGCAGCCGGGTGTCCCCGGCGACGGGTGCGAAGCCGAGCACCTCCAGGCCCAGTTCCTCGGTGCCGCCCCGGGAGTCGTCCAGCTCGGCGACGGTGGCGCCGTCGAGGGTGACCACGCGCAGCGCCGTGTGCATGGCGTCGCCGTGCTCGGTGTGCTCGATCGCCAGGAGGGTCCCGTCGTAGGAGAGGTCGCCCACGCCGGCCGACTCGCGGTGCCGGTAGACGACCTCGGGGGCGGCGCCGGGGCGTACGACGTGGATGGTGGAGCCCTCCTCGTCGGTGGACCGGCCCACGACCGCCGTGCCGTCACGGCCGATGGCGAGGCCGGCGGGGTAGGAGGGCTCCAGTCCGGGCGTGGCGGGCTCGTCCGGTCCGCCGGCGAAGGGCTGGCGGACCCAGGTGCCGAACTCGTCTCCGTCGGTGTCGGAGAACCACCAGATCCACTCCCCGTCGGGGGAGAGCGTGCCGTCGGTGGTGCCGTTGGGGCGGTCGGTGGCCTGCCGCTGCGTGCCGGTGGCCCGGTCCCAGGCGTAGAGCTCGTAGGTCCCGGTGGCGTTCGAGACGAAGAGCGAGCGGTCCGGGGCGTCCTCGGCCCACTCGGGAAGGCCCACGCGCGGTGCCCGGAAGCGCTTCTCCCAGTCGGGCATCTCGGAAGCGGGTGCGGTGCCGGGGGTCAGGTCGCTGTCGCTGCTGGTCATGCGCTCCATTCTTACGGGTCCGGCCGCGGCGGGCGGCCGGGATGCCGACTGCGCCGAACGGGCGCATGGTGGTGTGCGTACGCCGAACGCTGCGAGAGGGTGTTGATCATGGCCAAGAAGGCTCGTACCGGCCACCACAGCCACCAGGATTCCGAACGCGCGATGGCGAAGAACACGGCGGCCGAGGCACGTGCCAAGGCCGCGGGCAGAGAGGCCCAGTCGCTCTCCGCGAAGACGCGAGGCATGCAGCAGAAGGCACAGGCCAAGCGCGGCTGAGCCTCGGCACCGGTCACCGGCCCGATGTTTCACGTGAAACGTCGGGCCGCGTGCCGGTGTCGGGCCCCGGGCCCGCGCGGGTCCGTGTGCCCGCGCGGGTATGTGTGCACGCGCGGGTCCGCCGAGCCGCGTGCGCACTCCGGGCGGGGTGCCTAGGCTGGCTCGCATGCGGATGATCGTCCGGGGCGCCCGGCTGCTGCACGAAGACGGCCTGTCCGACGTGGAGGTCGCCGAGGACGGCCGGATCGCGCGGGTGATCCCGTACGACGACCAGAAGGAGCCGCCCGCGACCGGCGTGCTCATCGAGGCCCACGGCGGGCTGCTCACCGCCCCCTTCGTCGAGCCGCACATCCACCTGGACACCGCCCTCACCGCAGGCCGGCCCCGCCCGAACGTCTCCGGCACCCTGTGGGAGGGCATCGCCTGCTGGAGCGAGCGCAAGCGCACCCTGACCCGCGAGGACGTGATCGCCCGGGCCACCGAGGTGCTGCGCTGGCAGGCGGCCAACGGCGTGCTGCACGTCCGTACGCACTGCGACGTCACCGACCCGTCCCTCACCGCACTGGACGCGCTGCTGGAGGTCCGCGACCGGGTGCGGGACATCATGACCCTGCAGATCGTCGCCTTCCCGCAGGAGGGCATCGTCTCCTTCCCCGACGGCGAGGCGCTCCTGCGCGAGGCCGTCGCCCGCGGGGCGGACGTGGTCGGTGCGATCCCGCACTTCGAGGACACCCGCGAGGACGGCGTCGCCTCGCTGCGGACCGCGTTCGCGGTGGCCGAGGAGCACGGACTCCGCGTAGACGCCCACTGCGACGAGATCGACGACGAACAGTCCCGCTTCGTGGAGGTGCTGGCCAGCCTCGCCCTGCGTTCGGGCCTGCGCGAGCGCGCCACCGCCTCCCACACCACCGCCATGGGCTCCTACAACGGCGCCTACAGCTTCAAACTCCAGCGGCTGCTCGCCCGTTCCGGCATCAACCTGGTCGCCAACCCCTTCGCGAACCTCAACCTCCAGGGCCGCTTCGACGCCTACCCCAAGCGGCGCGGCCTCACCCAGGTGAAGGAGATGCTGGCCGCCGGGGTCAACGTGGCCTTCGGCCACGACGACGTGATGGATCCCTGGAACGCCCTCGGCACCGCCAACCCGCTCCAGACCGCCCTCGTCGGCCTGTACGCCGCCCAGCTCACCGGCGCGGACGACATCCCGGTCGCGTTCTCGATGGTGACGGAGCGCGCGGCGCGGGTCCTCGGCCTGTCCTCCACCGAGTACGGGATCACGCCGGGCGCCCCCGCCTCCTTCGTCCTCCTCCCGGCACCCACCCCCGCGGAGGCGATCCGCCGCCAGGTCCGGCCGCGGTACGTCGTCTCGCGCGGCACCGTCCTCGCCGAAACCCCGCCCGCACCGGCCCGGTTGTGGTGGCCGGGAGAGGAAGGCCCGTCGGCGGTGGACTTCACCACCCCCCTCTAGAGTGCGGTCCATGACGTGGACCCTTCACAACCTCGATTCGGACACGGCCCGTTCGGCCTTCGAGATCGCCTCGGAGTACGCCGACGCCGCCCTCCTCAACCACTCCGTCCGCTCCTACGCCTTCGGCGCCGAGTACGCCCGCGCGCACGGGCTCTCGTACGACGCGGAGCTGCTCTACGTCAGCGCCCTGCTCCACGACCTGGGCCTGACCGCGCCGTTCGACAGCCACACCCTGCCCTTCGAGGAGGCCGGCGGACACGTGGCCCGGCTCTTCACGGCCGGCCTGGGCTGGCCCCCGGCCCGCCGGGCCCGCGCGGAGGAGGTCATCGTGCTGCACATGCGCGACGACGTCACGGCCGCCGAGGACGTCGAGAGCCACCTCCTCCAGGTGGGCACCAGTGCCGACGTGTCCGGCCTGCGCGTGGCCGACTTCGAGCCGGCCTTCCTCTCCGGCCTGCTGGAGCACTACCCCCGCCTCGGCTTCGGCCCCTCCTTCCTCGCCCTGGTCGAGGACCAGGCGGCCCGCAAGCCCGCCTGCGCGGCGACGTCCTACGTCGCGGGCGGCGCGGCGAAGCGCATCGCCGCGAACCCCCTGGACGCGTGACGCACGGGGCCGGCCGGGCGGCGGCCCCCGGCCCGGCCCGGTCCCCGTCGGGCGTCAGAGCCCCCGCTCGATCATGGCGATCACGTCCCGGCCCGCGTCGTGGGCCTGCTCCGGGGTGATGCCGCACAGGGGGCCGTCGATGATCAGGGACGCCAGGCCGTGCACCGCGGACCAGGCGAGGAACTCCGCGCCCGGGCGGCGGGCCTGCGGCAGGGCGCCGGTCTCCACGAGCCCGTCCAGCGAGGCGCCGAGCAGCTCGAACGGCGTGAGCCCGCCCGCCCCGGCGGCCGTGGCGTCGGCCGCGTACGTCATGTCGGCCGGTACGTGGAAGGCGGTCCGGAACCAGCCCGGCTCGGTCACGGCGAAGCGGATGTAGCCCGTTCCCACCGCGCGGAAGCGGGCGCGGGCGGCTTCGGCCGGGTCCTGGGCGGGGGGCAGGCCGTCGATCTCCGCCTCCATCGCCAGGGCCACCCGGGCCATCGCGGCCTGCGAGACCCCGTGCACCAGTGCCCCCCGGTCGGCGAAGTGCCGGTAGGCGGCGTTGGGCGACACCCCGGCGCGCCGGGTGACCTCGCGCAGCGAGACGGCGTCCGGTCCGCCCTCGCGCGCCAGCTCCAGGGCGGCTTCGAGCAGCGCGCTGCGCAGGTTCCCGTGGCGGTAGGTACTGCGCTTGGGCGGGGGCGGTGGTTCGGTCTTCGAAGGCATCGGGCCTCGATTCCTCGCTTTATGTGGACGGCGTGAACTTACAGGTATAGCCTACGATCGAGATGTGGACGCCGTCCACATAGTGTGAGGGGGAGCAGACCGTGCAGAAGGCCATTTCCCGCGACGGGACCGCCATCGCCTACGACCGCAGCGGCGCGGGTCCCGCCCTCGTCCTCGTCGGAGGCGCCTACCAGGTCCGCAACGACCCCAGGTGGGCGGTGCTCGCGGGGCTCCTCGGCGAGCGCTTCACCGTCGTGACCTACGACCGCCGCGGCCGGGGCGACAGCGGCGACACCGCCCCCTACGCGGTGGAGCGGGAGGTCGAGGACCTGGTCGCCGTCATCGCCGAACTCGACGGCCCCGTACGGGTGATGGGCATGTCCTCGGGCGCCGTCCTGGCCCTGGAGGCCGCGGCCCACGGCGTCCCGATGAAGGAACTCGCCCTGTACGAGCCCCCCTTCGTCGTCGACGACAGCCGCCCCCCGGTCCCCGCCGACTGCGTGGAGCAGCTGGACACCGCCATCGCCGAGGACCGGCGCGACGACGCCGTCACCCTCATGCTCACCGCCGCCGTCCTCGTCCCGGCCGAACTCGTCGGCCAGATACGGGCGAGCGGCCTCTGGAGCCACTTCGCGGCGCTGGCGCACACCCTCCCGTACGACGCCCGGGTCATGGGCGACACCATGTCCGGCCACCCCCTGCCGGCCGACCGCTGGGCGGCCGTACGGATCCCCGTGCTGGCCATCGGCGGCGGCGCGAGCGACCCCTGGCTCCAGTCCGGCGCCCGGGCCCTCGCCGCCCTGCTGCCGGCGGGCCGCCACCGCACCCTGGACGGCCAGACCCACGACGTGGACCCGGCCGTCCTGGCCCCCGCCCTGGCGGAGTTCTTCGGCGCCGACGGGCCCTCAGCCTGACAGCTGACGCCGGGGCCCGGGCAGCAGCTCGGTGGTGATCAGGGCCGCGACGGCGGCCAGGATCACCACCGGCGTCATCCCCGGGCTGCCGACCAGCAGGATCGCCATCACCGCGCTGCTGACCGGCAGCCGCAGCACGCTCGCCCCCGCCGCGGCCAGCCCCGCCGCCACCGCCGGCACCACCCCCAGCCCGGGCAGCGGCGCCGCCAGCACCCCGGCCGCCGCCCCCAGGAACAGCGCGGGGAAGATCGGGCCGCCGCGCATGCCGCCGAGGCAGAGCGCGTACGCGACGGTCTTGCACAGCAGCACGGCCACCAGCGCCCCCGCGCCCCAGGCCTTCGGATCACCGGCCAGCGAGGCCAGCAAGGCCTGCCCGGACGAGGCCACGTCCACCGGGGAACGGTCCGTGACCAGCGCGTACACGGCCGCGCAGACACCGGCGCCGAGCGCGCACAGCGCCGTACGCGTCACCGGCCCCTTCGCCACGAACGCCGCCACCACCTGACCCGCCCCCACCGCCTCGCGCACGACGGCCGCCAGCACCACGGCCAGCAGCAGCGCCCAGCCCACGTCGGCCGCGTCCAGCCGGGGCACGGGCCCGGGGAGCGTGACGGCCAGCCCGTCGGTCTGCAGGCCGGTCCAGCGCCCGAACCCGGTGAACACCAGGGCCCCCACCCCGCTCGACAGCATCGCGGGCAGCATGACGGCGACCAGCTGCGGGCCGCCCACCCCCACCACCTCGATCAGCAGCACGGCCGCGACCAGCGGGCTCCCGAAGATGGCGGCGATGGCCGCGGCCGCGCCCGCCACCCCCAGCAGCGCCGTGGCCTGCGGGGTGGCCGACCCCCGCGCGAGGTCCCTCAACAGCAGCGCGAAGCCGCTGCCCAGGGCGATCAGCGGCGCCTCCGGGCCCAGCACCGCGCCGAACGGCAGGCTCGCCGCCGCCGCGAGCACCACCCCCGGCAGCACCTTGGTCGACGCCCCGCCCACGGCCAGCCCGGCCGCGGGGACGTGCCCGCCGGCCCCGGGCAGCCGGGCCACCACCAGGCCCACGCCGATGCCGCCGACCAGCAGCAGCGGCAGCGGCCACCACCACGGCGGCCCGTCCCAGCCGAGCGAGTGCGGCAGGCTCTCCCACAGCAGCTGCTGCAACGCGTGCAGCCCCGCGAGGAACCAGAAGCAGACGAGGGACACCGGAATCCCGACCAGGGCGCAGAGCAGCAGGATCCTGCGGTACGAAGCCGTCTTCAGCAGCCCCCGCAGCACCACCGGTTCGGGCTGCCGGGCCGGCTGGGCGGGCCGGCCGGGCTGCCCGGGCTGGGGTTCCGTAGCCGTCATGGACCGCTCCTCTTCTCAGGCCGCCGGGACAGCCCGGTCTCCACCGCTCCGAAGAGCACCTTGGCGACGAGCCCCACCATGATCAGATCGGCCACCATCTGCGCGGTGACCAGCGCCCGCCCGGTCCCGTCGGCGGGCACGATGTCGCCGAAGCCCACGGTCGCGAACACCGTCACCGTGAAGTACAGGGCGTCGGTCCGGCTCAGCGCCTCGGAGAACGACCCGGGCCGGTCACCCGAGAGCAGGAAGTACGCCGCCGAGAACAGCATCAGGAACAGCGGCACCGCGGTGCCCAGGGCCTCCAGGACCCGCAGCCTCGGATGGGCCGAACGGGCGATGGCCTTGACCTGCCAGACGATCAGGCACCCGAAGACCAGCAGCCCCGCGGCCAGCGCCGCGACGGCCACGACCCCGAAGCCGTAGTCCAGCGGGGCCACGTAGTACAGGTACGTCACCAACGCCCCGGACCCGACCGCCCGCAGCAGGTGCACCAGCACCACCATCCACCCGGAGCCGCCGCCCATGACCGCTCCTCACCGCAGCCTGTCCCTCCCCGCATTCCAACACCCCCACCCCCACCCCGCACCCCACGCACACCCACCGGAGCGGTCAGGACACTGCAGGGGCCCGATCCGGTCCTCGGATCAGGCCCCTGACCTGGAGAAGGCGGCGGGTGCTACTTCGCGCCGAGCGCGTACCAGTACGACTCCTGCACGATCCGCCAGGCGATCTCCAGCTCCGCCGAGTTCCGGGGCCCGTAGATGAGCGTCACGTTCTGGACGGGGTGGTGCACGCCCCAACCGGCGTCGATTACCTCGGCCTCGATGTCCTTCGGGAGGGTCACGTGGAGGGAGCCGTCGTGGTGGGGGTGGATGTGCGCGAACTCCCGGCCGCCCTGGAACGCTTCGTCCGGACCCGACCCGATGCCCTCGGGCAGGAAGAGCGAGCGGGCGTGCGAGACGGAGACGAGCGTGGGGGCCATGTAGACGAAGGGCAGCGCCCGCATCCGCCCCCACAGCTCCTCCTGCATCATGATCGGGGAGATCTGGGAGCCCTGGCCGTGCGGGGCAGGACCGAAGACGCGCGGGGCCGCGCCGGGGCGCGGGGGCAGGGAAAGCACGATGGTGTTCCTTTCCGGCCGACGGAAAGCCGGCCGCGGCGTGAGCGCTCCAAGGAGCTGCGAAGCTGCGGCATCCAGGGTCCACGCATCCGCTTTTGCCTTGCTGGCGATCCGGTCGAGGACGCCCGGGGGTACCCGAAGGACGGCACGCCGAAATGCAGGAAGGGCCTGATCCGCGATGCGGATCAGGCCCTTGACCTGGTCTTACGAAGTCGGGGTGGCGGGATTTGAACCCACGACCTCTTCGTCCCGAACGAAGCGCGCTGCCAAGCTGCGCTACACCCCGATCGTCGCCCTGAAGCTGTGCTGTCCTGGCGACATCGATTACTTTAGCGGACCCTCGGCCTGAGACGAAATCCGGTTTTCGCGGGGGTCCGGGGCCGGGGTCAGGCCTTGGGGGCCAGGGTCAGGAGGGTCGCCTCCGGGGGGCAGGCGAAGCGGACCGGGGTGAAGCGGTTGGTGCCGCAGCCGGCCGAGACGTGGAGGTACGAGCGCCGGCCCTGGGTCTCGTACGTGGACAGGCCCTTCACCCGCTTCGTGTCGAGGTCGCAGTTGGTGACGAGCGCCCCGTAGAAGGGGACGCACAGCTGGCCGCCGTGGGTGTGCCCGGCGAGGATCAGCGGGTAGCGGTCGGCCGTGAAGGATTCCAGTACCCGCAGGTAGGGGGCGTGCACCACGGCCAGGGAGAAGTCCGCGTCCGCCTCCGGGCCGCCCGCGACCCGCTCGTAGCGGTCCCGCTTGATGTGCGGGTCGTCCAGGCCGGTGAAGGCCAGCTCCACCCCGTTCACCTTCAGCCGGGCCCGGGTGTTCGTGAGGTTCAGCCAGCCCGCCGCGTCGAAGGCGTCCCGCATGTCCTCCCACGGGTTGTGCACGGCGCCGACGACCGGCTTGTTGCCGTTGAGGCCGTGGCGGCCCTGCACCTTCTCGATCAGGTAGCGCCCGGGGTTGCGCAGCCGCGGCCCGTAGTAGTCGTTGGACCCGAAGACGTACACCCCGGGGAACTCCATCAGCGGACCCAGAGAGTCGAGCAGCTCGGGCACGCCCTCCGTGTCGGAGAGGTTGTCCCCGGTGTTCACGACGAAGTCGGGGCGCAGTCCGGCCAGGGACTGCAGCCAGGCGCGCTTCTTGCGCTGGCCGCCGACCATGTGGATGTCCGAGACCTGCAGTACGCGCAGCGGGCGCATCCCGGCGGGCAGTACCGGAACGGTGATCCGGCGAAGTCGGAAGGACCGGGCTTCGAACCCCGCGGCATAGGCCACACCAGCGGCCCCCACCGCCGCGATCGAGGCGGTCACCTTCAGGGGGGTTGCGTAACGCGCGTGCATGCCCCCATCGTCGCAGACCAGGAAAACCGATGGGCGCCCCAGGCCCCGCACCTGGCAGACTCAGGGGCATGACCACGCTCAAGGCCAAGCTCCAGGAAGACCTCACCACCGCCATCAAGGCGCGCGACGAACTCGGCTCGTCCACCCTGCGCCTGACCCTCTCCGCCATCACCAAGGAGGAGGTCGCGGGCAAGGAGGCGCGCGTGCTCTCCGACGAGGAAGTCCTCAAGGTGATCGCCAAGGAGGCGAAGAAGCGCCGCGAGGCCGCGGAGGCCTTCGCCCAGGGCGGCCGCGACGAGCAGGCCGCGCGGGAGACCGCGGAGGGCGAGTTCCTCGACGCCTACCTGCCCAAGCAGCTCAGCGACGACGAGCTGACCGCGATCGTGGCGCAGGCCGTCGAGGAGGCCAAGGCGGCTGGTGCCGAGGGGCCGCGGGCCATGGGCGCCGTCATGAAGATCGTCAACCCGAAGGTGGCGGGTCTGGCGGAGGGCGGCCGCGTCGCCGCGGCCGTCAAGAAGCAGCTTTCGTAGGGTCGGCCTTCGTAGGGACAGGAACAGCAGAGAAGAAGAGGGGAGGGCCCCGGCCGGTGATCCGGCCGGGGCCCTCCCCCTCTTTCGTCTCCGTTCGGCTACGGGGTCGCCCCGCCGCCGGCGCCCGTCGGACCCGGGATCACCGGGACCTCGGGCACCGGCTTGACCGGCACGTCGGGGACCGGGTTGACCCCGCCGCCTCCGGCGGCAGCTCCGCCGCCACCGGCCCCGCCGCCGGGCTTGTTGTCACCGCCGGGCTTGCCGGGCTTGTTCGGCTTGCGCGGGGTGGCGGGCGGCTGGGGCGTGTTGCCCCGGCCGCCGCCGTTCCCGCCGGTGCCGCCGTTGCCCGCGCCGCCGCCCCCGACCGGGGACTCCGGGACGCTGGCGCCGACGAAGTTCGGGGCCTCGCGGCCGGAGAGCGCGCCCGAGACGGCGTCCTTCCAGATCGGGCCGGGCAGGCCGCCGCCGAAGACCTTCGGGTAGTACTGACCGCCGATGGTGATGTCCTCCATCGAGATCTTCTTCGAGCCGCCGGAGCCGACCCACACCGCGCTGGACAGGTTCGGGGTGTAGCCCACGAACCAGGCGTTGTAGCGGTTGTCGGTGGTACCGGTCTTGCCCGCGTTGTCGCGGTCGGTCAGGCCGGCCCGCTCACCCGTACCGGAGTCGACGACCCCGCGCAGCAGCTGGTTGATGGTGTCGGCCGTGTCCTGGGACATCGCCCGGTCGCACTTGGTCTTCGGCACCGTGAGCGCCTTGCCGTGCGCGTCGGTGATCGACTCCAGGGCGATCGGGGTGCAGTAGACGCCCCGGTTCGCGAAGGCGGCGTACGCGTTGGCCATCGTCAGCGGGGACATCTCGGCGGAGCCGAGCGCGATGGACGGCTCCTCGGGCAGCTTGACCCCGCTGGCCGGGACCACGCCGAGCTTCTGCGTCATCTCCGTCACCGGGCAGAGGCCGATGTCCGAGATCATCTGCACGAAGTAGGTGTTGATGGACTTCTCCATCGCCGTCCGCAGCGCGTACGGGCCGACCTCGTCCCGCGTCTCGTTCTCCGCGGTCTGCAGCTTGCCGTTGCCGAGCGGCAGGTTCTGCCAGGCCGGGCCCGAGCAGCGCGCCACCGGGCTCGGGTACTCCATCTTGTTCGGGGCCGAGTAGACCTTCGTCGGCTCCATGCCCTGCTCTATGGCGGCGGCCGCGATGAACGGCTTGAACGTGGAGCCCACCTGGAAGCCGAAGTTGGAGCCGCCCATCCGCTTGTCGACGGAGTAGTTGATCTGCGTCTCGTTCTTCCCGAAGCCGTACGGCTTCGACTGGCCCATCGCCAGGACCTTGCCGGTGCCCGGCTGGACCATGGTCACGGCCGTGGCGATCGAGTCGTCCTCGTTGACGTGGTCCTTGATCGAGGCGTTGGCGGCCTCCTGCGACTGCGGGTCCAGCGTCGTGCGGATGGTCAGGCCGCCCTGGTTCCAGATCTTGGCCCGCTCCTCGCGGGTCTTGCCGAAGACCGGGTCGGAGAGGAAGGTGGCGCGCACGTAGTCGCAGAAGAACCCGGCGCCCTTGACCGCGGTGATGCAGCCGTTCTTGGGCCGGGTCACCTTCAGCGTGACCGGCTTCGCCTTCGCCTCGTCCGCCTCGGCCTGCGAGATGTCCTTGACGTCGGCCATGCGCTGCAGGACGACGTTGCGGCGCTTCATCGCCTCCTGGCTGTCGTTCACCGGGTCGTACCGGCTGGGCGACTGCACGAGGCCGGCGAGCAGCGCCGACTCCTCCAGCGTCAGGTCCTTGGCGGGCTTGCTGAAGTAGCGCTGGGCGGCGGACTCGATGCCGTACGCCCCCTGGCCGAAGTAGGTGATGTTGAGGTAGTTCTCGAGGATCTTCTTCTTCCCGAGCTCCTCCTCGACCTGGATCGAGTACTTCAGCTCGCGGATCTTGCGGCCGAGGCTCTTCTCCTGGGCCTCGCGCACCTTCGTCTCGTCGTCGCCGGCCTCCTCGACGAAGACGTTCTTCACGTACTGCTGCGTGAGCGTGGAGGCGCCCTGGGCCGCGCCGCCCTCCTGCGCGTTGCGGTTGACCGCACGGAGGATGCCCTTGAGGTCGACCGCGCCGTGCTCGTAGAAGCGCGAGTCCTCGATGGCGACGATCGCCTTCTGCATGTAGGGCGACATGGCCGTCAGCGGCACGACCTGCCGGTCCCGTGAATAGACGGTGGCGATCAAGCCACCCTCGGCATCCAGGATCGTGGTGCGCTGGCTCAGCGGAGGCGTCTTCAGATTGGCCGGGATCTCATCGAAACCCTCGACCGTGCCCTTGGCCGCGAGGCCCAGCGCGCCTGCGCCCGGGATCGCGATGCCGGCAAGTACGACTCCGGAGAGAACCGACACCCCGAGGAACTTGGCGGCCTGCTGCGGCCCCGTCAGCCCTGCGCCCGAGCGCTTCTTTCCCATAGAGGGCAGCCTACGTTCTCATTCACCGGACACGCGCGAATGCCTTGGCCTAAGCTGTCCCCAACTGTCACAGCAGTGCGGTGCGACATCAACCCCCCGGCTTGATTTTCACCCTTCCCGAATGGGGTGGACTCATGTCCGAATCCCGCCCTTCGCTCTGACGGCGGCTCACCGGCGCTCCCCGATTTCACCCGAATCGCCGGAATGGTCGGGCATGTCGCCGGATCACTCCGTCGGGTGATCTGCCGCTTACCCATAGTCCGTTCGGACCATTCAAGATTGGGCCCGTCGGGGGTGTTGCACCGTCCCCGCCTTCCGTAACGTCCTCAACTGGCAGCGGTGAATATGCCGCTACCGCCGTGGGGGAGCCTCGATTCGGGAGAGGACGGCACCGGGATGGGCTGGGTTACCGACTGGAGTGCGCAGGCAGCCTGCCGCACTACCGATCCGGATGAACTGTTCGTTCAAGGAGCGGCACAGAACAGGGCCAAGGCGGTGTGCACCGGGTGTCCGGTGCGGACCGAATGCCTGGCCGACGCACTCGACAACCGTGTCGAGTTCGGAGTGTGGGGCGGCATGACCGAGCGGGAACGACGCGCATTGCTGCGCCGGCGTCCCACCGTCACCTCGTGGCGACGGCTGCTCGAAACCGCCCGCACGGAGTACGAGCGCAGTACGGGCATCCTCACCGTGGATGTCGACGCGGAGATCGACGTGTCGTACGAGACCTACGCGGCAGCCGGGTAACCACCCGGGCGCCGCGCCGGCACCACTCGTACGTACGCCTACGCTCCTGCGGCCGGAACCCCGGCCGCGAGTCGCTCTCCGATGGCCCGCAGCCCGGCGAGGTCGTGCACATCGCCGGGCAGGGCGGCCACTTCGGCCACCGCCACCTCCGGGTGAAGAGAGGTGAAGCGATCGCGTGTGCGCTGCTCACGCGCGATCACCTGCATCCGCTCGGCGTGCAGGCGCAGCAGTCCTGCGGTGATCTGGTCCACGCCGTCCACGCCGTTCACGCCGTCCACGTCATTCGTGTCGTTCACGTCGTTCACGTCGCGCTGGTCATGTACGTCGCCCACACCGGGGGAGCCGTCGTCGGCGGCGTCACGAAGTCCAGCTTTCCCGGACTCCTGATCGACAATGCCGCCTTCTTCAAGATTCTCTGCGGCCGCCAGCGCCCGCTCCGCCGACAGCTGTTCCGCGTCACTCCCGTGCACCCGGTTCAGCACCAGACCGGCCAGCGGCATCCTCTCCGCGGCCAGCCGCTCCACGAAGTACGCCGCCTCGCGCAGCGCGTCCGGCTCCGGCGCCGCGACCACGAGGAACGCCGTACCGGGAGCCTGGAGCAGCCGGAACGTCGCGTCCGCGCGCGTGCGGAACCCTCCGAACATCGTGTCCATCGCCGCCACGAACGTCTGCACGTCCTTCAGCAGCGAGGCACCCATCAGCTTGCTCAGGGTGCCGGTCATCATCGACATGCCGACGTTGAGGAACGCCATCCCGGCCCGGCCGCCGACCTTCGCCGGAGCCATCAGCACCCGGATGAACTTCCCGTCCAGGAAGGACCCCAGCCGCTTCGGCGCGTCGAGGAAGTCCAGCGCGGACCGGCTCGGCGGGGTGTCCACGACGATCAGGTCCCAGTCGTCCCGGGCCCGCAGCTGCCCCAGCTTCTCCATCGCCATGTACTCCTGCGTGCCCGCGAAGCCGGCCGACAGGGACTGGTAGAAGGGGTTCGCCAGGATCGCCCGCGCCCGCTCGCCGTCCGCGTGCGACTCGACGATCTCGTCGAACGTCCGCTTCATGTCCAGCATCATGGCGTGCAGTTCACCGCCGCCCGCCCCGCCGCCGCCCTCTATCCCCGGCACCCGGCGCGGCGTGTTGTCGAGGGAGTCGATCCCCATCGACTGGGCCAGCCTGCGCGCCGGGTCGATGGTCAGCACGACCACCTTCCGCCCGCGCTCGGCCGCCCGTACGCCCAGTGCGGCCGCGGTGGTGGTCTTGCCGACCCCGCCCGCGCCGCAGCACACGATGATCCGCGTCCCCGGATCGTCCAACAGCGCGTCGACCGCCAGCCGCTGCGGCGTGTCCAGCCCCATGGTCTCCCCGCCCCCGCTCATTCGGCGCCCACCTGCTTGCGCAGCTCCGCCGCCAGCTCGTACAGCCCGGCCAGCTCCATCCCCGAGCCGAGCAGGGGGAGTTCGTACGTCGGCACGCCGAGGCCCGCCAGCACCGCGCGCTGCTCCCGCTCCAGCTCCACCCGGCTCGCGTGCTCGGCCGCCTGCGTCAGGAGCGGCTCCACCAGCCGCTCGGCCAGCCCGCCCCGCCGCGCCCCGCCCAGCCCCGCCCGGGACAGGGCCTTGGCGATCTCGGTGCGGTGGCCGTCCGCGGCCGCCCGCAGGGTGTCCTCGTCGAGGTGGTGCGGGCGAACCATGTTGACGATCACCCGGCCGACGGGCAGCCCCGCCCCCACCAGCTCGTCGATCCCGTCCGAGGTCTCCTGGACGGGCATCTCCTCCAGCAGCGTCACCAGGTGCACGGCCGTGTCCGGGGACTTCAGCACCTTCATGACGGCCTGCGCCTGGTTGTGGATGGGCCCGAACCGGGCCAGCCCCGCCACCTCGTCGTTGACGTTCAGGAAGCGGGTGATCCGCCCGGTCGGCGGCGCATCCATGATCACGTGGTCGTAGACGAACCGCCCGGCCTTGTCCTTGCGCCGCACCGCCTCGCACGCCTTGCCGGTCAGCAGGACGTCCCGCAGACCGGGCGCGATCGTCGTCGCGAAGTCGATCGCGCCGAGCTTCTTCAGGGCGCGGCCGGCCGAGCCGAGCTTGTAGAACATCTGGAGGTAGTCCAGCAGCGCCCGTTCGGCGTCGATGGCGAGCGCGTACACCTCACCCCCGCCCGCGCCGGGCGCGACGGCGATCTTCCGCTCCTCGTAGGGGAGCGCTTCCGTGCCGAAAAGCTGTGCGATGCCCTGCCTGCCCTCGACCTCCACGAGAAGAGTCCGCCTGCCCTCGCGCGCGAGGGCCAGCGCGAGTGCCGCGGCGACCGTGGTCTTGCCGGTGCCGCCCTTGCCGCTGACCACCTGGAGCCTGCTCACAGCGTCCGAGCCTAACCACTCCCGCTCAGGCATTACGCTCGCCCCCATGACCAAGAAGTTCGAATACGCGACGGTCCCCCTGCTGGTTCACGCCACCAAGCAGATCCTGGACACCTGGGGCGAGGACGGCTGGGAGCTCGTCCAGGTCGTGCCCGGCCCGAACAACCCCGAGCAGCTCGTGGCCTACCTCAAGCGGGAGAAGGCATGAGCGGCGTCGTCGAGGCCCGGATCGCCGAGCTCGGCCTGACCCTGCCCGAGGTCGTCCCGCCGCTGGCCACGTACCAGCCGGCGGTCCGGTCGGGCGCGTACGTGTACACCGCGGGCCAGCTGCCGATGGTGCAGGGCAAGCTCCCCGTCACCGGCAAGGTCGGCGCCGAGGTCTCCGCGGAGCAGGCGAAGGAACTCGCGGCGACGTGCGCGCTGAACGCGCTGGCCGCCGTCAAGTCCGTGGTCGGCGACCTGGACAAGATCGCCCGTGTGGTGAAGGTCGTCGGCTTCGTCGCCTCGGCCCCCGACTTCACGGCGCAGCCGGGCGTGCTGAACGGTGCGAGCGAGCTGCTGGGTGAGGTGCTCGGCGACAAGGGCGTGCACGCGCGCTCCGCGGTCGGTGTGGCGGTCCTGCCGCTGGACGCGCCGGTCGAGATCGAGATCCAGGTCGAGCTGACCGCCGGGGCCTGACCCCTGTTTTGACTCGCCGCTCGCGCGGCTCGGCGCCCGGGCGCCTCACCGGCTTCGCGCCGCCGCGTCGGACTCCGTCCGGCGGTGTGCGGGGCGGGGCCGGTTCGTGTGCCGCTGCGCGGTGCCGGCCCCTCCCCGCCCTTCAACCGTTCTCGCCCTCAGTCGCCGGGCGCGGCTACGGACACGGCGCCACCGCGCCCGCGCCTCACACGCCGGCGAGGCCGGAAGATCCAGCCCCGCCGGGCGTCCGAGGCGCGGGGTCCGGGGCGGAGCCAGGGTCTTTCAGCCCCGGCGGCGATCGAGGCACGGGTCCGGGCGGAGCCCGGGGAACGGGCGAAGGGCGGGTAGGGGACCTCGCTCCGCGCGGCGGCGCACCGGCCGCCGGTGCCCACCGCTCGCGGCGGCGTACCGTCCCGCCGGGGCTCACTGCCCGCGGCGGCGTACCGTCCTGCCGGGGTCCACTGCCCGCGGCGGCGTACCGTCCTGCCGGGGTCCACTGCTCGCGGCGGCGTACCGTCCTGCCGGGGTCCACTGCTCGCGGCGGCGTACCGTCCCGCCGGGGCTCACTGCTCGCGGCGGCGTACCGTCCTGCCGGGGTCCACTGCCCGCGGCGGCGTACCGTCCTGCCGGGGTCCACTGCTCGCGGCGGCGTACCGTCCCGCCGGGGTCCACCGCTCGCAGGGGCGGACCACCCGGGGCGGCGCACCACCCGCAGGCGGCCCGCCGGTGTCGGACGCGCCCGCCCGGCGTGGGGAGTGGCCCGGCCAGGGCTGGGGCCTCGAACATCGGGCCGGATGGCCGTAGCATCCGGCCCATGCCCAATGGTCAGCACGGTCAGCCCTCGCCCAGCCAGCCGCCCGCCGGAGGCCAGTGGTACCCCCCGGAGTGGCCCGACCGCATCCGCGCGCTCGCCGACGGGGTCCTCACCCCGGTGGAGCCCAGACGTGCGGCCACCGTGATGCTGCTGCGCGACACTCCCGCCGGCCCCGCCGTGCACATGCTGCGCCGTCGCTCCTCCATGGCCTTCGCCGGCGGTGCGTACGCCTACCCCGGCGGCGGCGTCGACCCCCGTGACGAGGACCACCGCATCGGCTGGGCCGGGCCCGGCCTGGACCTCTGGGCGGAGCGCCTCGGCACGGACGCCGCCACCGCCCAGGCGATCGTCTGCGGGGCGGTGCGCGAGACCTTCGAGGAGGCCGGGGTGCTGCTCGCGGGGGAGACCCCGGACACGGTCGTCGGGGACACCACCGGCGACGACTGGGAGGCCGACCGCGAGGCCCTCGTGGCGCGCGAGCTGTCCTTCGCCGAGTTCCTGGACCGGCGCAAGCTGCTGCTGCGCTCCGATCTGCTCGGGGCGTGGGCCCGCTGGATCACCCCGGAGTTCGAGCCGCGCCGCTACGACACGTGGTTCTTCGTCGCCGCCCTCCCGGAAGGCCAGCGCACCCGCAACGCCTCCACCGAGGCCGACCGGACCGTCTGGATCCGCCCCGCCGACGCCGCCGACGGGTACGACCGGGGCGAGCTGCTGATGATGCCGCCGACCATCTCCACCCTGCGTTCCCTGGAGCCGTACGGGAGCGCCGCCGACGCGCTCGCCGCGGCCGGCGGGCAGGACCTTGCCCCCGTCCTGGCGCGGGCCGCGCTGGAGGACGGCGTGCTGGTGCTCAGCTGGCCCGGCCACGACGAGTTCACGAAGCGAGTGAGCCCGGGAGACCCCGCATGACCGATGCCGCAGCCCTCCCCGGCCAGCCCCGGGGGACCGTTTCCTCCGGGCCCGCCACGGCCCGCGCGGTCAACGTCCTGGCCCCCAACGCCTCGGCGATGACCCTGGACGGCACCAACACCTGGCTGGTGTCGGAGCCCGACTCCGAGCTGGCCGTCGTCATCGACCCGGGCCCGCTGGACGAGGGGCACCTGCGGGCGGTCATCGGCGCCGCCGAGCAGGCCGGCAAGCGGGTCGCGCTGACGCTCCTCACGCACGGCCACCCCGACCACGCCGAGGGCGCCGGCCGTTTCGCCGAGCTCACCCGTACGAAGGTCCGCGCCCTCGACCCCGCGCAGCGCCTCGGCGACGAGGGCCTGGCGGCCGGCAACGTCATCCGTACCGGCGGCCTGGAGCTGCGCGTGGTGGCCACCCCCGGGCACACCGCCGACTCGCTCTGCTTCCACCTGCCGGCCGACCGGGCCGTGCTGACCGGGGACACGATCCTGGGCCGCGGCACCACCGTCGTCGCGCACCCCGACGGGCGGCTCGGTGACTACCTCGACTCCCTGCGCCGGCTGCGCTCCCTGACCGTCGACGACGGGGTGCACACGGTGCTCCCGGGACACGGGCCGGTACTGGACGACGCGCAGGGGGCCGTCGAGTTCTACCTCGCGCACCGCGCGCACCGGCTCGCCCAGGTCGAGACGGCCGTGGAGAACGGGCTGACCACGGCCGAGGCGGTCGTCGCCCGGGTCTACGCGGACGTGGACCGTTCGCTGTGGCCGGCCGCGACGTGGTCGGTCCAGGCGCAGCTGGAGTACCTTCGCGATCACGGACTGATCCCGGGGGGCCCCGAATGAACACGCTTTTCCTGACCCTCGCGCTGCTCGCGGCGGCGGGGTGGATCACCTCGACCCTGAACCTGAAGGTGCGGGCCCTGGAGGACAAGGCCGCCCGGCTGGAGCGCCGGCTGGGCCTGGTCCTGGACCACTTCGGCATCGAGGAGCCCGAGGCCGCCGGGATGGACGAGGTCCGCGCCCTGGTGCGCGACGGCCGGACCATCTCGGCGATCAGGGTCTACCGGCGGATCACGGGCGCGGGCCTGGCGGAGGCCAAGCGGGCGGTGGAGGCCCTCGAAGCCCCCGCCGCCGCCGGGGCCTAGTCCCGCGGCGTCTTCGTGCCGTGGAGGGCCGTGTACTCGTCGGCGAGCCACGGCCCGAGGTCGTCGAGGTAGGCGCGGGCCACGGCCGGGTCGTCCACGGGGTCCAGGGCCACGGCGGCCGCGCGCCGCAGCTGGGCGGCCCGCTGCGGGTAGTACCCGCCGAAGACCTCGGCGGACTCGGTGAGGTCGCTGGTCCAGCCGCCCCACCGGGGCATGACGAGGGTGAACGCGGTGCGCACCAGGTGCCGCGAGAAGAAGCGGTTCATCCTGCGGAACTCGGCGGGTTCCGAGGCGGCCTCGAACCGGGCCCGCCAGCGTGGGAGCAGGGCGGCCAGGTCCCCGTTGGCCTCCCGGGCGAGCAGGCTGTCGGGCCGGTAGCGGGGCAGGTGCTCGGCCAGGTCGTCGCCGAGCAGCGGGGTGCACAGGCAGGCGAGGAACCAGCCCAGGTCGTAACGTTCCTGCTCGCTCAGCAGCCGCTCCTTGCCGTACAGCAGGACGCCGACGCCGTCGATCTGCGGGAAGTCCTCGTCGAGCCCGCGCCCCAGCACCTCGGCCGTGTCGCGGTCCTCGTCGCCCGGCTCCCGGTGCAGGGCGATCAGCACGTCGAGGTCGCTGCGCCCCGGCCGGGCCGTCCCGCGCGGTACGGAGCCGTAGAGGTAGGCGCTGTGCAGGCGGCGCCCGTACGCCTCCGCGACCCGGCCCCGCGTGGCCGCGACCAGGGCCGCGAACTCGGGCTGGACCCGGCCGAGGGATCCCTCCCGCTCCAGGTATCCGTACGTGTCCAGTCCTCGGTGCTCCATGGCCCTACTCTGCCCGCCCGGGGCGCTGACCGGCGGTTCTTCAACGGCCGGTCCTGCCGGGCCGTGCGTGCCGTGCCCGCCGGAACGCGCGCAGGGGCCCCGTCCGCACCCGGACGGGGCCCCCGCGCGAAGACGTGCCCAGCCGTCAGCGCGAGCGCTTGGCGAGCCGCTCCACGTCCAGCAGGATCACGGCACGCGCCTCCAGGCGCAGCCAGCCGCGGCCCGCGAAGTCGGCCAGGGCCTTGTTCACGGTCTCGCGGGAGGCGCCGACGAGCTGCGCCAGCTCCTCCTGGGTGAGGTCGTGCACGACGTGGATGCCCTCTTCCGACTGCACGCCGAAGCGGCGCGACAGGTCGAGGAGCGCCCGGGCGACGCGGCCCGGAACGTCGGAGAAGACCAGGTCGGACATCTGGTCGTTGGTCTTGCGCAGGCGCCGGGCGACGGCGCGCAGCAGCGCGGTCGCGACCTCGGGCCGGGCGTTCAGCCACGGCTGGAGGTCACCGTGGCCCAGGCCGAGGAGCTTGACCTCGGTCAGCGCGGTGGCGGTGGCGGTGCGCGGGCCCGGGTCGAAGAGCGACAGCTCGCCGATCAGCTCGCCGGGACCGAGGACGGCCAGCATGTTCTCGCGGCCGTCGGGGGAGGTGCGGTGGAGCTTCACCTTGCCCTCGGTCACGACGTACAGCCGGTCTCCGGGGTCGCCCTCGTGGAACAGGGCGTCGCCGCGTGCGAGGGTCACCTCGGCCATGGAGGCGCGGAGCTCCGCGGCCTGCTCGTCATCGAGCGCCGCGAAGAGCGGGGCGCGCCGCAGAACGTCGTCCACGAGTCTCTCTCCTATGTCGACCAGCCAGTGGGGACCGCTCCCCATTTTGCCGGACGGCTCAAACAGTGCGATCAATCACAAGGATGCCGGACGGATGGGCGTGCTGTGCGGCGAGAGGCCGATCGGGGTGGTGTTACCTGAGGTCCGGGCGGGTGTCGGCGGCCGGGCTTAGGCTGGCCGGGTGTCCAATAAGCCGGTGAGAGCACAGGCCAAGGGGTCCGCGGGAGTGACGGGGACCCCGAATTCAGCCGTGGGCGAACAAGCCCCTGTGGAGGCGTCCGAAAAGGTGCGACCTGTCCCGTTGGGCAAAGGTTCGGCCAAGAAACCGGGGGCGGCGAAGCCGGAATCCCGTCTCGCGATGGTCCGCCGGGCGCGCCGCATCAACCGCGAGCTCGCCGAGGTGTACCCGTACGCCCATCCGGAGCTGGACTTCCGCAATCCCTTCGAGCTGCTCGTCGCCACGGTCCTCTCCGCGCAGACGACCGACCTGCGCGTGAACCAGACGACCCCCGCCCTCTTCGCCGCCTACCCGACCCCCGAGGACATGGCCGAGGCCGTGCCCGAGGAGCTGGAGGAGATCATCCGGCCGACCGGGTTCTTCCGGGCGAAGGCGAAGTCCCTGCTGGGCCTCTCGAAGGCGTTGCGGGACGACTTCGGCGGCGAGGTGCCGGGCCGGATCGAGGACCTCGTCACCCTGCCCGGCGTCGGCCGCAAGACGGCCAACGTGGTCCTCGGCAACGCCTTCGGGGTCCCCGGGATCACCGTCGACACCCACTTCGGCCGGCTGGTGCGCCGCTTCAAGTGGACCGAGCAGGAGGACCCGGAGAAGGTCGAGGCGGAGATCTGCGCGATCTTCCCCAAGAGCGAGTGGACGATGCTGTCCCACCGCGTCGTCTTCCACGGCCGCCGCATCTGCCACGCCCGCAAGCCCGCCTGCGGCGCCTGCCCCATCGCCCCGCTCTGCCCGGCCTACGGGGAGGGCGAGACCGACCCGGAGAAGGCGAAGAAGCTCCTGAAGTACGAGAAGGGCGGCCAGCCGGGTCAGCGCCTGAGCCCGCCCCCGGACTACCCGGGCCTGCCCGCGCCGCCGCTGGGAGCCCGTACGGAGCCCTGAGCGCGGGGCGTGGCGGGCGGGGCGCGGGGCGCGGCGGGGGCGCGCGGCGCCCGGCCCCCGCGCCCCCGCCGGAACGAATCGGGAACCGGACCGCGTTCAGCGGTGTGGGAGACGGTGTTGCCAGAGGAAAGCCGACAGAGGAACGCGGACAGGGGTGCCCATGACGCGCGGTACGCAGGACGAGACCACGGCAGCCGCCCGCGAGGGGGACGGCCTGGCCCTCACGACGGCCGGCCTGCCCTCCTGGCTCGAGCCCGTCGTGGCGGCCGCCCGGACCGTCCGGCCGCGCCAGCTCAGCCGCTTCCTGCCCCCGGAGGACGGCCGGGGCCGCCAGTCCGCCGTGCTCGTCCTCTTCGGCGAGGGGCCGCGCGGCCCCGAGCTGCTGCTCCAGGAGCGCGCGGGCAGCCTCCGCTCGCACGCCGGGCAGCCCTCCTTCCCCGGCGGCGCCCTCGACCCGGAGGACGGCGACCCGCACACCACCGGCCCGCTGCGCGCCGCCCTGCGCGAGGCGGAGGAGGAGACCGGGCTGGACCCGTCCGGCGTCCAGCTCTTCGGGGTGCTGCCGCGCCTCTACATCCCGGTCAGCGAGTTCGTGGTGACCCCGGTGCTCGGCTGGTGGCGCGAGCCCTCGCCGGTCGGCGCGGTGGACCCGGCGGAGACGGCCCGGGTCTTCACGGTGCCCGTGGCGGATCTCACGGACCCCGCCCACCGGGTCACCGTGGTCCACCCGCGCGGGCACGAAGGGCCCGGATTCACCGTGGAATCGGCCCTGGTCTGGGGCTTCACCGCCGGCGTCATCGACCGGATCCTGCACTTCTCGGGCTGGGAGCGACCGTGGGACCGCTCACGTCACGTCCCGCTCGACTGGCACGCATGAGACGGTGGCCCACGTGAACGTGCTGGACATCCTGTTGCTGGTCGCCGCCGTGTGGTTCGCGATCGTCGGCTACCGCCAGGGGTTCGTCGTCGGCATCCTGTCGGTGATCGGCTTCCTGGGCGGTGGCCTCATCGCCGTGTCCCTGCTGCCCCTGATCTGGGACCGCGTGACCGACAACGGCACCCAGGTGTCCACCACCGTGGTGGTGATCGCGGTCGTGGTCATCATCATCTGCGCCTCCATCGGCCAGGCGCTGACCACGCACCTGGGCAACCGGCTCAGACGCCACATCACCTGGTCGCCCGCCCGCGCGCTCGACGCGACCGGCGGCGCCCTGGTCAACGTCGTCGCCATGCTGCTCGTGGCCTGGCTGATCGGCTCGGCCCTGGCCGGGACCTCGCTGCCCACCCTGGGCAAGGAGGTGCGCAACTCCAAGGTGCTCCTCGGCGTTTCGCGGGTGCTGCCCGCCCAGGCGAACACCTGGTTCTCGGACTTCAGCTCCACCCTCGCCCGCAACGGCTTCCCGCAGGTCTTCAGCCCGTTCTCGAACGAGCCGATCACCGAGGTGAAGGCCCCCGACCCGGCCCTCGCCCGCAGCGCGGTCGCCCAGCAGGCCAAGCTCTCGATCGTGAAGGTCGTCGGCACCGCGCCCAGTTGCAGCAAGGTCCTGGAGGGCACCGGCTTCGTCTTCGCGCCGGGCAAGGTCATGACCAACGCCCACGTCGTCGGCGGGGTCGTCGAGCCGACGGTGCAGATCGGCGGCGAGGGCAAGCTCTACGACGGCAAGGTCGTGCTCTACGACTGGGAGCGCGACATCGCCGTCCTCGACGTGCCCAAGCTGAAGGCCCCGGCGCTGGAGTTCACCGACAAGGACGCGACGAGCAGCAGCGACGCGATCGTCGCCGGCTTCCCGGAGAACGGCTCCTACGATGTCCGCGCGGCCCGCGTCCGCGGCCGGATCAACGCCAACGGCCCGGACATCTACCACCGGGGCACCGTCCGCCGTGACGTGTACTCGCTGTACGCGACCGTCCGCCAGGGCAACTCCGGCGGCCCGCTGCTGACGCCCGAGGGCAAGGTGTACGGGGTCGTCTTCGCGAAGTCGCTCGACGACCCGAACACCGGCTACGCCCTGACGGGTGACGAGATCCGCGACGACATCCGCGTCGGGAAGACCGCCGAGCGCCGGGCGGACACCCAGGGCTGCGCCCTCTGACCCGCCGGTACGCGAGCGCGTACCGGCCGGCGGGGCCGCTCCCGGACGGGGGTCCTACATGCGTGGATGGCGCAGCCGCGCCGAGACCCAGCGGGCGCGGCGGCGGAGGATGCGCGGAATCCCGAGCCGGGGGTCGTGGTCGTCCCGGCCGGTCCTGTCGTGCGTGCCCGGCACCCTGGCCGAGCGGCGTTCGCGTGCGGTGTCACCGTGGTCGTGCGTCCAGCCCATACAACGAGCTGTGCCCGGGGTCCAAGGTCCGTAATCCCGTCCGGGGCGGCCAATTGGCCTATGCGCCGGGCAATTGAATGACCGTAGGACCACCGTACGAGTGACCGGACGGCCCGTCAGGCGGGTTTGCCCCGGGCCCCTGCGACGGTTCGTCAGCGGTCGGGTTCGGGGTCCTTCAGCCAGTTCAGCAGCTCGGTGGTGAAGCCGTCCGGGTCCTCCTCGTGCGGGAAGTGCCCCAGGCCGTCGAAGAGCCGCCAGCGGTACGGGGCTTCGACGTACTCCCCGGAACCGGCCGAGCTGCGGGTGCGCATCACCGGGTCCAGCGAGCCGTGCAGGTGCAGCGTGGGCACCCGTACGGGCCGCTTCATCCGGCGGTAGAACTGGAGCCCGTCCGGGCGGGCCATCGAGCGCATCATCCAGCGGTAGGGCTCGACGGAGCAGTGCGCGGTGGACGGGATGCACATCGCCCGCCGGTACACGTCCAGATCGGCGTCCTCCGGGAGCAGCGGCCCGGACCAGTCGCGGATCAGCTCCGCGACGAGGGCCCCGTCGTCGGCGACGAGCTGCCGCTCGGGGATGAACGGCCGCTGGAACCCCCAGATGTGGGAACTCGCCCGGGTCTGGCCGAAGTCGGCCATCATCGCCGAGCGCCAGCGACGCGGGTGCGGCATGGAGGAGACGACCAGCCGGCGCACCAGCTTGGGCCGCATCACGGCCGCCGTCCAGGCGAGGTAGCCGCCCAGGTCGTGCCCGACGAGGGCGGCGTCCGGTTCGCCGAGGGAGCGCACGACCCCGGTGATGTCCAGGGCCAGGTTCGCGGGGTCGTAGCCGCGCGGGGTGCGGTCGCTGCCGCCCACCCCGCGCAGATCCATGGCCACCGCCCGGTACCCGGCGTCCGCGAGGGCGGCCAGCTGGTGCCGCCAGGTCCACCAGAACTGCGGGAAGCCGTGCAGGAGCAGCACCAGCGGCCCGTCACCGGCCTCCGCGACGTGGAAGCGGGCGCCGTTGGCGGCGACGTCCCGGTGCGTCACCGCCCGCCCGCCGGGCAGGTCGAGCCGTACCGCCGTGGCGGCGGTGGGCGGAGTGCCGGAGTCGGCCGAGGGCGCTGTCATGAGGACGAGCGTGCCACACCCACAGCCTGGTCACTCACCGGCCGCGGGTGCGGCTTGACGGTTCCCACCAGCGCGGCGGTCTGCTTGACGGAGTCCATGGTCTTCACCGGCGGCTTGATCTTCTTGAACTTCGTCACCGCCAGGAGCCCGACGAGGCCCGCGAGCAGCCAGAACGCGCCGCCGACGATGAGGAAGGACCAGGCCAGGCCGAGACCGAGATTGTGGATGCCGTAGGCCGCGGCGAAACTCAGTACGGGGAGGGAGAAGAGCAGCAGCACGCCCGCCGCGATGGCGGCGCCGCTGCCGATGCCCGCGCGCTTGACGTCCTGCTTGATCTCGACCTTGGCGAGGGCGATCTCGTCGTGCACCAGGGCGGACATCTCGGCGGTGGCCGCGGCGACCAGCTGGCCGAGTGTGCGCTCGGCTCCCGGAGCCCCTTGGTCCACTGCGCTCATCTCTGTCTCCCTCTGTCGTCGTCTGCCGGCGGCTGTCCTCCGTCGTCCCTCAGATCATGCCGGACGGTCGGCGCCGGCGCTGGACCCGCCCGCCGGTTCTCCGGCGGCCGGGTTCGCGTCCGAGCCCCGCGCGAGGGCCACGGCCGCGGCCCTGCGGCGGTGTTCGGCGGCCTTCTCCTCGTGGATCCGAGCCATCCGCAGGTGGTAGTCCGGGTTGTCCTGCTCGTAGACGTCGGGGATCCCGTCGAGGTCCTCGTCGCGCTCCTCGGCCTCCGTCAGGGCCCGGTACGTGCGGTTGCGGAGCTTGAGCATGACGCTCGCGACGATCGCCGCGACGAGGGAGCCGATGAGTACGGCGGCCTTGACCTCGTCGGTGAGGACCTCGTCGCCGGCGAAGGCGAGTTCGCCGATCAGCAGGGAGACGGTGAAGCCGATGCCGGCGAGGGAGGCCACGGCGAGCACGTCGGGCCAGGCGAGGTCCTCGTTGAGCTCGGCCCGGGTGAAGCGGGCGGCCAGCCAGGTGCCGCCGAAGATGCCGACGGCCTTGCCGACGACGAGGCCGAGCACCACGCCGAGGGTCTCGGGGCGGGTGAAGACCTGTGCGATGGATTCGTCCGAAAGGGAGACCCCGGCGGAGAAGAGGGCGAAGAGCGGAACCGCCAGCCCGGCGGACAGGGGGCGCACCAGGTGCTCGATGTGCTCGCCGGGGGAGTGTTCCTCGCCGTCCCGGCGGGTGCAGCGGAGCATCAGGCCCATGGCCACGCCGGCGATGGTGGCGTGGACGCCGCTGTTGTACATCAGGCCCCAGATGACCAGGGCGAGGGGGACGTAGACGTACCAGCCGCGGACGCCGGCGCGCAGCAGGAACCAGAAGAGGACCAGGCCCGCGACGGCGCCGCCGAGGGCGGCGAAGTTCAGGTCGCTGGTGAAGAACACCGCGATGATCAGGATGGCGAACAGGTCGTCGACCACGGCCAGCGTCAGCAGGAAGGCGCGCAGCGCGGAGGGCAGTGAGGTGCCGATGACCGCGAGGACGGCGAGGGCGAAGGCGATGTCGGTGGCGGTCGGGACGGCCCAGCCGGAGGTGGAGCCGTTCCCCAGGGTGTTGACCAGCAGGTAGACGAGGGCGGGGACGGCCATGCCACATATCGCGGCGATCACCGGGAGGGCGGCCGCCTTGGGGTCGCGCAGGTCGCCCGCGACGAGTTCGCGCTTGAGCTCGATGCCGGCGACGAAGAAGAAGACCGCGAGGAGTCCGTCGGCCGCCCAGTGCTGGAGGGAGAGGTCCAGGCCGAGGGCGGCGGGGCCGATGTGGAAGGACCGGACGGTGTCGTAGCTCGCGGAGACGGCGGGGATGTTCGCCCACAGGAGGGCGGCGATCGCGGCCACCAGCAGCAGCACGCCGCCGACGGTCTCCGTGCGCAGGGCGTCCGCGACGAAGCGGCGCTCGGGCAGGGAGAGGCGGCCGAGCAGTTTGCGGCGGGGGGTGGGCGTTGCCACGGAGGAACCTCCGGTCGGTCGACGGCATGACACATGCAGTTGCCGACCAGACTTCCCGGCGCACCCTGAGACTTAGAACGTCACATCTTGACGCTTTTCATATTTTACAGGGTCCGTCTTACAGGGCCCGTTCGGTCGTATCGGGCGATCTTCACCTTAAACGCGCGGGGGGCGTCCGGCGCGTTGTGCGCCGGACGCCCCCAGGGCTCGGACGGCCCGTGGCCGGCCGGTGCTCAGTCCTCGTCGGAGGAGCTGGGCAGCTTCGTCTGGATCAGGTCCATCACCGAGGAATCCGCCAGCGTGGTGACGTCGCCGACCGCGCGGTTCTCCGCAACGTCACGCAGCAGACGGCGCATGATCTTGCCGGAGCGGGTCTTCGGGAGCTCCGCCACCGGCAGGATCCGCTTGGGCTTGGCGATCGGGCCGAGGGTGGTGCCGACGTGGTTGCGCAGCTCGGCGACCAGGCCCTCGGTCTCCGAGGCGGTGCCGCGCAGGATCACGAACGCCACGATGGCCTGCCCCGTCGTCTCGTCGGCCGCGCCGACCACCGCCGCCTCGGCGACGGAGGGGTGCGAGACGAGCGCCGACTCCACCTCGGTGGTGGAGATGTTGTGGCCCGAGACGAGCATGACGTCGTCGACCCGGCCGAGCAGCCAGATGTCGCCGTCGTCGTCCTTCTTGGCGCCGTCGCCCGCGAAGTACTTGCCCTCGAAGCGCGACCAGTAGGTGTCGATGAACCGCTGGTCGTCACCCCAGATGGTGCGCAGCATCGACGGCCACGGCTCGGTGAGCACCAGGTAGCCGCCACCGCCGTCGGGGACCTCGTTGGCCTCGTCGTCCACCACGGTGGCCGAGATGCCGGGCAGCGCGCGCTGCGCCGAGCCGGGCTTGGTCGCGGTGACGCCCGGCAGCGGGGAGATCATCATGGCGCCGGTCTCGGTCTGCCACCACGTGTCCACGATCGGGCAGCGGTCGCCGCCGATGTGCTTGCGGTACCAGATCCAGGCCTCGGGGTTGATCGGCTCGCCGACCGAGCCCAGCACGCGCAGGCTCGACAGGTCGAACTTCGCGGGGATGTCGTCGCCCCACTTCATGAACGTACGGATCGCCGTGGGCGCGGTGTAGAGGATGGTGACGCCGTACTTCTGCACGACCTCCCAGAACCGGCCCTGGTGCGGGGTGTCCGGCGTGCCCTCGTACATGACCTGGGTGGCACCGTTGGCGAGCGGGCCGTAGACGATGTACGAGTGCCCGGTGACCCAGCCGATGTCGGCGGTACACCAGTAGACGTCGGTCTCCGGCTTGAGGTCGAAGACGGCGTGGTGGGTGTACGCGGCCTGCGTGAGGTAGCCGCCCGAGGTGTGCAGGATGCCCTTCGGCTTACCCGTGGTGCCCGAGGTGTAGAGGATGAACAGCGGGTGCTCGGCGTCGAAGGCCTGCGGGGTGTGCTCCGTGGACTGCCGGCCGACCACGTCGTGCCACCAGACGTCACGGCCCTCGGTGAAGGCGGTGTCCTGGCCGGTACGGCGCACGACGAGGACGTGCTCGACCTGCGGGCACTTGGTGACGGCCTCGTCGATGGCGGGCTTGAGGGCGCTGGGCTTGCCGCGGCGGTAGCCGCCGTCGGCGGTGATCACCAGCTTGGCGTCGGCGTCCTGGATGCGGGAGGCGACGGCGTCGGCGGAGAAGCCGCCGAAGACCACCGAGTGCGCGGCGCCGACGCGGGCGCACGCGAGCATCGCGACGACCGCCTCGGGGATCATCGGCAGGTAGACGGCGACCCGGTCGCCCGCCCGGACACCGAGCTCGGTGAGGGCGTTGGCGGCCTGGGACACCTCGTCCTTGAGCTGGGCGTAGGTGATCGAGCGGCTGTCGCCGGGCTCGCCCTCGAAGTGGAGGGCGACGCGGTCGCCGTTGCCGGCCTCCACGTGCCGGTCCACGCAGTTGTACGCGACGTTGAGCTTGCCGTCGGCGAACCACTTCGCGAAGGGCGGGTTGCTCCAGTCGAGCGTCTGGGTGGGCTCGGTGTCCCAGCTCAGCCGGCGCGCCTGCTCGGCCCAGAAGCCCAGCCGGTCCTCGGCGGCCTGTGCGTACGCCGCCTCGGTCACGTTGGCGGCGGTGGCCAGATCGGCGGGCGGCGCGAACCGCCGCTCCTCCTTGAGCAGGTTGGCCAGGCTGTCAGTGCTCACGACATCTCCCTTTCCCAGAGTTTCCGTTGTCCCCGGGCATAGCTGTGTCTCCGGGCATAGCTCATCAGTCGGATGCCCAGGTGACAAGGGGTAGCCGAAAATTGGTTTAGACCTATATCACGACCGGGAGGGTCGCGGCGCAGGTCCGGGAGCACGTCCACGGCGTACGAATGGCCCCTTCCCGCCTGCAGGGTGCGGGAAGGGGCCAACAGCTTGCACGGATACGGGAGGCTATCGGTTCGGGCCTGTCGTGGATCACACGCTCTGGCCGACGCTGTCGAAAACCCGACAGTCGAAGAAGTCCTCTCCTTCGGACAGCAGATAGGCCTGCGCCTCACCCACGTGGAAGTACATCCCGTGCAGCTCCAGCGTGCCCTCCGCGAGCCGGCGGGCCACCGATTCGTGGGCCCGCAGGTGCTCCAGCTGCTGCACCACGTTGGTCAGGCAGAGCTGTTCCACGGCGTCGGCCGGGAGCCGCCCGGCGATCCGGGCCCAGGCGTGGTGCCGGCTGCCCATCCGCTTCAGGCTGGGCAGGCCGTGCCGCAGCCAGCGGGTCAGCGGGGTCACCGGCGCTTCCGGGTGGGAGTTCAGCAGGGCCTGCATGGCCCCGCAGCCCGAGTGCCCGCACACCGTGATGCTGGCGACCTTGAGCACGTCCACGGCGTACTCGATCGCCGCGGCCACCGAGTCGTCCGTGGCCTCGGCCCCGGGCAGCGGGACGAGGTTGCCCACGTTGCGGACGGTGAAGAGGTCACCCGGACCGCTCGCCGTGATCATGCTGGTGACCAGGCGGGAGTCCGCGCAGGTCAGGAAGAGCTGCGAAGGCCGCTGCCCCTCGCGGGCCAGCCGGGCCAGCTCGTCCCGGACGTGCGGGGCGGTGTCCCGCTGGAAGGCGCTGATCCCGCTGGCCAGTTGGCCGGCTCCGCGCCGGCGGGACGCCGTCTCGGCGGCCGGGACCCCGGACGCGCTGGGGATCGTACGCGCGACCGTGCCGCCGGGGCCCGCCGCGACGGCGGGGGCGTGGGCCGCGCGGTGGTCGCAGTGGTTCTGCCACGGCGTCCAGGGACGGCAGCAGTGGTGCGCCCCGCGCCCGGAGTCGGTCCGGTGGTGCCCGCCGCCCGCACCGGAGCCCGCGTCCGCGGCGGTGGGCGAGGCCGCGTCCGTGTCCGCTTCGGCTTCCGTGTCCGCGTCCGGACCGGTGCCCGCGAGGGCCCGTCCGCCGCGGCCGGTGAGCTCCAGCGAACCGCCGTGCGCCAGATGCGAGTTCTGCCAGTCGTGCAGGGCCTCGTAGGCGGCGTGGTCCATGAACGAGCCGTCCAGTTCGACCACCACGTGCCCGCCGTGCGGGACCTGGCCCAGCACCCTGCTCAGCCGGGGGACGGCCAGGAAGGTCAACTGGCCGCGGGCGCAGACCTCGTGTACGCCGTCCCGTTCGGTCAGTGTGATCCGGGTCCGGGTCAGCCGGCGCAGGGCCAGCGCCACGGCGACCGCGATCCCGACGGCCACGCCCTCCAGCACTCCGCCCAGCACCACCGCGACGATGGTCGTCGCGTAGACCAGCACCTCCCCGTGCCGGCTGATCGTGCGCAGGTGCGTGATGCTGACCATCTGCACTCCGACGGCCATGACCAGGGCGGCCAGCGCGGCGAGCGGGATGAGGTCGAGGACGGGCACGAGCAGCCCGGCCGCGAGCACCACCCACAGCCCGTGGAACATGGCTGATTTTCGGCTGACGGCACCCGACTTCACATTGGCCACGCTGCGCACGGCCACGCCCGTGATGGGCAGTCCGCCCAGCATGCCGGAGACGATGTTCGCCGCGCCCTGGCCGCGGAGTTCGCGGTCGAGGTCGGCGCGGGGCGGGCGGTTGTCGGTACCGCGCTCGGCGGCGATCAGCTTGTCGGTGGCGACCGAGGACAGCAGGGACTCCACGCTGCCGACCAGGGTGATGGTCAGGACGGCGGCGATCAGGCCGAGCACCGGCCCCTCGGGCAGTTCGGGCAGGGCGTGGCTGCGCCACGACGGCAGGTCCACCCGGGGCAGGCTGAGCCCGGCAAGTGCCGCGAAGGCGGTGGCGGTGGCGACGGCCGCGAGCGCGGCGGGCACCTTGCGCAGGGCGCGGCCCACCCTCCCGGGCAGTCTGCCCCAGCCCAGCAGGACGCACAGCGTCAGGGCGCTCACCCCGAGGGCTGCGGGATGGGGGTGCGCCAACTGGGCCGGCAGCCCGAGCACGTTGGCCACGGCGGAGCTCTGCGGACTGCCGCCGAGCACGATGTGCAGCTGGGCCAGGGCGATGGTGACGCCGATGCCGGCGAGCATCCCGTGCACGATCGCCGGGCTCACCATGAGCGCCGACCGGGCGGTCCGCAGGAGGGCGAGCCCGAGCTGGCAGACGCCGGCGAGGACGGTGATGGCGCAGGTGGTGCGCCAGCCGTAGCGCTGGATCAACTCGGCTGTCACCACGGTGAGTCCGGCCGCCGGGCCGCTCACCTGGAGGGGGGCTCCGCCGAACCGGCCGGCCACGATCCCGCCCACGGCCGCGGCCACCAGCCCTGCCTGGAGCGGGGCTCCGGTGGCGAGCGCGATGCCGAGGGAGAGCGGGAGGGCGATCAGGAAGACGGCGGCGGACGCGGACAGGTCGGCGGGGAGGTCCTGGAGCGGACTTCGCTTCCGCGGGCCGGCCGCGGCTGGGGACGGGGGCGGGGCCGGGGTCGGTTCCGGGGTGGGGGCTGGGGTGGTGGCTGTCATGGGTTCCCGTCTCCTCTGAGGAGGGATGAAGCGGCGGGAGTCTCAACACTCGGTAAATGAACGGTAATGGAGAGTAAAGAGCGGTGGGGGGTAATGCGGGCAAATGGCCTAGGAATTAGCACTCAAGGGTGAATAAGTATTTTGTCTGGCTTGTCACACCTTCCTAAAACACGACCGCGTGGGACGTTCCATCGCGAAAGGTCCCGCGATGGAACTGCGAGGGAGAGGTGTGCGGATGATCGCCGCCACGAAGAAGATCGCCGGCGGCCTGGTCGCCACGGCCCTGGTCCTGTGCGCCGCCGGGTGCAGCGGTTCCGGCCCGGCCAAGCCCGGGGCGCCCGGTGGCCAGAGCGCGAAGAAGGGCCCCGCCGCCCCGGACGCTCCCGGCAGCCTCAACCGCCTCATCGGCGACGGTTCGACGGCCTACACCGGCTCGCAGCCCAACGTGCAGGTGCCGAAGAAGCTGAAGCCGGGTGAGAAGCCCCCGCAGTTCGTGGTGTTCTCGTGGGACGGCGCGGGCGAGGACAGCCAGAAGCTCTTCTCGCACTTCCGCGAGGTGGGCAAGCAGTACAACGCCCGGATGACGTACTTCCTCAGCGGGGTGTACCTGCTGCCGGAGGAGAAGCGCTCCCTCTACACGGCGCCGCAGCACTCCCCGGGCCTCTCCGACATCGGCTTCGGCGACCTCCAGGGCATCAAGGACACCGCCACCCAGGTCCGCGCCGCCTGGCTGGAGGGCAACGAGATCGGCACCCACTTCAACGGCCACTTCTGCGGCCCCGAGGGCGGCGTCGGCACCTGGTCGGTGGCGGAGTGGAAGAGCGAGATCAACCAGGCCAAGTCGTTCGTCAAGAACTGGAAGACGAACGCGGGCCTGAAGAACATGGCCCCGCTCCCCTTCGACTACGACAAGGAGCTGATCGGGGCCCGCACCCCCTGCCTCGAAGGCCAGAAGAACTTCATGCTGGCGGCCAAGGACATGGGGTTCCGCTACGACTCCAGCGGCATCAGCAAGCAGATCTGGCCCAAGAAGACGGACGGGCTCTGGGACCTGCCGCTCCAGCTGGTGCCCATGCCGGGGCGCGCCTTCGACACGCTGAGCATGGACTACAACTACATGGTCAACCAGTCCGGGACGACCACGCAGGGCGATCCCGCGCAGCACCAGTACTGGGGCGACCAGATGCGCGACGGCCTGCGGCAGGCCTTCGACCGGGCCTACCAGGGCAACCGCGCACCGCTGATCATCGGCAACCACTTCGAGTCGTGGAACGGCGGCACCTACATGCGGGCCGTCGAGGAGTCCATCAAGGACATGTGCACCAAGCCGGAGGTGCGGTGCGTGCCCTTCCGCGAGCTGGCCGACTGGCTGGACGCCCAGAACCCGAAGACGCTGGAGTGGATGCGCACCCTCGACGTCGGCGAGGCGCCCAAGGAGGGCTGGACGAAGTTCCTCACCGCGGGGCCGCCGGCGCCTCCGGCCGCCCCGCCGGGCGCGGACAAGGTCAAGCCGGCTGAGGAGCGGGCAGCGGAGCAGGGCGAGGGCTGACCAGGGCCTCGTGGAGGACGAAGGCGGGGTCGACCTGTTCCGCCAGGTCGACCCCGGTCTTGGCGTTCCCCCAGCTCTCGGCGTTGCGCAGGTGGAAGTGCACCATCTGCTCGGTGTACCTGCTCCAGTCGCGGTGCGCGTAGGAGTCCTCCGCCGCGTCCTGGAGCGCCTGGAGGGCGAGCCGGTTGCCGGCCTCGAGCAGTTCGAACGCGGCCGGGCGGCCGCGCTCCATCGCGCGGACCCAGTCGGAGTGCCCGAAGGTGACAAGCAGGTCGTCGCCCACCTCGTCCTGCAGGAACTCGATGTCCTCCGGTCCCTGCACCTTGTTGCCGACCACCTTGAGCACCACCCCGAAGTCCCGGGCGTACTCCTTGTACTGGCGGTAGACCGAGACGCCCTTGCGGGTCGGCTCGGCGACCAGGAAGGTCACGTCGAACCGGGTGAACATGCCGGACGCGAAGGAGTCGGACCCGGCCGTCATGTCGACGACCACGTACTCGTCCGGGCCGTCGACCAGGTGGTTGAGGCAGAGCTCGACCGCGCCGACCTTCGAGTGGTAGCAGGCCACGCCCAGGTCGGACTCGGTGAAGGGGCCCGTGGCCATCAGCCGTACGGAATCCCCGTCGTCGAGCGGCAGCGTGCGCGCGCAGGCCTCGTAGACCGGGTTGTCCTCGGTGATGCGCAGCAGGCGCGAGCCGGCGCCGGGCGGCGTGGTCTTGATCATGCTGTCGGCCGAGGCGATGCGCGGGTTGGAGCCGCGCAGGTACTCCTTGATCAGGGGCAGGTGCGCGCCCAGGGCGGGCAGTGCGGCGGCCTCTTCGTCGGTGAGCCCGAGGGCCGCCCCGAGGTGCTGGTTGATGTCGGCGTCCACCGCGACGACGGGCGCTTCATTGGCTGCGAGGTGGCGGATGAAGAGGGAGGACAGCGTCGTCTTGCCGCTGCCGCCCTTTCCCACGAAAGCGATCTTCATGTTCACCAAGCGTAGCCGCTCGGTAGCGCCGTGTGGTCAAGGTGAGTGAAGAAGACCACTCCAAGGAGGGGTCGGTGCTACGGGTGCGCAGTGCGTAGGCTCCCTACTTATGAGTAGCGCTTCTGACCCGCTGGCGGCCCTCGGATCCCTGCCGGGGGTCGCGGAGTCGGTGGATTCCGTACGCAAGGCCGTGGACCGCGTCTACGGGCACCGGGTGATGCGCCGGCGCAGCGGCGAGATCACCTCCGAGGCCGCCCTGCGCGGCGCCCGGGGCAGCGCGGCGCTGTCCGGTGCCGACTGGGCCCTGGAGGAGGTGCGCCGCCGGACCGACTTCGGGGCGCAGGACGAGGCGCGCACGGTGGGCGCCGCGCTGAGGCTGACGGCGGAGGCCGGGCAGCTGCTGAGCATCTGGCGCCAGTCGCCGCTGCGGGTGCTGGCGCGGCTGCACCTGGTGGCGTGCGGGGCGACGGCCCCGGCGTCGGCCGACGGGACCGCCGACGTCGTCGGCCGGCCGCGGCTGGCGGGCGAGCCGGTGGAGGAGCCCCTGGTGGACCTGCCGCTCCCGGACGCCGAGGAGGTCGCGGGGCGGCTGGACGGTCTGTCCCGGCTGGTCATCGCGGGCGGGTCGGCTCCGGCGCTGGTGACGGCCGCGGTGGTGCACGGGGAACTGCTGGCCCTGCGGCCCTTCGCCTCGTACAACGGGCTGGTGGCGCGGGCGGCCGAGCGGATCGTGCTGATCAACAGCGGGCTGGACCCGAAGGCGGTCTGCCCGGCGGAGGTCGGCCACGCGGAGCAGGGGGCGGAGGCCTACCTGAAGGCCTTCGAGGGTTACGTCTCCGGCACCGCGGAGGGGATGGCGCAGTGGATCGGGCACTGCGGCCGCTCGATCGAGCTCGGCGTCCGCGAGTCGACCGCGGTCTGCGAGGCGCTCCAGCGCGGCGCGGCCTGAGGCCGTTCCGGCCGGGCGCAGGGTTGCGGCGACACCGTCTTGCTCTGGTGTCGCCGCTGGCATTCCCGCCCAGTTACCAAGCGTCCTCGATGGTTGCCCATCAGGCCGGGAACTTTGCCCGTGGCCTGGTGCGGCTGGCCCGTAATCGACGGGTCGACGTCGCGTGGGTGCTCGGCGTTCATGCTTCGGTCCGTGGGCCTTACTGCGTTTTAAAGATGATCCTCTCGGATGTTCTTTGGTCTCGCGGGCCGTGACTCCTTTCTACTCCGCTTCGGTGCCGAGCGAAACCCCTGGCAGGATTCCTTTACTTTCCGGGGCGACCCGGGGCGAACCGGACAAGCCGTATCGCCCCAGGCCGGGAGGGTCCGGTCAGGCCGAGGCGGCGGAGATCCCCGCGCGCCGGCGGCTCGCGTACCAGACGAGACCGGCGGTGGCGGCGGCCGCTCCGATGGCCGCCGCCGCGACCAGGGCGGGCCGCGCGGGCATCGACAGCCCGGGCAGGCGCTGCTTCAGCCGCACCGGCCGGTTGAACACCAGGACCGGCCACTCCCGCGCGACGGCCTCGCGCCGCAGCGCACGGTCGGGGTTGACGGCGTGCGGGTGCCCCACGGCCTCCAGCATCGGTACGTCGGTGATCGAGTCGCTGTACGCGTAGCACCGCGCGAGGTCGTACCCCTCGGACTCGGCGAGCTCGCGGACGGCCTCGGCCTTCGTGGGGCCGTAGGCGTAGTACTCGATCTCCCCGGTGAAGCAGCCGTCCTCGCCGACCACCATGCGGGTGGCGACGATCCGGTCCGCGCCGAGCATCTCGCCGATCGGCTCGACGACTTCGGCACCGGAACTGGAGACGATCACCACGTCACGGCCGGCCGTGTGGTGGGCCTCGATGAGGGACGCGGCCTCGTCGTAGATGATCGGGTCGATCAGGTCGTGCAGGGCTTCGGCGACGATCTCCCGGACCTGCTGGACGTTCCACCCCTTGCAGAGGGCGGACAGGTACTCCCGCATCCGCTCCATCTGGTCGTGGTCGGCGCCGCCGGCCAGGAAGATGAACTGGGTGTAGGCCGTCCGCAGCACGGCGCGGCGGTTGATCAGGCCGCCCCGGTAGAAGGACTTGCTGAACGTCAGAGCGCTCGACTTCGCAATGACCGTCTTGTCCAGGTCGAAGAAGGCGGCGGTCCGAGGCAGCGAGTGCGGCAAGGGCTGATTTTCCACGAGCCGAGCATATGCGCCCACCATTCGGCGTAAGGTGTGGCGCGTGGGTTTGCCTGAGAAGGCTCTCGGGTACACCATGGAAGTCACGGATCGTTCGCGACCGTGCTAACCCGGTCTGGCTCCTCCCCCCCCGAGTCGGACCGTGGGGACGACCCCCGCTCTCCCCCCCGGCGGGGGTCGTCGCATGTCCGGACGCGGTTCGCGTCCCCTCCACCCGGTCCGCGGCGACCATCATCCCGGCCCTCCTTCATCGATGGGCCCGCCTGGCACAGGCCTGTACTCCTCCGAACTCGTGACGCTGCGTAGTGGTTCCGCAGCGCTGTGGAACTCACCTGATGGTGTGGCGAAGTTATTCACAGGCGTCTTCTTGTCCACAGTTTTCGAGCAAGATCCACTTCTTTTTCCGGATCCCTCCACCGTGATTCCAGCCGCGAAGTCCGCGGCTCGTGGATTTGCAGTGAGAAGGGGGCGGAGATCGTGGCTGGATCGAAGTCGTGTGAAGCGCAGGCACCTGCGGCACCCGTGGTGGCGGGCGGGGCAGCGAACGGCGGCCGCGCCGGAGGCGCCGGGCCCGGTGGCGGACGGCCGCTGATCATCACCGAGGACCCGGTGCTCCTCGACGACCTGCTGCGGCTGTGCGCCGCCGCGGGCGCAGAGCCGCACGTGCACCACGCGGTGCCGGAGCCGGCCACGGACGGGGCCGGGGCGCCCGGATGGGACTCCGCGCCCCTGGTGCTGATCGGGGACGACGCCGCCCGCCGGGTGCGCGGGGCGCCCCGCCGGGACGGGGTGCTGCTCGTCGGCCGGGACCTCGACGACCCCTCCGTGTGGCAGCGGGCGGTGGAGATCGGCGCCCAGGAGGTCCTGCGCCTGCCCGACGCCGAGAGCACGCTCGTCGACCGCATCGCCGATGTGGCGGAGGGCGCCGGCCGGCCCGCGCTGGCCGTCGGCGTGATCGGCGGCAGCGGCGGGGCCGGGGCCTCCACCCTCGCCTGCGCGCTCGCCCTCCGGGCGGCCAAGGGCGGCGAGCGCACCATCCTCATCGACGCCGACCCGCTCGGCGGGGGCATGGACGTCCTGCTCGGCGGCGAGAGCGCCGAAGGGCTGCGGTGGCCCGACTTCGCCGCTTCGCGCGGCCGCGTCGGGGCCGGGGCGCTGGAGGAGTCCCTGCCCGAGCTGCACGCGCTGCGGGTGCTGAGCTGGGACCGCGGGGAGCGGGTGGTGGTGCCGCCCGCCGCGATGCGGTCGGTCGTGGCCGCCGCCCGCAGGCGGGGCGGGGTCGTGGTGGTCGACCTGCCCCGCCGGGTGGACGAGGCCGTCGCGGAGGTGCTGGCCCAGCTGGACCTCGTGCTGCTGGTGGTGCCGGGCGAACTGCGCTCGGTGGCCGCGGCGGGGCGGGTCGCCGCCGCAGTGCGCATGGCGGCCCGGGACGTCCGCGTCGTCGTGCGGGGCCGCTGTCCCGAGGGGCTCGACGCCGAAGCCGTGGCGGGGCTGCTGGGGGCTCCGCTCGCCGGGGAGGTACCGGTCGAGGTGGGGCTTCCGGGGAGGGTCGCCGAGGGGGAACCGCCGGGTGCGCGGGGCACGCTGGCCCGCTTCTGCGACGGCTTCTGGCGGCGGGCGCTCGGCTCCGCCCAGGGGGTGCCCGCATGAGCGCCGTGCTGCTGGACGCGGTGCGCCAGCACCTCGCCGAGAGCGGGGCCGAGCCCACGCCCGCCCGGGTCGCCGCGGCCCTGCGGGCCCAGGGGCGGCTCCTCGGGGACGCGGAAGTGCTCGGGGTGGCAGCCGAGTTGCGCTCCGAACTGGTGGGCGCGGGGCCGCTGGAGCCGCTGCTCGCCGACCCCGCCGTCACCGACGTGCTGGTCGCCGCCCCGGACCGGGTGTGGGTGGACCGGGGCGCCGGGCTGGAGCTGACCCCGGTGGCCTTCGCCGACGCCGAGGCCGTGCGCAGGCTGGCCCAACGGCTGGCCGCAGTCGCGGGGAGGCGGCTCGACGACGCCCGGCCCTGGGTCGACGCCCGGCTGCCCGACGGCACCCGGCTGCACGCCGTGCTGCCTCCCGTGGCCGTCGGATCGGCGTGTCTGTCGCTGCGCGTGGTGCGGCCCAAGGCGTTCACGCTGGACGAGCTCGTCGCCGCCGGGACACTGCCGCCCGGCGGGCAGCGGCTGCTGCGGGCGATGGTCGAGGCCCGGTTGTCGTTCCTCGTCTCCGGCGGGACCGGGACGGGCAAGACCACCCTGCTCAGCGCCCTGCTCGGACTGGTCGGGCCGGGCGAGCGGATCGTCCTCGCCGAGGACTCCGCCGAGCTGCGCCCCGACCACCCCCACGTGGTGCGGCTGGAGACCCGGCCCGCGAACCAGGAGGGGGCCGGGCTCGTCACCCTCGCCGACCTCGTCCGCCAGGCCCTGCGGATGCGGCCCGACCGGCTGGTGGTCGGCGAGGTGCGGGGCGCGGAGGTGGCCGACCTGCTCGCCGCCCTGAACACCGGGCACGAAGGGGGCTGCGGGACGGTGCACGCCAATGCCGCGGGGCACGTGCCCGCCCGGCTGGAGGCCCTCGGGACGGCCGCCGGGCTCGACCGGGCCGCCCTGCACAGCCAGTTGGCGGCAGCGCTGACCCTGGTGGTCCACCTGGTGCGGGACCGGTCCGGGAGGCGGCGGGTGGCCGAGGTGCACGTGCTGGAGCGGGACCCGGCCGGGCTGGTGGTGACCGTGCCCGCGCTGCGGTGGGGGCCGCGCGGCTTCGTGCGGGAGGCCGGCTGGACACGGCTCGCCCCGCTGCTCGGGGGTGCGCGGTGAACGCCGGGGCGCTCGGGTCGGTGCCGGTGTTCGCCGGAGTGCTCTGCGCCGGCGCGGCGGCCTGGGGGCTGGCCGGGGGTGAGGGGCGGCCCCGGCGGGCCCGGCTGGTCCTGGCCGGGGGCGGGCCGCTGGTTCCGGGCGGGCCGGCGCCCGGGCAGCGGCTGGCGGCCGCGCTGCGGGTACGGGCCGCGCGCTGGCGGGAGTGGGCCGGTCTGGCGGCCGGGGCGCTGGTCGCCGCGGCGGGCGGGTCGGCGATCCCGCTGGTGCTCGGCGCCGCCTCGGTGCCGCTGCTGCGGCGCTGGCTGCGGGCCAGGGAGCGGGAGCGGGCGCGCGCCGCCCGGGCCGCGGGGGTCGTGGAGCTGTGCGGGGCCGTCGTGGGGGAGCTGCGGGCCGGCGCCCAGCCGGGCAGGGCGCTGACCGTGGCGATACGGCGTACCGCGGCCGGCCCCGGCGGTCCGGGGGCGGCGGAGACGGGGGTCCTGGCCGCAGCCGCGTTCGGCGGGGACGTGGCCGGGGCCCTGCACCAGGCGGCGCGGGAGCCCGGTGCGCGGGGACTGGCCGGGATGGCCGCCTGCTGGCGGGTATCGGTGGACGGGGGCGCGGGCCTCGCGGCCGGACTCGACCGGCTGGAAGGGGCGTTGCGGGCCGAGCGGGACCGGGAGGAGTCGCTGCGGGCCCAGCTCGCGGGGGCCAGGTCCACGACGGTGGTGCTCGCGCTGCTGCCGCTGGTGGGACTGCTGATGGGCACCGCGCTGGGCGCGGACCCGCTGCGGGTGTTGCTGCACTCCCCGGTCGGGTGGGGCTGCCTGCTCGCGGGCGGGCTGCTGGAGGCGCTGGGGCTGCTCTGGTGCCGGCGGATCGTCCGGACGGGGGAGCGGTGATGGACGGCTCGGCGGTCCACAGGCTGGGGACGGCGTTGTGCGCGGTGGCGCTGGTGTGGTGGCCGGTCTCGGCGGTGGTGGCGCGGCTGGGGCTGCGGGCGGTCCGGCGCAGGACGGCGGTGCTCTTCCGGGGCGGGCCGGTGCGGCGGGGCCCGCGGTGGGGGCCGGGGATCCGGGCCGCGGGTCTGTCCTGGGCGTGGCCGGCCGGGGCGCTGCTGGCGGGCTGGGTGCTGGTCGGTGGGGTGCCGGGGCTTCTCGTCGGGTGCGGGGCGGCGTTCGCGGCGCGGCGGCTGCTCGTGCGGGCCCGGCCGCCTGGCGGGCCGGACCTGCGGGAGGCGCAGGCGCAGTTGCCGTTCGCGGCGGACCTGCTGGCGGCCTGTCTCGCGGCGGGGGCGGGGCCGGTGGAGGCGGCCGAGGTGGTCGGGGAGTCGCTGGGCGGCCCGGTGGGTGAGCGGCTGGCCCTCGCGGGGGCGGAGCTGCGGCTGGGCGGCGAACCGGGGGCGGCGTGGGGGAGGTTGGCGGAGATACCCGGGGCGCGGGGACTGGCGGAGTGCCTGGAGCGCGCCGCGCGGACCGGGGCGCCGGCCGCGGAGCCGGTCTCCCGTCTGGCGGCGGCCCTGAGGGCGGACCGCTCCCGGCGGGCGGGCGCCCGGGCGCAGCGGGCGGCGGTGCTCGTCACCGCTCCGGTGGGGCTGTGCTTCCTCCCCGCGTTCCTCGCGGTCGGCGTGGCGCCGGTGGTGATCGGAATGGCCTCGGGACTGCTGTCGCAGCGGTGACGTGAACCGTCCGGTGCGTCGGAAATCAAAACCTGAAATCAGATCAAGAACGTAATCCCACAGGAGGTTGTCATGAGGATCATCCGGAATCGGTTGCGGGCGGTGCTGAAGGGGCGTGGGGGTGATGCGGGAATGTCGACTTCGGAATACGCCATGGGCACCATCGCGGCCTGCGCGTTCGCGGCGGTCCTGTACAAGGTGGTGACGAGCGACGTGGTGTCGGCGGCACTCCAGTCGACGATCGGGAAGGCGCTCGATGCGCCCTTCTGAGCGAAAGCGGCCGGGAATCGGGGACCGCGGATATGTGACGGCCGAGGCCGCTGTGGTCATTCCGGCCCTGGTGCTGTTCGCGGCGCTGCTGGTGTGGGCGCTGATGGCGGCGGCCGCGCAGATCCGGTGTGTGGACGCCGCCCGGGCTGGTGCCCGGGTGGCGGCCCGGTCCGAGCCGGTGGCGGCGGCGGTGGCGGCGGCCCGGGAGGCCGCTCCGGCTGGGGCCGAGGTGGAGGTGGAGCGGTCCGGCGACCTGTGGCGGGTCCGGGTGGCCGCCCCGGCACCGGGGCCGGGCGGCCTGCCGGTACGGCTGGGGGCGCGGGCGGTGGCCCTGGCGGAGGACAGCGTGGGGCCGCCGTCATGAGCGGGTGTCGGCGCCGGCGGCGGGGTGCCGGGCGGGACCGCGGGGTCGCGACGGTGTGGGCCACCGTGGTGGCGGCGGTGCTGGTGGCCGTGTTCGGGGGCGTGCTGCTGCTCGGGCAGGCGGTGGTGGCCCGCCACCGGGCCGGCGCCGCGGCCGACCTGGCGGCCCTGGCAGCGGCCGCGAGCTGGGCGCACGGCCCCGAGCGGGCCTGTGCGGCGGCCCGGCGGGTGGCCGGGGCCCAGGGGGCGGTGGTGGCCGCCTGCGAGGTCGGCGGTGAGGTCGCCGAGGTCCGGGCGGGCGTCCGGGCCGGCCCCTTCACCCCCGAGGCCGCCGCCCGCGCGGGGCCACCCGCGGCCGCCCCCGCGGAGCCCGCCCCGCCCGGGCCCGACGCCCCGGGGCCTGCCGCTCGCGGGGGTCAGGGGGCCGCCGGGGAGGTGGGCCGGACGGGGGTCAGGGGGCCGGGGAGAGGAGGCGGGTGAGCAGGCGTACGGCGCCGCGTTTGTGGAGGGGGTCGTTGCCGTTGCCGCATTTGGGGGACTGGATGCAGGAGGGGCAGCCCGCCTCGCACTCGCAGGCGGCGATGGCGTCCCGGGTGGCGGTCAGCCAGGCCCTCGCCGTCTGGAAACCCCGCTCGGCGAAGCCGGCGCCGCCCGGGTGGCCGTCGTACACGAAGACCGTGGGCAGCAGGGTGTCCGGATGCAGCGGGACGGAGACCCCGCCGATGTCCCAGCGGTCGCAGGTGGCGAACAGCGGGAGCAGGCCGATGGAGGCGTGCTCGGCGGCGTGCAGGGCGCCGCCGAGGATCTCCGGGGCGATCCGGGCCTCGTCCAGCTGCTCCTCGGTCACCGTCCACCACACGGCCCGGGTGCGCAGGGTGCGCGGCGGCAGGTCGAGCTTGGCCTCGCCGAGCACCTCGCCGGTGACCAGCTTGCGGCGCAGGTAGGAGACGACCTGGTTGGTGACCTCGACGGAGCCGAAGCAGAGCCGGGCCGCGCCCCAGGGGACCTCGGTCTCGGTCTCCAGGACGGAGATGGAGGTGGTGTCGCGGGCGGTGGTGGAGAAGGGCGGGTTCGCCTCCTCGACCAGGGCGGCGGAGTCCTCCAGGTCCAGGTGTTTCACCAGGTAGGTGCGGCCCTGGTGGAGGTGGACGGCACCGTCGTGGACGGCGGTGTGCGAGGCGGCCTCGTCGACGGTGCCCAGCAGCCGGCCGGTGGAGGCCTCCACGATCTGCACCGGGCGGCCCCCGCCGCCGCGGATGTCGGTCAGGTCCGAGGCCCGCTCCCGGCGGGTCCAGTGCCAGGCCGTGGCCCGCCGCCGCAGCAGCTTCGCCGCCTCCAGCTGGGGCATGAGGCCGCGCGAGGCGGGGCCGAAGAGGTCCAGGTCGGCCTCGGTCAGCGGTAGCTCGGCGGCGGCCGCGCACAGGTGCGGGGCCAGGACGTACGGGTTGTCGGGGTCCAGCACGGTGGCTTCCACCGGCTGGCGGAACAGGGCCTCGGGGTGGTGGACCAGGTAGGTGTCCAGCGGGTCGTCCCGGGCGACCAGGATGGCCAGGGCGCCCTGCCCCGAGCGTCCGGCGCGCCCGGCCTGCTGCCACAGCGAGGCCCGGGTGCCCGGGTAGCCGGTGATCAGCACGGCGTCCAGGCCGGACACGTCGACGCCCAGCTCCAGGGCGGTGGTCGCGGCCAGTCCCAGCAGCTCCCCGGAGTGCAGGGCCCGCTCCAGGGCCCGGCGCTCCTCGGGCAGGTAGCCGCCGCGGTAGGCGGCGACCCGCCCGGGCAGGGACCGGTCCACCGCCGCGAGCCGCTCCTGGGCGATCACCGCGATCAGCTCGGCTCCGCGCCGGGAGCGGACGAAGGCCACGGTCCGCACGCCCTGGACGACCAGGTCGGTCAGCAGGTCGGCGGTCTCGGCGGTCGCGGTCCGGCGTACCGGGGCGCCCTTCTCGCCCTTGAGCTCGGTCAGCGGCGGCTCCCACAGGGCGAAGACGACCTCGCCGCGCGGGGAGGCGTCGTCAGTGATCTCGGTCACCGGCACGCCGGTCAGCCGGGACGCGGCGGCCGCGGGGTCGCTGGCGGTGGCGGAGGCCAGCAGGAAGACCGGTTCGGAACCGTAGCGGGCGCACAGTCGGCGCAGCCGCCGCAGGACCTGGGCGACGTGGGAGCCGAACACGCCGCGGTAGGTGTGGCACTCGTCGATGACGACGTAGCGCAGGGCCTTCAGGAAGGAGGACCAGCGGGGGTGGGAGGGCAGGATCCCCCGGTGCAGCATGTCGGGGTTGGTCAGCACGTAGTTGGCGTACTGGCGCACCCATTCGCGTTCCTCGACGGGGGTGTCCCCGTCGTACACGGCCGGGCGCACGGCGTTGCCCAGGGGTGCGGACAGCTCCCGGACGGCCCGCCGCTGGTCGGCGGCCAGAGCCTTGGTGGGAGCCAGGTAGAGGGCGGTCGCACCCCGCCCGTTCGGCGCCTGGGCGCCGTCCGCGAGGGCGGACAGCACGGGGGCCAGGTAGGCCAGGGACTTGCCGGAGGCGGTGCCGGTGGCGACGACCACGGACTCGCCGTCCAGGGCGTGCTCGGCGGCCGCGGCCTGGTGTTCCCACGGATGGTCGATCCCCGCGTCCCGGATCGCGGCTACGACATCCGTTCGGATGCGATGGGGCCAGACCGCATGACGGCCCTCCCGAGGGGGCAAGTGCTCCGTATGGGTGATGCGCGCAGCCCGGGAAGGCCCCCGTGACAGGCGGTCCAGGACCGTGCCGGGAGCGGGTCGTGGATCGGCGGGTGCCGTGGGCGGACCGGGGCGGTGAGTGTTGGCCATTGGAACCGAGTGTGTCACTGGCGTGCGGGACAATGGTCCCAAGGCGTCGTGCGCGCCTGCCGGTAAGTGATTGAATGCCATCGCGGCAGCCGATCCCCTCCCCTACCTTCGGGTGGGGAGGCCCCTGGGGGGCGCCGCTCGATAGCAAGGTGCTGGAGGATCCGTGGACCTGTCCCTGTCGACTCGCACTGTCGGCGACCGCACGGTCGTAGAGGTCGGTGGCGAGATTGATGTGTATACCGCGCCCAAGCTGCGCGAGCAGTTGGTGGAGTTGGTGAACGACGGCAGTTACCACCTGGTCGTCGACATGGAGCGAGTGGACTTCCTCGACTCCACCGGCCTCGGTGTGCTCGTGGGAGGCCTCAAGCGCGTGCGCGCGCACGAGGGCTCGCTGCGTCTGGTCTGCAACCAGGAGCGCATCCTGAAGATCTTCCGGATCACCGGTCTGACCAAGGTGTTCCCGATCCACACCTCGGTGGAGGACGCCGTCCAGGCCACCGACTGACGTAAGGCTCCCGACACCGAGGAGCCGTCGAGGAGCGGGGGTACCGGGCCACGGTTGGTCCGGGCCCCTGTGAAGGCACGCCCGTAGTCCGAGGGGGACGCACATGGCCACCGTTGAACTGCGCTTCAGCGCCCAGCCCGAACACGTCAGGACGGCCCGCCTCGTCGCGGCCGCCGTGGCGCGCCGGGCGGGGGTGGAGGAGGCCGTCCTCGACGAGGTCCGCCTCGCCGTGGGCGAGGCCTGTTCGCGTGCCGTCGGACTGCACCGCAGCAACGGCCTGACCGCGCCCGTGCGCGTCGTGCTGACCGAGGAGGAGAAGTCGTTCTCCATCGAGGTCGGCGACGAGGTGCCCGGGCCGGCCGGCGGTTCCGCGGAGTCGGTGCCGGGGATCGCCGCCGTCCTCGACCCGGACGCGGACGAGGAGGACGAGATGGGGCTCGCGGTGATCAGCGGGCTCGTCGACGACGTCTCGGTGACCAGTGGTGAATCGGGCGGAACGATCCGCATGAGCTGGCCCGTCGCCGGCGCTGCCGATCTTCCGTAACACCCCCCTCACCCTATTTTCCGATCTTCGGAAATTCCTCGGATCTTTACCAAGGCCCTGCTGAGCAGGGCCTTTTTCGTTTTCCCGGGAAAACTTCTAGATCGCTGATCGACCGTCAATGCCTTTGCCCCATTACCTCTTTCGGGGGTAATGGAGTGACGTGATCTATTGGTGAGGAGCAAGAGCGCGCCAATTCCGTTCCACGCCCACTGTTTTGATCAGGTCGCGCTCCCTACAATCCGTCCACATCTTGAGCTCATCACGTCAAGGAGGACGAATGACGGGGCTCTTCACCCCTATCGCGCCGGATCACGCCCATGATCTGGCAGCCGCAGTACTCACCGATGACAACAGGGTCATCGTGTTCGTCATCGCGGGCGTCGCGCTGGCCGCGCTCGTCGTCGCGCAGATCCTGGTCCGCCAGGTCCTCTCCGCCGACGAGGGCACCGACAGCATGAAGAGCATCGCGGCGGCCGTGCAGGAGGGCGCCAACGCCTACCTGGGCCGCCAGTTGCGCACCCTCGGCGTCTTCGCCGTGGTGGTCTTCTTCCTGCTCTTCCTGCTCCCCGCCGACGACTGGTCGCAGCGGGCCGGACGTTCCGCCTTCTTCCTCGTCGGCGCCATCTTCTCGGCCGTCACCGGCTACATCGGCATGCGCCTCGCGGTCCGCGCCAACGTCCGCGTCGCCGCGGCCGCCCGCGAGGCCACCCCCGCCGAGGGCGAACCCGCCAAGGACCTGACCGAGGTGGCCCACAAGGCCATGAAGATCGCCTTCCGTACCGGTGGCGTGGTCGGCATGTTCACGGTCGGTCTGGGCCTGTTCGGCGCGTCCTGCGTCGTCCTGGTCTACGCCGCCGACGCCCCCAAGGTCCTGGAGGGCTTCGGCCTGGGCGCCGCCCTGATCGCGATGTTCATGCGCGTGGGCGGCGGCATCTTCACCAAGGCCGCCGACGTCGGCGCCGACCTGGTCGGCAAGGTCGAGCAGGGCATTCCGGAGGACGATCCGCGCAATGCCGCGACCATCGCCGACAATGTGGGCGACAACGTCGGCGACTGCGCGGGGATGGCGGCCGACCTCTTCGAGTCCTACGCCGTCACCCTCGTGGCCGCGCTCATCCTCGGCAAGGCCGCCTTCGGCGACCTGGGCCTCGCCTTCCCGCTGATCGTGCCCGCCATCGGCGTGATCACCGCGATGATCGGCATCTTCGCGGTCGCCCCGCGCCGCGCCGACCGCAGCGGGATGACCGCGATCAACCGCGGCTTCTTCATCTCCGCCGTGATCTCCCTCGCGCTCGTGGCCGTCGCCGTCTACAGCTACCTGCCGGCCACCTACAAGGAGCTCGTCGGCGTCGAGGACGCCGCCATCTCCAACCACAGCGGGGACCCGCGCGTCCTGGCCGTGGTCGCCGTCGCCATCGGCATCGTGCTCGCGGCGCTGATCCAGCAGCTGACCGGCTACTTCACCGAGACCACCCGCCGTCCCGTCCGGGACATCGGCAAGTCCTCGCTGACCGGCCCCGCCACCGTGGTCCTCGCCGGCATCTCCGTCGGCCTGGAGTCCGCCGTCTACACGGCGCTCCTGATCGGTCTCGGCGTCTACGGCGCCTTCCTGCTCGGCGGCACGTCGATCATGCTGGCGCTCTTCGCGGTGGCCCTGGCCGGCACCGGCCTGCTGACCACCGTCGGCGTCATCGTCGCGATGGACACCTTCGGCCCCGTCTCCGACAACGCCCAGGGCATCGCCGAGATGTCCGGCGACGTCGAGGGCGCCGGCGCCCAGGTCCTCACCGACCTGGACGCGGTCGGCAACACCACCAAGGCCATCACCAAGGGCATCGCCATCGCCACCGCCGTGCTGGCCGCGGCCGCGCTCTTCGGCTCGTACAACGACGCCATCACCAACGCGGTCAAGGAAGTCGGCGCCAAGGCCGGCGAGATGAACCTCAGCCTCGACATCGCCCAGCCCAACAACCTGGTCGGCCTCCTCCTCGGCGCGGCCGTGGTGTTCCTGTTCTCGGGCCTGGCCATCAACGCCGTCTCCCGCTCCGCGGGCGCCGTCGTCTACGAGGTGCGCCGCCAGTTCCGCGAGCACCCCGGGATCATGGACTACTCGGAGAAGCCCGAGTACGGCCGCGTCGTCGACATCTGCACCAAGGACGCGCTGCGCGAGCTCGCCACGCCCGGTCTGCTCGCCGTGCTCACCCCGATCGCGGTCGGCTTCACCCTCGGCGTCGGCGCGCTCGGCTCCTTCCTGGCCGGCGCCATCGGCACCGGCACGCTGATGGCGGTCTTCCTCGCCAACTCCGGAGGCGCGTGGGACAACGCGAAGAAGCTCGTCGAGGACGGCCACCACGGCGGCAAGGGCAGCGAGGCCCACGCCGCGGTCGTCATCGGCGACACCGTCGGCGACCCGTTCAAGGACACCGCGGGCCCGGCCATCAACCCGCTGCTGAAGGTCATGAACCTGGTGGCCCTGCTGATCGCCCCCGCGGTCGTGCAGTTCAGCTACGGACCGGACACCAGCGCCATCGTCCGGGCCGTCGTCGCGGTGATCGCGCTCACGGTGATCGTCGCCGCGGTGTACGTCTCCAAGCGCCGCGGCATCGCCGTCGGCGAGGACGGCGGCAGCGCCAACGCCGAGCGGGTGGCCCAGCCGGCCGATCCGGCGGTGGTCTCCTGACGCTCCAGGGTCCCTGAGGCCGGCCTCGGAGGCCCCTGTGGGCCGGCCGGCTCGAAGATGCGCCCGAACGGCGGACGGGCGGCGCGGACTGACGCGCCGTCTGTCCGCCTTTGTGCGAGCCCTGATGGCGGACGTGTATCTTCCGGCCGAGAGCCTTCGAAGGGACCAATCCGGTGAACAAGAAGCTTGCGGCCGCGGTGTCCGGCGGTGCGGTACTGATGCTCGTCCTGTCCGGCTGCGGCGGCGGGGACGACGACGGCGACAACAAGGCCGGCGCCTGGGCCAAGAAGGTCTGCGACAAGTGGGAGCCCGAGCTCACCAAGATCAAGACGACCAACGACGAGCTGAAGCGGGTCGCGTCCACGAGCACCAAGCCCGAGGAGGTCCAGAAGACCGACTCGGCGGCCTTCCAGAACCTCTCCGACGCCTACAAGTCCATGGGCGGCGCCCTGACGTCGGCCGGTGAACCGCCCGTCAAGGACGGCAAGTCCGCGGCGGATTCCGTGGTCAAGAGCTACGACGAGATCTCCAAGAGGTACACCGACCTCAAGACGAAGATCGACGGACTCGACCCCAAGGACCAGAGCAAGTTCGCGGACGGCCTCCAGGGCGTCGCCGGCGGGCTCACCGAGGTCGCGGCCAACGAGACGGCCGCCAAGGAGAAGCTCAAGTCGACCGGCCTCAAGGTGATCTACAGCCAGAAGGGCTGCCAGGTCGCGACGCCCGGGAAGAGCTGAGCGCGCGCTGTGCGCCGCCCGCCCCGCGCACCCCCGCGCGGCGGGGGGCGCGACGGGCGGCCGGGATCCCGACCGGATCGGGCCACCCGCGGCGTTCCGGGGGCCCGCCGCCGGGGCTCGTACGGAATACCGACCCCAGCGGCCACAATGGTCCGGTGAGTACCACCAGCCTCCCCAAGCCCGACCACGCCGCCGAACTCCGCGAGGCGTTCCTCGCCGCCGGGTTCACCGCCGACGGACTGCTCGACCTGCTCGGCGCCCCCGCCTACGCGGCGCTGGCCCGCAGCGAGACGGTCCCCGCCCTGCGCGCCACCCGCGGAGCGGAGGACGGCGGGCTCGCGAGCCTGATCCGGCTGTTCCTGCTCCAGCAGCCGGAGCCGTACGTGCACACCGCCGCCGTGATGCCCGTGGAGGGCGCCATCGCCGACGGCTGGCTGCGCCGGGAGGGCGACGAGGTGCACGCGACCGTCGACGTGCGCCCGTACGGCGGCCCCGACGGCGAGGACTGGTTCATCGTCTCCGACCTCGGCTGCGCCGTCGGCGGCGCCGGGGGGATCGGCAGCCGCGAGGAGGGCGTCGTGCTCGGCGTCGGCGGCGCCTCCACCACCCTGGCCGGGATCACCGTGCCCATCGCCGTCGGCTCCGCCCTCGACCTCGGCACCGGCTCCGGCATCCAGGCGCTGCACGCCGCCCAGCACGCCACCCGGGTCACGGCCACCGACGTCAACCCGCGCGCCCTGGAATTCACCCGTCTGACGCTGGCGCTCTCCGGGGCGCCGGAGGCCGAACTGCTCGCGGGTTCGCTGTTCGAGCCCGTGGGCGACGCCGCGTACGACCTGATCGTGTCGAACCCGCCCTTCGTGATCTCGCCCGGCGCGCGGCTCACGTACCGGGACGGCGGCATGGGCGGCGACGACCTGTGCCGCACCCTGGTCCAGCAGGCCGGGGACCACCTCAACCCGGGCGGGTACGCGCAGTTCCTCGGCAACTGGCAGCACGTGGAGGGGGAGGACTGGCGCGACCGGGTCCGCTCCTGGGTGCCGCACGGCTGCGACGCGTGGATCGTGCAGCGTGACGTGCAGGACGTGACGCAGTACGCGGAGCTGTGGCTGCGCGACGCGGGCGACCACCGCACGGATCCGGCCGAGTACGCGGCCAGGTACGAGGACTGGCTCGACGAGTTCGAGGCCCGCAAGACCAAGGCGGTGGGCTTCGGCTGGATCACCCTGCGCCGTACGGACGCGGCCGAGCCCTCGATCGTGGTGGAGGAGTGGCCGCACTCGGTGGAGCAGCCGCTCGGCGAGACGGTCCTCGCGCACTTCGCCCGCCAGGACTACCTGCGCGACCACGACGACGCGGCCCTGCTGGCGGGGTACTTCCAGCTGACCGCCGAGGTCGTGCAGGAGCAGGTCGGCGCGCCGGGCGCGGAGGACCCGGAGCACGTGGTGCTCCGGCAGAACCGGGGGATGCGCCGCGCCACCAAGGTGGACACGGTCGGCGCGGGCTTCGCCGGGGTGTGCGACGGCTCACTCAGCGCGGGCCGGATCCTGGACGCGATCGCACAGCTGGTGGAGGAGGACCCGGTTGTCCTGCGGGACCGGACCCCGGAGGCGATCCGGATGCTGGTCGAGCAGGGGTTCCTGGAGCCCGTGCAGGGCCCTGCCCAGTAGCCGGCGGCGGTCGGCGCCGTGATGTAACCCGGGGTTCGCCTGCCGTACCCCCTCGGGTGGCAGGCTCCCCCGCAGCGGGCGATCCGGGGGGACGCCCGAGCGGCCCGGGGGAAAAGGGGGAACGGCATGGAACGCGGTCCGGCGATCTTCGCGGCAGCCGTGTTCCTGCTGTTCGGGGCCGCTCTGCTGGTCTGGACGGGGGCGCGCGCCTGGCACCGGGCGCCGGTGGCCGAAGGCGTGCGCCCCGTCGTGGCCGTACCGCTGGCCGTACTGGCCGGAGCGGGCTCGCTGGCCCTCGGTATCTGGTGCCTCCAGCACATCTGAAGCGGCCCCCGGAGGCGGTCCGCCCCGGGTGAGAAACCCGACGTCGCGAGCGGTGCGGGGGCGGGGCCAGACGGCCCCCGAGCCACCCTGGCCGGTGACCGGGAGGGGCCCGGCGCGGCATCCGGGCGGCAGAAACGGCACTTGTCGGGTTACCGTTCGAGTGGCCGTTGCGGGCTTGTGCCGTTTGACACGGGGGCGGGTTGTACCGTCACACTCCGCAGCGTCGCCGTACCGCGACCGAGTGCCGACCGTGCCGACTGGAGAGAAGAGCCAAGTTGTCCCCGACTAGCGAGACCGCAAAGGGCGGCCGCCGACTCGTCATCGTCGAGTCCCCTGCCAAGGCGAAGACGATCAAGGGCTACCTCGGCCCGGGATACGTCGTCGAGGCGAGCGTCGGGCACATCCGCGACCTCCCGAACGGGGCCGCCGAGGTCCCCGACAAGTACACCGGCGAGGTCCGCCGCCTCGGCGTGGACGTCGAGCACGACTTCGCGCCGATCTACGTGGTCAACGCGGACAAGAAGGCGCAGGTCAGGAAGCTCAAGGACCTGCTCGCCGAGTCCGACGAACTCTTCCTCGCCACCGATGAGGACCGCGAGGGCGAAGCCATCGCGTGGCACCTGCAGGAAGTCCTCAAGCCCAAGGTCCCCGTCCACCGGATGGTCTTCCACGAGATCACCAAGGACGCGATCCGCGACGCCGTCGCCAACCCGCGCGAGCTGAACCAGCGCATGGTCGACGCCCAGGAGACCCGCCGCATCCTCGACCGCCTCTACGGCTACGAGGTCTCGCCGGTCCTGTGGAAGAAGGTCATGCCGCGGCTGTCGGCCGGCCGCGTCCAGTCCGTGGCCACCCGCCTCGTCGTCGAGCGGGAGCGCGAGCGCATCGCCTTCCGCTCCGCCGAGTACTGGGACCTGACCGGAACCTTCTCCACCGGCCGCGCCGGTGACGCCTCCGACCCGTCGACCCTGGTCGCCCGCCTGAACACGGTGGACGGCAAGCGCGTCGCGCAGGGCCGCGACTTCGGCTCGAACGGGCAGCTCAAGAGCGAGGTGCTGCACCTCGACGAGGCGAACGCCCGGGCCCTTGCCGCCGCGCTGGCCGAGACCTCGTTCGCCGTCCGCTCGGTCGAGTCCAAGCCGTACCGCCGCTCCCCGTACGCCCCCTTCCGTACGACGACGCTCCAGCAGGAGGCCTCGCGCAAGCTGGGCTTCGGTGCGAAGGCGACGATGCAGGTGGCGCAGAAGCTGTACGAGAACGGCTTCATCACGTACATGCGTACGGACTCCACCACGCTCTCCGACACCGCGGTGGCGGCGGCGCGGGCGCAGGTCACGCAGCTCTACGGGGCCGACTACCTGCCGGAGAAGCCGCGCGTCTACGCGGGCAAGGTCAAGAACGCGCAGGAGGCGCACGAGGCGATCCGGCCTTCGGGTGATCGTTTCCGCACCCCCGCCGAGACGGGTCTTACCGGCGACCAGTTCCGCCTGTACGAGCTCATCTGGAAGCGGACCGTCGCCTCCCAGATGAAGGACGCGACCGGCAACTCGGTGACCGTGAAGATCGGCGGCCGGGCCTCGGACGGTCGGGACGCCGAGTTCAGCGCCTCCGGCAAGACGATCACCTTCCACGGCTTCATGAAGGCGTACGTCGAGGGCGCGGACGACCCGAACGCCGAGCTCGACGACCGCGAGCGGCGGCTGCCGCAGGTCGCGGAGGGCGACGCGCTGACGGCCGAGGAGATCACGGCCGACGGCCACTCCACCAAGCCGCCGGCCCGCTACACCGAGGCCTCGCTGGTCAAGGAGCTGGAGGAGCGCGAGATCGGCCGCCCGTCGACGTACGCGTCGATCATCGGCACGATCCTCGACCGCGGCTACGTCTTCAAGAAGGGCACGGCCCTCGTCCCGTCCTTCCTGTCGTTCGCCGTGGTGAACCTGTTGGAGACCCACTTCGGCCGGCTCGTCGACTACGACTTCACCGCCAAGATGGAGGACGACCTCGACCGCATCGCGCGGGGCGAGGCCCAGTCCGTGCCGTGGCTGAAGCGGTTCTACTTCGGCTCCGAGGACGCCTCCGAGGTCGTACCGGCCGACGGCGACCACCTCGGCGGCCTGAAGGAGCTGGTCACGGACCTCGGCGCGATCGACGCCCGGGAGATCTCCTCCTTCCCCGTCGGCGACGGGATCGTGCTGCGCGTGGGCCGCTACGGCCCGTACGTGGAGCGCGGGGAGAAGGACGCGGAGGGCCACCAGCGGGCCGACGTGCCGGACGACCTGGCCCCGGACGAGCTGACGGTCGAGTACGCGCAGGAGCTGTTCGCGAAGCCGAGCGGCGAGTTCCAGCTGGGCGCCGACCCGGTCAGCGGCAACCAGATCGTCGCCAAGGACGGCCGCTACGGGCCGTACGTGACGGAGATCCTGCCCGAGGGCACGCCGAAGACCGGCAAGAACGCGGTCAAGCCGCGGACGGCCTCGCTGTTCAAGACGATGTCCCTGGACACCGTCACCCTCGACGACGCCCTGAAGCTGATGTCGCTGCCGCGCGTCGTCGGCACGGACGCGGAGGGCGTGGAGATCACCGCCCAGAACGGCCGCTACGGCCCGTACCTGAAGAAGGGCACGGACTCGCGCTCCCTGGAGACCGAGGACCAGCTGTTCTCGATCACCCTGGACGAAGCCCTGGCGATCTACGCCCAGCCGAAGCAGCGGGGCCGGGCCGCGGCCAAGCCGCCGCTGAAGGAACTGGGCACGGACCCGGTGAGCGAGAAGCCGGTGGTGGTCAAGGACGGCCGCTTCGGCCCGTACGTGACGGACGGCGAGACGAACGCGACGCTGCGGCGGGACGACGACGTCGAGACGATCACGCCGGAGCGGGGCTACGAGCTGCTCGCGGAGAAGCGGGCCAAGGGGCCGGCGAAGAAGACCGCGAAGAAGGCTCCCGCCAAGAAGGCTCCCGCCAAGAAGGCGCCGGCGAAGAAGGCGGCCGCCACGAAGACGGCGGCCGCCACGAAGACGGCGGCGGCCAAGAAGACGACGGCTGCCGCCAAGAAGACGACGGCGGCGAAGAAGACGACGGCGGCGGCCGCGAAGAAGGCCGCGGCGTCCGCCCCGGCGGACGAGTAGCCGAAGCCGCCGGGGTGGGGCGGGGGTACCGCTGCGCGGCGCTGCTCCCCGCCCCGCCCTTCGCCCGTTCCCCGGGGGCTCCGCCCCCAGACCCCGGCGCCTCAAACGGGCGCGGAGCGTCCGGTATCGGGGTCAGGGGCGGAGCCCCTGGGAACGGTGGAAGGGCGGGTAGGGGACCCGGCCCGCGCAGCGGCCCCGGGAGGTGGGTGGCGGGTCACACCCGGCGTCGTCCACAGGCCCCCGCAACGGCCAAGCGCAGCGGATAGGCTGGGCGGATGACGCGAGCCGAGCAGCCGACGGTCGTGACCGACTCCGATAACCCCACCTACGACGAAGCCCTGGCCGCGGACTCCCGCGAGCGAGCGGTGCGCGCCCTGCTGCGCACACCCGGGCTGCGCCGGCTGTGGAGCGCGCAGCTGGTGAGCGGCATCGGTGACGCCCTCGCCCTGCTGGTGCTGGTCCTGCTGACCCTCCAGGCGGCCGTCACCGCCGGCGCCGAGGGGCTGTTCGGCGGCGGCTACCGGGGCGGGGCCTTCGCCGTCGCCGCCGTCTTCGCCGTGCGCTTCCTCGCCACCGTCCTGTTCGGCGCGGTCCTGCTCGGCCCCCTGGCCCAGCTCACCGCTCCTGGAGGCAAGCTCGACCGCCGCTGGACGATGGTCGGTGCCGACGGGCTGCGGATCGGGCTGTTCGTCGTCGCACCGCTGTGGCTCGACTGGATCCCCGCGCAGGCCACGATCGCGCTGCTGGCCACCGTGTTCGTCTCCGGCGGTGCCGAGCGGGTGTGGACGCTGGCCAAGGAGAGCGCCGCGCCCGCGCTGCTGCCCGCGCCGCCCCCGGAGGGGGCGACCGTACGGCCCCTGCCCGACCACCTCGACGCGCTGCGGCGGCTCTCGCTGCGCACCGCCTTCGCGGCGATGCCCGTGGCGGCCGCCGCGTTGCTCGCCGCGACCCTGATAGGGCGGGCGCTGGCCCTGGGCGTGGACTGGTTCGCCGCGAACCAGGCGGCGCTGGGCTCGTACGTGGCCGCCGGCCTGTTCGCCGCGTCCCTCTCGCTGCTGGTGCCGCTGACGCTGCCCGCCGTGAAGACCCCGAGGCCGCGTTCCCCGCTGGAGGGCCTGCGGGCCCCGCGGGCGGGGGAGAAGCCCGAGAAGGGCCGTACGGGCGCGCTCCGGCTGCTCGTGACGGCCTGCGCCGCCGTCGCGGGGGCTGTCGCCTTCGCCGCGTCCGTCTCCGTGCTGCACGCCTTCGACCTGGGCGGCGGCCCGTCCGCGTACGCCCTGCTGGTGCTCGCCCTCGTCGGCGGTACCGCGCTGGGGATCCGCGCCGCGCAGGCCGGCAAGGTGCTGCCCGCGCTGTCGCGGCGCCGGCTGCTGGCCCTGGCCGTCGCCGTCGCCGGGCTGGCGCTGCTGCTGTCCGGGCTGGTCTCCGACACGGCCACCGTGCTGTTCCTGGCGCTGCTCGCCGGCACCGCCGCGGGCGTGGCGGCCAACACCGGGCACACCCTGCTCGACCAGGAGACCGAGGAGTTCCGCCGGGGCCGGGTCACCGAGCACCTGCAGGCCGTGGTCCGGGTGGCGGTCGCCCTCGGCGCGGTCGCCGCCCCGCTGGTGGCCGCGGCGATCGGCCCGCACCGCGTCGGCGGGCCGTCCGGCCCCTGGTACGGCGGCGCCGGCTACGCGCTGATGCTGGCCGGCGTGCTGCTGCTGCCCGTCGCGGTGGTGGTCCTGGTCAAGGCCGACGACCGGCGCGGGGTGCCACTGCGCCGCGACCTGCGCGAGGCGCTGCGCGGCGGGGAGCCCCTCCAGGCCCCGCCCACGACCGGGTTCTTCATCGCCCTGGAGGGCGGCGACGGGGCCGGCAAGTCCACCCAGGTGCAGGCGCTGGCCGAATGGATACGGGGCAAGGGCCACGAGGTCGTCGTGACGCGCGAGCCCGGTGCCACCCCGGTCGGCAAGCGGCTCCGCTCGATCCTGCTCGACATCTCCTCCGCCGGTCTGTCGAACCGCGCCGAGGCCCTGCTGTACGCCGCCGACCGCGCCGAGCACGTGGACTCCCTGGTCCGGCCCGCCCTGGAGCGGGGCGCGGTGGTCATCACCGACCGCTACATCGACTCCTCGGTGGCCTACCAGGGTGCCGGGCGCGACCTGTCCCCGACCGAGATCGCCCGTATCTCCCGCTGGGCCACCGGCGGTCTCGTGCCGAACCTGACCGTGCTGCTCGACGTGTCCCCGGAGACCGCCCGGGAGCGGTTCACGGAGGCGCCCGACCGGCTGGAGTCCGAGCCGACCGAGTTCCACCAGCGGGTGCGGGCCGGTTTCCTGACGCTGGCCGCCGCCGACCCCGGGCGCTACCTCGTGGTCGACGCCGGGCAGGACCCGGGCTCGGTGACCACCGTCCTGCTCCACCGCCTGGACCGGATGCTCCCGCTCTCCGAGGCCGAGGTGGCCGCGCAGATCGAGGCCCGCCGGCTCGCGGAGGAGGAGGCCCGGCGCAGGGCCGAGGAGGAGGCCGCGCGCAAGGCCGAGGAAGCCCGGCTGAAGGCCGAGGAGGAGGCCCGCCTGGCCCGGGAGGCCGAGGAGGCCCGGCTGCGCGCCGAGGCCGAGGCGGCCCGCCGCGCCGAGGAGGAGCGGCTGAGGGCCGAGGAGGAGGCCCGGGCCCGGGCCGAGGCCGAGCGGCTGCGTGCCGAGGCGGAGGAGAAGGCACGCGCCGCCGAGCGGGAGCGGATCCGGCTCCAGGAGGCGGAGGAGGCCCGGCTGCGGGCCGAGGCCGAGGAGCGGCGCCTGGAGAAGCAGCGGCGCGCCGAGGAGGCCCTGCTGCGGGCGGAGGAGGCGCGCCGGCTGGCGGAGGCCTCTGCCGCCGCCGCGGCCGCCGAGCAGGCGACCCGGGCCGCGCAGGCTCAGGCCGCGGCCGAGGCCCAGGCGGCCGCCGAGGCGCGTGCCGCTGCCGAGGCGCGGGCGCGGGCGCAGGCGCAGGCCCAGGCGCAGGCTCAGGCCCGGGCGGAGGCTCAGGCCCGTGCAGCGGCCGTGCCGGCCCCGGCGGAGTCCGCCGGGCCGTCCGCGCCGAGGGTCGACATGCGCAAGGAGCCGCTGCCGGACGACGCCGTCACGGTCGAGACGCCGGTGGTCCGCCGGTTCGTGCAGCCCGACGACGTGACGCAGACCGTTCCGGTGCCCAAGATCGACCCGCGCGCTCCGCGCCCCCTGGACGAGACGGCCGTACTGCCGCCCGTGCGCCCGGAGGGTTCCGCGGAGGACGAGCCCCGGCAGGCCCCGTCCGGGCGGGCCCGTCCGGCGGAGCGGCCGACGGAGCCCCACTCGCAGGAGGCCCCGGCCGACCGGGTGCCGCCGGGCATCTTCCGGGACTCGGGGAACGACGTGACCCGCGAGCTCCCCGTCGTCGGTGAGGACGGCCGTCCGCGGCGGGCCCCGTCCGACTGGGCCGAGGCGACCCCGATGGACGACCTGCCGACCCTGGCGGACGAGCTGCTGGGCCCGCGCCGGGACGACGAGGACGGCCAGGACGAGGCCGACGGCCGGGGCAGGCCGCGCCGCCGCCGCTGACGGCGGCCCCGTCCACGGAGAGTGACCGCGGGCGGGGACTGTCAGTGGCGGGCGCCACAATGTGAGCAGGCAGTGTCGACGGAGAGTGAAAGGCGGTGGGCGGCATGCCCGTGTGGGAAGACCTGGTGGGTCAGGATCGCGTGCAGGCGCAGCTGGCCGCCGCGGCTCGCGACGCCGACGCCCTGGTCACGGCCGCCGAGCGGGGCACCCCGCCGCCCCCCGCGTCGAAGATGACGCACGCCTGGCTGTTCACCGGCCCGCCCGGCTCCGGCCGGGCCACCGCCGCCCGCGCCTTCGCGGCGGCCCTGCAGTGCGTCAGCCCGGACCGCGCCCTCGGCGGTGAACCGGGCTGCGGTTTCTGCGACGGCTGCCACACCAGCATGGCCGGGACCCACGCCGACGTGGAGATCGTGCGCACCGACCTGCTGTCCATCGGTGTGAAGGAGACCCGCGACCTGGTCCGCCGGGCCCAGCTGTCGCCGGCGGTCGGGCGCTGGCAGGTCATCGTCCTGGAAGACGCCGACCGGCTGACCGAGGGCGCGGGCAACGTCCTCCTGAAGGCCGTGGAGGAGCCCGCTCCGCGGACGGTCTGGCTGCTGTGCGCGCCCTCCCTGGAGGACGTGCTGCCCACGATCCGCTCCCGCTGCCGGCACCTGACCCTGACCACCCCGTCGGTGGCGGCGGTGGCCGACGTCCTGGTCCGCCGGGACGGCGTGGAGCCGGCCGCCGCGGCGGCGGCCGCCCGCGCGACGCAGGGCCACATCGACCGGGCCCGCAGGCTCGCCACCGACGAGGCCGCCAGGGCCCGGCGCACCGCCGTCCTCAAGCTCCCGCTGCGGGTGGATGACGTGGGCGGCTGCCTCAAGGCCGCGCAGGAGCTGGTCGACGCCGCCTCCGAGGACGCCAAGCAGGTCGCGGAGGAGATCGACACCAAGGAGACCGAGGAGCTGAGGGCCGCGCTCGGCGCCGGAGCGGGTGCCGGCGGCAGGCTGCCGCGCGGCACCGCCGGGGTGATGAAGGAGCTGGAGGACCGCCAGAAGCGCCGCCGCACCAGGACGCAGCGCGACAGCCTCGACCTCGCCCTGACCGACCTCACCGGCTTCTACCGGGACGTGCTGGCCCTCCAGCTCGGCTCGGCGGTGGCCATCGCCAACGAGGACATACGGCCGGACCTCGACCGGATCGCCCGCGCCTCGCGCCCCGAGCGCACACTGCGCCGCATCGAGGCGGTCATCGCCTGCCGGCAGGCCCTCGACCGGAACGTGGCGCCGCTGCTCGCCGTGGAGGCCATGACGATGGCGCTCCGCGCGGGCTGACCTTCCGCGCGGAGCCCGGCCGCTTCACCCGTACGAGCGGTCCCGGGCGGAGCGCCGCGGGACCCCGGTACGCGCCGCGCGCCCGGAAGGCGCCCGGAAGGCGCCGGGTCGGTGCGGCCGCCCGCGCTCCCGTCCGGGCTCCGGCGCGCCCGACGGGGGCGGCCGGCAGCACGTAGGCTCGCCGCATGGACACCAGGCGCCTGCTGCGTACCGCCGGAACCGTGATCGCAGCCGCCGGGCTGCTGGTCTCCGGGTGCACCACCGGGGGGCCCGGGGCGGCGGCCTCGGCCGAGCCCACCGCGGTCCCGGACGCCCTGCGCCCGTACTACGACCAGAAGCTGAGCTGGCGCGACTGCGGTGTCCCCGGCTTCCAGTGCTCCACCCTGAAGGCGCCGCTCGACTACGCGGACCCCGGCTCCGGGCAGGACGTCGAGCTCGCCGTGGCCCGCAGGGCGGCCACCGGCCCGGGCAAGCGGCTGGGCTCCCTGCTGGTCAACCCGGGCGGCCCCGGCGGTTCCGGCATCGGCTACCTCCAGGCGTACGCGGGCATCGGCTACCCGGCCGCCGTGCGCGCCCAGTACGACATGGTCTCCTACGACCCGCGCGGCGTGGCCCGCAGCAGCCCGGTGGAGTGTCTGACCGGGCCGGCGATGGACCGCTTCACCCAGGTGGACCAGACCCCGGACGATCCGGCGGAGCGGGCGAAGCTGGTGGCCGCGTTCAAGGAGTTCGCGGCGGGCTGCGAGACCCGCTCCCGGCGGGTGCTGCCGCACGTCTCGACGGTGGACGCCGCCCGGGACATGGACATGCTCCGCGCGGTCCTCGGCGACGAGAAGCTGAACTACGTCGGGGCCTCGTACGGAACCTTCCTCGGCGCCACGTACGCGGACCTCTTCCCGGCCCGTGTGGGCCGGATGGTCCTGGACGGTGCCATGGACCCGTCCCGGTCGTCCCTCGACCTGAACCGCGACCAGACGGCGGGCTTCGAGACCGCCTTCCGCTCCTTCGCGAAGGACTGCGCGAAGCAGGCCGGCTGCCCGCTCGGCCAGGGCGGCCCGGACGCGGTGGCACAGCGCCTGAAGGAGTTCTTCCGCAAGGTCGACGCCCAGCCGGTCCCGTCGGGCGACCCGGCCCGCCCGCTGGGCGAGGCCCTCGCGACGACCGGCGTGATCGCGGCGCTGTACGACGAGAGCGCCTGGCCGCAGCTGCGCGAGGCGCTCACGGCCGCGATGGACGGCGACGGCGCCGGCCTGCTGGCCCTCGCCGACAGCTACTACGAGCGCGAGTCGGACGGCTCGTACGCGAACCTGATGTACGCCAACGCGGCCGTGAACTGCCTGGACCAGCCGGCCGCCTTCAGCGGCCCCGAGGCGGTGGACGCCGCGCTGCCCTCCTTCGAGAAGGCCTCCCCGGTCTTCGGCGCGGGCCTGGCCTGGGCCTCCCTGAACTGCGCGTACTGGCCGGTGAAGGCCACGGGCGCGGCGAAGCCCCTGAAGGCGGCCGGCGCGGCCCCGATCGTGGTGGTCGGCACGACCCGCGACCCGGCGACCCCGTACAAGTGGGCCCAGGCCCTGGCCGGCCAGCTGGAGTCGGGCACGCTCCTCACGTACGACGGCGACGGCCACACCGCGTACGGCCGGGGCAGCGACTGCGTCGACACCGCGATCAACCGATACCTGCTCGAGGGCCAGCCCCCGGCGGACGCCAAACGCTGCTGACGGCCGCCCGCCCACCCGGTTCGGGGCACCCCGATTGACCCTGTAGACTTGGCGCCGCTGCTGATGAGAGCCTTCCCCCCGGGGAAAAGCCTTGTCTTCCCAGCGGTGCCGCCTTAGCTCAGTTGGCCAGAGCAACGCACTCGTAATGCGTAGGTCTCGGGTTCGAATCCCGAAGGCGGCTCGGATCAGCCCCAGGACTCACTCGCCGTGACCTGGGGCTTTTTCATGCCCGGAAGCCGGGCTCCTCGGCGGTGGCCGGGGTGGCCCCAGGGTGGGTGCCCTGGGGCCGGTGGGCTAGGACTCCGGGGTGCCGTTCGGCGTGATGTGGCGGAAGCCGAGGTAGGGGACGAGGGATTCGGGCAGGACCAGGGAGCCGTCCTCCTGCTGGCACTGTTCCAGGAGTGCGGCCAGGGTGCGGCCGATGGGGAGGCCGGAGCCGTTGAGGGTGGCGACGGGCTTGGGCTTGCCGTCCGCGCCGCGGGTGCGGATGTTCGCGCGGCGGGCCTGGAAGGTGCCGAAGCTGGAGACCGAGGAGATCTCCCGGTAGGTCTTCTGGCTCGGGATCCAGACCTCGATGTCGTACGTGAGCTGCGCGGAGAAGCCCGTGTCACCCGCGGCCAGCCGGACGACGCGGTAGGCGAGGCCGAGTTCGCGCAGGCACGCCTCGGCGTGGCCGACCATCGTCTCCAGCTCGGCGTCCGCCGTCTCCGGGTCGACGATCTTGACGATCTCCACCTTGGCGAACTGGTGCTGGCGGATCAGGCCGCGGGTGTCGCGGCCGTAGGAGCCGGCCTCGGAGCGGAAGCACGGGGTGTGCGCGGTCAGCGCCAGCGGCAGTTCGGCCGGCGGGATGATCTCGTCGGCGTAGAGGTTGGTCAGGGGGACCTCGGCCGTCGGGATCAGGAACAGCTCGCGGTCGGCGACGCCCGTCTTGAACAGGTCCTCCTCGAACTTCGGCAGCTGGCCGGTGCCGGTCATCGTCTTGCGGGTGACCAGGTACGGGACGGCGTGCTCGACGTACCCGTGGCGGCGGGTGTGGAGGTCGAGGAAGAGGGCGGCCAGGGCCCGCTCCAGGGCGGCGCCGGCGCCGCGGGAGACCGCGAAGCGCGGGCCCGAGAGCTTCGTGGCGCGGGCGAAGTCGAGGATGCCGGTGGCCTCGCCGAGGTCGACGTGGTCCTTCGGCTCGAAGGGGAACTCCGGCGGGGTGCCGACGCGGCGGACCTCCACCGCGAACTCCTCGGAGTCGCCGTCGGGAGCCGCGTCGTCGGGCAGGTTGGGGATGGTCAGCAGCAGTTCGCGCAGCTCCTCCTGGACCTGCTCCTGCTCGGCCTCGATGTCCCGGATCCGGTCCTTCAGCTCGCGGGCGCGTTCCTTGAGCTCGGAGATGTCGCCGCCCGCCCTGGCCGTCTGCTGGACCTCGCTCGCGACCCGCTTGGACTCCGCCCGCAGGTCGTCGGCGGAGCGGATGCCCTGGTTGCGCCGGGACTGGAGGTCCTCCAGCCGGGACAGGTCCAGGGTGTAGCCGCGACGAGCGAGCCGACGAACCGCTTCGGCACCCATGTCGATCAGGGCGCGGGCATCATGCATGAGGAAGATCCTTCTTCTCCGGCGAGCGGGGTGGGGAGATCGGATCGACGGTAGCAACCCCGGGCCGCGGACCGTCCCGCGATGTCGTGGAGGTGGCCGTTACGCGGGCGGGGTGAGCGGGGCCAGTACGGAGCGGGGGGCGTCGGTGAGGCCGGCCAGGGCGTCGGCGTACGCGCTGACGCCCGCGCTCCAGCCGACGTTCTCGGCGAAGTCCAGCAGGTGTGCCGTGCGGCGCAGGGTGGCGCTGCGGCACAGGAGGGTGTCGTCCGGGGCGGCGCCGTAGGCGGTGAGGAAGGCTCCGGCCATGAGCCGGAACGGCGAGGGCGCCGACGGGTCCGGGAGGTTGCGGGCGGCCACGTCCGCCATCTCGGCGAGCTCGCCGAGGATCCAGCCCGCGTCGTGTTCGGGCCGGCCGCGGGACAGGGTCTCGCCGGTGAGCAGGACCGTGTGGCTGCCGTCCGGGGCGGGGACCGTGAGCCCCAGGGACGGTTCGCCGTGCAGCAGTACGTCGCCCGGGCCGCCCGGGGCGGCGTCCCGGCACCACTGGGCGAGGGTGTCCAGCCGGGCGGGCCCCAGGCGGTCCGTACAGAGGCGGTGGAGCCGGACCGCGCCCGCCGGCCCGGCGCCGGTGCGCAGCCACCGGCCGAGCCGGCCGAGGGCGGGCGGGGGGCCCGTGGTGCCGGGCGGGAGGGGGCGCCGGCCGATGTCGCGGAGGGCGCGGGCGACGGCTTCCATGACCGGGCCCAGGGCGAAGGGCGCGGGGGCGGGGGTCGGCGGCCAGACGGTGCGGGCCAGGGACGTGGCGCCGGGGGCGGTGTAGGAGGCCGTCTCCGTCTCGGTCTCCGTGTCCCAGTCGAAGGTGGCGGCCGCGACGTTCGGGGACGGGGTGAGCCGGTGGGCGGTCCGGTCCGGCGGCGTGCCCGTCAGGTGCGTCCGGTGCCAGAGGTAGCGGCCGTCGGGGGCGGTGAGGACGCGGGTGCGCAGCCGGCTCGTGCCGTATTCCTCAACCGGCATGGGCCGCGCGCTTCCGTGCCAGGGCGCCGATCACCACGGGCAGCGGCGGCGGCACGGCGGCGTCGTCGCGTCCGGTGGTGATGCTGCGGCCGGGGGTGGTGGGGACGACGACCACGTTCGGGCGGGCTCCGAGGGAGGTGAGGTGGTGTTGCAGGGTCACGTTGTCCTGCCCGCCCGGAGGCAGCGCCGGGGCCACCGCTATCGGGGCGCGGGTGCACTGCAGGGCGAGCAGGGCCGGGGTGTCCGCCATGCCGGTGGCGAAGCGGGCGATGAAGTTCATGGTGGCCGGATAGACGATCGCCGCATCCGCCCACTGGGCGAGTTCGACGTGCCGGGCGGTGGTCGTGGCCTCCTCCGGCCAGACGTCGGGCAGCACCTCGCCGCCGCCGAGGGCGGCCAGCGCGGCCCGGCTGACGAAGCGTTCGGCGCTGCGGGTGAGGACGATACGGGTCTCCAGGCGCGGGTAGGCGAGCCGGAGCCAGCCGGCCCAGGTGGGCAGGTGGGCCGCGTGGACGGCGCCCGTGGCGACGACGAGCAGCCGTTCGGCGGCGAACTCCGGGACGGGTACGCCGCCGGCGTGGACTTCCTCGTGGGTCACGTCTGCTCTCCTGCTGCCTCGAAATCGAATCCGAACCGGGTCAGGGACGGCCCTACGGCCGCCGGGTCGCCGAGGACGACGCCCGCCTGCGGGCCGGGGCCGAAGAAGTCCCGGCAGGCCGCGGCGACCTCGTCCGCGGTCACCTCCAGGAGCTGCCGGGGGTACTGCTGGATCCAGTCGGTGCCCACGTCCCAGCAGCACAGCGAGGCGAGGAGGCTGGCCAGGTCCGACTGGGAGGCGGTGGCGGTCAGCAGCGAGCCCCTGAGGTACGTGCGGGCGCCGTCGATCTCCCGCGGCGTCGGCGGGCTCTCCACCAGCCTCGTCAGCTCGGTGAGGACCTCGGACACCACCAGCCCGGTCGACGGCGTCCCGCAGACCACGTCGGTCACCGTGGACGGGGAGCCGAGGGTGCGGTCGAAGCGCGACAGGGTGTGGTAGGCCAGGCCCCGGCGCTCGCGGACGTTCGCCACGAGCCGGGAGGAGAAGTACCCGGCGAACACCGCGTTGGCCACGGCGAGCGCGGGGTAGCGGGGGTCGTCGAAGGGCACGGAACGGCCGGACAGCGCCACGTGGGACTGGGCGGCCCCGGGGCGCGCGACCAGCCGCATGCGCCCGGCCGGGGCCGGCGCCGGGCGGACGGGTGCGGCGGTGCCCGCGGGCAGGCCGTCGAAGGCCCGGGTCACGGCGTCGGCGGTGGCGTCGGCGTCCATGTCCCCGACGACGATCACGCGGGCCTCGCGGAGCGAGAGGCAGCGGCGGTGCGTGTCGAGCACGTCGTCCGCGGTGAGTGCCGCCACGGTGGCGGCCGGCGGCCACGCGCCGAAGACCGGCAGGTCTCCGTAGCGGGCCCGGTTGAGCTCGCGCAGCACGATCCGCTGGGGCTGGGCGTCGAGGATCGCCAGGGCCTGCGACAGCCGCTCGCGTTCGCGGGCGAGGCGGTCCTCGGGGACGGCGGGCGCGGCCAGCCAGGAGGCGGTCATGGCGAGCATCCGGTCGAGCCCGGCGGCGGGCACGTGTCCGACGACCGTCAGCCACTCCGCCGTGCGCTGCGCCTGCGGCCGGCCGGTGGTGAAGGCGGAGTCCCAGGGGACGTCGCGGCCGTCCAGCCGTACGGACCCGGAGAAGGCCGTCGTCGTGAGCAGCTCGGCCGCGGCCGACCGTACGGGGTCGCCGGCTGACAGCGGGACGAGGACGCGGACCTCGACGAGCGGGGCGCCCTTCCTGGGCACCGCGAAGATCCGCAGGCCGGAGGGCAGGTGCCGCTCGGCCACGCGGGGGAGGGCGAGGGGCTTCTCGGGGTGGAGCGGGGGCAGGGGCCGCGTCACGGTGTTCCTCCGGCGTCGCGCGTGTGGACCAGGAGTGCGGCGGGTGCGCCGCCGGCCAGGCTCCCGGCCGCGTCGCGCACCGCGCCGGGGCCGAGGGCCTCCAGGTGCCCGGGGAGGTCCATCGGCAGCGACGGCTCGTCGTGGAGCAGGGCCGAGGCTCCGACGGCCCGCGCGAAGGTGAGGAGGTTGTCGTGCCGGCGGTGCCAGCGTGCGACGGTCCCGCCGATCGCGGCGGCCGTCTCGGCGTCGTCGGGCCCCGGTCCGGCGAGGTCCTCCAGCGCGGCCGTGACGGCGCCGGTGACCTCCCGGTGCCGGCTCGAGGGGTGACGTGCCGTCACGACGAAGGTGTCGGGGTCGCGGGCGTCGAACGGGCCGAAGAACCCGCACTGGGCGGTGGCGGTCGTGAGGTCGACGCCCCGGGCGAGGGCCTGCTGCCGAAGCCGTCCGGACGGGCCGCCCAGCAGTGCGGCCAGGGCGATGTGGCCGAGGTAGCGCTCGCGTCCGGCGACCGGGTCGGGCAGGCGGTAGCCGACGGCGGTGGCGGACAGCGGGGCGCGCGGGTCGATGTGGTCGCCGGTCCTGGGGCGGGACGGCCAGGGTTCGGCCAGGTCCTGCGGGGCCGCCGCCGGCCGTGCCGGGATGTCGCCGAAGTGCCGGGTCACCCATTCCAGGGTCCGGGCCGGATCGATGTCGCCGGCGATCGTGAGCACCGCGTTGGACGGCGTGTAGTAGCCGTCGAAGAAGGCGGCGCACTCCTCCAGCGTGGCGCGGTCGAGATCGATGAAATCGCCGTAGCCGTTGTGCGCGTTGCAGAATTTCCGGAAGAGGACCGAAGGGAGGTTCGTCCAGGGAAATCCGCCATAAGGGCGGTCGTGGACGTTGAGCTTTATTTCCTCCTTGACCACCGCCAGCTGGGTGTCAAGGGAATTCTGGGTGAGCCGCAGCGTCCGCATGCGGTCCGCCTCGAGGAAGAGCAGTCTTTCGAGGGCCGACGCGGGAGCGATCTGGTAGTACTCGGTGTAGTCCTGGCGCGTGGATCCGTTGGCCGTTCCGCCCGATCCCTGCACGATCGTGAAGTGCTCGGAACGTCCGACGTTCTCGCTGCCCTGGAACATCAGGTGCTCGAAGAGGTGGGCGAATCCGCTGCGCCCTTCCGGCTCGGACCGGAACCCCACGTCGTAGTGCACGCAGACGGCCGCGAGCGGGGCCGTGCCCCGTCGGCACAGCACGACGCGCAGGCCGTTGGGCAGGGTGAAGCGGGAGGGGGATTCGAGGTCCTCCGGCATGACGTGGGAACTCCCTCTTCGGACCGGGGCCCGGGCGGCGTCCGAAGGACGGGCCCGGGCCACTGGCGGATCGGCGCTGAAGGTCAGCAGCCCCAGCCGACGGTGATCGTGATGCAGATCTCCGACGAGGTCACCGTGGTGGTGATGGCCGGCGCGTCGGTGGCCTCGGAAGCGGCGAGCTCCTCCGGCGTGGTGTAGGCGGCGTAACCGGCGATGAGGTCCATGGAGTCCATGTGGATTCCCCCTTGATAAAGAATTCGATGAGCGGTTTCCCGTTCGGGCCCCGCCCTTCTGACGTTTCTCAGTAGATCATCTTCCGGAGCTCCGGAGATCAATCTGTGGGCCGCGTCACGGGGTTCGGCTGCGACTTAGGAAGGTTGCCCTCCATTCCGCTCCGGAATGGCGCGACTTCGGGAAGTCGAATGCGCGACTTCGGGAAGTCGGGGCGAATTCGCATTCCTGTACAACGCCTCGTGGTCGATGTTCGCGGCGGTCAGCTGCTCCCGCAGGCAGTCGTCCAGGGTGCGGCCGGACCCGGCGGCGTGCGCCAGCAGCGCGTCCGCGACGGCGGCGGCGCGGTGCTGCCCGAAACTCATCCCCCGCATGCCCGGCCGGGTGTCCTCGGGCTCCCAGGCGATGGCGATCCCGGGAGCCAGTTCCTGGGCGAAGGAGGAGGTGGGGGCCGTCAGGCGGGGCGCGTCGGGCCGCGGTACCGCGTCCGCGACGACCGAGGCGCCGTGCCAGGCGTCCTCGCCCAGGTAGACCACCAGCCCGTCCCTGCGCGGGAACAGCCGGCGGGACGAGGTCACCTTGGCCCGGTAGGGCACCCCGTCGCGCTCCAGCGCGCGCAGCACCTCTCCCCAGGTGCGGACGGCCTCCTCCGGGGTGCGCAGGTGGACGTACACCCGCAGCAGCGGCCGCCGGGACGAGTGCCCGCGGGAGCCGTCGACGAGGAAGAAGCCCGGTGAGAGGCCGGGGCGCCGGGCGGGCATCCGCACCCGCGGTCCCGCCACGTCCGGCTCGGGCACGCGTACGCGCACCCCGTCGACCAGCACCAGGCCGTCGCCGTCGAGGCGGGCGGCGGCCATCGTCGTGTCGTGCGGCGTGGCCGCGCCCAGCAGCTCCTCGAACAGCGGGTCCCGGTAGGTCCGGGGCCGCTCCTCGGCGAAGGCGTGGCCCACGTGGAACGTCTCGTAGAGCGCGGTGATCAGCTTCTGGCGGAGCCGGCCGGCCGTGTCCGCGGTGATGTCGCGGTCGCCGACGCGGGCGCCGCGGATCCCGGGGTGCACGCGCACGTCCGACAGGAGTTCCGCGAGGTGGGGGAAGGCGTCCATCTCAAGCCTCCAGGCCGAGGACGGTGGTGAACTTCTCGGGGTGCAGCACGGCGGAGCGTCCGATGCCGGCCGCCGCCCGGTCGAGGGCGGTGAGCCGCGGCCGCTGCTCGGCGGAGGCGAACATCCGGTCGATGAGGTGCCAGCCGGCGAAGGCGGTGGCCCGGACGGGCAGGCCGGGGTCGTGGGCGGCGGACGCGGCGGGGGCTGACGCGGTGGCCGCCCGGTAGCCCTCCCAGAAGGCGACGTTGCGCGTCCGCAGCCGGTTCAGTTCGGCCACGCCGCGCTCGACGACGTCCTGGTGGGAGAGCTGCGGCGCGGGGCCGCTCAGCTCCGCGTCCTTCGACGGGATGTCGAGGACGGCGCGGTGCAGCCATTCGCCGACGAACGCGCCGACGTCCCGGGCCGGATCGGCCCTGCGGAACTCCTCCCAGTCGCACAGGCGCAGCCGCCCGCCGTGCAGCAGGAACTGGTCGAGGCGCAGGTCGCCGTGGACGGGGGCGGTCGGCGCGGCCGCCTCCTCGGCGCGCAGCCGGCGCAGCGCGCCGGCGAGTTCGGTGTCGCGTTGCAGCATCCCCCAGGCCTCCAGCGAGGCCCCGCTGGCCTGGGTGTGGTAGGCCAGCGGGAGCGCGTCGAAGAACTCCAGCGGGGGGAGCAGGATCGGGTCCGGCTCCGCGGCCGCGGCACTCCGGGCGGGCAGGGCCCGGGGCGGGAGGGAGTGCAGGGCGCCGATCATCTCCCCGGCCCGGCGCGCGAGTTCGTCGTCGAACTCCTCGTCGGCGGCCAGGTCGGAGCCGGAGCGGGCGCCTTCGAGCCACTCGAAGACGATCAGCAGCTCGTCGGCGTCCCAGCCCAGGCACCGCGGCGAGGCGAGGGCCCCGGGGTGGGCCGTGGCCGTCTCCTCGTAGGCGAGTTGGCGGCGGAAGCGGCGGGCCGCGTCGGGCTGCCGGGCGTCCAGCTGCTTGACGAAGACGGCGCGGCCGGTGGTGGTCCGGCCGGCCGCGTTCCGGTTGCGGCCGGTGGGTCCGTCGCCCTTCGGGGGCGGCAGCAGGCCGAGCCCGAGCCGCTCCAGGAGGGCCTGCACGGCGGGTGTGGTGGCGAGATCGTCGGTCATTTCAGCCTTGTGATGAGGTAGGCGCGCAGTCTTCTGCCCGCGTGTCGGGGGGGCCGGCCCGGCGGTGCGCCGTGCAGCCGGTGGGCGGTGCGCCGCGCCCACCACAGGCCCGCCGCGCCCACCAGGAGCAGCCAGCCGATGTGGCCGGCGCCGGCCTCGCGGGCGCGGTCGGCGGTGACCAGCGCGGGGGCGCACAGCGCGAGCGCGGCCAGCGGGCCGCGCGCGTACCAGAGCCCGGTCTGGAGCGCGGCGGTGTTGCCCATGGGGGTCTCCGCGCCGACCAGCAGGTGGGTGGGGACCGGCCCGCGGTACGAACTGACCAGCGCGGCGGCCACCATGGCCGGCACCGCCGCCACCAGGACCGCGAAGGCCGCTGTCCCCCGGCCGGTGGACCAGGCCGCGGCGGTGCCCGCGCCGAGCCAGCCCAGCAGCAGGGCGCACGGCACCCAGGCGTGCCGCAGCGCGAGGTCCCGGAACGAGCAGGGGAGGTTGGCGGAGCGGCGGGCGTCGTCGCTGTCGAGCCGGGCGGGCTCCGTGAGCTGCGCCGCCGCCAGGTACTCGGCGACGAGGGCGGCCGCGCACAGGGCGGCCTGCCCGTCGGGCCGGGCGTGGTGGGCGGCGGCGCCGAGGCCGAGGGCCGCGGTGCCCCACAGGGCCGCCCACAGCAGCCGCCCCGGGGCCCGCAGCAGTCCGGTGGCGTCGCGCCAGGGCACGATCAGCCACCGGCTGCGGGGTACGGGCAGCCGCAGCAGCGGTCTGGCGCGCTGCCCCCGCGTGGCGCGCGCCGCGGAACGGGCCTGGCGCAGGTCGAGGGAGTACACGGACGCGGAGACCCGGGACGCGACGGTGGCGCGGGCGCGGAGGGCCTCCTCGGGGACGTCCGGGGTGGCGCGCCGGGCGAACAGCAGCGCGGCGAGCGTGAACGCCGCGGACAGGGCCGCCCCGGCGGGCCAGCCGGGGGCGGGGTGCCCGGCCGCGGCGACGAGCGGCTGGGCGGCCCACCCCCAGGGGCCGGACCACAGGGCGAGCGTGCCGGCGGGGCCGCCGGCGCCGCGCAGGGACGCGTACGCGCAGAGCGCCGCCGAGCCCGCCGCCAGTGTCCAGGTGATCCCCTGGAACCGGACGGCGTTGCGGGCGACGGCGCGGTCGTGGCGTTCGACGAGCAGCCCGGCGGCCACCGCGGTCAGCGCCGCGGCGGTGCCGGCCCACGCGCCCGCCGCGGTCAGCGGCAGCCAGGCGGCGGAGCCCGCGATCGAGAGCAGGTAGCCCAGCACCCCGCCGCAGGCCAGGCCGATCGCGGCCGCGCGGAGCGCGGCGGCGTGGAGCCGGGGCAGCAGGAGCGGACCGCGCAGGACGGGCAGGGGCAGCAGCCACGAGACGGTCGGCAGGTCCACGAGCACCGGGCCCCGCCAGACGGCGCCGCGGGCGGCGTGGACCACCACCAGCGTCAGCAGCGCGGGCACGGCGAGGGGGAGGCCCGCCAGCAGGTGGCCGGAGGTGCTGCCGTGCCACTCCCCGCGCCGGCCGGCCCCGGCGGCGGCGATGAGCAGGGGCACCAGCCAGAAGGCCGTGCCCAGGGCGACGCAGTACAGCACGAAGGCGTTGCTCCTGCGCTTGCCCAGGCGCGTCGCGGTGCGGGCCTCGTGCAGGAACGCCAGCGTCTCGTCCGTGCGCCGGCGCAGGTCGGTGTCGGTACCGCTGCGGGTGCCGGTGCCGGTGCCGCTGCCGGTGCCTTCGCCGCTGCCGGTGCCGGTGGTGCGGTCCGTGTCGCGGGGGGTGCGGTCGGTCTTCACCGGTTCCCCCCGACCGGGGCCACGGTGGCCCGTCCGTCCTCCAGCGTGAGCACGTGGTCGGCCACGGCCGCCGCCAGCCCGTCGTCGTGGGTGGCGAGCAGGATCGCCGCCCCCCGCCGCTTGTGGGCCGTGAGCCGTTGCGCCAGCTCCACGCGGGCCCGGGCGTCCAGCCGCTGCTCGGGTTCGTCCAGCACCAGCAGGTCGTGCGGCCGTACGAACGCGGAGGCCAGCAGCAGGGACTGGGTCTGCCCCGACGAGAGCGCCGAGGGCCGGGACCCGGCGTGGCCGGCCAGCCGGTGGTCGGCCAGCACCCGGTCGACCGTCTCGCCCGCGCGGCGGCCGAGTCCGTGGCCGACGGCGACCAGCATCAGGTGCTCGCGCACCGTCAGGTCCGGATAGGCCGAGCCGGCCTCCATCACGGTGGCCACCCGGGCGCGGGTGCGGGGGGAGTCCTCGTGCAGGGGCTCGCCGTCGAAGCGGACTTCGCCCGACGTGGGCTGCTCGCGGCCGCACGCCAGCCGCAGGAGGGTGGACTTCCCCGATCCGTTGTCCCCCACCAGTACGGTGCACCGCGCCGACGCCAGCTCCATGGTGACCGCGCGCAGTACGCTGCGGTCCCCGTAACTGCGGCTGACGTCGGTCAGCCGGAGCAGGCTCCTGATCGGAGCGGCCTTGCGCGTCGCCTTCCGGGTCGCCTTCATGTGCGGTGCCTACTTCGGGTCTTCGAAGGCCTCGTACACGGAGACGTGGCGGTGGCTGTTCGCGTCGAAGGACTCGCCCCGCCAGCCGCCGAGGCGTTCCACCAGCCGCAGGCCGGCGAGGCGCGCCATGAGGTCGATCTCGGTGGGCCAGGCGTAGCGGATGACCTCCTGGGTGGGGCGCGGCACCCCGCCGTCGACGACGGTGTGGATGACGAGGATCAGCTGCCGGTCGCGCATGACGTGCGTGCTGTCGACCATCACGGAGGTGGGGGAGAGGTAGCGGGTGCTGGTCTTCTCGCCCTCCTGCTGGTGGAAGGCGCGCGGTTCGAACGCCTCGATGACCACGCGGCCGCCGGGCGCCAGCTGCTCGCGCATCCGCCGCATGCACTGGACCTGGGCCTCGGCCGTGGTCGGGGCGAAGAAGGTGTTGAGGGCGATGAACACCACGTCGAACTGTTCGCCGGTGCCGCCGGTGGTGAAGTCGGCGGCCGTGGTGGTGACCTTCCCCTCGGGGTCGCGTGCCGCGAGCTTCTCCAGCATCTGCTCGGAGCCGTCGATGCCGTGCACCGTCAGGCCGCGCTCGGCGAGCGGGATGGCGATGCGGCCGTTGCCCACGCCGAGTTCGAGGACGCGGCCGCCCTCCGGGGCCAGGTCGGCGATGAAGGCGACGGCGTCCGATATATCCGGCGAGGCGGGCGGGTACATCAGGTCGTAGACATCGGCCAGGGCGTCGTACGTGGTGGCGGAATCCATGGGTTTCCCTTTCGGAAGGGGTGTGCGGTGGTCTGCGGTGGTCTGCGGTGGTCGGTCTACGCCGCCGCGGGAAGGGCGGCGAGGTGGTGCGGGAGGTCCGCCTGGGCCCGCCTGCTGTACGCGTAGGCGGCCGAGACGAGCGTCATGTGGTGGTGCCAGCCGGGGAACGAGCGGCCCTCGAAGTCGCCGAGCCCGAGATCGCTCTCCATGTACCGCACGGCCTCCCGTGCCAGGCCCAGGGTCCGGGTCAGCGCGAGCAGTTCCTCGGTCCGGGCGTGCGGCATGTTGGTGATCCAGGTGCGCTCGGCGGGCCGGCCGGCGCGGCCGCGGGTGGCGAAGGCGCGGTACGCGGGCCGCTCCTGGTCCGCGCGCACGGGCCCCGACAGCGCCGTCGCGGCGCGGGCGAGGGGCAGGTGGCCGGGGACCGCCACCACGAAGTCGTGGCCGCGGCGGGCGAGGCCGCGGACGAACGCCTCCGCGCCGGGGCGCGAGGACGCGTCGGCCACGACCGGGACGGCGGGCAGCCGGGTGGCCGCGGCCAGCGCGTCCACGAGGCCGAGTGCCTGCTCCTCGGCGGAGCGGTGGCCGATGCCGTCGGGGATGCGGACCCGGCGCCTGCGGGCGGGGTCCGCGATCCAGCACTCGGGCAGGTACAGCGACCAGTCGACCGGCAGGGCCCCGTGGTCGCCGGCCAGGAACATTCCGGTGCCGACCTGGCCGTTGACGGAACGTCCGTCGGCCGGGCTGTAGCGGCGGTGCACTCCGCACGAGTGGTCGCCGCGCTTGCGCAGGACCACGTCGTCGAGCACCCAGGCGCGGGGAGCGGTGTGCTCCTCCGCCCAGCGCGTGAGCTCCCGGCGGACCGGTTCCCAGTCCCAGGGGCTGGCGTTGACGAACTGGTGGAGTGACTGGAAGGCCGTCTCCCGGTCCGATACGGCGGCGGCGAGCCGCCGCACCGTCTTCTTGCCGGACGTGCCGAGCAGCCCGCGCAGGTACACCTCGGCCCATCGGCGCTGGTCGGTCCGGCGGAGGCTGCCGAAGGTGGCCTCGGCGAACACTGAGATCATGCAAAAACAATAGCGAACGTTCTGTTTTTTTCCAGGCTTGATCCACACCGGCGGACTACTTCGGCAAGTCGGCCGGAGGGGGCGTGCTGACGGGGCGTCAGGTGTCTCGCGGTTCGAGATCCGCCCCGAATCCGGCGCGTTTTTGGCAACTAGGCCTTGCCGGACGGCCCGGTGTTTCGCAGGCTGGCCACCGCGGGCGGCGCGGGGGTGACCGCCGGCGCACGACATCCACGTACGTACGCACAGCACCCACGCACAGCACCCACGCACAGCACCCGCGCAATCCACCCGCGCACGGCACCGCGCTCACGGCACCCGTGTCCGGCGTCCACGCGCGGCTCGTCCGGGTGCGGCGACATCGGAGAGACATGGTGAAGCAGGAGAGGGCGGTCCGGACGCGCAACGCCGCGGTGCGGGCGGCCGCCTCGGAGTTCTACCGCGCCGGATACGGCGGCACGTCGCTGAAGGCCATCAGTCAGGTCGCCGGCGTCTCCATGGGCGCCGTCACCTTCCACTTCGACAGCAAGGCCGAACTCGCCGAAGCCGTCGCGGAGGAGGGGTGCTCGGCGGTGCGGTCGGCGCTCGAAGACGCGGCCGCCCGCCGCGGCGGCGGGAAGGCCCTGGACGACCTCGGGAGCCTGCTGCTGGAGCTTGCCCGCCTGCTGCGGGACGACGTCACCGTGCGCGCGAGCGCCCACCTGGGCCGGGAACTGCCCGACGTCGAGGACTGGACCACCCTGTGGCACCCCGCGGTGGCGGGGCTGGCCCAGGAGGCCCACGACCGGGGCGAACTGCACGCCCCCGCCGACCCGGCGGGCGTGACGGCCCTGGTCGCGCACCTGCTCTGGGGCGCCGAGGCCACCCTGCGCGGCGCGTACCCGGACGGGCAGGGCGCCGCCCTGGACCAGCTGGAGGCCATCTGGCTCCTCGTCCTGGACGGCATAGGCCCCGGCTAGGCCGCCGCCGCGGGCCGCCCCACGGCTTCGCGGTACCAGGGCGCCGCCGCTGCCAGCCGGGCCAGGGGGCCCGGGCCCGGGGGGCAGGCGGCCAGGGGCCACACCTCGTCGCTGCGGTACCAGTGGTCCCGCGCCAGCAGGGCGAACTGCCGCTCGCTCACGGCCCCCGGCGCGGCCCGCAGCAGGCGCAGGCACTCCTCCCACGCCAGGTCGGCGCGCACCCGCGGCAGCACCCCCAGCTCCGCGAGCTCCGCCAGCAGCTCGCCGCTGCGCACGGGCACGGGATGGCCGGCGTGGAACACCCGCCCGGCCGTCGCCCCGCCGTCCCCCGGCAGGACCGCGAGGGCGGTGAGGAGCCGGGCCAGGTCGCCGACGTCGACCGCGCTGAGCAGGCCCCGGCCGCCGTCCCACCGCCCGGGCACCCGCTCCACGAGCTCGGCGAGGGCCGGGACCACCCACCGGTCCCCGGCGCCCAGCACCAGGCCGGGCCGCAGGACGACGGCTCCCGCCGCCAGGGCGTACGCCTCCCCGGCCAGCCGGGTCCGGCTGGTGGCCGACACCGGAGCCGGCTCCAGCTCGCCGACGGCGGCACCCCGGTGCGGCCCGGGCCCGTACACCGCGGCCGTGGACAGGTGGACCACCCGGCCGGTCCCGGCCCGGACGGCCTCGGCCATCAGGGCGGCCGTGCCGCGGACGTTGACCGCCTCGCACAGCGCCTCGTCCGCGCCCACCACCCCGGCCAGGTGCACCAGTACGTCCGCGCCCTCGCACACCCCGGCCACGGACCCCGGCCGCGCGAGGTCCGCCCGCACCCACTCGGCCCCTCCGGCCGCGCCCGCCCCCGGCGGCCGCCGCCGCCCGACGGCCCGCACGGACACGTCCGGCCGGCGGTCCAGCTCCCGGAGCACCGCCGCCCCGATGAAGCCCGTCGCGCCGGTGAGCACCACCCGCAGCGGGCTCACCGGGGGGTGGCGCGCAGCTGGGCCAGCGTCTGCGGCGTGGCGATGCACGGCAGGAAGTACTTCCACAGCGCGGCGACCCGTTCCAGCAGGTCCACGCGCCCCGTCGCGATCTGCGAGAACAGCTGCGTGCCGCTGTACGCGCCGACCAGGACCTGCGCGAACTCCCGCTCGTCCACCCCCGCCAGCAGCTCGCCCCGCTCCCGCGCCACGACGAGCAGGGCGTGGAACTGCTCCACCCACTGCTGGTAGGCCGTGTCGTCCTGGAGCCCGAACTCGCCCTGCTCGACGGCGAGCCGCACGCCGGCCCGGAACAGGACGTTCTCCTGGAGCTCCCGGCCCACGTGGAAGGTGATGTCGATCAGCCGCTGGAGGCCGTCCTCGCCCGGCGGGAGCTGTACGTAGTCCCCCTGGGCGAGCATGACGGCCCGGGCGAGCTCCACCTTCGAGGCGAAGTGGAAGTACATGCCGCCCTGGGTGACCCCGGCCCGCCCCATGATCATGCTGATGCTCGCGCCGTGGAAGCCGAGTTCGTCGAACGTCTCGGCCGCGGCGCGCAGGATCGCCTCCCGCGTCCTCAACGCACGGTCCTGCTTCAACCCCGCCATGGATCACACCACCAGCCACTCGACAAACAAAACGAACATTCTCTATTTTACGGAGTGGCCGCCGTCGACCGTCAGCGCGGGGGCCGCACACGCACGCAAGTGCACGCAAGGGGGAACATGCTCGTCACCGCCCATGGGCCGATATCCGCCGGAGCGCCGGCGCTGACCACCACGGTGCCCAGGGAATACGTCCACCGCGCCGCCCACTGCGAGGTCTTCCTCACGGGCTGGCGGCGCACCGGTACCCACGACTTCACCATCACCGCCCAGTGGCCGCGCAGCCACAGCTTCTACACCGCCACGGCGGGGCTGCACGATCCGCTGATGCTCTGCGAGACCGTGCGCCAGACCTTTCCGCTGCTGCTGCACACCGCGTACGGGACCCCGCTCGGCCACCAGCTGAGCTGGTCGCGGTTCGGCTACGCCCTCAACCCGCACGCGCTGCACGTCGGCTGGACGCCCGCCGAACTGGAACTGCGCGTCACCTGCTCGGAGTTCAGCCTCCGCAGGGGCATCCCCGCCGCGGTCTCCCTCGACATCGCCGTCTTCCGCGACGGCGTCCAGATCGCCGTCGCCGACACCCGTTTCGGCTGCATCGCCCCCGCCGTCTACCGGCGGGTGCGCGCCGAACGCTCGGACGTCCGGCGGGTGTTCGCCGCCGTGCCCGGCCCGGTCGCACCCCTCGCCCCGGCGCTGGTGGGCCGCGACAACGTACGCGACGTCGTGCTCGGCCGCGAGGAGGGCCCGGGCCGCTGGCCCCTGCGGGTGGACACCGCCCACCCCGTCCTCTTCGACCACCCCGTGGACCACGTCCCCGGCATGGTCCTGCTGGAAGCCGCCCGCCAGGCCGCCCACGCCGTGCACCCCTCGGCGCAGCCGGTGCTGCCGACGTCGATGGACGTCACCTTCCACCGCTACGTCGAGTTCGACTCGCCCTGCCTGATCGAGGCCCGGCCCGCCACGTCCCCCGGATCGTCCCCGGGGACCCTGCTGGTCGACGCCGTCCAGGAGGGGGAGGCCGCCTTCACGGCCGAGGTCACCGTCGCGCCCGCCCCCTGACCGGGCCGCCGCCGGGTCCGCCCGGCCGCCCGCTCCCGCACCGCCCCCCGCCCCCGGTCGCCCGCGCGCCGGGGGCGGGACTAGCGTGGAGGGACGTACGGCAGCGGGAGGCCGGGCATGACGAGACGGCGGTGGCGCGGCGCGGCGGTGGGGGCGGCCGCGGTCGGTCTGGTGGTGGTCCCCGTCGGCGTCGGGGCCGGCTACACCTGGGAGGCCCCGGTGCCCGCGGCGCCCGTGGCCGTCGGCGCTCCCGCGTCCGACGAGTTCCCGCGGCTCACGCCCGCCGTGGCGGCCCGGCTGGACGAGGCCGTCCGGAAGGTGCTCGAGGAGACCGGGGTCCCGGGCGTGGTCGTCGCCCTCTCCGCCCCCGGCAAGGGGGAGTACGTACGGGCCTTCGGGACCGCCGACAAGTCGACCGGGGCGCCGATGCGCGCCGACGTGAACCAGCGGATCGGCAGCGTGACGAAGACCTTCACCGTCACCGCCCTGCTCCAGCTGGTCGACGGGGGAAGGGCCGGGCTGGACGACCCCGTGGGGAAGTACGTCGCGGGCGTGCCGAACGGCGACCGGATCACCCTGCGCGAACTGGCCGGGATGCGCAGCGGGCTCTACAACTACTCCGAGGACGAGGGGTTCTTCAAGGCCCTCACGGCCGATCCCCGGCGCCCCTTCACCCCGCAGGAGCTGCTGTCGTACTCCTTCCGGCATCCGGTGCTGTTCGAGCCGGGCGCGGAGTTCGACTACTGCAACACCAACACGATCCTGCTGGGGCTGGTGGTGGAGAAGCTGAGCGGGATCCCCCTGAACCGGTACGTCGAGGAGCGGGTGGCCGGGCCCGCCGGGCTGCACCACACCCTCTTCCCCACGGACGCGCGGTTCCCGGAGCCGCACGCGCAGGGCTACACCGACCAGACCGCCTCGGGGAAGACCGAGGAAGCCACCGACTGGAACCCCTCCTGGGGCTGGGCGGCCGGAGCGATGATCTCGGACCTGCCCGACCTGCGGAGCTGGGCGAAGACCCTGGCCACCGGCACCCTGCTGACCCCCGCCACCCAGGCGCAGCGGCTGAAGGTGGTCGAGGCGCTGCCCGGCGCCGGCTACGGCCTGGGCGTCTTCGACGTCCAGGGCTGGATCGGGCACAACGGATCACTGCCGGGCTACCAGGACCTGGTGGTCTACCTCCCGCAGTCGCGGGCGACGCTGGTGGTCATGCTGAACACGGACGTCGCCCACGAGGGCAACGAGCCCAGCACGCTGTTCGGCGAGGCGATCACCAGGACCGTCACTCCGCGGCACGTCTTGTCCCTGCCGGCCCAGCCCGTCACCGGGCACTGACGCGCCTTCCCCCGGACCCCGCTCCCCCGCGCCCGCGCACAATGGACGCCGGCGCGCGAACGGATCGAGGAGAGAAGCATGTTCGGCAAGGCGGAAACCCAGGGCGGCGACGGCGCGGGAGGCACGGTCACGGACGAGGGCTCCGGGGTCGTGCTCCGGGTGGCGGGGGAGGCGGACCTGGACACGGCCGCGGAACTCTTCCGCGGCTACCTCGACTTCTACGAGGTGGGCGTCGAGGACGCCGGCGCCCCGCGGGAGTTCCTCGCGGAGCGCATCGCCAGGGGGGAGTCGCTGGTCCTGCTCGCCGACGCGCCGGGGATCCCCGGCACCGTCGGGTTCGCGCAGGTCTACCAGGCCTTCTCCTCGCTCACCCTGCGCACGGCGTGGATCCTCAACGACCTGTACGTGGCCCCGGCCGGCCGCCGTACCGGTGCGGGCCGGGCGCTGCTGCGCGAGGTGCTGCGCCGGGCGCGGGAGGCCGGGGTGGCGGGGGTGCAGCTGGAGACCGCGTACGACAACCTCGTCGCGCAGGGGCTGTACGAGTCCGAGGGTTTCGTGCGCGAGGAGTTCCACGTGTACTTCCACGACCTCGGCTGAAACATTTCCCGGGGGCCGTCGCGTCGATGGGGTGAGACGGACGCGAGGGGGAGTGCATGCGGCAGGGTCGCAGAGACGGGTTCCGCGAGTTCGCGGCGGGCCGGTCGGGTCATCTGTACCGGTCGGCCTGTCTGCTGGCCAGCGGGGACACCCACCTCGCCGAGGACCTCGTACAGGAGACCTTGGGGCGGATGTACCTGCTGTGGGGCCGGATCTCGCGCATCGAGAATCCGGCCGCGTACGCGCAGACGGTGCTGGTCCGGGTCTTCCTGACGCACCAGCGCCGCCGCTCGGCGGGGGAGCGCCCGTTCGGGGAGTTCCCCGGCGCCGACGGGCCGCGGGGCGGCGCGCAGCCGGTGGCGGGCGGTACGGATCCGGCGCTGCGGCTGACGCTGCTGGAGGCGCTGGGGCGGCTGGCGCCCAAGGACCGGGCGGTGCTGGTGCTGCGGTACTGGGAGGACCGAAGCGTCGAGGAGACCGCCGAGGCGATGAAGGTCACCTCGGCGGCCGTACGGACCCGGACCTCCCGGGCGCTGTCCCGGCTGCGGGGGCAGCTGGGCGGCAGCCTCGCCGAGTTCGCGGGCCACTGAGGCCCCGGTGCCGCCCTCCCCGGCGCCGTCCTCCCACCCCGCCCTGTCCCTCTCCCCGCCCACCAAGTGGAAGGTCTGGTTCCGCATGCCCCCCATGCCCCTTGAAGACGAGCTCGGCGAAGCCCTCCGGAGCGCGGGTGCCGCCTTCACGCCGGACCCCCAGGCCCTGGCGGCGGCGGGCGAACGGCGCGGCCGCCGGCTCGTGGCCCGCCGCCGGGCCGCCGTGGCCGGGGGCTCCGTACTGGCCCTGGCCCTGGTCGGTACGGCCGGAGCCTGGACGGGCGGCCTGATCGGGGGCGACGGCCGGGGCGAGGCCGCCTCGGCACCCGCCCTGCCCAGCCGGGGACCGGCCCGGCCGCCGGTGGACGGCTCGCGGGAACGGCCGGGCACCGGGGCGGTGACCGCCGCGCAGATGTCGCAGATCCTGAAGTCCCTGCTCCCTGCCGGGCAGTTCACACCGTCCGACAGCCGCGGCACCGACGACCAGGCCCCCATGGCGGCGGGACTCCTCGACGACGGGAAGGGGCAGGCGCGCATCGGCGTCCTGCTCACCCGGATCGACCCGGCCGGCGCGATGGCCAGGGAGATGACCACCTGCCCCGACCGCAAGAACGTGGCCTTCGACTCCTGCAAGGAGGAGAAGCTGCCCGACGGCTCCCGGCTCCTGCTCATCCAGTCCTACGACTACGACGACTCCCGCAGATCGGTGAAGGACTGGCGGGCCACCCTCGCCACCCCGCAGGGCCACCTCCTCGACGCCTCGGAGTACAACGCGCCCCAGGGCAAGCAGGCCCGCCCCACCCGCGCCGAACCTCCGCTGGCCATGGACCTGATGAAGGCCCTGGTGCTGTCGGACAAGTGGCGCCCGGCCCTGGAGGACCTGCCGCCCGCACCCGCCGAGGGCGGCTCCGCCAAGGGCCCCGAGGAGGACGCGGAGATGTTCCTGGCGACCCTGCTGCGCGGCACCGAGATCCCCGTCGCCGACAGGGGCGGCGACGGCGGCTACGGCTACGTCGTCCTCGACGACGGCAAGGGCCGCTCCCTGGTCGAACTCCGCGTCCAGAGGGGCGGCACCGGCTTCCCCGCCGACGCCACCGCGCAGGCCGACGGCGTCCGCGCGAAGGTGACGCAGGGCCCGGCCGGCGAGAACGCCCCGGGCGTGGTCCGCTGGTCCGTGGACACCCTGCGGCCCGACGGGAGGCGGATCACGGTCTCCGCGTACAACGCCCCCAAGCAGACGGGCCCGGCGAGCCGTGCCACCCCCGCGCTCACCCTGGAGCAGGTCAGGGAGGTCGCGCTGAACCGGCACTGGAAGGACGCCGGCGCGCGCTGACAGCCCCCGACGGGGGCGGGGCCGGGCTCACTTGGCGTCGGCGTAGCACTCCACCACCGCCGTGGTGAACGGGAAGCGGACCGGGGTGTCCCCGAAGGTGATCCGGCCCGCCCGGTCCCCGGCGGCCCGCACCGCCTCGACGACGGCCTCCGCCTCCTCGGCGGGACAGTGCACGATCACCTCGTCGTGCTGGAAGAACACCAGCTCCGCGCGCATCCCGGCGGTGGCCTGCCGCAGCGCCGCCAGCATCAGCAGGGCCCAGTCGGCGGCGCTGCCCTGCACGACGAAGTTGCGGGTGAACCGGCCGCGGGCGCGGGTGTTGGCGGAGGCGTAGGACGGGGTCCACCCGGTCTCCTCGGAGTCGGCGCGCTCCTGCCCCGGCTCCTGCGGGATCCCGGCCTCGTCGGCCTCGGCGGCGCCGACCGGCGGCGGGCAGGTACGGCCCAGCCAGGTGCGTACGAGCCGCCCCTCCTCGCCGGCGCGGGCCGCGTCGTCCACGTACGCGACGGCGCGGGGGAAGCGGCGGCGCAGCGCGGCCAGGTTCTTCAGGCCGTCCCCGGAGGTCTGGCCGTAGACCGCGCCCAGCACCGCGATCTTGGCCTTGTCCCGGTCGCCGGAGAAGCCCTGGCGGGACACGGCCGTGTACAGGTCCTCGGGGCGCCCGGCCACCTCCATGAACGCCGGGTCCCGGGAGATCGCGGCCAGCACCCGGGGCTCCATCTGGTCGGCGTCGGCCACGACCAGCCGCCACCCCGGGTCGGCGACGACCGCGCGGCGGATCACCTTGGGGATCTGCAGGGCCCCGCCGCCGTTGGTGACCCAGCGGCCGGTGAGGGTGCCGCCGGGGATGAACTCGGGGCGGAAGCGGCCGTCCCGGACCCAGTCCGCCAGCCAGGACCAGCCGTGGGCGGTGTAGATCCGGTACAGCTTCTTGTACTCCAGCAGCGGGGCGACGGCGGGGTGGTCGATCTCCTGGATCGCCCAGCGGCGGGTGGACCCGAGCCGGATCCCGGCCTGCGCGAAGGCCTTGATGACGTCCGAGGGCAGGTCGGGGCGCACCCGGCGGCCGAAGGCGGCGGAGATCTCGTCGGTGAGTTCGGCGAGGCGGCGGGGCTCGCCGCCGCCGGCGTAGCGCTCGCCCAGCAGCTCGGTCAGCAGGGCCCGGTGCACGTCGGCCCGCCACGGCAGGCCCGCCCGGTGCATCTCGGCGGCGACGAGGAACGCGGCCGACTCGGAGGCGGTGAGCAGGCGCAGCCGGTCGGGGTGCGCGGTGGCGGCGATCCGGCGGGCCTGGTCGGCGTGCACGGCGAGCAGGGCGTCGAGGGGGAGCGGCGCGGTGGCCCCGGGGTCGACGTCGAAGAGCGAGTCCTGCGCGGCGGCCCGCGCGGGCTCGGCGGCGCGCTGCGGGGGATCCGGCGGGACGGGCGCGTCGTTGAGCCGCGCCCAGGCCGCCGCCGCCGAACGGGGTTCCCCGGACCGGCCCTCGTGGGCGAGGAGCAGCAGCTCGGCGTCCTCGATGTCGTAGCACCGCTCGACGCGGGTGCCGGCGGCGAGGACGCGGGGGTACACGGCGGCGGTGGACCGCCAGATCCAGCGGGTGCCGGGGGGAGCGCAGCGGACCGCCTCCGCGGGGGTGGCGGTGGTGACGCGTTCCGCACCGGGGTGCAGGGGCGTGGCGTGCCACTGGCCGCCGGCGGTCTCGGCGAGGGCCCAGGGGGTGGTGGGGTGGTCGCTCACGGGTGCGAGTGTCCCACCGGGGTCTGACAGTGCCGGTGCCCTGGCCGGGCGGGTCGGCGCGCCGCTGCGCGGGGCCGGCCCCTCCCCGCCCTTCGCCCGTTCCCCGGGACTCCGCCCCGGCCCCCGCGCCTCAATCGCCGGCGGGGCTGAAATCAGCCCCGCCGGCGATTGAGGCGCGGGCGCGGTAGCGCCGTGCGCTGACCCGCACCGGCGCGCAGCGCCGGCCCCCGGGCCGCGCCCGGCGCGCAGCGCCAGCGCCCCAGCCCCGCCGGCGTCTGAGGCGAGAACGGGTGAAGGGCGGGGAGGGGAGCAGCCCGCGCAGCGGCACAGCCGGCCGCACGGGCCCACCCGCCCCGGCCACGGGAACCGCCCCGACCCGCGTCGGGAACGGCATGCAAAGCTGAAGGGGTGAGTCAGAGTGCCGAGACCGTCGACCGGGCCTTCGCGGCCGCCCTCTACGCCCAGGACGACGCCGGGCTCGACGTCGGGGCGTCCGTGCTCGCCGCCGACGGCGCGGCCTGGGGCGGGGTCGGGCGGGAGCTGCTCGCGCGCGGGGAGGCGTACGTACGGCAGGCGTGGGAGCGGGGGTGGCGCCCCGCCGACGTGCTGCGGCTGGTGCGCCGGGACCTGGACGCCGTGCACCTCGCCGTCGCCGGGGACGTGATCGCCGCCGAGGCCCGCCGGTACGCCCGGCTGCCCGAGGGGTGGGGCGCGGCGCAGGTGTGGTGGCCGGCGGACGAGGAGTACGCCGAGCGGCTCGCGCGCCGCGAGCGGGCGGACCGGTTCACCCTGGCCACCGCCGTCCTGGAGCTGTACCGGCTGCTGGTCCGGCTGCCGTCCATCGAGCCGGTGGGCCCGGTGCCCGGGGACCCCGCCGGGGACCTCGCGGAGCACGCGCACATCGAGCCCCGCATGCTCGGGCGGATCCGGGCGCTGCTCGCGAAGGCCGAGGCGACGACCTACCCCGAGGAGGCCGAGGCGCTCAGCGCCAAGGCGCAGGAGCTGATGGCCCGGCACACGGTGGACGAGGCGCTGCTCGCGGTGCGCGGCGGTGCTCCGGCACAGGTGCCCGGCGCCTGCCGGATCGGGGTCGAGCCCCCGTACGAGGAGGCCAAGGCGGTGCTGCTGGACGCGGTGGCCACCGCCAACCGCTGCCGTGCGGTGTGGAACGGCGCCTTCGAGTTCTCCACCGTCGTGGGCTTCGAGAGCGACCTGGAGGCCGTCGAGCTGCTGTACACCTCGCTGCTCGTGCAGGGCACGGCCGCCATGACCCGGGCGGAGGCCGCCCAGCGGGCCGGCGGGCGCAAGCGGACCAAGACCTTCCGGCAGTCCTTCCTGCTGGCCTACGCCAGCCGTCTCGGCCGCCGGCTCGCCGAGACCGCCGAGCACACGGCCACCGAGGCCCCCGACTACCTGCCCGCCCTGGTCGCCCGGGACGTGGCGGTCGGCGCGCGGGCCGAGGAGATGTTCCCCCGGACCACGACCACCCGGCTGCGGGGCGCCACCGACCACGCGGGCTGGGAGGACGGCACGGCGGCGGCCGACGCCGCCCACGTCGGCGGGCGGCGCCCGTCCCTGCCCTAGGGGGTGTCCTCCGTGCGCAGGGCGCGGGCCTCCGACTTGAGGATGCGGGCGGACCTGCCCAGCGAACGGGCCATGTCCGGCAGCCTCTTCGAGCCGAAGACCAGCAGGGCGACCGCCAGGACGATGAACAGGTGCCAGGGTTCGAGGCCGTTGCGGAGCATCGGGTGCCCCCCCTTTCGCGTAGCGGGTGCGGCCCATGGAACAGGGGCGCCCCCGTACTCCGCAAACCTGAAGGAAACCTGAAAAGCCGGTACGAAAGGCTACGCTCGACGCCATGAGCTGGCTGCGCGCGCTGAGGGACACCGCGCGCGCGGGCATGAAGGTCGAGCGGACCCGCCTGGAGCCCCTCGGCGCCCTCCGGGCCGCCGTCGGGCTCGCGGTCGTCATCGCCGCCGGGCTGGCGCTCCTCGGGCCGGGCGCCGCGGCCAGTTCCGCGTTCGGGGCGTTCATGGCGGCCGTGGCCACCTTCCAGCAGAGCTGGCGCCCGCGTCCCGTGCTCGCCCTCGCCTCCGGGCTGACCCTGGCCGTCTCCACCTTCACCGGGTACCTGGTCGGGTCCGCCGACGTCGGGCTGTTCCTGCCGATGCTCGCCGTCTGGTCCTTCGCGGCGGGGCTGATGTGGGCGGCCGGGCCCACCGCCGGGATCATCGCCTCCGGCAACGTCGCGATCATGCTGGTCACCGTCACCCTGCCGACCTCCGTCCCGCAGGCGGCCGGGCACGCCGCGATGATCGCCGCCGGCGGGGTGGTGCAGGCCCTGCTGATCGTGCTGTTCCCGGTCCGCCGCTGGGGCGCCCGGCGCGACGCCCTGGCCGACGCCCTCGCCGCCGAGGCCGACTACGCCCGCCGGCTGCGGCACGACCCCGTCAGCTCCTTCGACCCCGAGCCGCTGATGAAGGCCCGCGACGCGGCCGCCGTCACCGTCCGGCAGGCCCGGCGGCGGCCCGCCGAGCTGCACGGGGCCCGGGGGCTCGCGGAGCGGGTCCGGCCCGTGCTGGCCTCCCTCGCCGACCCGGCCGTCGGCGCCCCCGCCGAGGGGCCGGCCCGCGACCGGGTGCGGGAGCTGCTGGACGCCGCCGGGGCGGTGCTGGACGCCGCCGCGCACGCCATCCGCCACGGGGACCCCGTACGCCTGCCCGCGCCGGCGCTGGCCGTGCTGAAGGCGCCCGACCTGCCGGAGGTGTTCACCGGCGCGCCGCTACGGGCCGCGCGCAGGCTCGCCGCCCTGCTGGACGACGTACTGGAGACGGCCGAACCGGGCTCCGGGCGCACCGCCGACCCCGCCGAGGCCATGCTGCGGCCCACCGTGCCCGCCCTGGTGCCGCTGGCGCTGAAGGCCGTACGGGCCGAGCTGCGGCCCGGCTCGCCCGTGCTGCGGCACGCCGTGCGGGTGACGGCGGCGGCGTGCGCGGGGTACCTCGTGGGGCACGCGCTGCCGTTCGGGCACGCCTACTGGGCGCCGATGGCCTCGGTGATGGTGATGCGGCCCGACTTCACCCAGACCTGGTCCCGCGCCGTCGCCCGTTTCGGCGGCACCCTCGTGGGGGTGGGCGCGGCCACGGCGGTGGTGCAGCTGGCGCAGCCGGGCATGTACCTGTCGGGGCTGCTGGCCGTCGTCAGCGCGGGCCTGATGTACGTGCTGATGCGCACCGGGTACGCCGTCACGCAGGTCTTCGCCTCCGCGTACGTGGTCTTCCTGCTCGGCATGGGCGGCGTCCGCTGGGACCAGACGGTGCCCGACCGGATCGCCCTCACCCTCGTCGGCGGGGTCCTCGCGATGCTGGCGTACGCGCTCTACCCGGCCTGGGAGACCCCGCGGCTGCGCACCCGCCTCGCCGACTGGCTCGCCGCCGACGGGCGGTACGCGGCGGCCGTGCTCGAGCAGTACGCCGACCCGGCCGGGGCCCGGCGCGCGGACGTGCGTCAGGCGCTGCTGGAGGTCCGGGACGCCCGGCTCGCCTGGCAGGAGGCGCTCGCGCGGGCGGAGGGTGAGCCGGTGCGCCACCGGGGCCTGTCCCGGGCGGCCGCCGAGGGGGCGGGGGACGCGCTGGCGGCGCTGGGCCGGGGCGCGATGCTGCTGGAGGCCCACCTCCCCGACCACGACGGCGAGCCGGTGCCGGGGGCCGCGGAGCTGGCGCGGGCGGTGCGGGAGGCGACCGGGGCGGGGGCGAAGGCGGTGCGGGAGGGCGGGGTCCCGCGGTGGGACGGGGCGCGCGAGCTGCTGGCGGACTGGGAGGCCTCCGGTCCGGGCGTGCTGCGCGGGGCCGCCGGCCAGCTGCGGGAGTCGCTCGAGGAGGCGTCGGAGGCACTGCGCCCCTGACCAGGGCCCCGCGCCGGTGAAACGGAGTGCCGGGGTCCTGAACCGCCACCAATGGTGATCAACAGTGACGGTCGGAACACCCCGCGTGCACGTGCATCTGCCCATGCATGCGGTGGTGAACACAGCTATGATCCGGTGCAGTTGACATCTGCTATCGGGGGCTTCCTGTGGACCACGCGTACAACGGGATGGCAGCTGCAGAACTCACTTCCCTGTACGAGCTGACCTGGCAGAAGAGCAGACACAGCAACTCGCAGGGATCCTGCGTGGAGTTCGCCAGACTGCCCGGGGGCGATGTCGCCATGCGCAACTCGCGCTTTCCCGACGGACCGGCGCTCGTCTACACGCCGGCCGAGATAGAGGCGCTGCTGGCGGGCGTCAAGGACGGCGAATTCGACCACCTGGTCGGCTGACGGAACGGCGCAAAGATCACGCCATGCACGTGCACCGGCCGGGACCGATCGCAGTGATCGGTCCCGGCCGGTGGTCCGAAAGAGCGCCCCGGGGGCGTGGCGCGCGGCGGCTCAGGCCCCGGAGCGCGGGTCCTGGAGCATGAACAGCGCCCAGACCACCTTGCCGGTCAGCCGCCCCGCGAGCGGGTGCCAGCCCCAGCTGTCGCTGTAGGCGTCCACCAGGAACAGCCCCCGCCCCGACTCCAGGTCGCAGTTCTCGTCCGTGCGCTCGGGCGCGAAGGATCCGCCCGGCCGGTCCTCGCTGGGGTCCCGCACCGCGCACACCAGCCGCGTGCTCCACCGCATCAGGTGCAGCCGTACCGGCGCCTCCGGTTCGCCGGACGGCCGCGCCTCGTCCGGCAGGGCGTGGCGCAGGGCGTTGGTGACGAGTTCGGAGACGACGAGCGAGACGTCGTCGAAGCGGTTGTCCAGGTCCCACTGGGAGAGGGTCGACCTGGTGAAGGAGCGGGCGCCGCGCACCGCGTCGAAACGGGCCGGCAGGGCGCAGGAGGCGGAACCGGAGACAGCCGTGGGGTCGACCGGGGGCAGCCCCTGCCGTAACGGCTCGAGCATGACCGATCCATTCGTCCCCATGCGAGGCACTCCCGGGATTCGCGGGCGAAGCGGGCGGCTCCGTCCAAAGAGAACTGCGGGGTGGGTCCCGCGCCGGCGCGAAGAGCACGCAGGTGCGCGGCACCATCGTTCCGAATGCCGAAGCCGGATGCAAGGGCAGATGCACGTGCACGCGCCCGACCCGTCCACTCACGTGACGGTTCTTGCTCATTTCTTCCTACGCATACTTACGGACTTCTTTTCCGGGACGCCGGATTCCGTTACAGAACGAGTACGGGCCGATGCGTTTTGGTGGCAGACTGCGGCACCGGGGTACGGGGGTCCCGACGAGGCACGCGCACACCACGCGCACACCATTGCGATGGGGAGGGCAGTACTAGTGACCGCAGAAGCCAGCGGTTCTGTGGTGCGCCGCATCCTCCTGGGCTCACAGCTCAGGCGACTCCGAGAATCCCGCGGCATCACCCGTGAGGCGGCCGGCTACTCGATCCGCGCATCCGAATCGAAGATCAGCCGCTTGGAGTTGGGAAGGGTGAGCTTCAAGGCCAGGGACGTGGAGGACCTCCTGACGCTCTACGGGGTCACCGACGGCGCCGAGCGGGAGTCCCTGCTCGGCCTGGTCCGAGAGGCGAACGCGGCGGGCTGGTGGCACAGCTACGGCGACGTGCTGCCCGGGTGGTTCCAGACGTACATCGGACTGGAGGGGGCGGCCTCCCTCATCCGCATCTACGAGGTCCAGTTCGTCCACGGCCTGCTCCAGACCGAGGCGTACGCCCAGGCCGTCGTGCGCCGCGGCATGCCCGGCGCGAGCGCCGCCGAGATCGACCGCCGCGTCGCGCTGCGCCTGGAGCGCCAGAAGGTGCTGGTCTCCGAGAACGCCCCCGTCTTCCACGCCGTACTCGACGAGGCCGCGCTGCGCCGCCCCTACGGCGACCGGGACGTGATGCGCGGTCAGCTCGAACACCTCATCGAGATCAGCCAGCGGCCCAACGTGCGGCTCCAGGTGATGCCCTTCTCCTTCGGCGGACACGCGGGAGAGAGCGGAGCCTTCACCCTGCTGCGCTTCCCCGAGTCCGACCTCCAGGACATCGTCTATCTGGAACAGCTGACCAGCGCGCTCTACCTGGACAAAGAAGAAGAAGTGGCCCAGTACGCGCGGGCGATGGAACGGCTCCAGGCCGACTGCCCGGATCCGGGACAGACCCGCGATCTCCTGCGCGGACTCCTCCAACTGTCTTGAACCGCACGTACTATGACGTCTGATCAGTGCATGAAGATGACCGATCGGTCTCCGGTGCAGCGCAAGGGTGCGCGCTCGCAGTAAGGGATGGCATGTCCATATTCACCGACCTGGCTCACCAGTACATCGACGGCGAATGGCTGGCCGGCACCGGTTCGTGGGACATCATCGACGTCAACCCCTACAACGGGGAGAAGCTCGCGGCCGTCACCGTGGCCACCGTCGAGCAGGTCGACCGGGCCTACCGCGCCGCCGAGCGGGCCCAGCGCGACTGGGCGGCCACCGGACCCTACGCGAGACGCACCGTCCTGGAGCGCGCCCTGCGGATCACGGAGGAGCGCCACAAGGAGATCGTCGAGGCGATGATCGACGAACTCGGCGGGACCCGTCCCAAGGCCGAGTACGAGGTCCACCTCGCGATGGAGTTCCTGCGCGAGGCGGTCCAGCTCGCCGTCCGCCCCGACGGCCGCATCCTGCCCTCGCCCGTCGCCGGCAAGGAGAACCGGGTCCAGCGCCTCCCGGTCGGCGTGGTGGCGGTGATCAGCCCCTTCAACTTCCCCTTCCTGGTGACCCTGAAGTCGGTCGCCCCGGCGCTGGCGCTGGGCAACGCGGTCGTGATCAAGCCCAACCAGAACGCCCCGGTCGCCGGCGGCGGGATCATCGCCAAGATCTTCGAGGACGCGGGCCTGCCGGCCGGACTGCTGAACGTGCTGGTCACGGACATCGCCGAGATAGGCGACGCGATCCTGACCCACCCCGTCCCCAAGGTCATCTCCTTCGCCGGCTCCGACCGCACCGGCCGCCACGTCGGCTCGGTCGCCGCGCGCCACTTCAAGCGCACGGTCCTCGAGCTGAGCGGCAACAGCGCCCTGGTCGTCCTCGACGACGCCGACGTCGACTACGCGGTGGACGCGGCCGTCTTCAGCCGCTTCGTCTTCCAGGGCCAGGTCTGCATGGCCGCCAACCGGATCCTCGTCGACGCGAGCGTGGCCGAGGAGTTCACCGAGAAGTTCACCGCCCGCGTGCGCGCCCTGAAGACCGGGGACCCCCGCGAGGCCGACACCCACATCGGCCCGCTCATCAACTCCTTCCAGGCGGACGCGCTCACCGCGCTCGTGGACCGCGCCGTCGAGTCCGGGGCACGGGCGCTCGTACGGGGATCTACGCGCGGCAACCTGGTCGAGCCGACCGTCCTCACCGACCTCCCCGAGGACTCCCCGCTGCTGGGGCAGGAGATCTTCGGGCCGGTCGCCCTGCTGGTGGTCTTCGACGGGGAGGAGGAGGCCGTACGCCTGGCCAACGCGACCCCGTACGGGCTCAGCGGCGCGGTGCACACCCGCGACGTGGAGCGGGGCGTCCGCTTCGCCCGGCGCGTCGAGACCGGCATGTTCCACGTCAACGACTCCACCATCGTGGACGAGCCCCTCACGGCCTTCGGCGGCGAGAAGGCCTCCGGTCTGGGCCGGCTCGGCGGTGAGGCCACCGTGGAGGCCTTCACCACCCAGAAGTGGATCTCGGTCCAGCACGGCCGCACCCAGTTCCCCTTCTGACCTTTTCCACCCAGAGCGGGGTTGCGGACAGAACCTGACCGCAAGGCTCCGTAGCGTGTTCCTTGTGTGCGGGGAGAGCCCCCGCACAGGGGACGAAGAGGTGGATGGTCATGGCGGAGATTTCCGGTGAGGTCCTGGGCGACGAGCGCGGCACCCTGCTCGCCTTCATCGAGTCCCAGCGCGCGGCGGTGCGCGAGGCGGTCGCGGGTCTGACCGAGGAGCAGGCCGCCAGCCGCCCGAGCGCCAGTGAGCTGTCCCTGTCCGGCCTGCTCAAGCACGTGGCCGAGGTGGAGCTGGGCTGGCTCCGGATGGCGCAGCAGCGGGACAACGAGGTCGCCGGCGCCCGCGAGGACTACTCCGAGGGCTTCCGGCTGACCGGCGAGGAGACGATTCCGGCGGTCCAGGCCTTCTGGGACGGGGTGACCGAGGAGCTGACCGCCTTCGTCGCCGACCTGCCCAGCCTGGACCAGACGTTCCCGCTGCCGCCGGCCCCGTGGTTCCCCGAGAACGGCAAGGTCTCCATGCGCTGGATGCTCCTGCACCTGATCGAGGAGTTCGCCCGGCACGCGGGTCACGCGGACATCATCCGCGAGAGCCTGGACGGCACCAAGGCGATGGGCTGACCCCGGCGGTCCGGCTTTCCCGGCTTTCCCCGGGACACGGGCTTGCACCTCACGCGGCGTGAGGAACCACAGTGGAGGGCGTACCCCACCGGAAGGAGCGGAAGGCGATGGGCTACTCCGTGGGCCAGGTCGCCGGTTTCGCCGGAGTCACGGTGCGCACCCTGCACCACTACGACGAGATCGGGCTGCTCTCCCCGAGCGGCCGCAGCGGCGCGGGACACCGGCGTTACGACGACGCCGACCTGGACCGGCTGCAGCGGATCCTGTTCTACCGGGAGCTCGGCTTCCCGCTCGACGAGGTCGCGGTCCTGCTGGACGATCCGCACGCGGACCCGAGGGAGCACCTGCGCCGGCAGCACGCCCTCCTGTCCGAGCGGATCGGCCGGCTCCAGCAGATGGCCAAGGCCGTCGAGCACGCCATGGAGGCGAACAAGATGGGCATCAACCTCACGCCCGAGGAACGGTTCGAGGTCTTCGGCGACAAGGACCCCGAGCAGTACGCGCAGGAGGCCGAGGAGCGCTGGGGCGGCACGGAGGCCTACGCGGAGTCGCAGCGCCGGGCCGCCGGCTACACGAAGGACGACTGGAAGCGCGTCCAGGAGGAGTCCGCCGACTGGGGCGTGCGGTACGCGGCGCTGGTCGCGGCGGGCGAGCCGGCGGACGGCGAGGCGGCCATGGCCATGGCCGAGGAGCACCGGCTGCACATCGGGCACTGGTACTACGACTGCCCGTACGAGATGCACACCTGCCTCGGTGACATGTACGTCGCGGACGAGCGCTTCAAGGCGTACTACGACTCGATGGGTCCCGGCGTCGCCGAGCACCTGCGGGACGCGATCACGGCGAACGCCGTGCGCAACGCGTAGCCGCCCGTAGCAAGGCGTAGCGGAACCTCCACGCCTCCCGCCCCCTCCGGTCCCTGGAACCCGGTGGGGGCGGCGTGCGTTCATAATTGAGACCGCCTGCCAAGTCTCGTCCCCCACCGCAGACGTCCCCCTGATCCAGGAGAGCCCGGAAACGTGGAACCCCTCTACACGCTTGCCCTCGGCCCCGAGTGGCTGTCCCCGGAGTACCTGATCGGGCACTTCGGCCTGATCGGCATCCTGGTCATCGTCTTCGCGGAATCGGGCTTCTTCGCGTTCCTGCCCGGCGACTCCCTGCTGTTCACGGCGGGCCTGTTCGTCGCCAGCGGCGACATCAGCCAGCCGCTGTGGCTGGTCTGCACGATGATCGCGGCCGCCGCGATCCTCGGCGACCAGGTGGGGTACCTGCTCGGCAAGTTCTTCGGCCCGAAGCTCTTCAACCGGCCGAACAGCAAGGTCTTCAAGAAGGAGAACCTGGACGCCGCGCACGACTTCATGGAGAAGCACGGCCCCAAGGCCATCGTGCTGGCCCGTTTCGTGCCGATCATCCGCACGTTCGCGCCCATGGTGGCCGGGGCGAGCGCCATGAAGTACCGGACCTTCCTGACCTTCAACATCATCGGCGGTGTCCTCTGGGGCGCGGGCGTCACCGTCCTCGGCTACCAGCTGGGCCAGTTCGAGGTCATCAAGAAGAACGTCGAGCCGATCTTCATCGGCATCGTGCTGATCTCGGTGATCCCGGTGATCTTCGAGGTGCTGAAGGCCCGCAAGACCAAGAAGGCCGAGGCGGCCGCCGGTCCGGCGCAGCCCGGCTACCCGCAGCAGGACCAGCAGCAGCCGCCGGCCCCCGGCCAGCGCGGCCGCCACGCCAAGCGCTGAGGCCCCGCCGGGCGCCCCGGCCCTGCCGAGCCCCTGGAACCACCCCGTACGCCCCGGAGACGTCCCCGTCCCCGGGGCGTACGCGCATCCGGGGCCCGCGGGGCGCCGGAGGGCGTCAGAAGCCGCGGGTGCGCTTCGCCGCCGCCCGGCGCCTGGCCGCGGTGCGCGCGCCCGGGATCCGCATGAAGAGCCGTGAGCCCTCGGAGCCGAGGTTCACCCCGATCGCGATCGCGAGCGCGATGGCGGCGGCGTTGGTGAGCGAGGCGAGCCCCCTGTCGAGCCGGTTCTCGGCGATCGAGAGCAGCCCGTAGTACGTGGCCGAACCCGGTAGCAGCGGCCCGATCGCGGCCGTCACGTACGGCAGGGCGGAGGCGAACCGGTAGCGCGAGAAGAGCTGGCCGAACAGGCCGACCAGGCCGGCGGCGATGGCCGTGGACGGCACCGGCGGCAGCTCGGCGGCGCGCAGCGCGCCGAAGGTCGCCCAGGCGACCCCGCCGTTGAGGGTCACGATCCACACCGTGGAGCGCTCCTGCTGGAGCAGGATCGCGAAGGTGAACACCAGGACCATCGAGGCGAGGATCTGGAGCACGGGGCGGTGCGGGATCTGGAGCACCTCGTCCGGGTTCGGCGAGGGCCCGAACTGGAGGCCGACGTAGATCACCGCGAGGACGCCGACGATGATCCCGATGAAGAGGTACATGACCTCCAGCAGGCGGGCGGAGGCGGTGATGTAGAAGCCGGTGAGCCCGTCCTGCACGGCGGCGACCAGGGCCCGCCCGGGCAGCAGCGCGAACAGCCCGCCGGTGATCACGGCGGAGGCGCGGACGTCGAACTCGGCGATCTTCAGGGCCACGCCGATGGCGGCCGGCGGCATCGCGGCGACGACGAACTGGTAGAACTCGGGCAGCCCGCGGTCGGCGAAGTACCAGGCCAGGCGGTCGCCGAGGACGGCGCCGAGGGCGGCGCAGAAGAAGACGGTCACCCCGCCGCCGACCAGCGTGGAGGCGGCCCCCGCGAGCAGCCCGGCGGCGGCGGTGAGCACCCAGGTCGGGTACGGGTGGCGGTTGCGCCGGATCACGGCGAGCCGGCGGTAGGCCTCCTCCAGGGAGACCTCGACCTCGGGCGTGCTGATGTCGTCGACCAGCCGGAAGACGGCGGCCAGGCGGGTGTAGTCGGTGCCGCGGCGGCGCACGGTGCGGTTCGCGGAGACGGGGTCGCCGACCAGGGAGGGCTGGTAGGTGATGGACAGCAGGGTGAAGGTGACGGTGGGCTCGCAGCGGTCGAGCCCGTAGGAGCGGGCCACCGCGAACATCGCGGCCTCCACGTCCTCGGCGCCCTCGCCGCCCGCGAGGAGCAGCTCGCCGATGCGCAGGGTCAGGTCGAGCACGCGGCCCACGGCGGGGCCGGACTCGCTCTGCCGCTGGGCCGGCTCGGGGACCGGCCGGACGTCCACCGGCATGCGCAGCATCGTGCGCATCCGGTCCTGCCAGGGGGAGGAGGCGGGGAAGCCGGGGGCCGGGAGGGGGGTGTGGGCGGGCGGGGACTGGCTCGCGCTGTAGGTGGCCGGGGCGGCGAAGGCGGAACCCCCGGCCTCGGCGGGGGGCGGGCTGGCGCCCTCCGGCATGGCGAACTCGGACGTGGGCTGGTCCTCGAACGGAACCTCGGGCTCCATGCCGGGCGGCGGAGTGAACGCGCTGCGCGCCTCGTCGGACTTCGGCTTCCGGTCCTCGGGACCGGCTCCTTCGGCCTCCGCCACGCATCCTCCCACCCTTGATCACCTGGCGGTATCAGTATGCGGAATCGTTTCATCCGTGGCGAAGCGAGCCCGTGCCGGCGCCGGGTGGGCCCCGGGCGGGCCGGGAACGCCGCGGCGGGCGGCACCTGAGGGGTGCCGCCCGCCGCGGGAGGTCCGGAGTACCGGCGGAGCCTAGTGGTGGCCGCCCTGGGCCTCCAGGCGCTTGAACGAGGCCTCGATCTCGGCCTCGGCCTCGGCGCGGCCGACCCAGTTCGCGCCCTCGACGGACTTGCCCGGCTCCAGGTCCTTGTAGACCTCGAAGAAGTGCTGGATCTCCAGGCGGTCGAACTCGGAGATGTGGTGGATGTCGCGCAGGTGCTCGACGCGCGGGTCGGAGGCCGGCACGCACAGCAGCTTGGCGTCGCCGCCCGCCTCGTCGGTCATGTTGAACATGCCGATCGCGCGGCACTTGATCAGGCAGCCCGGGAAGGTGGGCTCGTCCAGGATGACCAGCGCGTCCAGCGGGTCGCCGTCCTCGCCGAGGGTGTTCTCGACGAAGCCGTAGTCCGTCGGGTAGCTGGTCGAGGTGAAGAGGCGACGGTCCAGACGGATCCGGCCGGTCTCGTGGTCCACCTCGTACTTGTTCCGCGAACCCTTGGGGATCTCGATGGTGACGTCGAACTCCACGTCCTGCTCCTCCATGATCAGCTCCGGCCCAGTGCCGAAGCTTGACTGCTTCGAGACGGCATTTGATTCAAATGCGCGCGCGTCCGGCCCAGCCCTGCGGGTGGGGTGCCATGCTCGCGGCAAGACGCAGTGATTAAGTGTCCCTCACGCATATGTGTGATCGCGAAAGGGGCTGGTCCGAGGTGCCATTGGTCAAGACGTGGCAGCTCATCGCAGGGTCGGCCGTCGCCGGCCTCGCCCTGTCGGCTGCGATGGTCGCCACCGCCGGTCCTTGGGACTCCGGCCAGCGTAAGGCCGAGCGGGACAGGGCTGCCTCCTGGAGCCGGACGGGTGGTGCAGATCACGCCGCCGGCGGCCTCCCGCAGGCCGCACCCAGCGCCCCCGGGGTACTCGGCGCCCTCGCCCCGCGCCCGAACACCGGCGCCGCCGCGCTCGCCGGGGCCCTCACCCCGCTGCTCGCCGACCCCTCGCTCGGCACCGCGCGCGGGGCCTCGGTGATCGACGTCGCGACGGGCCAGGTGCTCTACGAGTCCGGGGCGGGCGACCCCATGACCCCGGCCTCCACCATCAAGATCGCCACCGCGAGCGCCGCCCTGGCCGCGCTCGGGCCCGAACACCGGATCCGGACCACCGTGACGCCCGGAGCCGGCCCCGGCGAGATCGTCCTGGTCGGCGGCGGCGACCCGTCCCTCACCGCCAAGAAGAAGAGCCCCGCCGGCTCCGGCGGCAGCCTCGTGGCCCTCGCCGCCGACACCGCCCAGGCCCTCAAGGCCGCCGGCACCGACACCGTGACCCTCGGCTACGACGACTCCCTCTACACCGGACCCGTCCGCCACCCCATCGGCCGCGACGAGAACATCGCCCCCGTCACCGCCCTCACCGCCGACGAGGGCCGCCCCGACGACTCCACCTCCGGGCCCGTGGACCGCTCCGACGACCCCTCCAGGGACACTGCCCGCTCCTTCGCCGCCCTGCTGCGCGACCGCGGCATCAAGGTGGGCGGCGAACCCGCCAGGGCGAAGGCCCCCGCCGGGGCCCAGCCGCTGGCCACCACCCTCTCCACCCCCCTCGCCGGGCTCGTGGAGCGGATGCTGACCAACAGCGACAACGACATCGCCGAGGCCCTCGCCCGCCAGACCGCCCTCGCCGCCGGCCGGCCCGCCAGCTTCGAGGGCGGCGAGCAGGCCGTCACCGAGAAGCTGGCCTCCCTCGGCCTCGACCTCAAGGGCACCCGCTTCGCCGACGGCAGCGGCCTCAACCGGGCCGACCGGCTCAGCACCCGCCTCCTGACGGCCCTCCTCGCCAAGGCCGCCGACCCCCGCCACCCCGAGCTGCGGCCGGTCCTCACCGGCCTGCCCGTCGCCGGCTTCACCGGAACCCTGCGCGCCCGCAACACCGGCGACTCCGCGGCGGCCGGCCTGGTCCGGGCCAAGACCGGCACCCTCACCGTGGCGAACGGCCTCGCCGGCACCGTCGTCGCCCCGTCCGGGCGGCTCCTCGCCTTCGCCTTCCTGGCCGCGAACACCCCCGACAAGACCGCTGCCGAGAAGGGCCTCGACAAACTGGCCGCCGCCGTCGCCGCCACCCCCTGACCCACGGGGGGATCCTCTCCAGACTCCGTCCGGGGGGACCCCCAACGGCGCCGGTCCACGTACGGTTGACGCATGACGAGCATCGGTGGTGCGGAGATGGTCGACTGGAACCTCGCGGTGGCGACCGCGACCCGGCTGGTCAGGCCGGGTCCGGAAGTCAGCCGCGACGAGGCCCGGGCCGTGGTGGCGGAACTCCGTCGGCACGCCAGGACCTCCGAGGAGCACGTGCGCGCGTTCACCCGGATGATCCCCGAGGGCTCCCCCCTCCCCGACACCCCCGTCCTCGTCGTCGACCGGGCCGGCTGGATCAAGGCCAACGTCGCGGGCTTCCGCGAACTCCTCGGCCCCCTCCTCGGCAAGATGCAGGACCGCCGCTCCGCCACCCCCGGCGGCGCCGTCATCGGCTCCGTCGGCGGCAAGGTCACCGGCGTCGAGCTGGGCATGCTGCTCAGCTTCCTGGCCTCCCGCGTCCTCGGCCAGTACGAGACCTTCGCGCCCGCCGGCCCCGACCTGCCGGGCGGCGCCGCCACCGGCGGCCGCCTGCTGCTCGTCGCGCCGAACATCGTGCACGTCGAACGCGAGCTGGGGGTGCACCCGCACGACTTCCGGCTCTGGGTCTGCCTGCACGAGGAGACGCACCGCACCCAGTTCACCGCCGTCCCCTGGCTGCGCGCCCACCTGGAGGGCGAGATCCAGACCTTCCTCGGCGCCACCGAGTTGGAACCCGGCGCCGTCCTGGAGCGGATCCGCGAGGCCGTCCAGTCCTTCGCCGGAGCCCGCGCCGAAGGCGAACGCGGCGACGAGGCCCCCTCCCTCGTCGAACTCGTCCAGACCCCCCAGCAGCGCGAGGTCCTCGCCCGGCTCACCGCCGTCATGTCCCTGCTGGAGGGCCACGCCGACTTCGTCATGGACGGCGTCGGACCCGAGGTCGTCCCCTCCGTCGCCGAGATCCGCGAGAAGTTCCAGCAGCGCCGGGCCAGCGGCGCCGGCCGCCTCGACGCCGCCCTGCGCAAGGTCCTCGGCCTCGACGCCAAGCTGCGCCAGTACCGCGACGGCGAGCGCTTCGTACGGGCCGTCGTCGGCCAGGTCGGCATGGACGGCTTCAACCGGGTGTGGACCTCGCCCAACACCCTCCCCACCAAGGCCGAGATCGCCCGCCCCGCGGACTGGGTGGCCCGGGTCCACCGCAAGGGCGGCACGCAGAGCGAAGAAAGGTGAAGCAGGAGGCGTAAACGTGTCTCACTGGGGGAAGCAGCATCACCCTTCCGAGGGACCGTGAGCCGTGGAAGGGCGTGCGATGCTCGGGGAACGGCTCGGTTCTGTCACCATCGACGCACTCTGAGTGACATTCCGCATCTCCCCCGCGCAACACCCGAAGCCTCCGAGCATCCGAACTCCACGAAGGGCACCGGACATGGGTCCCCATCCTGCGGTCGCGGCGATACGCCTGGCGGTCCGCCGCGTACTCCACGACGTCCTCACCGACCTCACCGACATCCCCCGCCCCCGCGGGGCGGGCGGCCAGCCCCTCGTCCTCGTCGCCTGCTCCGGCGGCGCGGACTCCATGGCGCTCGCCTCCGCCCTCGCCTTCGAGGCACCCAAGCTCGGCATCCGGGCGGGCGGCATCACCGTCGACCACGGCCTCCAGGTCGGCTCCGACCTGCGCGCCGCGGAGGTCGTGAGCCGCATGACCGCGCTCCGCCTCGACCCGGTGGAGTCCGTCGCCGTGCACGTCGGCCGCGAGGGCGGACCCGAGGCCGCGGCCCGCGACGCCCGCTACGCCGCCCTCGACGAGGCGGCCGACCGGCTCGGGGCCTGCGCCGTGCTGCTCGGCCACACCCGCGACGACCAGGCCGAAACCGTCCTGCTCGGCCTCGCCCGCGGCTCCGGCATCCGCTCCCTGTCCGGCATGGCCGAAGTCTCCGGCGGCCCCGGCCGCACCAACCGCTACCGGCGGCCCTTCCTCCAGGTCGACCGGCAGACGGCCCGCAAGGCCTGCATGGTCCAGTCCCTGCCCGTCTGGGACGACCCGCACAACCTCGACCCCGCCTACACCCGCTCCCGGCTGCGCCACGAGGGACTGCCCGCCCTGGAGAAGGCGCTCGGCAAGGGAGTCGTGGAAGCGCTCGCCCGCACCGCCCAGCTCTCCCGCGACGACGCCGACGCCCTCGACGCCTGGGCCGCCGACGCCGAGGCGGGCGTGCGCGACGAGGACGGCCGCCTGGAGTGCGCCAAGCTCTACGCGCTGCCCCCGGCCGTCCGCCGCCGCGTGCTGCGCCGGGCCGTGGTCGCCGCCGGCTCCCCCGCCGGCTCGCTCTTCGCCCGCCACATCGAGGAAGTCGACCGCCTCATCACCGGATGGCGGGGCCAGGGCGCCATCAACCTGCCCGGCCGCGTCGAGGCCCAGCGGCAGGGTGGCAGACTTGTCATCCGGCAGGGCTGATTGGTGCTGAAACACGGCTGAGTCCTCCGGGGCACCCCCCGGAGCCCCGGCCGACAACGAAAGTGATGCGGGTGGACGAGAAGGACATGGGCAACGACCTCCAGTCGGTGCTCATCACCAAGGAAGAGATCGACGCGAAGCTGGCCGAGCTGGCCGCGAAGATCGACGCGGAGTACGCGGGCAAGGACCTGCTCATCGTCGGCGTGCTCAAGGGCGCCGTCATGGTGATGGCGGACCTGGCGCGCGCCTTGTCCACCCCGCTCACCATGGACTGGATGGCGGTGTCCTCGTACGGCGCCGGGACCCAGTCCTCGGGCGTGGTGCGGATCCTCAAGGACCTGGACACCGACATCAAGGACAAGCACGTCCTGATCGTCGAGGACATCATCGACTCGGGCCTGACCCTGTCCTGGCTGCTGTCGAACCTCGGCTCCCGCCAGCCGGCCTCCCTCAAGGTCGTCACGCTGCTGCGCAAGCCCGAGGCCGCGAAGGTCGCGATCGACGTCGAGTGGGTCGGCTTCGACATCCCGAACGAGTTCGTCGTCGGCTACGGCCTCGACTACGCGGAGAAGTACCGCAACCTGCCGTTCGTCGGCACGCTCGCCCCGCACGTCTACGGCGGCTGACCGCGTCCTTCGCGGACGCCGTCACCGCCGGCGCCCCCGGGGGAACCCGGGGGCGGTTCCCGACGTTGGAGCAGGGGAAGGCGGGTCTGTCAGCCGTCCCTTGAGGCCGCGGGTGACAATACAGAGGTACATTCCGAAGAACAGTCTTTACTCACAGCAGCATTTACCTACGGGCAGGAGGGACGGGGTGCCCGGCACCCCGTATGGATGGACGTGAAGCGATACTTCCGTGGGCCGGTCATGTGGATCGTGCTGGCCGTCCTCGCCGTGGTCGTGTTGATGAACGTCGTCGGCTCCGGCGGCGGCTACAAGTCGGTGGAGACCAGCGAGGTCATCAAGGCGATCAACAGTGGCCAGGTGGACAGCGCCAAGCTGACCACCGGTGACAGCCAGATGATCAAGATCGAGCTGAAGAAGGGCCAGAAGCTCGGCAACAACAGCGGCACCAAGTTCCAGGCCAACTACATCGGGGACCAGGGCGTCCAGCTCGCCCAGAACCTCCAGAGCAAGTACGAAGCCGGTCAGATCCCCGACGGCTACTCCGTCACGCCGGACAAGACCAGCCCGTTCCTGAGCGTGCTGCTCTCGCTCCTGCCCTTCGTCCTCATCGTCGTCGTCTTCCTGTTCCTGATGAACCAGATGCAGGGCGGCGGCTCCCGGGTCATGAACTTCGGCAAGTCCAAGGCGAAGCTCATCACCAAGGACACCCCGAAGACGACGTTCGCCGACGTCGCGGGCTCGGACGAGGCCGTCGAGGAACTCCACGAGATCAAGGAGTTCCTCCAGGAGCCGGCGAAGTTCCAGGCCGTCGGCGCCAAGATCCCCAAGGGCGTGCTGCTCTACGGCCCGCCCGGCACCGGCAAGACCCTGCTCGCGCGTGCCGTCGCGGGCGAGGCCGGTGTCCCCTTCTACTCGATCTCCGGTTCCGACTTCGTCGAGATGTTCGTCGGCGTCGGCGCCTCGCGCGTCCGCGACCTGTTCGAGCAGGCCAAGGCCAACGCGCCGGCGATCGTCTTCGTCGACGAGATCGACGCCGTCGGCCGGCACCGCGGTGCGGGCCTCGGCGGCGGCCACGACGAGCGCGAGCAGACCCTCAACCAGCTCCTGGTCGAGATGGACGGCTTCGACGTGAAGGGCGGCGTCATCCTGATCGCCGCCACGAACCGCCCCGACATCCTCGACCCGGCACTGCTGCGCCCGGGCCGCTTCGACCGGCAGATCGCGGTCGACCGCCCCGACATGCAGGGCCGTCTGGAGATCCTCAAGGTCCACCAGAAGGGCAAGCCGGTCGCACCGGACGTCGACCTCTCGGCCGTCGCCCGCCGCACCCCCGGCTTCACGGGTGCCGATCTCTCCAACGTCCTCAACGAGGCCGCGCTCCTCACGGCCCGCTCGGACAAGAAGCTGATCGACAACCACATGCTGGACGAGGCGATCGACCGCGTCGTGGCGGGCCCGCAGAAGCGGACCCGGATCATGTCGGACAAGGAAAAGAAGATCACCGCGTACCACGAGGGCGGACACGCCCTGGTCGCGGCGGCCTCCCCGAACTCCGACCCGGTCCACAAGATCACGATCCTGTCCCGCGGCCGGGCCCTGGGCTACACCATGGTCCTGCCCGACGAGGACAAGTACTCGACCACGCGCAACGAGATGCTCGACCAGCTCGCCTACATGCTGGGCGGGCGCGCGGCGGAGGAACTGGTCTTCCACGACCCGACCACCGGCGCCGCGAACGACATCGAGAAGGCCACGGCGACGGCCCGCGCGATGGTCACCCAGTACGGCATGACCGAGCGCCTCGGCGCGATCAAGTTCGGCGGGGACAACACCGAGCCGTTCCTGGGCCGCGAGATGTCGCACCCGCGGGACTACTCGGAAGAGGTCGCGGCGCTGGTCGACGAAGAGGTCAAGAAGCTCATCGAGACCGCGCACAACGAGGCCTGGGAGATCCTGGTCGAGAACCGGGACGTCCTGGACAACCTCGTCCTCGCGCTGCTGGAGAAGGAGACGCTGGGCAAGGAGGAGATCGCCGAGATCTTCTCCACGATCGTGAAGCGCCCGGCCCGCCCGGCGTGGACCGGCTCCTCCCGCCGTACCCCCTCCACCCGTCCGCCGGTGCTCTCTCCCAAGGAGCTCCAGCTGACGAACTCCGCGAACGGCACCTCGGCGGCAGCCGCGGCGCCCGTCTCCACGGAGAAGGGCATCGAGGTGGCCCCGGAGGACCGCCCCGAGGCCTGACCACCCGGAATGGAAGCCGCGCCCCCCAGGTTCTAGCCTGGGGGGCGCGGCACATTTGTACGAAGCCGCGCGTGCGCACAGGAACGAGGATGAGATGACCGACCCAGTGACCCTGACCGGTGGCGAGGGCACGATCGGCGAGTTCGACGAGAAGCGCGCCGAGGCGGCCGTCCGCGAGCTCCTGATCGCGGTCGGCGAGGACCCGGACCGCGAAGGCCTCCTGGAGACCCCGGCGCGCGTCGCGCGGGCGTACAAGGAGATATTCGCCGGCCTCTACCAGAAGCCCGAAGAGGTCCTGACCACGACCTTCGACCTCGGCCACGACGAGATGGTCCTGGTGAAGGACATCGAGGTCATGTCGAGCTGTGAACACCACCTGGTCCCGTTCCACGGTGTGGCGCACGTCGGATACATCCCGTCCACCGACGGCAAGATCACCGGCCTGTCCAAGCTGGCCCGCCTCGTGGACGTCTTCGCCCGCCGGCCCCAGGTCCAGGAGCGGCTGACCACGCAGATCGCCGACTCCCTGATGGAGATCCTCGACCCCCGCGGCTGCATCGTGGTCATCGAGTGCGAGCACATGTGCATGACCATGCGCGGCGTCCGCAAGCCCGGCGCGAAGACCATCACCTCGGCGGTCCGCGGCCAGCTGCGCGACCCCGCGACCCGCAACGAGGCCATGAGCCTGATCATGGCGCGCTGACCCCGTGCCCGACGCCCCGGCCGTGTGGGAACCGCTGAGCGAGGACGTCCGGCGCACGCTGGAGATCCTGCTCCGCGGTGGCTCCGAGCTCCACCGGGCCCTGCGGGCGCAGATCCCGTACGCCGAGATGAGCGACAGCGGCTGCTCCTGCCCCTGCGTGTACCTGCGGGTGGACACGGATGCCGTGCCGGCCGCGCCGACGGGCCGGAGCTTCGGCCCCGTGGCAGGAGCCTCCCTGCTCGGCCCGGACGGCGGCTACGACGGCGAGGCGACCCTGTTCGCCCGCGAGGGCGTCCTGGAGGACCTCCAGTTCTGCGACTGGGAGGACCGGGGGCCCGGGCCGCGCCCGCTCTGGGAGTGGCTGGGGAACCCGCACGAGTAGCCCCGCAGGGCTCAGGCCGTGGCGGGGGCCTTGGGTGGGTCGTCGTCCTCGGGGAGCCTCAGGACGCGCTCCAGGAAGAGGGCGGCGGCGATCACGGCCGCGCCGGCGATGACCGAGCCGGCCGCGTACCAGGCCTGGTCGCGGCGGGCCGGGACGTCCATCGCGTCGGTGAGCAGGAAGACGCCCACGCCGCCGTACATGCCCGCGACGAGGGCGGCGACGAGGGCGCTCGCCTGGCCGAAGACCACCGCCCGGGCCGCCATCAGCGGCTCCACGCCCTTCGCCCCCGGGCGGCGCTCCCGCTGGGCCTTGAGGCGGGCGCGCATCGACAGGGCCGTCGCCAGCAGGACGACGGCGATCACCGCCAGCACGATCGGTGCGGCCAGTGGGACGCCCGGCAGGGTGCCGTACGCGTTCCACAGGCGGGCACCCGCCCAGGACAGCACCCCGGCGATCGCGAAGATGCCCGCCAGGACCGCCGGCCTCAGTTGCTTCACTTGCCCGTCCCCTGTTCAGTCGCTGCTACCTGAACACGCTAACGGCTACTCCGGCAGGCGGAGTTCCAGGTCGGTGCGTGCCGTGACACCGGCGAGGCCGATCGTGGCCAGCAGTTCCGCGACGGGGCCGCGGCCGGGCAGCTGGGCCTCGGGGGCGATGTCGTGCCAGGGGGCCAGGACGAAGGACCGCAGGTGCGCCCTGGGGTGCGGCAGGGTGAGGACCGGGTCGTCGGAGACCACGTCGGCGTACGTCACGATGTCGACGTCGATCGTGCGGGGGCCCCAGCGCTCCTCGCGGACGCGGTCGAAGGCCTCCTCGATCGCGTGCGCCCGCTCCAGCAGGGAGGAGGGCGGCAGGGTGGTCTTCAGCGCGATGACGGCGTTCAGGTACGAGGGCTGCGAGCCGGGCTCGACGCCCCACGGCTCCGTCTCGTAGACCGGGGAGACGGCCTTGACCCGCAGCCCCGGGGTGTCGCCGAGGGCGTCGATGGCGCCCTGGAGGGTGTCCAGGCGGTTGCCGAGGTTCGCGCCGAGCGCGACGACGGCCCACTTGGGGTTGGACAGGGTGGTGTCCGCCGCGTCGACCGCCTCGACGACGGAGGCGGGCACCGGCTGGACGGTGGGGTCGCTCTGGGCGTTCAGTCCGTTGTTCATGCGCGGCTCCGGGTGATCGTGATGGTCACGTCGTCGAAGGGGACGGTGATCGGCGCGTCCGGCTTGTGGACGACGACCTCCACCTGTGCCACCGCCTCGTGCTTGAGGCACTGCTGGGCGATCCGCTCGGCGAGGGTCTCGATCAGGTCCACGGGCTCGCCCTGGACCACGTCCACGACCTCCTCGGCCACGACGCCGTAGTGCACGGTCTTGGCCAGGTCGTCGCCGGCCGCGGCCGGGCGGGTGTCCAGGTGCAGCACGAGGTCGACGATGAAGGTCTGGCCCTCTTCGCGCTCCCGGGGGAAGACGCCGTGGTGCCCGCGAGCCTTGAGGCCGCGCAGCGCGACACGATCCACGCGAATCACTCCTGCTTTCGTAGGTGCTTCCGGTCCCGGGACTCCCCGGGGCCATGGGCCTACGCCGAGTGCGGTCGGCGTCGTCCACCTTCGAATTTACCTGCGACGAACCCGGGGCCCCGCCCTTGGGGTCAGTCGGAGCCCTCTTCTTCCTCGTCATCGGAGTCCGTGAGCACCGGAGAACCGTGGTGGGACCAGAGGCGCCAGCCCTCCGGTGTGCGTCGGAACACATTCGTGGCGACGACCAGCTGGCCGACCAGCGGACCCAGCTCGCCGGCCTCCTGGGAGGGGCCCCCGCTGAGGATGTTCTCGGTGCACGTCACCAGTGCGGTGTCACCTATGAGGGCCACCTTGGTGTCGGTCAGGAAGAACTGGATGTACTCGGTGTGGGACATGATCAGCGCGTACGAGCGCAGCACCTCGCCCCGCCCCGAGAGCACCGGCCACCCGGGGTGGACGCAGGAGATCTCGTCCTCGAGCCAGAGCGCCGACAGCGTGTCGAAGTCCCCCTGCTCCATGGCCGCGTAGAACGCCGTGTTGGCCTCTTCGACGGCTTCGATGTCGGTACGGCTCACCGTGCCCCTTCCCTGTACGTCCGGCGGGTGTGCGTCGGGCGGGTCACAGAGCCCCTTCCACGGCGCGGGCCACCCGAACCGCGTCCGCGGTCGCCCGTACCTCGTGCACCCGTACGGCCCAGGCGCCCTGGTGCGCGGCGATGGCGGAGACGGCGGCCGTCGCGGCGTCCCGCTCGCGGGCCGGCGGCGGGGCGGTGTCGGCGGTGCCGGCGAGGACCCGGCCGAGGAAGCGCTTGCGGGAGGCGGCGACGAGCAGCGGGAAGCCGAGGGCGCGCAGCTCGGGGAGGCGGGCGACGAGGGCCAGGTCGTGCTCGGCGTTCTTGGCGAAGCCGAGGCCGGGGTCGACGACGATCCGCTCGGGGGCGATGCCGCCGGTGACGACGGCGTCGATGCGGGCGCGGAGCTCGGCGCCGACCTCGGCGAGGACGTCGTCGTAGACGGCGAGGCTGTTCATGTTGTCGCTGAAGCCGCGCCAGTGCATGACCACGAAGGGCACGCCGGCGTCGGCGACGGCGGGGATCATGCCGGGGTCGGCGAGGCCGCCGCTGACGTCGTTGACGAGGCGGGCGCCGGCGGCGACGGCCTGTTCGGCGACGGCGGCGCGCATGGTGTCGACGGAGACGACGACGCCCTCGGAGGCCAGGCCCCGCACGACGGGCACGACCCGGCGGAGCTCTTCCTCGGCGTCGACGCGGGTGGCTCCGGGGCGGGTGGACTCCCCGCCGACGTCGACGAGGTCGGCGCCGTGGGCGACGAGTTCGAGACCGCGCTTGACGGCTGCGGTGGTGTCGAACCACCGGCCGCCGTCGGAGAAGGAGTCCGGGGTGACGTTGACGACGCCCATGACCGCGCAGCGGTCCCAGTCGGGCAGCCCTGTGACGATGCCCCTGGGGGCCGGCCCGAGGTTGCTGTTCATGGGCTCCAGCCTAGTTGGCCGGGCCGTTGACGGGGCCGGGGCGGGTGGGCGTGTGCGGCCGGGCGTACCGCTGCGCGGGGCGAGGTCCCCTACCCGCCCTTCGCCCGTTCCCCGGGCTGCGCCCGGACCCCTCCCGGGGCTCCGCCCCGGACCCCGCGCCTCAAGCGCCGGCGAGGCTGAGGGTGCCGGCGGCGCCGGAACAGCCGAACGCCGGCGGGGCTGGATCTTCCAGCCCCGCCGGCGTGTGAGGCCTGGGGGTCCCCCCGGACGGAGTCTGGGGGAGGGTGAAGGGCGGGTAGGGGACCAGCTCCGCAGGGGTCCCCCACCCCCCGGGAGGGGCTACGCGGCTTGGACCTCGCGGTCCTGCTGGGCCGGGACCTTGGCCTCGTGGACGGCGTGGGCGCAGGTGCGGACCGGCTTGGGAGGGCGCCGGCTGGCGAAGAGGCGGGGGAGGGCCAGCGTGACGAAGCCCTCCGCCTGCATCACGGCGAAGCCGATGCGCGGCAGGTCGCGGTGGTGCCGGTAGACCATGAAGCGCGGCTCCCAGCGGGGGCGGAACTTCTCGTTGAACTTGTACAGCGACTCGATCTGGAACCAGCGCGAGAGGAAGACGAGCAGGCCGCGCCAGGCCCGCAGGACCGGTCCGGCGCCGATCTTCTCGCCGCGGGCGAGGGCCGCGCGGAACATCGCGAAGTTCAGGGAGACCTTCTCGATCTTCAGCTCGGGGGCCTGCTGGAGGGAGGCGACGATCAGCAGCTCGTTCATGCCGGGGTCGGCCGCGCGGTCGCGGCGCATCATCTCCAGCGACATGCCGTCCTTGCCCCACGGCACGAAGTGCTGGATGGCCTTGAGGTCGCCGAAGGGGCTGGTGTCGCCCTCCTCGACGCGGTGCGCGGTGGCGATGATGCAGTCGCCGTCGCCCGGGTCGCCGATGCGGCCCAGCGCCATGGAGAAGCCGCGCTCGGTGTCGGTGCCGCGCCAGGCCTCGGCCGCCTTGCGGATCTGGGACAGCTCGAACTCGTTCAGTTCGCTGACCCGGCGGACCTTGGTGGTGTAGCCGTTGCGTTCGATGCGCTTGACCATCTGGCGGACGTTGCGCATCGGGCGGCCGGCCAGGGAGAAGTCTTTGACGTCGACGATGGCCTCGTCGCCGAGTTCCAGGGCGTCCAGGCCGGTCTCGCGGGTCCAGACCTCGCCGCCGGTCTCGCTGCAGCCGACGACGGCGGGGGTCCAGGAGTGGGCCTTGGCCTCCTCCATGAACCGCTCGATGGCGCCGGGCCAGGCCTCGACGTCGCCGACCGGGTCGCCGGAGGCGAGCATGACGCCGGAGATGACGCGGTAGGTGACGGCGGCCTTGCCGCTGGGGGAGAAGACGACGGCCTTGTCGCGGCGGAGCGCGAAGTGGCCGAGGGAGTCGCGGCCGCCGTGCTTGGTGAGCAGCTCGCGCAGCTTGTCCTCGTCGGCGGGGGTGAGGCGGGCGGCCGGGTGCTCGGGGCGGAAGGCCAGGTAGATGGTGGTGACGGCGGTCAGCATGCCGAGGGCGCCGAGGGAGTAGCCGACGGTCCAGGAGACCCGGCCGGCGTAGTCGACGGGGCCCTCGAAGCCGAAGAGGCCGTAGACGACGTGGGTGATCTGCTCGTACAGGCTGGGGCGGCCGACGACCTTGCCCGGGTGCACGTTGACGATGACGAGGCCGAGGCCGATGGAGCCGGCGCTCATCAGGACGAAGTTGGCGAGGGCCTTCCAGCGGCTGCGCGGGTCCGGAAGGGCCTTGAACTCGCCCTGGTGGCGGACCAGCAGCGCGAGGAGCACCGCGGAGATGACCACGCCGATGACGGAGTGGCGGTACGCGAACTGGGAGACGGCGCCGGCGGGCAGCAGGATGACGGCGGCCCGCCAGGCGCGGCGCTTGCGGCGCTTGAGACCGTGCGCGAGGAGCAGTATGAGCACGCCCGCGCTGATGGAGAGGGCCGCGGCGAAGGGGCCCAGGGAGCCGGGCAGCACCTCGGTGACCGCGTGGATCCGGCTGTGGCGGAATCGCGGGAAGACGCCCGCCGCGATGTCCAGAAGGCCGACGATCATGACGGCCGTACCTACGAGACCGGGCACCGACTCCGGTCGTGGTCCGCGGAAGATTCGCCGGACCGTACTCGGAACCTGTCCCGACTTATCGCCATCTATCCTGCTAGACATCGCTTCCCGTTGCTCTGCGAGAGATCATGTGGCCGAAGGCCGTGACAGCCTCCGGAGTGTGGTGCGTCCACTAGGACGACATCGGCGGGGAGCGGGTTCACTCTTCCGTCGGAAAAATCCGGTCCTGCCATCAGAAAGTCGACTGACTGCTCATGGGTCTCACCAGTAATACGGTTCTGGTCCTGGCCATCATCGCGGGCGTGGCCCTGTTCGCGGTCACGGTCTGGGCCTGGCCGAAGCTCTCGGGGCGCGGCATGCGCGCGGTTCTCGGCCGGATCGGCCTGCTGCTCGCGACCCAGCTGGCGCTGTTCTCGGCGGTCGGTCTCGCGGCGAACAAGTCGTTCCTCTTCTACGGCTCGTGGGCGGACCTGTTCGGCCAGGAGACGTCCATCGGCAAGGTCGTCGACCACTCGATGAGCAGCAAGGACATCAAGGTCCTCGACAAGCAGAAGCTGGACGTGCCCGGCGGGGGCAAGCCGCAGGTCGGCGGGCAGATCCTGAAAGTGGCCATAACCGGGCAGAAGTCGAAGATAACGAGCCCCGGCTACGTGTGGCTGCCGCCGGAGTACTTCCAGCCGCAGCACAAGGACCAGAACTTTCCGGCCTCGATCGTCCTGACGGGCTACCCGGGCACCGCCGAGAACCTGATCAAAGGGCTGAACTACCCGATGACGGCCTTCAAGCAGGCCAAGGCGGGCAAGATGAAGCCGATGATCCTGGTCATGCTGCGGCCGACCATCGCGCCGCCGCGCGACACCGAGTGCGTGGACATACCCGGTGGCCCGCAGACCGAGACGTTCTTCGCGCAGGACCTGCCGCAGGCGATCCAGTCCACCTTCCGGGTGGGCAAGAAGCCGCAGAACATGGGCTTCATCGGCAACTCGACGGGCGGCTACTGCGCCCTGAAGATCGCCGCGCACCACCCGCAGACCTTCGGTGCCGGCGTGGGCCTGTCCGCCTACTACAAGGCGGCGGACGACGCGACGACCGGTGACCTGTTCCACGGCGACGCCAAGCTGAAGGCCCGCGCGGACGTGCTGCAGAGCATGCAGGACAAGAAGCCGGCGGGTACGTCCTTCCTGGTCACGACCAGTGAGAAGGGCGAGGACAACCTGAACGACACCCGCAAGTTCATCAAGCTGGTCAAGGGCCCGGACCGGGTCTCCTCGATCGTCCTCGACAGCGGCGGCCACAACTTCAACACCTGGCGCCGCGAGATCCCGCCGATGCTGGTGTGGCTGAGCGGCCGCCTCCAGGCCTGAGCCCGTGCTCGCGTCGCGCATCCGAAGGGCCCGGCTCCGGCCGGGCCCTTCCGCGTGTCCGGGTTCGGTCAGGAGTCCTGGAGGCCGGCCCGGCGCAGGGCCCGGTGGACGCCGCCGGGGGTGAGTACGCCGGCCAGCGCGCCGGAGTCCGGGTCGGTGACGCCGATGCGGCCGGAGTCGTCCTGGAGCAGGGCGGCGAGGGCCTCGCGCAGTGACGCCCCCAGGGGCACCGTGACGGCGGGGCCGGGGCCGCCGTCGGGGTCGGTGAGGTCGGCCGCCCCGACGGGGGTGACGGCGAGCCGCTTGAGGCCGCGGTCGGCGCCGACGAAGGAGGCGACGTACTCGGTGGCGGGCGCGGCGAGGACGGCGGCCGGGCGGGCGAACTGCTCGATGGTGCCGTGTCCGTAGACGGCGATCCGGTCGCCGAGCCGGACGGCCTCCTCCAGGTCGTGCGTGACGAGCAGGATCGTCTTGCGGACGGTCTTCTGGAGGGTCAGGAACTCGTTCTGGAGCCGTTCGCGGACCACCGGGTCCACCGCGCCGAACGGCTCGTCCATCAGCAGTACCGGCGGGTCGGCGGCGAGGGCGCGGGCCACGCCGACGCGCTGGCGCTGTCCGCCGGACAGCTGCTGCGGGTAGCGGCTCCCGTGGACGGCCGGATCCAGCCCCACGAGTTCGAGCAGTTCGGCGGCGCGGGCGCGGGCCCTGGCCTTGGGGGTGCCGATCAGCTGGGGCACGGTCGCCGTGTTCTCCAGGACCGTCTTGTGCGGGAACAGCCCGACCTGCTGGATGACGTAGCCGATGCGGCGGCGCAGCTCGACCGGGTCGGCGGCGGCGATGTCCTCGCCGTTCAGCAGGATGCGGCCGGAGGTCGGCTCGATCAGCCGGTTGACCATCTTCATCGTGGTCGTCTTGCCGCAGCCGGACGGGCCGACCAGCGTGACCAGCTCGCCTTCCGCGACCTCGAAGGACAGCTCCTCGACGGCCGTCGTCCCGTCGGGGTAGCGCTTGGTCACTCGCTCGAATCGGATCACCCCGCCATCCTCTCCCAAGGGCCTGCCCGGATGGGCGAAGGGTTCGTCAGGGGAGTGTTGCGGCTGTGCGAATAATTCCGGCCATCGCGGGCACCGGGGGTTATGGTCGCCCGGAGGCCGCTGTGCGGCACGTCCGTACGAGGGGGGAAGGGGTGAGCGGCTTGGCCGGGCAGGGCTGCCTGGTGGCGAACGACTGGATCTGCTGGGAATACGTCACCTCGCGCTCCCGGGAGCTCACCGACGCCACCGTCGAACACGTCTGGATCACCGCCGTGTCGGTGCTCGTCGGCGTCGCCGTGGCCGTCCCCCTCGCCCTGCTGGCCCGCCGCGGCCGCCGCTGGGCGGCCCCCGTGCTGGGGCTGACCACCCTGCTCTACACGATCCCCTCCCTCGCCATGTTCTCCCTGCTGCTGCCCTTCTTCGGGCTGTCGGCGGCGCTCGTGGTGACCGGTCTGGTGCTGTACTCGCTGACCATCCTGGTCCGCAACGTGCTGGCCGGCCTGGAGGCCGTCCCCGAGGACGTACGGGAGGCCGCGCGCGGCATGGGCTACGGCCCGGGCCGGCTGCTGTGGCAGGTGGAACTCCCCCTGGCGCTGCCCGCGCTGCTGGCCGGGGTGCGGATCGCCACCGTGTCGACGGTGGCGCTGACCACCGTCGGCTCCATCGTCGGCAAGGGCGGGCTGGGCAACCTGATCGCCCCCGCCGTGAACAGCTCCTTCAAGGCCCAGGTGCTCACCGCGTCCGTGCTGTGCGTGCTGCTCGCGCTCGTCGCCGACCTGCTGCTGCTCGCCGCGCAGCGGCTGCTGACCCCGTGGACGCGGCCCGGCCGCCGTGCCGCGGGGGCGGCCGTGAAGGCGAAGGGGGCGTGAGGGCGTGGGCGTGATGGCGCGGGCCTGGGACTGGCTGGCCGACGGGGCCAACTGGTCCGGCGAGGCGGGGGTGTGGCACCGGCTCGGCGAGCACGTCTACGTGAGCGGGATCGCCCTGGCCGTCGCCTGCGCGGTGGCCCTGCCGGTGGGGCTCTGGCTCGGCCACGTCGGCAAGGGCGGTGCCCTCGCGGTGAACGTCTCCAACGCCGGGCGGGCCGTGCCGGTGTTCGCCGTGCTGGCCCTGTTCATGGTCTCGCCGCTGCGCAGCGCGGGCTACCTGCCCACCATCGCCGCGCTGGTGCTGTTCGCCGTACCGCCGCTGCTGACCAACGCGTACGTCGGCATGCGCGAGGTGGACCGGTCGGTGGTCGAGGCGGCCCGGGGGATGGGCATGTCCGGCCGCCAGCTGTTCCTGCGCGTGGAACTTCCCCTCGCACGCCCCCTGGTGATGACCGGGCTGCGCTCGGCCGCCGTGCAGGTCGTCGCCACCGCCACGATCGCGGCGATGGTCGGCCAGGGGGGCCTGGGCCGGATCATCACCGCCGGCTTCAACACGTACAACACCCCGCAGGTGGTGGCGGGCGCCGTACTGGTGGCGCTGCTGGCCCTGGTGGTGGAGGGCGCGCTGGTGGCGGCCGACCGGCTGCTGCCGGGGGCCCCGTCGCGCTGAGGCGCGGCCGGCCGCCGTCCCTCCCTCTTACCGATCCCTAAGGAGCATGATGAGCAAGTCCACGCGCATCCTCGGCGCGACCCTGGGCGCGGTGGCCCTGACCGTCTCGCTGGCCGCGTGCGGCGGCGAGAGCCTGGAGAAGGCGAAGGACGGCGGTTCCGCCTCGGCCCCCGCCGGCGGCGGCAAGGGGAAGCTGGTGGTCGGCGCGGCGGGCTTCACCGAGTCCAACGTGCTGGCGGAGCTGTACGCCCAGGTCCTGCGCGGCGCCGGCTACGACACCTCGATCACCACGGTCAACAACCGCGAGCTGTACGAGCCGTCGCTGGAGAAGGGCGAGATCGACGTCGTCCCGGAGTACGCGGCCACGCTCGCGGAGTTCCTGAACGCCAAGGTGAACGGTCCGAACGCGCCCAAGGAGAAGCCGGTCGCCTCCAGCGACGCGGCGGCGACGGTCGCGGCGCTGGAGAAGCTCGCGGCGCCGCTCGGGCTCAAGGCCCTCCCGGCGGGCTCAGCGGTCGACCAGAACGCCTTCGCCGTCAGCAGGGAATTCGCGCAGAAGAACAACCTCAAGTCCCTTTCCGATCTTGGAAAGTCGGGCCTGAAGGTGAAGATCGCGGCGGGTGACGAATGCGCCGTCCGCCCCTTCTGCGCGCCCGGACTGGAGAAGACGTACGGAATCGCCGTTTCCGGTATTGACCCCAAGGGAGTCGGCACCCCGCAGGCCAAGCAGGCCGTCAAGGACGGGGTGGACCAGCTGGTGCTGACCACCACCACCGACGCCACCCTCGACGCCTACGGCCTGGTCCTGCTGGAGGACGACAAGAAGCTCCAGAACGCCGACAACGTGCTGCCCGTCGTCAACGCCAAGGACGCCGGGGCCCCCGAGGTCGCCACCGCACTCGACGCCCTCACCAAGGCCCTGACCACCGCCGACCTCGTCGAGCTGAACCGCAAGGTGGACGCGGAACGCGCGAAGCCGGCCGACGTGGCGAAGGCCTATCTGGAGTCCAAGGGACTCCTGAAGAAGCAGTAGTCACGTCTTTGACGGCCAATGGTGGGGTAACTGCCCGGAAACGGATTGCCGGGCGGGTACCCCACACGCGGTCCACGCCCTGTAAATTTCAGGCCATGCCCCGTGGACGCCACCGCAATCCCGAGCCCCTGCACCGACTTCTCACGCCGACGGCCGTCGCCGGGGTTTCCGTGGCCAGCGCCGGTGTGGCCTGGCTCCTCGCGGAACCCCTCGCACTGCGCCTGCTCGTGGCCCTCACGGCGGCCGCGGGCGTGGGCGGTGCCGTCCTCATGCGCTCCTGGGACCGGGCGGCCGGCCGCCGGGTGGCGGAGCTGGCCCGCGAACGGGTCAAGGACGAGTGGAAGACGGACGAGCGGATAGCCGAGCTCGAATCCGACATCGAGGAGGCCCGGCTGCTGCGCGCCCGCCTCGACGCCAAGCTGCGCGCCAAGCGCGTCGAACTGGCGGGCCTGCGCGGGGAGCACGCCGCGCTGCTGCGCCGGTACGCCACCGCCGAGACCGAGCGCGCCAGCGCCCTGGAGAAGCGCCGGCTCCTGGAGCTGGAGGCCTCCTCCGCCCCGGCGGGCGGCCCCAAGGAGCTCCCCGCCGTCTCCGAGGAGCGCACCGGCGCCGGAGCGCCCACCCCGGTCGGCTACGCCCGGGCCCACGCCGCGATGGCGGCCCTGGCCCGCAAGGCGGAGGAACGGTCCGCCGCCGCTGCCGCCGCGGCGCCCGCGCACAGCCGCCCCGCCGTTCCCGCCCCCGACCGGGCGGCGGCGGTCCCGGCCCGCCGGCAGGCGGCCGCGGTGTCCCCGTACGCGGCCCAGCGCCGCACCGCCTCCCGCGCCGAGGGCGGCTTCGACTTCTTCGGCACCAAGAACGCCGCGCAGGCCCGCGCCGCGATCGAGTCCGTGCAGAACGAGGACCTCGCCGACGTGGTCGGCGCCGAAGCCCTCGCCGTCCACGAGGCGGAGACCGCGGGCGCCGCAGCCGAACCGGAGGCCACGGAGGCCACCCCCGAGCAGGACGCGGCGGCCCAGGTCATCGACCTCACGGCCCACGACGAGACCGAGCCCATCGAGGTCGTCCGCCTCCGCACGGCGATCTCCTAGGCACCCGCCGGGGGCCCGGCCGGACGGATCGTCCACAGCCTGTGCACGAAACGGCGGGCCCGGGGACGGGCCGGGTCAGGGGAAGGCGAGGACCAGGGCCACCGCGGACGGCTCCAGCACCAGTTGGGCGGCCAGTGCCGGGCCCCGGAGCCTCGCCGGCGCGGCCAGGGCGAGCAGCATCGCCAGCGCCGCCGCCCCGCACAGCACCAGGAAGACGGCCCCGGGGAACGGCGCGCAGCCGCCGTACATCAGGCAGCGGCCGCCCTTCTCCGTCATCAGGACCAGGATCTTCGCCGCCACCAGCGCGGGCACGAACAGCGCGGCGGCGATCACCGCGGGCACGCGGCTGCGCCCCGCCCCCGCGGACGGGGGCGCGGTGACGGTCGGGGGCTGAGGGCTCCAGGTCATGCGGCCATCCTGTCCCGGCGGGCCGGCCCGGGGATCCGTACGCGTACTCAGTCCGTCCGGGCCCCGTACCCAGACGGCGGCGGCCGGGGCGGCTCAGAACAGCGGCAACTGGCCCGGATGCGGCCCGAGGACGAAGCCGTCCAGCGTCGGGGCGGAGGCACCGAGGACCACCCGGGCCCGGGAGCCGGGGCAGGACACCAGGTCGCCCCGGCCGCGCCCGGCCGGCGGGTCGTGGCGGGCGATCCGGCCGGCCGTCACGGCGCAGTCGCGGCCGCAGGAGGGGCAGGCCCGTCGGGGGGAGTGGGACATGCCCCCAGTCTGCCCTGCCGCACCGACAGCGAAGCCGTCAGGAGACGGCCGCGGCCTCCTCCTCCGCCTTCTCCGCCTTCTCCGCCCTGGACGCGAGCCAGGCCCGGTGCGCCTCGTCCACCCGGGCCCACAGGACCTCCCGGTCCGCCCCCGTCAGGTCGTCGAGCCGGCGCCCGAAGACGCCCTCCAGCACCTCGAAGAACTCCCGCCGCCCGGCCAGTTCCCGCTCGGCCGTCACCTTCCCGCCCCCCGACCGGCGCGACAGGACGCGGCCGCGCAGGATGTCCACGCCGTCCGCGTCGCGCCGGAACAGCGCGAAGGTCCGTACGAAGGAGGAGTCCGGGGAGGTCGACAGCCAGGTGTGCGCCTCCTCGAAGTCGGCCATCTCCGCGGGGGCGTCGCGGAAGTTCACCCGGTGCATGCCGCTGTCGGGGGTCAGGTAGCTCCAGCCGGGGCCCTCGCCCTCCATCGGGTCCAGCCGCCGCAGCGCGTAGCGGAAGCCGCCCTGCTCGTACGAGCCCTCGCGCAGCGGGAGCGGCTCGTACGGGCCGTCCCCCAGCCCGGCGTCCACCCAGTACGCCGCCCCGCCGACGCGCACGGTCAGCGTCAGGTGCTGGCCGTTGACCACCCGCGACCCGTCCTCGGCCTCGACCCCGGACAGGTGGCGGGTCACGTCGTAGCCCAGGTCCTCCAGCAGCGCGGCGAAGGCGCCGTTGAGGTGGAAGCAGTAGCCGCCGCGCCCCTCGGCGAACCGGCGCGCCGACAGCCCGGGGTCGATGCCGGGCGGCCGGCCGAGGTGGATGTCGACGTTGTCGTAGGGGATGCGCTCCAGATGGGCGCGCTGGAGCGCGAACAGCCCCTCCGCCGAGGGGGCACCGGGGTCGGTCAGCCCGAGTCGGCGCAGGTAGTCCGGGTACGTGCCAGTGGTCATGGGGGCACCCTAGGACGCCCCGCCGACACGGCCCGGGCGGAATTCCCCCGGCCTGTCAGGTCGCGCGGACCCGCCCCGGGGCGGGCCGCCCTACTTGTCGATGTCGCCGACCACGAAGAAGAGCGAGCCGAGGATCGACACCATGTCCGCGACCAGCTGCCCGGGCAGCAGCACGGCCAGCGCCTGGATGTTGTTGAAGGAGGCGCTGCGCAGCTTCAGCCGGTACGGGGTCTTCTCGCCCTTGGAGACCAGGTAGTAGCCGTTGATGCCGAGCGGGTTCTCCGTCCAGGCGTACGTGCTGCCCTCGGGGGCCTTCAGCACCTTCGGGAGCCGCTGGTTGACCGGCCCCGGCGGCAGCTCCGCCATCCGGTCCAGGCAGGCCACGGCCAGGTCGAGGGCGTTGTGCGTCTGGTCGAGCAGCACCTCGAAGCGGGCCAGGCAGTCGCCCTCGGTGCGGGTGACGACCTTCAGCACGTCGGCCAGCTCGCCGTACGCCAGGTACGGCTCGTCGCGGCGCAGGTCGAAGTCCACGCCGGAGGCGCGCGCGATCGGGCCGGACACCCCGTACGCGTGGACCGCCTCGGCCGACAGGACGCCGACGCCGCGGGTGCGGGCCCGGAAGATCTCGTTGCCGTGGACCAGCTTGTCGTAGACGTCCATGCGGGTGCGGACGTCGGCGATGGCGGCGCGGGCCCGGCCGAGCCAGCCGGCCGGGAGATCCTCCTTGAGACCGCCGACCCGGTTGAACATGTAGTGCATGCGGCCGCCGGAGATCTCCTCCATCACGGCCTGGAGCTCCTCGCGCTCGCGGAACGCGTGGAAGATCGGGGTGATGCCGCCCAGTTCGAGGGGGTACGACCCGAGGAACATCAGGTGGTTCAGGACCCGGTTCAGCTCGGCGAGGAGCGTACGCATCCACACCGCGCGCTCGGGCACCTCCATGCCGAGCATCCGCTCGACGGCCATGACCACACCGAGCTCGTTGGAGAACGCGGACAGCCAGTCGTGGCGGTTCGCGAGCATCACGATCTGCCGGTAGTCGCGCGCCTCGAAGAGCTTCTCGGCACCCCGGTGCATGTAACCGACCACCGGCTCGGCGCTGGCGATGCGCTCGCCGTCCAGGACGAGCCGCAGGCGCAGCACGCCGTGGGTGGAAGGGTGCTGGGGTCCGATGTTGAGCACCATGTCGGTGCTCTCCGCCGCACCGCCGATGCCGACCGTGGTCTCCGTCATGGCCGCATTGTCTCAGTCCTAGGGTGGGTGCATGGATACGGGGACGAGGGGTGAGACGGACCGCCCGGAGTGGGTCGGTCTGCCGGGCGGGCTGCGCGGGGTCCGGCGGCTGCTGCTGGTGCTCTGGACGGTTCCGCTCACGGTGGTGACCGCCGTGTCGCTGGGCCTGGCCGCCGGGCCCGGGTGGGCGGTCCTCGCGGCGTTCTGGCCGGCGGTCCTGGTCTGGGGCTGGGTGCTGATCGGGCGGAACTGGCGGTCCTGGCGCTACGCGGAACGGGCCGACGACCTGCTGATCAGCCGGGGGGTGCTGTGGCGGGAGGAGACGGTGGTCCCGTACGGGCGGATGCAGCTGGTGGAGGTGACCTCCGGCCCGTTGGAGCGCCGCTTCGGCCTGGCCTCGGTCCAGCTCCACACGGCGGCCGCGGCGACGGACGCCAAGATCCCGGGCCTGGCCCCCGCGGAGGCGGAACGCCTCCGCGACCGCCTGACCGCCCTGGGCGAAGCAAGGTCGGCAGGCCTGTGACGGGCCGCTCCGCGGGGGACCCGGACCGGGGCACCCCCGCACCCGGCGGGGAGCGGCGGCTGCACGTGCTGACCCCGCTGCGGCGGGCGTGGGTGCCCGGGGCCGCCCTCGGCGGTGTGGTGATCCAGCAGGGCGAGCGGGCCCAGCAGTGGGTCAGCGGCCTCACCCCCGGCGTGCGCGTGCTCATCCTGGCCGGGCTGGTCCTCGTCTTCGGCACGTACGGCTTCCTCGGCTGGTGGTTCACCCACTACTCCGTCACCGACACCGAGCTCCGCATCCGCACCGGCCTGCTCTTCCGCCGCACCGCCCACATCCGCCTCGACCGCCTCCAGGCCGTGGACGTCACCCGTCCGATGCTGGCCCGCGTCGCCGGCGTGGCCAAGCTCCGGCTCGACGTCATCGGCACCGAGGCGAAGGACGAGCTGGCCTTCCTCGACGAACGCGACGCCGTCGCCCTGCGCGCCGAGCTGCTGGCCCGCGCCGCCGGCTTCGCCCCCGCCGATGCCGTCGCCGTCGGCCAGGCCCCCGAGCGGGTGCTGCTGCGCGTGTCCGTCCGTGACCTGGTGGTCTCCCTGCTGCTCGGCCTCGACGTGTGGGCCGCCCTCGTCGGCGGGCTCGTCGCGCCGGTGGTCGTCTGGCGGCTCAGCGACAGCCTCTGGGCGGCCGCGGTCATCCTCGTACCGCTGCTCGGCGCCGCGTGGAGCGGCACCGCGGGCCGGTTCCTCGCCGGGTACGACTGGACCGTCGCCGAGTCCCCCGACGGGCTGCGCCTGGACCACGGGCTGCTGGACCGGGCCCACGAGACGGTCCCGCCGGGCCGGGTGCAGGCCGTACGGATCGTGGAGCCGCTGCTGTGGCGGCGGCGCGGCTGGGTCCGGGTGGAGCTGGCCGTGGCCGGCTCCAAGAACGGGGTGCTGGTCCCCGTGGCCACCCGGGAGGCCGCCCACGCCCTGATCGCCCGCGTGCTGCCGGGCGCGGACCCGGCGGGCCTGGAGTTCAGCCCCTCCCCGCGCACCGGCTCGCGGTGGGTGGTGCCGGTGTGGTGGAAGGGGTACGGCCTGGCCGTCTCCGACGAGGTCTTCGCCGCCCGCCGGGGCCGCCTGTGCCGGCGCACGGAGATCGTTCCGCATGCGAAGGTACAGAGCGTGCGCCGCACGCAAGGCCCTTGGGAGCGCGCCCGCGGGGTGGCCGACGTCCACGTGGACACCGGCGCGAACACCACCGTCACCGCCCGGCTGCGCCCCGCCGCCGAGGCCGCCGGCCTGCTGCACGACCAGGCGGTCCGCTCCCGCACCTCCCGCGCGGCGGCCCGCCCCGACCGGTGGATGACCTGACATGACGACGGCCTACGAGCGGCTGCTCGGCACCGGCTTCGACGGCACTCCCGCCGGCGACCCGTACGACGTGATCTGGGAGGGCGAGGACGATCCCGCCCACCGCGACCGCGTCCCCGGGCTCACCGCCCTCCTGGACGACCCCGCCGCGCCCTGCGGCGAACGCCTCCTGGCCCTGATCGCCCTGGTCCACTGGGCCGAGCCCGCCGGCTACGAGGCCGTCGTACGGGCCGCGACCACCGACCCCCGCGGCGCCTTCTGGTACGGCTGGTCGACCGACCGCTGGTTCTCGCAGGACGACAGCTACGGCCACTTCTGCGAAGCGGCCGTGCGCAGCCGGGAGTTGGCCGAGGAGAAGGGCACCTCACGGCTGCGCGCCGCGACCCTGCGCGCCCTGGTCGGCCTCGCCGACCGCGAGGGCTTCGGCGACCGGCTCGGCGACTGCCTGGACGCCGAGTCCGTACGCGACTGCCTGCCCGGGATCCGCGCCGCCGTCGAACGGGGCCTCGCCCGGATGCGGGCGGGGCAGCGCTACCGCTTCGACGTGGAGACCCAACTCGTCGGCCTCGCGGGAGCGGTGACCCTGGTCGACGAGGAACTCGCCGTGGAACTGCTGCGGACGCTGCTCGGCGACGAGCCCTCCGGTCGCGCCCTCCGGCACGCCGCGGGCCCGGTGTCCCGCTGCCGGGGCCCGGCCGGCAGGGCCCTGGCAACCTGGCTCCGGGAAGCCGGGGACGACTACGTACGGGAGGTCCTCGGGCAACGAGAACCGGCCGACGGCGATTTTCGGCCAGACGTCGAGGCTGGATGAAACCGTGTTTGTGTTCGCAACGTCCCTTCGGTAGACAGGTACGCACGCAAGTGACGGAACAACACGTCAGGGGTGGGTGAATGAAGTTCGACATGGGCAGCACCACGCTGTCCGAACTGGGCAAGGCCACGAGCGGCTCCAGCGACGACCTCGGCACGCTGATCAAGCTGCTGGTCGCCGCGGCGGACCCGCTGGAGGGCAAGTTCAACGGCGTCGGACGCCAGGCGTTCGACTCCTTCAAGCGGCGCTCCGACGCGATCACCGCCGAGCTGAACGCCTCGCTGCGCGCCATCCTCGGCGGTCAGTCCGGGATGGACACCTCGTTCACCACCGGTGCCCACGAGCAGGGCGACAACGCCCACCAGAACATGGGCTCCGCGAACTTCGACGCCGCTCGCTTCGGCGCGCGCTGACACCCGGGGGACTGACAGACATGGCGAACCAGGACCGCACCTCGTACGACATCGCCGCCTCCGTCGAGGTCCAGGGCGGACTCGGCGGGATCATCGGCCAGCTGGAGCGGGTGCTCGGCGACCGTGACAACGCGGTGAAGGCCGCGATGGCCGAGTTCCAGGCCGACGGCGTCTCCGACGAGTACCACGGCAAGGAAGTCCGCTGGAACAAGGCGGCGAACGAGGTGCGCGACATCATCCGCCTCGTCCGCACCACGCTGGAGCAGAACGACGCCACCGCGCAGGCCACGCTGCAGAAGGCCAAGGCGGCGGTCGACAACATCGGCTGACGCCGGACGAGGAACGCGAGGACGCGAGGACACGGGGGTAGGGCATGGACTGGGACATCAAACCGTCCGGCGTGCAGGGGGTCGTCAACAAGACGATCACGGCAGCGGAGGGCTTCCAGAAGGCGGGCAAGTCGCTCCAGACGGAGCTGCCGGAGGCCGCCAAGCACGCGGGCACCATCACGCCGGGCGGCGGCAGCGCGGGCGAGGGCGGCGGAATGGGCCCGATCGCGGGCGCGCTGGGTGAACTCATGAAGGCCCACGAGTACCGCCTCGCGTTCATCGGCGCCCGCACGGAGGCCTCGCTGAACGGCGCCATCAACGCGACGACGGCGTACGTGCAGGGCAACATCGAGCAGGCGCAGAACGCGCAGAACCAGGCTCTGAAGGAGCCGAAGGTCGAGCTTCCGGGGGCGGGTCAGAAGTGACCGACCACGTACCGATCAATCCGTGCACGATCCCGCAGTTCACGGGTGACCTGGACGCGTTGGAGCAGGACCACGCGGCGATCACGGCGGCAGCGGGCACCTTCCGCACGGCCGGCGAGAATGTGGACTCCGAGTTTCAGGGCCTGTCGGCGTTCTATGCCGCTCCCGAGGCCGCGAAGCTGTTCGCCACGACGAAGCCGGTGAAGACGGACAGTGATTTCTTCGCCGACCAGCTCGAGTCGGCGGCGAAGGCGCTGGGCGAGTACGTCACCGAGGCCCGCCCGATCGTGGCGCGTCTGAAGGCGCTCCAGGCGAAGGCGACGACGTTCTCCAACAAGATCGCCGGGGACGAGCACTGGAAGGACGACGGGAAGAAGATCGATGAGAACAACGATCTGATCCACGACGTCAACGCGGCCGCCGAGGCGTTCTGGGCGGCCGAACGCACCTGCGCGAACAAGATCCGCGCCCTGTACTGCGCCCCGCCGCTGACCGTGAACGACGGCTCCAACGGCGCGAACATGTACGGCTACAAGGCCGATGACCTGAACAAGGTCCAGGACCTGCCGTGGGGTTCGCAGCTGGAGGAGACCCACCGGGCGTGGGAGGTCGGCTACTGGGTCAAGTCCTTCGTGTGGGACGGGATCATCGTCGACGGCATCTGGGGCACCATCCGGGGCCTTGGCACCCTGGTCGGCGTCGACGGCTGGGACGCCGCGGGCCAGGCCTGGACGGGCCTGGCCAAACTCGCCACCGGCCTCGTGATCACTTCCATGCCGGGTGTCGGGGCCGCGTTCTGGGCGGCGGACGACAAGCAGCTCCCGGGCTGGCTGAAGGACTCCCGCACGGCGATGAAGGAGACCGGCAAGGCCCTGGTCGCCTGGGACGAGTGGGGCAAGAACCCCGCCCGCGCCGCGGGAGCGGTCACCTTCAACGTCCTGACCACCGTCTTCACCGGCGGCGCCGGCACCGCGGCCAAGACGGGCGGGATCGCGAAGGTCCTCTCGGTGGCCGGGAAGGCCGGCAGGATCATCGACCCGATCACCTACATCGGCAAGGCCGGCTCCCTCGCCAAACTCAAGATCGGCGACCTGTTCGCCAACCTCGGCAAGGTCGACGGGGCGTTCCCGAAGATCGACGACGTGGTGTGGAAGGACCTCCCCAAGGCCGACGCCCCGGGCATCAAGTTCCCCCACCCCGAGGACACGGTCCGTCTCCCGGACGACGCGCTGGGCCGTCCGCAGTACTTCGACAAGACGACGAACCAGCTCCTGGACCACAAGGGCCTCCCGAAGCAGGACCTCACCTCGGTCCCCAAGGGCCCCGACCACCCCCTGGCCGAGGTCCCCAAGAAGCAGGAAGTCCCGGTCGGTGTCGGCGCCCACACGGCGGACGTCACCTCCCACACCCCGGGCGGCACCGCCACCCACACCCCCGGCGGGACCACGGCCCACACCCCCGGCGGCACCGCCGACAACCTCCCGCACAACAGCCACACCGAACCCGGCGGCACGACCCCCGGCCACGGCGGCACCGACACCACCCCCACCGGCGGCCACACCGACACCCCCTCCACGGGCGGCCACGGCGACGGCCCTTCCACGGGTGGCGGCGGCCACGGAGATGGCCCGACCGTGCCGCACCAGGGCGGCGGACTTCCCGACAACCCGGGCCACGGTGACGAGGCGTGGCAGAGGGAGCACGGAACCGCGAGCACCCCGGCTGATGCGATCTCTCCGGAAACCCGCCTGCCGGACGCGAATGGAACGCACCCGGCCGGTCACGGCGAGAAGCTGCTGGATCTGTTCGACCGGAACAGCCCTCGGGTCACCGTGGTGGATGACATGATCACCCACATTGACGGCAAGCCCGTTGACCAGTATCTCGACTCGCTCGCCGAGTCCAGGGCACAGGTTTACCGGGATGCCAAGGACGCCAAGCAATTCGTCAAGGGCGATGTAGGTGCGTGTGTGGGTGCCGTCATGGACACCCGGACCGGAATCGTGATCGAAGGAATCAACGGCCGGCCGGACAACGTGATTCCCAAGGAAAAGGTTCACCCCACCCTCCGCGCGATTTACGAGAAGATGGCTCCGACCAAGCCGCACCCGGACCAGCCCCTCGGTCATGCGGAAGTGAAGGCCACCAATGAGCTGCTGTGGGCCCGTACCCGCCTCGGGCTGCCGGACGACGCGAGCGTGCTCAAGGAAATCCGGGCGTCCGTGGAATTCCCGTTCATGAAGGACCGGGAGACGGGCGTTATCGGCAGGGGCGCTCCCTTCTGCTCGAACTGTTACCATATGCTCCCCGGAGTTCCGTCGCCCCACGGCCGGTTCACTGGGTATCCGCCGTCTGACGAGAATTGGATTCCGTGATGAGCTCGATGCGGCGCGTCGACGCTGACGATCCCGATGTCGACATCGATATGGGAAATCGGATGCTCTACCAGGACGAGTTGTTCACGGGGGAGGTAGCCGAATATCAGGGTGAACAGATCGTCTGCCTCGACGTGTACCTCGACGGGGTCCGGAACGGGTTGTCGCAGATGTGGTACCCGGACGGTGCGCAGAAGCTCAAGGGAACCGTCGTCAATGGTTCCGCTCTGGGTGAGTTCCTGGAATGGCATCCCAACGGTGTTCTCAAGTCGCGGAAGTTCTTCGACGACGACATCTACTCCCTCAAGGAGGAGAGCGTCTGGGACGAGCAGGGCAACCTCGTCCGCGAATGGCGTCGCGAAGACGGGTGATCACGACTGGGCCGTCGGGGGTGGTTCTGGCAGCCACCCCCGGGTGCTCCATGCGGTCGCGAGGGGGGCGGTTCTGCGGGGAGCCCGTATGCCGGGCGCGGACCTCTACCGCGCGCATCTCGAAGCTGCGGTTCTCGACGAAGCCGATCTCACCGGTGCCTCCCTGGTGAAGGCCGAGCTGGACGGGGCCTCGCTGCGCGGTGCCAGGCTCGACGGTGCGGACTTCGGGAGCGTCGAGATGTACGACGTGGACGCACGGGAGGCGTCGCTGGACGCCGTGGATCTGCGGGGCGCCGATCTGAGCGATGCGTCGGTGGCGCAGACCTTCATGCAGGTGGTCCTCGACGATCGGACGGTGGTGGACGGCCTCACGGGCACGGTCTTCGGGCCGGCCGTCGTCGTGGATGCCGAAGGCCGGCGGGAACTCTCCGGTGCCGACTTGGAGTCGTGGCTGAACAGCAAGGGTGCGAAGGTGAGGGTGCTTCCTTCTTGAGTGAGGCGCGCGTGGCCTTCCTGTGATTACGTCCGAACCCGTGGGGGAGTGGTTCTGGGAGCCCGCCCCCGTGCTCGATGCTCCCGCGAGCGGGGTGGCGTGGGCCCTCGGGCTGGTGGGGGACGTCAGGGACGTCCTGGCTTCCCTCGGGCTCGTCGCCGACGGGGGTACGGGCTCGGTCGAGGTCTGTGAGCTGTCGGCCATGGGGCGGCCGCTGTTCGAGCGGCGTGACGTGCCGCTCGACGTGCTGGCCGGGCAGGCGTCGGGCCTGCGGTTGCTGCCCGACCAGCACCTGACGGTGGCTCTCCGGCTCCCCGGTGAGTGGATGGAGGCCGGCGTCCGGCGGCGGGCCGAGAAGCTGTTCGTCCTCCGGGTCCATGTCTGGGGCAGGGGTGCGGTGCTGCTCGTGCTGGCCGCTCACGCGGATGCCTGGATGACCCTGGACCTCCGCGAGCGACCGCAGCCGGAGGTCGCCGCAGAGAACGCGCCCCGGCTTGCCGCCGCGCTGAAGCAGATCTCCGAGCTGACCGGTTCGGAGACCGACCCCGGGGACCCGACCTGGCACGCCAGGCCCACGGCCGACGGCTTTGCCGATCTGCTGGTGGAGGGCGCAGAGTACGACGACTCCTGGGACAACTTCGAGGTCCCCGCCCGATGGAGACGGCTCGTGAAGCTCCTTCCCGGCGGATACGGGGAGGAAGAGGACTACGAGTGCACCACCGAGGAGCCGGTCCGGTACGCCGAAGTGCGGTGCGGGGAGCGGCTCCTCGGGTTCCTCTGGGCGTCCGCCGACGGCGCGGCCGGCTACGAGCCGCGCGGCGCGGCGGGGGACGCGGCCTTCGGGGCGGGCGTGCCCTGGCTGCTGCGGTTCCGGGCCGCGCGGAGTGCCGGGGCGGGGGCGTCGGAGGCGCTGGAGGGCTGCCTCGGGCGGATCGAGGCGGGAGTCACCGTCGGAGCGGTCGTACGGCGGGCGCCGTCGCTGGACGCGCTCCAGGAGCTGTCGGGGAGGGGCTGAGGGTGTCGGCGTCGCGGATGCTGGGGCGGCTGCGGGCCGTGGACTGGGACATGCGGTGGGACCTCGCGTTCGAGCGCTGCGGGTCCCGGCGGGTGCTGATGTGGGAGTACCTGCGGCGGGCCGCCGTGTGGGCGAACGCCTGCGGGGCCGAGGAGGCGTGGCCGTTCTACGACGTCACGGCGTACGTGGACCCCGGCTTCGGGCTGCCGCCCGCGCAGGCGGCCGAACTGGAGGAGCTCCGGCGCACGCTGCTTGGGGCCGAGCTCCGCGAGACCTGTGCCGGGGCCGTGCGGCTGGCGGGGCTCGGGGAGCGGACGCCGCAGGCGGTGGCCGGGCTGCCGGACCTGTACGAGCCGCTGGTGCTGTTCTACGAGCGCGGCGGGTCCTTCAGCCGTGACTGCTCCGGGGTGTTCATCGACCTCGTCGGCGTGATGTGCCGGCCGGGTAAGCTCGCGGGCTACCTCGGCAGCCGGCCCGTCGGCGTGCTCGACGAGGCCGTGCTCGACGCGCTGGAGGGCGAAGGGCGCGTCACGTACCACCAGGACGAGTACGGCCAAGGGCCGTTGTTCCGGAGCCGGGTGCTCGGAGACGGCGTCCGGGCCGGCGAAGTGCTCCGCCCGGACCTGCGCTGGGAGCCGGTGGACCTGCCGGCCGGGACCGCGGGCCTGGCCGCCGTCGACCACCTGGAGGCGGCCCGGCGGATCGGCGGCATGGTGTGATCCGCGGCTGCGAACATGGCAGGAGCATGACGGAACCGGCGCCACCGGTTTCGGCGTCGTGAGGGGGCGTACTAGCGTGCGGGGCGACAGGGAGAAGGGAGGCCGGGGTGGCGGCTGAGGACTACGACAGCCAGTTGCTGGAGTCCGTCGCGGTGCGGCGGCGCCGGATGCGCGACGCCGTGCTGTTCGGCGCGCAGCGCGGGCGGCGGGTGGCCGACGAGCGGATCGGGAAGGCCGTCGCCGGGCTGGTCATCGCGGCGGTGCTGTGCGCCGGCTGCGTCGGCTGGTCGTTCATCTCCCACCGCCTCATCGGCAAGGTCGGGACGCCCGGACAGGTCAGTACTCGGTGATAGGTTCGAGCGCGTGGTGAGCATGGGGGCAGTGAGCGGTACGGCTTTGAGCCGGGTCACCCTGGTCGGTGAGCGGCGGCGGATGGATCTCGTTCTCCCCTCGCAGGAGCCCGTCGGGCGTCTTCTGCCCGACGTCATACGGATGCTGGACGACCGGGTGGCCGCGCAGCCGATGCTGCGTCACCTGGTCACGGCCGACGGGTCCGTCATCGAGCACGGCACCTCCCTGGAGGACGCCGGCATCGCCGACGGGGCCGTGCTGCGGCTCGTGCGGGTGCAGGACGTGCCGTCCGCGCCCGTGGTGCACGACGTCACCGACGAGGCAGCCGAGGACCTGGACGTACGCGCCTGGCGCTGGCGCCCCTCCGCGCGGCGGGTCACCGCCGGGGCGGGGCTCGTGCTGTGGGCGCTGGTCGCCGGCTGGTTCGCCCGGCGGGAGTTCGCGCCCGGCGCCGTGGCCGGGGTGCTCCTCGGGACCGCCGCCGCCGCGGGTGCCCTCGGGGCGCTGGCGGGCCGGCTGAAGCGGTCGGGGCTGGCGGCCGCGCTGCTGGCCTGTGCCGCCGCGGTCGGGGTGCTCGGGGCGTGGACCCTGGGCGACGCGCAGCACTGGGGCGCCATGGGCCGGCTCGCCGCCGTCGCGGGTGCGCTGGCCGTCGGACTCGCGCTGCTGGGGTGGTTCACGCCGCTCGGGCGGGGCGGGTTCGTGGGCGCCGCCGCCGTGGTGGGCCTGACGGTGGCGTGGGAGGCGACCGCGCTGGCGCAGGGCCAGGCGGGCGCCCGTACCGGGGCCGTGCTGGCGGTGTTCTCGGTGGTCCTGCTCGGGCTGCTGCCGCGTCTCGCCCTGGCGGCGGCCGGACTGACCGGCCTGGACGACCAGCGGGCCCGCGGGGCCTCGGTCAGCCGGTACAAGGTCGCCACCGCCCTCGGTGCCACCCACCGGGGCATGGTGCTGGCCACCCTCGCCACCGCCGTCTCGGCGGGCGCGGCCGGTGTGGTCGCGCTGCGGGAGCCCGACGTGTGGACGGTGTCCCTCGCCTCGGCGGTCGCCGTCGTACTGTGGCTGCGCGCGCGGGCGTTCCCGCTCGTCGCGGAGGTGGTCGCGCTGCTGCTGGCCGGGGCCGCGGTCACCGTTGCGGCTCTGCTGGTGTGGGCCGGCCGGGCCGGTGCGGCCGGGCCGCTCGCGGTGCTGCTGGTGCTGGCCCTGGCGGCGCTCGGCGTCCTCGCCGTCCAGCCGCCCGAGCACGTGCGGGTCCGGCTGCGGCGGGTCGGGGACACCGCCGAATCGATCGGCGTCATCGTGCTGTTCCCGCTGCTCATCGGGGTGTTCGGCGTGTACGGGCGGCTGCTCGGCACCTTCGCGTAAGGGTTGCTACTCAGACATGTCAGACATGAGCATGAACCAGCGTGACGGTGACGGACACCTGCCCGGGCCCGTCGGCGGACCCGGACAGGCCGGCGGCGGGCCCGGCCCCGGCGCGCAGGGCGACTGGCAGGCCGGCGTCCTGGGCGACCTGATGGGCCACGGCGCGGGCACGGCCGCCGCCGCACCGCAGGGCCCCCTGCCGGTGCAGCCGCACGCCCCGCTCCCGCAGCAGCCGGCCCCCGGGGCACACCAGCCGGCCTACGCCCCGCACCAGCAGGCCCCCGCGCCGCACCAGCAGGCCCCCGGGGCGCACCGGCCCGCCTACGCCCCGCAGCAGTACACCCCGCAGGCCCAGGTCCCGCAGGCGCCGCAGGCACAGGCACAGGCCCGTGCGCCCGAGACCGTCCCGGTCCCCGGCTCCGACGCCGCCGCCGGCCGGCCCCGCCACGGCGACCCGCTGGCCCGCCGCACCCTGCGCACCCTGCGCGGAGCGCTCGGCTCCTCCGTCGCCAAGGCCGTCGCCGCCGAGACGGAACTCGCCACCCAGGTCCAGCAGCCCGTCACCACCGGCCGCCAGATCGTCGTCACCAGCATCCGCGGCGGCTCCGGCAAGACCACCGTCACCGCTCTCCTCAGCCGCACCTACAACCACTTCCGCCACGACCCGGTGCTCACCCTGGAGGCCGACGCCGCCCTCGGCACCCTCCCGGTGCGGCTCGGCGTGCAGTCCCTGCGCTGGACCTGCGCGGACCTCGCGCAGATCGTCCGCCCCTCCATGCAGCTCACCGACATCACCGGCTACCTCGTCCCGCTCCCCGACGGCGGCTGGCTGCTGCCCGGCAGCCAGGGCCGCATCGGCGCCCAGGTCGACGTCGCCACGTACCGGACCGTGATGGTCGCCCTGCGCCGCTACTTCGGCGTCACCGTCGTCGACTGCGAGACCCTCCCCGGCGAGGTCGCCCGTACCGCCCTCGACACCGCGCACGCCCGCGTGCTCACCACGCCCGCCACCGCCGAGGGGCTCGTCTCCACCCACGCCGTCCTCGACTGGCTCGGCTCCCTCCCGGTACCCGTCCTGCCGCGGACCGTCGTCGTGCTCACCGTCCAGTCCCCGCACCCCGCCGTCGACCTCGGCAAGGCCGTCGAGAAGCTGCGCGCGACCGGCGCGGGCGTCGTCGTGCTGCCCTACGACCGCCACCTCGCCTCCGGCGGCGCCGTCACGTCCGAACTCCTCGCCTTCCAGACCCGGGAGGCGTCCGTGCGGCTCGCCGCCGAGGTGCTCCAGCGGGCCGTGGCCCTCCCGGCTTCCGGAGCCGCCCGGTGACCCAGCAGCTGATCCACCGCCCGGCCCGGGGCACGATGCCCCCCGCCCCCGCGCAGCCCCACTCCGTCGAGGCCCCGCCCAACCTGCCCGAGGGCAAGATCGGCAGCCCGGCCACCGCGCTGCTGCCCATGGCGGGCGTGATGGGCTCGGTCGTGATGATGACCGTCATCCGCAACAGCCAGTTCGCCGCCGTCGGCGCGATCGTCCTCGTCTTCGCCCTGATCGGCGCCGTCGCCCTGTTCTGGTCCCAGCGCGGCAAGGCGCAGCGCACCCGCCGCGCCCAGCGCGAGCGCTACCTGGAGTACCTGGAGGAGCAGCGCGAGGAGCTCGGCGCCCGCGAGAAGGCGCTGCGCGACGAGGCCCGCCGCCTCAACCCGCCGCCGGAGGCCCTGTACGACCTCGTACGCGACCCCGCGCGGCTGTGGGAGCGGCGCCGCACCGACCCCGACTTCCTGCGGCCGCGCCTGGGCACCGGCGCCGTCGCCGTGCAGGAGCTCTCCCTCGCGGCGGGCGCCGGCGGCGTCCTCACCCCGCCCGACCGGTTCATGCTCAACGAGGCCGGCGCCCTCATGGCCCGCTTCGGCCGGGCCAGCGACTTCCCGCTGACCGTCCCCCTCGACCGGGCCGGCAACGTCAGCATCGTCGGCGACCGCGAGGGCGTGCTGCGCGTCGCCCGCGCCCTGCTCGCCCACACCGCCGTCCTGCACGCCCCCGACGACGTCGCCGTCGCCCTCGGCGTGCCCGGGGACCGGCTCGGCGACTGGGAGTGGGCCAAGTGGCTGCCCCACGTCCTCGACCAGCAGGAACAGGACGGCCCCGTCGCCGCCCGCCGGATCGCGCCCAGCCTGCCCCAGCTCGCCTCCGGGGTCCTCGCGGCCGACCTGCGCCGCAGGGCCTCGTACGCGGCCGAGGTGCGCCGCGGCCTGTCCGACAAGCGCGCCCTGCGCATGGCCGGCCGGCTCCTCGTCGTCAGCGACGAGTACGGCGAGAACGCCGTCGAACTGCCCCGCCCCGACACCGCCGTGGGCCTGGCCGACATGAACACCACCGTGCTGCACCTGCTCGCCGAGCAGGTCCACGAGCCCGACGAGGTGACCATACGGATCACCGTCGACGGCAGCCACGTCACCGTCCGGGACCTGCGCACCCCCGAGGCCCCCGCCGCCGAGGGCATCAGCGACGCCCTCGGCCCGGCCACCGCCGAGGGCCTGGCCCGCATGCTCGCCCCGCTGCGGCTGTCCGCCGAGTCCGTCGCCGAGGGCACCCCCGTCTCCGGGCCGGTCGACTTCATGGGCCTGCTCGGCATCGCCGACCCCGCCGCCCTCGACGTGAAGCGGATGTGGGCGCCCCGCGGCGAGCGGGACTTCCTGCGCGTCCCCATCGGCATCGACGACCGGCACGGGCCGGTGCTCCTCGACCTCAAGGAGTCCTCGCAGCTCGGCATGGGCCCGCACGGCCTGTGCGTCGGCGCGACCGGCTCCGGCAAGAGCGAGCTGCTCCGCACGCTCGTCCTCGCCCTCGTCGCCACCCACTCGCCCGAGGACCTCGCGATGGTCCTCGTCGACTACAAGGGCGGCGCGACCTTCGCCCCCTTCGAGAAGCTCCCGCACGTCGCCGGCGTCATCACCAACCTGGAGAACCAGGCCGGGCTCGTCGAACGCGTCCACACCAGCCTCGCCGGCGAGGTCAAGCGCCGCCAGCAGGTCCTCAAGGACGCCGGGAACGTCGCCGACATCGGCCACTACGCGGTGCTGCGCGCCGAGAAGCCCGAACTGGAGCCGCTGCCGCACCTGTTCGTCGTCATCGACGAGTTCGGTGAACTCCTCACCGCCAAGCCCGACTTCATCGACCTGTTCCTGTCCATCGGCCGCATCGGCCGCTCCATCGGCGTGCACCTGCTGCTCTCCAGCCAGCGCATCGAGGGCGGCAAGCTCAAGGGCCTGGACACCTACCTGTCGTACCGGCTGGGCCTGCGCACCTTCTCCGCCGACGAGTCGCGGACCGTCCTCGACACCACCGACGCCTTCCAGCTGCCGCCGCTGCCCGGCTTCGGCTACCTCAAGGTGGACACCTCCACCTACACCCGCTTCAAGGCCGGATACGTCTCCGGCCGCTACCGGGGCCCCGCCGCCGCCCTCGACGACACCGAACGCGGCCCGCTCGCCCTGGCCTACCCCACCTTCAACACCTTCCAGGACAGCACCGGCCCGGCCGAGCCCGCCGAGGAGAAGCCCGCCGCCACCGCCCGCGAGACCGGGCCCAGCGTGCTCTCCGTCATCGTCGACCAGCTCGCCGACGCCGCCCCGCCCGTCCGCCGCATCTGGCTGCCGCCGCTGCCCGACGCGACCCCCCCTGGACGCCGCCGCCGGACCCCTGTCCGTCACCGAACGCGGACTCCGGCTCGGCACCGCGCAGCGCACCCCGCTCAAGGTGCCCCTCGGCGTCCTCGACGACCCCGCCCGCCAGTGGCGCGGCCCCTGGGAGCTGGACCTGACCGTCGCCGGCGGGCACACCGCCGTCACCGGCGGCCCCCAGTCCGGCAAGACCACCCTGCTGCGCACCCTCGCCCTGTCGCTCGCGCTGACCCACACCCCGCAGGAGGTCGCCGTCTACGGCCTCGACCTCGCCGGGGGCGGCCTCGCCGCGCTCGCCGGGCTCCCGCACGTCGGCGGGATCGCCGGCCGCGCCGACCGGGAACGGGCCGCCCGTACGGTCGCCGAGGTACGGGCCATGCTCGCCACCCGCGAGGAACTGTTCCGCGTGCACTCCATCGACTCCGTCGACCAGCTGCGCGAGCTGCGCTCCCGGGGCCGGCTGCCCGAGCTGGCGTCCACCGACATCGTCCTGCTCGTCGACGGCTACGGGGCCCTGCGCGAGGAGTTCTCCGAACTCGACGACTCCGTCACCGACCTCCTCAAGCGGGGCGGCGGCTACGGCATCCACGTCGTCGCCGGCATGCTCCGCTGGAACGACGTGCGGATCGCCAACCAGTCCCTCTTCGGCGGCCGCGTCGAACTGCGCCTGGGCGACCCCTCCGACTCGGCCATCGACCGCAAACTGTCCGAGACGATCTCCCCGGACACCCCGGGCCGCGTCCTCACCGACGGCAAGCTGTTCGCGCAGACCGCCCTGCCGCGCATCGACTCCCGGGCCGGGAACACCGACCTGGCCGCCGCCCTGGAGGAGGCCGCGGGCACCGTCCGCGCCACCTGGCACGGCGACATCGCCTCCCCCGTACGGGTCCTGCCCGCACGCCTGTCGGCCGACCGGCTGCCGGGCGTGGACGAGGAGCCGTACCGGATCCCCGTCGGCGTGGACCAGGACGTCCTCGCCCCGGTGCTCCTCGACCTCTTCGGCCAGGACCAGCACCTGCTGATCCTCGGCGACAGCGAGTGCGGCAAGACCAACCTGCTCGCCCTCGTCGCCCGCCAGCTCATCGCCCGCTACGGCGAGGAGGAACTGGTCTTCGCCGTCTACGACCCCAGGCGCGGGCTGCGCGGTGTGGTCCCCGAGCCCTACCGCGGCGGCTACGCGCACAACGCGAAGATCGCCACCGCCCTGTCCGTGGGCATCGCCAAGGAACTCGACAAGCGGCTCCCCGAGGACGGCATCGACCCGGACGCCGAACCGGGCGAGGGCCCCGGCTTCACCGGACCGCGCATCGTGGTCCTCGTCGACGACTACGACATCCTCACCACCGCCGGACAGCAGCCCCTCCAGGCGTTCGTCCCCTACCTGCCGTCCGCCCAGGACATCGGCCTGCACTTCGTGATCGCACGGCGCGTCGCCGGAGCCTCCCGGGCCCTGTACGAGCCGCTGATGACCACCCTGCGCGAGTCCGGCACCACCGCCCTCGTGATGAACGGCGAACGCTCCGAAGGCCAGTTGTTCCCGCAGCTGTACGCGAGCGCCCAGCCGCCCGGCCGCGGCACCCTGGTCCGGCGCGGACGCCCGCACCAGATCGTGCAGACCGCCCTCGCCGACTCCCCGACCCAGGAAGCGCCCTGACACCGTGACCAAGGACGTCATCGCCCTCACCGCCAAGATGCCCGACACCACCGCCCTCATGGTGGCCCTGACGGCGGGCGGCGCGGACCTCGACGCCCAGGCCGTCGGGGACGGCGCCGTCATCCAGCTGCTCGGCGCGGCCGGCCGGCCGCTCGTCTCCGTCGAGGCACCCGTACTCGTCCAGGTCCCCGGCGAGGTGGAACGCCTCCTCGGGACGCCCTGCGCCACCCCCGTCTGGTGGACGGAGACCCGCGCCTCCACCGCCGTACCCGAGGCGGCCCCCCTCGCCGGGGCTATCGCCGGACGCCTCGCCGAGGTCCTCGGCGGCACGGTCTGGCCCGAGGGCGCCGGGCACGTCGCAGTGGTTCCGGTGACCTCCGAGGCCTCGGCGGCACCCGCGCCCGTCGGAGCCCTCCCGACCGTGGACGTCGTCACCGCGTCCACCGCCGTCGTCCTCGCCGACCGGCCCGTCATCGGGCTGACCACCTGGCTGTCGGACGTCCTGCGCACCACCGCCGAATTCGGCGCGGCCCTGCACGTCGTCACCCCCGACCACTGCCGGCTCAGCCTGCCGCTGCGCACCGCGCTCGCCGGCGCGCCGAACCGGTGGGTGGTCCAGGATCCCGCCTGCGGGTACTACGACGGCCTGTCCGGCGCGGTCCTGGCCTGGCAGGACGGCACCTTCGCCCCGGTCCGTGACGAGGCGGGCAACGCGCGGCTCGCCGCCGCGTTCCGGCGGGCCGAGGCGCCGGGGGAACGCCGGCTCACCGTGCAGTTCCGCACCGAACACCCCGCCGAGGAAGGGCTGCTGGTCGGCCGCTCGCTGGAGGCCGCCTGGCGCACCCTGACCGGGGGCCCGCCCGCCGGCTGGGGCACCGCCGAGCCCGTGAACCTGCCGTGGTCGCCGCGCCAGCTCACCGACCTGGCCCGGAGCCGGGCGCCCGAGCCGACGCTGGTCACCGCCGTCGGATCGCCGGAGCGGCCCGCGCTGGCCACCGTACGCGTGCTCCGCACGGCCGCCGGGGTCGAGGAGGACGTCACCCTGTCCCTCGGGTACGGGCCCTCCGAGGAGGTGCCGCTCGACGCGCTCGCCCGACTGGCTCAGGAACTCGTCGCCGGGCACGGCCTGGTCAGCATGCTGGCCGCGCTCGGACCCGGCCGGCGGGACCTGAGCCTGACCCCGCGGGTGTCCGTACCGGCCATACCGGTGTCCTTCACCCTGGGCGGCGCCGGCGTGGCCGAGGCGACGCTGACCCGGGCGCGGCGGCCCCCGCTGGAGGTCAAGCCCGTCCAGGTCGGTCCGCAGCGCAGGCCGGGGCTGCACTACCCGCTGGGCGACGGCGGCGACCCGGCGGCGTGGGAGTCGCTGTCGGTGCTGCTGACCCACCTGCGCACGGCGGTGCCGCCGCTGCCGTAGGCGGGGTGCCGCCGCCGGGGGCGGCGGCTCAGGCCGCCCCGCCGCCGCCGGCGCGCACCAGCCCCGTCTCGTACGCCAGCACCACCACCTGCACCCGGTCGCGCAGTCCCAGCTTCGTCAGGATGCGGCCCACGTGCGTCTTGACCGTCGCCTCCGACAGCACCAGCCGGGCCGCGATCTCCCCGTTCGACAGGCCCTGCGCCACCAGCAGCATGACCTCGCGCTCGCGGTCCGTCAGTCGCTCGATCTCCTTGTTCTCCGGCTCCGCCGCCGTCGTCGGCAGCATCGGCGCGAACCGGTCCAGCAGCCGCCGCGTCGTCGAGGGCGCCACCACCGCGTCGCCGCTGTGCACCGACCGGATCGCGGCCAGCAGCTCCGCCGGCGGGACGTCCTTCAGCATGAAGCCGCTCGCGCCCGCCTTCAGACCCGAGAACGCGTACTCGTCCAGGTCGAAGGTGGTCAGGATGATCACCTTCGGGTGCTGCTCCGGCTCACAGATCCGCCGCGTCGCCTCCACCCCGTCCAGCTTGGGCATGCGCACGTCCATCAGGACGACGTCGACCGCCGTGGCCCGCAGCACCTCCAGCGCCTCCAGGCCGTTGCCCGCCTCGGCGACGACCTCCATGTCCGGCTGCGCGGCCAGCACCATGCGGAAGCCGGTGCGCAGCAGCACCTGGTCGTCGACCAGCATCACTCGGATGGACATCCGTGACTACCTCTAACTCTTCTCGAGCGGTCCCGTGCGGGGCTAACTCTTCTTGAGCGGGAGCAGGGCACTGATCCGGAAGCCCCCGCCGGGGCGCGGGCCCGCGTCCAGGGTTCCCCCGACCATACCGATGCGCTCCCGCATGCCGATCAGACCGTGTCCGGCGCCGTCCGCGCCGCCGTCCTCGTACAGTTCGTGCGCCGCGCCCCGCCCGTCGTCCTCGACGAGCAGGCCCAGCCCGTCGTCGAAGTAGACCAGCCGCACGCTCGCGCTGGCGTCGGGGCCCCCGTGCTTGCGCGTGTTCGTCAGCGCCTCCTGCACGATCCGGTACGCCGTCAGCTCCACCCCGCTCGGCAGCCTGCGCGGCGCGCCCTCCACCTCGAAGTCGACCGTCAGCCCCGCCGCCCGCACCTGCTCGACCAGCACCTCGATCTGCTCCACGTCGGGCTGCGGCACGTAGTCCTCGGACTCCTGCGGCTCCCCCGTGCGCAGCACGCCCAGCAGCCGCCGCATCTCGGCCAGCGCCTGGCGGCCGGTGCCGGAGATGGTCTGGAGGGCCTCCTTGGCCTGGTCGGGCGCCACGTCCATGACGTACGCGGCGCCGTCGGCCTGGACCACCATCACCGAGACGTTGTGCGCGACGACGTCGTGCAGCTCGCGGGCGATCCGGGCGCGCTCGGCGGCCACCGCGACCTTGGCCTGCGCCTCGCGCTCCTTCTCCAGCCGCTGGTTGCGCTCCACGAGCTGGGCGTAGTAGGCGCGGCGGGTGCGCAGCGAGTCGCCCATCACCCAGGCGAGGGCGAAGGGGACCATCATGAAGAGGACGAAGAGGAACTCCTCGGTGCCGCTCGCGCTCTTGTCCACGCCGAAGCGCAGGAAGTACAGCGGCGAGGCCAGCAGACCGGCGCCGAGCGCGGTGCGCGAGACCCAGCGCGGGACGTCGGCGGCGGCCACCGTGAACAGGACGACCAGCAGCGCGACGTCGCAGAACTGTATTTCCTGCCCGATGGCCAGCTGGTAGACGCCCGCGCCGGCCGACAGCCAGAACATCGGCACGGTCCAGCGCCGGCGCAGGGCCAGGGCGGCGGTCAGCGCGGCGACGACCGGCACGGTGGCCAGCCGCAGGGCGGTGCTCTGCCCCTCGGCCCCGGCCACGTTCATCATCGAGATCCCGAAGAAGAGGACAGCCCAGAAGCCGTCGACGCCCGTCGGGTGTCTGCGGATGAAGTCGTAGAGGCGCTGCACGTAACCCAGAGTAGGGAAAGGAAATAGGTGCTGGAGTCAACCAGAGGTGCGATCCCTGCGACGGGGGAGTACTCCCCAAGGTGGAGGGTTGGCTTAACCTGCGGTGGATGAGCGCTGAGGGTGAGGTCAGGGGGCCGGTCCGGTGGCGGGCCGCGATGGAGGCCGCGCTGTACGGGCCCGGCGGTTTCTACGTGCGCCCGGGCGGGCCGGGGCCCGCCGGGCACTTCCGGACCTCCGTGCACGCCTCCGCCCTGTACGCGGGGGCGGTGGCCCGGCTGCTGGAGTGGGTGGACGCGGAGCTGGGCCGGCCCGCGCGGCTCGACTTCGTCGACATGGGGGCCGGGCGGGGCGAACTGCTGGCCGGTGTCCTCGCCGCGCTGCCCGCGGAGACGGCCGCGCGGGTACGCCCGTACGCGGTGGAGCGCGCTGCGCGGCCCGAGGGGCTGGACCCCCGCGTCCGCTGGGTGGCCGAGCCGCCCGAGGGGACGACGGGCCTGCTGTTCGCGAACGAATGGCTGGACAACGTACCGCTGGACATCGCGGAGGACGGCCGGTACGTCCTGGTCGCCCCCGACGGTACGGAAACCGCCGGCGGGCCCCTGGAGGACGCCGACCGGGACTGGCTGGAGCGGTGGTGGCCCGGCGCGGCCGGACCGGACGGCGGCCGGGCGGAGATCGGCCGGGCCCGCGACGAGGCCTGGGCGGCTGCCGTCGCCACCCTGGACCGGGGCCTCGCGGTGGCCGTGGACTACGCGCACACCCGGGGCGCCCGCCCCCCGTACGGCACCCTCACCGGCTTCCGGGACGGCCGCGAGACCGCTCCCGTCCCGGACGGGAGCCGCGACGTCACCGCGCACGTCGCGCTCGACGCCTGCGCGGGCCCGGGGGCCGGCCTGCTCACCCAGCGCGCGGCCCTGACCGCCCTCGGCGTCTCGGGCGGCCGGCCGCCACTGGCCCTGGCCTCCACCGACCCGGCCGGCTACGTCCGCGCCCTGTCGGCGGCGGGCGAGGCGGCGGAACTCACCGCGCGCGGGGGCCTCGGCGACTTCGGCTGGCTGGTCCAGCCGGTCGGGGTGGGGACCTGGCCGGGCTAGGCGGCCACCCCGCGGCGCACGGCCGAGGGCCGGCCTCCCCGTGCGGGAGGCCGGCCCTCGGTGTGTCCTGGTGTGCTTACTCGGTGACGTCGTGGTCGTGGCCCGGGCGCAGACCGCCGCCGTTGCCGGAGCCGGTGGACGGCTTCGGGGTGACCGGCTGCGTCAGCGGCGCCAGGTCCCAGGCGTAGTGGCCCACCGCGTTCGCGATGACGTCGACGTTGATGTCGAGCGCCTTCTGGTCGATGTTGTTGATGTCGTCGCCCTTGCCGTGGTAGTTCGGGTCGTAGGCGACGCCCGCCTGACCGCCGAACTTCGCGGCCTGCTCCGGGGTCTTGATGCCCTCGGCGCCCGTGTCCGTACCGCCCGACGGGATGCCGGCCTCGATGAACGGGCCGTAGTCCGAGCGGCCGGTGAAGTCACTGCCCTCGTGCGGGATCTTCTGCGCGTCGAGGAAGTCGGTGATCTGCTTCTCCAGCTGCGCCGAGCCCTCCGGGCCGGGGCCCGAGCCGACCTTGTCCGAGTCGTCGCCGTCGTAGACGAAGTACGCGGAGTTCGGCGAGGCGATCATGTCGAAGTTCAGGTAGAGCTTGATCTGCTTCTTCTGCTCGGGCGTCAGCGAGGCCACGTACGCCTCGGAGCCGAGCAGGCCGAACTCCTCCGCCGACCACCAGGCGAACTTCACCTTGTTCTTGATCTTCTTCTGCTCGCTCGCGAGGCGCTGCGCGACCTGGAGGATGCCCGCCGAGCCGGAGCCGTTGTCGTTGATGCCCGGACCGGCCGCGACCGAGTCCAGGTGCGCGCCGAGGAAGACGGTGTTGTCCGGGTCGCCGCCCGTGGTCTCCGCGACGACGTTGTACGTCTTGCGGTTCTCGCGCAGCTCGCGGACGTCCAGGGTGAGGGAGACGGGACCGGCGGCCGCCTCGGCGGCGAGCTTCTCGCCGTCCGCCTGGGAGATGCCGCCGGTGGGGACCTTCCCGGCGTTCGCGTCGCCGAGGGTGCCGTTGAGGGAGCCCGCGGTGTTGTTGTAGATGACGGCGCCGACCGCGCCGGCCGCCGCGGCGTTCGCCTGCTTCGTGGCGAAGGTGCAGCCGCCGCGCTTGATCAGCGCGATCTTGCCGGTGAAGGCGCCGGCCGCGAAGTCCGTGGCGTCGCAGCCGTTGGTGTTGTCCGCGTCGACGGGGGCGACGGCGAGGGGCGCGGTGATGCCGCCCTCCGGGCCGCTGGCGGTGTACGTCATCAGCTTGAGGGGCACGTCGCGGCCGGCGTCCCCGTTGACCTTCAGCTTCTCGGAGATCGTCTCGACGTACACGAAGTCGAACTCGTGGCGCGAGACCTGGTACCCGGCGCCCTTCAGCACGTTCTCGACGTACTGCGCCGACTGGGCGTGGCCCTTCGAGCCGGCCACCCGGGTGCCGTTGTTGTAGTCGGCGATCGACTGGAAGACCTTCAGGTGGTTGTTGGCGCCCTTGCCCGTCGAGTCCTTGACCAGCTTCCTGGCCAGCGCGTCACCCCGGGCGGCGTCGCTCTGCGGACTCGTGGCACCGGCCGGACCGGCGAGGAGCAGCGGGGAGACGAGGGCGGCGGCCGCCAGGACGGCGGTGGCTGTGGCTATACGGCGAGAGGGCATGAAGGTCCTTTCACAGCAGGAAGCGGTGGGGGAGGCGTGGCGTGGTGGACGCACGTTAGACACCAAGAGGCGCCCCTCGCCAGAGTTTTCACTGCTTCCGGTTTGTGAAATCCGGATATCGGTACCTCTGCGGAGGGGCGAAATCCGGCCACCGTCCGATCGTCGGGCAGACCGGCTCAGCGCAGGATTCCCTCGATGAAATCGGCACCTATTCGTGCGACCACGGACAGATCCAACTGGTGCTGTACGTAACGCCCCTGGCGCCGGGTGTGCAGCAGGCCCGCCCGCTTCAGCACGGCCAGGTGCCGGGACACCTCCGGCGCGGAGATCCCGTAGACCCGCGCCAGTTCGGTCGTCGTGTACGGGGCGCGCGCCAGACTGCGGCACAGCATCATCCGCATGGGGTGCGCCAACGCCTCCATCCGGCGCTGGAGCAGCTCCACCGAGCCCGGCCCGGCGGCCAGTTCGGGCGAGTCCAGCGGGTAGTGCACCACCGGCCGCCAGCCCGGAGCGTGCAGCACCAGCAGGTGCGGCCAGCCGAAGTTCGTCGGCACGAACAGCAGCCCCGGCCCGACCAGCGGATCCGTCGCCGTGGTCTGGCCGTTGACCATCTTGTCGGCGGTGATCACCGTCAGCCCCTCGTCGACGCTCAGCGCCGAGGACACCTCCCGCAGCACCGCCGGCAGCCCCTTGTGGCGCAGCACCTCCGTCTTGTGCCGGGCGTCCGCCGTCTGCCGGGGTTCGATGCGCCGCCAGGTCTCCGCGAAGAAGGCCTCGTCGCAGTCCTCCAGCAGCCGCCGCATCCACACCCGCACCCCGGCCGGGTCGTCCAGCAGCCGGATCGAGAACTCCAACTGGCGCGGCCCGCGCGCCGCCGCCGCCTCCAGCGCCTTCGCCCGCGCCCCCGCGTCCTTCAGCGGGTTGGCACCGCCGCCCTCGTTGTACAGCGCCAGCCAGCAGTGCTCCAGCGCCGCCATCACGAACCGCTCGTCGTCCAGCCGGTCGAGCACGTCCAGCTCCTCGGCCAGCGTCGCCCCCGGGTGGCCGGTACCGCCGGGGATGCCGGCGAAGGCCATGAAGATGTCCGAGAACGAACTGCGCCACATGAAATCGGCCTCGAGGAGCCGGTCGGCCAGGCCGGGGTCGAGCGAAGCCGTAGTGGCCCTCGTCCAGGACTGGAGCCCCGGGTGATGGGCCGGCTGCGAGAGCGCGTGCAGGGTCATGCAGAGCTCGGCGAGCGGCGACGGCGCGAAACCGATCCGCTCCGCGGGGAGCCCGGCGATGTCGATGGTGACGCTCATCGCCCCATTGTGGCCTCCCGCACCGCCTCCGAGGCCGCCGGGGGACGGCGGGCGCGCACCCGCGGCCGTGCGCCCGTACGAGGGGCCGCGAGGCCTCCGGCGGGACATCGCCGCAGGTGGGAGGCGTCGATTGACGAGGAGCGTCAATCGGCGGGCGCGCCGCGCCCAACGGGGTGAGGGTGGATGCATGACAGCCATCGAGCAGTACCTCATCGACACCTACCGCGCGGCCCAGCACGGCACGCCCCCGCCCCCGCCCCCGGGCCGCGACGACCTGGCCACCCTCCGCGCCCTGCGCACCACGGCCCAGTTCACCGCCGTCCTGGACGGCCGCCCGGCCGCCCACCCCTGGCTGCACGCCCTGACCCGCCGCCTCCACCGGGGCGGCGCGTGCTGACTAGGGACGCCTGGTCAGGATGCAGTGGGGGTCGTCGTTGTCCTCGTCGCCCACGCGGGTCCAGAGCATCAGCGTGTTCCCGTGCCGCCACACGCTGAGGGAGTCCGCCACCTCGTCGCCCTTGGGGCCCTTGGCGTCGAACCTGCGCGTGACGGCCGACCCGACCGGCCCCGTCCCGCTCGTCCAGGTGCCGGTTCCCGACCGGGGCCCCTGCCAGTTCCAGTCCGAGGCGCCCATCCAGTCGCCGCACACCTGGTGGGCGGTGAACGTCCCGTCCGCCCCGAGTTCCAGGGTGCCGCCGTCGGCGTCGGTCCAGGTGGTCGCCAGCTCGGCCTGGGGGAGCGCGACGGCTTCGCCCTCGGGCGGTGGCCGGTTCCAGATCCTGCCGCAGGCGGTGAGCGCGAGAGCCGCGGTGAGGAGGACCAGCGGGATCCGGCGGGAACGCGGCACGCTCCACCCCCAACGGTTTCTGCGGGCCGCCTGCGCGACCGGGGAGATCAAGGACGTGGGCGCAGCCTGACACAGGACTTGAACGTGTTCAAGTCCGAGGGGTGCCGTCGGCGGACCGGACCCCCACCTCCCTAAACCCGCGCCAGGAAACCCCCCACCGCCTCCCGGACGTCCTCCGCCGTCCAGGCGAGGCCCGGCCGCGTGATCTCCAGTTCCGTCACCGACAGGCCCGGCGGGCCCTCCGGGGACCACCGCCGGAACAGTGCCGTGCCCGTTTCCTCCGCCAGGCGGGCGCCCGCCTCCGTGAGGCGGTCGGCCTCGTACGGCAGCCACACCTGGAACTGGTGCGTGTGCGGCACCTCCGGGTGGACCCGGGACCACGGCACGCCCGCCTCCGCGAAGGCCTCCCGCAGCGCGGCCGCGACGACCCGGGCCTGCTCCACGTACGCGGGCAGCCGCGGCAGCTCCCGCTCCAGCCCGGCCAGGGCCGCCAGGGCCTGGGGGAACTGGCGGAAGACCTGCCCCCCGTACCGGTGGCGCCACACCCGGGTCTCCTCCACGAAGTCCCGGGGTCCGGCCAGGCAGGCCCCGCTCAGCCCACGCAGCGACTTGTAGAAGGAGACGTACACCGAGTCCGCGAGCCGCGCGATCTCCGGCAGCGGCCTGCCGAAGTGGACGGTGGACTCCCACAGCCGGGCCCCGTCGAAGTGGACGACCGCGTCCCGCTCCCGGGCGGCGTCCACCAGCCCCTCCAGCTCCTCCCACGAGGGCAGCAGGAACCCGGCGTCGCGCAGCGGCAGCTCCAGCATCAGCGTGCCGAAGGGCTCGGGGTGCTCCCGCACCTCCCGCGGGGTCGGCTGGCGCGGCTTCGTCACCAGGTGGGTGGTCCGCAGCCCGGCCAGCGCCGTCAGGGCTCCGCCTTCCCACCGCTCCGGGTGGCTCATGGGATGCAGGGCCACGACCCGGTCCCCGGTACGCCCCGCCCAGCAGCGCAGCGCGACCTGCTGGGCCATCGTCCCCGAGGGGAAGAACGCCGCGTCCTCGGTGCCGAGCAGCCCGGCGACCCGCTCCTCCAGGTCGGCGACGACCCCGTCGCCGTAGATGTCCGCCGGGGCGTCCAGGTCGTACGGGGCGTCGGCGAGCCCGGCGAGCAGCTCCCGGACCGTCTCCTCCCGCCCGCCGCAGGTGAGGGCCCGGCGGGCGCCCTTCCAGGCCGCCACCAGCCGTTTCGTCTGCTCCGCGTCATCGCTCATGCCCAGATCATCGCGGACCGCCCCCCGCCCCCGCCCCTGAGAATCCGCGGGCGCCCGCCCCCTCCACGGCCCCGGAGACCGGCCCGCCGGGAGGCTCCCGTCCCCCCGGCGGGCCTGACCGGCGCCAGGCCGCGGAAAGGGCCTAGCATGGCGACGTATCGTCCGGTACCCCTCGCGGACTGGAACGGAAGGCCCTCACCGCGTGAACTCATCCCAGGAACCGCGCCCCGCCCGGCTCACCGTCGGAGTCGTCGGCGCGGGCCGTGTCGGCCCCGCGCTGGCGCGCGCGCTCCAGCAGGCCGGGCACCGCCCCGTCGCCGTGTCCGGGGTCTCCGACGCCTCCCGGCGCCGGGCCGAGCGGATGCTGCCGGACGTGCCGCTGGTGTCGCCGGCGCAGGTGCTTGAGCGGGCCGAGCTGGTGCTCCTCACCGTCCCCGACGACGCCCTGCCGGGCCTGGTGGAGGGCCTCGCGGAGACCGGCGCCGTCCGCCCCGGGCAGCTCCTCGTGCACACCTCGGGCCGGTACGGGACCGCCGTGCTGGACCCCGCGCGGCGCGCGGGCGCGCTCCCGCTGGCGCTGCACCCGGCGATGACCTTCACCGGCACCGAGGTGGACGTGCAGCGCCTGGCCGGCTGCTCCTTCGGCGTGACCGCCCCCGACGAGCTGCGGCTCGCCGCCGAGGCCCTGGTCATCGAGATGGGCGGGGAGGCCGAGTGGATCGCGGAGGAGAGCCGTCCGCTCTACCACGCGGCCCTCGCGCTGGGCGCGAACCACCTGGTCACCCTGGTCGCCCAGGCCATGGAGCTGCTGCGCACCGCGGGCGTCGAGCACCCCGACCGGATGCTCGGCCCGCTGCTCGGCGCCGCCCTGGACAACGCCCTGCGCTCCGGCGACGCCGCCCTCACCGGGCCCGTCGCCCGCGGTGACGCGGGCACCGTTGCCGCGCACGTCTCGGAGCTGCGCAAGCACGCTCCGGCCACCGTCGCCGGGTACCTGGCGATGGCCCGTACGACCGCGGACCGCGCCCTCGCGCACGGCCTGCTCAAGCCCGAACTGGCCGAGGACCTCCTCGGCGTGCTCGCGGACCCCGCCGACCCGAAGGATTCCGAGCGATGACCGGCCCGCTCCAGCTGCTGAACACCGCCGAAGAGCTCCACAAGCTCCCGCGCGCCGGCCGCCGGGCCGTCGTGATGACGATGGGCGCCCTGCACGAGGGCCACGCCACGCTCATCCGTACGGCCCGCGAGGAGGTGGGCCCGGACGGCCAGGTGGTGGTCACCGTCTTCGTCAACCCCCTCCAGTTCGGGGCGAACGAGGACCTCGACCGCTATCCGCGCACCCTCGACGCCGACCTGCTGGTCTCCGAAGGGGCGGGCGCCGACGCCGTGTTCGCGCCTTCCGTGGACGAGGTCTACCCGGGCGGCGACCCGCAGGTGCGGATCACCGCGGGGCCGATGGGGGAGCGGCTCGAAGGCGCCACCCGGCCCGGCCACTTCGACGGCATGCTGACCGTCGTCGCCAAGCTGCTCCACCTCACCCGCCCGGACCTGGCCCTGTTCGGCCAGAAGGACGCCCAGCAACTGGCTCTGATCCGGCGCATGGTGACCGACCTGAACTTCCCCGTCGAGGTGGTCGGCGTACCCACGGTCCGGGAGGACGACGGGCTCGCCCTGTCCTCCCGCAACCGCTACCTCGGCCCGGTCGAGCGCCGTACCGCCCTGGCCCTGTCGCGCGCCCTGTTCGCGGGCCGCGACCGGCTGGCCGCGCAGGCCGCGCTGTGCGCCCGCGCGGAGGCGGCCCCGGCGAGCGACGAGCGCGCCACCGCCCTGGCCCGGCTCGGCGAGATCCGCGCCTCCGCCGACGCGCACGCCGTGTCGGCGGCGGCCGGCGGCGTCACCGGCCTGCCGGACGCCGTACGGGCCGCCGCGCGGCACGTGCTGGAGGAGGCGGGCCGGCACGAGCCGCCCCTGGTCCTGGACTACCTGGCCCTGGTGGACCCGCAGGACTTCACCGACGTCGGCCCCGACTTCACCGGACGCGCCGTGCTGGCCGTCGCGGCGAAGGTCGGCGCGACCCGGCTGATCGACAACATCCCATTGGAGTTCGGAGCACACGCGTGAGCACCACAGGCAACCCAGGCACCCCCGGCGCCGCCGGCACGGGCATACGGCTGCACGCCCCCGCCCCCGGCTGGGCCCTCGACGCGGACGTCGTGGTCGTCGGTTCCGGCGTCGCGGGCCTGACGGCCGCGCTGCGCTGCGCCGCCGCGGGCCGCCGTACGGTCGTGGTCACCAAGGCGCGGCTCGACGACGGCTCCACCCGCTGGGCGCAGGGCGGCATCGCGGCCGCCCTCGGCGAGGGCGACACCCCCGAGCAGCACCTGGACGACACCCTGGTCGCGGGCGCGGGCCTGTGCGACGAGGCGGCCGTGCGGCTGCTGGTCACCGAGGGCCCCGACGCGGTGCGCCGACTGATCGAGGCCGGGGCGGTCTTCGACACGTCCGCCGAGACCGGCGAGATAGAGCTGACCCGCGAGGGCGGCCACCACCGCCGCCGCATCGCGCACGCGGGCGGCGACGCGACCGGCGCGGAGATCTCCCGCGCCCTGGTCGAGGCCGTGCACGCCGCCGGGATCCGCACGGTCGAGAACGCGCTGGTCCTGGACCTGCTCCAGGACGCCGAGGGCCGTACGGCCGGCGTGACCCTGCACGTGATGGGCGAGGGCCAGCACGACGGCGTCGGCGCCGTCCACGCGCCCGCCGTGATCCTGGCGACCGGCGGCATGGGCCAGGTGTTCTCCGCGACGACCAACCCGGCGGTCTCCACGGGCGACGGGGTGGCGCTGGCGCTGCGCGCCGGCGCCGAGGTCTCGGACCTGGAGTTCGTCCAGTTCCACCCGACGGTCCTGTTCCTGGGCCCGGACGCCGAGGGCCAGCAGCCGCTGGTGTCGGAGGCGGTCCGCGGCGAGGGCGCGTACCTGGTCGACGCGGACGGGGTCCGCTTCATGGTGGGGCAGCACGAGCTGGCCGAGCTGGCGCCGCGGGACATCGTCGCCAAGGGCATCATGCGCCGCATGCAGGAGCAGGGCGCCCGGCACATGTACCTGGACGCGCGGCACTTCGGCGCCGAGATGTGGGAGAACCGGTTCCCCACGATCCTGGCGGCCTGCCGGGCCCACGGCATCGACCCGGTGACCGAGCCGATCCCGGTCGCCCCGGCCGCGCACTACGCCTCGGGCGGCGTACGCACCGACCTGCACGGCCGTACGACCGTGCCGGGCCTGTACGCGTGCGGCGAGGTGGCCTGCACGGGCGTGCACGGCGCGAACCGGCTGGCCTCCAACTCCCTGCTGGAGGGCCTGGTCTTCGCCGAGCGGATCGCCGAGGACATCACCGCGAACCCGCCCGTGGGCAGCGGCCCGGGCATACCGGTGCCCGCCAGCGGTCCGCTCCAGCCGGCCGAGGCCCGGTACGAGGTCCAGCGCATCATGACGGAGGGTGCGGGCGTGCTCCGCTCCGCCGGATCCCTCGCGGCGGCCGCCGAGGCGCTGGAGACCCTGTACACGACGGCCCTGGGCGAACTGGAGAGCCGGGGCAAGACCGCCGTACCGGGCGTGGAGACCTGGGAGGCGACCAACCTGCTGTGCGTGGCCCGCGTCCTGGTGGCCGCCGCCCAGCGGCGCGCCGAGACCCGCGGCTGCCACTGGCGCGAGGACCACCCCGACCGGGACGACGCCGAGTGGCGCCGCCACCTCGTGGTGCGGCTGTCGCGCACCGAGCGGCGGGCGCTGGTCGTCACCCCCACCGACTCGGCGGACTTCCCGTCCGTCCACCACCCCCTCAGCCTGGAGAAGTGACCGTGAGCACCCCCGAACTCCCCCTGATCGAGCAGAACGAAGGCGGCTGCGGCGACGACTGCGGCTGCGGCGACGGCGAGGAGACCGGTCTCGACCCGGCGCTCGCCCAGCTGCTGGTGGACGCGGGCCTGGACCCGATCGAGGTCGAGGACATCGCGCACATGGCGCTGTCCGAGGACCTGGACGGCGGGGTCGACGTCACCACCGTCGCGACCGTCTCCGAAGAGGCCGAGGCCATCGCCGACTTCGTGGCCCGCGAGGCGGGCGTCGTGGCGGGTCTGCGGATCGCCGAGGCCGTGTTCTCCGTGGTGTGCACGGAGGCCTTCGAAGTCGAGCGGCACGCCGAGGACGGCGACCGGGTCGAGGCCGGGCAGCTGCTGCTGTCGGTGCGCTCCCGCACCCGTGACCTGCTGACCGCCGAGCGCAGCGCGCTGAACATCCTGTGCCGGCTGTCCGGCATCGCGACGGCCACCCGCCGCTGGGCGGACGCCCTGGAGGGCACGAAGGCGAAGGTCCGCGACACCCGCAAGACGACGCCGGGCCTGCGGTCGCTGGAGAAGTACGCGGTCCGCTGCGGCGGCGGCGTCAACCACCGCATGTCGCTGTCGGACGCCGCGCTGGTCAAGGACAACCACGTGGTCGCCGCGGGCGGCGTCGCGCAGGCCTTCAAGGCCGTCCGCGAGGCGTTCCCGGACGTGCCGGTGGAGGTCGAGGTCGACACCATGCACCAGGTCCGCGAGGTCGTGGACGCGGGCGCCGACCTGATCCTGCTGGACAACTTCACCGTCCCGGAGACGGAGGAGGCGGTGACGATCGTCGCGGGCCGCGCGGTCCTGGAGTCCTCGGGCCGGCTGTCCCTGGAGACGGCCCGCGCCTACGCGGAGACCGGTGTGGACTACCTGGCGGTGGGCGCGCTGACGCACTCGTCGCCGATCCTGGACATCGGCCTCGACCTGCGCGAGGCGGTGTAAGCCGATGCTGCTCACCATCGACGTGGGCAACACCCACACGGTCCTCGGGCTGTTCGACGGCGAGGAGATCGTCGAGCACTGGCGTGTCTCGACGGATCCGCGGCGCACGGCGGACGAGCTGGCCGTGCTGATGCAGGGCCTGATGGGGATGCACCCGATGCTCGGCAGCGAGCTCGGCGACGGGATCCACGGCATCGCGATCTGCTCGACGGTGCCGTCGGTGCTGCACGAGCTGCGCGAGGTCACCCGCCGCTACTACGGCGACGTGCCGGCGATCGTGGTGGAGCCCGGCGTGAAGACGGGCGTGCCGATCCTGATGGACAACCCGAAGGAGGTCGGCGCGGACCGCATCGTCAACGCGGCCGCCGCCGTCGAGCTGTACGGGGGCCCGGCGATCGTCGTCGACCTCGGTACGGCGACGACCTTCGACGCGGTCTCCGCGCGGGGTGAGTACGTGGGCGGGGTGATCTCGCCGGGCATCGAGATCTCGATGGAGGCGCTCGGGATGCGCGGCGCCCTGCTGCGCAAGATCGAGCTGGCCCGGCCGCGCAACGTGATCGGCAAGTCCACGGTCGAGGCGATGCAGTCGGGCGTGGTCTACGGGTTCGCGGGCCAGGTCGACGGGATCGTGCACCGCATCGCCCGGGACCTGGTGGGTCCGGACGGCGATCCGGACGACGTCCGCGTCATCGCGACGGGCGGGCTGGCCCCGGTCATCCTCGGCGAGACCACGGTGATCGACGAGCACGAGCCGTGGCTGACGCTGATCGGGCTGCGGCTCGTGTACGAGCGCAACGCGCCCAGCTTCGAGTGATCCCGGCCGCCGGTGGGGTCCCGTGCGGACGGGGCCCCGCCGACGGGTGCGGCCCCACCGGCCGGTCATGAAAGCCCCGGTAGCGGAACGTCATGCGGAATCCTCAGCTTGAACCTGATCCGTTAGCTTGTCGGCGTCGGACGCACACCCTCGCGAAGCGGCACAGCCGAGACGGCACAGGACGGCCCAAATGCCCCGTAAATCACCGTACTTGCAGGTGGTCGCATCACTCAGGACCCGTATCGAGGCGGGTGAGTGGGCGATAGGCGACAGGCTCCCCTCCCGCGCCCGGTTCGCACAGGAGTACTCCGTCGGGCAGGGCGTCACCCAGCGGGCCATGGAGCAGCTGATCATCGAGGGCTTCCTCGAGGGCCGCGCGGGTTCCGGCACCTACGTGCGCACCCCGCGCCGGCGCATGCGGATGCTCCGCACCCGCCGCCGCGTCCCCGGCTCCGGCAACACCTTCCGCTCCGAGGCCGCCGCGCACGGCATCGCCGCGTCCTGGGAGTTCAGGACCCTCCCGCAGGTCCCGGCGCCGGAGCGGATCGCCGCCCGGCTGGCCATCGAGCCCGGTTCGCCCTGCGTGATGACCCGCTACGAGTTCATGGCCGACGGCAGCCCCGCCGAGCTCTCCGAGTCCTGGGAGCCGCTGGCCATCACCTCCGGCACCCCGGTCGTGCTCCCGGAGGTGGGCGAACTGCGCGGCGCCGGGGTGGTGGCGCGCATGCGGTCCATCGGCATCACCGTCACCTCCGTGGTGGAGGTGCCGCGGCCCGCCCGGGCCAACCAGAACCAGGCCAACCTCCTCGGGATCAGCCTCGGCGCCATGATCACCGAGATCGAGCGCACGTACCTCGACTCCGACGGCCGCCCCGTGGAGACCGCCGACCTGGTCATCCCCGACTCGCGCTACGAGATCGCGTACGCCTTCCCGGTGGAGTGACCGGGGGCGCGTATTGTGAACGGCCGTACTTTCCGACGACCGGGTTTTTTACCGGAACTGGCCGGAGTGTGCCCCTCGTGGCGCTAGCGTCACGCTGGAAAGCACCGCGACCTCGTCCACTGCGGAGGAGACACCATGACCGCGAACGCTCGACCCGACTGGCGCAAATCGTCCTACTGCGGCGAGGGCGACGCCTGCGTGTACGTGGCGGCCGCGCCCGGCACCCTGGTGCGCGTGGCCGACCGGGCCGATCCGGCGCACCTGGTGATGGCGACCACCCACGCCGCCTGGGCGGAATTCGTGAAGTCCGTCAAAGTGACCGGCTGAGCCGGGGCGGACCGCCCGGAGGGGCGGCGTGGACCCCCGCCGCGCCGCAATCCCGCACCCTCAGGGGATTTTGTCCGATTAGCGCGTATCTTCGCCCCATGCCCACGCCTTACGGATCCCGCGGCGGCATGGCGTTCAGCGCCGCCGAGCTGCACGTGCTCAGGCGTTCCCTCGCCCACGCCCTCCAGTCCTCCACGGCCCCCCTGACCGCCTCCGAGGTCCAGGACTGCCTGTGCCTCGCGGCGTCGGTGGACGACGCCGTCCTGGAGGCGGGCCGGCTCAGAGCCTTCCTGCTCGACGACCTCGCCCGCTACAGAGACGCCCTCCCCGGGAGCCTGTCGGGCTACCTGGAGCTCCTCCAGGACGCCCTGGCCGCCGGGTACGAGCCCCTGGCGGACGACCTGGCCGCGCTGCGCGCCCTGCGGGCCAACCCGGTCGCCGCCGCCGTCCTGGAACGGGCCCAGACCGTCGCGGGCCGCTCCGTACGCCGCAGGCTCGCCACCGGGACCGCGCCCGGGGCCCCCGCGCCGCGCACCCGGCTGCTGGCCCTGGCCGGCGGCAAGGAGCAGCCGCCCCCGCCGCCGCCGAAGCCCGCTCCGGCGAAGGAGCCCCCGGCCCGGCCGGTGCCCACGCCGGGCGAGGTGTTCCCGCCGCGCCGCAAGCCCACCCCGCCCCCGGCGGCCGGACGCGCGGCGGTATAGCTACGCTGGGGGGCATGGACTACGTCTCCGCGCTCGTGCCCCCCATCGTGATGGCCGCGTTCTTCATCGCACTCGTCGTGACGATCGTGAAGTCCCAGGGCGGGGCCAACAAGGCCAAGGAAGACGCGGTGGTCGACGCCGCGCTCGCCCGCGCCGAGGCCGGCCAGCAGCCGCAGAAGTGAAGTAACCCCCGCCGGGGTTTTCCACCGCGCGTTGCGGCGAATAGTCGGGCAATTCGCCGCAATCGGCACTATTGTGCTGCTGTGCCTCGCCCCTTGGGAGAACTCGAAGACGCAGTGATGACGCGGGTGTGGCAGTGGAACCGCCCGGTCACCGTTCGGGAAGTCCTGGAAGACCTCCAGCAGGAACGGTCCATCGCGTACACCACGGTCATGACCGTTATGGACAATCTCCATCAGAAGGGCTGGGTCCGCCGGGAAGCCGAAGGCCGCGCCTATCGATATACGGCGGTCTCCACCCGCGCCGCCTACTCCGCCGCGCTCATGAACGAGGCCTGGTCCACCAGCGACAGCCCGGCGGCCGCACTCGTCGCCTTCTTCGGCATGATGTCCCCCGAACAACGCGAGGCCCTCCGCGACGCCGTCCGCATCGTCCAGCACGACGAACCCGAACCCGAACCGGGAACCGGGACCGGCCCGGCCGACGGAGAACCGGCAGGCGGGGAACCGCCCGCGACCGCGCCGTAAGGGGACTCCGGCGCGCACGGGAGCGACCCGGGGCGATAGCGTCCGGGTATGGGAGAGCTTTCCACCACAGCCGACGCCAAAACAGTGACGATCCGCCGCGCGCGCACCAGCGATGTTCCGGCGCTGCGCCGCCTGCTCGACCAGTACGTGCAGCAGCGGATCCTCCTCGACAAAGCCCCCGTCGTCCTTTACGAGGACATCCAGGAGTTCTGGGTCGCGGAACGCGACTCCGACGGGCAGGTGGTGGGCTGCGGCGCCCTCCACGTCATGTGGGAAGACCTCGCCGAAGTGCGCACGCTCGCCGTCGACCGCGACTTGAAGGGCGCCGGCGTCGGGCACCTGGTGCTCGCCAAGTTGTTGGAGACCGCCCGCCGCGTCGGGGTGAGCCGGGTATTCTGCCTGACCTTCGAAGTGGACTTCTTCGCGAAGCACGGCTTCGTCGAGATCGGCGAGACCGCGGTGGAGACCGATGTCTACATGGAGCTCCTGCGTTCCTATGACGAGGGTGTCGCCGAGTTCCTCGGTCTCGAACGAGTGAAGCCGAACACCTTGGGCAACAGCCGGATGCTGCTGCACCTCTGATCGGGCCCGGGGGCTATTACGGGCCCCCGTCCGCCTGAGGCCTATGTCCGAATCGCGCACGTTTCCCGCCTTGTTGAGGTCCTGAACCTCTCGACGGGGGTTTGTGTTTTCCAGGCAAAAGCGGTTTCCTTTCCGCGTACTGCATTTTCGATGAAAGGAAATCCGGTGGCACAGAAGGTTCAGGTCCTTCTTGTCGACGACCTCGACGGTGGCACGGCGGACGAGACCGTGACGTTCGCTCTGGATGGCAAGACCTACGAGATCGACCTCACCACCGCCAACGCTGAAAAGCTCCGCGGTGCGCTGGAGGACTTCGTGAAGGCGGGCCGCCGTACCGGCGGGCGTGCTTCCACCGGCCGCGCCAAGGGCCGCGCCGCCGCCGCCCCGGGCAGCCCGGACACCGCGGAGATCCGCGCGTGGGCCAAGGCCCAGGGTCTCAGCGTCAACGACCGCGGCCGGGTTCCCGCCGAGATCCGCGAGGCCTACGAGAACGCCAAGGGCTGAGGCGTACGCCGCCCCAGGCGGGCGCGGTGGCATTCCGTCGCCGCCGCGGCCACCAGGCGTACGAGATCGGGCCCGGCCGGCTCCGCACAGAGTCCGGGTCCGGCGCCCCGCCCCGGACCGGGCAGGGCGGGCAGCGACGCCTCGCACCCCAGCTCGGGGGGCCGCAGCCACACCGCGGCCCCCCGAGGGCTTTCTCCCGGCGCCCGTCCGGGCGGCACGGGGGCGGTGATCCTGCCCCCCGCGCCCACGGCGGTCAGGTCCAGCGCCACCCCGCCCCACTCCAGCCAGTCGAGCAGCCCCTCCAGCTCCTCGGCGCCGCCCGGGGCGATCAGGAAGCGCATCCGGCGCCCCATCGCCGCCACCGGACCGGCGGCGGCGAAACCGGGCCGGCGCAGCACCGCGGCCCCGGCGTCCGCGGGCAGCTCCAGCACGTCGAACCGGACCCCGGTGACCAGCTGCGGGGGCGGCCCCCCGGCGCAGGCCCAGCCGAGCACCCGTTCGTACCAGGTACGGGTGTCGTCCTCGGACGGGACGCGGGGCGACGGGACGCTCACGCTGAGGGACATGACCGGAGCAACTCCGGCGACCGCCGACGGGTTACGCGACGCGCCCGCACCAATGCGGAGCGTAAACATCGGCCGAGCGGAGTCTCACATTCGGGACACAAGCGTGTTCGCCCGTAGCGGAGGGAACCATGCGTACCGGCATGGAGTGTCAGTCCTTACGGGTAAGACATTCCTAGTGGATCGGGGCGACACGCTGATTTGAGCGTGTTCCGTTCGCCATCGGCGTACACCTGTGACGGGTATCTGCCTGGCCTGCGGGAACATCGTCTCGCACCATCGAGTTGGAGCAGTAGTCGGCTCTTACAGCCGGTTTTCCTCACCGACGTGGGGGTGAGCCGTGGACGGATGTCGGCAGTTGGAATGAGCTGTCCCGTCCCGCGGGACTAGCATGCGGAAGGACAGGGCGGGGACCGACCCCGAACTGCCCGACCGCTCTGAGGAGCGATAAACGATGTTCGAGAGGTTCACCGACCGCGCGCGGCGGGTTGTCGTCCTGGCTCAGGAAGAAGCCCGGATGCTCAACCACAACTACATCGGCACCGAGCACATCCTCCTGGGCTTGATCCACGAGGGTGAGGGTGTCGCCGCTAAGGCCCTGGAGAGCCTCGGGATTTCGCTCGAGGCTGTTCGCCAGCAGGTTGAGGAGATCATCGGTCAGGGCCAGCAGGCCCCGTCCGGCCACATCCCCTTCACGCCGCGGGCGAAGAAGGTCCTGGAGCTGTCGCTCCGAGAGGCCCTCCAGCTCGGCCACAACTACATCGGCACCGAGCACATCCTGCTCGGCCTGATCCGCGAGGGCGAGGGCGTCGCCGCCCAGGTCCTCGTGAAGCTGGGCGCCGATCTGAACAGGGTCCGGCAGCAGGTCATCCAGCTGCTCTCCGGCTACACCGGGGGCGGCAAGGAGTCGGCCACCGCAGGCGGCCCGGCCGAGGGCACCCCCTCGACCTCGCTGGTCCTCGACCAGTTCGGCCGCAACCTCACCCAGGCGGCCCGCGAATCCAAGCTCGACCCGGTCATCGGGCGCGAGAAGGAGATCGAGCGGGTCATGCAGGTCCTGTCCCGCCGGACCAAGAACAACCCGGTCCTCATCGGCGAGCCCGGCGTCGGCAAGACCGCCGTCGTCGAGGGCCTGGCGCAGGCGATCGTCAAGGGCGAGGTCCCCGAGACCCTCAAGGACAAGCACCTCTACACGCTCGACCTGGGTGCCCTGGTCGCCGGCTCCCGCTACCGCGGTGACTTCGAGGAGCGCCTGAAGAAGGTCCTCAAGGAGATCCGCACCCGCGGCGACATCATCCTGTTCATCGACGAGCTCCACACCCTCGTGGGTGCGGGTGCCGCCGAGGGCGCGATCGACGCCGCCAGCATCCTGAAGCCCATGCTGGCCCGTGGCGAGCTCCAGACCATCGGTGCCACCACGCTGGACGAGTACCGCAAGCACCTGGAGAAGGACGCGGCCCTGGAGCGCCGCTTCCAGCCCATCCAGGTCGCGGAGCCGTCGCTGCCGCACACCATCGAGATCCTCAAGGGTCTCCGTGACCGGTACGAGGCCCACCACCGCGTCTCGATCACGGACGAGGCCCTCGTCCAGGCCGCGACCCTGGCCGACCGGTACATCTCGGACCGCTTCCTCCCGGACAAGGCGATCGACCTGATCGACGAGGCCGGCTCCCGGATGCGCATCCGCCGGATGACCGCGCCGCCGGACCTCCGCGAGTTCGACGAGAAGATCGCGGCCGTCCGCCGCGACAAGGAGTCGGCCATCGACTCCCAGGACTTCGAGAAGGCGGCTTCGCTCCGTGATTCGGAGAAGCAGCTGCTCGCCGCGAAGTCCAAGCGCGAGAAGGAATGGAAGGCCGGCGACATGGACGTCGTCGCCGAGGTCGACGGCGAGCTCATCGCCGAGGTCCTCGCGACCGCGACCGGCATTCCCGTCTTCAAGCTGACCGAGGAGGAGTCCTCGCGCCTGCTGCGCATGGAGGACGAGCTCCACAAGCGCGTCATCGGTCAGAAGGACGCCATCAAGGCCCTTTCGCAGGCGATCCGCCGTACGCGGGCCGGCCTGAAGGACCCGAAGCGCCCCGGTGGCTCGTTCATCTTCGCCGGTCCGTCCGGTGTCGGTAAGACCGAGCTCTCCAAGACGCTCGCCGAATTCCTGTTCGGCGACGAGGACGCGCTGATCTCCCTCGACATGTCGGAGTTCAGCGAGAAGCACACGGTTTCCCGCCTCTTCGGTTCGCCCCCCGGCTACGTGGGCTACGAAGAGGGCGGCCAGCTGACCGAGAAGGTCCGCCGGAAGCCGTTCTCCGTCGTCCTCTTCGACGAGGTCGAGAAGGCGCACCCGGATATCTTCAATTCCCTTCTCCAGATCCTGGAGGACGGTCGCCTGACCGACTCCCAGGGCCGGGTCGTGGACTTCAAGAACACGGTCATCATCATGACGACCAACCTGGGTACGCGGGACATCTCCAAGGGCTTCAACCTGGGCTTCGCCGCCCAGGGCGACGTCAAGACCGGCTACGACCGGATGAAGGCGAAGGTCAACGAAGAGCTCAAGCAGCACTTCCGGCCCGAGTTCCTCAACCGTGTCGACGACACGGTCGTCTTCCACCAGCTCAGCCAGGAAGACATCATCCAGATCGTCGACCTGATGATCGCCAAGGTGGACGAGCGCCTCAAGGACCGCGACATGGGCATCGAGCTCAGCGGTGACGCTAAGCAGCTCCTGGCCAAGCGCGGCTACGACCCGATCATGGGCGCCCGCCCGCTGCGCCGGACCATCCAGCGCGAGATCGAGGACCTGCTCTCCGAGAAGATCCTCTTCGGCGAGCTGCGCCCCGGCCACATCGTGGTCGTCGGCGTGGAGGGCGAGGGCGAGAACGCCAAGTTCACCTTCCGCGGCGAGGAGAAGTCGGCCCTGCCCGACCTCCCCCCGATCGAGGCCACGGGCTCCGGCCCGGACCTGTCGAAGGGCGCGTAAGCACCGGCCGCTCGCAGCAGCGGCCCAAAGGGGCGGCCCCGGGACCTTGTGGTCCCGGGGCCGCCCCTTTGGGGTGTGGGGCGGGGCCTGCGGTGCGGGGCCCGGGGTGGGGGCGCGCCATCTCCCCCTCGACCCCCTGGGGCGGGGCGGAGGTTGCCCACCCGCCCCCTTGCCTGCGGGGCGGGGGCCGGGGGCGGTATGCCCTGGGGCGGTCTCATAGCCGGTTGGGGGTTTCCCGTCAGTCCCATCGTCCTTCCGGTTCGGGCCGGTCCCTCAAGGGCGCTCCTTCGTCGCGTCGCTACGCGATGGCCTTCGGCCACCCTTGACCGACCGGCCCGAACCGGAAAGCCGAAAGACTGCCGGGAAACCCCCAAAGAAACGGCACGGACGATCCTTGGAGGAGCGGGTCCCTCAGCGCTGAGACGAGGGGCCCGGCGCCGGCCCGCCGACATACGGCCCCCACATCTGCGATTCCGGACCAGGGGCGCGACAACCCGCACGAGAAGACGATCAGAGCAGCCCAGGAAGCCCCCAGACGCGTCAGATCGCTACGCGCTCCTCCCGGCTCAGCGTCCGGCGACCGTCTGGGGCTGGGATGGGCCGCGAGAGGGGCGGACGAAGGCCTTGGGGGCCGAATCCGCCCTCTCGCAGGGCATATGGCGGCTTGCCGGAGTCTGCGGATGTCTTTTTCACCCGCAGACTCCGACAGGGAACGATCCGACCCCACAACAGGCCCCCATAAGCGCGCAAAAGGGGTGGGTGAGTCTTCTGTATGGCCTACGGCCAGCCCAAGGCGGCGGTCGGCCGCCGAGACCAGAGGAGCGCGTAGCGATCTGTCGCGCCTGTCGGGTCCCTGGGCTGCTCTGTTCGTCCTCTGGTGCGGGTATCGGCCACGGGCGGTCGTCGGACGCTGAGATTCGGGGAGCGCGTAGCGATCTGTCGCGCTTGGGGGGTCTGGAGGGCGCTCTGATCAGCCTCTCGTGCGGGTAGTCGCGCCCCTGGCCCGGAATCCGGACTCTTGAGGCCCCGGATGTCGGGCGGGCCGGCGTCCGGCCCCTCGCCTCATCCCTGAGAGACCCGTCCGCCCTCCTCTGAACCGTCCCGTTTCTTTGGGGGTTTCCCGGCAGTCTTTCGGCTTTCCGGTTCGGGTCGGTCGGTCAAGGGTCGCCGAAGGCGATCACGAAGTGACGCGACGAAGGAGCGCCCTTGAGGGACCGGCCCGAACCGGAAGGACGATGGGACTGACGGGAAACCCCCAACCGGCTATGAGACCGCCCCGGGGGATACCGCTCCCCCACCCCCACCCGCGCCCCGGCAAACGCCCGCCCGGCGGTGACAAGCCGCACAGGGCAAAACGGACCTACTAGGAATTGTCGTAGGTTTTGGTGTCCTGGTTTGTCCCTGCGTACGTGCAGGACGGGTGCCGTCAAGAGTGTGGAGATCCATCGCGCGGCTACGAGCCGGGGTAGTAAAAGGGACGTTTGGGGAAGCTCGGGGGCGCGGGTTACCAAGGTGGGGCAAGCCCGGCAGTGGCGGTTCGGTCCGCAGCGCCGGGATCTTTCTTGCCCGAAACACGCCCTTGTCCCCGGCCCCGGAGGTCTCCACATGTCCGCGAAGCGCGCCAGCACCCGCCGTACCCGTATCGCCGTCGCCGCCACCGGGCTCGGTGCGCTGCTGGCTCTCGGGGCCGGGACGACCGCCGCCTTCGCCGACGAGGCCCCCAGCACCCTGTCCGCCTCCGCCGAGGTCGCCGCCGTCCAGGCCCAGGCCGATGCGCAGGCCAAGGCCGCGGCCGCCAAGACCTCCCTGTGGGCCAAGCCCGTCGACAGCTACACGCTGTCCGCGACCTTCGGCAAGGGCGGCAGCATGTGGGCGCACAAGCACTCCGGCCAGGACTTCGCCGTCCCGACCGGTACCAAGGTCAAGGCCGCGGCCGCCGGCACCGTCGTGAAGGCCGGTCCGAACGGTGGCGGCGACGGTCCCGCGTACGGCAACGCCATCGTGGTCAAGCACGCGAACAACACGTACTCCCAGTACGCGCACCTCTCGAAGATCCAGGTCAAGATCGGCCAGAAGGTCTCCGCGGGCCAGCAGATCGCGCTGTCCGGCAACACCGGCAACAGCAGCGGCCCGCACCTGCACTTCGAGATCCGCACCACCGCGAACTACGGCTCGGCCGTCAACCCGGTGGCCTTCCTGCGGAACGCCGGCGTCACCATCTGACCGGCCTGCCCCCGAGGGTCAGACCAGCCAGGAGTGGATCGGCCTGGTCTTGCCGAGCTTGTTGTTCTTCAGGCCCGTGATCTGTTCCTGGCCCAGCGCCTGGTCGAAGATCCGGATGTGGTCCAGCGGGCCCATCCACGAGGCGCTCCAGATCCCGTGGTGGCGGGCCCGGCCCAGCTGGAGGGGGCCGGGGCCGGCCCAGATCCCGGAGACCTGCGCCTGACCGGCCTGCTTGTCGTCCACCCAGAGCGCGATGGTCTTCTTCTCCGCGTCGTAGGTGCCCGTCAGGAGCGCCCACTGGCGGGTCGTGTCCACGTTGTCCGCGACGACCTGCTGGGCCGTGGCCGCCTGGCCCTTGTCCCCGGTCTGCACCCGGAACACCCAGGCCTTCTTGCCGCCCACGACCTCGAAGCCCAGCTCGAAGGAGTACGAGTCCCCGTCGCCCTGGCTGACCGCCATGCGCGGGCCGGACTCGGACACGTTGTAGGCGCGCGTGGAGACGGTGAAGCTCTTCGTCACGTCCACGGCGGCCTCGGCGCCCTGCGCGTAGGAGTCCGCGGCGCCCTTGAAGCGGACCTCGGTCCGGTTGGCGAGTTCCCCGAGTGAGGCGCCCGGGCCCAGGGCTATGCCCATCTTGCCGTTGCGGTCGCGCAGCAGGTTCGGTTCGCCCGGCACGGTGGGGGAGTCGTCCTCGGGGTTCTTGCTGCCGTCCGGGCCCTTCGAGGCGGGGCCGCCGGAGGCGCTCGGGGAGTCCGAGGCGGCGACGGCCGGCGGGTCCTTCGGGTCGTCGTCGGAGCCGTTCAGTACGAAGAACCCCGCGCCGCCCGCCACCAGGACGAGGGCGAGCGCCCCGATCCCGATGGTCAGCCGCTTGCGCTTGCGCTGCTGGGCCTCGGTGGCGTCGGCCATCGCCTGCCAGTCCGGGGTGGACGGGGCGGGGAGGGGCGCGGTGGCGGGGGAGGGAAACGGTTCCTCGGCGGGCTGGGCCGGAGGCGGGCCGAAGCCACCTCCGGCCGGCTGTCCCTGCGCGGGCCCCGACTGGTAGGGGTTCGGCGTCTGCGGCGGGAATCCGTAGCCGCCGCTCCCCGAGGCGGGGCCGGGCTGGGGGCTGTTCGGGCGATCCGTACCGTCAGTCATGGCAGGGATGCTAGAACATCGCCGGGAGGGGCCGTCAGCCCGGGAGCTGGATGATCGGGAAGCTGCCCGTCGCCGTCGGGGCGTGTTCCGGCAGCCACAGCACCGCGACCGCGCCCGCCGCGGCGCCCTCGTTCTCCGCGCCGCCCCGGGCCGCGACGTTGCGGAAGGTCAGCCGGGCCCCCAGGACGCGGGCCTGGCCCTCCGCGATGGTCAGGCCGAGTCCGTGGCCGACGCCCGCGCGGTCCGTGGATCCGGTCCGGAAGCGGCTGGGGCCCTCGCGGAGCAGGGCCTCGGGGAAGCCCGGCCCGTGGTCCCGGACGCGTACGACCCGGCCCTCGACGTCGACCTGGATCGGGGCGCGCCCGTACCGCATGGCGTTGGCCAGCAGGTTTCCCAGGATCCGCTCCAGCCGGCGGGGGTCGGTGCTGACGATCTCGTCCGCGACGACGCGTACGGAGGCGTCGGGCATCAGCGAGGCGACCCGCCGGGACACGAACTCGCCCAGTGCCACTTCCTGGAGCTCGGCGCGCTCGGACGCGCCGTCCAGCCGGGCGACCTCCAGGACGTCCTCGACCAGGGCGCGCATGGCCTGGGCGCGGTCGCGCACCAGCTCGGTCGGCCGGCCGGGGGGCAGCAGTTCCGCGGCGGTGAGCAGGCCCGTGACCGGGGTCCGCAGCTCGTGGGCGATGTCCGCGGTGACCCGCCGTTCGGCCTCCAGCCGCTGCTGGAGGGCGTCGGCCATGGCGTCGACGGCGCGGGCCAGGTCGTCGGTCTCGTCCCGTACGACGCCGCCGACGGCGTCCCGTACGCGTACTTCGGGGTCGCCGTGGGCCACGCGCTGTGCGGCGGCCGCGGCCTCGCGGAGCCGGCGGGAGATCTGGCCGCCGATGAGGACGCCCATCGCCGAGCCGCCGATCACGACGGCCAGCGAGCCGACGACCAGGGCCCGGTCCAGGTCGCGCACCATGTTGGCGCTCTCGCGGAACTGGTGGTGCATGGACAGCACCTGCCCGTTGCCGAGCGGTACGGCCGCCCACACCTCGGGGGCGCGTTTGGGGTACTCCTGCACGTAGGTGCCGCGCCGTCCGGAGCGGGCCTTCTCGCGCAGTTCGGCGGGCAGCTCGGGGTCGTTGATCTTGGCGCCCCAGATGGGCTTGCGGCCGGCGTCGGGGGTGCGGGCGATGTACTGGACCCGCTCCAGCTCCTGGTCGCGGGCGCTCTCCATCATCGACACGCGGGCAGCGCTGTGCACCACCAGGCTCAGGGCGAGCGCGGTGAGGGCGCCGACGGCGGCGATGGCGAGCGTGATCTTCCAGCGGATCCCCGTGCGGAGGGTGACGCGCCTCATGCGGTTCTACTCATGCCTTGAGCTTGTATCCGAAGCCTCGGACCGTCTCGATCCGGTCCTGTCCGATCTTGGTGCGCAGCCGCTGTACGTGGACGTCGACGACGCGGGTGTCGCCGCCCCAGTCGTAGTCCCAGACCCGTTCGAGGAGCCGGTCGCGGGACAGGACGGTGCCGGGTGCGGAGGAGAACTCCAGCAGCAGCCGCATCTCGGTGGGGGTGAGGGCGACGGGGGCGCCGGCCCTGCGGACCTCCATGCCCTCGGTGTCGACCTCCAGGTCGCCGAAGGACAGGACGCCGCGTTCGTCGGAGCCGTCCGCGTCGGCGGAGCCGTTCGCGCCGTTCTGCGGGCCGCCCGCGTGGCCGAAGCGGCGCAGCACGGCGCGGATGCGGGCGACGAGGACGGAGCCGTCGAAGGGCTTGGTGACGTAGTCGTCGGCGCCGGCCTCCAGGCCGAGGACGACGTCGATGCTGTCGGCGCGTGCCGAGAGCATGATGACGGGGACGGTGGACTCGTCGCGGATGCGCCGGCAGAGGCTGACGCCGTCCATGCCGGGCACCATCACGTCGAGGAGGGCGATGTCGGGCCGGTTGGCCCGGAAGGACTCCAGGCCGGACAGGCCGTCGGGCATGGCGGTGACCGCGAAGCCGTCGCGTTCCAGCGCCAGCGTCGTGGCCTCGCGGATGACGTCGTCGTCCTCCACGAACAGCACGTGGGTCTCGGCCATGCCCAGCCTCACTCCGCTTCCATCGTCGGTTCGGTCAGTCGTTCTTCTGCGAGACGGCCGGGGCCGGTTGCATCCCGGGGTTGTAGACGTTGCTGTACTCCGAGTGCACCCGGTCCTGCTCGGCGAACCGTTCGCCGTTCCAGCGGTACGTGATCACGTCCTCGCCGGACGGTTCGGAGGGGGCGGCGTCGTGCCCGTACACGGGCTTGCTGACGACGAGGTCGCCCCGGTCGATCTCCGCGTAGACGGGCTTCTGCTCGTCCGCGAACACATTCTCGTACGCGGAGCCGTTCGACCGGTACACGTACGAGCCGCGGCCCAGGGCGTCGGCGCAGGACAGGACGTTGACGACGACGTCGACGACGGTGTTGCCGGTGATCTTCCCGTAGCTCACGTCGATCGGGTACTCCTTGCCCGTGCAGGGCTTCAGGTCCCGCTTGATCTCGGCGCTGACCTTGGGGTCGGCCTTCAGCAGGGCGACCGGGTCGACCCGCTTGACCGGGCTGCCGGTGGACGCGGCGGCGGAGTGGCCCGGGGCCGGGGGCTTGGTGGGGACGCCGGTGGGCTGGTTGCTGCGCGCCACCGGATCGGTGCGCGCGGGCCCCCCGTCGCGCAGCCCCGTGCCCCCGGCGGAGCATCCGGCCGCGAACAGCACTGTGCCGACGAGGACCGTGGTCCCCGCCGACAGGAGTACCAGCGAGCTTCTACCGCTCAGACTTTGGCCGTTCAGGCCGCGCACCGCTCCCGCCCCTCGTAGCGCGTGGTGTGGTCACCGCGTTCCAGGGCACGCATGTCCAGGTCCCGGCTCTCCAGCTCCTGACGGAGCCGGGCCAGGGCGCGGTGCAGTGTGCTCTTCACGGTTCCCGCCGACATACCGAGCGCCGCGGCCGTCTCCTCGGTGCTCATCTGCTCCCAGTGTCGCAGCACGACGACACTGCGCTGCTTGGGCGCGAGCACCTTGAGGATGTCCATGAGGAGGGCGCGGTCGGCGCGCTGGTCCGAGCCGTCCTCGACGGAGGCGTCGGGGAGCTGCTCGGTGGGGACCTCGTCGAGCTTGCGGGCCCGCCACCACTCGGTCCGCGTGTTGATCATGACGCGGCGCAGGTAGGCGTCGGCGAGGGACTTGTCGGCGATGCCGTCCCAGCGGCCGTAGGTGCGGACGAGGGCGGTCTGGAGGAGGTCCTGGGCGTCCGTGGGGTCCGGGACCAGGCGCCGTGCGCTGCGCAGGAGGGCGTCCTGCCGGGTGCGTACGTACTCCTCGAACTCGAGTACCTCTCCGTGCGCCATGCGTACCGCCTCCACTGCGTCCCCGTCTCCGCTGTCTTACGGATCCGAAGTTACGGAGGGGTTGTCACGGCACTGTGCGGGTCAGCCTGCGGTGGGCGCACGGACACCCGTAGGTTGTGTAACAGCGCCCGTGAGCTGCGGTTTCCCGGCCTCAAACGGAATCTTCGCGTCAACTTCGAGTGAATCCCGAGGGGGGCGCCCGGCGGTGCGGAGGCGCCCCGGGACTCAGCTCTGCGGCAGCCGGTACATCCCGTGCGCGAGGGGCTCCACGAGCCCGTCCGACACCAGTCCGTCCAGCGCCCGGGCCCGCTGCACGGGCTCGTCCCACACCGTGTCCAGCACCGCCTGCGGAACCGGGCCCACCGCCTCCCGCAGCACCGCGAGCAGCTTGCCGCGCACCTGGCGGTCCGTACCGGCGTACGTCTGCCCGCGCCGTGGCGGCCCGTCGTGCGCGGGCTTGCCCGCCAGCCGCCACGCGCACAGCCCCGACACCGGGCAGCGGGCGCAGTCCGGGTTCTTGGCGGTGCACACCAGCGCGCCGAGCTCCATCGAGGCCGCCGCCCAGCGGGCCGCCGTCGGCTCGTCCTCGGGCAGCAGCTCCCGCGCCAGCCGGCGTTCGGCGGCGGTGGTGGCGTTCGGCGGGTACTCGACCCCGGTCGCGGCGCGCGCGAAGACCCGGCGCACGTTGGTGTCCAGCACCGGGTGCCGCTGCCCGTACGCGAAGGAGGCCACCGCGGCGGCCGTGTACTCGCCGATCCCGGGCAGCGCCAGCAGCTGCGCGTGGTCCCGGGGCACGTCGCCGCCGTGCCGTTCCGTTATCGCCGCGGCCGCGCCGTGCAGCCGCAGCGCCCGCCGGGGGTAGCCGAGCCGCCCCCAGGCCCGTACGGCCTCGCCCGGCGCCTCGGCGGCCAGGTCCGCGGGCCGGGGCCACCGGGCGAGCCACTGCTCGTACACGGGCAGCACCCGGCTGACGGGGGTCTGCTGGAGCATGAACTCGCTGACCATCACCCCCCAGGGGCCGGCCTCGGGGCGGCGCCAGGGGAGGTCGCGGGCGTGCTCGTCGAACCACGCGATGACCGGGGAGTGCAGCGCGCGGGCGGGTGCCACGCGGGACGCGGAGGTCTCGGAGGTCGCGGAGGCGTGTGAGGGAGATGCAGTCATGACAGACGGCATCCTGGCACGTTTCAGGTCCGGCGCGCGGGGCCCGGACCGGTGAACCAGACGGCCGCGCGGTTGCCGCTCCCCTGGACGGCGGTGATGAGCCTGATCATCGGACCGGTCAGCGCCGCCACGGCCAGGACGGCCAGCGAGGCCCCCAGCAGCAGGCCCATGCCGACGTCGTGCGGGTAGTGCACCCCGACGAAGACGCGGGAGAAGGCCATCAGCAGCCCCATCGGCAGCGTCAGCCACGCGAGACGGGGGACGGCCAGCGCCAGCGCGACGGCGGCGGCGCCGGCGATGGCGGAGTGGTTGCTGGGGAAGGACCAGTCCCCGTACGGCGGGCACGGGACGAGGGAGGCGGCCGCCCCGGCCACCGCCCGGCAGGGCCGTTCCTCGTCGATGGTGGACTTGACGAGCTCGGACGCGACGTACACGAGCGCGGTGACCAGCGGCGCCAGCACGGCCAGGGCGAGGGCCCGGGGATCTCCGCCCTGCCTGCCGCGCGCACGCCACCAGACGGATATGTAGAGCAGGCCGAACACCAGGAGGCCGTACTCGGTCCAGACCTCGACCACCTTCTGCACCCAAGGGGGCGTGGCGTGGGCGAAGTCGGTGATGTCGCGGTAGAGGTCGGAGCTGTCCATGGTCACTGACCGTACTCGGCGCTCCGCGGCTGTCGTGTCAGACCCCTGGCCGGATATGACCGTTCGCGAGTAGCCCCGCAGGATGATCATCGGCAAAACCTGCCGGACGTGCGGCATGTGGGGCGCGGAACGCGGCACGAGTTCTCGTAAGGTTCGGTGCGTGGGATCTCTGCGCAATCCGGTCGGGCCGCTTCCCTCCTCCATTTACTGGCGGCGGAGGGCCGTGCTGGCGTCCGTCGCCGCGCTCGTCGCGCTGCTCGCCGTATGGTTCGTCAGTTCCGGCGGCGGCAGGACGAGTACGAACGGCAAGGGCGGCGGCGACGGCTCCGGACCCGTGCGCACCATCACCCCCGGCCCCTCCGGCACCGGCCCGGCGATCAGTCAGGCCCCGGGCGGACGCGGGGACTCGGGCAGCGGCGGCGGTGCCACCGGCCCGGCGAAGAACGGCGACGCGGGCGGCACCGGTGCGGGCTCCGGCGGCGGCGCGGGCGCCTCGTCCTCCGGCGGCTCCGGCGGCGCGGCCCCCGCACAGGTCCCGGCGGACTCCCCGCTGCCGACGTGCCCCGCCAGCGCGTTGCAGTGGGAGGTCAAGAGCGTCAAGAACGAGTACGAGGCGAACGAGAAGCCCCGTCTGGAACTCCTCGTCCGCAACACCTCCGGCAGCACCTGCAAGTTCGGCCTCGGCCCGAAGCAGGCGGTGATGACCATCTTCCAGACGACGGGCGCCAAGGCCGTCTGGTCCTCCGCCGACTGCCCGACGGGCGCGGCCAACGCGTTCTACCGGCTGCCGGCCCAGGGCGAGACGAAGCAGTCGGTGGAGTGGGACCGCAAGCCGAGCGCGGCGGACCAGTGCCAGAACCCGCCGCAGGGCAACCCGGCGCCCGACACCTACGTGGTCGAGGTCAAGTCCCCGGGCCTCCCGGTGGCCCGCACGTCCTTCGTCCTGAAGCAGGACTAGCCTTCCGGACGCGTCGGCGCTTGAGGCGCGGGGTCCGGGGCGCAGCCCCGGGGGCTAGACGTAGCGTTCGAGGATCGAGGACTCCGCCAGGCGGGACAGGCCCTCGCGGACGCTGCGCGCACGCGCCTCGCCCACGCCGTCCACCGTCTGGAGGTCGTCCACCGACGCCGCCAGCAGCTTCTGCAGGCCGCCGAAGTGCTCCACCAGCCGCTCGATGATCGCCCCGGGCAGCCTCGGCACCTTCGCCAGCAGCCGGTACCCGCGCGGCGACACCGCCGAGTCCAGGGTCTCCGGCGAGCCCGTGTACCCCAGCGCCTTCGCCACGATCGCCAGCTCCAGCAGTTCCGGATGCGTCAGCGCGTCCAGCGCCGGCAGCGCCTCCTCCACCGTGCGGGAACGCTTCGCCGTCGGTTCCGGAACGTAGTCCCGGATCACCAGCTCCCGCTCCTGCTCGATGCCGACCGTCAGCTCGTCCAGCTGGAGGGAGAGCAGTCGCCCGTCCGTGCCCAGTTCGACCACGTACTCGGCGATTTCCGTCGCGATCCGGCGGACCATTTCCAGCCGCTGCGCGACGGCGGTGACGTCGCGGACCGTGACCAGGTCCTCGATCTCCAGCGCCGACAGCGTCCCCGCGACCTCGTCCAGGCGGAGCTTGTACCGCTCCAGCGTGGCCAGCGCCTGGTTCGCGCGCGACAGGATCGCCCCGGACTCCTCCAGGACGCGCCGTTCCCCGTCCACGTACAGCGCGATCAGCCGCATCGACTGCGACACCGACACCACCGGGAAGCCGCACTGCTTGGAGACGCGGTCCGCCGTGCGGTGACGGGTGCCCGTCTCCTCCGTGGGGATCGACGCGTCGGGCACCAGCTGCACGCCGGCCCGCAGGATCTTGGTGATGTCCTTGTCGAGGATGAGCGCCCCGTCGAGCTTGCACAGCTCGCGCAGCCGGGTAGCGGTGAACTCCACGTCCAGCACGAAGCCGCCGGTACACATCGCCTCGACGGCCTTGTCCATGCCGAGGACGATCAGGCCGCCCGTGTTGCCGCGGACGATCCGCTCCAGCCCGTCGCGCAGGGGCTGACCAGGCGCGACCGCGCTCAGCGAAGCGCGCATCAACGCCTCGTGCTTGGAGCTCGCGCCGGACTTCCCGGGTGCTGCTGCACCGTCCTTGGCTGCCACTGCACTCCTCCGGTCGCGGGTTGCGCCGCCGCGTACGGCCGGGCGGACCAGCACAAAGTCTACCGGCGCACGCTGCGCGCCCGCCGGGGCTTGGCCCGTACCGCCGCCACGACGCCCCGTACGGGCCCCGCGCCCCGCCCGTCGGGGGACCCCCGCCGGGCGGCGGCTCCGGCCGCGTCCGGCTCACGTCAGGCCGCTGACCTGGCGTTTGGGGCGCCGTCCGGACCCGTCGTCGGAGTAAAGGATTCCGTTACGCGGCTCCGGTGCCCGGCCCGCTGCCCGGCCCGCTGCTCGCCCCGCTACTCGGCCCCGTTGCCCGCCGCGGCCCGCTCCCTGGCCGGCGTACGCGACCGCCCGCGCGGCAGGACCCGCAGCGCGTCCCCCATGTCCGCCACCTCGGTCACCTTCATGCCCGGCGGCACCTTCCCCGGGTCCGCCGGGACCAGCGCGTGCGTGAAGCCGAGCCGGTGCGCCTCGGCCAGGCGCCGCTGCACGCCGGTCACCCGCCGCACCTCGCCGGCCAGGCCGACCTCACCGATGGCGACCAGGTTCTTCGGCAGCGGCACGTCGCTCGCCGCCGAGGCCAGGGCCAGCGCGATCGCCAGGTCGGCGGCCGGCTCCGTCAGCTTCACCCCGCCCACGGTCGCGCTGTAGATGTCCCGCTTGCCCAGCGCGGTGATCCGGCCGCGCTGCTCCAGCACCGCCAGCATCATCGAGACGCGCGAGGTCTCCAGGCCCGAGGTGGTGCGGCGCGGGGAGGGGATCTGCGAGTCGACGGTGAGCGCCTGCACCTCGGCGACCAGCGGGCGCTTGCCCTCCAGGGTCACGGTCAGGCAGGTGCCCGGCACCGCCTCGGCGCGCCGGGTCAGGAACAGCCCGCTGGGGTCGGCGAGCCCGGTGATGCCCTCGTCGTGCAGCTCGAAGCAGCCGACCTCGTCCGTGGCGCCGTAGCGGTTCTTCACGCCGCGCACCAGGCGCAGCCGGGCGTGCCGGTCGCCCTCGAAGCTGAGCACCACGTCCACGAGGTGCTCCAGCAGGCGGGGGCCGGCGATGGCGCCGTCCTTGGTGACGTGGCCGACGAGGAGGGTGGCCATGCCCCGCTCCTTCGAGGCGCGGATCAGCGCGCCGGCGACCTCGCGGACCTGGGCCATGCCGCCGGGCGCACCGTCGATCTCGGGGGAGGCGATGGTCTGTACGGAGTCCAGGACCAGCAGCGAGGGCTTCACCGCGTCGAGGTGCCCCAGCACGGCGGACAGGTCGGTCTCGGCGGCGAGGTAGAGGTGGTCGTTGAGGGCGTTGATCCGGTCGGCGCGCAGCCGCACCTGGCTCGCCGACTCCTCGCCGGTGACGTAGAGGGTGCGGTGGTCGCCGGTGGCCGCCTTCGCGGCGACGTCCAGCAGCAGCGTCGACTTGCCGACGCCCGGCTCGCCGGCCAGCAGGACCACGGCGCCGGGGACGAGGCCGCCGCCGAGCACGCGGTCCAGCTCGTCCACGCCGGTGCTGCGGGCGGTCGCGGTCCGCCCGTCGACCTGGGCGATCGGCAGCGCGGCGGCCGAGACGCGGCCGGCCGCGGTGGTCCGTACGGCGGGCGCGCCCATCTCCTCGACGGTCCCCCACGCCTGGCACTCGGGGCACCGGCCGAGCCATTTCACGGTGGCCCAGCCGCACTCGGAGCAGCGGTAGGACGGCCGGTCCTTGGCGGATGAGCGAGATGTACGGGCAGCCATGCCGCCCACGGTAGCCGCAGCCACCGACAACGCCCGACCGGCCGGGACGGTCGGGCACGCGGCCCGTCGTCAGGGCCGCTGTCAGCGGAGTGGCGATCTGTTCACCCTTAAGGGCTAAAAGCCCGGAAGGCTTCCGGAGGGTCACCGGCGCGCCGCCTACGGTTCGCCGAGTGAAGAGCAGCGACCAGGGAGACCCCGTATCGCGCACCGGCGCACACCCGGCGCACAGGCGCACACCCCCAGCGGAATGGACGGGTCCGGCGGGTGGCGCGGAGGGCGGTACGCGTGGCGACACGGGTGGTGCGCAGGGTGCACCTGTTGCCGGTGGTGCGTCCGATGCGGTAGTGGCCCCCGGGACGGGTGCTGCGGCCGACGCCGGGGACACCCTGCGGCTGGAGGTTCCCGAGCCCCCGCCCTTCCGGCACGAGCCCTACCTGGACGGGCTCTTCACCTACTGCCTCTCGGTCCTGTGCGACCACGAGGCCGCCGCCGACGTGCTAGGCGACGTCCTCGCCGTGGCCGAGCGGCACCCCGGCCGATGTCCCGACGAGGGCGACCGCCGGGCCTGGCTGTACGCCCTCGCCCGCTGGGCCTGCCTGCGCCGGCTGGCCGAGCGCAGGCGCGTACGCCAAGGGGCGCATTCCACCCGGCGCACGCCGGAGTACACCGGCGCCGATCACGCGCCCCGGGCGCACCGCCCGCTCGACGTCAGCGCCTACCACCGCACCGAGCTCGCCCGCCTCGCCTGGCCCGAAGCCGCCGGCACCACCCCCGAACAGCGCGAAGCCCTCGAACTCGCCGTCCGCCACCGCCTCGGCGTCACCGAACTCGCCGCCGTCCTCGGCACCGCCCCCACCACCGCCCGGGACCTGCTCTCCGGCGCCGCCTGCGAAGTCGAACGCACCCGCGCCGCCCTCGCCGTCGTCGAGACCGCCAACTGCCCGGCCGTCTCCCGCATCACCGGCGACGACGACGGCCCCGGCCCCGGCCAGGTCCTCCTCTCCGCCACCCTGCGCGCCGAGCTCGTCCGCCACGTCGACGACTGCCCGCGCTGCCGCCGCGTCGCCGAACGCGTCGGCGCCGGCGCGCCCTGGCCCGGCTCCGGCGGCATCGACGCCGCCCTCCCCCTCGTCCCCGCCCCCCGCACCGCCGTCCACGCCGCCATGCTGCGCTCCGGCCGGCGCCGCGGCGGCCGCCCCGGCCCGCGCTTCGACCGCACCGGCTTCCCCATGGACCCCAAGGACCGCGCCGCCCGCCGCGACCGGTTCCGGGCCCGCGCCGTGACCACCACCGTCGTCGCCACCGTCGTGGCGGCGCCCGTACTCGCGCTGTGGGCCGCGTACCGGGGCGCACCCTCCACCGGCGAACCCGTCGGCGGCGACGGCACCCGCATCTCGGCCAGCGAGTCGCAGATCCCGCCCCCGTACGTCGCCGGCCGCCCCCTCACCGGGTACGAGAACACCGGGAACACCGCCCACACCACCGGCGAGCCCGGCTTCGCCCCCGGCAGCGAAGCCCCCGACGTCTCCGTCGAGGTCATCAGCGCCGGCACCCCGGCCACCCCCGAGGCCGGCGGCCCCGGCGCGCCCGGCCGCCTGACCGTCGCCGCCGCCACCCGCGGCGCCACCACCCTGCTCACGCTCACCGCCTCCGGCGGCAGCCCGGTCGACTGGCGGCTCTGGTCGGACGCGCCCTGGCTGCGCGCGAGCCAGACCGCGGGCACCCTCGCACCCGGAGAATCGGTCACCCTCCGGATCACCGTCGACACCGCGGCCCAGCCCGTCGGCGCCTGGACGGCCCGGGTCGGCGTCGACCCCGGCGGCGCGGTGATCTCCCTCCAGGGCCGCGGCCGCCCCGCCCCCACCACCGAGCCGACCCCGCCCGCCCCGGACCCCACCCCGACGCCCCCGGCCCCGACACCGACCCCGACGCCCACGCCGACGCCCCCGGACCCCACGCCGACACCGACCCCGACGCCCACGCCCACCCCGACGGACCCGGCGACCCCGGCCCCGTCCTCAGGAGGAACGGTTTCCCCCGACCCGGGGGCCGGCCCGCCGGCCGGCTGAGGCGCCCGGCTGCGTACCTACTGCGGGTCGGCGGGATGCGGGGCCATCGGCAGCAGCGACGCCAGCCGCGCCTCGCACAGCTTCACCAGCTCCGCGTAGCCCTCCGCGCCCATCAGCTCCGTCAGCTCCGCCCGGTACGACACGTACACCGGGTCCCCGGCGCCGTGCGCGGACGTCGCCGACGTGCACCACCAGTGCAGGTCGTGCCCGCCCGGGCCCCAGCCGCGCCGGTCGTACTCGCCGATCGACACCTGGAGCACGCGGGTGTCGTCCGGCCGGTCGATCCAGTCGTACGTCCGCCGGATCGGCAGCTGCCAGCACACGTCCGGCTTCGTCTCCAGCGGCTCCTGGCCGCTGCGCAGGGCCAGGATGTGCAGGGAACAGCCCGCGCCGGCGGGGAAGCCGGGCCGGTTCAGGAAGATGCAGGCGCCGTCCCAGCGGCGGGTCTGCTTGTCCCCGTCGTCGTCCAGCTGGGTCCAGCCCGACTCGCTGCCGACGTCGTGGAACTGCCACAGCTCGGGCGTGAGCCGGGCGACGTGCTCGGCGACCCGCTTCTCGTCGTCCTCGTCGGAGAAGTGCGCGCCGAGGGTGCAGCACCCGTCGGACGCCCGGCCCGCCTGGATGCCCTGGCAGCCGCTGCCGAAGATGCACGTCCAGCGGGAGGTCAGCCAGGTCAGGTCGCAGCGGAAGACCTGCTCGTCGTCGGCGGGATCGGGGAACTCCACCCAGGCCCGGGGGAAGTCGAGCCCCTTCTCGTCCGACACCTTGGCCTTGGGACCGGTCTTGGGTCCGGTCTTGAGTCCGGCCGTGGTGCTCTTGGCCCTGTCGCTCTTGTCGCTCTTGTTGCTCTTGCTGGCCTTCTTCGAATTTGGCACAAGCCCAGCCTAAGCGCCCCTTCCTCCACCGCTCCGCGTTCGGCCCAGTAGCGTTTCCCGTATGAGACTCGGTGTCCTTGACGTGGGTTCGAACACGATCCATCTGCTGGTGGTGGACGCGCACCCCGGCGCGCGCCCGCAGCCCGCCCACTCGCACAAGGTGCAGCTGCGCCTCGCCGAGCTGCTCGACGAGCGCGGCGCCGTCAGCCCGGACGGCGTGGAGCGCCTCGTCTCGGCGATCGCCGGCGCGGTGCAGGCGGCCGAGGACAAGGGCTGCGAGGACGTGCTGCCGTTCGCGACCAGCGCGGTGCGCGAGGCCCCGAACGCCGACGAGGTCCTCGCCCGGGTCAAGGAGGAGACCGGCATCGAGCTGCCGGTGCTCAGCGGCGAGGACGAGGCCCGGCTGACCTTCCTGGCGGTCCGGCGGTGGTTCGGCTGGTCGGCGGGGAAGCTGCTGGTCCTCGACATCGGCGGGGGCTCGCTGGAGATCGCGTTCGGCATGGACGAGGACCCCGACGCGGCCGTGTCCCTGCCGCTGGGCGCCGGCCGCCTCACCTCGGCCTGGCTCCCGGGCGACCCGGCGGACCCGGCGGACGTACGGGCGCTGCGGCGGCACGTGCGGGCGCAGATCGCACGGACCGTCGGCGAGTTCAGCCGCTTCGGGGCGCCGGACCACGTGGTGGCCACGTCGAAGACCTTCAAGCAGCTGGCCCGCATCGCCGGCGCGGCCCGCGAGGCCGACGGCCCGCACGTGCAGCGCGAGCTGACGCGGAAGTCCCTGGAGGAGTGGGTCCCCCGCCTGACGGCGATGACCACGACGGAACGCGCCGCCCTCCCCGGCGTCTCGGAAGGCCGCGCCGCCCAGCTCCTGGCGGGCGCGCTGGTGGCGGAGGCGACCATGGACCTCTTCGGCGTGGACGAACTGGAGATCTGCCCCTGGGCCCTCCGCGAGGGCGTCATCCTCCGCAGACTGGACCACCTGCCGTAGGGGTACGGGGCCTGCGTACGCATCTTGCGGCGCGGGCCCGCCATCTCCCCCTCGAGGGGTGGGGGGCAGGGCGGTGCTTGCCCACCCGGCCCCTCGTCTGCGGGCCGGTGGCTGGGGGGCGGGGTGCCCTCGGACGGTCTCAGAGCAGGTTGGGGGCTTCCCGTCAGTCCCATCGTCCTTCCGGTTCGGGCCGGTCCCTCAAGGGCGCTCCTTCGTCGCGTCACTTCGTGATCGCCTTCGGCGACCCTTGACAGGCCGTCCCGAACCGGAAAGCCGAAAGACTGCCGGGAAACCCCCAAAGAAACGGGACGGTTCAGAGGAGGGCGGACGGGTCTCTCAGGGATGAGGCGAGGGGCCGGACGCCGGCCCGCCCGACATCCGGGGCCTCAAGAGTCCGGATTCCGGGCCAGGGGCGCGGCAACCCGCACCAAAGGTCGATCCGGGCGACCTGGGAAGCCCCCAGACGCGACAGATCGCTACGCGCTCCTCCCGTCTCAGCGTCCGACGACCGCCTTGGGCTGATACCCGCACGAGAAGCCGATCAGAGCGGCTCATGGGGCACCCAGGCGCGTCAGTTCGCTACGCGCTTCTCTGATCTCGGCGGCCGGCCGCCGTCTTGAGCCGGTCGTCGGCCATACAGAAGACTCACGCGCCCCTTTTGCCCCTGTATGGGCGTCTGTTGTGGGGTCGGATGGCTCTCTGTCGGAGTCTGCGGGTGAAAAGGACATCCGCAGACTCCGGCAAGCCGCCAAAGGCCCCGCGAGAGGGGGCGATTCGCCCCTCCAAGGCCCTCACCTGCCCCTTTCGTGCCCTATCCCAGCCCCAGACGGCCCTCCGACGCCGAGCCGGGAGAAGCGCGTAGCGATCCACCGCGCCTGCGCGCCTCCTGGACTGCGGTGATCGTCTTCTCGTGCGGGTATCAGCCCAGGACGGTCGTCGGACGCCATGCCAGCAGGAGCGCGTAGCGATCTGTCGCGCCTGTCGGCTTCCTGGGCTGCTCTGGTCGTCTTCTCGTGCGGGTTGTCGCGCCCCTGGCCCGGAATCGCAGAGGGCAGGGGCCGGATGTCGGGCGGGCCGGCCCCGGCACCTCGCCTCATCGCTGACGGACCCGCTCCTCCAAGGATCGTCCGTCCCGTTTCTTTGGGGGTTTCCCGGCAGTCTTTCGGCTTTCCGGTTCGGGCCGGTCGGTCAAGGGTCGCCGAAGGCGATCACGAAGTGACGCGACGAAGGAGCGCCCTTGAGGGACCGGCCCGAACCGGAAGGACGATGGGACTGACGGGAAGCCCCCAACCCGCTCTGAGACCGCCCCGGGGGATACCGCCCCCCGCCCCCCCCGCCTGGGCGCCGAAGTGCCTGGCGGGGTCGCGTGCCTGGCGGTCGGCCGGGCCGTGTCCCTGCGCCTCTGCGGCGCCGGTTTTCAATCGAAAAGTATGACGAAAGTGCTGCCGCTTACGGTTCGGCGGGGAGGGGCCCCGTAACCTGTCACCGTGGCAGATCCGCTCCGTATCCCGAACAGCCGGACCCCGAAGGTCGCCCTGTCCACCGCCTCCGTGTACCCGGAGTCCACGGCGACCGCCTTCGAGATCGCCGCCCGTCTCGGCTACGACGGGGTGGAGGTCATGGTCTGGACGGACCCGGTGAGCCAGGACGTCGACGCGTTGCGCCGCCTGTCGGACCACCATCAGGTGCCGATCCTGGCCGTGCACGCGCCCTGTCTGCTCATCACCCAGCGGGTGTGGTCCACCGATCCGTGGACCAAGCTCCAGCGGGCGCGGGCCGCCGCCGAGCGGCTGGGGGCGTCGACCGTCGTCGTCCATCCGCCGTTCCGCTGGCAGCGGCAGTACGCGCGGGACTTCGTCTCCGGGATCTGGCGGATGGCGGAGGAGACGGATGTGCGCTTCGCCGTCGAGAACATGTACCCGTGGCGCTACCGGGACCGCGAGATGCTCGCGTACGCGCCCGAGTGGGACGTGACGAAGGACGACTACCGGCACTTCACCGTGGACCTGTCCCACACCGCCACCGCCCGGACCGACGCCGGCGCGATGATCGACCGGATGGGCGACCGGCTGGCGCACGTCCACCTCGCCGACGGCAACGGCTCCGCGAAGGACGAGCACCTCGTCCCCGGGCGCGGTACGCAGCCCTGCGCCGAGCTGCTGGAGGGGCTGGCCCGGCGTTCCTTCGACGGGCACGTGGTGATCGAGGTCAACACGCGGCGCGCCATGTCCTCCGCCGAGCGTGAGGCCGACCTCGCCGAGGCGCTGGCCTTCACGCGGGCGCACCTCGCCGACCCGGCCGGGCGCCGGTGAGCGAGCCCGTGAAGCGGCGGCGGGGGCCCGGCCGGCCGCGTCAGGACGAGGCCGACGACGGGCCCGGCACCCAGGAACGGATCCGGCTGGCGGCCCGCGAGGTGTTCGCGGAGCGCGGCTACGACAAGACGTCGGTGCGCGGGATCGCCAAGGTGGCCGGGGTGGATCCGGCGCTGGTGCACCACTACTTCGGTAGCAAGGACGACCTGTTCGCCGCCGCCGTCGAGGTGAGCCTGGAGCCGGCCCTGGTGGTTCCGGCCATCCTCGGGGAGGGCCCGGACGGGATCGGGGAGCGGCTGGTCCGGTACTTCCTGGGGGTGTGGGAGAACCCGGTGACGCGGGTGCCGCTGCTCGCCGTGATCCGGTCCGCGCTGACGCACGAGGCGGCCGCGAAGGTGCTGCGCACGCTGGTGCTGCGTCGTCTGCTGGAGCGGATCGCCGCCGACCTGGACGTCCCGGATCCGACGTTCCGGGCGGAGCTGGCCGCCTCGCACATGGTCGGGATCGCGATCCTGCGGTACGTGGTGCAGGTCGAGCCGCTCGCGTCCGCGGACCAGGAGGACATCGTGGCCCTGGTGGCTCCGACGCTGCAGCGCTACCTGACCGAGGAGTGACGGGGGAGTGACCGAGGAATGAGCCCTCCGTCCCGGCATCCGGACGAGCTGTCCGGATCGCGGGCGGTGGGCGTAGCCTCGTAACCGAGCCATATCCACAGTCGCGGCTGACCGTACAGCCGCACTCATGGGGAGTGAAACCGCATGCCCGAGCTGAGGTCCCGCACCGTCACCCACGGCCGCAACATGGCAGGCGCTCGTGCGCTGATGCGCGCGTCGGGCGTAGCGAGCGAGGACATCGGGAAGCCGATCATCGCGGTCGCCAACTCCTTCACCGAGTTCGTCCCCGGCCACACCCACCTGGCGCCGGTCGGCCGCATCGTCTCGGACGCGATCCGCGCCGCCGGCGCGATCCCCCGCGAGTTCAACACGATCGCGGTCGACGACGGCATCGCCATGGGCCACGCCGGCATGCTGTACTCGCTCCCCTCCCGCGACCTGATCGCGGACAGCGTGGAGTACATGGTCGAGGCGCACTGCGCCGACGCCCTGATCTGCATCTCCAACTGCGACAAGATCACCCCCGGCATGCTGATGGCCGCGCTGCGCCTGAACATCCCGGTGGTCTTCGTCTCCGGCGGTCCGATGGAGGCCGGCCAGGCGACCCTGGTGGACGGCACCGTCCGCAAGCTGGACCTGATCGACGCCATGGTCGACGCCTCCAACGAGAACGTCTCGGACGAGGACGTCCTGCGCATCGAGGAGAACGCCTGTCCGACCTGCGGTTCGTGTTCGGGCATGTTCACCGCCAACTCGATGAACTGCCTCGCCGAGGCCATCGGCCTGGCCCTCCCGGGCAACGGCTCGGTCCTCGCCACGCACACCGCCCGCCGCGCCCTGTACGAGGACGCCGGCCGCACGGTCGTGGAGATCACCAAGCGCTACTACGAGGGCGGCGACGAGTCGGTCCTGCCGCGCAACATCGCCTCCCGCGAGGCCTTCGAGAACGCCATGGCCCTGGACATCGCCATGGGCGGCTCGACCAACACGATCCTGCACCTGCTGGCCGCCGCGCAGGAGGCGGGCCTGGACTACGACCTCAAGGACATCGACGCGGTCTCGCGCCGCGTGCCGTGCCTGGCCAAGGTCGCCCCGAACGTCGCCCCGGGCGGCACGTACTACATGGAGGACGTGCACCGCGCCGGCGGCATCCCCGCCATCCTCGGCGAGCTGCACCGCGGCGGGCTCCTCAACAAGGACGTCAGCACCGTCCACTCCGACGGCCTGGACGACTGGCTCGCCAAGTGGGACGCCCGCTCCGGCACGGCGTCCGAGGAGGCCATGGAGCTGTGGCACGCGGCCCCCGGCTGCAAGCGCTCCGCGACCGCCTTCTCCCAGTCCGAGCGCTGGGAGAGCCTCGACCTCGACGCCGAGGGCGGCTGCATCCGCTCCGTGCAGCACGCGTACTCCAAGGACGGCGGCCTCGCCGTCCTGCGCGGCAACCTCGCCGTCGACGGCTGCGTGGTGAAGACCGCCGGCGTCGACGAGTCGATCTGGACCTTCGAGGGCCCGGCCGTGGTCTGCGAGTCGCAGGACGAGGCCGTCGACAAGATCCTCCGCAAGGAGGTCCGGCCCGGCGACGTCGTCGTCATCCGCTACGAGGGCCCGCGCGGCGGCCCCGGCATGCAGGAGATGCTCTACCCGACGTCCTTCCTCAAGGGCCGCGGCCTCGGCAAGGTCTGCGCCCTGGTCACGGACGGCCGCTTCTCCGGCGGCACCTCGGGCCTGTCGATCGGCCACGCCTCCCCGGAGGCGGCCTCGGGCGGCGACATCGCCGTCGTCCGGGACGGCGACCGGATCCGCATCGACATCCCGAACCGGTCGATCGAGCTGCTGGTCTCCGCCGAGGAGCTGGCCGCCCGCCACGCGGAGCTGGGCGGCGTGTACGCGCCGAAGAACCGCGAGCGCACCGTCTCGGCGGCCCTGCGCTCCTACGCGGCGATGGCCACCAGCGCCGACAAGGGCGCGGTGCGCGACGTCACGAAGCTGGGCTGAGCCTTCCGGATCCCGTGAACCCCGCCGAGGTGGCCTACCACCCGGCGGGGTTCCGCGCGTCCTGGGCGAAGACCGTGCCGTCGGGTGCGCAGGCGTAGACGCGGCCGTCGGCGACCACGGGGGAGGGGATGGTGGCGCTGAAGGTGTTCTGCGGGGCCATGCGCGGCTTGGTCTGGCCGAGGGGGTTGCCGGCGGTGTCGTATGCCAGCAGCCGGCCGTCCCCGGCCGACAGGTAGATGCGTCCGTCCGCGAACACCGGCCGGGACGCGAACGCCGCCCCCGTCTCCACCCGCCACAGCTCCTTCTCCCCGCCGATGGCGACGAGACCGCCCCGCGTGCCGAAGGCGTACGCCGTCCCGTCCGGGGCCACCGTCGCCTCCACCTCGTACAGCGGGGCCGACAGCTGGACCCGGCGTACGGCGTGGCTGACCAGGTCCACCCGCGCGATCCCGGCCGTTCTGACGCCGGGGGCGTTGTCGAGCAGGTACAGCGCGCCGCGGGCCGTTCCGATCGGCCGCAGTTCTCCGGCGGCCCGGGTCTGCCAGCGCACGGCACCGGTGGCCGGGTCGATCTCGGTGAGCTGGGTGGCACCGCCGTCGGGGTCCGCCGTCGCGGAGTAGAGGACGGGCGCGCCCGCCGCTCCGGCGCCGCCCCACCACACCGCTGCGGCGCCGGGGATGCGGCGGCTCCACTTCTGGGACCCGCCCGCTGCGTCGAGGGCGGTGACCGTGCCGTCCGCCGCCACCGTGACCACGTACGGGCCCGCCGTCACCACGCGCGTGCCGGAGGCCAGCTTCCGCTGCCAGCGCTCGGCGCCCGTGCCCGGCTCCAGTGCCTGGAGCAGCTGGCTGCCGGGTGCCATCGCCAGGACCGCTCCGGCCGAGTACGACGGGGCGGTGCTGCCGGCCACGCCCCGGACGGGCGCGTCCGCGCGTACGGCCCAGGTCGTCGAACCGTCGGCCGGGTCGAGCCGGGCGCCCGCCAGCCCCGGCCCCGAGCAGAACAGGCCGTCGGCGGCCGCCGAGCAGGACATGGGGGGCGTGCCCGGTGAGACCGACCACGGGGTGAACGCCGGCTCCGGTCGCGCCGGGGCGTGGGCGGCGGGCCCTCCCGGGGCGTCCGGGCCGGCGGCCCACCACAGGTACCCGCCGGCCGCCCCCGCCGTGAGCAGGACACCGAGCCCGGCCGCCAGCAGCGCCGGCCGGATCCGGCGCCGGCGCGCGGCGGGCGCCGGCTCCGTCGGGATCCGCTGCCGCTGGTGGGTCGGCTCCCCGTCCGCCACCGGCCGCCGCGGCTGCGGGATGAACGCCTGGGTGTCCTCGCTCGTCGGGTACGCGATGGCGCGCATCTCCGCGATCAGCGCCTCGGCGGTCGGCCGCTCGGCGGGGTCCTTCGCCAGGCACCGCGCCACGATCGGCAGGAGCCGGGCCGGCAGCCCCGTCAGGTCCGGCTCGCTGTGCACGACCTGGTACGCCACGAGGTAGTGGCTGTCGGAGTCGAAGGGGCCGCGGCCGGTCGCCGCGTGCACGAGCACCGCGCCCAGCGCGAACACGTCCGCGGCCGTCCCGACCTCCCGGGGCCGCTGGAACTGCTCGGGCGCCATGAAGGGCGGTGTCCCGATCAGCTTGCCGGTCTCCGTGCGCAGGTCGCTGTCGGCCGGTCGCGAGATGCCGAAGTCGATGACGCGGACCCCGTCCGGCGCCATCAGCACGTTGCTCGGTTTCAGGTCCCGGTGCACCACCCCGGCGCGGTGGATGTCCCGCAGCGCCTCCGCCAGCCCGGCCGCGAGCCGGGTCAGCTCGACGGGGTCGAGGACGCGCTCGCGCACCCGCTCGGAGAGGGTCGGCGCGTCGATGAACAGGGTGGCCATCCACGGCCGCTCGGCATCGGGGTCGGCGTCGACGACGGGAGCGGTGAAGGCCCCGCTCACCCTCCGCGCGGCCGCGACCTCCTGCCGGAACCGCGCCCGGAACTCCGGGTCCACGGCGTGCTGCGCGTGCACGACCTTGACGGCGAGTTTCAGCCCCGAACTGGAGGCGGCCAGATGGACGACGCCCATGCCACCGGAGCCGAGCACGGATTCGAGCCGGTACTGCCCGGCGTACTCCGGAAACCCGGCGTAGTCCGCGCGCCGCGACTGCACCGCTCACCACCCCCGACGGAGCCTAGTCGATGGCTCGTGGCAACATCCAAGGGCTTGCTACCCTGCGCGCGTTGCGCAGTGCAACACCCATGGGGGGAGACTTCACATGTCCGTAGAGAACGAATCGAGCCAGGTCCACAGCCTCTCGGGCGACGCGGGCCCGACCTTCCCGACCGCTCCCGGCTACCGGGTCAACGTGCGCAGCGGACCGGGCACCAACTACCCGATCATCGATTACGTCCCCGTCGGCGGTTCCGTGACGATCCGCTGCCAGTGCCCCGGCACGACGGTCTCGGGGCCGTACGGGACGACGGACCTCTGGGACTGCGTCGGCAACGGCCGCTTCGTCTCCGACGCCTACGTCCACACCGGCTCCGACGGCTACGTCGCCCCGCGCTGCGGCTGAGCCGTTCACCGTACTGCCAGGTGAGACACCCCCGGCGGGCCGCCCCGTCGGGGGGATAATCGCGGATGTGAGCGAAGAGCAGCAGCGAGACCAGAGCACCCCCATCGCGCCGGCCGCCGGGCCGCAGCCCGAGCCGATCCGGTTCTTCGGCACCACCTGGGTGGACCACACGGGCGGCTACGCCCTGCGCCGCGCCGCCCTCGCCGCCGGCTCCCTCCTCGCCGCCGCGGCCGGCGCCTACCTCCTGCGTTTCGCCTACGAGGGCCTGGAGATCGGCAACGTCGGCCCGTTCCTCAGCATCTCGGTGATCGTGCTGTTCGCGATCGCCACCGCCATCGCCTTCGCCAAGACCTGGGAGTCCTTCGGCCGCCGCCCGCGCCCGTCCTCCGACGAGGCCGCCCTCAAGGGCCTGAAGACGATCGGGTTCATCGGCTCCCTCGCCGCGTACTTCCTGCGCAGCCTGTCCGAGGCCCCGGGCGAGAAGCTCCGCCGTACCGAGTACGAGCAGGCCGTGGCCGAATTCGGCCGCCGCCGCAGCGCCCGTACGGGCAACCCGGCCGCGCGCCGCCCCAAGCGCAGGAAGTAGCCCGGCCGCTTCCGGTACCGCGGCGGTCGAACACCCGGCTCATTGACGACCGGCACCGCCGGCAGCATTATTCATCACATGATGAATAACCAGCCGGAGGAACCCCCTCCCGCCGTACACGCCCACGACCTCACCGTCCGCCGCGGCACCGGCCGCCACCCCCGCACCGTCCTCGACGGCATCGGCTTCGATGTCCCCCGCGGCCGCATCACCGGCCTCCTCGGCCCCTCCGGCTGCGGCAAGTCCACCCTCATGCGCGCCGTCGTCGGCACCCAGGCCCACGTCACCGGCACCCTCGACGTCCTCGGCCACCCCGCCGGCCACCCCGCACTCCGCGCCCGCATCGGCTACGTCACCCAGGCGCCCTCTGTCTACGACGACCTCACCGTCCGGCAGAACCTCGACTACTTCGCCGCCGTCCTCGACCCCGGCCGCACCGCCGCCGAACGCCGCCGCACCGCCGTCGAGCAGGCCATCACCGACGTCGACCTCACCACCCGCGCCACCGCCCTCGCCGGCAACCTCTCCGGCGGCCAGCGCAGCCGCGTCTCCCTCGCCGTCGCCCTCCTCGGCACGCCCGAGCTGCTCGTTCTCGACGAACCCACCGTCGGCCTCGACCCCGTCCTGCGCCGCGACCTGTGGAACCTCTTCCACGACCTCACCGCCCGCCGCGGCACCACGATCCTCGTCTCCTCCCACGTCATGGACGAGGCCGAACGCTGCCACGACCTCCTCCTCATGCGCGACGGCCGCATCCTCGCCCAGGACACCCCCGAAGCCCTCCGCACCCGCACCGGCACCGCCACCGTCGAGGAAGGCTTCCTCCGCCTCGTCGACGAAGCGAACGCGAACGCGCACACGCCCGCCCAGGCCGCACACCTCACCAGGGAGACCCAGCGATGAACGGCGCCCGCACCCTCGCCACAGCCGCCCGCGTCCTGCGCCAGCTCCGCCACGACCCGCGCTCCATCGCACTGATGCTGCTGGTCCCCGTGCTGATGCTCACCCTGCTGCGCTACGTCTTCGACGGCAGCCCCCGCACCTTCGACGGCACCGGCGCGTCCCTCCTCGGGATCTTCCCCCTCATCACCATGTTCCTCGTGACCTCGATCGCCACCCTCCGCGAACGCACCTCCGGCACCCTCGAACGCCTCCTCGCCATGCCGCTGGGCAAGGCCGACCTCATCGCCGGCTACGCCCTCGCCTTCGGCGCCGTCGCCGTCCTCCAGTCCCTCCTCGCCACCGGCCTCGCCCTCTGGCTCCTCGGCCTCCACGTCACCGGCTCCGCCTGGCTGCTCCTGCTCGTCGCCCTCCTCGACGCCCTCCTCGGCACCGCCCTCGGCCTCTTCGTCTCCGCCTTCGCCGCCTCCGAGTTCCAGGCCGTCCAGTTCATGCCGGCCGTGATCTTCCCGCAGCTGCTCCTGTGCGGCCTGTTCGCACCCCGCGACACCATGCAGCCCGTCCTCGAGGGCCTCTCCGACGTCCTGCCCATGTCCTACGCCGTCGACGGCATGACCCAGGTCCTCACCCACACCGACATGACCGCCGACTTCGTACGCGACGCCGTCGTCGTCGCCGCCTGCGCGCTGCTCGTCCTGGCCCTCGGCGCCGCCACCCTCCGCCGCCGCACGCCCTGACCACGGAGCGGACACCCCCTCGCCACCACGCGGACGGGTGCAAGGATGAGGGCGTACGTCCTGAAGGTTCGTTCGGCGAGGTGAATCGGGCATGACCCAGACAGTCGCAGTCCTCGGTACCGGCAAGATCGGCGAGGCCCTGCTCAGCGGGATGATCCGCGGCGGATGGCCGGCCGCCAAACTGCTCGTCACCGCCCGCCGCCCCGAGCGCGCCGAGGAACTGCGCACCCGCTACGGCGTCGAGGCCGTCAGCAACGCCGAAGCCGCCAAGCGCGCCGACACCCTCATCCTCACCGTCAAGCCGCAGGACATGGGCAAGCTCCTCGAAGAGCTCGCCCCGCACGTCCCCGCCGACCGCCTGGTCATCAGCGGCGCCGCCGGCATCCCCACCGCCTTCTTCGAGGAGCGGCTCGCCCCCGGCACCCCCGTCGTCCGCGTCATGACGAACACCCCGGCCCTCGTCGACGAGGCCATGTCCGTCATCTCCGCCGGCAGCCACGCCACCGCCGCGCACCTCGCCCACGCCGAGGAGATCTTCGGCGGCGTCGGCAAGACCCTCCGCGTCCCCGAGTCCCAGCAGGACGCGGCCACCGCCCTCTCCGGCTCCGGCCCCGCCTACTTCTACTTCCTCGTCGAGGCCATGACCGACGCCGGCATCCTCCTCGGCCTGCCCCGCGCCCAGGCCCACGACCTCATCGTCCAGGCCGCCATCGGCGCCGCCGTCATGCTCCGCGACAGCGGCGAACACCCCGTCAAGCTCCGCGAAGCCGTCACCTCCCCGGCCGGTACGACCATCAACGCCATCGTCGAGCTGGAGAAGCACGGCGTACGAGCGGCCCTGATCGCCGCCCTCGAAGCGGCCCGCGACCGCAGCCGCGAACTCGCCACCGGCAACAGCTGAGACGGGGGAGGGGCCGCGCCCGCGGGGCCCCTCCCTCCCCCCTCACGCCGGCAGCAGCCCGATGGCCTCGTACGCACGGTCCACCACCGGCCGCGCGATGTCCCGCGCCCGCGCGGCCCCCTCGCGCAGCACCCGCTCCACCTCGCCCGGATCGGCCGCCAGCCCGGCATGCCGCTCCCGCAGCGGCCGCAGCAGCTCCACCACGGCCTCGGCGACGTCCCGCTTCAGCGGCCCGTACTGCTCGTACCCCTCGGCCAGCTTCTCCGGCTCCCCGCCCGTACAGGCCGCCAGGATGTCCAGCAGGTTCGCCACCCCCGGCCGCGCGGCCCGGTCGTAGACCACCCCGCCGTCCCCGCTGTCGGTCACCGCGCGCATCACCTTCCTGGTGATCACCGCCGGCTCGTCGAGGAGATAGACGATCCCGGCCCCGCTCTCGCTCGACTTCCCCATCTTCGACGTCGGGTCCTGGAGGTCCATGACCCGCGCACCCACGGCCGGCAGCGTCACCTTCGGCACCGTGAACGTCGGGCCGTACCGCTGGTTGAACCGCACCGCCAGGTCCCGCGTCAGCTCCACGTGCTGCCGCTGGTCCTCACCGACGGGCACCTCCTCCGCCGCGTACGCCAGGATGTCCGCGGCCATCAGCACGGGATACGTCAGCAACGACAGCCGTACGCCGTTCCCGGCGGCCTCCGCCTTCGCCGCCTTCTCCCGGTACTGGATCATCCGCCGCAGCTCCCCGTCGGCGGCGGTGCACTCCAGCAGGTAGGACAGCCGGGTGTGCTCGGCGACGTGGCTCTGTACGAAGAGGGTGCACCGCCGCGGATCGAGGCCGGCGGCGAGGAACAGCGACGCCGCCTGCCGGGTGAGGCGCCGCACCCGCGCGGGATCGTGCTCCGTGGTGAGCGCGTGCAGGTCCACGACGCAGAACAGCGCGTCGGAGGGCGCGTGCTCGGCCGCGACCCACTGCCGCAGGGCCCCCAGGTAGTTGCCCAGCGTCAGGTGCCCGGACGGCGTGATCCCGCTGAAGATCCTCGTCATGTCTGCTGCTCTCCCTGTGCGTACGTGAGTGGAGCCACCGGGCCGGCGGCCGCGCCACTCCCTGGGGAGAAACAGAAACGGCCGCCGTAGCGGCGGCCGTGAGCGCGTGCGTGCTCGTGTCGGGGGTCGGCCGCCGTCAGGCGGCCCACCAGCGAAGGCTGAGCGTGAGCACGTGCGTGGTCATGGGGCCCAGCGTAGACCCGCGGACGTGAGGAGCACCTGAGGTTTTCCGGCCAGTCGCCGCCCGGTCAGCGGGGGGTTGACACGCGTGTGCCAGGTCCGTAAGGTTCTTCGAGTTGTCCGACGTGAGAGCCGACCCCGGTCGGTCCCCGGACAGCCATCCCGCACTACGACATTCGAACGAACGACTCACTTCGTCGTCTCGTTTTCATGCGTATTTGCGAATGAGGAATCCGCGTTCCAGGACGCAGCCGCCGATTGGCTTCGGGGGCAGGGAATCCGCTACTGTCTCACTCGCCGGAAGGGCCCAACGCCCCGAAAGGCAAACCCCGCTGACTGGGAGTCAGGCCCGAAAGGATCTGATAGAGTCGGAACCGCCGGAAAGGGAAAGCGCGAAAGCGCAGGACCTGGAAAGCAAGCGAGAAAGACTCTGATAGAGTCTGAATCGCAAGAACGAAAGCCCGGAGGAAAGCCCGAGAGGGTGAGTACAAAGGAAGCGTCCGTTCCTTGAGAACTCAACAGCGTGCCAAAAATCAACGCCAGAAGTTGATACCCCGTCCACTCCGGTGGATGAGGTTCCTTTGAAAAAGACCTGTCGGGCCCTCGGGCACTGGCAGGCAACGAACACAGCGAGGACGTTGTGGTCAGTCGGTCTTATTCCGACCGTGACTGGCCCGCTCTTTCGTGGTGTGGACCGGATTACCGGTAAACATTCATG